>JAZPXQ010000014.1:0-31652 GCA_045543695.1 Acutalibacteraceae bacterium | reverse complement strand
CCCACAACCTTTTGAAAAAGGTTGACGAAAACTTTAAATCACGATGTTGTTGCAATTCTGGCATCTGGCATCTGGCATCTGGCGACTGGTGAAGTCGGAGGCCAAGCGGTCTTAGGAAGACAATTAGAGCTCCCAACTCCTTGGCTCACAGAACGACATGGCTACGATCCGACTTCCCACAACCTTTTGAAAAAGGTTGACGAAAACTTTAAATCACGATGTTGTTGCAATTCTGGCATCTGGCATCTGGCATCTGGCGACTGGTGGCTGGTGGCTGGCGACTGGTGACTTTTATAAATTTTCCTATTGCAACTTTTTTTGTGTTATAGTAGAATAAAATGTAATTTTATTTTCAAACAAAGTGAAAAGAGATGGTTTTATGGCTATTACTAAAAGCCAGATTGATGAAATATTGCTCTCTTATGAAAATCCTGAGGAAAGTCTTATTGCAGTGCTTCAGGATGTTCAGGCTATTAATGGGTATATTTCAAAGGAAAGCGTTGAATACATAACGGAAAAAAGTGGAATCCCTTCTGCAAGAATTATGGGTGTTGCCTCCTTCTATGCAGGCTTCCGTCTTAAACCCGTTGGCAAATACAGAATTATGGTGTGTATGGGTACAGCCTGTCACGTTAACGGTGCAGAGCGTGTTGGTGATGCAGTTAAGCGTATACTGGGAATTGAAGCAGGGGATGTAACCGATGACGGTCTTTTCTCCTGGGAAGAGGTTGCCTGCCTTGGCTGCTGCAGTATTTCACCGGCTATGATGATTAATGACACAGCATACGGAAAGCTTACTCCCGATATGGTGCAGAATATTATTGACTCCATAAGAGAGGAGGAAAAGAAATGAGATTTCTTTTAGGCTATGGCTCTTGTGGTATTGCTTCCGGAGCTAAAAATGTTCTTAAAGGGCTTGAAGCTGCATTTGAAAATACCGATTTTACAGTTGAAAAGGTTGGTTGTAACGGACTTTGCTTTGCAGAGCCCATTGTTGAGGTTATCTCTGATGATGGCGAAAGCATCCTTTACGGACGCCTTGATGAAAAATCAGCAATTGCTCTTGGTGAAGCTGCTAAAAACGGTAGCCTTATGACTGAAAAAAGACTTACAGAGGATGAGCTGAAATTCCTTAACGGTCAAAAACGAATTGTTCTTTCTGATTGTGGTAAAATCAACCCTGAAAGCCTTGATGCTTACATAGAAAACGGTGGTTATCAGGCTCTGAAAAAGGCTCTTGAGCTTGGTGCTGACGGAATTATTGAAGAAATTAAAAAATCCGGCTTGCGTGGACGTGGTGGCGCAGGCTTCCCCACCTATATAAAATGGCAGTCTGCAAAAAATTCAGCAGGCAATGAAAAGTACATTGTCTGTAATGCTGACGAGGGTGACCCCGGTGCGTTTATGGACAGAGCTGTTTTAGAGGGTGACCCTCACAGAGTCCTTGAGGGTATGATGATCTCAGGTATTGCAGTTGGCGCACAGATGGGTATTATCTATGTACGTGCCGAATATCCCCTTGCAGTTAAACGCCTTAAAATAGCTATTGCTGAAATGCGTCAGCAGGGTATTCTTGGTGAAAACATATTCGGTAGTGGCTTCAGCTTCGATTTCCATATTATGATGGGTGCAGGTGCCTTCGTTTGTGGTGAGGAAACAGCTCTGCTTGCATCCCTTGGTGGTAACAGAGGTATGCCAATTACCAAACCCCCGTTTCCTGCACAAAAGGGCTTCCGTGGCAAGCCGACAAACATCAACAATGTTGAAACCTTTGCCAATGTCAGCTGGATTATTCAGAACGGTGGCGAGGCTTTTGCTGAAATGGGTACAGAGGGCAGTAAGGGTACAAAGGTTTTTGCCCTTGCAGGTCGTGTAAAGCGTGGCGGTCTTGTGGAGGTGCCTATGGGACTCACTATAAACGACATTGTTTTCGGTATTTGTGGTGGTATCAAGGATGATGCCGAAATTAAAGCCGTGCAGATGGGTGGACCCTCCGGTGGTTGTATTCCTAAAAACCTTCTTGATACCCCCATTGACTATGAGAATATTGCAAAAACCGGTGCTATTATGGGCTCCGGTGGTATGATTGTTATGGACGAAAAAACCTGTATGGTTGATATGGCTAAATTCTTTATGGATTTCACCAGCAAGGAAAGCTGTGGCAAATGTGTGCCCTGTCGTATCGGTACAACCCGTATGCTTGAAATTCTGCAAAGAATTGTAAAGGGTGAGGGTGAGGAAAGTGACATCGACACCCTTGTTGAGCTTGGTGAGGCTATTAAAACAGGTGCACTTTGCGGTCTTGGCAATTCTGCCCCTAACCCCGTCTTAACCACCATTAAATATTTCCGTAGTGAGTATGAAGCACACATTAAAGAAAAGAAATGCCCTGCTAAAAAATGCTCGGCATTGATAAGCTATAGCATAGTGGCAGATAAGTGTAAGGGTTGTTCCCTTTGCAGCAGAAAATGCCCTGTAAATGCAATAACAGGTGTTATTAAAACACCTTACAAAATTGACAATGACCTATGTGTACGTTGTGGTCAATGTATCGAAAACTGCAAATTCGGTGCAATAGAAATTCTTTCAGGGGAGGGAGCAGAATGAGTCAGGTTAAAATTATAATCAATGGTAAGGAGTACCTTGCAGACACAGAAAAAACGCTTCTTGATAACATTCTGCATAACGGAATATATCTTCCCCACCTTTGCCACAACAAGGAGCTTGAAAGCTACGGTGGCTGTGGTCTTTGCCTTGTAGAGGTGGAGGGTATCAGAAAGCCACTTCGTGCCTGCTCAACTACTGTTACTGAGGGTATGAAGGTTACTACAAGTACACCCGAGCTGGAAAAAAGCAGAAAAATGACACTTTCTGTTATTATGAGTGACCACGCAGGTGACTGTAAGGCTCCCTGCTATATGGCTTGTCCTACACACCAGGATATTCAGGCTTATGTGGGTCTTATCGCTAACGGGGATGAGAAAAAGGCTCTTGAAATAATTAAAGAAGATAATCCCTTGCCTGCATCCATAGGCAGAGTTTGTCCCCATCCCTGTGAGGAAAAGTGCAGACGTGCTCACCTTGAGGGTGCAGTTTCAATCTGTGCATTAAAGCGCTTTGCGGCAGATTCATTTATGGATTATATTCCTGCTTGTCAGGAGAAAAATGGTAAGAAAATTGCTGTTATCGGTGCAGGTCCTGCAGGTCTTTCCTGCGCCTATTTCCTTGCAATAAAGGGCTATTCTGTTGAAATTTTTGAAGGCGAAGGTCACGGTGGCGGTATGCTTCGCTACGGTATTCCCGCTTACAGGCTGCCCAAAGACATTCTTGATAAAGAAATTGAAAACATTGAAAAAATGGGTGTTCGTATTCACTATAATAAAAGACTGGGTAAGGATTTCACCATTCAGTCACTTAAAGGTGATTATGATGCTGTTTTTGTGGCTATCGGTGCCTGGAGCGCCTCTGAAATGCGTTGCCCCGGTGAAGATTCTGACGGCGTTTTCGGTGGCATTGATGTACTTTACAGAGTTGCCAATGGTGAAAAGGTTGATTTAGGTAAAAAGGTCTGTGTTGTCGGTGGTGGTAACACTGCTATTGATGCTGTGCGTACTGCTGTAAGACTTGGTGCTGAAGATGTAACACTGGTTTACCGTCGTACCGAAAAGGAAATGCCTGCAGAGCCTGACGAAATACGTGATGCAAGAGCAGAGGGGGTACAGCTCAAATTTCTTTCTGCGCCTGTTGAAATTATAAACGAAAACGGAAAAGTAAAGGGCATAAAGCTTCAGAGAATGGAGCTTGGTGAGCCCGATGCCAGTGGCAGAAGAAGTCCTGTTGCCATTGAGGGTGCAACAGAAATTCTTGAATGTGATTCTGTAATTTCTGCTATTGGTCAGAAGGTTGTAGGAAGTGACATTGATTCACTTGAGCTTACAAGAAAAAACACTATCGCTGTTGACGAAGCAACCTTTATGACATCTCTTGAGGGTGTTTTTGCAGCAGGTGATGTTATAAACAAAGGGCCGGATATTGCTATAAAAGCCATAGCAGGGGGCAAGTATGCTGCAAGAAGTATTGATTGCTGGTTCAAGGGTGTGGCAGTTCCTCCCGAATTGCCCGAGTATTCGGTAAATAAGAAATTTAATCCTGAAGTTTTAAATGGTATGCCCGAAATTGACAGAGCTGAAATAAAGCTTGTTGATGCAGATGTAAGAAACAAGAATTTTGACGAGGCAGCATTTACATTTACAAGGGAGCAGGCTATGAAGGAGGCTGAAAGATGCCTTGAATGTGGCTGCTCTGCAGTTTATTCCTGTGAGCTTTTGCCCTATGCCCGTGATTACGATGCATTCTCAATGCAGCTTTCGGGTAAAACAAGGCAATATCCCAAGGACAAGAGCCATCCGTTTATTGTAAGGGACAATAATAAATGTATTCTTTGTGGTCAATGTGTCAGAGCCTGTAAGGAAATAAGCGGCACAGAAAACCTTGGCCTTTTCGGAAGGGGCTTCGGCACACTTCCGTTAAGTGCATTTGATTTACCCTTGGGCGAAAGCAAATGTGTTTCTTGTGGTGCTTGTGTAAATGTTTGTCCTACCGGTGCTTTGACATCCAAGGTTCCCACCCTTAAAAATCCACCTATACCCTTTGTGGATGAGCCTTATACCTGTACACTCTGTGACAGAAGCTGTAAGTTTACAAGAAGAACCATCAACGGTAAAACAGTTAAAATGCTTCCTGAGAAAATAGGGGAGAGCTGTTCAATCGGTGTATTCCTTCTTCCTGCAAAGGAAAATTCGGAATTTAAAATTCGAAATTCGGAATTAGAGAATAGGATTTTTGGCTCCATAGATTATTTTAATGGAGATATAGAAAAAGTTGAGCTGTAATGCGGAATGCGGAGTGGGGAATTCGGAATTAGAAATTCGAAATGAGGCTTCGCAATGCTTTTACATATTGGCAAAAGGTGATTTTTAACTTTCTACTATAAATTTTTAACTTTCAACTTTTAACTTTTATAGCCACTAACTGCTAACAGCTATTTGCTAACTGCTAAACCGGCGACTGGCAGCTTCTTATTGTACAAAAACAAAGAATTATTTTGTGTAAAATGACGGAAATGCCGAAAAACCTTGATGTTACAAGGGTTTCAACGGATTTATAACCGATTTGTTTGTATATTTTTTTCTTGTATAAATGGAAAATATGTATTGACTTTGCAATCCGTTTGTAATATAATCGGTGTAGGCTATAAGTGATGCTATATCTATGCTCACTTGTCAGTGAGAGGATTTCTCCTCAAATTCATGTAAAGGAAGATACTAATGAAAAAATTTCTTGCGGTTTTTCTTTCTGCATTACTCATCTGCATCAGTCTTGCACCGATGAGTTTGGCAGTTGCTGACCCCGGACTTGCAACAAGAGTTATGGAAGGCAAATACGACAGCAGCAACACAGGTACAGATGTTATTACCGAAACAACCTTCACACTTGCAGTTAAGGTTCCTGCTGTTAAAAAGCTCACCGGTGTTAACCTCTATTTCTCCTATGACCCTGCAGTTCTTTCTGTAGTTGGTGCAGGTGCAGCAGGCACAGAGGATGAAGACGGTAACTTCACAGCTTACTTTAACGGTATAGCTGTTCACGGACAGAAGACAGGCAGCGATAGCGAATACTCCTTCGGTTGGATTTCCAACAACGGTGTTACAAAGAAGTCTGCTAGAGATATTTTCTACTTAACATTCAATGTGCTTGACACAACAAAGACAGATACAGCTATTAACCTCTATATCGAAGAGTTCCGTACAGACGACGGTGACGACGAAAATGATGTTACATCTACTCTTCTTGCTGAGAATAAGGTTGTTAGCTTCCTCTTCCCCGAAGGAACTCCTCCCGCAACATCAGAGGTTGTTGACGGTGAAGGTGGCGAAGGCGATGCAACTGCCGGCACAATCAACCAGCTTCTTGACCTTATCAGAGATATGCTTGCAGGTAACGGCGTAACATTCGGTGACCTTGCAGACGCTATTGCAAATATGCTTGGTAATGCTGAAATTACAGACATTATTGAACAGCTTGTTGACGGTAACGTTTCAATCTCCGATATGTTCAAGCAGATTCTTGAAAACCTCGGAATCGACTTCAATGACCTTGAGGATATCCTTAACAAGATTATCGATTTCATCCTTAGTCTCTTTGGTGGCGATGACGATACAAAGGCACCTACAACAGGCGCTGCTCCCAATAACGAAACAACTGCTGAAGGCTCTTCACAGGGCTCAGAGGAAACAGGCGATGCAGGTATTGCTCTTGCAGCAACAATCTGTGTAGCAGCTTCTGCAGCATTCGTTCTTACAAGAAAGAAAAAAGAAACAGTTTAATCGCAAGTTAAATAGTTAATAAAAACCACCTCGGTTGAGGTGGTTTTTTTAGTGTAAAAAGCAAAGCGCAAAACGCAAAGTGAGGAATGCGGAGTGCGAAATGCAAAATGCAAAATGCAAAATGCAAAATGCAAAATGCGGAATGCGGAATGCGAAGTGCAAAACGCAAAATGCGGAATGCGAAGTGCAAAACGCAAAACGCAAAACGCAAAGTGAGGCTTCACAAGGAGTAAAGGAAGTGCAATAATTATCATCCCTATTTGCTGAAGCAAACAGGGATGATAGGCTTCGCGATACTTTTATATACTGGTATCTGGCATCTGGCATCTGGTATCTGGCATCTGGCATCTGGCATCTGGCATCTGGCATCTGGCATCCGGCATTCGCCAACTTTTTAAAAATAAATAGTGACAAATGTATTTCGTTGTGATATATTATATAGGTATATTAAAAATGTGAGGTATTTTAAATGCTTGAACTTAACAACGCACTTGAACTTATTATAAAAGGTATAAGCCCCAAAACAGAGGAATATGGCTTTAAACCGGAATACCCCAATGGTGTATTTCCACCACAGCTTCCTGTTGAAGATGTTAATGGGAAATCAATTATTATGTTTCGTGGTGAAAGAGGCAGAATCCGTATTGAGTACGATAACGGAAAGCTTGCTCTTTTCTGTGCCAAAGAAAGTCAGGCTGATTCTCCCGATGATGATATGCCCCGTGCATCTCTCAGCCTTCTTGATTTGGAAAGCTTTAATGAAAAGGATATTAAGTACATCTGCCAGGAGTATAATGAAACCTTTGAAAAGCTTTTCTCCCATAAGCCTGCCCACAGTGGTAAAAAGGCACCTACGCCTGTTTCCAGAACACAGGCTAAAAGTGGTGTTTTAGCTTACGATGCAAACACATTAGGCAGCAGATTCACAACTGTTTATCCTGAGCTTCGTGAGGAATACAAGAATAATCTTGAACAGTATGGCGAGTTTTTAGCAGAGGATTTCTTTACAAAATTCGGAAACGCTGCTGTTATTGATACTATTCGTGAGAATGACCCTGCAAAAATGAAAAAGCTTTTCAAGCTGCTTAACGATATTTATGAGGATGGCACCAACGATACACAGAGTATTGTTGCTGTTACAATTTTAGGCTGCTCACTTGCTGCCAACCCTGAGCTTGTTGACAATGCTAAGGAATATTTCAGCGACACAATGAAAGAGCCCGTTACTGAAATTATTAAGTACCTTCAGAAGAGCAAGGGCGCCAGAATGAGATTGGAGAATCCTCCTCTTTATAAGCCCAAAAAAGAAAAGAAAAAAGGCTTATTCGCTTCAATGCTTGGTATGTGATAAAAAGGACTGCTTAGAGGCGCACTCCGTAAGGAAGTGCGCCTCAGTTATATTCGCCTTACGGCGAGTTGTATTGCTTCGCAGTTATATTATGCTACGCATAGTTATATTGCCCTTCGGGCAGTTTTAAGGGCGAATATAATATAACTAAAACCACAAGGTTTTAATATCACTTTGCCGAAAGGCAAAATATCACTTATCGTTCTTATCTTTGAGATAGGTTAGTTTTAAAGTATATAACCTCATTACGCACCTTTTGAAAGTGCGTAACCCACTATGACACTTTCAAACTGAAAGTGTCAATTTTATATAAAAAGAAAGTAGGGAGAACACTTCTTTATGAAGTGTCTCCCTAGGCAGTCCTTTTTTAGTTAGGAGTGAGGAGTTAGGAGTGAGGAGTGCGAAATGTGGAGTTAAAAGTTAAAGGTTGAAAATTAAAAGTAAAGAGGGGACGGGGCAACCCACCACCAAGGTCAGCCGGTTGCAATATAGTCGTCTTGCTCGTTAAGCACTTCGCAAAACTTTTAAATTGTCGCTAATTGCTATTTGCTAATTGCTAATTGCTAACTGCTAACTGCTAAACCGGCGACTGGCATCTGGCGACTGGCATCTGGCATCTTTCACATTTTCGCTATACTATTATAATATATAAAGGAACCGTTAAAATAGGGTATGTAAAGTGCGAAGTGTGAGGTGTAGCTTCCCAAGACATTTACATTGTTGGTGCAGGGGAGAAAAGTGGTATATATTATGGAAAATCACTAGTACTAATGCTATTATTCGCTGTTTGAGTATATTAAGAAAATGTTAAAATTTTGTCGATTATACAAATATTACAAAGGGACGGAATGAATGTATATTTCTTGTAGTGAAAAATAACAAAAATGAACAAAGTGTTGATTTGTTAACAATTTGTTCACAAATATACAACAATTTATTAGTACAATTCAAATCGTAAAATTATAAGTGGGAGAGTGTGTAAATAGCTTCTCTCATAATTAAAAGGAGTGTTCGTTTATGAAGAAAATTGCTGCTATACTTCTTGCAATTATCGTTGCAACATGCGCAATGTTCTCAACAGTAGCAAGCGCTGCTGATGCTACCGAAACAGCTAATGATTTCGGCTTTGCATTCGTTTTAAAAAACGACAGCGTTACAGTTGATGTTAAGAACAAGCTCATCTACGGTTTTGAAGGAGTAAACGAGGGTGTTCTTACAAAAGATATCCTTCTTGCAAACATTGACGCAAACAGTGAACTCGGTTTCACACTTGATGCCGGTGACTACATCGGTACAGGTTCTGTAATTACTGTTGAAAAAGATGGTGTTTCTACAGAATTCAAGGCTATCCTTGTTGGTGACCTTAACGGTGACGGTGTGTTCGACGTTCTTGACGCTGCTGCAGCACAGAAGCTTTCAACAAACAAAGATGTTGACTTCGGTGCAGACGCAGACCTTTTCGCAAAAGCTGCTGACCTTAACGAGGACGGCGCTATTGATGCGAATGACTACTCAGCTCAGGTTAACGGTGTTGCTGCTGAAGCAATTGACCAGCCTGCAGATGGTACAGACACAAAAATTGAATTTGAAGAAATCGGTACTCAGCCCTACACAGGTGTTGAGGTTACTCCCGAAGGCGAGGTTGTTATTAACTTCGACGGCGGCGAGCTTAAGCTCGGCGAAGACTTCAAGGTTGTAAGCTACACAGAAAACATTGAACTCGGTACAGCAACAATGGTTGTTGAGGGTACAGGCGTTTTCGCAGGTCAGCAGACTCTTACTTTCCAGATCGTTGGTCTTCTTGAAGATATCGCTAACGAAATGGATACAGTATGCGTTGAAGCAGGTCTTGAAAGACTCGTTTCAGTTGACTATGACAGCGTTGCTAAAAACTTTGCTGTAACAGTTAATGCTACAGAGCTTCTTAAAGGCAACATCGACGGTAATATGGCTGCTCTTAACGGCTTGCTTACAAAGATGGATGCTTACAGAGCAGAAAACCTTCAGGGTATTGACCTTACAGTAGGCGACTACGAAGTAGCTGTTGACGGCGCAGTTAACAGAGGAGAATTAAAGGGTCTTATCTTTGATTTTGCTAAAGGCTTCTTTGCAGATTTCGCAAACAGTGCAGACAACATTGCTAAAGCATACAGCGCAGTTCTTGTTGAACAGGTTGTAAGCAACAATGAAGTTGTTGACGCTCAGACAAACTTCGGCGTTAAGCTTGAAGTAGTTGGCGCACAGTCCGACATTGACACTCTTAAAAATGTTTCCGGTAAGCTTTCACGTTACATGGGCTTCAGTGTTGTAGACGGTAATGCAGTTATCGACATCACAATGCCCACAGGCTTTGCAACAAAGGTTGTTGACGTTCTCAGCGAAGGCACAGGCGATGTTGCAGCTGCTAAAGAATTATTTGATTCTCTTACAGTTGATCAGATTCTTGAGCTTGCTTCATTAGTATCTGTTGATGATATCAGTGCTTCTTCTGCAGACGAAATCAACAGAGCTCTCGGTCTTGCAATGCAGCTTGTTGGTGTTGCTAACAAGGTTCTTGATGAAGTAACTGTTGCTAATGTTACAGATATGAACGGCAAGACAGAAGCACTTCTTAATGGTAAAGATTTTGTAGTTGAAAATACAGGCAATAAGATTGCTGATCTTGTAAACGGTGTTCGTGCAATGCTCAACACAACAGTTGCAGGAACTGAAATCAGCGCATTCGCAAATGGCGATATTTATACAGCAACATTTGACGTAGCACTCGCATATAAGAACATCAGAGAAACAATTATTGTTAACGTTGATCTTTTTGGTGCAGTTGAAACTCCCACAATTATCGAAGAAACAGCTGAGTATTTCTCAGGTATCATTGCTGACCTCGGTCTTAGCAACGTTGCTTCTGTTTCCTACGATAAAGACGCAGGCAGAGCAGTAGCAGCTCTCAATGCTCGTGAATTTGCTACAAACCTCACATTCGACGAAAATGCTATTGATGGTCTTTACACAGAAATCAAAGGCTATTTCGATGATAACTATGGTACATCAACAATCGTTGTTGGTGGTTACGAAATCGTAACAGCAGGTGCTATTAACAAAACAGCTCTCAAGAGCTTCATCTTCGCAGCAGCTAAAGGCTTCTTCGTAGATGCTTCCAACATCGGTGCAGACAATGTTCTCAGAAGCTTCAACACTGTTGTTACTGAAGCAGACGGTACAACTCACGCATTTGACCTTGACTTTGCTCTTGAAGGAACAGAAGCTGATATAGCAAGAGTAGAAGCTATTGCAGCTAAGGTTGCAGATTATGTTTCATTTGAAGTTGTTAACGGCAATGCAGTTGTTAATGTTGGTCTTCCTGCAGGTATGAGAAACACAATCATCGAAATCTTCGGTGAAGGTGATGCACAGGCTGCAAAGGAATTACTTGACAGCCTTACAATTGAAGAAGCTTTCTCAGTTCTTGCACGCATGGATGCAGACCACATCAGCGCTTCTTCTGCAAAAGAAATTCAGGCTATTGTTGACCTTATCTGTGGCTTTGACGCAGTAATCAACAAAGCTCTCAGCAAGGTTTCTGCTTCAACAACTGTAAATGGCGTTGCTTATGACGTTCTTGCAGACAATGTGGTATTTGACCTTGAAGGTGCTTCCTCAATCGAAGCTCTTGTAAATGAAGTTGCAGCAGCTCTTAACCCTGCTCTCAAGGGTCTTACAGTTGCAGACTTCGCTAACGAAGACGGCACATACACACTTGCTGTTGACGCAGCAGTTTCCATTGGTGGTATTAAAGAAACAGTTATTCTCAACCTCGATGTTTTCGGTGACATCGAGAAAGAGAATGCTATTGAAGATACAGTAGACTATGTTGACGGCATTCTTGCTGACCTTGGTCTTTCTGGCATGGCTTCCGTAACATTTGAAGACGGTAAAGCAGTTGCAGCCTTCAATGCAAGTGAATTTATTGCAAACGGCTTCAATTTTGACGAAAACTCTTTTGATGGTCTTTACACAGAAATCAGAGGCTACTTTGATGACAACTTCAGCGATTCAACAATCAAGGTTGGCGATTTCGAGCTTGTAACTGATGGTAAAATCAACAAAGCAGCAGTTAAAGACTTTATCTTTGACTTTGCAACAGGCTTCTTCACAGACGTTGCAAATATGGACGTAGCTACACTCAGAAGCTACAGCACAGTAGTTACTGATGCTGAAGGTAACGAGGAAGTATTCACATTCGACTTCAACCTTGACGGCGAAGAAAGACACATCGAAAAGGTTAAAGAGCTTTCAGCTAAGGTTGCTGCACACGTAAGCTTTGCAGAGGTTGATGGTAATGCTGCTGTTAGCGTAAACCTTCCTGCTGGTATGAAGAACACAATTGTTGAAGTCTTCGGTAATGGCGACAAAGCTGAAGCTATGGCAACATTGAATAGCTTAAAGGTTTCTCAGGCTCTTGATGTTCTTAAAAATATGGATGCTGATCATATCAGCGCTTCCAGTGCTGCAGACATCGAAAGAATTATCGGTGTTATCTGTGATGTAAGCGTTCTTGCAAATAAAGTTCTCTCAAAGGTTGACAATGCTTCTGTTGTTGTTAACGGTGAAGAAGTTGAACTTCTTGCTGCAAATGCAAAATTCAATCTTCCCTCAGAGGATATTGAAGGTCTTGTTCTTGCTGCAACAGCTATGTTAAGCGACACTGTTAAAGGCTTAAATGTTGCAGATTTCCAGAATGCAGATGGCACATACACCCTCGTTGTTAACGCAGGTACAACTATCGGTGGTATCAACGAAACAGTTACAATTAATGTAGCTATCTTCTAATTAGAATTAGTTCCACAAACAATTGATTAATTAACTAAACGAGCATATTCCGACTAAATTCAGAATATGCTCGTTTTTAGGATAAAATGGTGATAAATTTATGAAAAAGTTTTTATCTATCCTTTTATTGTTGGTTCTTGTTTCTGTAGTAACTGTTGTTGCTGTTAATGCAGCAACTGCTGATACTTACTGGAATGTAAGTGACGACTGTTTAGTTAAGGTTAAACAGTTGGATGATGGTACAGTTCCGACATTTAAAAATGTAATTATTGATGAAGAATACGGCGATTACGAAAGTATGATTGTAGGTCTTCCTGCAGCAGCAACTGTTGGTGACGCATATTTCCAGGAAAAACCCGGCTATTCTATTGAATACTATAGCTCCAATGGTGACCTTCTTACCGAGCCTGACACTCATATCGGTACAGGTGACAGTGTAAAAGTTTTTAACAGCAGTAATGTACCTGTTGCTGAATACACTCTTGTTACTTATGGTGATGCTGACGGTGATGGTGTATTTGATGTTATTGACTCACATTACGCTTCCCTTTTCCTTAATGAAAAGCTTACTGCCTTTGATTCAGCATCAATGTGCGAAGCAGTTAAGGCTAGAGCAGGGTTTGATGATTTCTATGTTCAGCCCGAGGATTATCAGGAAGTAGTTAATGGTGTATTAAAAGAAGAAAACGACAATAATAAAGGGCGTAAGATTCCTGTAGACAGCACAATTAACTTTGAGTCTGCTATTTATGCTTACGATGGTAGCACAAAGGGCGCAGCTACAATTCCTGATGCAACTTATAAAACACTTGCAACAATTACTTATAATGGTAGCACAACGGCTCCTAAAGCAGCCGGTATTTATGCTGTAAATGCAGTAGTTGCAAATAACGAGGATTACCTTATTACTCCCGGTACAAAGAACCTTGGTTTTGTAGTTATTGCTCCTCAGGCAAGCACAGGCTACAAGGTTACTGCAGATAATGCTAATAAGAAAATCACAATCGGCACAATTGATAACGATACTTCTAACGCAACTCTTGCTGCTGCATTTGAAAAATGGCTTAACAGCGCATATACACTTAATATAGGTGGTACAGTTAACCCTGCAACAGTAGCTTCAGCTCTTCCCAACAGAAGCTTTGAGGTTTACACAGGACAGAAAACAACATTGGTTAAGACAGGCAATACTGCAGTTCTTGGTTCATACCTTCCCGATGATAACACTCTCTGGACAAACAATACTGCAGCAAACACAAAGACTGTTACCCTTACAAACGGTACAGCAAGCTTTAGCTTTGACCTTGCTTTCCAGCAGGATGCTGCAACAGTTGAAAATGCAAAAAGAGCATATTTTATGGATTGTGCAGACGCTGCCCGTGGTCAGAGAACTGACTGGACAAGTAAAACAAGTAATGGCGTTGTAACTGATATTAAGGAAGATGTAAAATCAGTTAACCTTTTTGTTAAAATGAAAAACGGATATCCTTGTGCAAGAGTAGCTGTTAAGAATAGTAGTGCAACCTGCTATGATGCTTTAAGCGGAACCGGTGTAAAAGGTGTTCTTGTTGGCAGAGACGATTCTGTTGCAATTCAGGCTTCATCAACAAATGATTTTACAGGCAAAGCAATAGAAAGCTTGTTTGAGGATAACGGTTACCGTTACAGTCAGTATTCAGGAACAGATATGACTAACTGTGTGCCGATTATGAACTCTGTTCTTTCGGGCTTGAATATTTCTATTCCTACAAATCTTATTTCACTTTACTTCTATAAGGTAAGTAACTTTGTTGGCAAAACAGGCTATTGCAACTATTTGTGTAATGGTTTAAATTCAAATATCAGATACAACACAGTATTTTATCTTGAGTTTGTAAATTATGCCGGTACAGGTGAGGATGCTCACAGAACAATTACTGTAGGTACTCCCACTAATGGTACAATTACCGTTAATCCTGCAAATACTCACCTTCACACAAAGGTTTATGAGCATACAATTATGAATGCTAACGAGCCTGTTGTTGTAACAGCAACTCCTGCTTCAGGCTACAAGCTTAAAGCTATTACTGTAACAAAGGCTGACGGAACTCAGGTTTCAGTTGGTGCAGACGGATATTTCCTTATGCCCGACAGCGATATTACAATTAATGCTGAATTTGAAGCAAAATGATAAAAAACCACCTCGAAAGAGGTGGTTTTTTTAGTGAGGAGTGAGGAGTGAGGAGTGAGGAATGCGGAATGCGGAATGTGAATTAGAAATTCGAAATGAAGCTTCGCAATGCTTTTACATATTGGCAAAAGGTAATTTTTAACTTTTAACTTCCATACCCACTAACTGCTATTTGCTATTTGCTAACTGCTAAACCGGCAACTGGCAGCTAAAGAAAAGACCAACACAGATTTTTCTGTGTTGGTCTTTTCTTTATATTCCCTTCATAGTCAAGGAAATTCTTTTTTTCTGTGGGTCTACGGAGAGGACTTTAACCTTTACAACCTCGCCAACCTTGAGAACCTCTGATGGGTGTTTTATGAATTTGTCGCAAATCTGTGAAATGTGAACAAGACCGTCCTGGTGTACGCCTATATCAACAAATACGCCAAAGTCAATAACATTTCTTACAGTGCCTGTAAGCTCCATACCCTCACGAAGGTCATTCATATCCATAATATCTGAACGGAGCATGGGCTTGGGAAGCTCATCACGAATATCACGTCCGGGCTTTTCAAGCTCACCCATAATATCTACAAGTGTAGGTGTGCCAACGCCACATTCCTCGGCTGCCTTTGGAAGTCCGTATTCCTGTACCTTGCCACTGATGCCCGAGGCGCCTTTATCTGCAACGTCCTTTTGTGAATAGCCGAAAAGGTCAAGAAGCTTTTTAGCTGCATCGTAGCTTTCGGGGTGAACACCTGTATTATCAAGGGGCGTTTTGCCACCGGGAATACGAAGGAAGCCGGCACATTGCTGGTATGCCTTAGGTCCGAGACCTTTAACCTTTTTAAGGTCAGTTCTGGCATTGAAGCCACCGTTTTCCTCACGGTATGCAACAATGTTTTTTGCAGTTGCACTTGTAACACCTGAAATATATTTAAGCAGTGATACTGAGGCTGTGTTAAGGTCAACACCAACAGCGTTTACACAGTCCTCAACAACGCCTGAAAGTGATTCCTCCAGCCTTGCAGGGGGAACATCGTGCTGATACTGACCAACACCAATGCTTTTAGGCTCAATCTTAACAAGCTCGGAAAGGGGATCCTGTAATCTACGTGCGATTGAAACAGCAGAACGGACAGATACGTCAAAGTCGGGAAATTCCTCTGCACCCAATTTGGAAGCTGAATAAACGGATGCGCCAGCTTCGTTAACCACCATATAGGAAACCGGGTGGGGGGCTTTCTTAATAGTGTCTGCAATGAAAATTTCGCTTTCCTTACTTGCAGTGCCATTACCAATGGAAATGCAGTCAATGTGGAATTTTCTTATAAGCTCAAGGACCTTTGCTTCTGATTCTGCTGTTTTGTTCTGTGGTGGAGTGGGGTAAATTACACCTGTGTAAAGCACTCTTGAATTACCGTCAACTACTGCTAATTTACAGCCTGTTCTGTAAGCTGGGTCAACAGCAAGGACGGTTTTATTCTTAATTGGTGGCTGCATAAGAAGGGGCTTTAAGTTACTGCCGAACATCTTAATAGCCTGTTCATCTGCCTTTTCGGTAAGGGATGAACGGGTTTCCCTTTCGAGGGAGGGGAATATAAGTCGGGAATAGCTGTCCTTGGCTGCTTCACGACAAAAATCCGTAGATGAGCTGCCATCTTTTATAAAGAGCTTATCAAGAAGCATTAATGCAGTTTCTTCCTCTACACCAACGCTTACCTTTAAAAAGCCCTCTTTTTCACCACGGTTAATAGCAAGTATTCTGTGAGAGGGGATTTTTGAAACGGGCTCGGAGTACTCGTAGTACATAGCATAAACGCTGTCTTCTTCTGTTTTTGCAACAGATTCAATAACACCACGCTTTGCGATTAAATCTTTAAGAACCTTTCTGGCTTCCGGAGCATCCGATATGATTTCTGCAATAATATCAGATGCGCCTTGTAGAGCATCCTCGGGAGTTTCAACGCCCTTTTCTGCATCCACATAGTCCTTTGCAACCTCAAGAAGGTCAACTCCCTTGAGTGTGAAGGAAAAAAGAAGCTCTGCCAAGGGTTCAAGCCCTTTTTCTTTAGCAACACTTGCCCTTGTTTTTCTTTTTTGCTTATAGGGACGGTAAATGTCCTCTACCTCTGCAAGGGTAACTGCATTTGCAACAGCCTGGCTGATTTCTTCTGTGAGCTTTCCTTGTTCTTCAATAGAGGAAAGAACCTCCTCCTTACGCTTTTCAAGGTTACGAAGGTAGGTAAGACGGTCATTGATATCACGGAGCTTCTGGTCATCGCAGGAGCCTGTCATTTCCTTACGGTAACGGGCAATAAATGGGATTGTGTTTCCGTCGTCAATTAAATCCACAATATTTTTTATGTGGTGTTCAGTGACGGAGAACTCTTGTTGTAGTGTTTTTAAAATGTCCATAAAATCTTCCTTTTGGGTTTATATATAATGTATATATAATACCATAAAGTAGTGCAAAGTGTAAAGTAAAATTCGGAATTCGGAATTCGGAATTCGGAATTCGAAATGCGAAATGCAAAATGCAAAATGCAAAATGCAAAACGCAAAGTGCAAATTGCAAAGTGCAAAGCGCAAAGTTAGTTCGCAAGGAGTAAAGATAGTGCAACAATTATCCCTCTTTTTTCTGCCTGGCAGAAAAAAGAGGGATAGGCTTCGCAATACTTTTACATACCGGCATCTGGTATCTGGTATCTAAATATTTTTAATTTTCGGAAGCGAAGCTTCCCTTTCACTCCACACTCCACACTCCTCATTCCTCACTGGCGTCCGGCATCAGGCATCAGGTAGCCAGCCTCTAAATTTTATTTACAATTTGTTCATAAAGTTGTGAAAATGTTGCAATATTGATGTGGTATAAAATAGCCATAGACATTAATTGCTTTAAAAAATTTCATTTTCTCTTTCCAAAAAATCCTACCCCTTGTCCGTATGGCAGGGGGTTGGATTTTTAAGTGTGGAATTCGGAATTCGGAATTCGAAATTCGGAATTCGGAATGAAGCTTCGCGATACTTTTACATACTGGTGGCTGGAGGCTGGCGACTAATTATCTTTAATGTTCGGAAGCGAAGCTTCCCCTTCACTCCACACTCCACACTCCTCATTCCTCACTGGTATCTGGTGGCTGGTAACCCTGTTCGCAGCGCTCAAAAATTAATGCTTTTAATCTGAAAATCAAAATATGTAATTTTAAATAAAAAACAGTTGACATATTTATACAACTGTGCTATAATTTCGATACCTCTCAAAGAGGGTTCTTTTTTTGCGTCCTGATTTTAGAACAACAGGGCTGTAAGCAGTTGTTCTGACGCTCACAAGGCTTTCTCGGCTAGAAATGGGATACGCCCTTTTCACCGGCGAGAGGGAGGCTAATCAAAAATTGGAGGTGCCGTTATGAGAGTTAAAATCACACTTTCCTGCACAGAATGTAAACAGCGTAATTACAACACTATGAAGGAAAAGAAAAACAACCCCGACAGGTTGGAGATGAAAAAGTACTGCAGATTCTGCAAGAAACACACTCTCCACAGAGAAACAAAGTAAGGAGGTAGCAACCATGGCAGACGAAAAGAAAACCGTCAAAAAGGAAGATACCTCTAAAGCTGAAAAGAAAACTAATCCTGCAAAGAGTGTTGGTAATTTCTTTGTAAAAATCGGCAAAGGAATAGCTAAATTCTTTAAAGACCTTAAAGGTGAAACAAAGAAAATTGTTTGGCCCGGTCGCAAGATGGTTATTAAGAGCACAGGTATTGTTCTTGCTGCTATTCTTGTTATTGGTGCTGGTATCTGGCTCATCGACTTCGCAGTTTCAGGTGCTGTAACAGGTCTTGACAAGCTTGCTGACAAGGTTAATGTTACAGAAACAACCACTGAAAAGGCTGATGACAAAGAAGATGACCACGAAGGTCATGACCACGCAGACGAGGAAGAAACAGAAAAAACGACTGAAAAGGAATAATCCGATTCTTTACTAAAGTATAATTCGGAGGTATACTATGTCAGGCGAATCAAGATGGTTTATTATTCACACTTATTCCGGCTACGAGAATAAGGTTGCCGAAAATATCGGTAAAATCGTTGAAAACCGTAAGATGCACGACAAAATCCTTGGTGTTAATATTCCGCTCGAAAAGGTTGTTGAGGTTAAAAATGACAAAACAGTCGAAGTAGAACGCAAAATATTCCCCGGTTATGTTGTTGTTAAGCTTGCTGTTGAACCCAGCGATAAAGAGGGCGAAGAAAACGTCCTCAAGGTTCCCGATGAAACTTGGCACGCTATCCGTTATACTACCGGTGTTACAGGCTTTGTTGGCCCCGATGGTCGTCCTGTTCCCCTTACACAAAAAGAGGTTGAAAGCTTAGGACTTGAAAAGGCTGCTGAGGGCGAAGACAACATTATCAACACAGTTACTGAGGTTCAGTTCAGTGAGGGTGACCTTGTTACCATTACCGAAGGACTTATGGAAGGTAACTCCGGTGTTGTTGAAAGCATCGATATTGCTAACGGAACAGTTTGTGTTATTGTTTCATTTATGGGTAAAGAAGCTCCTGTTGAGCTCCCGCTCAATCAGGTAAAAAAAGCGATTGATTAATCGCAGTTAATTTGGTAATCAGAGGCAATGTACTCTGTTATATGCGACATATTTTTATGTTGCGTGTGGGAGGAGTAAGGCGAGCTCTTATTCCGCCATACCACGAATTTTGGAGGTGCAAAAAATGGCTCAAAAGGTTGTAGGTTTCATCAAATTGCAAATTCCCGCCGGTAAAGCAACCCCGGCACCCCCTGTTGGCCCTGCTTTAGGTCAGCATGGTGTAAACATCATGGCATTCACAAAGGAATTTAATGAGAGAACAAAAAATGATATGGGTCTCATTATTCCCGTTGTAATCACTGTTTATGCCGATCGTTCTTTTACTTTTATTACAAAGACTCCCCCCGCTGCTGTTCTTATTAAGAAAGCTTGCGGTATTGAGAGCGGTTCAGGTGTGCCAAACAAAACTAAGGTTGCAACAATTACCACAGAACAAGTTAGAAAAATCGCAGAGCAGAAAATGCCCGATCTTAATGCTGCTAACATTGATACCGCTATCTCTATGATTGCCGGTACAGCTCGTAGCATGGGCGTTACTGTTGTTGATTGATTACGGAGGAATTGTAATTATGAAACATGGTAAAAAATATGTTGAGAGCGCTAAGCTCGTAGACAAAGCAAAGCTCTACGAAATTGACGAAGCTCTCGAGCTTGCTGCAAAAACTGCAAGCGCTAAGTTTGACGAAACTATTGAAATGCATATTCGTCTTGGTGTTGACTCACGTCATGCTGACCAGCAGGTTAGAGGCGCAGTTATCCTTCCCAACGGTACAGGTAAAAAAGTACGTGTTGCTGTTTTCGCAAAGGGTGATGCTGCTAAGGCTGCTGAAGCTGCAGGTGCTGACATCGTTGGCGATATGGATCTTCTTGAGAAGATTCAGGGTGGCTTTATGGACTTCGACGTTTGTATCGCTACTCCCGATATGATGGGTGTTGTTGGTCGTCTCGGTAAGGTTCTTGGTCCCAGAGGTCTTATGCCCTCTCCCAAGGCTGGTACTGTTACTCCCGATGCTGCTAAGGCTGTTGAAGAAGCTAAAGCAGGTAAAATCGAGTACCGTCTTGACAAAACAAACATCATTCACTGCCCCATTGGTAAAGCTTCCTTTGGTGGCGCAAAGCTTGCTGAAAACGCAATGACTCTTCTTGATGCTGTTATCAAGGCTAAACCCGCAGCAACAAAAGGTACTTACATCCGTTCATGTGTTGTAGCTTCAACAATGGGCCCCGGTGTTCGTGTTAATGCTGCTAAGCTTGCTACAGGTGCTTCTGTAGAAGAATAAAAAATACTTGACATACTTTAATAAGTGTGTTATATTACTTGTGCTGTTCTAAAGACAGCAGGTGCAATTTTGTTTAATGGTTCGACCGCCTGCCGAGGAATGCATTAATTCTTGATAGTTTTTATTGAGTTTTTATGCCCTTCTCGTGCTATGCGGGAAGGGCTTTTCAACTGGCAAAAAGGCAATGAATTAATTTATTCGGAGGTGAATTAGTTTGCCAAGTGCTAAAATTTTAGAAGCAAAAAAAGCAGAGGTTGCTGCAATCGCTGAGAGACTTCAGGGTGCATGTGCAGGTGTTATCGTTGATTACAAGGGTATCAATGTTGCTGACGACACAGCTCTCCGTAAGGAGCTCCGTGAAGCAGGTGTTGAGTATACTGTTACTAAAAACACAATGATCGAGCTTGCTATTAAGGACACTAATCTCGAAGGCCTTTCAGAGTGCCTCGCAGGTACTACAGCTCTTGCAACATCTAAGGATGATTATGTTGCTGCTGCAAGAATCCTTTGTAAGTTCGCAGGTACTCACAAAGACTTCAATGTTAAGAGTGGTTTCCTTGATGGTGAGGTTATCAGTCTTGAAAAAATCGACAGTCTCGCAAAGCTTCCCTCAAGAGAAATTTTGCTTGCTACTGTTTGCAACGCTTTCAACGCTCCCATTTCTGCATTTGCTCGTGCAGTTCAGGCTATTGTTGATAAAAGCGAAGGTGGCGAAGCCACAGCAGAAGCAGCAGCTGAATAATTGCTGCATCAATCGTTAATTTAAAACAAAAAAATCTAATGCTTAAAAGCTAAATAATTGGAGGAAATTAAAATGGCATCTGAAAAGATTACTGCTATTATTGAAGAATTAAAAGTACTTACAGTTCTCGAGCTCTCCGAACTCGTACACGCTGTAGAAGAAGAATTCGGCGTTTCTGCTGCAGCAGCAGTTGCAGTAGCAGCTCCCACAGAAGCAGCAGCTGCAGCTGAAGAGAAAACAGAATTTGATGTTGTTCTCGCTGAAATCGGCGCAAACAAAATTGCTGTTATCAAGGTTGTTCGTGAGCTCACAGGTCTTGGCCTTGCAGAAGCAAAAGCTAAGGTTGACGGTGCTCCCGCAACTCTTAAAGAAGGCATCTCTAAAGATGATGCAGAAGCAGCTAAAGCTAAGCTCGAAGAAGCTGGCGCAAAAGTTGAAATCAAATAATTTAACTTTAATTGCTTCAGAGGACGGATTTTTTCCGTCCTCTTTTTTTGTTTGTAGGGGAGGGAAGGGAGTGCGGAATGCGGAATGCGGAATGCGAAATGCGGAATGAAGCTTCGCAATGCTTTTACATATTGGCAAAAGGTAATTTTTAACTTTTAACTTTCAACTTTTAAATTTTAAATTTTAACTTTTAACTTTTAACTTTCTACCCACTAACTGCTATTTGCTAATTGCTAACTGCTAACTGCTAACTGCTAAACCGGTAGCTGGCAACCGGTAGCTTATTTATGAATTGAATTTTGTTTTATGGTATGTTATTATATTAAAAACTATATTAATCCGGGGTGAGAAAATGAATATAGAGTTCAGAACTGTTTATGACAATATAGAAAATGAAAAAATGGGTCTGCTTTTTGCAGAACACTGCGTAGACGAACAGCTGAAGCAGATGAAAATTATTCAGGGTATTCTATGTAGCGTTTGCCTGATAGGTATAGGGGTAAGTGCTTATCTTGATTTTGTGAAGGATATTCAGTTTCCGGCATTTATTTTTGTAATTTTCGCTCTTTTGGGTTCGCTTTATTATAATTATACCAAAAAGAAAATTTACCCGAAAGTATTTTCACGTGCGAATGGCGTAGGTTGTCCTTATAATGTTACTTTTGGACTTTATGATGAATATTTTTATGAGAAATATGAAAATAATATGAGTATTCAGGAGAGCTCAATAAGATATGAGTTTTTGAAAAAAATTGTAGAGACACCCGAATATTTTGTTTTGATGACAAAACGCTCACAAATTTTCTTTTTACCCAAAAGGGATATGGGATATGAGAGTGTTATGGTGTTTTCTTCCTTCTGCAAGGCAAGACTGCCATATATTTATACGATTGCAAATTGATTTTTTATCTTTTGTGGCGATGAGAGCTTGAAGGCGAATGGGGTGTTGTAATCCATCACACGTCAATTAGCTTTCTTTGTTGTATTAATAAGTAAATAGTAATTATAAATGGCGATTCCCGTACCTATCTGTAAAAGCAGAAGGGTATTAAAGGGAATCGCTGTTTTTTTATTCAGTACGGTGGAGTGAGTCAATTAGCTGTTCATAGCTCATATTGGCTCCTTTTGCATTTTCTGCTTTCTTTTTACCTCCTTTTGCAGCATTTTCTGCGTTGATTTTGCATCTTTCATTATAGGCTGCTTTGTCACGGTCAATAGCACTTTGAATAAAACCAAACACTAATTTCAGTGAACGGTGCTCTAATTCAATAAGCTCCCCCTTCTTTGCATAAATAAACATAGCTCTGAAAAGCTCACCTAGTTCCTCGTTTGATAATTCAGATAAGGGTGCTTCCCAATCGAAATATACTAAAAAGCTTTTTCTTTTCATAGATATAATCTCCTTGTTATGTAAATTAAAAATTTTACCGGTTATTGTCAGTTATTTGTTGAAACGGGAATGAAACGGGAAAACAAAATGTTCAAAGATTGTAGAATCAGTGTTCAAAACTTCACCGAAAAACAAGCAAAAAAATCGGCACAAAAACTATTTCGTTCCTATATTTTTACTTATCCTTCTATCGTATCTTTTTTTACTACTATTTTTGTATTTATTTTATATTTTTTTTATTTTTATATTTATATTGGCAACGAACGGAAGCGAACGCTAGCGATTGGCAGAGTGGGGAGTGAGAAATTAGAAAACAGGAAAAAAATCAGAAATCAGGATAAGCGTTTAGGCGAGAGTGTTGAACCATATGAACATATGTTCTTATTTTAGCATCATTTTATGTGCTTTGCAACCCTCTCAGAAAAAAACTTGATGATTACTATATGTCGATATACGTTGAAAAGTCACAAAAAATTTTACTTTTTTGAAAGATTGTCAAACTTGATAGTATTTAACGCTGGAAATTTGTGCATATAAACAAATGTTCGTTTGTGGGTTGCAAAGTAAATTTAGATGGGCTATAATATGCACAAACAAAACGAACAAACGTTCGAGCAAGGAGGGGCGTATGCCAAAATTTATTGAAAATGTTATTGAGTGTCCTTTTTATAAAGGCGAAGGAAGCGATTATATCGCTTGTGAGGGTATTATAAACGGAACCGTTGATAGGCATTTTTTTAAAAACAACAGAGAAAAGATGATGTTTGAAACAGGTGTGTGTAGCTCAGATTGTGGTAAGAAATGTATTCATTATAAAAGGGTCAATGAGCTCTATGAGAGAGGGCTCAGGTGAGTGAGGAGTGAGGAGTGTGGAGTGAGGAGTGTGGAGTGAGGAGTGTGGAGTGTGGAGTGAGGAGTGTGGAGTGAGGAGTGTGGAGTGAGGAGTGAGGAGTGAGGAGTGTGGAGTGAGGAGTGAGGAGTGTGGAGTGTGGAGTGTGGAATGAGGAATGAGGAGTGCTGGAGACTGGCATCTAGCGACTGGCGACTAAATCGAACTGAGGTGGAAGGAAAATAGAATCAGAAATTAAAAATAACAACAAAAATGATAAAAAGGGGGACAAAACCCTGAAATGTGTTTCTTCGGCTACGGAGAATATGAGTGCTTTAATTGACGACATTATAAAAAAGGCTCGGAAGAATTTTAAAAAGAGTGGCAAGCCTGAGGTGGATGCCAAATTCCTAAAAGAAAGTGTGGGTGCTCTTAAAGAATTGTATGAGCTTTTAAGCGAGTATGACGGTTTTGGTGGCTGTGATGAGGGGATTATTATTCGCTTTGAGCAAGAGATTGAGAGATTCAGCAAATAAGTGAGGAGTGGGGAGTGAGGAGTGGGGAGTGAGGAGTGTGGAGTGAGGAATGAGGAATTTGGAATTAGAAATTCGAAATGAGGCTTCGCAATGCTTTTACATATTGGCAAAAGGTAATTTTTAACTTTTATAGCCACTAAATGCTATTCGCTATTTGCTATTCGCTAAGCACTAACCACTAACTTTTAACTTTTAACTTTCATACCCACTAAATGCTATTCACTATTCACTATTTGCTATTTGCTATTTGCTAACTGCTATTTGCTAACTGCTATTTGCTAACTGCTATTTGCTAACTGCTAAACCGGTGGTAGGGCACAGGCAAGCCAGTGCCTTACGGGTGATTTTGTTTAAGTAAGTGTGTAGGTAAGTGTAGTAAGCGTAAGGTATAGGCTTGCCTATACCACAGGATACAGTAAGATAGAGCAACTATATTTACTTCCTGCGAACTTTTAACTTTTATAGCCACTAAATGCTATTCACTATTCACTATTTGCTATTTGCTATTTGCTAACTGCTATTTGCTAACTGCTATTTGCTAACTGCTAAACCGGCGACTGGTGGCTAGGTGGTAGGGCGCAGGCAAGCCAGTGCCTTACGGGTGCTTTTCATTTCGAATTCCGAATTCCGAATTTTGCACTTTGCACTTTGCGTTTTGTACCACCCACCACTGACGTGGTCCCCCCTCCTTTTTTACATTCGTAAAAAAAGAGGGATAGGCTTCGCAATGCTTTTATATATTGGTAAAAGGTAATTTTTAACTTTTAACTTTTATAGCCACTAAATGCTATTCGCTATTTGCTATTTGCTAACTGCTAAACCGGTTGCAGGGCACAGGCGAGCCAGTGCCTTACGGGTGATTTTGTTTAAGTAAGTGTGTAGGTAAGTGTAGTAAGCGTAAGGTATAGGCTCGCCTATACCACAGGATACAGTAAGATAGAGCAACTATATTGACTTCCTGCGAACTTTTAACTTTTATAGCCACTAAATGCTATTCACTATTCACTATTCACTATTCACTATTTGCTATTTGCTATTTGCTATTTGCTAACTGCTATTTGCTAACTGCTAACTGCTAACTGCTAACTGCTAAACCGGCATCCGGCATCTTTACAAGAAAGGAACTCTATGAAAGAACTTATAATTTCACCACCTAATGAAAAGCAGAAAAAGTTTTTTGAGTGTAGAAACAGGTTTATTGGCTATGGAGGGGCTCGTGGTGGGGGAAAGTCCTGGGCATTAAGAACCAAGTTTATTTTATTGGCGCTTGAGTACAGAGAATTGAAGCTTTTACTGCTTCGTAAGACCTTACCTGAGCTTCGTGAAAACCACCTTTTGCCTATGTTGGCACAGCTGAACGGAATTGCAAAACATAAACGTGATGAACGGGCGTTTATTTTTCCCAATGGTTCACGAATCCGTCTTGGGTACTGCGACACCGAAAACGATATTTATCAGTATCAGGGGCAGGAATACGATGTTATCGGCGTTGAAGAATGTACCCATTTTACCTTTTCGCAAATTCAATTTCTTACCACCTGCAACAGAACAACCCGTGAGGATTTTAAGCCCCGAATGTATTTTACAGGTAACCCGGGTGGGGTGGGGCACAATTGGTTTAAACGGCTTTTTGTAAAAGGCAGGTACGAGGAAAATGAGGACCCTGATGACTATATTTTTATTCCTGCCACTATTGACGACAACACTGTTCTTATGAACTCCAACCCCGAATATGTGAAGGTGCTTGATTCACTTCCCGAAAAGCTGCGACAGGCTCACCGCTTTGGTAACTGGGATATTTTTGACGGACAGTTTTTTGAGGAGTTCAGGGATTTGCCCACCCACTATAAGGACGGGGAGTTTACCCACGTTATTGAGCCCTTTGAAATCCCCCGTGACTGGGTGATTTACCGTTCCTTTGACTTTGGGTACGCAAAGCCCTTTTCCTGTGCCTGGTGGGCTGTGGATTATGATGGACGTCTTTACAGAATACTGGAGCTTTACGGTTGCACCAAGACTAACAACGAGGGGGTTAAGTGGCCACCTGAAAAGATTTTTTCTGAAATAGCAAAAATCGAACGGGAGCACCGTTGGCTGAAGGGAAAACAGATTTTAGGTGTTGCTGACCCGTCAATATGGGATGCTTCCAGAGGCGAGGCGATTATTGAGGCTGCCAACAGAAACGGTGTGTTTTTCAACAAAGGCGACAACAAAAGGCTCCCGGGATGGATGCAGGTTCATTACAGGTTATCCTTTGATGAAAAGGGGATTCCTATGCTGTATGTCTTTAACACCTGCAAGGGCTTTATACGCACAATGCCCGAGCTGACCTTCAGTGTGTCTAATCCTGAGGATTTAGACACCACGGGAGAGGATCACATTGCTGACGAGGTCAGGTATATGTGTATGGCAAGACCTATTAAGCCCAGAGTAAAAAAAGAAAATCTTGTATTGGGAGATGACCCGTTGGATTTGGGGCGAACGCCCCAGCGATATAAATCCTGACGGATTTGCGATATATCTGACAATGCGATATACCTTTGGTGCGATATGTGCCTAACGGCACGAGATAATAAGGATTTATATCATATCGCATTGAGCGTAGCGAAATATATCGTATTTTGTGAAAGCAAAATATATCGCTAATTTAAATGTGGAATTATTGATTAAGGAGTGGCAAATTGAAAAAAGAAAAGATAGAAAAAGAAAAAACAAAAATTGATGCTATCGGCAAAGTCGGCATTATCGGTTCGGAGGACGTGGAGAAGGCTTTTGACACCTTGAAAAAGTACAAGGAAGGTAAAGCTGTGCTTGAGCAAAGGATTGTTGAAAATGAGCAGTGGTTCAGGCTTCGTCACTGGGACACCTTAAACGGTAGCAGGGGAACAGAAAACGCATCTGCCTGGCTGTTTAACTCCATTGCCAACAAGCACGCTGATGCTATGGACAATTTCCCACAGGTAACCTGCTTGCCCCGTGAGGAAAGTGACAGGGACTCTGCCGAGGTATTATCGCAAATTTTACCCGTTATATTTGAACGAAACAGCTTTGAAAAAATTTACAGCGATGCCTGGTGGTACAAGCTCAAAGCAGGTACAGCTGTTTACGGGATATTCTGGAATCCTCTTAAAAGCAATGGCTTGGGTGATGTTGAAATTAAACAGGTTGATCTTCTTAATCTGTTCTGGGAGCCGGGAATTAAGGATATTCAGAAAAGTAAAAACATTTTTCACGTTGAGCTGATTGACAACGAAACCCTTGTTGCTATGTACCCTGAAATGAGTGGCAAGCTGGGTAATTCCACAGTTGAAATTGCAAAATACGTTTATGACGATAATGTTGATACCAAGGACAAAAGCGCAGTAATTGACCGTTATTACAAGAAAATTCTTAACGGTGTGGAAACTGTTCATTACTGTAAATTCTGCAATGGTGAGCTACTGTATGCTTCAGAGAATGACCCTGCTTACAGTGAAAGGGGCTTTTACGATCACGGTAAATACCCATTTGTGTTTGACACCCTTTTTGTGGAGGAGGGTACACCTTGTGGCTTCGGCTACATAGACATTATGAAGGATGCCCAGAAGCAGATTGATATACTTTCCAATTCCCTTGTGAAAAATGCTGCTATGGCTACCACGCCCCGTTATTTCATTAACTCTGCCGGTGCAGTCAATGAGGAGGAATTTGCTGACTGGTCCAACAGCTTTGTTCACGTTTCGGGCAGTAATTTGGGTGAGGACAGCATAAGGGAAATTAAAATATCGGGTATTCCTGAAATTTACTTGGGTATTCTCAATAACAAAATTGATGAGCTCAAGGAAACAAGTGGTAACCGTGATTTCTCCCAGGGTGGTGTATCCAGTGGCGTTACAGCTGCTTCTGCTATTGCAGCCCTGCAGGAGGCAGGTGGCAAGCTTACACGTGATATGGTCAAGGGTGGCTACAGAGCCTTTTCAGAGCTTAACGCTCTTGCTGTTGAGCTTATACGTCAGTTTTACGACGAGCCACGCTTTTTCCGTATACTCGCACCCAATGGTCAGCAGGAGTTTATTTCCTATGATAATTCAGGCATTATTGCAAGAAATCAAGGTGTTGCTTTCGGTATGGAAATGGGGATGCGACAGCCGATTTTTGATATTAAGGTCAGCGCACAGACAGCTACGCCATTTACAAGAATAAGTCAGAATGAGCTTGCTTTACAGCTTTACAACGCAGGCTTCTTCAACCCGGAAATGCGTGCTCAGGCACTTTCGGCGCTTTCTATGATGGAGTTTGAGGGAAAAGCTAACGTTATAAACAAAATTGCAGGAGAGGCTATGTAAATGCGAAATGCGGAATGCGAAATGAGGCTTCGCGATACTTTTACAAGCTGGCATCTGGCATCTGGCATCTGGCAGCTGGTGGCTAAATAAATCGCCACTGTGTGACGACAGGAAACCCCCGGCGAGGGTTTCCTGCAAAAAACAGTCACACCGGACTGTTTTTTTACCTTCCTGCGCTTTTGAGGGAAAAATGGGGCTTTGCCCCAAACCCCACAACCTTTTGAAAAAGGTTGACGAAAACTTTAATTTTAAAGATACAGTAACAGCTCTGGCGACTGGCATCTGGTATCTGGCATCTGGTATCTGGCGACTGGTAACTGGTAGCTGGTATCTGACACTTTGGAAAGACGATGAGAAAGGAAATTTTTTATGGAAAAACTTATGTACACTCCCGATTTACAGCTTTTTGGCAATGAGGTAGCCCGGAGCAGTAACGGGGAAACGGGCGAAAGGACTGCCGACGCCGGGCAGAGCAGTACAGAAAATGTGAATCTGGAAAAGGAATTTTCGGAGCTTATAAACGGAAAATTCAAGGATCAGTTCACAAAGAAAACACAGAGCATTATTGACAAGCGCTTTAAGGAAACCAAGCTTTTAGAGGATTACAAAGCCAAGGTTTCTCCCACCCTTAACACCCTTATGCAAAAATACGGTCTTACAGAGGGTGAGGAGGACAAGCTTTTGGTGAAATGTGGAATACAGGCGCAAAGCGAAACAAACGAAGGCAACAGGTCTGAGGGTCTTGATGATGAGGCAGGTATTATGGATGAAAATGTTATCGAAGAAGATGCTGAAGACAATGACTTTGTTTCTGAAAGAGAAAATCGTTTAAGAAGCAGAATTGCAAGCTGGCTTAATGAAAGCGAGGGAGTAAAAGAAGCATATCCCGATTTCGATTTAAGAAATGAGCTTCGTTCCTCAGGGCTTTTTGCACAGCTTGTACTTTCGGGCGCACCTCTTAAAGCAGCTTACGAAACCGTCCACAAGGACGAAATTCTTTCGGGCGCTATGGCTTACACAGCCGACAAGGTTCGTGAGCAGGTGGTTAAAAATATCGAAGCCAAGGGCAGACGTCCCCTTGAAAACGGTATTTCCTCCGAAAGTGCTGTTATGACAGCAGTTGATGTTAATGCTCTTACCTCAAAGGATATTTTGAAAATACTTAAACAGGTAGAGAACGGTGCAAATATCAGGTTCTGAGGTTGCTCCGTTTTCGGAAAGGATTATTTATGAAGGAACTTAATATTCAGCTTTTTGCAGCAGGTGATGTTGTTAACTCTACTACATCTGAAAGCCTTTCTGCAGAAATGAAAACCTTTTATGACAAAACACTTATTACTCTTGCTTCACCCTACCTTGTTCACGATCAGTTCGGTCAGAAGCGTGATATTCCAAAAAATGGGGGTAAGATTATTGAATTCAGAAAATTTTCTTCTCTTCCAAAGGCTCTTACCCCTCTTACAGAAGGTGTTACACCAACAGGTAACAAGCTTAATGTATCTGCTGTAAGTGCCACTGTTGAACAGTACGGTGACTACATTGAGCAGACTGATATGCTTGAGCTTACAGCTGTTGATAACACTATTGTTGAGGCCACAAAGCAGCTTGCGTCCCAGGCAGGGCTTACAATGGATACCATTGTACGTAACGAAATTGTTGGTGGTACTAACGTGCTTTACTGTCCCAAGGTGGCAAATGGCGTTGAAACAGAGGTTACATCTAGAGGGGATATTGACTCTACAGCTCTTCTTCGTGTTAAGGATGTTTTCAAGGCTGCTGCTGAGCTTAAAGCTATGAATGCTCCTAAAATTGATGGTTATTATGTGGGTATTATTCACCCCTATGTTGCCTATGACCTTATGCAGGAGGCAGGTAACCAGTGGATGGAGGTGCAGAAATATGCTACACCCGAAAATATGCTCAATGGTGAAATCGGTTGTCTTGGTGGTGTGCGTTTTGTGGAAAGCACCGAAGCTAAAATCTGGAAGGATGGCGATGCACCTGCAGTGTTTGCAACACTTATTATTGGTGCAGATGCCTACGGTGTAACAAGCGTTACAGGTGGTGGCGTAGAGCACATTGTAAAACAGAAGGGCTATGGCAATGACCCCCTTAACCAGCGCTCATCTATTGGCTGGAAGGGTCTTAAAACTGCTAAACGTCTTGTTGAGGAATACCTTGTAAGAATTGAAAGTGGCTCTACCTTCAGCGCAACTGCTGAAGAAAACTAAAAATTAGCAACCAGTCGCCAGCTACCAGCTGTCAGCTGCCGGTTTTGATACAGTAACTGCATTGTTTTGAATTTACTTGAACCTGAATCTTAAATAAAAATAGAAAAAGAAAGTATATGTTACATAACCGGCGACTGGCGACTGGTGACCGGAAGCTTAATTTACGAAAGGAAATTTATTATGGCTAATAAAAATAATCAGACAAAAAAATCTAACGAGGAGCTTGTGAGTGTGTTCATTCCCAAGCAGTCAAGAAATGACACAGAGCGCTTTGTGGCTGTTAACGGGGAGAGAATCCTTGTTCAGACAGGCAAAACCGTTGAAGTACCCAAACGCTTTGCAGAGGTAATTAAAAACAGCGAGGCTATGGCAGCTGTGGCGTCAAGGTATATTGATGCGAATATTTCTATTTAAGTGAGGAGTTAGGGGTGTGTAGTTAGGAGTGTCGGGTGCTGCGCACGATAATTGTAAAAGTTATAGAAGAAATTACTTTGATTTTCTAAATACTTTTATCCTAAAACTAAGTTAATTAATGTATTTAGTTTTAGATA
>JAZPXQ010000013.1:0-30130 GCA_045543695.1 Acutalibacteraceae bacterium | reverse complement strand
TTGATAGGCTGCGTGTGTAAGCACGGTGACGTGTTCAGCTAAGCAGTACTAATAGGTCGAGGGCTTGACCATTTCGTTTGTTTCTTCGCTTTCTCTTTATTCAGTTTTCAGGGTATATGAACCAAAGTCGAAGTTTTTCTTCGACTTTTTTATTTTATATTCAAATAATTCCTTGAAATTATTTGAATATAAATATCTTGACAAATAAAAAATTTAGTGCTACTATTTAGAAAAATGAAAGGAATAACGGTTATGAAGCAGTTTAATGTAGCTACATACTATTATTACTATTACTTAGTTAAATAAGTAATAGTGATTTGTGCTGCTGTTTTTAGTCGTTTATTTTCCCTTGCAGTATAATCACTGCAAGGGGTTTTTATTTATATAAGTAATTTTAGATTCCAAGGAGGAATTATTATGAATATTGGTATTGTTGGTCTTGGGCTTATTGGTGGCTCCATTGCGAAATCTGCAAAGAAAAACACAAAATTCAAAGTTTATGGTTATGATATAGATTCCAATACAATTAAAAATGCAGTTTCTGAAAAAAGTATTGATGGTGAATTAACGGAAAAAAGAATAGCTTGCTGCGATTATATTTTTATTCCTCTTTACCCTGAAGCGGTAATTGAGTTTGTTGAAAAATTCGCTTCAGTTTTTAAAGATGGAGCAACTGTAATTGATTGTGCAGGTGTTAAACGTTCTGTTTGCGAGAAATGCTTTGAAATTGCTGAAAAACATAATTTCTCTTTTGTTGGTGGTCATCCAATGGCAGGTACACAATTTTCCGGGTTCGAAAATTCAAAGGATACTATGTTTTATAATGCACCATTTGTTTTGACGCCAAAGGAAAATGAAGATATTTTAACTCTTGCAAATGCCAGAGAGGTTATTATGCAGTTAGGCTTTGGTCGAGTATCTGTAATGACTCCTCAAAAGCATGATAAGCTGATTGCATTTACTTCTCAGCTTGCGCACGTTGTTTCAAATGCTTTTGTAAAGAGTCCTTCGGCTCTTGAAAGAAAAGGTATTTCAGCCGGTAGCTATAAGGATTTAACCCGTGTTGCATATCTTAACGAAAATATGTGGACAGAGCTTTTCCTTGATAACAAGGACAACCTTATATTTGAGCTGGATAACATTATTGCTGAGCTTCAGAAGTACAGTGATGCAATGAAAAATGATGATGCAGATACGCTTAAACAGCTTCTTAAAGATGGCAAAGAAGCAAAAATAAAAGCAGATTAATAATAAACGGATAGTTGAGTTGTTCTCGCTATCCGTTTCTTGCATTTTGCAGCTTTTTTCTTGCGTTTTGTAAAATAATAATACTTTGGATGTGAAAATGTTATAATTACACATTAATTGACTAACTTAATTTGTGATGTTAATATATGATTATAGTTATAAAGGTGGTGTTGTTTTGAAGGTTTTGTTATGTGATGATGATAAAGCTTTTTTAGATCAGCTTACTATAATGATAAATACGTATCTTAAAGATAGAATGGTAAAATACGAAATCATTTCCACAACCTCAGCTAAGTCTGTTATAGATAGCAAAGATGTGTTTGATTTGGCTTTTTTAGATATTCAAATGAGTGAGTACAATGGCTTACAGGTTGCTCAGGAACTGAAAACACGAAATAAAAATATAATTATATTTTTTGTTACTGATTATAATGAATTTCAAGATGATGCTATGGATTTAAGAGTATTCAGATTTTTTAATAAACCGTTAAACCAAGAACGTGTGTATTCAGGCTTGGACAAGGCATTGGATTATTTAAATACAAATCTTACAGAAATTTTTATAAAAGAAAGCAATGACCATATTAAGCTATACGTCAATGATATTTGCTATGTTAAAAGAGAAAATCGCAGGATTTACGTTGTTACCAAGGATAAGACTTACGAAACAAGTGAAAGCTGGGATGGTTGGTCAGAAAAACTCCCACAGACATATTTTTATCTTGTTCATAATAGCTTTATAATCAATTTGCATTATGTAACAAAGTATTCCTATACGGAGATATATGTAAATGATGAAAGAATTTCAATTGCTACTCGTAAGCAGGCGGATTTCAGAAAATATTGGTTTAATTATTTGAGAGGAAAATAAATGAGTACAACATTACTACACTATATATTACAAATAATTGAAGGCCTGATTACTTTTGTTATGTATGAAGGACTGAAGCCTTCAAAAAAGAGATGGAAGAATTTTATAATTATTACAGCAGGCTATCTGGTTATGGGGGCAATAAACCTTGGTTTTGATTATAATTTTTTAATTAATTGCGGAGCTTTGTTTACTTTTCAGTTCTTGTTTGGCAGAGTTTTATACAAGCAAAAAAACAACCTATCTTTATGGATTGCCTTAATATTTGTAGGTTTAGTTACAGCCAGTGAATATGCTACTGTTTCCTTGCTTTCGGTTATAACTAAAGAAAACCTGATGTTCTTTACCGAAAACCCTTATTCGTATATGATTTTGATAGTTTGCTCAAAGAGTATACTTTTCTTTTCAATAAAGGTTCTTGTTTCTATATTCAGTAAAACAAAATTCAGAAAAAACAGTACCGTTTTTATAGCTCTTCTTGTATCAATTTTTATAAATAGTGGTGTTTTTGTTCTTATTGGAACTAATCTCCAGTTGTCGAATTCTTTTAAACTGATGTTAGCTGTCACCGGATTTATTATGTTAATATCAATTATTGTTATTTGCATTTATCAGCAGCAAGCAAGTATTAAGGAGCAAGAACTCGAAGAGCTGAAAATAATAACACAAGAAAGAGAAAGCGATAATAAATATTATGAGCTCTTAGAGTATCAGAACAATAATTTAATGCTTTATGCTCATGATGCCAAAAAACATTTATCTGCAATAAAAAATCTTACCGATAATGATGAAATTAATGCGTATCTGGAAAAGCTGACAGACAATTTGGAAAATTACAGTGCCCTTGCCACAAGCGGGAATCATCATCTTGATGTTATTCTGAATAAATATATCGCACAGTGCGAAATGAAAAAAATAAATTTTACGTATGATGTGCGTTTGAGCAACCTAAAAAGCGTAGAAATGTATGATTTAGTAACGATATTAAGCAATATTCTTGATAATGCTGTTGAGTCGGCTGAAAAATCCAAAGACAAAAATATAGAGTTCACAACAGATTATAGAAATACTTATGATGTTATCGTAGTAAAAAACAGTTGCGACGAAAAGCCTGTGTCTAAAGGCGAGGTTTTAAAAACAACAAAAGATAACAAGCGCTTTCACGGGCTGGGAATTAAAAGTGTAAAAAAAGTTTTGGAAAAATATGACGGCGATTATTCCTGGGAATACGATGAAGTGAATAAAACCTTTATCACAACTGTTGTGGTATTAAGGAAATAGGGTTATACTTATAAAATAATATAAACTATATTAGGAGAATGTATATGAAAAAAAGGATTGCTCTGTTTTTAACATTGATTATTCTTGTTGGCACAATTTCATCTTTACCTATTACAGTATCAGCAGCAAGCATAAGTGATTTAACATTCAAATTGAATGATGACGGCAAATCTTACGCTGTTACAGATTGCAATGATTCAGTAAGTGGTAGTTTATCTATTCCGGCTGAATACAAAGGCTTACCTGTTACAAAAATCGGTGATTACGCTTTTTATTGCTGTGGCAGTCTTGTAGGTATCGAAATTCCTTCTACGGTAACAAGCATAGGAAGTTGTGCATTTCATGCAACGTACATAAATAAGGTATCAATTCCTAAGGGTGTAACAGTATTAGAGGATGGAACTTTTTCTGATTGCTATAATCTTTCTTCCGTAACACTCCCCGAAGGTATAACAAGCATTGGTGAATATTGCTTTATGTCTTGTGATTACCTCACTTCTATAACTCTGCCAAGTACCCTTAAAACTATTGGTAATCAAGCTTTTGATAGCTGCACGGGCTTTACGACTATAAATATTCCTGATAGTGTAACACACATAGGCAACAGAGCTTTTGATGGTTGCACAGGTTTAACAGCAATAGAAATTCCGAATAGTGTAACATATATAGGAAGTGATGCTTTCAGTAAATGTAAATTTACAACGTTTGATATCCCGGATAGTGTTAAATTTATTGGTTACGGTGCTTTGGGCTCTTGCCCGAATCTTACCACTGTAACAATAGGCTCAGGCTTGGAGACTATTGAAGCCGGTGCGTTCTCTCAATCCGTAAAGCTGACAGCCATAAATGCTTCTGCCGAAAATAATTATTTTTCATCTGTTGATGGTGTTTTATTTAATAAAGAAAAAACTGAAATTGTGCAATACCCAAGCGGAAAAACAGGTTCAACTTATTCAATACCCGACAGTGTTATTAAAATAAGGGACGGTGCTTTTGCTCAATGCAGTAAGCTTGTTTCTATGGTTATCCCTGATTGTGTTATTGATTTAGCAGATAGTGCATTTGTTAATTGCTATAACCTTTCTGAAGTAACCTTGGGTAAGGGCTTAAAGGTTTTAAGTAACAGCGTTTTTGAAAACTGTAAAAGCCTTTCAGCTATTCTTATACCTGAAAGAATAACAAGTATAGATGATTTTGCTTTTTATGGCTGTACTAATCTGGCTTCAATAAATATAGAGGGCGAGATTGAGCATCTCGGACGATATGCTTTTCAGAACACAGCATATTATAATACTGAAAACAATTGGGAAAATAACGCTCTCTATTTAGCAAACTGCTTGATTGGTATGGATACTTCAGCTTCAGGTGAGTATGAAATAAAGAATGGCACAAGTACAATCGGTGAATACGCACTTTCATACTGTTACGAAATAACATCCTTGAAGCTTCCTGATACAGTGAAGTATATATGTGACAATGCTTTTTATTGTTGCGAAAAGCTTGAGTCTGTTCAAATTCCCAAAGGGGTAGTAAGCATTAATAAATACGCCTTTTTTGGCTGTGATGCCTTGAAGACGGTTTCTTATAACGGTACCAAAACACAATGGGACAGTATTAATATTGGTGCTTATAACGCACCACTAACAAACGCTGATATTTATTATGAAGGAGATTGCATTCATAGTGCAGGGGCTTGGATTGTTGATACTGAGGCTACAGTCTATAAAGCAGGTAAAAAGCATAAAGAATGTACGAAGTGTGGAGAAATTCTTGAAACTGCAGCTATTGCACAGCTCAAAGCAAGTAAACCCAAGCTTAAAGAAATTTCTAACACCGAATATGGTGTTAAAATTACCTGGGGCAAGGTTAAAGGTGCTGATAGCTACAGAGTTTATCGCAAAACAAGTAAAAGTGATTGGAAATATTTAGGTTCTACAAGCAAAACCTATTACACAGATAAAACTGCAAAATCAGGAAAAAAATATTACTATGCAGTAAGAGCAAGAAATGAAGTAGGTAATTCTTCGCTTTCAAGCTCACGTTCCAAGCTTTATCTTTCAGATCCCACATTGAAAACACCTTCAAGCACAAAGAGTGGTGTCAGCCTCAAATGGACTAAAACCACAGGTGCACAAGGGTATATAATATACCGTAAAACAGGTACAGGAAGCTATACAAGGCTAAAAACAGAAAAAGGCGTATCCAATCTTTCCTATGTAGATAAATCTGCAAAGAAAGGCAAGAAATACACCTATAAAGTAAAAGCTTATTACAGCAAAACCTACAGCGCATATTCAAATACCAAAACAATAACAGATAAATATTGATAATAAAAAATCTGACAGTTACAAAGCATTTTGATTTTGCAACTGTCAGATTTTTATTTATGTATCTTAATTATTGAGTTTGTAAAATTTATTTTAGTGCTCTGTTAACAATATCCTGGTAGTCTGAAACATCAACGTTACCGTTTGAGTCAGTATCAGCGGCATTGTGGTAGACTCCGGTTAATTCCTGGTATCCGTTAATGTTCTTTTCTGCCCGGGTACAATCAAGTACATCACAAATACTGTCACCATTTAAATCACCGTAGACCACAATATTGAAGGTTGTATCAGGGATGCCATCAGTGTAAATGATGAAGGTTGAACCTGTACCGAAATAACTGGTTGAACCTGTTGTGTAGGAGGGAACAGGAGTGTATTGGCTGTTTTCTCCAAAAGTAACTATGTCTGAAAGCTGTGTTCTTTCGGTGTCAGAGGTAAAGAGAGTAAGCTCGTTAAAGTTTATTGTTGCGCTTCCCTGGGGGATTATAGTTGTCTGTGCGTATGTAGAAACAGAGCTTGTTACAGAAACGGGTTCGTTTTCTCCATCTGTACTTGTTGCGACACAGTAATAGTATTTAAATTTTTTATAGTAGTCGTCAGGTGAAAATTTACTGCTTCTGGCAGGGTTTATAGGAGTGCCTCCGGTGTTGGATTTTTCATTGTTACCATACCACAGATAAGTTCTGTTCAAGCCGATTACATCAAAATAAAGCTCTTGCTCGTAAGATTGGCAGTAGGGAGCAATATCATTGAAAATGGCTGTTTCAGGTGTTATTTCAATAAAGGTATGTCCGTTTTCTGTTGCCCAGCTTTCAGCATAACTACCCTTTGAACCGTAAATGATGATGTCTTCCGTGTTTGATGTTGCGATTGTTGTAAGCGATGAGGGGAGAGCAACAGGAACACCTGAGGGTAAGTCAGAAATTTCTGCAGGGTTCTCAAAAACAATTTTTTCGACGGGAATAGCAGTTGGAAATGTATTTGAGGAAACTGTTATACCGGCAGGAAAATACAGTTCTTTAAGAGAAGTGCAACCGACAAAGGCATCAGTTTGTACTGAAGTTACATTAGTGCAATCTAATGACTTTAATGATTTGCAATTTTTAAAAGCGTTATCTCGTATTGTTGTAATCAATGGAGCGTTTAAACTTTCAAGCTGTGTGCAACCCTCAAAGCAACTTGTACCAACAAATGTGAGGTTTGTAGCAATAAAGCTCTTTAATGAGGTACAACCATAAAAATTACCTTTTTCTAATTTGCTGCCTAAAGTATCTAATATCGGGAAATTAAGTTCTTCGATACTTTTACAGTTAGTAAAATTATCACCATTAAATTGTGTAACTGATTCTGCTTCAAAATCCTTCAATGAAGTACAACCGTAAAAACATTCATTATTAAGCTTTTTTACCTTTGGAATTGAAACCGACTCTAAATTTGTGCAGTTTTTAAAAACGCCACTGCCGATTGCAGTAATATTAGGGAGATTTACAGTTCTGACATTAGAATTTTCAAAAGCATTGTTTCCTATAGTATTAATATTTTCCAAATCTAGAAGCAGAACACCTGTTGCATTTTTGAAGGAATTTGCACCGATTTGTGTAGCGTTTGTTGTATCAACAAACTGTAAGGCTCCACAGCCCTCAAAAGCACCTTGAATGTTAGTTAATTTGCTTCCGTCGAATTCTTTTAAGTTTTTGCAGTCCACAAAAGCCTTATTGGCTATAGTTACGCCATTTGCTCGTACATACTGAAGGTTGTCACAATAAGCAAAACAGTAATCGTTGAGATAGTAAACAGAATCGGGAAGAACAAGGTTTTCTAAATAATCAAAGTTTTTGAAAACCTCTTTGTCTATACTTTTGGGTACAATACCGTTAATTGTATCAGGTATAACAAGTGTTGTGTCACCCTCCTCGTGTGGGGCTAAGTATTCTGTTATTTTACCTGATGAATCTATTATATATTTGTCCTCTTCGTCTGAGAAGGTTTTTGTGTATGTAGCTGTAACCTCATCGCTTGATATGGCACCTAATTTGGAAATATATGCGGTGACTGTGGTGGTATATTGTATTTTTATTGGTTTTTCGTACAACCTCCAGGCGGTATAGCTTGATGTTGAAAGCTTATAATAAATTTTCGCACCTTCTGCATCGCTGAACATTTCTAAATAAAATTCTTTGTTAAAATCTCCCGGTTCTACATTGAATGTGGGAACAGACATTTGGGGAACATCATCATCAAAAATATACTGAACATACATACGCTCATTGGCTTCGAATTTATCTATAGTTTCCGTAATTTCTTCGTAGGTTGTTTCAGGATTATCAAGTAAGAAGTAAGTAGCTGCGGCTGATACAAAAGGGGCTGCCATAGATGTACCACTTAAAGTAGCGTAAGTGTTGTCAATAAACGAGCTTACCACCTGTCTACCAAGTGCCGCAGTTTCACACATAGAACCATAGTTTGTAAAACCACAATATGCATTACTATCAAGACCTCCGGCTATAACAGTTATAACTCTATCGCAACAAGCAGGGGTGTAAGGGATAGAGTCCATACACACACCGTCGTTACCTGCAGAGACTACAACAATAATACCTGCATCGGTAGCTTTTTTTACAGCTTCTTCGATAACCTCGCTTTCACCACGTCTGCCAAGACTCATATTAATAACGTCAACATCGTCAGCAACAGCTGCTTCAATACCTAAAGCGACCTGGGCATCTGAGCCTTCGCCATTCTCGTCTAAAACTCGGTAAGGCTTAACGGTTACATTATCAAGGGTGTTTGCAACAATTACACCTGCAACGTGAGTACCGTGACCATCTTTATCAGCGCAAGAAACACCGTCTATAGCATCAAAGCCTGTAGGCTCAACCCTTCCTGCCAAAAGATCGTGGTCAGCTTCAACGCCTGTATCAATAACTGCAACTGTGAGCTGCTGTTCATAAACAATGTTTTCATTTTCCAATTTTTTTCTTAATAGGGGAAAACCGTGCCTTTCGGAATTTTCATACATTGATGTAATAATTGATTCAGGAACTGAGTTTGCAACAACATCGTTATTTGTGTTTTCATCAAAGGTATCAATTATTTCCTCAACATCATATTCTGCAGCCTTATTCACACAGTCCTCTTGTGCGTAAACAACATTTTCACAGTCTTCGTAAAAGGTAAGAGCAGCTTCCATATCACTATAAGAGTTAAACTGCAGAATGTGCAAATCGTTATAGCCATCTATATGCTCCACTGCGTTAAGAGTGTCAATATCACCCTCTGCTTTAACAATAAGACGTTTTGTTGAGTCTTTATGAGTAACCTCATTTTCATCAACTGAGTCAGCAGAAAAAACCGAAACCCCGTAGTTATTGCCGTTGTCATATTCCTTTGTAAGTTGGGTAAGCTTTTGAGTGAAAGCTTCAAGCGGTGAAAGCGAAGCATTTTCAACCTCGTAAGCCCGTGCAAAAACAGATATGCTAGAAAAAGCAAGAATCAAGCACAAAATCAAACAAAATAATCTTTTCATAAAAATACCTCCTATAGTGTTTAACTCTCTTGTCGGGTACAATTTTTCAATATAAATTTTGTTATAATTTAGAATATTTTTCAATAAAAATGCTCAAATGCAGAAAAATTGTGCCGAAATGCAAGAGTTTTGGTGTGCGAATAGGCAATTGTGCATAATCATCGAAAAATAAGGTGATAATGAAAAGTTTTGTTTCTTTAGGGAATACTTTTGCACTTATATAAGTGCAAAAGTATTGTAACATATGTGTAAAATTATGTCAAGAAACTAAGAAAGTGTGGGTTGTGTTTGGATATTTTATTTGAAAAACGAGTAGGCAAAAATATCAGAGATTTAAGAGAAAAATCAGGATTAACACAAGAACAGCTTTCTGCCAGACTTCAGACCTGTGGGTGCGATATAACAAGAAGTGCTTTAGCGAAAATAGAGGTAGGTCAAAGACATTTGTATATAGACGAATTGTACTGGATAAAAACCATTCTTAATGTTGACTATTCGGAAATAATTGAAAATTAAAATAAAGAGCAGATGAAACAAATCAAGTTTCATCTGCTTTTATCAATATATTTCATCAAGTATTTCAATGGCGTTTGCTATGCAACCGTCATTGTTTGAACGGGTCACATATTTTGCTACTGAAAGCGCCTCTTGTGAGCCATTTTCCGGAACGAAGCCACCATTTGAAGCAACAAGCATTTCAACATCGTTGTAACCGTCACCGGCAGCGTAGGTGTCCTTTTGTTGGCAAGCTAAAGCCTTGGCAAGCTTTAAAAGTCCCGTGCCCTTGTCTACGCCCTTTTTCAGTATTTCAACATAATCACCTGTTGTTTTAAGGTAATTGATTTCAGGGTGCTTTTCAAGAATTTCTTGCACCTCTTTTGAACAACCGTGAGCAGCAATCATAACCTTTGTCCAGGGGTGTGGTGCTTCTTCGGGGGAGTTAATTATTTCAAAGCTTATGCCCTGACTTGTAAAGTGCTGTTCGGAGTGTGAATTTAAGTTTATTGCACAAACTTTATTAAAATTATAAAATTCTATTGAAATATCGGGGAAAGCTTTTAAAATATGCTTAACAGCTGAAAGCCCTTCTTTTCCAATAGCATCATTGAAAATAACTTCACCTTTTTTGTAATCATAAGCCATAGCACCATTGCCTAAAAGAACAGGTGCATTGATGTATTCAGGGCTGTATAAATGAAAGCCTTGGTAGATTCTTCCTGTACAAACAGTAAAATACCCACCATTATTAATAAAATATTGTATTTTTTCAATAACATCAGGAGTTATAATGCCCATGTCATTTTTCAATGTTCCGTCAAAATCACTTGCTATGAGTACATTTTTAAATTTCATTTTATCACCTACGGTATTCTAGCAAATATTAAATCGAATTTCAATAGTATAAGGGTTTCGTTAAAATGAATAATACTTTGAGTTAAAAGTTGTGTAATTTCTATTATATATACTCGGAAAAAACTTGATTAAATGTGATGCTGGTGATATAATTTTATAGTTAATTTCAAAAATTTGAAGGTGAATTTGTGGATAGAAGAGAAGATATAAGAAATATAGCAATTATTGCTCACGTTGACCACGGTAAAACAACCCTTGTTGACCAGCTTCTTCATCAGAGTGGTATTTTCCGTTCTAATGAGCAGGTTGATGAAAGAGTTATGGACTCCAATGACCTTGAAAAGGAAAGAGGAATTACAATTCTTTCGAAGAACACCGGTATTCATTATAAGGGCGTAAAAATCAACATTGTTGACACTCCCGGCCACGCTGATTTCGGTGGCGAGGTTGAGCGTATTATGATGATGGTTGATGGCGTTCTGCTGCTTGTAGATGCTTTTGAGGGCTGTATGCCTCAGACCCGTTTTGTTCTTAAAAAGGCACTTGCTCTTGGTAAAAAAGCAATTGTTGTTATAAACAAGGTTGACCGTCCCGGTGCAAGACCTATGGAGGTTATTGACGAGGTTCTTGATTTGTTTATTGAACTTGGCGCAAGTGATGAACAGATTGAATTTCCCGTTGTTTTTGCTTCAGGGCGAGATGGCTACGCTTCGCTTGATGCAGATGCTCGTGAAGGCGATATGCGTCCTCTTCTGGATTCAATTCTTGAAAATATAGATGCTCCCGAAGGTGATATGAACGGACCCTTGCAGCTTCTTTTCTCCAGCCTTGATTATGATGATTACCTTGGCAGAATCGGTGTGGGCAGAGTTGAAAGAGGCTCTGTTAAGGTTGGCCAGCAGGTTGTACTTTGTAATAAGGATGGCGTGCAGGCTAATGCAAAAATAGTTAAGCTTTATACCTTTGAAGGACTTGCCCGTGTTGAATGTCAGGAGGCTAAAATGGGTGACCTTGTAGCTGTTTCCGGTATTGCAGAGCTTAACATTGGTGAAACAGCTTGCGATAAGGATTGCCCCGAGGCGCTTCCCTTTGTTGAAATAGACGAGCCTACAATTTCTATGAACTTTATGGTTAACGACAGCCCCTTTGCAGGTCAGGAGGGTAAATTTGTTACCTCCCGTAATATCCGTGCCCGTCTTTTTAAAGAGGTTGAAACAAATGTAAGTATGAGAGTTGAAGAAACAGATACCACCGACGCCTTCAAGGTAAGTGGCCGTGGTGAGTTACACCTTTCAATTCTTATTGAAACAATGCGTCGTCAGGGCTATGAATTTCAGGTTTCCCGTCCACAGGTTATATACAAAAAAGGTCCTAACGGTGAGCTTTTAGAGCCGATGGAGCTTCTTATTGTAGAAGTACCTGAAGCCTATGTCGGTGCTGTTATGGAAAAAATAGGCTCCCGTAAGGGTGAGCTTGAAAATATGGATGTTCGTGATGGTGGCTCTACTCATATAGAGTTTAAAATTCCTGCCCGTGGTCTTATCGGCTACCGGTCCGAATTTATGACCGACACAAACGGTAACGGTATTATGAACAACCTTTTTGCAGGTTATGAAGAATATAAAGGCGACATTCAGATGCGTGAACGTGGCTCAATCGTTGTTCACGAAAAAGGCGAAACTACAGGCTATGGTCTTTTCAATACTCAGGACAGAGGGCGTCTTTTTGTTGGCCCCGGTGTTCCTGTTTATGAGGGTATGATTGTTGGCGAATGTGCGAAGAACGAAGATATTGTTTGCAATGTTTGTAAGAAAAAGCAAATGACAAACACCCGTGCCTCAGGTAGTGACGAGGCACTTCGTCTTGTACCACATACAGTTCTTTCTCTTGAGCAGTCAATGGAATTTATCGGTGATGATGAGCTTCTGGAGGTAACACCAGAAAGCATCCGTTTGAGAAAGAGAATACTTTCAAAAGAAAAACGAATGAAGCAACAGTTCGGACACAAATAATATAAAAAATCCGTTTAGCAGAGAAAATTTCTGTTAAACGGATTTTTATGTTATAATAAAAACAAAAATTTTTTATTTTTTTGTAATGAAATCGTTTTTTGTGTTTCTAATAGGTGAAAGAACAAAAAAATGAAACGAGCCCGTGTCAAAATAAAAAAACGGAAGGGGGGGACAGCTTTGGATGATTTAGAAAAAATGTGTAGCCTGCACTATAAATATGTAAAAAGCTATGCTTTGTCCTTGTGCCTTAATGAAGCTATGGCAGAGGATATAACTCAGGAAACATTTTATAATGCAATTAAAAAGATAGACACGTTTAAAAATGACTGCAAAATAGAAACCTGGCTTTGCAGTATTGCAAGGAATATTTTTCTTAATTCCAAAAGAAAAAAGCAACCGGAAAATATACTTGATTATCCTGATTTAGCAGCTGATAGTACCCCTGAAGAAAATATTATAAAAAATGAATATATAAAAAGAATTTTAGCCGAAGCAGTAAGCTTGGAAACACCCTATAAAGAAGTTTTTTATATGAAAACCTTGGGGGATATGCCATATTCGACTATTGCAGATGTTTTTGAAAAAACAGAAAACTGGGCGAGAGTTACATATTTCAGAGCCAAAAAACAAATTGAAGAAAGGGTGAGTGAAGGTGAGTAAAGAAAACTGTTCTTTAATAAAAGACTTGTTACCTCTTTATATTGATAAGCTATGCAGTGATGAATCCACAGAAATAATTAAAAATCATTTAGAAAATTGCTCTGAGTGCAGTAAGGAATACAAGCAATTAACAAATCAACCTGAAATCAAAGCTTTAAACGACGATACAACAGAATTGATAAAAGGAGTTGGTAAAATGTTTAAAAAGGATAAGAAAAAAGCTGTTATAAAAACTGTATCAGTATTTTTAGTTGTACTTATTTTGTTAGGTGTTTTTGCCTTTCTGAAGGTTCCGTTAATGTTATATAAAATTGAATTTGATAAAGGGCGATATAGTGGCGTAACAGATGCTTGTCAGGTATGGGAAAGCGGAGATAACACAAAAAGTAATTACAGCAACGAATATTTTGATTTGTATATAAATAAAGCTTTAGGTAAATACGAAGCCAAAAAGACAGAACGGACATATATTCTTGATTTCGGTAAAGGAAAAAATATTGTAATTTACGATGAAAATCAAGGAGTGCCCATTCCTACACTTGACGAGCATAAAAAATATTTTAACCAGTCTTTAAAATACCCAATTGTTTACGCCTTTGCTAAAAAGGGTATAGAAAATTACGGATACAGCACAGAAATTGCAGTTCCGTATAATTACGAAATGCTTAAAGACTTCCTTTCAAGCGAACCACCGGAAACAAAGCTGTTTTGCTCCTTTGAAGCTTATACAAAAGCCTGTGCTTACTTTGCTTCTATGAATTTGACGGTACTGCCAATGGGAAATGGTAATTCCCATCATATTGTTTCTGAAAATGATAAGGCAGTAGCTAATGGTCATTATATTCTCTCAGAAGATAATAATGAAACCTATCTTTTGTATTTCCAATCTAAAGAGGATTTAAGTAAGATTTATGCTATTAAGCTTGCAGGCTTTACTGAAGAAGAAGCACAAGATATTTTTAAATATGCAGTAATTAAATAATTTTATAATAGCAACAATCCGTTTAGCAGGAAAATCTGTTAAACGGATTTCTTTGTTTTGACACAGTAAAGTGCCCAAAAACATAGTCGAATTTTGTCGTAATTGCTAATAGAATTAAAATGAAAAAAAGTTCATAATTATAATGTATATTTATAACTATAATTATGTCATGAAAGCAATATAACAAGGAGTTTTAATTATGCCATTTGTACAAGCAAAATGCCCTATATGTGGAGGAATGTTAGCAGTTGACGACAGTAAGAAAGCTGCAATCTGTCAATTCTGTGGCGATGCTTTTGTTGTAGAAGAAGCTGTGAATAATTACATTACCTATAACGTTACTAATAACACCACAAACAATGTTACCAACAATACAACAAATATTGGCGATGGTGCAGTTGTTAATGTTTATGAAAATGCTAACCAAGATTTTATTATTGAAGCTGGGGTGCTGAAAGAATACCATGGGGCTTCACCTGATGTAGTAATTCCGGATGGTGTTGTTGAAATAGGCAAAGATTGTTTTTCTAAAATGAAAATAAAATCTGTCACAATTCCCGACAGTGTGAAAACGATAGGGGAAGGTGCTTTTGAAGGTTGTTATAGTCTTGAAGCGGTATATATAACTGATTTAGCAAGTTGGTGCAACTTAAAATTCAGATGTAATAAACAGCTTCTTTGCTCCAATCCTTTATGGTATGCTGAAAATTTGTATATTAATGGTGAATTGGCAACTGATATTACAATACCCGAGGGTGTAACGTGGATAGAAAGTAATGCTTTCCAATTCTGCAAAAGCCTCAGGTCTGTTAATATTCCCGGTAATGATACAGGTATTGGTGTAAGTGCTTTTTATTGTTGCAAAAATTTATCCACTGTTACAATTGGTAAAGGTGTAACATATATAGGAAAATGTGCTTTCTATGGTTGCACCAACCTTAACTCTGTAACGTTACCGGATACTCTTAACGACATAGAAGAGACCGCTTTTGAAAACACCCCTTATTATAGTGAAAAATATGCAAATGAAATTTTTGTTATCGAAAACGGAGTGTTGAAAGAATATAAAGGCGATTCTTCTCTTGTGATTATTCCTGACAATGTAACAAGCATAGGTGAAAAAGCTTTCTATGGATGCTCAAAACTCGAATCGGTAACTATTCCGAATAATGTAACCAAAATAGGTAGAGCTGCTTTTTATGAGTGTTCCTCACTTGCGTCTATAACTATTCCCGAAGGAATAGAAACCATAGAGGCGGATGTTTTCCATGGGTGCAAAAGTCTCGCAACACTTATAATCCCTGATAAAGTAACACGTATAGGTGATCAGGCTTTTCTCGAGTGTGAAAACCTTGTCTCAGTTGAATTTGGTGATAATGTAACAGATATAGGTGTCAGGGCATTTTGTAGATGCTCATCTCTTGATTCTTTAACAATTCCCGGTAGTGTAACAAGCATTGGTATTGCGGCTTTTTGTGGATGTTCAGCACTTACTTCTGTAACTATTCCTGAAGCTGTAACAGATATAGGTGATGATGCTTTCAATGGCTGTGTAAATCTTTCTTCTGTTGCAATAAATGGCAATATAACTTGTATAGGTGACCAAGTTTTTATAAACTGCACTAAACTTAAAGATATTAACATTCCAAACAGTGTAACAAGTATAGGAGCAAACGCATTTCGTAATACGGGACTTGTTTCTGTTTCATTTCCTGATAGCGTTACAAGTATAGGATTACAAGCTTTTTGTGAATGTCAAAAACTTAGTTCTGTCACAATTCCCGATAGCGTAACCAATATAGGAATGAGAGCATTTAATACTTGTCCTAATTTAAATACAGTAAATATCCACGGAACTATAAATGATATGGGTGCCGGTGCGTTTTTGGATTATTGGAAAGCAAATGGATTATGCCGGTATTGTGGTGGAGCATTTAAAAAAGGTTTGTTTGGAACTAAATGTTCCATATGTGGTAGAGCAAAAGATTATTAATAAATTTAGGTGTATATATGGCGATTTTTAAATGTAAAATGTGTGGGGGTGCGTTGGAGATTGGTGAGAACCAATCTGTTGCCACTTGTGAATATTGTGGCACACAGCAGACTCTGCCGAAATTGGATAATGAGAAAAAGCTTGCGCTGTTTTCTCGTGCCAATAACCTTCGTATTAAAAGTGAATTTGACAAAGCTGCCGGTATATATGAAAGCATTATCGCAGAGTTTCGCGATGAAGCTGAAGCCTATTGGGGCTTGGTGCTTTGCAAGTACGGTATCGAGTATGTTGATGACGGAAAAGGTAGCAAAATACCAACCTGTCACCGTACCTTGCCATTGGCTATTATGGAGGATGATGATTTTCAGCAGGCTTGTGAGTATGCAGATATTACAGCAAAAAGCATCTACCGTGATGAAGCCAAGGCAATTGATATAATTCAAAAGAAAATACTTAATATAGCATTGAACGAAGAACCTTATGACATTTTCATTTGCTATAAGGAAACGGATGATGTTACAGGCTCACGTACAGAAGATAGCCTTTTAGCTCAGGATATTTATACAGAGCTTTTAAAGGATGGCTACAGAGTTTTCTTTTCAAGAGTATCACTGCGTGATGTAGCAGGTACAGAGTACGAGCCCTACATATTTGCAGCTCTTTCAAGCGCAAAGGTTATGCTTGCAATTGGCACAAAGCACGATTATTACGATGCAGTCTGGGTTAAGAATGAGTGGTCAAGATTTATTTCGATGATAGGCGAAGACTCGTCAAAGGTACTCATTCCTTGCTTTAAGAATATGGATGCCTACGATATGCCAAAAGAGTTTAAAAATATGCAGGCTCTTGATATGGGGGATGTAACCTTCTTCGGCAGCCTTACGGATAGCATCGAGCGCATTGTTGATAAAAAGCGTGACAAAGATTTTAAAGAAACAATTATTCTTAATAACGACAATGTGGATGTTGCCCCACTTTTAGAGCGAGGCTTCCTTTGTCTTGAAGATAAGGATTGGGATAAGGCAGACAGCTTTTTTGAAATGGTCCTTAATAAGGACCCTAAAAACGCTCAGGCGTATCTGGGAGAGCTGCTTGCAGATTTAAAGGTTTCTGAATTTGAAAAATTAAGTGATTTTCACACAACCTTCAGTGGTAACAAAAATTATGAAAAAATAATGCGCTTTGCTGACAACAAGCTGAAGGAAAGCGTGAAAAATTGCAATGAGATTATAGTAAGGCGCTTAGAAGAAGCTCACAAAAAGGATTTATATGAAAATGCTCTTGAAATAATGGAAAGCGCTACCACGGAAGAAATGTTTGAGAATGCAGGGTATATGTTCATTGAAGTCAAGGACTATGCCGATGCAAAACAGAAATCTGAAGAGTGCTTTGAAAAGGGTGAGATTGCAAGAAAGGACACCCTTCTTGCGCAGGCTGAAGCGAAGATGACCGGTACAAATACTGCAAATTATGTAACAGCCATTTCAATTCTCGAAGAAATCCCGGGTTGGAAGGATGCAGATGAAAAAATTCTTACTTGCAGAAAAAAGATAGAGGAAATCAAAGCAAAGGAAAAAGCAGATAGGATAGAGCAAGAGCGTAAAGCTGAGGAACAACGAATAGAACGTGAACGAAAGGCTGAGGAAAAACGCAGAGTTGCTGAAGCTAAAGCAAAGAAAAATAAAAAGCTTGCAATGATTATTACACCTATCGTTGCAGTTGTGCTTGTGTTCGTTATTGTTCTTACTACAGTTATTATTCCAAACAACAAATATAATGATGCGGTTGCTTTGATGAATGAAGGTAAATATGAAGAAGCAATAGCTGCATTTGAAGAACTTGATGGTTATAAAAATAGTTTGCGTAAAATTGATGAATGTATAAATGTTAAGGCGATTGCATTGGTAAAAGAGGAGAAATATAAAGAAGCGGTAAGTGTTATTCAATTATCTGATGGCGAAAAGAACTTGCGAGATAATGTGTATTTCTGCGTAAAAAGCCTCGCTGATAACAGAGACTATAACTATATAAGTGAATTTGTTGAAGAATGCGATGAATCTTTTAACTTAGGTGAATATACAGACGAACTTTATTTCTTGATTGCAGAAAAATGTTTAGAAAATAATGATGATAAACGAGCAGCTATATTCTTCGGTAAAGCAGGTAACTATTCTGACGCGAAAGACCATAGCGCTTCACTTTGGAGTGAATTTGCAATTAGAGATACTTTCTTTTCTAAATACTGGTATGCTGTAGGAGTAAGTACTTATGGAAGTGTTGAGCAAGTTGGCGATTATTATTGTGGAGGATGCGAGGTAAAAGAATGGAATGATATAGTTGCTGTTTCAGGAAGTGGTTCGAGAACAGTAGGTTTGAAATCGGATGGTACAGTTATTATGGATTGTGACAAAAACTCAGAAGAATATGATTTGAGTGGTTGGACTGATATAACGGCAATTTCAGTAGGCTCTAACCATACAATAGGTTTAAAATCCGATGGAACAGTTGTTGCTGTTGGTTCTAATGTACATGGACAATGTGAAGTATCAGATTGGACAGATATAGTAGCTGTTTATGCGTGCACGTCACATACGGTTGGTTTAAAAGCTGATGGTACGGTTGTAGCTACTGATTTTATAGAATCAAAGTATTTTAAAGACTATGGACAATGCGAAGTATCTGAATGGACAGATATAGTAGCAATTTCTGCAGGTAATGACCACACAGTAGGCTTGAAAACCGATGGTACGGTTGTGGGTGTTGGGGATAATGAAGATGGTCGATGTGATGTTAATGGTTGGAAAGATATAGTATCAATTTCTGTGGGTAGCTCACATACAGTTGCTTTAAAATCCGACGGAACAGTTGTTGCTACAGGTGATAATGAATATGGTCAATGTGATGTTGATGGTTGGAAAGATATAGTATCAATTTCTGTGGGTAGTTCACATACAGTAGGATTGAAATCTGACGGTACGGTTGTGGCAGTTGGTTACAATGCCGCACATTTTAACGATGGTGAGGGTCAGTGCGATGTTGAAGAATGGAATGATATTGTTGCAATTTCTGCAGGAGAATCGACTACTATGGGCTTGAAATCTGATGGGACAGTTGCCATTGTTGGATTTAGATATAAACACCCCGATTGGGAAGACATCAAACTCCCAAATCGAAGTTAGAACAATAAATTTAAGGTTCGCTGAGCCTGCCTTCGAAGGCGGGGGGACCGTCTTGAATGGATAAACCCATTTGATTTTGTTGCAGGCGAGCCTGTTGGGTGCTTACTGAATACAGTTTGACGGAACGGTGGGTGGTTCTCGACGCTACCAAAGAAGCGTCGTTGAAGCGTTAGCTTCAATTATAACGCAACTTGTATTTTCAGTTAAATAAAACATCAAACTCCCAAAAAAATAAATAAAATTTTAAACACATAAATTAATATGGAGGTTTTTCATATGGCAAAAATAACAGAAGTGATTAAATACGAGGGTGACAACAGTACTTTTATCTGGAAGCATCCTTCTGAGGACTTTAACAGTCTTACACAGCTTATCGTTCACGAAAGTCAGGAAGCAATCTTCTTTATGAACGGTCAGGCTCTTGACCTTTTCGGACCCGGCAGATATACACTTGATTCTGAAAATATTCCTGTTCTTGGTAAGCTTCTTAATCTGGCAACAGGTGGTGAATCACCTTTCCATTGCGAAGTGTATTTCATTAACAAAACAGTTCAGATGTCTGTTAAATGGGGTACTGACAGCAAGGTTCGTTACATTGACCCTCTCACAGGTGTTCCGTTGGAGTTGGGTGCTAGTGGTGAAATGAACCTTCAGGTTTGCGATTCACGTAAGCTTCTTATTAAGCTTGTTGGTACTATGAATGGTATCGCTTGGGGCGATAGCCGAGAAGGCTTTACAAAGAGCCTTAATGATTGCTTCAGACCTCTCATTTCAACTGCAGTTAAGGCAAACCTTACTCCGGCTATTAAAAGGGGTGGAATAGATATTCTTGAAATAGATGAACGCCTTGAAGAGCTTTCAGGTGTTCTCAGAGAGAGCATTGTTCCGGGCTTCGAGGAATATGGCTTAACTATTCCCCAACTTTATGTAACAACAATCGTTCTTCCTGAAAATGACCCGAATTTCAAGAAAATCCGTGAATTACATACAATTTCTTTCCAGAAAAAAGTTGTTGAAGCAGAAACTGAAATCCGTACTGCAAAGCTTGAAGCAGAAGCAGAAGTGCGTACAGCTCAGGCAGAAGCTGATGCAGGTGTTTTCGCTGCTCAGAGAAAAGCCGAGCTTGAGCGTCAGACAACTGAAACAGAAATTGCAAGGCGTGAAGCTGAGCGTGATCTTATAAGAGCGCAGACGGAAGCTCAGGCAGCTAAAATGGCTGGCTTCGCAGAAGCAGAGGTTATGGCTGCTAAGGGCTATAATGAAAAGGATGTTCTTCAGGCAGAGGTTCAGAAAGCCTTTGCAGAAGGTCTTGGTAATATGGGTGGTAATGGTGGCGCCGGTGGCGGTATGATGAGTGACATCGTTGGTCTTGGCGTTGGGCTTCAGGCAGCAGGCGCTATGAGTGGTCAGTTAGGTGGCATTTTCAATGGCTTTGCCGGTGGTTTCCAGACTCCCGGTGCACCTGCTCAGGCACCCGAAGCAACAGCTAATATTCAGTGTGCTAACTGTGGTAATACATTACCTGCTAACGCAAAATTCTGCCTTGAATGCGGCACAAAGGTTGAAAACCTTGCAGAAAACGAAATGATTTGTCCTGCATGTGGTAAAAAGACAGCTAAAGGTAAATTCTGTATGGAATGCGGTGCATCCTTGATTCTCAAGTGTGCAAAATGCGGTGCAGAAATTCCCACTGGTGCAAAGTTCTGCCTTGAATGTGGCGAAAAGCTTTAATATGTAAGCTTTAAGTTTATTTAAGCTTTAAGGAGTTATTTTTATGAAAAAGAATTTTAAGTCCTATGCAATTGTTTGGGCAATTGGCTTAGTTATTTTTAATTTGTGTGCATTTCTTGTTCCTTCACCCACAAAATTTACACCCGGCTTCTGGTTGGGGTATGGTTTTATTACCATTGCATTCATTCTACATATAGGTACAGCCTATTTTACATTTAGCAAGGATGAAGCTAAAGAAAAACTGTTTCTAAACCTTCCTGCAATTACAATAAGCTTTATAACACTTATTTGTACAGCTATTGTAGCTGCAATTACTATGGTTGCTCCCGGTTTCCCTGACTGGTTAGGCGCAATTTTCTGCTTTGCTTGCTTTGGTTTAGGTGTTGCAGCAACCCTGCTTTCAAAAACAGCAGGGGATATGGTTTCACAAAAAGAAGAAAAAATCAAAGTGCAGACATTTTTTATTAAAGCACTTACAGTTGATGCCGACACCCTTGTTTCTCAGTCACAAATTCCTGAAATAAAAGCACAGGTTACAAAGGTTTATGAAGCAATTCGCTACTCTGACCCCGTGAGCAACGAGGCGCTTGCCGGAGCAGAAGCACAAATAACATTAAAATTCAATGAGCTTCAGAATGCAGTGTCTGAAAATGATGTTCAGTCAGTTCAGACTATTTCTAATGATCTCCTTATCCTTATAAAAGACAGAAACAGTAAGTGCAAGCTTTTAAAATAATAGAAGTATATCCCTCTTTTTTGCTTCAGCAAAAAGGAGGGGGGACCACGCAAACAGCGTGGTGGGTGGTACTTTCAAAGGGGGCTTTTCTTTGAAATGTTCCAATGGTGGAAAAACCAAGGATTATTAAGATATAAATACTAAAGGAGAAATAGTTATGCCATTAGTTCCAGCAAAATGTCCAGATTGTGGAGGACTTGTAGAAGTTGATAATGAAAAAAGAGCCGGCCTTTGTCAGCATTGTGGAAATCCATTTGTTGTAGAAGATGCTATTCAAACATTTAATACTTATTACAATATAACAAACAACTATAATACAACCAATGTTACTAACAATAATACAAGCATTGGTGAAGGTGCGGTTGTTAATATTTATGAAGATAAAACCAAAGATTTTGTTATTGAAGGTGGCGTTTTAAAGAAATATCAAGGGGAATCTGTTGATGTAGTTATTCCTGATACTGTTGTTGAAATAGCCGGAGAATGTTTCAAAGGTTTAAAAATTAAATCTGTTATAATACCAAATAGTGTAACAAATATCGGAATAAGCTCATTTGAATTATGTAAAAATTTGTCTTCAATTACCTTTTCTGATTCTTTAACGGATATTGAAGCTTCTTCTTTCAACGGTTGTACAAACCTCACATCAGTTATACTTCCTAATAGCGTAACAAAAATTGGTGATATGGCTTTCTATGGTTGTAAAATGCTTAACTCAATTACAATTCCTGAAAGTATAAAAAGTATTGGTTGGAGTGTTTTTGACGGTTGTGAAAATCTTGTATCTGTATCTCTACCAGATTCCTTAAAAAATAGAGAAAGTAATATTTTTAATAATACCCCATATTATAAAAATAAACTTGCAAAACTTGAAGCTGATAAAAAACAAAAAGCGTTAGAACTAAACAGCGGTCTTAAATATAGTAATTTATCAAGAATGTCTAAAACTATTGCTACAGGATATTATCATTCTGTTGCACTTAAAAATGACGGTACTGTTATTGGCACAAAATACATTCCAAGAGGCACACTTGATTCACATAAAGGTCAATTCGATTTTGGTAATTGGACAGATATAATTGCGATTAGTGCAAGTGAATGGACAACAGTCGGATTAAGAATTGATGGTACAGTTGTTGCAGTTGGTGCTAATCATAATGGTCAAAGTAATGTAAAAACCTGGACAGATATCGTAGCGATTTCTGCTGGTGCTTCACATACTGTTGCTTTAAAAAAAGATGGTACAGTTGTTTCTACAGAATATATAGGTGATAAAGAATATTATTATGGTCAATGCTCAGTAGAGAATTGGACAGATATCGTAGCAATTTCTGCCGGTGGTTCGCATACCGTTGGTTTGAAAAAAGATGGTACAGTTGTTGCGACTAAATATAAAGGTAAGTATTATAAAGGTCAATGCGATGTCTCTGATTGGTCGGATATTATAGAAGTGTCGGCAGGTGCTTCGCATACTGTAGGATTGTGCTTAGATGGTACGGTTGTTGCTGTTGGTAATAACGAACGTGGGCAGTGTAATGTTGATGATTGGACAGATATCGTAGCAATCTCTGCCGGTAGTTCGCATACCGTTGGTTTGAAGAGTGATGGTACAGTGGTTGCTACGAAATTTTTAGCTTCTCCGGATTCTTACAGTAAATTATATTCTGGTCAGTGTGAAGTTTCTTCATGGCGCGATATTGTTCAAATAAGTTGTTATGCGTTGCATACAATAGGGCTAAAAAAGGATGGTTCGGTAATTGCTGCAGGAGAAAATCTTTTTGGTAGATGCAACGTAGGCGGTTTTACAAATATAGATAAAGGCTTAAATGTTGAAACAGCGCAGGAATATGAAGAGTGGAAAACAGAAAAGACTAATTATTTCAATAAAATAGCCGAAGACAGACAGAGAAAAGCTGAAGAAGAACGCCGAATTGCCGAGCAACAGGCTCAATACCGTTCCCAAGGCCTTTGCCAGCATTGTGGTGGTGAATTTAAAGGCTTATTTGGCAAAAAATGCGTTAAATGTGGCAAACCTAAAGATTATTGATAAATTCACGGTGCTTTTTGCCCTTTTTCGAAAAAGGGGGGACCATCGCTTGCGATGGTGGGATATTCTTCGGTGTTTTAAACACCGTTTTGCCTTTGGCAAAATTATCACTTTGAGATAAAGAACTTTCCGTCACGAAACAGACGAGCTGTTCCGTGACACCTTCCTTCGAAGGAAGGCAAAAAAAGTAAATCACGGTTTATGTATATAAAAAAATGATATAGTGATAGTAGATACTAAAAAAGTGTCTGCTATCACTATATCATTTCATTCACTTTTATGTGAATACTCTGTTTTTGGGATAATATAAAAGCTTACCGGCATTTGTGCGTTTAGTACGCAATTTCTGCACGTAAAGTTACATAAGAATCGCTTTCTGAATAGGCAAGAGAATAGAGAATACCTACTGTATTGAACATATCGTAGTTATTTACCTTTGTTTTTATTTCTATAACATTATCTGCTTCATCAAGTGGAATTTCGTTGCCCTCATCGTCCATAATATAAATCTTCTCTACACCATCTTCGTATGTACAAACATAGGAACAGGGGATACCATCTGTGAATTGGTAATCTGTTTCAGTTTCAGTACCATCAAAATTAAAATCCGGATCATCTTTATATGAATCCATTATGCTTTTGTGACATTCGTCAAAATATTTGTTTGCTTCCTCCGGTGTTTTGCAATCTATAGTGAAATAGTACCTGTGGAGCTCGCTATTAATAGCACCTCTGTTTTCTGCTGATAAAGAAATATCCTTTTCGTTATGCGTGAAGTTAAACTGAAAATCCCTTTCACCGGTTATGTCGCTCACTTCTCCTATATTTTCAGGTAAACCGTATTTCAATATAACATCACTCGGCTTGCTGTTCCAGGTTAAATCCGGCGTTAAAAGTGAAACAGGCGTGCTTCTGTGTATGAATGGTACCATATTTATACCACTTAAAAGAATATCAACTGCTATGAGCAATCCTGCAATAATCACAATTGTTTTAATAAGCTTCTTTTTTGATTTAAGCTGTGTCATAAGAGTACTCCTTTCAGTTTGTGTATAACCATTTTAACAGTGATAAGCCCCTTAAACAACAGAAAGAGGAAATTTTAAGAATTTTTTAAGAATTATAATAATTTATAAAAAATAGAAGGTGGTCAGGTTTTGTGAAAGGGAACAGCCTTATCCGTGTATTAAATCGAACGGGAGTTTTTCGGCTTTTGGTGGAAAAATTAATGATTATATGTTATTATAAAACCAGAACTATTGTATGGGTGGTGTCACTGTGAATAAAAGAAAACAAATAGCATTGAACAAACTGTTTAATACTAGTGTTGTTTTAGGCGTGCTTTCTGTATGTATCTCTGTTGAGTTGTTTTATTGCGATGAAATTATATGGGGAGTTATCCTTGCAGTAGTAGCTTGTCTTTTGGTTTTCCTTCCAATGATATTTACACCCTGTTGTTATTCATTCGATAGTGAAGGCGTTTCTTTTTGTTACGTTTTAGCTTCCAATGAGAGATTTTTGTGGAAAGATATTTATGCCATTGAGGTTGAAGATATAAGTCCTTCATATACTCATATGTATAGTATAACGTTAGATTTTTTCTATGCCTCTGTTTTTTGCCTTAAAGGTAACAATTCAGTAAAAAGACGCTTTTTTGATAACGTTCATATTCGCAAAAGTCTTAGAACAAAGAAATTGCTTGAAAAATATTGGGACGGAACAATAACCGGTTATTTCTTTGAGGATGCTAAAAAATGGATAAATAAGCACCGTGCCAAAAAGCAAGCGTATGTTAATGCACATTTTACAGACGAAATTGTAAAAATTGAGAGGGAAATAAGAGCGAATGCAAGAGAGTGGTTAAAACCTGTTTTAGCACAAGCAAAACAAAATAACCTTGAGGTCAAGTTGAATTATTTTTATGTTACCAAGGATTCAAAGGAGTTAAAATCAAGACCCAAAGAGGGTTATACATATTCTCTTGAGGTTGAAATTTCACACTTTAATGAAACAGACGAAAATAAAATAATTGTTGTCTGTGTGGATTTATTATATGTTCGGTTAGGAAAAACCTCTTATCGTGGTATAAAAAACCAAAAAGCAAAAGAAGAATTGCAAATTGACTTTTCAGAAGTGGTAGAAAAGATAAACTAAAACAAAAGACCGAGTAAACCATTGAGTTTACTCGGCTTTTTGATGGAGCTGGTGACGGGAATCGAACCTGCAACCTATGGTTGTATTTAAGGGGAGTTTTTGATATAAGAAAATCAAGTGCAGATTTGTTTTCATGTTTTGTCTTGGGTGTTTTACCAACTATCTGAAACTTGTTTATGTGTAATTTCATCATCTATTGCAATAATTTCAATATCATAAAAATAGTTTTTTGAATCGGCATCATTATTTAACAAGAAATCGTAAAAATCCACTTCAAGAGGGTAATAGCACTGCAGGATGATTTTATAAGTGTTTATTTTTTTATCTCCTTCATATTTTTCATCTTCAAAGATAACAGCGTCTGTGTTCCTGATAAATTCTAAAGTAGAGTCAGAGTTATCACCATTATTTATATTATCAAACCATTTTCTTGTCTGTTCTCCATGCTCGTAATCCAGATAATAACCATCTATATTGCAACCATCGGCATTGGGAATGAAAAGCTTGTAATTGATTTTACCACTTTCGTCGTATGAAATGATTATGGTGCTGATAATATCATCCCACCTATCTGGTTCTTCCATCCCGTTAGTGTAGCAATATATTGCATATTGGTTTGAAGATGTGTTTTCAGGATTCTTTGGAGTTAAGTAATCATCTATATAGTATGAGAATAAACAGTCAAAGAGAAAATCCTCGTAATTTTGTTTTTGTTTTACAAAACCTTTTTCTGTAAGATTGTTTTCTGTTAAATTTGCATCGTCACCGATTTTGATGTCGGTATATATTTTCCTTTGTTCTGATGTGATTTCTGAAAGATAATATTCCTGGGAGCATTCTGTATAATATTCTTCATCAAACCATTCGTATTCATATTTTGCAAAAGCAAAGCCATAAATACCAAGGAGAACTGCAGACACAACAGAAAGAATAGCGGTGATTTTAACTAAGGATAAACGATATGTTTTTGTTTCTGTATCAGAGTTCTTATGATATGAGCGAAAGGTAAGACAAGTATATACAATAAGAACAACAATATTTGTTATATATGGAATTATACCCCATAAACCGCTTTCGTGTTCAGGGCTATTTGTAATGTAACTAAGAACAAGACCGCCGGCATTAAATAAGGGGAAAAACAAACCGCCTGTAATAAAAGAACCGAGAGCAATCAGCCCTAAAGCAGATGCTATAGCAATCAGTTGTTTCTTTAAATTATGTCTGCAACACATTATTGTATAAACAGTAAACAATGTAAACCCTACAAGGTAAAAACCAAGAAAAACAATACTGGGAAAGCCGGGTGAAATTGGCTCTACAAAATACCAGTACCCCCAACCTAATTCAACCGACAGCATATTTATTGCACATAAAGCAATAAAAAGTATAACAGCTCTGATAATGCTGTCTTTATAAATCACCTTGTTCCAAATTGTTTTACAGATGTCTTTAAATGTTGCTTTACCATCCTCAACACTTTCAGCTTTAGTCCAGTCATTGAAATTATTATCCGAATTACACATAGTCTTATCTCCCTTCGCAAGATGGTTTTAAGTTAAATATTCATAACCGTTCCTCTTAATTATACTATAGCAAGGAATACTAAAAACTTATGTGAAATGTAATTTTTGGACTGTTTTTTGTAATAATTGGACTAAAAAATGATTTTTGAAGTAATAGGGGCGGTGGGAACTTATTAGTGAAGAGTGAATAGTTAATAGTGAATAAGTAAAAAATCCTCGTTCTTTTTGAACGAGGATTTTTTGGAGCTGGTGACGGGAATCGAACCTGCAACCTATGGTTGTAGTTAAGGATAAGTTTTTACATCACATTTTTAGCATTAGAAGCTGTAAGTTGTGTGATTATTGTTTTAAAACAAGTTTATTAATTTGTTGAAAATGGTATATCAAGAAAAACTTTTTCATCAACAGTTTTTTCAGTAAGATCAAACTGTTCAATAATTGTTTGTGCAAAGTTTTCAACACTTATAGGATTGATGTAATCATTATCTAATTCGGCATAAACTGCTTTATTACCATCTTTGATAAATAAACCTATATCATTTCCACTTTCCTTAGCGAAAAGCGTGATTTTAACACCATTGACTTCAGTTTTTTCGCACTTGGTAAAAGAATCAATCCACCTTAAATCACCAGGCGTTATAATTCCTCTTTCAACAAAAAATTTTAATTGCATAAAAGGACTTAAACTCTCAAAATATTCTAAATGATATGTAACATTCAAATTATCTTCGGTAGTTCCTCTTGAATCAATCGTTATATAATCGGTACCTGTTATATGACAAACAGAAATGTTAGGCGCACCTATATCAATATCTTTATGATAAGGAAAAAATGAGTGTGCAAATTCTTCATCACTATCAAGCACCTCTTGGGGTGTATACCAATCATAAAAGTTTACATTGTTATACCCTATTAATGCTACAAAGATAACAGATAAAATAACACAACCACTGATGATTGTTTTCTTAAAACAGGAATCTTTAAAACTAAATTTACTTTTTACAACTCCACTAATACCAAGCAACAAAGATAAACTCAAGAAAAACTGTGCTAATGACAAAAGAATATGTATATACTCAAATTCAAAAACATCTAATTCCCAAAACATAATAGAACAATAAAGGCATAATGAAACTATTACAGAAATGACCGAAAACATAAAACATTTTTTCGATGTACTCATATATTTAACACCACCATAATATTTTTTATTTTATAATAAGGTTCCTTTCTTTGTTTTTTCTTTAACTTATTTTACAATTATTTAATCATATAATAATTAACTATTTTAGGAAAATAACCAGACTAAATTTACCTATTTCGGCAAAAAGCACCTCGAATTTTTTGAAGTGCCCTTTGGTAAAAATATATATTTATTTGTTGTCTAGCAATTTCATTTTTTCGCACCATAATTGAAGTGCTTCAATCGTCATTGAAATATGTTCAAGTTCTTCGGAAATTTTCTCGTAATCCGCTAACTCGTCACTGTCAACTATCCCATCTTCAAGTATTTCCATAAGGCGAATTTTTTCGTGATTAACATTTTTTAATGATACTGCCATATTGACAAGAATCTCATGAACACCACTATTGTACGTAACTTTAGGTGCATCTATTTTTCCTATTGCACATTCATTGCAGCAGTAATAGTTGCGAAGTTCAGGTTTGTTATATCTCTTTGCTATAGCAACAACATCTTCAGGTTGGATTGTTACATCTCCATGTTCAATTTTCACAAGTCTGCTTTCAGTAATGCCATCCATACCCGGAAATTCTGTATTACCGGGAATATATGTAGTAGCATCAGCTCTTGTAAGTCCCAATTCCTCTCTTGCAATTTGATATATACATTTGTTTGGTTTTGTTGAAGCTTTACCCATAACTATTCTCCTAACAATTAATGAAATAATGATAACATAAATTTAAACTTTTGTCATTAAATTACACATAAAAGTAATATAAAATTATGCTGTATCTAATGATAACATTTTGGGGTTGTTATATACTCATCAACCCAACAAACTTGTAGTATATATGCACGAATTATTATTTTTCACCATCTATGATTTCTCTTTCTGATACCACAATTTTCTCAATAAGCTCGGTTTGGATTCTTGTTTTAGTTTCTTGTAAGAAAGAAAAATCACACCGTAGGTGTGTATATCATCAATTTCGCAGAAATTGCATATCACCAAAGCAACGCTTTGTATATCATCATTGCGAAAGTATTATACAGACTGCGTCTGATGATATGCGCCTTTGGCGATGATATACACACTAAAGTGTGATGATATACCATTGCTTTCGCAATGGATAAAAAAATCCAAGTCCTAAGACTTGGATTTTTTGTATAAAGGCTACGAAAAAGATATTTTCCGAGGGTTGTAATAAGGATTCGAACTCAAACGCAAAATCACGCCGTAGGCGTGTATATCATCAATTCCGCAGGAATTGTATATCACCAACGGCTTGCCGTTGTATATCATCAAGCCGCAGGAAGTCGGATC
>JAZPXQ010000012.1:0-38432 GCA_045543695.1 Acutalibacteraceae bacterium | reverse complement strand
GAGATAAGTATGTGTTGGAATTGAAAAAATACGGAGCTTCTTTGCGCCAAATTTCCAGATTAACAGGCATTAATCTTGGTGTTGTCAGGGGAATTTTGAAATAGTCAATTGTTTGATAGCACAGAGAACCGTCCCCTGTGCCATTTCCTCTGTGCTATTCACCCTGTGCTATTCAACAAATGCAATCACTAATAGATAGTTGTTTTGATCCAGAATAAAATCAAATGAGGTGTTTATTTGAATGTTGCAAAAAACGGTTTGCATCTAAAAAAAAATCGTGAAAAAAATAGTTGTGGAAAAATAGTTACTAATCCTTGGGAAGTTGGGGACATTTATGCATATAGATTCCATTCTAAAAAAGCAACTGAATATGGAATATACAACAAATACATTCTTTTTCAAAAGATAGATGATGATGAATGGTATGATGGATTTATCTTTTCTAGAGTCCACATATATGATAAAATATATGATGAAATTCCACTTTTAAAAGATATTGAAAAATGCAGGTTGCTTCCTGTAGATAATCCTGAAAGTTTCATAAATGAGAACGCTATTTGGCCACTAAAATTTAATGCTGTTCTTTCTCTCTTTGAGGAAAATGATTATCCTGAAAAAAATTTTTCATATTTGTGTAATTGTTTGGATTTTCCGCAAACCCCTAAATACAAGAAGATGTTTGTTGATCATCCGTGGAAAAATCTTGAAACATGGTTATGTGAATATTATGTAATGTGGCAAAAATATGAATATAACATAACAACCAATAGTGTTAGACCAATCAGCGAAGACCAATCAGGGGACCAATCAGGGGACGGTTCTATGATTGATATCTAAAATGCGATGTGGTATAGTAGCTTTGGGTGATTAAATATGCCAAGAGCAGCAAGAGAAAAAAGCCAAAGCGAAACATATCATATTATGTTAAGGGGAATTAATCAAACGAGTTACGGATGAAGATGCTCGTAAAATTATTAAAAAGTATTCAAAATGTGAAAATGTAACTGAATTTCAAGCCTTGCCTGTTGGAAAACGGGACAAGTATTTAAGAATTTTTAAAGCAAAAGGAATTTCAATCCGTCAAATAAGCAGATTGACAGGGGTTAGTTACTATATTGTGCAGAAAATATGACCCAATCATAGAACCGTCCCCTGATTTTTATGTGTTTATTTTTAAGAGGTGTTTATATTGAAAACTCGAACAAACACTAAAAATATTTATGGTTTGTTTATTGTTTTGGGATGGATGCTTATCTATAGTGTATATTCACATCAAATCCACGACATGTTTTTTGGAAATATAGTTGAGGCAGTGTATATTTTTAATACATATGACATTGGTTTAATATCGTTATGTATTTATGTTGTGTTTATTATGTTTACAAATATAAGTGCTCAAAACAAAGTCTTTAAATATCTGAATTTTAAAAAAACTATAACTTCGGTTATTATCTCAATAATTTCTATATCTCTATCTTTTTTATTTATTCAACAAGGGAATGTTTTTACTAAAGAAAATAAAATTGAGAGGATCAGTTTTAACAAAATTAATTATAGTAACAGCATTGCTAGTGCAACACACGTGAAAGTTGTCTTATTATATTATGGCGATGCTTCAGTGCCTTGGGAAGGTGCACAACTACAATATTATATTAATTTTGGTGAGGCTTCATATTGTTTTAAAAGTTCCGGAGATCCTAAATATTGGGAAACAATAACAAAAATTGATGAGATTGTTTTACAAAATAGCATTCCGAAGGAAATCATAGGCGACGAGTACTTACCTACACTGAAAAATTTTCCATGGATAGACCAAAAACTTAATTACTCCTTTGGCACATACTCTAACTATGATTTAGTTTTTAAAATAATGACATCTGAAAGCAAGACAGGGGAAGAACAATCAGGGGACGCAGGAACAAGACAGGGGGACGGTTCTGTGTCTCGCTCTCAAAAGTCTTGAAAAGTTTTTAAAATAAAGGCTTTTATTTGAAAATTCAATAGGATTCGGGGATTGTTTTGTAAAATTACAATAAGACACAGAACCGTCCTCTGTCCTATCCATGGTTGGTATGACAGTTGCTATCGAAGAAGCTAGTAAATAATTGAATTAAATAAAAAGTTCCGTCACTCCCGAAAGGGAATGACGGAATATTTTTTTATATCTTTATTTTACCGTGATACTTGCGTATTGGTCATATTCGAAGAAATCGGAGGTAACTCCTGTGATTTTATTACCGTTGGCGTAAATATTTTCAAAGGTTGTCTGGATTGAGTTAACCTTACCGTTTGAAGCAACCTTAGTGGGGTAGGTGGTGTTGTATCTTATGTTTCTGTAGGTAACATTTGAAATGTTGAAATTCTCAACGGTGTCACCGTAAATAAGGCATCCGATTGCTCTGCTGTGGGCACGATGTATGTCGATGTTTTCAAAGGTTATATTTGAAATGCTGCCACCCGGGTTTTCTACAATAATAGCTAATGCAGGTATTCTGTCCTTGTTCCAGGTTGCATCGTGGAAAACAACCGAGGAATCTCTGAAGGTAACATCACTTATATCCTTGTATACCTCGCCACATATACCGAAGCATCTTGCTTTTCCGTTCCAGGCAGTGCAGTTTGAGAAGGTTATGTTCTTGCTTATGGCTTCTTCTCTGCCACCGGCGGCTTTAACATCAAATAAATCGTCACCGCTTCTGCAGAAGGAATTATCAATTGTGGCGTTTCTTGTGTTGCATATTGCGAAAGCATCAGAGTTTTGTCTGTAGCCGAAAATATCAACATCTTTAATTGTAATGTTTTCACTGTCGTATGTAATAAATGTCCACTCGGGTGAGTTTATGAATTTTACGCCACTTATTTCAACATTGTTTGCGTAGGCGACAACAATACCTCGTCTTTCAGCTCTGTCAAGGTGGGAAAGGTCAACAATGCCACTACCCACAATTTTCACATTATTGCATACGTTAAGGTTCAGGTATGGGCAACGGGTAAGTCCCATGGGCAAATGTCCGGCGTTGTATAAATCCAATTCTTTTTTACTATCGTTGTTATGATTGTCGTCATCGCTTGTTATATCAATAGTGTGTTTAGCAAGAAGATACGAACCACGTTTAAGGTAAAATACTGTGTTGCTCCAACCATAAAAGTCAAAATAAGCATCAGAGTTATGCAAACCTTTTTCAACGGGAATAACATTGTACCCCTGGTCCTGATACTTTTTGATTTCTGCATCCTCGTCAACCAACTCACGAACAAAAAGGGTAAAACCGTGTTCCTGGTCAGTATCATTGAAAACAAAGGTGTATGTACCAAGCTGAGTTATTTTACCGTTAAGCACATTGTTTACATATATAGGCTTGAAATCAAGACGGGAGGGGAATATGTTAACATTGTTCATCATAAATCCGTGGGTGTTAAGCTGAAAGTCAAGGTCGAAATCCTTGCTTGTATCCACATAAATTTCACAGAATGAATGTAAAGCGCCTTTTTGAGTGTTACCCACAAAAACTGTTGTTCCGTAAACAGGTATCCTTTTGTTTTCAATATGAACAGTAAAGTAGGGGGATTCTATTATTCCGTTTATATCCTGGTACCCTTGAGCGTTTACATATAATTCATCACCGTCATCATCTGCACGGCTTATATATTGGCTTGCACTTAAACCAATGTCCAAGGGGTTTATAATTGCTTCCTCCGGGTATTCCAGATAAGTAAAATTAGCCTTGGAAACACTTGGACCTACAAGGTTTGGTCCGTTGAAAATATTGAATGCTGACAGTATACTCATAAACAGAGCCAATAAAGCTTTTAAAAATGCCATAAACACACCTGCTTTAGTTTGTAATGATGTAATTTTATCACATAAAAAATACTATTTCAAGAAGCAATATTGTTAATTGTTTAACTTGACAAGCTTGTTGGTTATTGTGTATAATCTTGGGTGTTGAAATTAAACAAGTTTTACTTGTATTTTTGAAAGAAGGATTTAAAATGGCAAAGGTACTTATTGAAACATCTGCTCGTCACGTGCACGTGTCAAGAGAAGATCTTGACGTTCTTTTCGGTGAGGGCTACGAGCTTACTCCTAAAAAAGATCTTTCCCAGCCCGGTCAGTTCGCTTGCGAGGAAAGGGTTGCAGTTGTTGGCGCAAAGGGTCAGTTCCCTGCAGTTTCTATTCTTGGTCCTACAAGACCATCTTCACAGGTTGAAATTTCTGCTTCCGATGCTCGCTCAATCGGTGCAGCAGCTCCCGTAAGAGAAAGTGGCGATATCGCAGGCAGTGGTTGCTGCAAGCTTGTTGGTCCCAAGGGCGAGGTTGAGCTTAAAGAAGGCGTTATTGTTGCAAAAAGACACATTCACCTTACTCCGGATGCAGCTGCTGAATTTGGCGTAGAGGATAAAGAGGTTGTTGGTGTTAAGGTTGAGTCCGACGGTCGTTCACTTATTTTTGGTGATGTTGTTTGCCGTGTTCATCCCAACTTTGCTCCTGCAATGCACATCGATACAGATGAAAGCAATGCGGCTTTCGCAACACCCGGTATGATGGGCGAAATTGTTAAGCTTTAATTTTTGGTTTTTTAAACCCCTTGCAATTTTTGAAATTGCAAGGGGTTTATGTTTTTGTTTTTATTTGTCTTTATTTTTATTATTATCTAAAATCTTCTTTATAATTTCATCGTCCTCGTCCTTATGAGCTCTGTAATAAAGTATAATCTTTGCTTCCTCCCAGGATAAGTCGGACATTTTTAAAAGGCTTTCACTGACATCATCAAAGTCGAACTTGTCTTCCTTACTGTGTAGGGAAAGACGAGGGGTGTAACCGTAAAATTCATCAACGGTAACCTTGTAAAGTTTTGCGAGGGTGTTAATTGTATCAATGGTAGGAATGGCTTCGTTGTTTTCAAAAGCCTTGTACTCATTTTCGGTAATGCCAAGCACATCGGCAACCAATTTACAATCCAGCTTATTGTATTCTCTGAACTGTTTAATTCGGCTACATAGCATATTGCACCACCACGCTTTCGGAATTTTGTACTATTTTAACATAGTTTTCGACAAAAATCAACATTTGCAGAGCTATCAAGAATATGTTTTGAAGGAAAGCGTGGAAATAAAAATGGTAAATAAAACAAAAAAACTGATTGCTCTTTTCAGAACAATCAGTCATTTTTATTCTAAACCGAGTAACCAGTTAACGGAAACCCCTAAAACCTCGGATAAGGCTATTAGCTCTGTGTCGCAAACAGAACGAACCTGTCCTTCTAATTTTGATAAGCCGGATGTGTTAAGGTCAACACCACGAATCTGTAATTGAGTTAACAGGTCTTTTTGTTTCATCCCGATTTCCTTGCGTCTTTGTTCGACCTTGGCTCCACAGATGTTTCGGGTGCCGACAGGTAGCTTTCGAACTCTCATATCGGAACCTCTTTCTATTATTTGTGCAGAAAACTGCTTTTAATGGTGATATAATACCACAACAAAAACAATTTTTCAACAAGTAATATGATGTGTGTTTAAAATCTATCGTAAATATATTGGAAAAAATAGAAAAATATTTGCTATAACTTCTGTATTGTGATAAAATAAAAAATGATTTATAACATATTTTTGTTTTCGGAGGTAAAATATGAGCTTCGATAAAGATTTTTTTGCAGATTATAATTGTCTTACAACTGCACAGGGGTTACTTTCTGCCGGTATGGCTGATGTTTATGTGACCTTTGATATGTTCTTCAGGGAATTACCCGATTCGGGTGGCTTTGCAGTTATGTCAGGCTTGCAGCAGTTAATTGAAAAGCTTTCCGGTATTTCTTTTGACGAGGAAGAGCTTGAAAAGCTTGAGAAATCAGGCTTTTCCGAACAGTTCCTTGAATATTTAAGAAATTTCAAGTTTAGCTGTGATGTTTATGCAATGCCTGAGGGTACACCTGTTTTTCCCAATGAGCCGATAGTTAAGGTTCAAGGTCCTGCCTTGCAGGCGCAGCTTATAGAAACACTTTTGCTTAATACAATCAACCACCAGACTCTTATTGCCACCAAAGCAAACAGAGTTGTAAGGGCAGCCTCAGGAAGAAGGGTGGTTGAATCAGGTGCAAGAAGAGCACATGGCTTTGATGCTGCAATTGATGGGGCAAGAGCTGCCTTTGTTGGTGGTGTCAGCGCCACAACTCTTTACCCTGCATCAAAAAAATACAATATCCCACTGGTGACTATGATGGGACACGGTTGGGTTCAGCTTTTTGACAGTGAGCTGGAGGCGTTTAAAGCTTACCTTGAAGAGCATGGTGAGAACGGTGCTCTGCTTGTTGATACCTATGATACACTTGACAGTGGTGTGAAAAATGCTATTGAAGCCTTCAACAGTGTGCTTGTGCCAAAGGGCTTCAGACCTGCCGGGATAATCATAGACAGTGGTGATATGACATATCTTTCAAAACGAGCAAGAAGGCTCCTTGATGAAGCAGGTTTTCCGGATTGTGATATTTATGCTTCTAACTCCCTTGACGAAATACTTATTAAGGATATGCTTAATCAGGGCGCTAAAATCGACGGCTTTATTGTAGGTGAAAAGCTTTTAACTTCGGCATCTTCGCCTGTTCTTGATGGCGTTTACAAGCTTTGTGAAACCGACAAAGACGGAGTAAAAACGCCTGCTATAATGGTAAGTAATAATGTAAGCAAAATTACAACCCCGTGCTCCAAGAGGGTATGGAGACTTTTCGATATGGAAAGCGGCAAAGCTATAGCAGATGTTCTTACACTTGATAGTGAGAGTGTTGATGACGAAAAAACATATTCGCTTTTTGATCCTGATTTCACCTGGAAGAGAAAGACTGTAGACAATTTTGTTGCTCGTGAAATGCTGGTTAAGATTTTTGATAAGGGAGAGTGTGTCTATGCTTGTCCCACTCTTGAGGAGGTAAGAGCCTATTGCAATGAACAGGTTTCGGCGCTTTGGGAAGAGGTTACAAGGTTCGAAAATCCTCATAAATATTATGTTGATTTTTCAGGTAAGCTTTGGGGTATCAAGCAAGCATTGATTGAAAAAATAACTCGTCATCCTGAAAGAGAGGATGGATAATGAGCAAAAGAATTAAATTAGGGTTAACAAGAAATCGTCTTTTCGAGTTTGATAATTGCGTTTGCTTTACAGGGAGATTACGAGAAGACTTTGATTACAACGAGTGTGAAAAAGCCTTAAAGCTGCTCTTTTTGGAGGAGCCTCTTTTGAGCTGTTGCGTAGAGCTTTTGGGGAATGGAGATGCCTTTCTTGTAACTGATAGTGTTGAACCTGAGCTTGAGTTGCTGGAGGGTGATATAAATACCCTTGTTGAACAAAAGAAAAGAAATGGTTTGAATTTTAATGAAAAGCTTTTCTCGTTTGCTGTAATCAATAAGAACACCTTGGCAATTTTTGCTCATACACTTGTAGCAGATGTAAGGGCGCTTTCGTATCTGGCAAAGGAGCTTATGAGCTTTTACAAAAAAGAAAAAATATCTGCAGAGCCCTCGCAGATAATGGTCTTTTCCGAAAGCTCCCAGCTTCTGTCAAATGTTTTTTCTGTTGTCATTGACAGAGTTGCATCCGGACTTGAAGTTGGCTGGCAGAAAAAAATAAAGAATTTTTCTTTAGATGATTACAAAAAAGCCAGAGAATGCTATTTTAAAACAAAAAGCAAAACCGAAACACTTTCTGCAAAATTGGATGAGGATACACTGAATGGCTTAAAAGAGTTTTCTCGAATTGAAAAAACAGATGTTTCATCTCTTGTGGCTTATGCTTTTTATGAAGCACTTACAACTGAATTAGCAGGAAAAAGAAAATACAGGAAATTAAACATTCAGGCTAACGAAAGAGCGTTTTTTGAGGATTTTCAGAATATGAAAACAGGCGCCTTCAATGGCGTTGTTGCAGTTGCATTAAAGAAAAGTAAAAAAACTCCCACAACACTTGCAGGAAGGGCAGCTGCATTCCATAAGGAGATTTACAAAAAAATCACAACAGCCTTCTCGGTTTTTTATAACGAGGTCCTTTTTATGCGTTTGTCGGGAAGCTTTTGTGATTCTCAGTATATGTACTGTGCAGGCTTGTTTAAGCACAAATACTCAAAACGCCTTGCTCTTACATACGGTTGTGCGAATCAGGTGGCAGGGGAGTTCAGCTCGTTGAATCTTAATCAGGAGAGCTGGAAGGAGCTGTCTGCTTTTAAAAAAATATCAATTTCCGAACCGTTAAAAATGCGTTCATCAAGTCTGATTACTTTTGTTGAAGCCGGCTTGGAGGGGGATGTTGTATTTGAGTATAAAACAGGTGAAATTCCCACAAAAACAGCAGAGAAAATTTTGGGAAAAGCAATGGGGCTTCTGAAAAATTTAATATGATTTTTTCGACTTAAAAGGATTGGCAGTTTCAAGCAAAATCAAGCTTGAAACTGCTCTTTTTTATATAAAAAAATATTGACATTTTATTATATATCTGTTATGCTTGTGTCACGGAGTTGTATCCGAGTGGATTCCGTGTGGTATATGAGTGTCTCGGGCAGAGAATGTAAACCGATTTTTGAAAGGAGTGATAGCAGTGAAGCTTTTTGGCGCATTCAAGCATAGTCTTGATGAAAAAAATCGTTTTAAAGTTCCTGCTTCTGTTCGTTCAAAAATGGGTGTTGAAGCTTATTTTATAAAAGCCCCCGATACCAGCACTAAATGTGTCTATATGTACTCCCAGGAAGAATGGGAAAAATTTTGCGCTCAGTTTACAGAGTTTGAGGAAGATACTGAAGAAACAAGACGTATTTCCAGAAAATATCTTTCAGGCGTTGTGTACGGTGAAATTGATAAGGGTGGTAGACTTACTCTTAACGCAGGCTTGAAAGAGTTCGCCGGCATCGAGGACGAGGTTTACATTATCGGTAACGCAAGGCATATTGAGCTTTGGTCTGTTGCTGAATGGGAGAAGGAGAACGAGGAAATGGAAGATACTTCTGCTGTTGGTAAGAATATTAGGTTCTGATGTCTATGGATTTTAAACATATTTCAGTTCTTCTCGAAGAATCAGTTATAGCCCTTAACATAAAGCCGGGTGGTGTGTATGTGGATTGCACCGCAGGTGGTGGCGGACATTCAGCCGAGGTTTTAAAACAGCTTAACGAAAATGGACGTATGATTCTTATTGACCGTGATCCGGATGCTATAGAAACCGTAACAAATCGTTTTCGTGATGACCCAAGAGTAACTATAGTTCATAGTAATTACTCGGAAATCAAAAAAGTGTTAAGCAATCTCGGTGTTGATGCAGTTGATGGTATAATCGCAGATTTGGGTGTGAGCAGTCACCAGTTGGATACTCCCGAAAGAGGCTTCTCTTTTCATCACGATGCACCTCTTGATATGCGAATGAGTCAGCAGGGGATAACTGCTGAGGAGGTAGTTAATACTTACTCGCAAAAAGAGTTATTTAATGTAATAAGCAAATATGGCGAAGAAAAATTCGCAAGCTCCGTTGCTTCTGCTATTGTCAGGGCAAGAGAGAAAAAAAGAATACAAACCACACTTGAGCTAGCAGAAATTGTTTCAAATGCAATACCTGCCAAGTTCAGAAGAAACGGACACCCTGCCAGAAAAACCTTTCAGGCAATACGAATTGAAGTTAATGCAGAGCTGACCGTTTTGGAAAACACCTTGCCGGATATGTTCGGGTGTCTCAAAAAGGAGGGCGTTTTAGCAATAATAACCTTCCATTCTTTAGAAGACCGAATTGTAAAGGATTATTTTAAAACCTTGAAGGAAGGTTGTACCTGCCCTAAAGATTTTCCTGTTTGTGTCTGTGGAAAAAGTCCTAAGGCTGTTGTTAAGTCTTCAGGTACAAAGGCAACAGGAAAGGAAGTCAGCGAAAATAACAGAAGCCGTAGCGCAAAATTACGCACGGCAATAAAATTGTAACAATAAACTAAGATGTAAATATAGAAGGAGGAATAAAAATGGCTACTTACAATAGCTCGGCAGCTTATGATTTTTCTTTGTTCGAGGATACAGTTGTTGAACAACCCAAGAGAACACAGGAGCCTGCAAAAAAGAATACCCAAAACACCAAAAAAACTAAAACTGCAGCAAAGAAGAAAAAGCAGAATGTTTTAGAGGCTAATAATATGCTTCAGACAGTTGAACGTCAAGCAGAGTCTGTGAAGCTTAATGTGTATGCAAAACGTGCTTTAGCTGTGTTTGCTGTGTGCTGCGTATATTTTTTAGGCTTGCTTGTAATGGATTCCAGAATCAATGAGCTTGACAGAAAAATTGCAGGTGTTGAAAATAATATTGCCATCGAAGAAGGCGAAGCAGTAAGACTTAATGCAATACTCAGTAGTAAAATCTCCTCCGATAAAATTGAAAGCTATGCAGAAAATGAACTCGGTATGGTAAAAGCCGAAAGCTACCAGATCAGCTATATTGACCTTTCAGAAGGCGATGAAATAACTGTGTCCGGCGACAAAACAGTGGGTGGACATAGTGAGCTCTCCGGCAAAATTAAACAGTTGTTTGCATATATTTTCTAAATACAAATATTATTTATGGGAGTTGAGTATCCTCGACTCTCATTTTGTGCTTTTTTTGGTATGATTAAATTTCTTGAATGGAGGCAATTATGGCTGGTGTAAATAAAAATTTAAAGAAAAGATGTACCGTTGCAATAGCTGTTTTATTGATTTTGGGCTTTGGTACGGATATTGTTCGTCTTGCAAAATATCAGATATTTGAAGTAGAAAAATACAGAACCTATGCCGAGGCGGGACAGTTAAGCGATACAGAGCTTCCTGCCGATCGTGGTGTTATTTACGACAGTAATATGGAGGTGCTTGCAGAAAGTGCATCTGCTTGGTTAGTGTACGTTAATCCTTCAAATATTAAATCAGATAAGAGAAGAACCTTTGTAGCAAAGAACCTTGCGAGGCTTCTTGATGACGATGATATTAAGTGGAAGGATATCTATGACAAAATCGGCAACAAGAAATATGGTTATGTAAAAATCAAAGGTAAAATAGAATACAACACTAAAAAGAAAATTCAGGATTTTATTGATAAAAAGAATTTGTATGGTATTGTATGTATAGACCCTGATACAAAAAGATACTATCCTTACAGTAATTTTGCATCAAGTGTTATCGGTATGACCAATGTGGATTCTGAAGGTAGAATGGGTATTGAGCTCCAATACAATGATGTTCTTACAGGTATCCCCGGAAGAATAATTACAGCTCGTGACGGTCATAGCAACCCTTTGGACACTAATTATGAAACTAAATACGATGCAAAGCAGGGCACAAGCCTGGTGCTTTCAATTGATAAAAGTATACAGCATTTTCTTGAAAAGGGTCTTTCACAGGCAGTTAAGGATAACGATGCTACATCTGCTTATGGTATAGTTATGGATGTTAACACCGGTGCAGTTCTCGCTATGGCTACTATGCCTGACTATAATCTTAATAATCCCAATGTTCTTACAGATAAAGCTATTTTGAAAAAGCTTTCCAAGATAAAAAATAAGGAAAAATATAGTAAGGCGTATAATGACCAGGTTTATTTGATGTGGCGAAACAGGGCTGTCAGCGATACCTACGAGCCCGGTTCGGTGTTTAAAATCTTCACTGCGGCTGCCGGCCTTGAAGAGGGCGTTGTAACTCCCGATTTTACATATACCTGTACCGGTGGTATTCAGGTTGCAGATAACAGAATCCATTGTCATAAGCGTGAAGGTCACGGCACACAGACAGTAACACAAGGCCTTGTTAACTCCTGCAACCCTTTGTATATTACAATCGGTCAAAAATTAGGCGTTGAAAAATTCTATAAATATTTCCAGGCGTTTGGTTTCACGGAAACAACAAAGCTTGACTTACCGGCAGAGGCTCAGCCTGTAAGTGGAGTTACATATCACGAGCTTAGCAATATGGGTCTTCCCGAGCTTTCATCAAGCGCCTTCGGTCAGACCTTCCAGGTAAGTGCGATTCAGATGATTACAGCAGTTTCTGCAATTGCCAATGGTGGTAAGCTTATGGAGCCCTATATAGTTGCAAAACAGCTGGATCAGGAGGGTAACACTGTTTACGAAAGAGATCCTATAGTAAAAAGACAGGTTGTTTCTGAAAATACAGCCAAAACTGTTCTTGGTATGATGGAGCAGGTTGTTGATGGTGGTACAGGTAAAAATGCCTATATTCCCGGCTACCGTGTAGCAGGTAAAACGGGTACATCTGAAAAGCTTACCGTTAAAGAAACACGTGAGTATATTGCCTCCTTTGTTGGCTGTGCCCCTGCTGACGATCCGCAGATAGCAGTTCTTATAATCATCGACGAGCCCCAGGTTGATAACCATGGTGGTGGTGCTATTGCAGCTCCTGTTGCAGGTACAGTTATAGAAGAAACCTTGAAATATATGAATGTTGAGCCTGTTTATTCTGATGATGAATTGGCAAAGCTTAATGCTTCTACTCCTGATGTTAACGGAATGACAGTTTCTGCAGCTAAAGCAGCACTTTCAAAGCAGAATTTCAATGCAAGAGTTGTTGGTAATGGCGATAAGGTCATTTCACAGTATCCGGCAAAGGAGCAAAGCATACCCCTTGGTGGCGTTGTTATTCTTTATACTGAAACCGGTAGCTCGGCTACAACCTCAACAGTGCCCGAGCTTACGGGCTTGACTATAAGCGATGCGAACCAAAGAGCTATAAATTCCGGTTACAATATAAAGGTTGCAGGTGCAACCTTTGACAGTCAGGTTGTTTCATACAAGCAAAGCATTGAAAAAGGCACTAAAGCTGAGCTTGGAACAACAATCACAGTATACTTTAAGGCAACAAGTGGCGTAGAGGACAACTAACTTGCTTGGTAATTTTGCGAACTTGCGAGTTTACTCACATTCGCACTACCTTTGTACAGTTTCGGTTCGTAATTCACGCAATTTCACCAAAAATCCCTAAGCAATTTAAATAGTGGTAATTTTGCGATCTTGCGTGTTTACTCACACTCGCAGTACTATTTACTATTTGCTATTTACTATTTGCTACTTTTTACTTTCAATGAAAACGGAGGTTAAAAATGCTTTTATCAAAACTTTTACAAGATATTAAGGTCCTTAATTCCTATGAGGATAGGGAAATAACAGATGTTACAGATAAAAGTGGTAACATCAAGGAAGGCTGTGCCTTTGTTTGTGTGGTAGGTGCCCGTTTTGATGGTCACTCTGTTGCAGAGGAAGTAATAAAGCAGGGAGCTAAGGCAGTAATTGTTACAAGAGACTTAGGTCTTAAAGAACAGATTATCGTTGAAAACTCCCGTGAAGCCTATGCGCTTATGTGTAAAAATCTTTTTGACAGAAGTGCCGATAAATTAAAAATTATAGGCATTACAGGTACAAACGGTAAAACTACTACAGCCTTCGTAATTAAAGATATTCTGAAAGCCCTGGGGGTGCAAAGTGGTCTTATAGGTACCGTTAAAAATATGGTGGGCGACAAGGATTTCCACACAGAGCTTACAACGCCTGACCCTTATGATATGCACGCTCTTCTTAAAATGATGGTTGATGAAGGCATTGAATACTGTGTAATGGAAACCTCGTCACAGGCATTTCACCAGATGCGCCTTGCCGGAATAAATTTTGTTGTAGGCGCTTTTACCAATCTTTCTCAGGACCATTTGGATTATCACGGAACACTTGAGGAATATATGCTTTGTAAAAAGGTTTTGTTCAAGCATTGTGATTTTGCAATTTTTAATAATGATGATGAAGCCTCTGCTTTTATGAAGGATGGCATTAAGGTTGACTCGGCAGGTTATTCTGTTAATGAGGCTTCGGAGTATAAAGCAGAAAATACTGAATATTTTTCAGACAGAGTTGAATATGACCTGAACGGTAAAAAGGTTGTTTTTCATATTCCGGGTAGCTTTTCGGTATACAATTCTCTTACAGCAATTTCTGTAGTGAATAAGCTTGGCTTCTCCCTGGAGGATGTAATAAATGCCACATATCAAGCTAAAAGTGTAACCGGCAGGGTAGAGGTTTTAAAAACTGATACACCCTTCAGTATTATAATTGACTATGCACACAGCCCCGACGGCTTGGAAAAAGCAATCAATGCAGTTAAGGGCTTTACTAAGGGCAATGTAATTACCGTTTTTGGTTGTGGTGGTGACAGGGATAAAACAAAACGTCCCATAATGGGTAAAACAGTTGCACGCCTTTCAGATATTGTTGTTGTTACAAGTGACAATCCCAGAACAGAAAAGCCCGAAGATATAATAAAAGATATTCTTGAGGGTATTGATGTTCCCGAAAAAGAAGTTATTGTTATCACAAACAGAACCGAAGCAATAAGAAAGGCTATTTCAATTGCACATAAAGATGATGCAATACTCCTTGCAGGTAAAGGACACGAAACATATCAGGTAATAGGCACGGAAAGAGTTCATTACGATGAACGTGAAGTAGTTGCAGATATACTCAAGGAAGGGATTTAATGGAAAAAATCTTGCTTAAAAATATTGCAGAATGGTGTTCTGCAACCACAAGCCTTGAAGGCTTTGTGGAAAAAATTTCAACAGACAGCAGAGATGTTGATGAAACAACTCTTTTTATAGCCTTAAAGGGTGAACGCTTTGATGCCAATGATTTTGTTGAAGATGTTTTGGCAAAAGGTGCCAAGGCAGTTGTTTGCTCACGTTACGAGGGTAACGACGAAAGGGTTATTCTTGTTGAAGATACAGGAAAGGCTCTTCTGGATATTGCGGCAGGGTACAGACAATGCTTCAATATTCCCTTTGTTGCACTGACAGGCAGTGTGGGCAAAACTACCACAAAAGGTATGATTTACTCAGTTTTAAGCGAAAAGTTCGATGTATTAAGAACAGAGGGAAACCTTAATAATGAAATCGGTGTTCCTAAAACACTGTTTCGCTTGGAAAAGCATCACCGGGCAGCAGTTATCGAAATGGGTATGAACCATTTCGGTGAAATTTCCCGTCTTTCTAAAGCTGTTTGCCCGGATATTGGTGTTATTACCAATGTAGGAACAGCTCATATAGAAAATTTAGGTTCAAGAAACGGTATTCTGAAAGCCAAATCCGAAATTCTGGACGGTATGAAAAAAGGCTCACCTCTTGTAATTAATGGTGACAGCGATATTCTTAATAAGGTCAAAGCAGAGGATTATAAGGTTATTCGTTTCGGTCTGGATGGTGGAGATGTAGTAGCCGAGGATATAGACATCACGCCCTCAGGCTGTAGCTTTACAGTTAGCTATAACAATGAAAAGGCAAGAGCCTTTGTTCCCACTCAGGGAATACACAATGTATATAATGGCTTGTGTGCAATAGCTGTTGGTCTTCTTCTGGGAATGTCTTTGGAGGAGTGCATAAGCGGTCTTCGTAACTTTGCCCCCGAGGGCATGCGCCAGAAAATAACATCTGTAAAGGGTATGGTTTTTATAGAGGATTGCTACAACGCTAACCTTGACAGTATGTGTGCAGCGCTGGAAACCCTTAAAAGCCTTAAAATAAACAGAACGGTTGCTGTTTTGGGTGATATGCTGGAGCTTGGTGATTTCAGTACAGAAGCCCATCGCAGAGTAGGCGAAAAAGCCTTTGACACCGAATGTGATTTGGTTGTTACCTTCGGTGAGGCTGCAGAGAACATTACAAACAGCTTTATTGAAAAAGGTGGCCTTGGCAAAGCATTTAGTGACAAGGCTGAGTTGACCGACTACCTCCGTGAAAGCCTTAAAGAGGGGGACACAGTTCTTTTCAAGGGTAGTCGTGGTATGAAAATGGAAGAAATTTTTACATCTCTTTATAAGGAGTGGGACGTATGAATATTATAATCTCTTGTGTGGTAGCTGCAGTGGTGGCTTTTGGCATTTCCTTCGGCTTGGGGTATGTAGTAATTCCCTTTTTACATAAGCTCAAATTCGGTCAGACAATTCTTGATATCGGACCAAAATGGCATAAAAACAAACAGGGTACACCAACAATGGGTGGTATCCTTTTCATAATCGGTACTGTTTTCGCCTTCGGTGGAGTTGTTATTGTTAACAAAATAATGGGTGTGGACATAATCGGTACCAATGAAATTCTTTCAAAATCAATGAATATCAAGGTCTGGGGTGGTCTTGTAATGGCTCTCGGCTTTGCGTTCATCGGTTTTCTTGATGACTATATCAAGGTTGTAAAAAAACGTAATTTAGGACTTACCATCAAACAGAAAACAATTCTTCAGGTTGTTTTAATGGTGGGCTATTTACTTACACTTTACCTTAATGACCCAACAGGCAGTATGTTCATTCCTTTTGTGGGTATGGTAGAAACAAAGGTTTTCTTCTGGGCTATCGGTGTGGCTGTAATTTATTGCACAACAAATGCAGTGAACTTTACAGATGGTGTTGACGGTCTTTGTGGCTCTGTTACACTTACTGCAGCAGTAAGCTTTATTGTTGTCGGCGCTCTTCGTAATTGCCTTGGTGTAAGCCTTCTTGCAGCAGCCCTTGCAGGTGGTCTTATCGGTTACCTTATCTGGAACTGGCATCCTGCAAAGGTTATGATGGGTGACTTAGGCTCAATGTTCCTTGGTGGCTTGGTTGTGGCTCTTGCTTACGCTATTGATTGTCCCTTTATAATCTTGCTTATCGGTATTATCTATGTTGCAGAGTTCGGCTCTGATATTATTCAGATAGGCTATTTCAAGCTTACTCACGGTAAACGAATTTTCAAAATGGCACCCATCCATCATCACTTTGAAATGTGTGGCTGGAAGGAAGTCAAAATAGTTAAAATCTTTTCATTTGTAAACCTTTTAGGTGGTATTGCTGCTATTTTACTTTTTTATTTCGGTAACTTAAAATAAGCGGGTTTTAGAAAATATGGAAGGAGACGCCTATGAATAAGAAAAAATTGCTTTCAGGCTTGTTTGTAAAAAATGCAATGGATATCCCTTTTCTTTTGATTATGTTGACATTGATGGGAATGGGACTTGTTATGCTTTTATCATCAAGCTATGCTGTTTCGTATTACGAAGCAGTACAAGAGGCAGCTGCAGAAGCACTGAAGGAAAGCAAAACGTTGGAAGAGGTATTGAATCCTTTAGGTAGTTATTCGTACTTTTTAAAAGAAGTACTTTTTATGATACTTGGTCTGGGTGTTATGTGTCTGTTTTCGCGCCTGGACTATAAGAAACTCAAATATTTTTCAAATATAGCACTTGTTATTGCCTGGTTTTTGGTTTTGGTTGCTATTGTTATAGGATTAATCAAGGGTAATGGTATTCGTCGTTGGATTCCTTTAGGCTTCTTTGATCTTCAGCCTTCAGAGCTGGCTAAGTTTGCAGTTATACTTTTCTGTGCTGCAGGACTTGACAAAAACCGTAAAAAAATAACAAGCTCAAAACCTTCTAAGGTTAAGTGGGCAGTATGGGTATCTAAGATAACCAGGAATAAATTTTATGTTACAGAAGGAACAGTTTCACTGTTCTTCTATATGTTCTTTGTTGGCTGTACATCAATACTGGTGCTTGCAGGTAGCCACCTTTCAGGTGCAATACTTATTATGCTTATAGGTGTTTCAATGCTCTGGATAGGAGAGGGTAGAGCACGATGGTTCTGGATAGGCTTGGTTGTAGCTGCTATTTTAATAGTTATAGCGGTTTTATATTGTGAAAAAATCCCCGTTTTAAGAGACTATATGGCAGATCGTATTGTAGCCTGGCGTAACAAGGACCTGACAGACAGAGACACAAGATGGCAGATTAATCACTCTTTATTTGCTCTTGGCTCAGGTGGTTTCCTTGGTACAGGTCTTGGTAATTCAAAGCAAAAATATTTTTACGTTTCAGAATCCCACACAGATTTTATTTTTTCTATTATCGGTGAGGAATGGGGCTTTGTGGGCTGCTGTGTTGTTCTTGGTGTTTTTATTGTTCTTATATTAAGAGGTGTATATATCGGAATGCGAGCTAAGGACCGTTTCGGCGCTTTACTTGCCTTTGGTATTATGATGCAGATTGGCTTGCAGGTTGCTTTGAATGTGGCAGTTGTAACTGATACGGTGCCTAATACAGGTATCGGCTTACCCTTCTTCAGCTACGGTGGTACCTCAACTATTGTAACTATGGGTGAAATGGGCTTCCTTCTCAGCGTTTCCCGTCAGGCTGATATGCCAAAGCTCTATTTATTCGGAAAAGATAAAAAACAAAAGGTGTGAGTTTTATGAAGGTGTTAATTGCTGCCGGTGGTACAGGTGGTCACGTAAATCCTGCCCTTGCAGTTGCAGGTGAAATAAAAAAACAATATCCCGATGCAGAAATCTGTTTTGTTGGTACTCAGGACAGAATAGAAGCAAAAATAGTTCCTTTAGCAGGGTTTCCTTTAAAAACCATTGAAATTTCAGGCTTTAAAAGAGGGTTTTCTCCTGCTGATATAAAGGCTAATGTAAAAACAGTAACCCGTTTGCTTAAAAGCTCAGGTGCTGTAAAGAAAATAATCAATGATTTTCAGCCCGATGTGGCTGTAGGCTTCGGTGGCTATGTAAGTGGTCCTGTTATCCGTATGGCTGCAAAAATGGGTGTTCCCACAGCCATTCACGAGCAGAACGCTTATCCGGGTGTAACCAATAAAGCACTTGCTGAAAAGGTTGACGCTGTTATGCTTACGGTTGAGGCAGCGAAAAAACATCTTAAATGTAAAAACGAGCCTGTTATAACAGGACTTCCCGTAAGGGGTGAGCTTCTTACAGCTGATAGTACGGTTTCAAGAGCTGAGCTTGGCTTTGATGAAAGACCATTAGTTCTTTGTATGGGTGGCTCTTTAGGTGCAAGAGCAGTTAATGAGGCTGTTATTGATGCTATTGCAGACGGAAGAAAAGATAAATACAACTACCTTATTTCAACAGGACAGTACGGTCTTTGGGTTCCCGATAAAATGCGTGAAAAGGGTGTTGATCCTGATAAAGAAGCAAACATTGAGGTTCGTACTTATATAAATGATATGGACAGATGCCTTTCTGCGGCAGACCTTGTAATCTGTCGTGCAGGCGCTTCATCACTTTCTGAATTTGAGGCACTCGGTAAGCCTTCTATTCTTGTTCCTTCACCTAATGTTACCGAAAACCATCAGTTCCATAATGCAATGGCGCTTGTAAATAACAACGCAGCAGTGATTATTGAAGAAAAGGATTTAACCGGTGAAAAATTAGGCGAGCAGATGGATAAGCTTCTTTCAGATAAGGCTCTCCTTAAAGAAATTGGTGAGAATGCCCGTAAAATGGCTGTAACAGATGCCGCTGAAAGAATTTGCAGCATAGTTACAGGTCTTATAAAAAATAATTAACCAAATTATTACAGAAAGCATATTATGTGTCGTAGGGGTACTATACAAATAATCCGAAAGGAGCGACACTATGTCTGCTTTCGTTATTAACGGAGGGCGTCGCATCAGCGGCAGTATCCGTGTTCAAGGCTCAAAAAACAGTGTTTTGCCAATACTTGCGGCAACATTTCTTGTTGAGGGTAAATCTGTAATACATAATTGTCCTAAGCTTGCTGATACTGAAAGCACAGTAAAAATACTGAAAAATCTGGGGTGTAAGGTAGCTCGGGAGGGTAACAGTATTATAGTAGACAGTACAACAGCTTCAAATGTTGAAATACCTGAGCATTTAATGAGAGAAATGCGTTCTTCTGTTGTTTTTTTAGGTGCAATTATAGGGCGTATGAAGTCTGCTGTTATATCCTCACCCGGTGGCTGCGAAATAGGTTTAAGGCCCATAGATTTACACCTTTATGCAGTAAAACAGCTTGGTGTAAATGTTGAGGAAAATTACGGTAAGCTCATTTGCTCTGTCCCCAAGTCCTTGAAGGGTAAAAAAATAACCTTTTCATTCCCCAGTGTCGGTGCAACGGAAAATGCTATTCTTACTGCTGTAACAGCAAAGGGTACAACAACAATTGTAAATGCTGCAAGGGAGCCTGAAATAATTGATCTTTGTGATTTCCTGAATAAATGTGGTGGCGACATTCAGGGAGCAGGTGAAAGTGTTATAACCATAAACGGTAAAGAAAAGCTTTCTCCTTGTGAGTATTCGGTTATTTGTGACAGAATAGCCTGTGCTACATATTTAATTGCAGGAGCTGTCACAGGTGGCGATGTTACACTGGAAAATACAAATCCTGTTCATTTGAATTCAGTGTTACCACTTTTAGAGGAGGCAGGCTGTGATATAAATGTACGCTGTCGTGCAATTCGTCTTAAAGCCCCTCGCAGATTGAACAGAATTGATAAAATAATTACACAGCCTTATCCGGGTTTTCCCACAGATGCTCAGGCACCCTTTACCACTCTTGCAGCAGTTGCAGAGGGTACAGGGGTAATAGTAGAGAATATTTTTGAAAGTCGTTTTAAGCATATTCCTGAGCTTGTAAGAATGGGAGCAAAAATTCGTACCGAAGGCAGAGTTGCAGTTGTAGAAGGTGTAGAAAGACTTTACGGAGCAGAGGTTGTTTCACCGGATTTGCGTGGTGGAGCAGCGTTGGTTCTGGCAGGGCTTTGTGCAGAGGGGACAACTGTTGTAAAAAATATAAAGCTGATTGACAGAGGCTATGAAGATTTCGAAGAAAATCTTTGTGTGTTAAACGGAGAGATAAAAAGAAGGGTAGGTTAAATAAAAATGGCACAGCATAGACCCGATGGAAGGAGTTCAGGCTCAGGCCCCGTTAAAAAAAAATCGGTTATTAAACCACCGAATAAGAGAGCAAAACAGCATTTGTCCAGGGATGAACAGCGCTATTTAGATAAAAAAAGACAGGAAAAGAAAAGAAAGCTTATAATGCATCTGGTATCCTTTTTGATTGCTGTGCTTGTTATCTGTGTGGGTGTTATTCTTGTTTTCTCGCTTTTTTTCAAAATAAATATAATTTCAGTTAAAGGTGAACATATATATACAGATAAAATGATAGCTGAAAAGAGTGGAATTGAGCTTGGCTCCAATCTTTTCAGAATCAACGAGGAAAAGGTTTTACAAAAGCTTTCTAAGGAGTTGCCTTACATAAAAAGCGTAAGCCTTGAAAGAGATTTGCCTGATACACTTATTATTAATGTGGAATCAACCAAAGAGGTTGCAGCAATAGCAGAAAAGGGTGTATTTATACTACTTGACGAAACAGGCAAAATTCTTAATAAGGATGCTTCAATTTTAAGTGAAAATGTTCCTGTTATAACGGGCATTAAGCTGGGCACAGTCACTGAAGGAGAAGAAATTATACTAAAAGGTAAAACTAAAACAGAGGACCTTAAAGCTTTGCTTATGGCTATAAAAAAAGCAAAGCTCGAGCTTCTTACGGAAATTAATCTGAAAAGTGCAGATGATATTAAAATTATTTATGATGACAGAATTACCTTTGAAGTGGGTAACCTTGATAATATAGACACAAAGCTCGCAAGGGGATTAGCTGCTTTAGAGAAAGAAAATGAAATTAATGCGTATTCCCGTGGTACTCTTGATTTGAAAATTGAGCCCTATGTGTATTTTAAGAGTGAGTCCGAGGACAACAGCAAGAAAGAAACTACTAAAAAACAACAAAAATAATAAAAAATTCTGAAAAAAACTTGCTATTGTACAAATTGTGTGTTAATATTTAAAAGATGTATAATAGTTATATGTATGCTTATATATGAATAGGAGGAAGAAAAATGAACTTTGAATTTGCAAATGAGTTCGAAGACGTTACTCAGATAAAGGTTATCGGTGTCGGTGGTGGTGGCGGAAACGCTATCAACCGTATGGTAACCTCAGGTGTTCAGGGTGTTGAATTTATCGCTATCAACACAGACAAACAAGCACTTACTTACTCTAAAGCTACTCATAAAATCCAGATTGGTGAAAAGGTTACAGGTGGTCGTGGTGCAGGCGCTCGTCCCGAAATGGGTCTTAAAGCTGCTGAAGAAAGCAGAGATGCAATTGTTGATGCACTTAACGGCGCTAATATGGTATTTATCACTGCAGGTATGGGTGGTGGCACAGGTACAGGTGCAGCTCCCGCTATTGCAGAAATTGCTAAAAATAGTGGTATCCTTACAGTTGGTATCGTTACAAAGCCCTTCGCTTTCGAGGGTAAAAGAAGAATGCAGCAGGCAGAAGCAGGTATTGCAGAGCTTGCACAGCACGTAGACAGCCTTATCATTATTCCTAACGAAAGACTTAAACTCGTTTCTGACCAGAAAATTACATTGGCAAACGCTTTCGATGTTGCTGATGATGTTCTTCGTCAGGGTGTTAAGAGCATTTCAGAGCTTATTAAGGTTCCCGGTCTCATTAACCTTGACTTTGCCGATGTTACAGCAATTATGAAGGATGCAGGTCACGCACATATGGGTGTTGGTCGTGCAACAGGTAAGGAAAAGGCAGAGGCAGCAGCAAATGCAGCTGTTTCCAGTCCTCTTCTTGAAACAACAATTCAGGGTGCAAAGGGCGTTATCATCAGCATTACCTCTTCTCCTGATATTTCTCTTGATGATGTTGATGTTTCAGCAAGCATTATCGCAGCTGCTGCAGATGCAGACGCAAACATCATCTTCGGTGTAGCATTCGATGAAAAGCTTGATGATGAAATGATTGTTACTGTTATCGCAACAGGCTTCGGCAAGGATTCAAACGGTTTTGTAAATAAATCAGGCGCTGCTGCAGAAGCAACAACAGCTCCTGCTGAAGAAGATGACGATATTGTTGATATCCTTGGTCTTTTCAAAAAATAATTCAAATTTTATTAGAGCCGACCAAATTGGTCGGCTTTTCTTTTTTTATATTTTTATTAATAAATTCTTACATTCTTGTTACAATTGTTTCAATATGTGTAAATATGTGGTAATATATACTTACAAACAAAAGGAGAACAGAGCTCTGCTCTGATACATATATGAAAAAAGAGAAAAAGAAAAGAACAAGTAAAATTATTGATGATATATTAGTAGTAATACCTTTTATTCTTGTTTTGTGTATTCTTTCCCGTTGTATTCCCGACGGAACAGTTCGTCTTGATATAGGTGAAAGTGGTGTAGGGGAAAAAGCTATCGCATTAACTTTTGATGACGGACCTTCGGATTACACAACAGCACTTCTTGATGGTCTGGATTTTTACGGTGCAAAGGCAACCTTTTTTGTTATAGGCAGAAAGGCTGAAAAAAATCCTGAGGTTGTAAAAAGAGCCCACGAGGACGGACATCTTATAGGTAACCATACTTACAGCCACCTTGATTTTTATAAAGCCTCTTTAGAGGAAATACAGGCTGATATAACAAAGGGCGCAGACGCTATTGAGCTTATAACAGAGGAAAGACCATTATTCCTTCGTGCCCCTTACGGTAATGTTAATTTTATACAGCTAAAGCAGCTGGATTCCTTCTTTGTTCATTGGTCCGACTCAACCTATGATTGGTTTAAGCCGGAAGAGGATTACATCTATAAACGCATTATGAAGGAAGCAAAGGATGGTGCAATAATCCTTATGCACGATACCAAGGAGGAAACTGTAAAAGCAGTTTTAAGGGCAATTCCTGAGCTGCAGGAGCAGGGCTATGAATTGGTAAGAGTAGACGATTTGCTTTCCCGTAATGGTGATAAGCTTAAAATGGGTGTACCCTACAGAAGCTGTAAGTATGACCGGGGTGCAGTAGCCTTTTAATAATTAAATATTTATAATTAAAATGTTCTTAACCTTTGGGTTAAGAACATTTTTTGTATAAGAAGCAATATTTGGAAATACTAACAATAAAATAAGAATGAAAAGTGAAGAAGCAGGTAATTAATGAAAAACAAACACATATTCTACACAATGTTTTCACCAATAGTTTTGTTATTGTTCTATATTATATTTCTTCCGAAAATAAAAGGAAAGGCTAATATACCAAAAGCAAACGGAGCAATTCTTGCAGGTAATCATCGCAGTAATTTTGATTGCTTTATGGTTATGTCAGGCACAAGACGGTGTATTCATTTTCTTGCAAAGGCAGAGCTTTTTAAATTTACTCTTACTAATTGGTTTTTTAAAAATTCAGGACTGATTCCCGTATATCGCAACGGAAAAGATAAAAAGGCTCTTGATACAGCAATTTCTTGTTTGAAAAATGGTGCCTTAGTAGGAGTTTTTCCCGAAGGGACAATAAATAAAAAGCGAGAACCACTTGTTTTACCCTTTAAAATCGGAGCTGTAAAAATGGCTTGGGAAACAGGCTGTCCTATTGTGCCGTTTACTATACGGGGAAGGTACATTCCTTTTTCACATTCAATAGAAATAGTTTTTCAAAAGCCATATTTTGTAACTGAGGAAAATCTTCAAGCAGAAAATGAAATACTTATAAGAAAGGTTTGCAGTAAATTAAATGAAGCATAATAATATACAAAAAGAAAATCCGTTTTATTCTTATGAAAACAATGAGGCTGAATCGGGCTTTGACATACCCGATGTTTCCATGTTCGGAATGTTGAAATTATCTGAAAAAAGTCACCCTGAAGCAGCTGCTATAAATTATTCCGGTAACAAAATCACCTATAAAAAGCTTTGTGAGCAGATAGAAAAAATATCCCACGCCTATTATAAAATCGGTGTTCGTAAAGGGGATATAGTTGCAGTTTTAATGCCAAATACTCCTGAAAGTGTTATGAGTATTTATGCACTTAACAGGCTGGGTGCAGTTTCGAATATTATACACCCTCTTTCTGCTGCCGAGGAAATAAAAAAATATCTTGTTTCAAGTAATTGCAGGTTTATTTTGTGCATCGATATGTGTATGGAAAAGCTTGAAAAAATCATAGAAGAAACCTATCTCGAAAAGATAATCTTAGCTTCCCCTGTAGAGTCAATGTCAAGGGTATTCAGGCTTGCTTATGAGTTCAAAAATAAAAAACGTTATACAATAGCTGAAAAGTGTATCACCTGGGAAGCTTTTATAAATCACACCAATATAAATTCCCCTGAATATTTCCCCACAGGTAATGAGAACGAAGCGCTTTCCGTAATTCTTCATAGTGGGGGAACAACAGGAATACCAAAGGATATTATGCTGTCCAATAAAAATTTTAATGCTTTTGGTATACAGTCGGTTCTCACTCTCAGGGATGTTGGCGTAGGGGATAAAATACTGGGTGTTCTTCCCATATTTCACGGTTTCGGACTTGGTGTATGTGTTCACGTTTGTTTCTGTTTTGGTGCTTGTTCGGTTTTAATACCCCGTTTTAATGCAAAAAAATTCGGTAGCATTATAAAAAAATATAAACCTACAATGCTTTTTGGCGTGCCTACGCTGTATGAGGCATTAATAAATGCCAAGGGCTTAGATGATCTGGATTTTTCATTTCTGAAGTATGCTGTCTGTGGTGGTGATGCCTTGCCTGAAAGCCTTGAAAAAAAGGTGAATGGTTTTCTTTTGTCGCATAATTCCAAAATCCGTATTTGTGAGGGCTACGGAATGACAGAGGGGCTTGCAGCATTAAGTCTTTCTGTTAATGAGTTCTATAAATCAGGTACCATTGGAAAGCCTCTTATAGGAAATAGGGTGTGCGTGGTGGCGCCCGGGACCACCAAGGCTTCAGGTGTTAATCAGCAGGGTGAGTTATGTGTAAGCGGACCTACAATTATGATAGGCTACAAGGACAATAAAACAGAAACCGAAAATACCTTGAAAATTCACAGTGATGGGAAGCTTTGGCTTCATACCGGTGATGTGGCTGCTATTGACGAAAACGGGTTTATAACCTATAAATCAAGAATAAAAAGAATTATCGTTTCATCAGGCTACAATGTTTACCCGGAATATATTGAAAAAACAATAGAGGAATTAACAGAGGTTTCAAAATGCGTAGCAGTTTCTGTTCCTCACCCATATAAAAAAGAGGTTCCAAAGGTGTATATAATTCTTGAAGAGGGTTATAGCCCAGATTCCTTTACCCTTGAAAAAATAAAAAAATACTGTAAGAAAAAGCTATCTTCTTACAGTATGCCTTACGAATATGAATTTGTAAAAGAGTTTTCCAAAACTCCATTTGGTAAAATTGATTATGTAAAATTAAAAAGTCAAAATTAATTTTTTGACCCTGACCATATTTTTTGAAAATATGGTCAGGGTCAATGATCAATTATAATGCTTCTACAATTGCCTTTGTATCTCTTGCAATAGCAAGCTCTTCGTTTGTGGGAACAACGAAAGCTCTTACGGGACATCCGGGAAGAGTAATTTCAACTTCCTTGCCCTTTATATCGTTTGCTTTTTCATCAAGCTTAATGCCAAGATAAGAAAGGTTTTTGAGTACATCCTCTCTCAGATCTACGCAGTTTTCTCCGATACCGCCTGTGAATGCGATAACATCAACACCGTCCATAGCTGCAATGTATGAACCTATACATTTACGAATCTGGTACCACTGCATATCACGTGCAAGCTTAGCTCTCTTGTTGCCTTCTACTGCAGCAGCTTTAACAACTCTGTCGTCTGACTGAACACCGGAAATACCAAGAACGCCACTCTTTTTGTTCATTATTTTATCCATTTCTTCTGCAGAAATGTTATGCTTTTGCATTATGTATGTAATTGCAGAGGGGTCAACAGCACCACAACGAGTACCCATCATAAAGCCATCAAGGGGAGTAAGACCCATACTTGTGTCAAGCACCTTACCATCCTTAATTGCTGTTATAGAGCAGCCGTTACCGAGGTGGCAGGTTATAAGCTTGAAGTCTTTAAGCTCCTTGCCTATAATTTCAGCAGTTCTGTATGCAACAAAACGATGAGATGTACCGTGTGCACCATAACGACGGATGTGGTCCTCTTCGTAGTACTCATAAGGAAGAGCGAACATGTAGGAGGTTTCGGGCATTGTGCTGTGGAAAGCGTTGTCAAAAACAGCAACCTGGGGAACATTTTCACCGAAAACCTCATTACAGCATTTAATACCTGTTACGTGTGCAGGGTTGTGAAGGGGAGCAAGAGCGCCAAGATCAGCTATTGCTTTAAGAACATCTGCGTCAATAAGTACGCTTTCTGTGAAAATGTCGCCACCCTGAACAACTCTGTGTCCTATAGCATCTATTTCGGAAAGGTCATCAATAACCTTACAGCTACCTGTTGTAAGGGCATCCTTAACCATATTGAAAGCAACCTCGTGCCCGGGAATATCAACATATTCGTCAAAGCTTCTGCCATCAAAGGTTGAACCTTTTTTATGGCTTTCTTTTGTTCCGAGTGCTTCACAGATACCTTTTGCGATAACTTTTTCGCCATCCATATCAAAAAGCTGATATTTAAGAGATGAGCTACCACAGTTAATAACCAGAATTTTCATCATAAACCTCCATTAAAAACGTGTATTTTCTTTTTTAGAAATTTAAATACAATGATATTGTGTAAAATACTTACCAAGTACTAATTATACCACTATTTTAATGTTTTTCAATAGTAAACCTATACAAAAAGAGGTGGTTTTTTGAATTACGGTATTGTAGCAGAGTTCAATCCCTTCCACAACGGACATAAATATCTGATTGACACAGTTAAGAAAAATGGCAAAAACACAGTTACGGTTGTTATGAGTGAAAGCTTTGTTCAAAGGGGGGAGTGTGCTTGCTTGTCACCTTATGCAAGAACTAAAATGGCTCTTGCGTGTGGAGTTGATTTGGTGCTTTCTCTCCCTGTGACCTATGCTACTGCAAGTGCAGAACGTTTTGCCTTTGGCGGGCTTTCTGTTTTAGGTGGTATGGGGTGCATTGATGCTCTTGCCTTCGGGGCTGAAAGCGACAATGCCGAAATACTCAAAAAATGTGCCGAAGCTGTAGTTAGTGCAGAGGTTTCAAAAGCACTTGAAAAATATCTTGATGAAGGTGCTTCTTTCCCTGCTGCAAGGCAGAGGGCAGTGGAAGAAATATGGGGTGAGGAGCTTGCGCAGTCTCTTTCAACGCCGAATAATATTTTGGGGATTGAGTATATAAAAGCTATCAATAAGCTGGGCTTGAGTATGGATATTAAACCGATTCCCCGAAAGGGTGTTGCCCACGATAGCCGGGAAGCAAATGGTGAATTCTGTTCAGCTTCGACTATTCGTGAAATGTTGAATAATAAAGAGCCTCTTGGTAAATTTGTACCTGAAGAAGTGACCGGAATTTTAAAAGAAGAAATAAAAAATCAGAAAGCCCCTGCGAATTACAGTAGTCTTGAAACAGCAATTGTTTGTAAGCTACGTTCAATGTCTGTTGAAGATTTTAAAAAATTACCGGATGTGAGCGAGGGACTTGAATACAGACTCTTTGATGCAGTAAAAACTTCTTCTTATCTTGAGGAAATACTTGAAAAAGTAAAAACAAAAAGATATACTCATTCAAGAATAAGAAGAATTATTATTTGTGCTTTTTTAGGCATAAAAAAGGAAGATGTGCTGACCCCTGTTCCATTTGTCAGGGTTTTAGGCTTTAATGAAAATGGTGCAAAAATACTAAAAAAAGCAAAAGAAACAGCGACTTTGCCTATAGTTACAAAATCCTCGGAAATCAACGCTTTGGGTGAAGCTGCAAAACGGTTTTTTGAGTTGGAGTGCTTTGCAAGAGATGTGTTTTCTTTAACTCTTCCCGTCAGGGATGAGTTTGGCAAAGAAATGACAGATAAATTAATAGTTTTATAAATTGGAGATAGTATGGATTTAATAGTAATCGGTGGTGGTGCAGCAGGTCTTATGGCTGCCGGTACAGCTGCTAAAAGAGGTCTTAAAGTTACCCTTATTGAGCGTAACGAAAAGCTGGCAAGAAAGGTTGGCATAACAGGAAAGGGTAGGTGTAATGTTACAAATTCCTGTCCGCTTCTTAATGAATTAATCGGAAATGTTCCGGTGAATGGCAGATTTTTGTACGGTGCATTTTCAAGATTCGGTACGGATGACACAATAGAATTTTTTGAGGAGCTTGGTGTGCCCCTTAAAATCGAAAGAGGTAACAGAGTTTTCCCTGTCTCTGACAAAGCACTTGATATTGTTGATGCACTTAATAAATATATAACTATCAATGGCGTTAAACGCAAAACAGGCAGAGTTACGGAATTGATCGTTGAGGATGGTGCAGTGAAGGGCTGCAAAACCGAGGATGGTAAAGAATTTTTTGCCGATAATGTACTTATTGCAACAGGTGGTATGTCTTATCCCGGTACAGGCTCAACAGGGGATGGTTACACACTTGCAAAGCAGGTGGGACATACAATTACGCCTTTAAAGCCATCTCTTGTACCCCTTGAATGTCACGAGGGCTGGTGCTCAGAGGCTATGGGACTTTCTCTTCGTAATGTGGAAATAAGGGTTGAGGACACCAAAACCTACAAAGAGGTATACAAGGACTTTGGTGAAATGCTTTTCACCCATTTTGGTGTGTCAGGTCCTATGATTCTTTCGGCATCCTCTCATATGCGGAATATGGAAAAGGGCAGGTATGTTATTCATATCGACTTTAAGCCTGCACTTACCTATGAGCAGCTTGACAAGCGTATTCAAAGAGATTTGCTTGAATGCTCAAACAAGAATTTATATAATACGCTTGCGCTGATGCTTCCAAGAAAAATGATTCCTATTGTAGTTAAGCTTTCGGGACTTAACGGGAATATAAAATCGAACCAGGTTACAAAGGAAATGCGCTCTCAGCTGGTGGATTTATTAAAGGATATACGTCTTACGGTTACGGATTTCCGTCCTATTGATGAGGCGATTATTACATCAGGTGGTGTAAGCGTTTCCGAAATTGACCCCAAAACTATGAAAAGTAAAATCGTTGACGGTCTTTACTTCGCAGGCGAGGTAATAGACGTTGATGCCTACACAGGCGGCTTTAATTTACAGATAGCCTTCTCAACAGGCAACCTTGTTGGCAACTCCGTTGACCGGTGAGAAAAGTGGAATGTGGAGTGTGGAGTGAGAAGTGTAGGGACCTGCGGTCAGCATTGTAAGCTTCGCAACTTATTGAATAAATTTGTTAAGAAGGTGCGCTATGTCATCGGTAGTTTACGATAAAAGTAAGGAATTTGCTTTGCGTATAGTTAAGTTGTATAAATATCTTATTCGAGAATATAATGAACCGGTTTTGTCAAAGCAATTATTGCGTTGTGGTACAAGTATCGGTGCAAATATAACTGAAGCAGAATACGCAATAAGTAAAAAAGAATTTGTGATGAAAATGTATATAGCTCTTAAGGAGTGTGGTGAAACAATATATTGGTTGGAGTTATTATTCGATAGTGAATATATAACAGAAAAACAATATTTATCAATGAAAAATGATTGTGAGGAATTACTGAAATTATTATCATCTATAACCAAAACTACACGTGAAAGATTAAGTAAGTCTAAATATTAAAATAAAAAAACTTACTTTGGTTAGAAAAAACAGTAAAACAAGAAGAACAGTTATCAGAAAAACTGAAATAATAGCGTCGCAGACCCGACACTCCTCGCTTTAAAACTCTACCCAAAGCTTTATATAGGAGTGAGATAAAATTAGAGGAAAGAGTTAGTGCTGTAACAAAGTAAATATAATAGCGTCGCAGACCCGACACTCCTAACTCCTAACTCCTCACTCCTAACTAGTAAAAACTTACAAAGGAGAATAACTATGATAGTAAACATTGCAATAGACGGTCCTGCAGGTGCAGGCAAAAGCACAATAGCAAAAACAGTATCAAGGGAATTAGGCTTTATTTATGTTGACACAGGTGCGCTTTACAGAACAGTTGGCCTTAATGCTTTGAGATTAGGCAAAAACACAAAAAATGCAGACGAGGTTATTCCCACCCTGGAGGGGCTGAAGGTTTCCCTTCGCTTTGTTGAGGGCGAGCAAAGAGTTTTCCTTGGTGAGGAGGATGTTTCAACAGCTATAAGACAGAATGAGGTTTCTATGGCTGCATCTAATGTATCTGCAATTCCAAAGGTAAGGGAGTTCCTTTTCGATTTACAGAGGGATATTGCTAAAAAGAACAATTGCATTATGGATGGAAGAGATATCGGTACAGTTGTTCTTCCTGATGCTAAAATCAAAATTTTCCTTACTGCATCTGCCGAAGCCCGTGCAGACAGACGCTTTAAGGAGCTTGCAGAAAAAGGTCAGGTAGTTGAGTACGATACAATTCTTAAAGAAATCAAACAGCGTGACTACCAGGATATGAACAGAGAAATTGCTCCCTTGAAGCAGGCTGAGGATGCTGTTCTTGTGGATACAACTGAGCTTAATCTTGAAGAATCAATCAATTATATGATAAAAGTCATAAAGGAGCGTCTTTGATGACTGAAATTACATTAGCTAAAAAAGCAGGCTTTTGCTTTGGTGTGGATAGGGCTATAAAGCTTATTGAAAAGCTTGTAAGCGAAGGCAGGAAGGTTGCTACCCTTGGACCTATCATCCATAATCAGCAGGTTATTGACGATTTAGCTGACAGGGGAGTGATTGTTGTTGAAAATGTTTCACAGCTTCCTGAAGATACTATTCTTGTTTTAAGGACACACGGAGTTACCAAAGATGTTTTAGAGGAAGCAGAAAAAAGTGGCAAAGAGTTCATTGATGCTGCTTGTCCCTTTGTGAAGAAAATTCATAAAATTATTTTAGAAAATTCTTCTGAGGATGTAGTAACTATAATAGCAGGTGATGAAAATCATCCTGAGGTTAAAGGCATAAAAAGCTACGCAAAAGGGGAAGCATTTGTTATAAACTCTGCCGAAAGCTTAGAAAATTTGTCGTTCAGTCGCCCTGATTTAGCAGAAAAAGAAATAATTTTTGTTTCTCAGACAACTTTTAGTGTAAAAGAATGGGAAAAAAGTGTAAAAAAAATAAAAAACATCTATACAAACGCAAAAATATTTGATACAATATGTAATGCGACTGAAGAAAGGCAAAATGAAGCGGCAGAGCTTTCAAAGAATTCTGATGCAATGATTATCGTAGGTGGGCGTCATAGCTCCAATACGAGAAAACTTCTTGGAGTCTGTGAAAGAAACTGTCCGTCTTTTCTTATTGAAACCGCCGAAGAGCTTAATGGTATCACTCTTGGTGGGTTTAATTCTATCGGTCTCACTGCGGGTGCATCTACTCCCGCCGGTATTATAAAGGAGGTACTTGAAACCATGTCCGAAATTGTCAAAGACACAAATATGATTGAGGAGGAAAAAGTGCTGGACTCTGCAGCAGCTGAAGATTTTGATTTTGCAGCAGCTTTGGAAGAATCACTCAACAATATGAACAGCGACCAGAAGGTTGTTGGTACAGTATTGAACGTGACTAACACAGAGATACAGGTTGATATCGGCAGGAAGCAAACAGGCTATATTCCCTACAGCGAATACAGCAACGATCCGTCCGCAGACCCCAAAGCAGAACTCAAAGTCGGCGATGAACTTAACCTTATCATCATGAAAACCAACGATGTGGAAGGCTTTACAATGCTTTCCAAAAAACGTTATGATGCTATTGCAGCTTGGGACAAAGTTGTCGCAGCTGAAGGCACAGACGAAATTCTTGAAGGTGTTGTTACTGAGGTTGTACGTGGTGGCGTTATTGTTGTTTCCAACAACGCTCGTCTTTTCATCCCTGCATCACTTGCAACAGCAAGTCGTAACGACAAGCTCGAAGACCTTGTAAAGAAAACTGTTAAGTTCAAAGTTATTGAAGTTAACAAGCAGAGAAGAAGAGCAGTTGGCTCTATTCGTGCAGTACTTAAAGAGGAAAGAAAGGCAGCAGAAGAAAAATTCTGGGCAGAAGCAACAGAAGGCGAAGTTCGTAAGGGTGTTGTTAAATCTCTTATGAAATTTGGTGCTTTCGTTGACATTGGTGGCGTTGATGGTATGATCCACGTTTCCGAGCTTTCCTGGAACAGAATTAAAGATCCTTCAGAGGTTGTTTCTGTTGGTGATGAGGTTGAGGTTACAATCAAATCTCTTAACCCCGAAAAGAAACAGATTGCTCTCGGCTACAAAAAGCTTGAGGACAACCCCTGGGAAATCTTCAAAGCAAAATATGCTGTTGATTCTGTAGCAGAGGTTGAAATTGCTAATTTCACAGATTTCGGCGCATTTGCTCACATCGTTCCCGGTGTTGATGGTCTTATCCACATTTCACAGATTGCTAACAAGCATGTTTCAAAGCCTGCTGATGTTCTTAAAATCGGTGACAAGGTTGAAGCTAAGATCACAGAAATCGACGAGGAAAGAAAGAGAGTAAGCCTTTCAATCCGTGCCCTTCTTCCTGTTGAAGAAGCTGCAGAAGAAGCTACTGAAGAAGCTGCTGAAGAAGCTGCTTCAGAAGAATAATTAAAACTACGCCGTCCGCTTTAATTTAAAGTGGACGGTTTTTATGAAAGAGAAGGTGTTGAGATGTATTGTGATAATTGCCACAGACAAAGTCCGGACAATTTTGTAAATTGTCCTTATTGCTCTGCACCTTTGAAAAATGATAAACGAAGAAAACCTAAAAAATTCGAGAAAAACAAAGCCACAAAAAAGCCTTTACAGTTTAAAACAACAGTAATAATTTGCATTGTCGTGGCGGTTGTTCTTGCCATAAGCGCCATAGCTACCGGTGTGCTGACAGGCTCCAAACCCGGTACTGCAATAGAAAAAATGGTGAAAGCAATTGAAACTGACGACGCTAGGCTTTATTACTCGCTGTATGACGAGCAGATTGTAGAGTATTATAAAGAAAATTGGTACTATGGTGATGCAGAAACCTTTGATGCAGTAACAAAGCCACTTTCTGAAAGTCGGGCTTTTTATTCTGAAAAATGTGGTGAAGATTTTACATTAAAGTATAAAATTACTGATGTAACTTATATAACAGACAGCTCTCTTGAAGCCTTTAACAATTCATTGGAAATTTCTTTCAATTATTCTGAATTGCCGTCAAAAGCAGCATTTCTGGATGTTGAAATTGAAGCCAGAGGGGAAAAGGGGACTTACAAAAGCGTTTATAAAAATTTTGTTTGTATACAGCTGGGTGGTAAGTGGTATATACAAACAGCAGCAACAGATATTCTTTCAGAGAAAACTAATGTTGATTAACAAGACAGATTTTTTGAAAATCTGTCTTGTTTTTTTGTCATACCGTGTCGAAATTTAAAAAATCCGGTGTAATTCTGTATTTTACACAAAAAAATCACAAAATCTAAAAAAATATTTGACAAAATGACAAAAGTGTTGTATAGTATCATATAAGAGTGAAACAGTATATGGTCGGGGTGGTTTTTTGAGTTCCAAAACTCGTGAGGAATATGAAGGCTTAACTAACGAAGAACTTGTAAAGCTTTCTCAATCAGGGGACCAGGAAGCCCGTGGAGTGCTTTGTGGCAGGTTTTTAAACACTCGTTTTATGAATGTTAATAACGGTTATTTAGATAGGGATGATGTTATCCAAGAGGGCCTTATGGGTCTTTTAAGGGCTATAGATACTTACAAATTTTCTCGTGGTGTTCCCTTCGATGCCTATGCTCTTGTATGTATACGTAACAGCATCAAAACTGCCTTGGGTGGGGATTTTTTGGAAATCCCTGTTGGCATCGGTTCTTCGGTACCCGAGGTAACAGATAAGGCAGATGATCCTTTAAAAAAAATTATCGTAGCTGAAAGACTTAAAGAGGTTTTAGATGCCTGTGATGATACTCTTTCCGATATAGAAAAAACAGTCATATTTCTTAAAGCCGGTGAAATGTCTTACGAAGAAATTGGTGAGCGACTTAAAATGTCGCCCAAGTCTGTAGATAATGCCATTCAACGAGGTAGAAAAAAATTAAAAAAGGTGTGTTCTGATGAAAAAAACTAATAGTGTGAAAGGCTATTGGTAACAAGTCAGTTTACATAATAAGTCCTCTTAGCTCAAACAGCAGAGCGTTGTAAGGTTAGCGGAATTTTTCCGAGCAAACAAAGGTGGCGGTGCAATTCCGTTAGAGGGCACATTATATTTTAAGCGAGGTAGCAAAAATGTACGAAGACAAAACACTCGTATGTAAAGAGTGTGGCCAGGAATTTATTTTCTCAGCCGGTGAGCAGGAGTTCTATGCAGAAAAAGGTTTAGTTAATGAGCCTAAAACCTGCAAAGCTTGTCGTGATGCTCGTAAAAAAGCAATGAGAGGCGAACGTGAAAAATTTACAACAGTTTGTGCTGAATGTGGTGGCGTGGCAGAAGTTTACTTCAAACCCCGTGAAGATCGTCCTGTTTATTGCAGCGAATGCTTTGGCAAGAAGAAAGAAGCAGAGGCTTAATTATTATAAATATTTAGGTGTCTACCCCCATGACTTTTGTCGTGGGGATTCTTTTTTGTGTTGAATTTATTATAATATTATAGTATAATAAACATATATGCTTTTCGGAGGAAAAATTATGAAGAAGTTAATTTCTTTTGCACTTTCGCTTGTAATGGTGTTTACAATGCTTTCTGTTGTAGGCTATGCAACAGAAACACCCTTTGCATACGGTGTTGCCCAATCTGTTAATGGAGAGGAATTTTGTTGGGAGCTTTCTGCTGATGGCGGTACTCTTACCGTAACCGGTAATGGTGCTATGACGGAGTTTGAAGAAAATCCCGGGTGGCTTTCATACAATTTTACAAAGCTTGTTGTAGCTGAAGGCGTCACAAGTATCGGTGAGGAGGCTTTCCTGAACGCTGAATTACTTGAATGTGTAGAGTTGGCTTCAACTGTAGAAATAATTTCGCAAAGAGCATTTTATGGCTGTAAAAACCTTAAATCAGTGGTTTATGCTGATGTATCAACCATAGACACAATGGCTTTTTATGGCTGTATGTCTTATACAGCTATTGAAATACCCGAAGCAGTAGAGAAAATCGGTAATTACGCTTTCGGTTATTATTGCAACGAGGAGCTTGATGACGCCCTTGCTAAAATTGATGGTGTAACAATCCTTGCAAAGGAAGGAACATCCGCTGAAAAATATGCAGAGGAAAATGAAATATCCTTTATCAATTTAAGTGACTATACAGAGTTTTTCGATTATTTAATTCTTGAAGATGATTTTGTGCTTTTAACAGCCTTCAGGGATTGCCCTTATTCAGACGAAATAATCATTCCTGCCGAAATTGAAGGACATAGGGTTCGTGAATTAGAAGACTACATTTTTGAAAATTCAGATGTTAAATCTGTTTATATTCCTTCAACAATTACCAATATACACACAGAGGATTTTGAAAACGCAAGTGAATTGACAGAAATTATCTGTGAAGATGGTAGCAGGTATGGTTCTGTTGATGGAGTTTTATATAAAGATAATTTTGAAACACTTCTTAAAGTACCCGAAGCAAAAACAGAAATTAACGAATATGCTCAAGGTGTTAAAATAATTGATGATAATGCCTTCAGAAATTCCTCTGTAAAAGCAATAGAACTTCCGGAAACTGTTAAAATTTTAAATCAAAACGCATTTAATTTCTCGAAAGCTGAAGAAATAGTAATTCCAGAGGCTGTTTCTGTTATACCTCAGCTGTGCTTCTACGGATGTGAAAAGCTTATAGATATTGTTCTCCCCGAGACTATAGTTAAAATAGAAGCAAATGCCTTTGGTAATTGTACAGCTCTTGAAAATATCAATTTACCCTACGGGCTTGAAACTGTTGAAGGTGCAGCCTTCCATTGCGCAGGTCTTAAAGCTGTAATAATTCCCGATAGTGTAAAAAATATCGGAAACTATGCCTTTGGTTATTACAGTGCAGATGATATTGAATTTGTAAAAGACGAAGCCTTTGAGGTTCAGGGCAGAGGTGGTACTGCTGCAGAGGAATATGCAATTGAAAATGGCTTTAAGTTTACAGATGTTTCACCCGAACAACCTGAAATATGGTATGCTTATACAGATAAGATTTCAGTAACTCTTTTCTGGGAGCAGACTGACGACGCTGAAGGCTATGAAATTTACAGAAAAACTGAAGATACAGAGTTTAAAAAGCTTTCGGAAATAGGTGTTGATGAAGAGCCTGTGTACTGCGATTTAGATGTGTTGAACGGTGAAACCTACACCTATAGCGTGGTAGCAGTAAAAGGTAATTTAAGAAGCTCTTATGCTAAAACAACTGATGTTACATTTATTTCGCTTGAAACACCCGAGCTTGTAAGCGCCCAGCTTACAGAAAAGGGTATATATGTTAAATGGAATACTGTTGAAGATGCAGAGGGGTATATACTTTACCGTAAAACAGAAGCTAACGAATGGACAGAAATTGCAGACTTTAAAGGCAGTGTCAAAGCCTATGAGGATATAACAGTTGAAAGTGGAGAAATTTACTCCTATACCGTAAAGGCTTATAACGGTGCAATTGAAAGTGGTTGTGATTATGACGGTGTAAGCTCAATATATCTGTCTGTTCCAAAGCTTAAAGCTGCATCAAACGCTACCAAGGGTATTAAAATTACCTGGGAAAAGGTTAAAGGTGCTAATGGTTATATTATCGGCAGAAAAACAAGCTCAACAGGTTGGGTTAAAATTGCCGAAACAGAGGATGTCAGCAACTATATTGATAAAACTGCAAAAGCAGGAACAACCTATACCTATACAGTTGTACCTGTTTCTGACGATGTAAAAGGCTTTTATGATGCAGAGGGTGTAACCTATAAACGCCTTTCAAAGGTTACAACCGAAAGTGCTACCAATACCGGTTCCGGTGTGAAAATAGTATGGAAGCCTGTTTCAAAATGTTCAGGCTACAGAGTCTACAGAAAAACAGAGAACGGTAGCTGGAAACGCATTGCAACAGTTAAAGGGTCAACAAAATCATACTATACAGATAAATCTGCTAAGAGTGGCACAAAGTACATTTATAAGGTAGTGGCATATAGCGGTTCTTACACAAGCTATTACACCGAGGCTTCACGTTATTACCTTGAAAACCCTGAGCTTTTAAGTACCAAAAGCAGTAAAAAGGGCGTAACAGCTAAATGGGAAACTGTCAAGGGTGCAAGTGGCTATTACGTTTATCGTAAAGAGGGTAACGGAAGCTACAAAAAGCTGGCTACAGTTAAAGGTGGTACAAAATATTCCTACCTTGACAAGTCAGCTAAAAAGGGCAGAACCTACACCTATAAAGTAAAAGCCTATTACAGCAAAACTACAAGCGCATATTCAAATGCTAAAAAAGTGACAGATAAATATTAAGAAAAAGGACTGCTTCGGCAGTCCTTTTTCAGTTAGGAGTTAGGAGTGAGGAGTGTCGGGACCTGCAAGTCGGAGGCCAAGCGGTCTTAGGAAGACAATTAGAGCTCCCAACTCCTTGGCTCACAGAACGACATGGCTACGATCCGACTTTGCTAAAAAAGTGACAGATAAATATTAAGAAAAAGGACTGCTTCGGCAGTCCTTTTTCAGTTAGGAGTTAGGAGTGAGGAGTGTCGGGACCTGC
>JAZPXQ010000011.1:0-214332 GCA_045543695.1 Acutalibacteraceae bacterium | reverse complement strand
CTTGAAGAACAAGGCAAAGTGCTGATACTTTATCCTAAAGATTGTTTCGGAATTAAAACAGCAACAAGAAACAAAATCGGGTTAAACAAATTGTATCAGCTCGGATATAAGGATGCGGAGAAGATAGAAAAGTTTTTGAATATAGCCAAGAATTAATATCCTGACAAATTCCAGTTTGTCGAACTAATAATTACAAGGAGCTGACTTTTTTAGTCAGCTCCCTTTCTTTGTATTATGCAGTCAAATTTTTTACATACTCTGTTCTTGCTTTAGCCTTTCCTTTTCTGCCTGAATTTCGGCTTTCATTTCCTTTATAAGCTCTGCGAGGAGTGTTTCACATTCTTCTCTTGTTTTGGCGTAAATGTTCCTTGAAACTCGTTTACCGTTTGGCAGTCTTGGTGAATATCGCCCTTCATAAAGGTTATCGTTGATTTTTGTTATGCAACCTGTTCCGGGTTTCCTGTATTTGCCTTTGGTTGGCTCAAATTTCGCCATTTCAGGCTTTTTAGGAGCTCCCGCGGGTGTTTTCTCGTCTTCTGCCTTAATGCTCTCATTTCTGCCGATAGTCCGTTCAATTTTCTTAGCAGCATTCCGTTTCATTTCCTCAGTACTGTGAGAGTATATGTCAAGAGTAGTCTGTGCCGAAACATGACCTATCATAGTTGAAAGTGTTTTAACATCCATTCCGTTTGCAAGTGCAGTTGTGGCGAATGTATGTCGCAAGTCGTGGAACCTGACCTTCTTACAGCCTGCTCTTTCAAGTATCTGTTGCATCCTTTTATAGACCGTTTGCGGATTTCTCGGCATATCTTCGTTAACAGGGGAAGGGAATACCCATTTGGAAGCTGTCTTTTCTTTTAATTCCGACAGAACCTTTAGAACAGAATTCGGTAGTATTATTGTCCGCTTTGATGTTTCTGTCTTTGGGTCACTGATAACTAACTTTTCATCAACGCATTGAGCCTGCCGTTGTATATGCAGTTCACCTGTTCTGAAGTTTATATCATCCCATTGTAAGCCGAGAATTTCACCTCTTCGCATACCTGTTGTCAGAGCAACAAGGAGCAGTTCAAATAATCCGTCATATTTTGCTTGTATGAGAAATCTCTGAATTTCATCAGGTGTGAGCACCTGCATTTCTCGTTTCACCTTTGGCGGTATCTTGCATCCGTTTGCAGGATTTACAAGTATCAGGTTTTCCTGAACTGCTTTTTCAAGTGCCGACCTGCAGTTGCCGTGAATTGCTCTTACAAGCATATCTGAAACACCTTCGCCTTTAAGCTCGGTGTATTGTAATCTGCCTGATTTTTTCAGGTCTGAATAGAATTGCTGTAAGTCATTTTGAGTTAAGCTTTTGAGCGGTATCTTACCGATGGACGGAATTATATGCTGATAAATTCTCCGTTCATAACCTGCCTGAGTAGATGGCTTCAGCTGCATTTTGCAATAGTTCTGATACCAGAAATCAATCCATTCACCGAAGAGCATATTTGAATTTATTGTCTTGTGGTTTGCAATGCCACATTCTAATTTCAGTTGCTCTAATTTTTCAAGGCATTTGTATCGTTCTTTGGCAGTAACGGATTTTGTGATTGCTCTGTTGTTTTCATCATAGCCAACAACAACTCTGCCTTCCCATCGTCCGTCTGCTCTTTTTCGGAGAGTTCCTTCTCCGCTTTTTCTTTTCTTAGCCAAGGTTTTCAAAATCCTTTCCGAACAGGTCTTCTATGAAATTATCAACAACCTCAGATGCTCGTTTCTGCATATCGGTTGTAACATGAGTGTATGTGTCAAGGGTGAAGGAAGCGTTTGTGTGACCCAGGATTCTCGATAGTGTTTTTGCATCAACACCACTTGTCAGGGCATGTGTAGCGAAGGTATGACGCAAGTCGTGGAAACGGATAATCGGTAAATCCTCATGTCGCAGAATAGTTTTTAATCTGTGGTATGCGGAGTAGGGAACCACAGGTAGCTTTGGGTCAAGTGGATTTTCAAAAATCCATTCACTGTTTGAGCTTTGCTTTCTCTTTTTCAGAAGCTCTGCCGTACTTTCAGGCAGATATATTTTTCTTTTACCGTCAGCAGTTTTTGGTTCACTCTGAATAACCTTACCGTCAGTTACGGTGGTCAGGCTTCTTTTCACAGTAACGGAGTTTTCGTTTTCATCAAAATCTTCCCATTTCAAACCGCAGATTTCACCTCTGCGAAGTCCCGTTGTAAGCTCGGTGTAGAAGAAGTCATACCATATTTCATCCTGCTCAATGGCTTTCATGAATTTCTCGAGCTGCTCATCGTTGAGAACTTTCATTTCAGTTTTTTTCTTCTTTGGTGGATTGGTATTGAGTGTTGGATTTTTAGGAATGAGACCTTCCTTTATGGCATCCTCAAATGCTTTATGCAGCATAGTGTGAACTCGCAGAACCGAACCATTTGAAAGTTCTCTTTTGAACTCAGGGTGGTAATGCAATCTGCCACTGTTTTTAAGTTTGACATAAAGCTTTTGCAAGTCGTTTGCAGTTATGAATGCAATAGGCTTGTCACCAATGTTAGGCTTCACATAGTTATTAACTATTCTTCGGTAACCGGTCAAGGTATTTTCCCGCAAGGTAAGACTTGCATATTTCTCAAGCCATTTATCCAGCCATTCACCAACAGTCATGTTACTGTCTTCGGTCAGTTCTATGCCGTGATACTCATTCTTTTTCTTAAGCAGTTTTTCATTAAGCTCTTTCTGAGTTTTAGCATACACATATCGGAAGATAGGTGAGCCATCATTCTTATGACCAACAACAATTCGTGCTTCCCATTTGCCGTCCTTCTTACGAACCATACCGTCACCGCTTGGTCTTCGCTTTGCCATCATATCACTCCTTTCTTAAGCCAACACAATATCACATAAGGTTTTGAATATCCAGAGAAATTTAATCGTCTTCGTATTTACGGTTGTTTTGCAAACGGTTAGCACTTTTGAATTCCACGATATCATTTAATGACCTGACCTCTCGGACAACTCCGTCACGCAGTAAATCTATATCCTCTTCAGGAATATCGTTTAATGCGCAGAAGGTGTGAAACATCATTCCGTTTTCAACAGCAAGTTTAAATATAACATTGCAAAGTCTATCCTCAAAGTTTCTAAGATGAGCTTTGAGAAGATTGTTTAGAAATTCAGGCATGAAACCTTCTGCTTCCTCTGTTGCCAGATAGCCTATGTAGAAGCGGATAGCATCTTCAATGAATTCTGATTTGCTTTTTGAACCTATGCGTTCAGACCAATCATTAATCTCATCCAATGTCTTTTGTTTTGTCCAGAATGTAAATCTTTGTTTTTCTTGTTTTTTCTTCATTTTAACCTCCGGTGGTATGAATGGCGTCGCTACAAACCTTGAAACACGTGGGTTTATACCGATTTTGGCTCTAAATTGCCGTATAGGGGTTTAGAAAAGACGTAAATCTCAAAAGTGCTACAACCCCTTACACAGTCGGCATCGCCGTCTGTTGTGAGTTGTCCGAACGGCTCAAAAGACGTACGGACTTATTCCTGCTACGAAATCGGACGGGATTTTTGTGCTGAAAATCGCTCATTTTCCTGTATTTTCAGTAACCCATTTTATGAATGCTTCCTTTGAAACAACCTTTCTTCCGCCTACTCTTAATGTTGGAAAACCTTTTTCATCCATCAGCTCATAAGCAGATGCACGACCTATTCCGAGTACACTTGAAAGGTGTTGAGCATTTAAAAATAACGGCAGTTCATCGTAAGATTTGAATTGACTTTCTTTCATAATCGTTCTCACTTTCATATAAAATTTTTGATTTACAAATAAAAAAAGGCAGACACCAAGCCATAAAAAGAAAGCAGCAAGCTTTCAGTTCTGGACTTGATATCTACCCTTGACTTCCATTTTCACTGATGGGAGGATGTATCACTATGCCAACGCTTTTGAGTATTTTTTAGAACAGACAACACCGATTTTCTGTTTGCATTTAGGACAAATCAAAACGAAATCCACTTCACCAAAATCAGTTTCTCTTTGCAACAAAACGAGAGAGGACTGGTTTTTTATTTCAGAGCTGGGTGCAAACAATATCCGTTTGCAATCGCAAACAGGATTCGGACAATCGAAAGAAGGAAGACTCTTTCTCGAACTTTCAAGACCAACATTCACTCAAAACACTCCTGACTTTTCCAAAATAAAAACACTAAACCACAAAGAACAAATGTTCTGTTTGTGGATAGATTATAACACACCCGATAGAATTGTCAACAGCTTTTTGGAAAAATTTCTTGATGGTTGGTAAATTAAAACATACTTTGAAGAGCGATTTTTAACAACGAAGTCCTGATTACAGTTTTTTGATTCTTGCTATTTCAACATCAAAAACAATTATGCTGTGATAATAAAGTCCAACTTGCTTTTGCAAGATTTTTTTACTTTTTTTGATTATTATATATAATCTTCGCATTTTTGTTTGGCGAAAAATGGCGAAAGAATAACTATTTTTCAAAACTTCATCGCATTTTACATCATAGAGAGTGTTGTTTAAGTGAATAAAAATATCTCGAAATCAATCTTCCTTTTCTTTGACTTATGCAGTAAAAATTTTTAAACTTAGTGCAGTAGGGTTATCATAATCAAACTTGACAAACTATCATTGTGATGATACAATGCAAGTGTGACATTGCAATGATATAGGAGGCTTTGCTATGAGTAAAATAGAAATACTTCACGGAACAGACCACATCATTGAAGTTCCTGATATAGATAAAGGCAATGAAAAAAATGATTACGGAAAAGGTTTTTACTGCACCCGCATTCCTGAAATGGCAAAGGAATGGGCATGTAAACAAAACACGGACGGCTTCAGTAACAGATATGAATTAGACCTGACGGATTTGCGTATACTTGATTTGACAGATGGCAAACATACTGTTCTTAACTGGATTGCGATTTTACTTGAACACAGAACTCTTTCTTTGGATTCTGAAATTGCAATTGATGCTAAGGATTACATCATAGAACATTTTTCTATAGACACTTCTGAATATGATGTAATTATCGGATACAGAGCTGATGATTCATATTTCAGATATGCAGAAAGCTTTGTTGAAAACGGATTGTCTTTACGCAGTTTAAACAAGGCTTTACATCTCGGAAAGTTAGGGGAGCAAACAGTTCTTATATCTAAAAAGGCATACAATCAAATTAAGTTTATTGATGCCGAGCCTGTAGACAAAACTATCTATTATCCGAAATTCATTGACCGAGATACTAAAGCAAGAGAAGCTTATAAGAATGATATCAGGAAAACTAGATCCTATCGTGATGATATATTTGTTATGGATATTCTTAGAGAGGAGATAAGAAGCGATGACCCACGCATACAGCAAATCGTATCTGAGTAATGCTAAAAACAGACTTGCTCAATTTTTTGATTATGCTATAAATGATTGTGGTTTTAAAAGTGACTGGATTACAAAGCTGTTTGTTATATCCGGTTATGCTGAACAATTTGAACGAGGAAATCCTTCGATACTTGCAGGAATGTCAGGTATAGAACTTGCTCAAAATGTTATCAAAAAAATCTATCCCGAAAAAGATTTACCCGAGCCCGGGTTCGGTAACGATAAATCACCTGAGTATTGGGCAGGTTGGGCATTGGCAGAATACCAATGGCAAACAGGAAGACGATTTAAAGATATTTTTGAATATGCACCTTTATCAGAAATAATATCTATGTATTCAATCTATCATGAAATGGATGTTTCTCATTTTGTTGAAACATTAAATAATTATTATATAAAGTTCAATGCAGATACGAAATTAAAACGCATCAGAGAAAGCAGAGGTTTATCGCAATCTGAACTTGCGCTCCATTCAGGCGTGCATCTTCGTTCTATTCAGATGTATGAGCAAAAGGCAAATGACATAGATAAAGCTCAAGCACAAACACTATATAAGTTATCAAGAGTTTTAGGATGCGATATAGAAGACCTGTTAGAAAATCCAATGGATTAAAAAAACGGCACGGAAATCCGTGCCGTTTTGTCATATAAAACCTATTCTTTAATCAAAAAGAGAGTGCATTTTCTTGCTGATTTTACTAATTTAAAGGTTTGTGTTTTATGCAAAACATAGAAATATTTTTTTGTTTGAAAAAACACTGAAGTATTTTCAAGAAATTGTCATATATAAGTGAGGCTGTTTTCTGCCTAAAGAAAAAGTAAAATGATGGATGATTATATGACAACCCCTATTTCAAATGCTAAGTACATTAAATCAGGTGAATTGAAAATTTTCTCAAAAGAAGTTTTTGATTTCGTTAACTTTTATAACTCGAATGGTTACCTGATAACCGGAGATGTTCCATATAAATATTTCTCTTCAAAACGCCTTATCGTTATCAGCAGTTGTAAAATAGAAAAGCATGGTGCTATTGATTATATTTTTGGATACGGCAATATCTACATTATGCAATACTCAAGCATTGAAGAAACATATTGTGCGTATGTGAAATACACAAAAACACCTTCCGTTATTTATGTTGAACCGGATGTAACAATTGACCTTGGAAAGCAAAGTCTTCCGAAATTAACGCTTCACGAACCCAATACACAACATTCCTGGGGATTTGATTATCTTAGGTGTAAAGAGGCTTTTGATTACATTTTACACAATAAATCTATTGATGAACTGCCTGAAATAGTTGTGGGCGTGATTGACGACGGAGTTGAGAGCGTTGGTTCTGTATTAGGAAATCGACTTTTAGCTGCACACAGCTTTGTTGGTGATTCCTCACAAGCACAAATTTCTAATATGGGACACGGTGCCAAGGTTTGCAGTGTTTTAATGGAAAACACATTGGGAAATATTAAGGTCATTTCATATAAAATATTTTCAGAACGGGAAACAGCATTAGCCATATTAAGATTAGCAGAAATTCAGGCTGAGCTTGATGGTGTGGATATTGTAAACAGTAGTTACGGTATGTTTGTGAAATTTGAAAGCAGATTGCAGAAAGCTTTGCATATTGCTTCTGCAGGGAATGTGAAATGCAATGTTCCTCAATATCCTGCCGCTTGTGATGGTGTGGTGTCTGTTGCAGGGATTACGAAAGATGGAATGTTGAGTGAGACCTCAACCTTTGGCGATTGGGTTAATGTAGCAGCACCCAGTGAAAACATTAAATTACCATCAATATATGGGGTGGATGAATACGGAGATTTTTCGGGAACCTCTTGTGCTACACCGTTTGTAACATCGGTATGTGCAATGATTAAAACCCAATATCCTGATTTGAATAACCAACAAATCAAGGAGGTTTTATACAGCTCGTGCGATAAAGCGAATATTCCTGTTCAACACGGCATTGTTAATATGTTTAATGCTGTTACTTACTTGGATGGTAGAAATACCAAAGAAATCGATTTCAGACGTGCAGATAAAGAGTTGATAACGGTTTAATTTATGGGGTTGCGGAGTGCAACCTCTTTCTTTGTATTATGCAGTAAAGTTTTTTACATTGGCAAAGGAAAAGAGAGCAGGTGCTGACCTGCTCTCTAAATTATGTTTTTGTATGTATCAGATATCTCCTGACTTATCGTAAACTGCTTCGGAAATAAGCTTAACGCCCAACCTGAACCCGTCGATGAAAGCTTCTTTTTCAAGGATGTTATTCATATCCGTCATACAGTCTTTGACTTTTTCAAACACATCCTTCTGTTGCGGTGATAATAGTGCTGAAAGCTTCTCCTCATTCTTAACCGCCAATTCAAGCAGATGTGAATACTCACTACCACGAGTCAGGTGCTTCTCGCACGGGCATATGTTTCCGTAGAATAAATCTTCAATCATTCTCATGTGTCGCACTCCTTTCATGCAACACAAACACATACCATAAAGGGTTTAAGAAGTCCAGAGAATTTTAAAAACAATACTTATATAATTACTCTGTAATTGTGCCGTCTTTTATATGATATTCTTTTTTATTCTCTTTGCAATAATCAATAACGGTTTGTGCACACTCATTAAAGAATTTTTTGTATTCTTTATACTCAGATACCTTTTTGTTGTAGTTCAAACGTCCGAAAATTATCTTATCACAAAAACCGACAGCAGCTAAAATTTCTCCTAAATCTTGTTCAACAAAATTTGGTGTTGGATACGGTTCTATACTTACCCAAGTTTTACATCCAGCATCGTGTAAATCTTTTAGAGCATTTATTCTCTTATCGTATGGCGCTGTGTTGGGTTCCATTTCTTTTCTGAAATTTTCATCAAGAGACACCAATGTAATGCCATATTCATTTTCTTGTGAAAGTTCTGAAAGTGCGATAGGTAAAATACCTTTTGTAAGTACAGTACACATAATATTTGCACAATTCAATTTTTTTATAATAGCGATTGATAAATCTGATATTTCATCATATCCATACATAAAAGGGTCAGATGTGAAACAAAGGTGAACAGAACTTATCTTGTCTTTATATTTAGGGATTTCTTTATCTAATATTTCAAGAGCATTTTCAACAAGTTTAGGTTCACACCATTCTTCATAAGTTTTTGCTTTGCCAAATCTTTTTGCCATAGACATAGCATAACAGGGATATTTACAACCATGAGCACAACCTTGAATATGATTTATAGTATAATCTCCATATTCTACACCTGTTTTGTAAAGCATTGTTTTTCTTTTTATTGTTTTCATAAATCTTCACCAAATACTATTAAATCCTGCCCTTTGTATTGCCCTCTTTTGCTAGTTTTTCTTATAATAGTAACTTTTCCTTCTTTTTGCAACACATCAAGAGCTTCGCTCAAATCCTTGCTGGTATATGGCACTGTATCTGCCACTTTTTCCCAAATGTAGTCAAATGTTTTGCGTTGAGAAGAGAACCGCTTTAATGCGCGTTGAGCAAAATCATAACTTTTAAATTCTGTTAAATCGAATAGGGAGATCTCATCCTGTCTTTTTCCCAAATATTCAACTCTTCCATAATTTACAGAAGCAAAGCTATCTTTCATATAGGTGATACCTTGTATATTGTTGGTTGCATGCACAAGATAGTAATATGTTTGGTCTTTGTCCACAAAACATAGTCTATATGCATATACGTATTTAGCACCAGTTGCTTCCTGTAATTTACTCTTATACAAATCGATCAAAAATCTTTCACGCTCAGTTCCACTCATATTATTTGCCTTAACCCAATCGTTTGAGCCAAAAAAATCATTTAAGATGTTTGGATCTGTAACAGATAAAAATCGATTAATAAAATCATACATAAAATTTATGATAACTTCATTTTTATGGTTATCCATCATTTTTGCAATTGAGGACATTTTCATTGTATACCCAAATGGGTCTACAAAAAACAATGTAGGATGAGTAGAATAATATCTTTTTACACGAGCATCGCACAATACATTTTGAAAATCATCATTCTTGAGTGATATGGTTTTTTTACCTATATCGTCCATTACTTTTTTAAAATTATCGTGATAGGTTTTGTTTATCTCGCAAGTACAAATAAAATTCTTACTATTACGTTTTGAATTCAAAGCATAAGCTATATCTTCAATTAAAAAAGATGATCCATATGAAACTTGATTGGTTTCTTGGTCTATGTAAACACCACATCCAGCATGGCAATCAAAAAACATAGTTTCATTATATTTCCCCAATTTAGATATCCAAATTTTAGCATATGCACTTAAAACGCGATGTTTAATTTTTGTTTGTTCTTCGTAATGCCAACCAAAATAGTCTTTTCCTTCTATTTGAATATTTACGGGTTTTGCCATCTGAAAGCCTCCTATTACTTCTGTATGTGCTTATAATTATTTCCCGGATTTAGTTCTATTGCAATGTTTGCACAGCATTTGCAAATTTTCGTAAACGGTTTTGCCGCCGCTTCTCCAAGGAATGATATGGTCTCCTTCCATTTCATCATACTCCCATACCTTGACTTGGTTTACACCAGTACACAATGGACAGACTCCACCCTGTTCGGTATATTTTCTAAGTTTGTCTTCGTCATCAAAAGTACGAAGGCTTAAACATTTTTCATCACCATTTAAAAGATACTCACATATTCCTTTGTTGTTTTCGACTTCTTTATCTAAAATAAGTTCTGCAATCCTTTTTTTAAATACATTTGCATCATACGCATTTTGCTGGTATTTATTGAAAAAAACACCCCAAGGCTGACCTTGTACAATTTTTTTGCTTTTATTATCAATTGGAAATAACATTTTCACCCAAGTAGCAACGGAATTAAAATACATCCACAATTCATTGCAGTTAGGCTCGTTTTGATGCTTCGCCATATAATTATTAATAGTAGTTCCTTGTGCATCAGCAATCCACTTTAATGCGGTTTCCAAATACGCCTGTCTGTTAATTTCTCCGGTCATATAATCACCAAAAACACCTTTTGCTGGGCAGCCAGTTTTACTAAAATATCTTTTAGCTTGTGTCAACCATTCACCGGTATAAGTTGCATTTCGTAATTCCTGTGGAGTCAATTCTTTACCTGCTTTGTTTATAATTTCAAACCATTCTAATTTTTCTGTATCAGAACCTTCGCAAATATAGACTGTTATTTTATAATTATCAACCTTTTCTTTTAAATCGGGAAATTGCGTTAATGAATGATAATACAATTCATGTCCGTTATATATAACGGAGTATTCATTGTTCATAAATTTACAAAAAGAGAGTGTTCTTTGTTGTCCGTCTAACAGTTCGAACGTTCCATCAGAGGATTTAGACCAATACATTATATTGAGCGGAAACCCTTTTAGTATTGTATTGATTACCTCTTTTTGATCTTTTTCTGAATATACAAATTCGCGTTGATATTTAGGTCTTACATTCAAAAGGCCTTCATAAGCAACTACGCCTTCTTCATCATTATCTATGTATCCTGCAAAGATTTCTTTTATTTTTAATTCAACGGGATTAATATCCATTGTCAACATCCTTTCTACGTATAGCGATGCGTTTGTATTTTGCATTTCCGTTAAGCACTGGTTTAGCTAAATCTAATGGATTATTTGCGGAACCACCATCTAATTTTCCTAAAATCTCGAATTGTTCCTCACAATGTGAAGCTAAATATGTAACTGGAACACCCATTATACCATAATAGTCAAAAGGAATATCCTCAACCTTTTCGATATGTATGGCATCAAAATTATCGTATTTTTTATGGTATTGTGGATCGTATGGCTTATATAAAATCAATGGTTGATGTCTTACTTCAATATCGAAGTTGGTATACCAACAAATATTGCCCATACGTCGCCATTTAACACCAGTTTCATCTATCTTAAAATCAGTAGCTTTTTCTTCATAATCATCTGGAACTCTAAACCAAAAATGACCCGAATTATGCCCCAACCATAATTTGTGTTCATAAAAATAATGGAAAATTTCTTTAAATGTCACATGATTCATGTTTCCTAATACGATAAATTTTTTTCCACTATTCATCATAATGGGAATATATTCTTTAGAAAGCGAAAATGGAGGATTTGTAACAACTATATCCGCTTCATCTAATAGTGCCAAGCATTCTTCACTTCTAAAATCCCCGTCACCTTCAAGAGGTGTTTGTATATATTCTGGAAGACCCAATTGATCTCCTTTTTCATTTCCTGAAATTTCCAGTTTGTAACTAGTTCCATTTGGTTCATAATGAGTAGAAATTAATTTTTTCAAACCTAAAAAGTAGAAATTAAGTTGAAAGAATTTCCAAAAGTTTGACCAAGTTGGATCGTCACAATTACAAAATACAACTTTGTCTTTAAAATATGCTCTGTAATATTTCAACTCATCTTCTATTGTTGAGAGTTTTGTATAGAATTCATCTTGTTTGCCACTTTTGGACATATGCAAATTACTGTTATCAGCCATTTTCTTCATCCTCCAATTCCAACTTCGCAAGTTTTGCCTTCAGGAAATCTAATTGAAACTGTATATTAGAAATAATAAGGTTATTATTAACTTGATAAAGATCAACACGTCCGCTTTCTATCTGTTTTGCTTTTGTTGCTAACGCTAATTCTCCATCTGTAAGTTGTATCGATTCTATTTTTTCTATTGCATCATTGCGATCAAGAAAACCTGTAGTATGAAACTGATATATAATTTTTTCACGTTCCTTAATATCTTTTATGATAGATATTTTATCATATTCTCTTTTAATCGGATTGCCCATTATAATTCTCCTTTTCAGGATTTTTGTCTCTGAAATCTATTTACTTCACGGACGGTATAGTTCTGATATTTGTGTGTATTATTTTCTATAAATCTCATCAAGAGTTTTGCCGTCTTTGTCTTTCCATTCAGTCCAACCATTTGTTGAACCACCTAAAACAAAGCAGGAAGCTGAACTTGGTGATGTGAAAGACATTGAAATAGTTAAATAGTATTTCCCATCTTTCAATAAAATGTCGCCATTTTTAATGGCGGATTCACGCTGTTGGTCGACAACAGAAGAACGACCTTTACGTGACATATCAATTTGAGAACCTTCAAGCACTTCAAAGTTCTCGCCATCGTATACACCAAAAGCAACAATATTATTACGAGTAGTATGTAAGGTGTTTGCCTCGTTCAAAGTGGTTTTGGCATTTTCCATTTTGTAACCCTGAGTAGCCATGATGAACTTTATTTCTTCATAGACTTCTTCAATCAAGGGAAGGTCATATTCATCAATCTCATATTTGGGGTTTACTGAATTTTCAACCTTGTAGCGTTTTGATTCATGCGCTTTATTGATAGCAAAAGCTTCAAGACCGCTTATCATATCAAGAGAGAAAGTTTTATTATCAGCTAAAAACATAATTGCTTTGTTCCAGAAATCTTTAGAACGATTATGATCATCAAGTCTTGCAACGCCATTACGGGTTTGACCGACATATATCTGAGCAATTTTGTTATCATCATTTTCACTTATCAAGTAATAAATACCAGGACGATTTATGCCTGAAAGTTTCTTAGCTTCAGAAAGCAATGTGCGTGGGATGACATATGTAGTCATCGTTGAAAGATGCCTTCTGATAGAACGAATACCATCAGGTTGTCCATTATGATATATGATTTCAAGTTTTTTACTGATAGCCATAATTATCTCCATTTTTATATCCGATACTATCGCAGTTTACAATTATACAAATTACATTATAATACATTTATTTTCACATTTCAACTAAATCTAATCCTATTCAATGGACTATGGGTGAGATCTTTGAATATTGCGTAGCAAAATTTGTTACACAATATATCTCCCACTTATATATGACAAAATGAGACAAATATTTCAGGATTATTTTATAATTTTTAAATTTTCAGCGTATTGCATAGTTGGTGGGGTGGTGGGTTGGTTAATATGACGGTGGAATGGGTTCGCTTTTGTATTGTTTTTGTTTTGTAATGGTGTTATAATTGATAAGGAAATTATTTTGAGGTGGTGATGGTATGAGTAATTTGAATCAGGTGTTTTTCAATGAATATTCAAAGCTGGATAAGCTTTGCAGAGAGCTTTATCACAAGCTTCCTGATGACGAGATTAAAGGTGTTACAAACTACATCAATGATATGAAAAACACACCCTCTCACATAAGCAGAACTGTGACCGATTGGGACGAGTGTTTGCACGCACTCATACATATTCGCCATATCAGAAATCAATTGGCACACGAACCGGGTGCATTTGAAGAAATCGACTGTACTCAAAATGATATTGACTGGGTTCATTATTTTCATAGAAGCATAATGGAGCATACTGACCCTATATCACAAGCGCACAAAAATAGTAAAAAATCAAAAACTACACCGAAAAAATCCGTGTCAAATAATACCTACCATTATGAACGGACATACAAAGGCGCCAAGAAAAAGAAAAGGTCTGTTCGTGCTTTTATTGAGTTTTTGTTATTTGCTACGTTGACATTAGGTGTAGCAGGTGCATTGATATATTTAATAAATGAATTCATACCGATTTTTTAACCATATACAGCAAGACGACAGGTGAAAACCTGTCGTCTTTTTTGAAGTTCCTTTTCTTTGTATTATGCAGTAAAGTTTTTTGCATGTATGTAACTGTGGAAATGTGGCGGAAGGTATGTTATAATGTGGTTGGTAATTAAGAATTAACAGGTGAAAGCGTATGAGAAAATATCCTATCAGTAAAGAGTTCTTTCCGTTTTCGTATTTCGCTCCGCCCATTAGCGAGAGGTTTCTTGCCATGGCTGTGCCTAATATGAAAACGCCAAAATACATTTATAAAGATAAGGCTCTTGATGTGAAGCGCTATGAGATTGAAAGCTATGATGGTAAAAATATCGAATGCTTTTTGATGTCACCGAAGGGCATTAAAGAGGATGCTCCCTGCCTGATTTACATTCACGGTGGCGGATTTGTGCTTTCCGCAGCAGGTTATCACTATAAAAATGCTATGCGTTATGCAAAGGAGGTCGGGTGCAAGGTAGTTTTTGTTAATTACCGCTTGGCACCGCAAAATCCTCATCCCGTATTTTTTGAGGACTGCTATGCTGCCATGTGTTGGGCATATGAAAATGCCGGAAAGCTTGGTATCGACACCTGTCGTATAGGCATCGGCGGTGACAGTGCAGGCTCCACTCTGGCAGTTGGCGTTTGCATGATGGCGAGAGACCGTAAGCATCCCGTAAGATTTGCCTTTCAGATGCTTCCGTATCCATTCCTTGATGGTAGGAACAACAGCGAATCCTGCAAGAAATTTACTGACACGCCTATGTGGAATTCTAAGCTTTCTGAGCGAATTGTACCTATGATAAAGGTTGAAAAGAGCCGGCCTGATTATATTTATTCTTCTCCCGTAGAGGCTGAAAGCTTTGAAGGTCTTCCGCCTGCGTATATTGAAACCGCAGAATTCGATTGCCTTCACGATGACGGTGTTTTATATGCCGGAAAGCTTCGTGCTGCAGGCATTGAGGTAATCTTAAACGAAACTAAAGGCACAATGCACGGTTTTGACATTATGCAGAATGCAACGGCGACAAAGATGGCGCTTAAAGAGAGAATTGAGTTTATGAAAAAGAAATTCTGATTGAACGACAAATAAGAATTTAGAGGGTAGTTTGTATGTTATTATATTCTATTATTATGTTTCTGGTTGCAGCTCTGTTTACGGTACTGGGTATTGCAATTTACAATGGTAAAACGGATTTAATTCACGATTACCACCAAACAAAAGTCACAGACAAATCAGCCTACGGAAAAGCCTTTGGAAAAGCAATGTTTGTTATCGCAGATGTAATGCTACTCAGCGGCATTATAGGACTGTTTGAAAATTTGACTATGTTTGCCGTTGCTATACTTATGATAGGCTTGGTGATTGGCATAGGCTGCATTGTTGCAGTACAAAGAAAGTACAATAACGGATTGTTTTAAATTCCAATTTGTCGAACTAAAAACTACAGGAGCTGACTTTTTTTGTCAGCTCTTTTCTTTGTATTATGCAGTAAAATTTTTTACTGAATGTAACTGTGGAAATGTCGGGGAATGTGTGATATAATATGTGGTGAATGGGAGTTTGTATAGCATAGAACAGGAGAGAAAATAATGGGTAACACAACGCAAAGACCTTTGTGGCAGAAAATTCTGATAATTCTTCTTGGTGGGCTTCTTCTTGGCTTTTTGTGGCGCCTTCGCGGTTCGCGTGGCTGGGGCTCGGAAGCAGGTGTGTTTAATGTGGGTTTTGTTTACCTGCTTTTTATCACAACTGTTATGGGGGAACGCAAAAAGCTTGATTTAGGATGGCTTTCCTTAACGGCTATGTCTTTTGTTCTGACAGTACCCAGTTGGGGAACAATGGTAAATCAGATAACGGGGGTTATCCGTGAGAGCGAAGTTGAGGGTGCAGAGCATTTCTTCAGATATATTTCACCTGTGTCAGGAGCATTTATGATGTGTTGCGTAGGTTTGGGTATGGCAGGTATTTACGCAGTGCTGTTGGGCAGAGGGTTCAGCTCTCACCAATGGAAAGTGAAGGATTTCCTTCTTGTTATTGGTGCTTTCCTGGTTTTTGACACAGTTTCCAAAGCGAGTGTTTCCCATTGGATTGTTGGGCTTCTTCAGCCTGAGGCTGTGGAGCTTTTTGAGGAAGGTCTTGAAATAGCAGGTGAAGAGGGCTCTGCATATCAGGTATACATGCAACATTTCGCTGATATTTCCTGGGGTAAAAAGATTATCGGAGGCAGAAATTATTTCTCCGAAATTCAGGCTGTTTCTGCCGCCATCAGAGCTTTGGGTGCAATACTTGCTACAAGATTTATTGTTAAAGATAAGGTTGCTGCAAAAGTGGGTGCTCTTGTATGCGGTGCATTCGGTATTTCTATAACAGTATCTAACTTGTTCTTCTTTTTTGCAAACGGTGGTTACCGTCAGCTTGGTGCACAGTATGAGGGCGATTTTTTATACGCCTGGTCTTGTTGGGAATATTTCACAGGATTTATTGCAGGTGTTATAATTACTGCTGTTCTGATATCCTTGAAAAAAAGCGAGGACGTTCCCGAAATTGCGTTTTCAAAGCTTCCCGAAAAGCCAAAGAAAATACTTGTGTTTTTAGCAGGATTTATAGGTACAGTAGGTGTGAACCTTGTCCGTCCTGTTTCAAGGCGTTTTGAAGATAGCTCCGATGCAATATATATAATTGCAATAGCTGTGGCAGTTATTTTAACTGCAATTCTCATAGGGTTGCTTACTAAAAAAGCAGGTATCAACGCAGAGAAAATGGGTATGGAATGGCTTTCAAGGATTTTGCTTCCTGTATTTGTAGGGTTTATGTTCTTGTCGTATTTCTTTGTTGCTTCTGCGGAACACAGGGCAATAGTTGAGGTGTTTACATTACATAACATACTCGTTATTATTTCAGCTGGGTCGGTGCTTGCGTATTCCCTTGTGTTACTGAAAAAATCAAAGGTGTAAAATATATAAGAGCAGATTTCGGTCTGCTCTTTTCTTTGTATTATGCAGTAAAAATTTTTTACACTGGAAAATGTGTTTGGTATATGTTGAATTGGCATTGGACAGATTTGCTCACGGTATCTACGCTTTGTTGCGGTGATGGTATGGTGTGTGAATCTGTTCTTGTTTTTTGTTGTTTGTCGAATTCTGATACTTGATGTTTGAATATGTTGATTTTCATATTAACTATTCAAAGTTGACATATTAAGTGTGTTATGTTAATATAATGTTGCAAATCTGAATAGTTATTTTCAGGAGGAGTTATGAAGATTACGCAATTTGACAGCGAAAAAGCAATTTTACAAGAATTTGGCAATCGTATAAAACAATATAGAGTATCCTTAAATATTACACAGCAACAGCTTGCTGAGCGTTGTGGTGTTTCAGTAACTACATTAATGCGTATAGAAAATGGCGATGATACAAAGTGGTCTGCCATAATTAAAATTTTATCAGAATTTAATTTGTTGGATAATCTTGATATGCTTATTCCTGAACCTCAACCTGATTACAAAGCGATGTTTGAAGAAAAAACAATCAGAAAACGCGCAAGACCTGACAAGAAGACTTCAAATGATACTTGGGTCTGGGGAGAAGACAGGGAGGATGATGAGGATTGAAAAAAGTAAATACTGTTCGTGTTAAAATGTGGGGTACTACTGTAGGTTATCTTCATCAGGAGAATAATGGTTTAGTAGGCTTTCAGTATGATGATGAGTTTTTGAAAAGTAATATTGAAATTTCACCTGTTACAATGCCGTTATCAAACGTTACCTATTCTTTCCGTAGCTTGCCGGAACAAACCTTTTACGGACTTCCCGGTATGGTTGCAGATTCGCTTCCTGACAGATTCGGTAACATTGTTATCAACAGATATTTAGAAAGTCAGGGAAGAGAGCCTGATAGCTTATCTGTTATAGAAAGGCTTTGTTATACAGGCAAAAGAGGTATGGGTGCATTGGAATATGAGCCTTCTCAGGAAATCGGAGCGATAGACGAGCCTGTTGACCTTGATGCTTTAACAAAGCTTGCTTCTGAAATACTTTCTGAAAAAGAGAATATTCATATTGAAGAAAATGATCAGCTTATGTCTCAATTGATGGAATGCAGTTCTTCTGTTGGCGGAGCAAGAGCCAAGACTCTTATAGCGTGGAATCCTGAAACAAACGATATCCGTTCAGGTCAGATTGAAGCAGGTAAAGGCTATGAATATTGGTTATTAAAATTTGATAATATCAAAAACAACAAGGATAAAGACACTCGTCCTGATGATAGTGAATATACTAAGATTGAATATGCATATTATCTTATGGCTGTTGAAGCAGGTATAGAAATGAGTGAGTGTAAGCTTTACAAAGAAAACGGAAAAGCTCATTTTATGACAAAGCGTTTTGACAGAACAGGTAAAAACGGCAGGAAGCTGCACATGCAAACGCTTTGCGCTTTAGCTCATATGGACTTTAATTCACCAATGATTTATTCCTACGAGGATGCTTTTTCTGTAATGAAGAAGCTGAAGCTTCCTTATAGCGACTACATTCAATTGTTCAAACGAATGGTCTTCAATGAATATGCTAAAAACTATGATGACCATACCAAAAACATATCATTCCTTATGGATAAAAAAGGCGTTTGGTCCTTATCACCTGCTTATGATGTAACCTTTGCATACAGAAAAGACAGTCAATGGGTTAAGGCTCATCAGATGCTTATTAACGGAAAGGCTGACAACATAACGAAAGATGATATGTTGATGGTTGCCGAAAAGGTAGGTATCAAAAAATCTGATGCAGATAAAAGCATTGAGCAAGTAAAAAACGCTGTTTCAAAATGGGAATTCTTTGCAAGGCAAACGGAAATGTCAGAAAGAAATATTGAGAGAATAAAAACAATTTTAGGGTTGTAATTTTAAAGTCGTACACCTGCCGTTTGGTAGGTGTATTTCTTTGAATTATGCAGTAAAGTTTTTTACACGTATGTAACTGTGGAAATGTGACGGAAGGTATGGTATAATGGGTCTAATAAATGAGAATTTATATATAAGCAAATGTTGATGTAAAGAACAGGAGGAGAAGCTGGTATGAGTGAGTTTGAATTACATAAATATTCAGGGATGGCATACGAATCCAATCAGATTATTACTTTTTCAGAAAATCCATCCATAGCCTTATCGGATGTTGATGAAGAGATGAAATTTCATGTTGGTGTATCATCTATCAAAGTTTGCAACTTGACGCAGGAAGAGTTTGATTATTTTATTACCAATTATGGTGATGATTATGAATCTATTTATTTCTTTCACAACCAAAAGGTTAAAGATTTATCAGCATTGTCTAAATTGAAGAAAGTAAAGTATTTGTTGTTTTTTAATGTTCGTGCCACTGCGTTGTGGGATATGATCGAAAACGAAAATTTGAAAGGAATTATGATTTCTGATAGTAAGAAAATGTTGTATAATCTTGAACAAATGCAATATGCACCAAATCTTGAAGAATTGCTTTTGTTAAGTTCAATGTTCAATAAATATCCTGTAAAAACAATTACTCCATTAAAGAATTGTAAAAAGCTAAAACGATTATTTATGGAGTTTAATACAGAAGATAAAAGTTTCTTACCTGAAGAATTTGATTTCTTGGATATATTAAAATATCAATGCGATAGAAAAAAGAATTTTACATATAGTTAAACGTAAAGAACAGGAGGAGAAGCAATGGCAAAATTAGAGCAGGTTCTTAATGGTGATTTCGGACAGATTTTAAGGACAATCGAAAACGGAATATTGAATGGCAGTATGTCTGCATCTCTTGAAGATTCAAGCGATATGTTTGATGGTGATGCAAGGTGCAGTGTCCGTGTTTTCGAGCGATACAGCTATGCAGGCGGAAACCGTGTGAGTATGAATGTTACATTGTTTCAGAATGCGAATGGTCCTATTTATCTTTCGGCAATTACATCGGGCGGAAGTCAGGCAATGCTTTTCAAGGTGAATACTCTTGGCGAAGAGGCTTTCCTTGATAAGTTGAGAGAGTTGTTGTGATTTAGTAAAACAATTTGAGCAGACTTCGGTCTGCTTTTTTCTTTGTGTTAGGTAGCAGAGCACTTCGCCAACTTCCCGAAAAATATTTCGCCAATCTCCCGAAAAATATTCCGCCAACTTCCCGAAAAATGTTGATTTCGGAATAATTTGTGGTATAATATGAATATAAATCTGTGTTAAAAGGAGGTTGTGATATGCCCGAAATAAAAAATTATCGCAAAAGAATTGCAGATGATATTTTGAAGAGAAAACTGGAAGGTAAAGGCGCTGTTTTGATTGAAGGACCTAAATGGTGCGGAAAAACAACCACAGCAGAGCAGGTTGCAAGCAGTGTTTTATATATGGATGACCCTGAGAAAAAATCCCAGAATATAGCAATGGCTGAGATGAACCCGAAAAGATTATTGAAAGGTGATTCGCCACGTTTGATTGACGAATGGCAACTTGCACCTAAGCTTTGGGATGCAATCCGTTTTGAAGTCGATCATCGTTCTGAATTAGGTCAGTTTATTCTCACAGGTTCTGCAGTTCCTCCGGAAACAAAGGATATTGCTCATACCGGTACAGGAAGATTTACCTGGTTGACTATGAGAACAATGAGTTTGTTTGAATCAGGAGATTCGACAGGTGATGTCAGCTTAAAAGAACTCTTTGAATCACCTGAGACAATTGATGGTGAATCTACAATTGACCTTGACCGTTTGGCTTTTCTTGTGTGCAGAGGTGGCTGGCCTCAGGCTATTGATATGAGAGATGAAATTGCTCTTGACCAGGCAATTGATTACTATGATGCGGTTGTTCATTCTGATATTAACAGAGTTGATAATGTAAATAAGAATCCTGAACGTGTAAAGAGACTTATGCGTTCCTATGCGAGAAATCAGGGCACTCAGGTTGCAAATACAGTTCTTGCTAATGATGTTATGGCAAATGACGGAGCAAGCATTGATGACGATACTATTGCGAGCTATGTGAATGCCCTTAAAAAGATTTTTGTGGTTGAGGATATGCCTGCCTGGAATCCTAACCTGCGTTCTAAAACTGCAATTCGCTCATCTGATACCAGATACTACACGGACCCGTCTATTGCATCTGCAGCATTGGGAATAGGCCCTCAGGATCTTGTTGCAGACCTTAATACTTTTGGTTTTCTTTTTGAAACTATGTGTGTAAGGGATTTACGTGTTTTTGCTGATGCAATTGGCGGAACAGTATATCATTACAGAGATAAAGACGGACTTGAGTGCGATGCTGTTGTTCATTTGCGAAATGGTTCATATGGTCTTATTGAAATCAAACTTGGTGGTGACACATTGATTGACGATGGTGCCAGAACTCTCAGTACTTTAGCACAAAAGATTGATACAGATAAAATGAAAGCACCGGCGTTTTCTATGGTGCTTGTAGGTATTGGTGATTATGCTTATAGACGAACTGATGGTGTTTATGTAGTTCCTATCGGAAGTCTTCGTAATTAGTTTGATACTATTTAAAACCCACCAATGACCACATAAAGCCCACAGACAGAGTCGGACTATATGAAAACAGTGTGGAATTCAGCTTCAAAGAGCATTCCCAAAATACACGAAAGCACAAGATGTTGTGTGCAGTTCCCGAGAGCAGACTGACATAGCTCTTCGGGACGAAGAAGTCGGGTGTTCGAATCACCTCACTCCGACCAAGAAAGAACAGATAGCATCAGCTATCTGTTCTTTTCTTTTGATGTAGAATGTTGGGAGGTGATTCGAACACCTCTCGGCGAAGCCGAACACAATCGGTTGTTCGCAAAGCGAACGCAAGGCAGAGCCTTGCGAATCACCTCACTCCGACCACGGAAGAATAATCCGAACCTATTTTGAGATAGGTTCGGATTATTCTTTGTTTGATGCGGTAAAAATTTTTTCGAGAATGTGAATGTATTTTAAACAACAATAATTATCCCTTTTGGAATGTATTGCAACAATGTACCCTATGTGGTACATGTGGCGTAATATAATGAAAATACAATTCAACTAGGAGGTTTTGATATGTTCGGTGCTATTTGTGGCGATATTTTGGGTTCGAGTTATGAGTTTGAAGGAAAAAAGTATTTTGATATAAATGATATAAAACTTTGTCTAAAAGACGATAACTTTACCGATGATACAGCCTTAACATTGGCAGTTGCTGATTGGCTTTTAAACGATATTAACGGTTGTTGTAGTGATGAGGATTTACTGATTTCGCTTGGAAAACAATTTGTGCGGTATTCACTACACACCTTCAAAAGCGGTGAAGGAAAATTGAACTTTGGTGCTAGTTATTTGAACTGGTGTGTAAAGGCTGATTTAATACAGGATTTTGCACCTTATAACAGTTTTGGTAATGGTGCAGGTATGCGAGTAAGTCCTATCGGATGGTTTTTTGATACAATAGAAGAAACATTGCGGTTTGCGAAAATTTCAGCAGATGTTACGCACAATCATCCAGAAGGGGAAAAGGGTGCAATGTGCATTGCTACAGCAATTTTTTTAGCAAGGAAAGGTAAAACAAAAATAGAAATGAAAGAATATTTATTAAATGAGTTTGGATATAAACTGTTAAATAAAACGGTTGATGAACTTCGCAACGAGTGTTCATGGAGTGAAGTTTGCCAAGATACAGTTCCAATGGCAATAGTAGCTTTTTTAGAAAGCGAGGATTATGTAAGTGCGATAAAAAATGCTATTTCATATGGCAGCGATTCTGATACTATCGCTGATATGACTGGTGCTATTGCAGAAGCATACTATGGTGTAATACCAAGCCATATATTAAAATTTTGTTTATCAAAAGTACCTTTAAAACAGCGATTGTTAATTAAAGATTTTTATAAAACAATGAATGATTTAAAAAGATAAAAATCTCACTTTTGGTGTAATCTAAAGTTGGTTTGTGTTTGTGGGTAAAATAGTTGAGTTTTCATAAAACAGGTGATAAAATATGATTAACATTACAGCTTGTACCAAATTCGGTGCAAAGACATTTGATAGGATAGAATTATTAAAAACTAAAAAGGATGTTGTTTATGGGGAATTTTGTAGTAGTATATAGAAAAGAAAAAGTTTTATCTACACTTTCTTCTGCTCCTGAAATGAGCTTAGATCAAGGAATTAAGCAATTCTCGATTTATGAAGAAGCGGTAGATTTTTTTAGGGGAATGATAACTCAAACACCAAAGTTTGAATATAAATTTAGAAAATTATCCGAAAATATTGAAATGTTAAATGCAACAAATTGTTTGCTGGAAAAAATTCATGATAATAACGAAATTACACAAATAGATAAAAATATAATTCCGTATACAGTTGGTAAAATCGGAACAAGCCAAGAGTACATTGATATCACAGAAAATGTATTAAGGTTGGGTGTTAATGGTCCGCTTAGAACCATTTTTTTGGCAACAAATGCGCACAATCTTTCAGAAACAAAAGAAGGATTTTATATTTATAGAGAATCATACGAGGATGTTCTTAACAATATGCAAAATGAAACAGTATGTATATCTGTAACAATATCTCAACTTGAAAATTAATATCGCAAAATATTTAATTAGTTTTACCTGTTGGACTTGTTAAGTACAAATTACATATAAGTACATTAGATTTTTTAGAAGGTTGATAATAATGGCAATAAATACTAATGAAATGAAAAAATACTATTCTTTTGATTTGAAAGATGGATATCCTTATTTTACTGAAAAAAACTTGCTTTTGATAGATGCCTTGATTAGATATAATTCTGATTATAGCGTTACATCTGATAAAAACCATCCCGAATATAAAGAATCATATTCCTATTTATTGGAAAGTAAGAAAGCGGATTTTTTCAATTTTGAAGAAGATGTTTTGGAGAAAGTTGTCAAATCAATAGATAAAATTAATTCAACGCACCTGACATCTGAAGGAAATTCGGTGCCTAAAGGTGAACATGATGGAATAACTAAAACAGTAAACAAAATAAAAGAGATTGGTAATTTAAAAGGGCGTATGATGGATAGAGATCCAAAGGTTGTTTTTGAAATTGCATCTGCAGTAGAAACCAAATATAATTTTTCTTTTGCCAGTAAATTTTGTGCTTATGTTTGTGAACTGGCATTAGATAAAAAAGATGGGTATTGTATTTATGATAATGTGGTTCAAGCAATTCTACCATTATATATTTATCGTTATGTTGGTAAAGAAACCGCGAAAAATTATTGTAAGATTGTAAACGAAACCAAACCCGAACTTAGAAGAATTGAGAGTAAGATTAGTGAATTGAAGTCAAAAGATGAAAAAGATGGCTATAAAGAATATAGAGACTTAATAGATGCGATTTTGAAAGGCATAAAAGAAATAGATGGAATAGATATTACATATTCTCAATTTGACCATATGCTATGGTATTATTTTAAGGGTTCAAAGCAAAGAGTCCAAGAGGCTTTAAATTCATTAGTATTATGAAAAAGACTGCTATCCTTTTCGGGATAGCAGTTTTTTACTGTGCTATATAACTTGCTTTTTGTACCTAATTCGTCACATATATTAGTGTTAATATATGTGCGAGGTGATAAAAATGAAAGATATAGAAAATGAAAAAATAATGAATTTGCGCTCGAGTTGGCTTTCTATGCGCGAGTATGCAGAAAGGGGAGATGAGATAGACTACGACAAATTTAAAGGTGTATTTACCGATACATACAATCTACTAGAAGAGTATGGTTCAGGTGATATTGTTCATAAAGATTTGTTGCCAATTATTGCTTTGGGATATGATTTTGATCGTAATGTTTCTAATAACTGCTCCCAGAGAACACAGGCTATTGTGGATTTTACAGAGAGTTTTTTTAGTGCATTTGCTTGGGGTGCACCTGTGTTTACGCAGCCAACAAGTTTGATTAGTCCTGATATGGAATTTGTTTATGTGGATTACAAAGATATCGATAATGCAATTGAAATTTTTATGAAACCCTTAATTAGTTGATTTTTGATAATCAAATATGATAATATTTGAAAAAATGTGTACCTGATTTGGTACATCCTATTTTGTATAATGAATGCGTAAATGATAATTATAAGGAGAATGAATTATGAACGAATATTCAATCACCCCTATTATATCCTATGATAATGTTGTATCTGAAGATTGCTTTAATTTGATGCTGGATAATACAGATTATGATGGGGTTCTCTATGTTCCTGTTAATGAGATTAATGCACCTGAAAAATTGTATCGTTGCCGTATGGATTGGAATATTGCTGATTCCACTGCACTTTCAAAGGAGTTTTCTGTATTACTAAAAAATTTACGCATAATTTCTCGCGTATATGATGATATGGATGGTACACTTGCTACAGCAAAACGTTTGCTCGGAGATTATAAGGGTGCAATTAAGGTTTGGGATAAATATATTCGACCTTTCCATGTGGATAATATTGATGATTCTGTCATTGCGGATATAGAAGAGAAAATTGAAATTGTTGATTGGGTTAAAGATATTTCAGCCCGTTTTTCAAAAGGAGAGAAACTCAAGGAATACGAAAAAGAAACTTTGAAAGAATGTATCGATGTTTCTGTTTCTGAAGAAGAAAGAGAAATGGTAAGACGATACTATGAAGGTATAATAAAAGATTCCGAGAGCAGAGTTGGAAAAAGAATAGGTGCTTATGATGAGGTGATAAGAGCAAAGCGCGTCTGCAGACTTATGAGCCTCGGTGCTCCCGAAAGTGTTTTGCATACAGAAACTTGTATGCTTGCACAGAGTATGGCGATTCATCGTTTTGCAATAACAAGGGATATTGCATACAAGAATAGTATTTGTTTTACACAGACAGTAGATGATGACTGTGATGAAGTGTTTGATGATTTATACAGACCTAAAAAAGCAAATTCCAGAAAAAGTATGATACCACTGTTTGTGTATCTGATTTTGAAAGAACATTCGAACCCAGCAAAGCATTTGCGCCAAAAAGAAATTATAGAAATATTGAAAAAATATCCATACGAAATATCTGTTGAAAGAAAAGCTATTGGACGCACAATACATAATCTTGAAGATTCAGGGCTTTTTGTTTATAGCGATGACACAGGAACTTGGGTGGAGTAATTTTCTGTTATTTTGGTATAATTAATAAAGATTACTTGTGGAATTAAATTACAAGGGAGCTGACTTTTTTAGTCAGCTCCCTTTCTTTGTATTATGCAGTAAAGTTTTTTATATGTATGTAACTGTAGAAATGTCGTGGGAAATATGGTATAATGTTTTTGCAATAAGGCTTTTATGAGACGAGGAGTGCGAAAATGAAAATGTTTAAAATCCCGATTATTATAGGCTTAGTAGTTATAATTCTCTTTTTTATTAATCTTCGGTTTGATTTAATCGATAGAATTATCGTGCAATTCAGCAGTGAAAAATATGCTGAATATGTTTCTGAAATGGATTATGAAAAAGCGCTGCTGAAAGAGCCTGTATGTGTCAAGGATATGGCATCAAAGGATACAGAGCTTACAGAAACAGAGCTTGATAAAATTATAAAGCCCTATGATTTTCATGCACAGCTTAATGAAAAATATAATTTATCAGATATAGCAACTGCTGACAGTGATTTTGATAAGGCTGTTCAGATTCTTGAATGGCTTACAGAACACACATATTACAGCGGTATGCAAATGAAAATGCTGAATGATGACACTCTTGAAATTTTGGACTATTCCTTTGATAAGCCTTTTAACCGTGCCATAAACTGCCGTTACAGAGCAATAGCCTTTGCGGATTGCCTTGTGGCTGTGGGAATAAAGGCATTTCCTGTGGCTATGGTATCTTCGGAGTTCACAGGCTCTCATTTCACTTGCTTGGTTTACATATCCGAAGAAGATAAATGGTGCTCCTTTGACCCGTCCTTTGGCTGCTGGTTCACTGATGAAGAAGGGGAACTTTTAGATATATTTGAAATAAGAGAGCTGTTTTTAGAGAACAAAGAGCCTGTAGTTAAAGGATACAGCTTTAACGGTAAACAGGAAAATTTTGATGTTTATATGAACAGTTTTTTGAAATTTTGTGTTTCAAATCTCAGCACCTGGGCAGATAATTCAATTGACAGAAGGTCAGAAAATACCTTTTCAGGAAGAAAGCAGTTTAGTTCTGCTATACCGGAAATAAAAAATATTTCACAATGAAAAATAATTGAAATGATAATTAGTTTGACAAATAAGAACTTGGCAGAGCAGTTATGAAAAAGATACTAAACTCGAATACAATAAAATTTATTGCGATTATTGCAATGACGATAGACCATATCGCTTGGTTGGTTTTTCCGGGATATGACAATGGTATTGTCCCTGTTGCATTGCATATAATCGGCAGACTCACATGCCCGATTATGTGTTATTTTATAGCAGAGGGATATCATTACACCAAAAATGTAAATAAATACACTTTAAGACTATTTTTATTTTCTTTTATATCACATTTTGCTTATGTATTCGCTTCTTCAAGTTACATTGATTGGAAATCATTTATTCCGTTTTATTACGGAGATATTTTCAATCAGACAAGTGTTATGTGGCCTCTTGCGTGGGGCTTGGTAATGTTACGAATCGTAAACAACCAAAAGATAAAGCAAAGCATAAAAATTGTTCTTATAACACTTATTTGTTTAATTACTTTTCCCAGTGATTGGAGCTGTATCGCAAGCCTTTGTATTCTTGCTATCGGTACCAATAGAGGAAACCTTAAAAAGCAGATGCTATGGATGGTTTTCTTTGTGTCTCTTTATTTAGTTGTATATTTCTTCGCTATTGACAAGCTCTATGGGATTATACAAATGGCGGTTATATTGGCGATACCTGTTATTATGATGTATAACGGAAAGAGAGGACATAATCAACGGATAAACCAAATCACTAAATGGCTATTTTATATATACTATCCTTTACATCTTTTAATCATAGGTTTAATTCAAATTGTACGATGATTTCTAATTTACTACCCAATAATATAAGGAGCTGACTTTTTTAGTCAGCTCCCTTTCTTTGTATTATGCAGTAAAAAATTTTACATACTCTGCTCTTGTTTGAGCCTTTCCTTTTCTGCCTGAATCTCGGCTTTCATTTCCTTTATAAGCTCTGCGAGGAGTGTTTCACATCCTTCTCTTGTTTTGGCGTAAATGTTTCTCGAAAGTCGTTTCTCTTTTGGCATTCTCGGTGAGTCATTCCTCATAAAGGTTATAGTTAAATTCCGTTATACAACCTATTTCGGGCTTCCTGTATGCCTCTGTGGGTTCAAATCCCGTCATATCGACAAAAAAACTAAAAGCTATATGTTTTCAGTCTTTTTCTTTTATTGCTTTAGTTGTTGATTGGTGATATAATAAACTCGACAAAATCTTGATCAGCCCGAAAGGTTATGGATGAATTTGGCGGTACGGTCAAGACCGTACCCTACATTTTAACGGAAAACAAATACATATCAACAAATTCCAATTTGTCGGGTAACAAACATAACCATATAACACAGAAAGCCAAGGGAGATTTTGTCACTTGCGATTGAAAAGAATGGCTACATTGTGCTATAATTATTTCAACGAATCTGCATCCGGGAGGATTTATTTTTATGAAAAAAACCTTAAAACCAAAAATATTCGGAACAATTTTTCTTGTTTTGGGCATAGCTTTTGCAATTGTCGGTTTGTATTACTACCATATGCAATATCTCTGCTTTGAATATACACCGCTTCAGTTTATTCTTGGCTTTGTTGTTTGCCTTGGCGGAGCATTGCTTTCGATACCCCTGAGCAAAAAGATAGATAAAAAGAAAACAGCATTGAATGCAGTTTTAACGGCCTTGGCTTTTGCTGCAGTTCTTGTTGGTGGTATGTTTTTGATAAATGCCGTAATCGGCAACGGTGAGCTTGAGTTGGCGGCAATGGTTATTCCCGTGTATCTCACATTCATTATAACATCTGTTATGACTCTGCTTTGTGTGTTCAGGATATTTAACAACAAGGTTTTAAAAGTGGTTCTCTGCGTACTTATTGTTATCGGATTTCTCTTCGGAAGTCAATCGTATATCAAATCGCACATTTACGTTTTGCTTTACGAAAATTACACTGCTCCTACACCTGTTATGTCAACAGTATCAAAAGAAAAGAATGATGATAAAGTGATTATTGGTGATTTTTATGTAAGCACAAACGGCAATGACAAAAACAGCGGTACAAAAGATTCACCGTTTCTGACAATTGAAAAAGCTGTTGAAGCAGTAAGAAATACAGATAAAACAGGCAAAAACGGAATTACGGTTTGCATAGAAGGCGGTGAATACCGTGTGTCTTCCCTTAACTTTACCAAAGAGGATTCAGGCACAGAGGACTGTCCCGTAACATACTGTTCTTATAACGGTGAGGTTATTATCAATGGTGGTATAACACTTAATACCACCGATTTAAAAAATGTAAAAAGTTATCCCGAAATTGCAGAAAGACTTTCTGCCGATGCTCAGGAAAATGTTATGGTTGTTGACCTGACAAAAGCACCCTATTCCCTCACAAGCAACGATTGGGGTAAGATTTATGCAATAGGCTCTTACCATACAGCAGATAACTATGACGGCGATTATACAGGTCCTCTTTATTGTGAGCTTTTCGTGGATGACATAAGACAAACCGTTGCAAGATATCCCGATAATGAATATCTTTATACCGAAGAAGTTGTAAAAACAGGCTTGGGCAAGGAATCCGACGGTGCGCTTACAGAGGTTAAAGATTGGTACGAAATCCGTAATCCCGAACCGGATATTTACAAAGTGAATCCTGAGCTTGCAAAGAGAATTTCAGGCTGGAAAAACCTTGATGATGTGTGGATGTTCGGCTATTGGAAATATGATTGGGCAGATGCTTCAACTCCCATAGGAAATTTTGATAAAGATACTCGTGAGCTTACTCCCAGATTTGTTAGTCTTTACGGAACAAAAACCGATGCACCGTACTATTTTTTCAACGTTCTTGAAGAAATTTCTGCACCCGGAGAATGGTATCTCGACAGAGAAAACGGATTGCTTTGTATGTGGAAACCCGAAAACAAGGATAATGCAGAAATTATTCTTTCTCTTTCACTTAATCCCGTAATAAATTCCGAGGCTGATTATATCACCTTTGACGGATTAACCGTAAAAGGAACACGAAGTGACGGTGTAGTTATAACAGGCAATAACAATACCGTTCAGAATTGTCTTATCAAAAATGTTGCAGGCAATGCTCTTGTTATGAACGGAAGCAACAACCTTGCATATAACAACGAAATCACCCGTACCGGAAAGGGTGGAATTATTATTACCGGTGGCGATACTCAAACTCTTACCCCCGGCAACAGCAAGGCCGACAACAATTACATCCACGATTGGTCGGAAATTTACCAGACCTATCAGCCAGCCGTTACTCTTGAAGGCGTGGGAAATATTTGTTCTCACAACGAAATGGCGAACTCTCCTCACGAAGCAATTACTTACAAGGGGAACAATCACATTATTGAATATAATCTTATCCACGATGTATGCCTTCTTTCGGATGATGCAGGAGCAATTTATTCGGGAAGAAGCTGGGTGTGGTACGGCAATATCGTGAGATACAATTGTATTTATAACGTCGGTTCGGAAAATCACAGACCCGATGGTATTTACCTTGATGATGCGGTTTCAGGTCATCAGATTTACGGCAATCTTCTTATCAATATTCCCAGCAACTCAATTCACGTCGGTGGTGGCAGAGATAATGTCATAACCAATAACATTATCGTTAACCCCGGTAACAATGCTCTGAGGTTTGATGACAGAGCAAGAGAGGGGGCTCTTGAAAAGGGATGGTTTACTCACGCTCACGTCGGCAGTGGTGATATGTGGGAAGCACTGTATAATTCACCTTGGCAGAGTGAAGCCTGGCAAAATGCGTTCCCCGAATACAAGAACTGCACAGACGATATTTCAAAATCAGATTCGCCTGATTATATTCCCAACCCTGCAAGCACATTTAAAAATAATATTATCATTAATAAAAATATGGATTATGGCGAGGTTTACAGCTCCGTTTGGACGTTCAGCGATATAAGCGAAAATGCAATATATAATGTAGGCAAATGCGATGAAATCTTTGTCGATATCGATAATGGAGATTATAATATCAAGGATATTGATGAAATCAGAAAAGACGCTCCTGATTTTAAAGAAATTCCACTTGATATGATAGGTAGGGTAAACTGATAAATTCCAATTTGTGAAAATAAAAATATTAAAGAGCTGACTTTTCAGTCGGCTCTTTTTTTGTATTATGTGGTAAAGTTTTTTGCATACTTTGCTCTGCTTTTATCCGTTCTCTTTCTACCTGAATTTCGACTTTCATTTCCTTTATAAGCTCTGCAAGGAGTGTTTCACATACCTCTCTGGTTTTAGCGTAAATGTTTCTTGAAATTCGTTTTCCGTTTGGCAGTTTTGGTGAATATCGTCCTTCATAAAGGTTATCGTTAATTTTTGTTATGCAACCTGTTCCGGACTTCCTGTATTTGCCTTTGTGGGGTCAAATCCCGTCATCTCGACCAAAAAAGACTGAAAGCTATGATGTTTTCAGTCTTTTTCTTTTATTGCTTTAGTTGTTTATTGGTGATATAATCAACTCGACAAACTTGATTTTAGCAATAAAAATCGTAATTATAAAGTGAAGTGTTTGTGCTATGAAAGATAAAGATTACTTTTTAAGTAAGGCTCAGGATAATTTTCCTGAACTGAAATTTTCTGTTCTCACTCCGGATATAACCGAATTTATTGGTTTAAACGGAGAAAGTATTCTTCTTGATCTTGGGGAACATGCAGTGGGGCATTTTTCCTTCTCTTTTGATAAAGTGGATGTTTTCGTTGATGCTCCTGTTCGTTTGATTATTAAGTTCGGCGAGGATATCAGAGAAATAAATGATGATTTTTCTCAATACAACGGCGTACTTTCAAAAACTTGGTTGCAGGAGGAAATAATCAATCTTGATTTCCCACAAAAAATTACTATGCCCAGGAGATATGCCTGCAGATACATAAAAATAACGGTGGAAAGAACCACCCGGCCAATAAGGCTCTTTGATTTCAGCTTCCGTGCATCTACAAGTGCCGATGTATCTGTGCTGAAACCTGCGAACACAGAAGATGCTTTGCTTAATAAAATTGACCTTGTTTCAACAAACACTCTCAAGGAATGTATGCAGACCTTTTTTGAGGATGGTCCCAAGCGTGACCGCCGTCTTTGGATTGGTGACCTTCGTCTTGAAGCTCTTACAAATTATTATACATTCAATAATCTTGGAATTGTAAAAAGATGTTTGTATCTTTTTGCCGCAGGGAAATGTAATGAATCAGGCTTCTTGCCGTCCTTTGTTTATGAAACGCCTTACTACCATTCCGGTGCAACTCATATTGAGGACTATGCACTTTTATATGTTGTAAGTGTATGCGATTATTTTGAGCATACAGGGGACAGGGATGTTGTAAATGACCTTTTGGGAATTTGCAAATCACAGCTTGAATGCTTCAAAGCCAACCTTGACAAAAATCTTATTGCAACAAAGCAGGAGGGGTGGTTTGCTTTTATTGACTGGTGTCCGGGTCTTGAATGTTTGACTGCATTGCAGGGCGTGTATCTTTATACACTTGCTCGTTTTAGAGAATTGCTGAAAGCAATAGGTGATGAGGAGTATGAAAAATATTCTGCTCTCATTTCCCGGGTCCGTTCTGCTTCAAAAAAGCATCTTTATGATGATAGCAAAAAAGCGTTTGTCAATCCTTTAGATAATGGTCAGTTAAGCGTTCATTCACAGGTCTGGATGATTTTGGGTGGTGTGATAACCGGGGAAGATGCAAAAGGGCTTCTTCTTTCCTGCCTTGATAACAAGGGTTTCAAGCAACCTGTTACACCATATATGCGACACTATGTTATTGAAGCTATGCTAATGCTTGGTATGAAGGACGAAGCATTGCAATATTTGAAAAAATTCTGGGGTGGTATGGTGGAGCTTGGTGCAGATACCTTCTGGGAAGCGTATATTCCCGATAACCTTGATTTCTCACCATACAATGACAGAATGATAAACAGCCTTTGCCACGCATGGAGCTGTACGCCATCATATTTCATTCGTAAATACGGGTTATAATTTGAGTGGTTTTATATAATAAGAAATTCCAATTTTTAGAGGAAAGCTATGATTAATGTTAACGAATATGGTTTTTTGCCTGAAAACAACCCATATAAAAATTCCGAAGCTTTTCAAAAAGCTGTTGATAAGGGAGGAGAGATTCAGGTTACTGTTCCCGGTGTTTATGAAATTTCCGAGCAGATTGAAATTGGTGATAATACAAAGCTTGTATTTGGTGAAGGTGTGATTCTCAGGCGTGAAGCAAGTGTTAGTGGCATTAATGGTAATGCTTTTATAAACAAAGGTGCGCTTAATGGAGAATATAACCGTAACATTGAAATTGTCGGATTGCATCTTGAATGTAACGGTATTGAAAGCAATGACTTTGGTGTGAACAGTCGGATTGCCGGATTACGTGCACAGGTTGCAATGATTTATGTTGAAAATTTAAAAATTGATGGTTTTGAGTGTCATGGGTTACTTGAAAAGGATTACGCAATTCAGGTAAGTGCATTTAAAAACATTATTCTTAATGATTTGTATATAACAGGAAATAAAGATGGTGTTCATCTGGGGTGGGGAGACGGATTTGTTATCAGCAACGGTAAATTTCGTACATTCGATGACCCGATAGCGCTCAATGCCTTTGATTATGCAACATCAAACACGCATATAGGTTGGATTGAAAACGGAATAATCGAAAACTGTATTGACCTGGATGATGACACAACAACCGGATTTTTTTGCAGGCTTCTTGGTGGGGCTTGGTGCAGATGGCAAAAGGGGATGCAGGTTCAGCACTCAGATACTGTTGCAAATAACGGGAAAACATACCGTGTCCTGATGAATCCGAAAGACGGAAAGCTTTACACTTCCTATACTCCTCCTTGCCACGAAAAAGGAATTATGGAGTATGACGGCATAAATTGGGTTGCTGTGCGCAATACGGAAGAATTTGATTGCGGTTGTCGCAACATAATAATACGGAATTGCAGACTTCAGAAAAAGCGAAACATAGGAATTGCGATAAGTCTTAATTATGACACCTATGCACGAAGTTTTTATCCCGGTTGTGTATGCGTCCCTCAAAGTGAAATTACTCTCGAAAATATAATTTTAGAAAATGATGTTGATGTTTTGCTTCATTCAAATTATCCGACTGCAAATATAACACTGAAAAATATAGATTTCAAAAGCTCAAAGCTTTGTTTTGATACCGTACCGAAAGCAGATAATATTATTTATCCTGAGGTTGAGGTAAATACAGAAAATATTGTTTTTAACAAAAATACAATACAAACAAGCCCTAAGCATCCGATAAAAATATGCTTTATGAAAGGGAGAATAATTATATGAAAAAGAAAATGCTGTTAATAGGTTTGGTAGCTATTACATGTGTTGTTGGCGTTTTGATATGTTGTGCGTATTCGTCGCACGACGGCAAAAGCATTGAAAGCAGAGAAGAAATGTTAGATGATGCAATATCCACAGGCGAGAGTTGGACTATTGCAAAAGAAATAGAGATTGACGGTTACATAATCAGTGCTGCTTATAGCACAGACAAAAAATCTACAATTGCTGTTTTTAAACCTGAATCAAATGGCAAGTATGAGTTTTTAACATCCACTAACCGAGATAGTGATGAAATCATTGTTGGTGGAGCTATCATAAACGGTGATTGGTATGATTTAATCTGGTTCAACGGTGCTCAGACTGAATATGCAGAAATAATCTACACAATAAATGGTAAAGAGGACAAACCATTGAAATATGATACAACGGATATGGATATTATTTATAATAAAAACGCCCAAAAAGATTATTCTATGAAAGTTTATTATTACGATAGTGAGGGTAATAGATATGAATAAATTTTGATAATAAAAAAATTCAAGCCTAAAAGAACCGATAAATAATTTAAAAAACACAAAGAAAAGGAGCCGACTTTTTCAGTCAGCTCCTTTTCTTTGTGTTATAGATTAAAGCTTTTTACATTTGAAATTGTGGAAATGTTGTGGAAAGTATGGTATAATGTGTCTAATGAATGAGGATTTGACGAGGTGAAATATGGAATACAGACAACTTCCTCACGGAAATAAAAACGAAAAATTCAGCGTGCTTGGCCTTGGAATGGGCGGAATCGGAAAGACACCTGTTGATGAAATTGAAGCAATTATCCGTAAAGCCATTGACAACGGAATCAACTTTTTCGACTTGTGTACGGCAGGTGCTTCCTATGCTCCTATCGGCAGAGCCATACGTAATTGCCGTGACAAAGTATTCTTGCAGGTGCATTTCGGTGCGGTATATGACGAAAACGGAGAATACGGTTGGTGTCGTGATTTTGAAACCATAAAAAAAACATTTTTATGGGAGCTTGAGACTCTCGGTACCGATTATGTTGATTTCGGCTTTTTACATTGTGTTGACGAAGATGAGGATTTTGACAAGCTTTGTGAAATCGGTGTTCTCGATTACCTGAAAGAATTAAAAGAACAAGGTGTTGTTCGTCACATCGGCTTTTCTTCACATACACCGAGTGTTTCAAACAGAATCATTGATACTGGACTTGTTGATATGATGATGTTTTCAATAAATCCTGCGTATGATTTTGAGAAGGGTGATGAATACGGTATCGGTAGCGTTAAAAAACGCTTCGATTTGTTCAAACGATGTGAATGTGAAGGTATTGGCATCAGTGTTATGAAGCCTTTTTTCGCAGGACAGCTTCTGTCTGATGAGCAGTCACCCTTCGGTGTAGCGCTTACACATACACAATGTCTGCAGTATGCCATTGACCGTCCGGGTGTTCTTACTGCTGTTCCGGGAGTTCAGACCATGGAGCATCTTGATATATTACTGAAATTTCTTACGGCAAGCTATAAAGAAAAGGATTATTCAGTCATCGGCACATTTACGGCAGATACTATTACAGGTACTTGCGTTTATTGCAACCATTGTCAGCCCTGCCCTGCAGGAATAGACATCGGTCTTGTTAATAAATATTTTGATCTTGCTCTTGCAGGCGACGATATTGCTGCCAACCACTATACAAAGCTATCAGTAAAAGCTGATGCTTGTATCAAGTGCGGTCATTGCGAAAGCCGATGTCCTTTCGGCGTTAAGCAAGAAAGCAGAATGACGGAAATTAAACAGTATTTCCACAAATGATAATATAAATTTCTCTGACAGAATTAATTTGACAAATATCGTTTTTTTGAGTCATTTTAATTGGGGAAAAATAGTTGTAAGTACAAAAATGTGAGTTTTAACATAAAGTGAATCGGAGGAATCTGTATGAAGAAAACAATCAAAATAATATCAGCTGTGCTTGTTCTTACTCTTATTATGAGCATTACGGCTTTCGCTGAGCCCGGCTTTGCGTACAAGGACGAGGTGCTTACAGAGTTTTCACCATTATGGGCACAAATACAGGCTGATGATACGGTAATTTCCGTTACACCGGGTGCCACAGCCGGCGAGCTTCGTTTTGCGTGGCTATCAAGCTCAACAGACAGCAATCCCGTTTTCAAGGTTTCGGAAAACAGCAAAATGTCTGACGCTGAAGAATTTGAGGTCATTACAACCGATGCTATTGAAAACCTCAGGTCAAACAAGGTTACCGTAACAGGTCTTGAGCAAGGCAAAACCTATTACTATTCATACACTGAAAACGGTGTTCTGAGCGAAGCACAGCCGTTTACGGTTCAACCGGCAGATGAATTTACCATTCTATACATTTCCGATGCACAAATAGGACGTTCCGGCGACGAAACACTTGAAGAAATACTAATCCGTGATACTTGTGGCTGGCATTATACGGTTGAAAAAATGCTTACAGCTTATCCGGATGCTGCTTTTGCAATTTCAGGCGGCGACCAGTTTCAATCGGCTGACAGTCTTGTTCAGATGAAGGCTTACCTTTCTCCTGAAGCATTACGCTCTTTACCTGTTGCTAACACCATCGGTAACCACGACGATGATTCTACGCTTTACGGTGAAATATTTAATAACCCTAACGAGGTTGATGAGCTTAATCCCGGGAAAGCCGGAACGGGATATTACTACACTTACGGCGATGCGCTCTTTATTACAATCAACTCAAATAATAATCTTATGTTTGATACAGCAAAGGTTTTGAGTGAAGCGACAAAAGCTTATCCTGACACAAAGTGGAGGGTTGTCACAATGCACCACAACCCTTATTCAGCCTCATTAAGCGACGATGCTTTTTCAGAAGAAAGGCTTTTCTTTTCCTCGCTCTATGATTTATACGATATAGACCTGTGCCTGAGCGGACACGATCATTTTTATTCACGTACAGACACTATGTATGCAGGCGAAGTCACAGCGGTTGAAGGTACGGTATATGTTCAGTCTTCCTCGGCTTCCGGCAGTAACTATGACCCACTTCCCGAAAAAACAGCCTCGTTTACTGTTTCTGCCTTTGATGTGCGTGTTCCCACTTACACAGCGTTTGAGTTTACCGACGAAGCGATTGTAGGCACGACTTATCGTACCGATACCGATGAAATTATTGATTCTTTTGAGATAATCGACAACACAACAGACTCAGATGTCAATTTTTTCACTATAATAATTTTATTCTTCAAAACTCTTTTTTCTATGATATAAGGACTTTTTAAGGTGATGATTAAATGCAAAGTATTATTAAATTTTTCTTTACAATTTTCACAACTCTTTCAATTTTTTGTTCAAATCTGATGTTCCCTGCAACGATTTATCCGGAAAGCGAAAATTTTGATTTTACATATCTTGAATATCCCGATGAGGCAATAATCACTCTTGAGGAGGCAGGACTTACCGAGCAGGAGCTAGTAGGCAGAGCCTCGGCTCAGCTGCCCGAATATGTGCAGTCAGGAGGATATGACGACATAAACGGTATAACAATATCGCCTTATTACACTGCAAAGGTAAGCGGAAAGGAAATCCCCGTTTATGCTTCGGTGGTTTTCATACGTGTTGACGATACGGGTACTTTACACTCATTTTCCGAAATTTATGTTGATTCAAGCGAGGATTTTTCATTCAATATCGAGGTAACCGGTGCTGATGTAGTGCTTGAAAATGCCATTGTGTTACCTGAATCGCACGGTGTGAAGGCACAGTGCAAGAATAACACTGTAACCGCATCTATCAACAAAACAGGTGTATATACGTTCCTTTTTAACGATGCAAACCAATATTACGGTTATACTCTTATGGTTCGTGAAAAGGTTGATGAGGACAAAGAAATTGCAGAATACATAGAGAAATACGGAGAGGATAATGTCTGGGTTATTGATAAAGGTGTATATCAATATGACTATGTCAACCTTGTTGCACACAATAATCTGGTAATATATCTCAGAGAAGGCGCTTACGTGCTTGCAAACCACCTTTATGATATTGACTGTGCCGAGGATGAAAACAAATACCTTGAGCCTACTGCACCTGGTGATAACTCTATAGGGCTTACAAGGTATCCCTTTATAAATTTTTACAACTGCAACAACATAACCCTTACCGGCAGAGGCGTAATAGATATGACCCGGCTTGACAGACGAGAGAGAAGGGGTGTTGTTTTTACCAACTGCAATAACGTAAATGTCAGTGATGTGAAAATCATAAACTCCCCCGAATGGTCGTTTATCTCATATTGCTGTACCGATGTCAGCATTGACAATGTAGATATTATCGGAAATCGTGGTAACTGCGATGGCTTTGCTATATGCAACAGCCACAATGTAACTGTCGATAATTGCTTTGCAAGAGTGGCAGATGATACCTTTGAGGTAAAGGCTCTGGGTGGTACAATGGACAGTAAAAATATCACATTCACAAATTGCATTGCCTGGGGCGGATATGCAAGATGCTTCGGCATCACGGGAGAAGTCAACAAGAATATTTCTGATGTAGCTTTCCGTGACTGTGCCGTAATTTACCGTGACGGTATATGGGATAATGACAGAATCGGCTCGCTTGTTGTTGTAGCAGAGCAGACTGAAGGAAGTATTGACGGAGTTGTTTTTGAAAATATTGAAATATTCCGTGATGAAGGCAGACCGATGCTTGTTAAGGTTTATGATGAACAAGCGGAGAATTTTGAAATTAAAAATGTCGTTTTCAGAAATATTTCATACACCTCATATATGAGCCCGAAAATTGCCGGTACCGACAGCGATACAAACAAAGTTCAGGTTGAACTTGACGGTATTACAGCCAACGGAAATAAACTGCGGTCCCCGAAAACAAGGTTCATCATCGGCAAATATTGCGAAGTAACTTCTAAATAGTATGTATGAGGCAGCATTAGAAATATAAAACATAAGCAATCAGACAAATTTATTTGGAATATAAGCCTGGATGACGCTGAGAATCAGACTGTTTTCGGATATCCTGTTTTTGGAAGCTCTGCAAAAACAATGAGAAATGTACGTAAGGCGCTTAAAGCCTTGCTTTCAAATTCGTCGGATATGGTTGGAAGTGAAACGGTAAATATAATCAACAGCGATATTCCCGATTGCATTGATATTATTCACGAGGATTATATAAATTTATGTGAAGATTATAAATTCTTTGTTGATTTGACAGGTAAATCTGAATTTTTCAGAAAGCACCACTGTATATCAGTTGAAGAAGCACCCGAAATACTGAAAAAACTGCTTTCTGTGAGGTAAGTGGTGGCGTGCATTGGTTTGTAAACAAAACCACAGACAGCTGGCTGCTTGTTTTGTTCAACAACAGTGGTATTGAACGCAGTGTTGAAAAAGGCGAATGCATTTTGCCCGAAGGCACACGGAAGGTTGCCGTCAAGCTGAAAAACGGATAAAAGCTTAATGTTCTTGATGGTACAAAAGATATTCACTTTGAGAATGGCAAATATTATATTGAATTGCAACCGGGAGCTTGGTTTTTAGCGAAATTCAATTTGTAGAAATGTTCAGTGTATAAACATAAGTGCGAAGTATAACGAAGTAATCATTTTTTGATGAAATAAAATGTGTTTTTTAACACCAATAATAGAGGGGGAGTTTCTATGCAAGTTTTACAAACAATCGTTTCTTATCTTGTAATAGCGACAGGCTTTATTTCTTCACTTTTTCCATCAGGAGGTGCAACAATGGTACCATTTAAAAATGATTACAAAATTCCTGACAGTATCCCCGGGTACAGTGTGATTTCTACAGAAGAAAAAACTGATTGGAAAGCTCAATGGATTTGGGATAAGGAAAATCTTACCGAGAAAAATGTATGGATGTGCTTTAATAAAAAGGTAAGTGTCAATAAAATCCCCGAAGAGCTTATTGCCCACATCTCGGCAGACTCAAAATACTGGCTTTACATAAACGGAGAAACCGTTGTTTTTGAGGGCAGTGTGAAAAGAGGACCTTCTAAAAACAGTGGCTATTATGACAGTATAGATATTTCACCTTTCTTAAAAAAAGGTGAAAACTCAATTTGTGCATTAGTATGGTGCGGGGATAATGAAACAAGCTATTCCTATAGTAGCAGTGGTCAGGGTGGCTTCCTTTTTGAAGCCGTAGGAGAGGGTATCTCTATAATTTCAGACAAAAGCTGGAAGGTAAAAAGAAACAGCGCTTATGTTGACAGCCCTCTTTATCCACCGAACTACCGACTTCCCGAATACAGCATTTATTTTGATGCAAGGGAGGATATGGCAGATTGGATGACTGATGGCTATGATGTTTCGTCTTGGGAAAATGCAACCGAATATGCTCTTGGTGGCGAGGGTGCATATGGTAAGCTTTTTCCTAGAGGAATACCTTTCTTGAAGGATTATGGTCTTAAAGCTTACGAAAATTCAGAGAATTATGAAAGCTATACCGTAAGCAAGGCTTTCGGTGAAAAAATCACCGTGGATATTCCATATAACGCACAGCTTACTCCGTATCTTAAAGTAATAGCACCGGAAGGAAAAAAGATTCGCATAACAACAGAAAATACATTAATTGGTGCAGTTTCAACTACCTATATAACCAAAGATGGTGAACAGGAGTTTGAAGCATTAGGCTGGTTTAATGGTGAGCACATTACTTATAAGATACCAAAAGATGTTACAGTTGTTTCTTTGAAATATAGGGAAACGGGGTATGACAGCTCCTTCTGTGGCGATTTCAAATGTGATGATGAATTTATGAATTCTCTGTGGCAAAAATCTCTACGTACCCTTTATGTTACTATGCGTGATAATTTTATGGATTGCCCCGATAGAGAAAGAGCCCAATGGTGGGGTGATGTCACAAGCGAAATGATTATGACTATGTACTCTATGGACAGCAACTCCTACCTGCTGTATCAAAAGGGTGTAGATGCAATGCTTTCTCACATTGACGATACGAAAGTGCTTCAGACAGTTGTACCTATAAGTGGTGACTATTTCGAGCTTCCCGTTCAGCAGCTGGCAGGAATAGTGGGCTTCCACACCTACTACCGGTATACCGGTGACAAAGCTTTTGTTGAAAAGGTTTACGGTGCTTCCCTTGACTACCTGAAGCTTTGGGAAACAGGTGAAAATAATCTCGTGGTTCATCGCAGTGGTTCATGGGATTGGCCTGATTGGGGCAATAAGGCAGATATGACAGCTATTGAAAATGCCTGGGTTTACTATGCTCTTTCTGCAACAGAAGAAATGGCAAGAGTCTTAGGAAAAGATGATGATATCTCATTTATTGCCGAAAGAAAAGCTACCATAGAAAAGGGGTATAAAACTCTTTGGACAGATGAAGGCTTCATGAGCGAAGACGTAAAAAAACCGGATGACAGAGCAAATGCACTTGCTATTTTGGCAGGACTTGCAGAAAAGGAACAGTATGCCACTATTAAAAATGTTCTTGTAACTACTCAGAATTCAAGCCCATATATGGAATATTATGTTCTTGAAGCCCTTTGCAAAATGGGTGAATATGAGGCGGCATACGCCAGAATACAAGACAGATACGAGGGTATGATGTATGAGGATTACTCCACCCTTTGGGAATTCTGGGACTCCTGGCAGGGTACTATGAACCACGCATGGAGTGGTGGACCTTTGGTTATAATGAGTAAGCATTTTGCAGGTATTATCCCCCTTGAAGCAGGCTATGAAAAGGTGAAAATCGAGCCTCAATATACTTTGTCAGACCGTGTGAACTGTACAGTTCCGAGCGTGAAAGGCTTAATCACTCTGAACTATGAAAAGGTAGATGGTAATTATGTTATCAACCTCACTTTACCGGAAGAAATGAAGGCGGTTTTATATGTGCCTGAAAACGCTGTTGTAAATATCAATTCAGAATCTTATTATCAGAACAGTGAATATGTAAATGGCGATAAAAAAGGTAATGTTGAGATTGTTGAAAAATAAAACTTCAAGAGTACTTTAATCTCTGTGGGAGGTAGCTTTATGAAATATCGCATGGATAAATACGGCAATGAGCTGTCTGTTTTGGGCTTTGGGTGTATGCGCTTTAAAAAGAAAATGGGCAGAATAAATATGGAGGACGCAGAGCGTCAGATAATGTCAGCCTTTAATAAAGGTGTGAATTACTTTGACACTGCTTTTATATATCCCGGTAGCGAATCTGCTATAGGAGAGGTTTTCGAAAAAAATAACATTCGTGATAAGGTTTTTATTGCCACAAAGCTTCCTCCACAGCTTATGCCTAGCATAGATATTCTTGATAAGCTTTTTAATGAGCAATTAAAGAGACTCCGTACAGATCATATCGATTTTTATCTTATGCATATGATGAGTGATATAAAAGTATGGGAACGTCTGAAAAGCATTGGTATTGAAAAGTGGATAGAAGATAAAAAAGAAAGTGGTGCAATTGGTCAGATTGGTTTTTCTTACCACGGTAATTCAGATATGTTTTGTCAAATTGTGGATGCTTATGACTGGGATATGTGCCTTGTACAGTATAATTATATGGATGAGCATACTCAGGCAGGTAGAAAAGGCTTGTACCACGCACACAAAAAGGGGATACCGGTTATGATTATGGAGCCTCTTCGTGGTGGCAGACTTATAAATGATCTTCCTTCAGAAGCAAAAACTTTTTTTAGTGAGCATCCTGTTCAGCACACCCCGGCACAGTGGGCTTTCCGTTGGTTATGGAATCAACCTGAGGTTACAGTTGTGCTTTCGGGTATGAATTCTGATGAAATGGTAGATGACAATATTAAAACTGCATCTGAAACTGAAATTGGTGAATTGACTGCCGATGATGAAGCTATGCTTAAAAATGTTGTTAAGGCAATAAATTCAAAACTGAAAGTGGGTTGTACAGGTTGCGGTTACTGTATGCCTTGTCCTCAAAATATTAACATTAGTGGTGTCTTTTCTGCATATAATAAATATTCTTCAAACGGTAGCTTTGCAGGCTTCAAAGAGTATGTTAAATGTACAGTTTTAGGAAAAAATGCACCTGCCTCAAAATGCATCGGTTGTGGTAAATGTGAACAACATTGTCCCCAGGATATTGATATACGAAACCAAATGAAGGAAGCAGAGAAGACTCTTGAAACCCCTGCATATAAAACCGTTAGCAGTATAGTTTCTGTGTTCAGTAAAAAGAAATAAATTAAATTCACTAATAAAAAGCAGGAGCCAATCTTTGTGATTTGCTCCTGCTTTTTTATTATGTTCAGTTTTAATAATCAGAAATTTACTCGAAATAGCCCTTGTACTCAATTTTTTTAGTGCTTTCAGGGAATAAGTGGTGGTATATGTCAATGAAATAATCATCAGTCATACTCGCAATATAATCAACTACAATCTGATTAGGTTCTGTTTCCTCGTAAGGTGTTTCTCTCGAGTAATGTGCTTCGTTTACGTAGTCAATGTGGTGGGTGTAAATGGGGGAGTTTTTGTTTTCTGTTGATAAATCCTCAAGCAGCTTTTCATAAAGCTCTTCCATCATAGGTTGCACAGTTTCGTAAGCCTCTCCCACAGCTTCCTGCTTGTAAATGTAGGTATAGTTGTCTGCTTTGGCTTTCTTTAATGCTTCGAAGTGCTTGTCATCCATTTTTATATAGTTTTTTCCGTAGCTGTTTTCAACAATATTAACAATAAGGTTGTTTATGATTTCTGCATTGTGTTCACCTATGACGCCATTATCAAAGGCAGATATATCTGTAATTTTTGCTCTGGAAGCATCTTGTCTGTCTTTTCCTAAATATGCAATGATATCTGAGATTCTTACTACACATCCCTCCAAGGTAGCAGGGATTAATTTCTTTACATTAGCCTTGTCTTGATAACAAGCTTCGATTTGTTCGTCAAAATCTGAAAAGCTTTCAAGCTCTTTCGGGTGATATTCACATAACTCCATTTCACCGTCGTGGGCTGCAATTCCGTTGAGTGTTTGTAATGTTACGTTATAAGGAAATATTTTATCAAGGACTCTGACTGAATGAATATTGTGGCTGAAATGTCTGCCTATATGTTTAAAAAATAATTCGTCTAAAAAGGTTTCTCCTGCATGACCGAACGGAGTGTGACCTAAATCATGACCGAGAGCAATAGCTTCGATTAAATCAAGGTTAAGATTTAATGCCTTGCCGATGGTTCTTGCAATTCGTGATACCAGCTGAACGTGTAAGGCTCGTCTTGTTATGTCGTCGTTTTTGTAAAACGAAAAGACCTGGGTTTTATCAGCATAGCGATTATAAAAGGGACAATGCAGTATTTTATCAATATCACGAATAAATGGCGTTCTGATAATGGTTGCTTTGTCTTTTTCGTTAGCGTTATTTCTTCTGATTGCATTGTTTTCATCAAAGGCTAATTCGGTTACCAAACACTTCAATCTATCATTTATAATTTTTTGTTCTGTTTCGCAGGATAATTTTTCATATTGCAGCATAATATCACCTCTTGGATACATTATAACATAAAACTACAATTTTTGCATACTTTACTAAAAAATATGAAAACCAATATGAAAACTTGTTGTTTTATGCTTCTACGTACCATTTTGTGGACATTTAATGTGTTATTGTTGTAATGTAGGAATTTATCGTGTGAGGTGTACTATGGATAAGCTTGAATTAAACCTGGAAATACCTGTGGGGTATAGAATAATTGAAAGAACAAACGAAACGGATTTGTATTCTGCTTGTGATGAATTAAGGCGCAGAAAACAGAAATACATAACCGGTGCTCGAAGAGTCGGAGATAAAGCAATTATAACCAGACATCGTATAAAATGTCCCCATTGTGGTTATGAAAAGCCATCTTATTTACATTGCTTGAAGAATTCTGTAGAGGCTTTACCGAAAAAAAGTGAAATTGAATTATCTGCCTGGGCAGATATTCAGCTTTCTATGCTGGAGCAGCCGGCTGAAGACTTGTTAGTTCAGTTGTTTTATAATTTTACCGGTGAGTATATATGTGAAAAATGTGGTTATGCCTCAGATAAATTTAATTGCACTACTGCCTTATTATTGAATTATACAGATGGAAAATTATATGTAAAAAAACAAATTAAAAATCTTTCGGAGTTAGTTTCAATAAAATGGCTTAAAGGTGATGAAGATATATGCTTTCCTTTATACGAACAGGTGGTGTTTGATTTTGAGAGTAGTATTACGTGGTTGGAGCTTATTAGCCGGGAGCGTGTTATATGCACTGCACCTGTAACGGATTCCGAGGTGGAGCTAGAGGATGATATAATAATTGATTTGTTTTGTAAGAACAGAATACTAAAACGCACTGTAAGGAATATGTTTGAAAAAATTACCGGCTACAAAATACCTTTTAGTGTAAATGAATTGGATTTTTATAAGTTTGTCAATTTTTTGCGTTTCAGAGGTTTTCCTAAGAATTTTTATGATGCAATCCCTTTTTGGGCAGGGTCCTGGGTTGTGGATGATAGCTTTGGACTTATAGCGAAAAGACTGAATACCCCAGATAGTGCAATGAGGCTTTTGCAGGAGTCATCAATTCCTTTTTGTAAATCGGTCAAAAGATTATTTGCACAAAAAAGTGGTTTGTTTTTTTATTTAAATGAATGTGATTTTTTATTCGATATATTCAAAGATGTGAATTTATTTTGCACCTTCCTCAATCAATCATTTGCGTTTAACTTTTTATCAATGATGCATTATTACGATAATTCCATTAAAATGTTTTTGTCTGATTATTCAAGGGTATTAGGAAAAACAAGGTTTGCGCATAAGCTTTCACTTTTGCGTGATATCACAAATTATGCAATACACTATGCAGCTATGAGTGAGTATGTGAAAAAGAAAGAACAAATGAAATGGTTGGAGGGTGTTGATGTTTTTGATGATATGAGTTTAATATCTAACATAAGAAATGACATATCCGTTCCACTTCGTTTTGTATTTGACAATATGAGTAATTCTGTAGTGGATAAACATAAATTCAGGTGTTTAAGAAGTAAAAATGAATGTGTTATGGTAGGCAGAATAATGAAAAATTGTCTTGTGAATTGGGATTACTTTTCTAACCCTGTTGTTGTAGTTTATAAAAGCAACAAAATTGTAGCAGCTATTGAGGTTTATGATGGGGCTGTGATACAGGCAAAGGGTGTGAACAATGAGTCAATTATACCTGATTCTGATTTATATAGAGCAATAGAAAAATGGTGCGAAAGGAATAATATTGAGTTGGATCCGGAGGAAATGAACGGTCCTTTTATGCGATAATGAAAAGATAAAATAAACGGGCAGGAAATTTTGTTCCTGCTCGTTAGTGCTCTGTTGTATCTGAAAATAATATTGTGATAAAATAGAAACATATTTCATTGTAATCGGTTAATAACTGTAGTATAATGTAATTAATTGTAACATAATTAAAGGAATGTGTGGTATGGATCAGGAAAAATATAAAAAAATGACGGAATTAGCAATTAAAGTTTTAACTCTTTCCAAGAATACATTGCTTGTAAAATTAAGATTTCTTGATATTGCATTAAGTGTTTTTAAATATCATCCGTATCTTGATGAGGAAGGCAGTTTGTCAAGCTATTATACCAATGGTGAGGTTTTAATATTTAACCCCAGGCATGTGCTTAACACCTATCGTGTGGAAAAGAATACCCCTGTACGTGATTATTTACATATCGTTTTACATTGTGTTTTCAGACATATGTATATGAATCCTTCGCTTAATCGTGCTATGTGGGATTTAGCTTGTGATATTGCAGTTGAATGTATCATAAATGACCTTGGACTTGATGATGTTAATACAAGTAAGGTGCCGGGACAGAAGGCGATAATCGACGAAATTAAAAAATCAGTTAAAATTCTTACTGCAGAAAAAATTTATAGTTACCTTGTTGAGAATGTTACTGAAGATAAAGCAGAAAAAATGCGCTTTGACTTTTATTCAGATAACCACGAGATATGGTATATGACCGATAAGGAAATACAGGCTAAATTCGGTGTTTCTCTAAATGGTGATCCCCAAAATGGGGAAAGCGATGATTCTCAGGACTCAAACGGAGGTCAGAGCGGAGAAAACAACTACAGGATTGTTCTGAAAAATACGTGGGCTGATATTGCCGAGAGAATGCAGACAGATCTCGAGACATTTTCAATAGAACATGGCAATAAAGCGGGTGACCTTGTGCAGAACCTTAAAGCTGTTAACCGTGAAAAGTATGACTATACAGCATTCCTTAAAAAGTTTGCTGTTTTAGGCGAAGCACTGAAGGTTAATGATGATGAATTTGACTACGTTTTTTACACATACGGTTTGAAGCTATATGAGAAAATGCCTCTTGTTGAGCCCCTGGAATATAAGGACGTAAAAAGAATAAAAGAATTTGTTATTGCTATAGATACCTCCGGTTCGGTTTCGGGCAGCTTAGTGCAGAATTTTGTACAAAAAACTTATAATATACTCAAAAGCACAGAAAGCTTTTTTAATAAAATAAATCTGCATATTATTCAATGTGATGCTGAAATTCAGGAGCATGTAAAAATTACCACACAGGAAGAATTTGATGAGTATTTAAAAAATATGACCATCAAGGGTCTTGGTGGTACAGATTTCAGACCGGTGTTCAAATGCGTAAATGAACTTATTCTGAAAAAAGAGTTTACAAACCTTAAAGGCCTTATTTACTTTACAGACGGATATGGTGAGTTTCCGCAACAAAAGCCTGCATACGATACGGCATTTGTTTTCATTGATGAGGATTACAAAATTCCCGAAGTTCCTGCCTGGGCTATTAAATTAATCTTAGAAAAAGATGACTTGAAAGATGGGTCAGTGTGAGTGTCAGCGAAAGCTTTATTTGCTATAAAGCCGATACCTGACTCTATATGAAAAGCTACACAGAAAGCTGAACCAATTCATAGAAAAGTCATCTTCAGCTATAAATGTTAAAACTGTTCTTTTGAACTGTAAGAACAAGATGTATTCACCGGAAGCACAGGAAGCTTATGAAAATGATATAATCGAAAAGAATTTAAGTTTTAAAAGCTTAACTGCTACAGAGTAAAAACGGAGTATTAAAATGAACGTAAAAGACGAGTTTACAATTGAAAATGGCATGCTGAAAAAATACAACGGTACTGCTACTGATGTTGTTATTCCGGATGGTGTTACAATGATCTGCAAATGGGCTTTTGATTTTTGTGACAGTGTTTGTTCTGTTATAATGCCCGATAGTGTAACAGCTATTGAGTACCACGCCTTCGATCACTGTAAAAATCTTAGTAGTATTCGTTTTTCTTGCAATTTAACAAGTATTGGTTCAATGGCGTTCTATGGTTGTGCTTCTCTTAAAAACATTACACTTCCTGATAGTGTAGAAAATATAGGTGAATATGCATTTTATAATTGTTCTTCTCTTACATATTTTGTTTTACCACCTTACATAAAGAGTATAAGCAGAGGAACTTTTCACGGCTGTTCAGGCTTGGAGCATATTACGATTCCCTCCGGTGTTTCAATTATCGGAGAGGCAAGCTTCAATGGTTGTACAAAGCTTATTAATATAGATATTCCTGATACAGTTAAAAGAATTGGTGCACATTCCTTTCGTGGCTGCCGGTCTCTTTTGGATATTAATATTCCGGATAGTGTGGTGGATATAGGGAGTAGCGCTTTTTATGATTGCTTTAGTCTGGAAAGGGTTGTTTTATCAGAAAAGTTAAAAAGCATAAGTTCACACACTTTTCATAATTGCGAAAAGCTTCATAGTATTATAATCCCCGAGGGCGTAACCGAGGTTGGTGATGAGGCTTTTTATAATTGTAAAGCACTGTCAGACGAAAATGGCTTCGTGGTGGTTATGAATACTTTATTTAGTTACCATTCTGGTAAAAAGGATGTTGTAATACCAAGTATTGTAAACAAAATCAGCAGCCGGGCTTTTGTGAACTGTGACTATATAGAGAATGTCACATTTCCGGAGGGGCTTATAAGTATAGGTTCGTTTTCATTTTTAGAGTGTGTGAAGCTTACATCCTTGATTTTGCCTTCGAATTTAAAATTTATAGGTGACAGAGCCTTTGAAAAATGTCGGAAAATTGATAGTTTAATTATACCTGAGAGTGTTGAGCAAATTGGAGAAAGCGCCTTTGAGTACTGTGACAGATTGAAAAAAATTGTGTTTAACAATGGAATTAAACGAATTGGTAAATGTGCTTTTAATAGCAAGGGGTTAAACAAAATTATTTTATCTGAGAGCCTGGATTCAAAAACAGCGTGGATTATATGGAGTCATTTCAAAGACACAGAATTTAAGCTTATTATGATGATGTCATTTCTGCGTTATCTTCCGGGAATTGTGTCGGAAAGTGATGCTATGATAACCGTAATCAAAAGCAATAAAAAACAATTGATTGAATTATCAATTGCAGCTGATAGAGCAATTGAGCTTGCAAATTTGTTTGGTTTGCTTAGTAAAATGAATCTGAAACACTTGTATCAATATATTGAAGCAGCAAAAGATAGGGTGAATGTGACAGGCTTTTTGTTGGAGTATAAAAATAAGATGTATACTGTTGATGAATGTGAGAAATATGAACAGAAGCAAATAGATTTAATGCTGGATATAGATGATAGGAATTATTAGCACGAAGTCGTTTTCAGCAGAAAAGGAACTTGGTGTAAGCTAAGAAGCTTTGTATGTTTTGTGATATACGGAACGAAGATTTAATTATTATGTCAGATGTTATAAAAAGGAGGGAGCGTTATGAGTAAAGCAGGTGGTTTTGTAATCAATAATGGTGTTTTAGAAGCCTATATAGGAAAAGGCGGAGACGTAATTGTTCCCGATGGTGTGACGAGTATTGGCGACAGTGCTTTTTATAATCGTGAAAGCGTTAAATCCGTTGTGCTTCCGGCTAGTGTAACAAGTATTGAAAAATGGGCTTTTTTCAGGTGTAAGGGTCTTAAATCCATTGAAATGTCGGACAGTATAACAAGTATTGGTGAGAAGGCTTTTTTACAGTGTACAAGTCTTGCCTCGGTAACAATACCTGCAGGGGTAATAAGTATTGAGGCTAATACTTTTGAAGGCTGTAAAAGCATTGAAACACTTGTTATACCAAAGAATGTAGCCCGAATTGGCTCGTATGCTTTTTCTGATTGCGTTAAACTTCGCTCTGTACAATTTTCCACAGGCATTACAAGTATCGGCGAATCAGCTTTCGTTGGCTGTAAAGCTCTTGCAGACGAAAACGGGTTTGTTATTGTGAATGGTGTTTTGTATGATTGTGATGCTACCGGTGGCGATATAATAATTCCTGACAGCGTTACAGGTATTGATAAATGGGTGCTTGCGTACCATTCAAAAATTTCTGAACTGGTATTACCCGGTACCATAAAATATATCAGGCAAACTGCGTTCAAAGATACAACTATAGAGCACTTTGTATTACCTAAAAATATAACTGTTTTTGATGACTCAGCCCTTGAACTTATTTTGAATCATTTTTTTGCAACAGACAATAAAATGGCTGTTATTTCTGCTTTTTTAGATCAGTTATCACCGGAAATTTTGAGGAGTAATAAAGTAAAAAGAAAGATAATTGCAAATAAGAACAGAATTATAGAAAAAGCAATAAAAGCCGATGATTCAGAACAGGTCAGTAAATTGTTTGCTTTATTTGATAGTGTAGAGCTTGAGGCATTGAATGAATATATAGATTTATCAGAAAATGCAACAGCAGTTAAAGCTTTTTTGCTGAACTATAAGAACGAAAACTATACAGAAGCCGAACAAGAAGCACACGAAAATAACAAGCTGGAAAAAGAACTTGGCTTGAAAGAACGTTCTGTAGAAGAATGGAGAAAAATTTATAAATTTGATGTGGAGAATAACGAAGCAACTATAGTAGGCTATAAGGGCACTGAAACAAATGTGATTATACCTGAAAATTTTGGGAGCTATAAGGTTGCAGCAATTGGGAAATTGGCGTTTAGCCCTGAAGTTCCCAGATTGAAAAAGGTTGTAAAAGAAACAAGAAAAAACATAAAAAGTATACATATTCCCTGTAGTGTAAAAAAAGTGGACAAAGGCGCTTTCTACAGGTGTGAAGGTCTTGCGAATGGAGATGGGCTTGTTATTGTTAACGGAGTTCTTTACAGCTATCACGGTATGTGGAAAAAAGTAGTAGTTCCTGAGGGTGTAATTGTAATTGATGAAAATGCGTTTCGTAAAGGCAGGAGAATAGCAGCAATTACAATTCCGTATACTGTTACAAGTATAGGTGAAGATGTGTTTTCGTCTTGTAAAGCACTAACTATTTATGGTGTGGCAGGCAGTTTTGCAGAAAAATATGCAATAGAAAACAATATACCTTTTATTTCGGTGTAGTAAAATTCCAGAAGTTCAAAATGATTGATTATTATAAAACTGAGATTGAAAAAGGCTTGTTTAAAAGATATAATGGTAAGGATAGTGATATCGGAATACTTGAAAGTGTAACAAGTTTTTCGGATATCATCTTTATGGGGGGAGGGAATCCTTACAGTGAATTTTACTGGTGGAGTCATTATCCCGTTTGCAAAGGTGCCTAAAAAAATAATATCAGAAATTAAACAATGAATACAGGAGGATGTTATGAATATTAAAGAAGCTAAAAATGAAATTCAAAATGCCATGAAGGCATATTTTACAAAGGATAAGTTCGGAAACTATGTTATTCCCATTGAGCGTCAGCGTCCGGTGTTCTTGATGGGTGCGCCCGGTATTGGTAAAACAGCTATTATGGAGCAGGTTGCATCAGAATTAGGAGTCAGTCTTGTTTCGTATTCAATGACTCACCACACAAGACAATCTGCTATCGGTCTTCCCTTCATTGAGAGGAAAGAATATGGTGGAAAGGAATATGATGTTTCAGAATACACAATGTCTGAAATTATAGCATCTGTTTATGATATGATTGAAAAGACAGGAAAAAAGGAAGGTATTTTGTTCCTTGACGAGGTGAACTGTGTTTCAGAAACTCTTTCACCTGCAATGCTTCAGTTCCTTCAGTATAAGGTTTTTGGTCGCCATCGGGTACCGGAGGGCTGGATTGTTGTAACTGCCGGTAACCCACCGGAATACAATAATTCTGTTCGTGAATTTGATATTGTTACTTGGGACAGGCTTAAAAGAATTGATGTTGAACCTGATTTCGATGCCTGGAAGGAATACGCATACAAAAAAGGAATTCATGCTTCAATTATCACATACCTGGATATTAAGAAGGGTGATTTTTATAAAATAGAAACCACAGTTGACGGGAAAAGCTTCGTAACTGCCCGTGGTTGGTCTGATTTATCAGATATGATCCATCTTTACGAGCAAAACGGTATTCCTGTTACAGAAAGATTTATTGCTCAGTATATTCAGAATAAAAAAATTGCGAAAAAATTCGCTACATATTATGACTTGTTCAATAAATATAAATCAGATTATCAGGTTGATGCAATTCTTGCGGGTAAGGCAGATGAAGGAACAAAGGCACGTGCTAAAAATGCGCAGTTTGACGAACGCTTCAGCTTACTTGGTCTTTTGCTTGATGCGGTAACAGCAGAGCTTCGTGATGTGTGTGCTAAAGAGTTTTCTTTGACAGAGCTACTTAATTCTCTTAAAAGTGTAAAAATCGAGCTTACAAAGCCCGGCGCAGATGCAATTAGTGCTTTGAACAAGGAAATTGAAAAGTACGAAAATAATATAGCTGTCGGAAAAAAAGCTTCAAGTCTTTCCGGTGAAGATGAGTTTAAGTATCGCTCAACAATTGAAGTAATTGAAAAAATTATTACTGTAATTAAAGAGGAACAGCCTGATGATAATGCCAATGCGTTCCTTTTGATAAAAAAGTGCTTTGATAAGGAGAGAGAGGATCTCAAAAAGGCTGCTGATAAAGCAGGTAAAAAGCTTTCGAATATCTTTATTTTCTGTGAGGGTGTGTTCGGTGGTGACGGTCAGGAAATGCTTATTCTTGTGACAGAGCTTACCATAAGCTACTATGGTGCGCACTTTATAAGCAGATATGGTTGTAAAGAGTATTTCAAGCACAATAAAGAGCTCCTCTTCTACGAGAGGCAGAAAGAGATTATCACCGAGTTAGAGGCGTTAGAGCTCTAAAGAATAAGACACAATCACAGGTTGTGTGTTCTATTAATTATCCTATCGTGAATTTTTCGTGAATGGCGTTTGTGTTATGTGTATAAAAAGCGTAATACAAAACTGTTGCAAATGGGGAATGTTAATGCACTCTATTGCAAAGCTGATTTTATTTGTGTTATAATTCTTTGGTTGAAACTGATGTTAAGGATGTATATTTAATGAGTAAGAAGATAACGACTTTGTGCAGCATAATTATTGCATTGTCTGTTTGTGTAGCAGCTTTTGGTGTTGATAATGCTGTGAAGACAGATGTTACTACTGCAACTGCCAAGTTTTTTTATGCAGAAAATGAAGAAACAACCAATTCAACGGGCTCTTTGGGTGGCATAGTAGATGATGTTGTTGGTGGCATCGGAGGCGGCTCCTCAGGCTTGGGCGACGCTTTGGGTGGTCTTGGTGATGGTTCATTAGGCGATTCTTTGGGAAACATAGGCTCGGGGTCATCCGGTGGTGGTCTTGGAGAGGTGCTTGGTGGCGTTGGTGATGCCATAGGCGGCATCGGAGATGGTTTTGGCGATGTTTTAGGTGGTATTTTAGGTGGTGGCTCAGCACAGAAGCCAACATCCGCACCTGTGCAAACAACAGAAGCTGATATCGGTTTAATAATTCCGGTACCTGCTGCAACTCAAAGTACCACACAAGTGACTGAAAGTAATACAACGGAAGAACAATTTGAAGGTGAAACTGTTGATTATGCAGCAACATCCAATCCCTACAAAAAACCAACCGGTACATACGCAGCAGGAGATAAGGATGAAGGCATAAAATGGTTGCAGTGGATTTTTATTTACACCGATTATGGCTTGAAGGCAGATGGTATAACAGGTGTTCTTGATGAAGCTACAGTTGCAGTTGTAAAAAAGCTTCAGCACGATAATGATTTAGAGGTTAACGGCAATGTAACCGAGAATGTTATTAAAGCGGCAGAGGTTCTTTATTACCAAAGTGTTTTGGGCGATAATATGAGTGCTGTTGAGGTTCCGTCCGAGCTTACTACAGGCGTGTCGGTTTCCTATGAGGCTGTTGTGAATGAACAAAATAGTGGCGTATCTGTAGTGTTGCTTATTGTTATATTGGTTTTGGTTTGGTTGTTTGCTATAATTGGAATAGTTCTTCTTTTCATTTTCAAGAAGAAGAAAATTGCTTCTATGAATACAGCAACAAAAGCTGTTGAAGAGGAAACAGAAACAGCAAAAAACCAGGTAACCTCAAGCATTGCAGATTTGTTTGAGGAAGCAGAAAAGAATGGTAAATAATCCTCTTTTCAAAAGGAGAAAGTGATATGGATAAATATTTAATTATCAACGCAGATGATTTTGGAATGAATCACTCTTCCAATATGGCAGTTGTGGATTTATTTGAAAAGGGTGGAATAACATCATCAACAATTATGACTCCCTGTCCTTGGGCGAAGGAGGCGGGTAGGTGGGCAGCAGCTCATCCTGAATATGCAGTTGGTGTTCATTTGACTTTTACAAGTGAATGGGGAAATTACAGATGGTCTCCGATTGCCCATAATAATACAGATTCCTTGAGGGATTCAGAGGATTTTATGTATCACGAGTCCGGTGATTTTGAAAAAAATTGTGTGCTTTCAGAGGTTGAGGGTGAAATCAGAGCTCAGATTGAGCGCTTTAAATCCTTCGGTGTCGAGCCATCACACCTTGATAATCATATGGGTTCTCTTTACGGAATTGAAACAGGAAGGTTTGAAATTCTTAATCTTACGCTTGATATTGCAGGGGAATATGGTCTTCCCTTCCGTTTTCCGGGTACTTTCGTTCCGGAAATGTTCAAAAACGAAACACTAGACGTTAAAATTGATGTTGATGTTATCGGTGCTGTTTTTGATCAGGTTCTTGGTTATGCGAAAAGTAAAGGTATAGCAATGCCGGATTATCTTATCCCCGGTGAATGGAATGGTCCTCAGAATGATAGCTATGAGAATTTTAAGGAATATATTTATGAGCTTTACAGATCATTCCCTAACGGTGTAACCGAAACCTATATACATCCTGCTTTTGAAAGTGATGACCTTAAAGCTATTACAGGCGTATGGCACAGAAGAGTGTGGGAGCATAAATTGTTCTCTGACCCACAGACACTTCAACATATCAAGGCTTGTGGTATTGAGCTTATCAATTATCGTGATTTAAAAAGGATAAAGGGATTCTAAAACACGCCCCTTACTTTTAGTAACAGACTAAAAGTAAGGGGTGTTTTTAAATTTATTGTAAAATACCTAAACCCTCAAGAAGAATTTTAAGACCTAACAGTATGAGTATCAAGCCTCCTGCAAATTCGGCTTTTGATTTGTATTTTGTACCGAATATATTACCAATTTTAACACCAATGGCAGAAAGTGTGAAGGTGATTATGCCGATTAGAGCAAAGGCTATGTAAACGAACCAGTCGGGCTCGAAATCTGTGAATGAGAAGCTTACGCCAATTGCAAGTGCATCTATGCTTGTTGCGATTGCCATAATCAGCATTGCCTTGAAGCCAAGGGAGGCATCTTTACATTCATCGCATTTTTCAAAGGATTCCTTTATCATATTACCACCGATAATGGCTAAAAGAATAAAGGCTATCCAGTGATCAATTGAAGTGATTTTATCTGCAAAGGTACTGCCTAAAAAATATCCTGCCATAGGCATTAATCCCTGAAAGGCACCAAACCATAAGCCGACAATTACACAACTCTTTAAATTGATTTTTTTTAGAGCAAGACCTTTACAAAGAGCAACTGCAAAGGCATCCATAGAAAGACTTACTGCAAGTAAAATAATTTCAATTAAACTCAAGTGAAACATCTCCGAAATTAAATTGGAAGTGAATTATATATCAAATAACATTTTATGTCAATGAGTTGATTTAGGGTACGTGTTGTGGTATCATAGCAGCATATCTGAAAGGGTGTATAATGTAATATGAAAATAAGAAAAATAAAAACCATAATGGAAGAACAGGATGGACCCACTGCTGTGTTTTATGTTAATGACAATGGTAAGAAGCATAAGTATAAGAAAATTGTCTTTTTAGTCTGTGTGATTTTGGTGGCTTCGGTGCTTCTCATAAATGTGGCAGCTTCAGTGTTTTTTAGCTTGTCGTTATTTAAAAAGGATGGTTCAAAAGACTTTACAGAGTATTCATACGGTCAAGTGGGAGCTTCAAGTTCTGACTGGGTTTCTGAGAATAGCAAAAAAATTGAGCTTGAAAATTCAGAGGGTAAGAATTTAAAGGCTTTAGAAATAAAGAACGAGCATATTTCCCATAGTTATATAATTATATGTCACCGTTACGGAGAAAGTCCTGAAGCAACGGAAGAATACGCAAAGCATTTTTATGATCTTGGTTTTAATATAATTTTGCCCTATATGCGTGGTCATGGCGATAGCCCCTATGAAAATATTTCTTTCGGTTGGAATGACCGCTTGGATGTTACCGAGTGGGCTGAATATATAGTAAGTAATGATAAAAAATCCAGAATTGCTCTTTTTGGGGTGTCTTTGGGAGCAAATGCAGTAACCCTTGCTGCTACGGAAGCGTTACCCGAAAATGTCAGACTGCTTGTTGCAGATAGCTGCTATACCTCTGTTGAGTCTGTTGTGAAGGGGTACATAAAAAACGAAACCCGTTTTTCTTCAGCTCTCGGAGTAAGAATAATATCCTTTTTAGCTGAAAATAAAACAGGCGAAAACCTTAAAAACGCCGACACGGTTGCCCGACTTAAAAAAATTGAAATTCCCGTAATGTTTATTAATGGGGAAAATGACACAGTTGTTCCGCCACTTGAAAGTAAAAAGCTTTATGAAAATTGCAACTCAAAAGGAGTGGAAGAGGTTATAATTGAAAACGGAACACACGGAAAAAATCTACAGACAGATAAGGACAATTATTGGGCAAATATAGATATGTTTATTCTGAACAATCTGGGAATATGAGTTGTAAAAACAACAACAAAATACCTTTGTGTATTTAAAACGAAACAGTTGACAAAAATATACCGGTGTATTATAATGAACTTTGTGGTATTGTATATTTTTGACAAATACTTAAAGCATTTTATATCGAAAGGGTGTTTCTTTTGAAAAAGTCAAAGATTTTATCAATTCTTCTTGCTGTAATTGTTACTTTAAGCAGCTTTTCTTGCTTATCAGTTGTATCATTTGCAGCGGTAATTGATTCGGACGGTCCCCGTGATGAGCTTGGGGCATTAATCGGAACAGATTGGGAATTCGACGATAGTGGCGTATTGACTATTTATGAAGATATCGAAGATCCAACTTGGACAAAGTACATTGGTTCCATTAAAGAAGTTGTTTTCTTAAATCCTGTAAAAATGGTTAAGGATTACCTCTTCTCAGGTTATCCTAAGCTTGAAAAGATTACATTTAACAGCGAGCTTTCAGATATTGGTAAGTGTGCTTTCCAGGATTGTGATGCGTTAAAAACTGTTACTCTTTCCGGTATAGGTAGTGTTGGTGAATACGCATTTTACGATTGCGATTCTTTAGAGAAAGTTATCATCAAGGGAAATACTGGTTTCGCAGGTAAAAATATTTTCAAATCCTGTGACGGATTGAAAACTGTAGAAATTGAAAATGGTATTACTCGTATCACTGAAGGTATGTTTGAAGATTGTGTAGCACTTGAGAGCATAAACCTTCCTGATAGTATAGAGGCTATTAGTCGTTTGGCTTTTGAAAACTGTGCATCTCTTAAAGAGATTATTATTCCTGATAGCACAATGTCAGTGGGCGAATACGCATTCTATGATTGTAAAGCAGCAAAATCTGCATATATCGGTCATAATGTTCAGTCAATCGGTGAATATGCATTCGGAAAATGTACAGCGTTGGAAAATGTTGAAATCAAGTGCGCAATGCCTATAATAAGCGAAGGCATGTTCTACGGTTGTTCTTCTCTTAAAGGACTTGCAAACCTTCCTGAAGGTATTAAAGAAATCGGAAAAAATGCTTTTAAAGATTGTTCAAGCTTTGCAGAAATCGCTATTCCTTCATCAGTTACAGTAATTGGTGATTCTGCTTTTGATGGTACAGCCATTATATCAATTGATATTCCTGCTGGCGTTGAAGTAATTGGCAGTGGTGCTTTTTCAAACTGCAGTAAGCTTACAGCTATTAATGTTGCAGCTAAAAACAGATTCTACGCAAGTAAAGATGGTATTCTTTATAACTCTAATTTCACAGATCTTATTTCTTGCCCTGCTGCTAAGACAGGTGAAGTTTCTGTTAAAGATGGTACAAGTAAAATCCGTGAGGATGCTTTTATTGGTTGCTCAGCAATTGAAACTGTAGCAATTCCCGATAGTGTAGAAGAAATTGCTACAAATGCTTTTAATGGTTGTAGCGATACACTTAAAATTAAGGCTAACTGCGATTCTTACGCAGCAAGCTATGCAGCATATCACGCAATAGATACTGAAATTACTCATTCAAATCTCACAAGCTGGATTGTTACTATTGAGCCCGATTGCGATGACACCGGTGTTAAAGAAAGACAGTGTACAGCGTGTGGTAATGTTAAAGAAACAGGCGTTGTTGATGCATTAGGTCACAGCTATGAAGGTGTTGTAACCAAAGAAGCTAGTTGTGATGAAGACGGTGTTATGACATACACCTGTACAAGAACAGATTGTGATGATACATACACAGACGTAATCCCTGCAACCGGTCATAGCTATGACGATGGTGTAGTGACAATCGAAGCAACTTGCGAAGCTGAGGGTGTAAAAACCTTTACCTGCGAAAATGGTTGCGGTTCTACATACACAGAGGCAATTCCTGCAATCGGTCACGATTACGATGACGGTGTTGTAACACTTGCTCCCACTTGTGATGTGGAAGGCGAAAAAACATTTACTTGTAAAAATGGCTGTGGTACTACTTATACAGAACCAGTTCCTGCACTTACTCATAATTATATCGCAACAGTATTAAGAGCCGGTACATGTATTGCAAAGGGTGCAACTGAGTACAGATGCGAAAATTGTGGTGATACATATACAGAAAAAGAGTATGGTGAACATCAGCTTTACTCATCACCTGTAAGAATCGAGCCCACATGCGATAAAGAAGGTAAAGAAGGTCAGATGTGTGCTCTTTGTAAAGAGTTTGTTGGCGAAGTTACAATTCTTCCTGCTGTAAGTCATACAGAGAGTAAATGGATTGTTGGCGATAAAGCAACCTGCACAAGCGCTGGCTCCAAGTATAAAGAGTGTACTGATTGTGGTATAGTTCTTGCAACAGAAGAAATCGCTGCTTTAGGACATAGCGAAGGCGATTGGATTATAGATAAAGCAGCTACAGCAAATGCTGCAGGTAAGAAACACAAAGAATGCACAGAGTGTGGCGAAACACTCGAAACAGCAGCTATTTCACAGCTTAAATGCTCACGCCCCGAGGTTGAAAAGGTTTCAAATATTTCCAAGGGTGTAAAAATTGATTGGTCTGCAGTAAGCGGTGCTGATTATTACAGAGTATATCGTAAAACCAAGAACGGTGAATGGAAATACTTGGATTCTACAAAGAAGACAAGTTTCACTGATGATACAGCTAAGTCCGGTACAAAGTATTATTACTCCGTTCGTGCAATAAATGAAGCTGGTATTTCCGCTCGTTCAAATTCACTTTCAAGATATTATCTTGAAGATCCTACCTTGAAATCAGCTACAAGCACCAAGAAGGGTGTTTCACTTAAATGGTCAAAGGTAGCAGGTGCTGAAGGTTACATTGTTTACCGTAAGACCGGTACAGGTAGCTACGAAAGAATCAAACTTGAAAATGGTGTATCAAATACTTCTTACACAGACAAATCTGCAAAGAAGGGTACAAAGTACACATACAAGGTTAAAGCATTCTACAGCAAAACAAGCAGTGATTATTCAAGAACAAGAGTAGTAACTGATAAGTATTAAGATTAATGGGTGTGCAACAAATGTAAAATTTGTTGCACACCCTGCTTTTGTTTCTTAAAAACACTTGACAAAACGGAATGACTTTGTTATAATGCACTCCTGTAAAGTTAAAGTTCTTTACAGAGTGGTTGGAAGGAGTGTCAGTGTGGCTAAGAATCTTGATGTTGTATTACTTGCTGATTTTTACGGTGAAATGCTTACTGAGAACCAGCGTAAGTTCATTGAGTATTATTACAATGATGATCTTTCTCTCGCAGAAATTGCACAGAATGAGGGTATCACAAGACAGGGCGTTCGTGATGCTGTTAAACGTGCAGAGAACCAGCTTTATGATATGGAAAAAAAATTAGGCTTTGCTGAGCGTACAAGAAAAACCGGCGAAGCACTTAATGTTATTATGGAGAATATTGAGGAAATCAATAAATACAATATGAACATTTCTCTCTCAAGAGAGGTAAATGATGCAGTCGTAAATATAAAATCTGCTATACTTTCTCTTGACGAATAAATTATATACTAAAGGGAGGTTGCACCGTGGCTTTTGAAGGACTTTCAGATAGACTCGATAACGCCTTTAAAAAATTAAAAAGCAAGGGTAGCCTTACAGAATCCGATGTCCGTGATGCTATGCGTGAGGTGCGCCTGGCACTTTTAGAGGCAGACGTTAACTACAAGGTTGCTAAAGATTTTACTAATAATGTAACTGAACGTGCGATAGGTGCAAAGGTTATGGAAAGCCTTACTCCTGCACAAATGGTTATTAAAATAGTAAATGAAGAGCTTACAGCCCTTATGGGTGGAACTCAGGCAAGACTTACAACAGCATCACATCCACCAACGGTTGTTATGATGTGTGGTCTTCAGGGTTCAGGTAAAACTACACATAGTGCAAAAATTGCACTGAAGCTTAAAGAACAGGGTCACAGACCTCTCCTTGTTGCTTGTGACATTTATCGTCCCGCTGCTATTAAGCAGTTGCAGGTTGTCGGTGAACAAATCGGTGTGCCTGTGTTTGAAATGGGTACAGAAAATCCCGTAAAAATAGCGAGAGAGGCAATAAAGCTTGCTAAAGATAATGGCTATGACTATGTGTTCCTTGATACAGCAGGTCGTCTTCATATTGACGAACAGCTTATGCAGGAGCTCAAGGATATAAAGGCTGAGGTTAAACCTCACGAGATTCTTCTTGTTATTGACTCAATGTTAGGTCAGGATGCTGTTACCGTTGCTTCTTCATTTAATGAAGCGCTTGGTATTGACGGTCTTGTTCTTACAAAATTAGATGGTGACACACGAGGTGGTGCGGCTCTTTCAGCAAGAGCAGTTACAGGCAAGCCTATTAAGTTCATCGGTATCGGTGAAAAATTAGGGGATCTGGATGTGTTCCATCCCGACAGAATGGCAAGTCGTATTCTTGGTATGGGCGATGTGCTTTCACTTATTGAAAAAGCTGAGACAGCCCTTGACGAGAAAAAAGCAGAGCAGCTTGAAAAGAAGCTTCGTGAAAACAGAATTGACCTTAATGATATGCTTATGCAGTTTGAGGAAATGAAGAAAATGGGCCCGATGAAGGACATAATTTCTCTTATTCCCGGACTTAATAAAAAAGTTAAGGATACCGATGTTGACGATAAGCAAATTGATTATACAATGGCAATTATCCGTTCAATGACTTTAAAAGAGCGTGAAAATCCGGATATAATCAATCCGTCACGTAAGAAAAGAATTGCAGCAGGGTGTGGTATGCAGGTAGAGGATGTTAATCGTCTTCTTAACCAGTATCGCTCAATGCAAAAGCTTTATAAACAACTCAACGGTAAGGGTTCCAAGAAAATGATGAAACGCTTACAACGTATGGGTGGAGGAATGCCCGGTGGTATGGGCGGTATGGGTGGGTTCCCAATGTAAAACCCACGGTTTTATAGTCAGTCTTTAAACACAGTGTGTTTAATATAAATCAGTTTATTATTATTTTACTTTTCGGAGGTAATTAAAATGGCAGTAAAAATTCGTCTTCGCCGTATGGGCGCAAAGAAAGCACCTTTCTATCGTGTAGTGGTTGCAGATTCTCGTTATCCTCGTGATGGCAGATTCATTGAAGAAGTTGGTTATTACAACCCCATCAGCAATCCTGCAGAAATCAAGATTGATGCAGAGAAAGTTACAAAATGGATTCAGAACGGTGCTCAGCCCACTGATACAGTTCGTGATCTTCTCAAAAAAGAAAACATCATTAAATAATTAAGGTGACTACGATGAAAGATTTACTCGAAACAGTCGCAAAGGGCCTTGTTGATGCCCCGGACGCAGTCGAGGTCACTGTTGACGAGCCCAACGAAGAGGGTGTAGTTGTTTATCATCTTCACGTCGGACCCGACGATATGGGAAGAGTTATCGGTAAGCAGGGTAGAATTGCAAAAGCAATCCGTACAGTTATGCGTGCCGCAGCTATTCGTAAAGATGTTAAAGTACAGGTCGATATCGACTAAAGAAAGGAAAAATGGGCTGGTTACAGCCCATTTTTTATTAGATGCTATGATTAAAGATTATCTTGAGATAGGACAAATTGTCAGTACCCACGGAATAAAGGGTGAGGTAAGACTTAATCCTTGGTGCGACTCTCCTGAATTTGTAAAAAAGTTTAAAAGGCTTTATCGTGATGACAAAGGGCTTAATAGCTTTAAAATTGTTTCCTGTCGTCCTCACGGTAATGTTGTTGTGCTTAAAATTGATGGTATTGATACTATTGAAGAAGCGCAAAAATTAAGAAATACTATACTTTATATGAAGCGCTCTGATGTTGATTTACCCGAAGGGGAATGGTTTGTGTCAGAGCTAATAGGCTGCTCCGTTATGGATTATGACGATAACAGTATTTGTTATGGTAAAATCACGGACGTAGAAAATTATGCTGCAAATGATGTATGGTTTATTGAAACACCCGACGGCAAGGAGGTTCTTATACCTGCTATAAAGGATGTTGTAATTGAATGCGATGTTGCTAATGATGTTGCGTTTATTCGTCCGTTAAGGGGGCTTTTCGATGAGGATTGATATTTTAACTCTTTTCCCTGAAATGTGCGAGGCAGTAATGGGTGAGAGTATAATAGGCAGGGCAAGGAAATCAGGAAAAGTGGAAATGAATTTTCATCAGATTCGTGATTTTGCAATAAATAAGCACAACCAGGTTGACGATACACCTTACGGTGGTGGGGCAGGTATGCTTATGATGGCACAGCCTATTTATGATTGCTATATGAGTGTTTGTCAGCAAACGGGTACGAAGCCGCATTTTATTTATATGTCTCCCTGTGGTAAAACATTAACACAGGAGCGTGTCAAGGAGCTTTCTCAGCTGGAAAATATTGCCATACTTTGTGGTCGCTACGAGGGTGTTGACCAAAGAGTTATTGATGAAATTGTTGATGAAGAAATTTCTATTGGTGATTATGTTGTAACCGGTGGCGAAATGCCGGCAATGATACTTGCTGATGCTGTTTCACGTATGCTTCCGGGTGTTCTTTCCCAGCCGGAGGGCTTTATAGGTGAGAGTCATTATTCCTCGTTGCTGGAATATCCTCAATACACAAAGCCACCTGTTTGGCATAATATGGAAGTGCCTGAGGTTCTTACCTCGGGACACCACGCCAATATAAAAAAATGGCAAAAAGAAAGGTCTATCGAAAGAACTTTTGAACGCAGACCAGAGCTTCTTGAGAAAACAAAGCTAGATAAAAAAGATATAGTTTTTCTGGAGTTTTTAAAGAAGAATGTTAAATAATTGTTTATCTTTAATAATAACAATTGACATTTGTAGTTAACTTGCACAAAACACAGCTTTTAAATTCAAAAAGGTTTAGTATTCCATCCGAATTATTGATTTTTTGTAAAAAGGTTACACTTTTTTCGTTGACTAAAAATAATTTGGTGGTATAATATATTAAGTAGATTGCAGGTTTTTGCACTCATAACAGTAAGAATTTAGTTAATGTTATAATTTTGAATGTGGGAGAATTATTATGTACGTTAAAGATGTAACAGTTAAAAATCAGGTAGGTCTTCATGCACGTCCCGCTACTTTCTTTATTCAGAAAGCTAACGAGTTCAAGTCTTCTATTTGGCTTGAGAAGGAAGAAAGAAGAGTTAATGCAAAGAGTCTTCTCGGTGTTCTTTCTCTCGGTATTATGGGTGACACTGAAATCCGCATCATTGCAGGCGGTGTTGACGAGGAGCAGGCTGTTAATGCTCTCGTTGCATTAGTAGATAGTGGCTTCGCAGAAGTTTAATTCAGGTTTTAAGGCGGTAAAGGGTAACCTTTGCCGCTTTTTTTATGTGGAATTCGGAATGCGAAATTATATTGGTTAGAGCTGATTTTATCATCCCTGTTTCATCTTTGATGAAATAGGGAGGGGGACCACGTTAGTGGTGGTGGGTTGCCCCGTAGAGATATCCTTTTGTAAAAGTATTGCAATTGAAAGGAGTGAGTATATGGAACAAAGATTACGTAGGTTAAAGGATAAAGCCAATAAATTACCTTTAGCTCCCGGTGTTTATATAATGAAGGATAAGAATAATAAGATAATATACATCGGTAAAGCAAAGGCGTTAAAAAACCGAGTAAGTCAGTATTTTGGTGCTCAGGAGAAGCATCTTCCTAAAGTGCAGAAAATGGTTGAAAATGTGCAGGATTTTGACTATATACTCACAGACAGCGAGTTTGAAGCCCTCGTTCTGGAATGTAGCCTTATAAAACAGAATATGCCTAAATACAATATTCTTTTAAAAGATGATAAGGGCTTTAGTTATATTAAGGTTACAAAAGGAGATTGGCAGAATATATATCCGGTTCTACAGAAGGACGATGAAAACGCAGAGTATATAGGTCCCTATACAGCTGGCTTTTCCGTTAATCGGGCGGTTGAAGAAGCCAAAAAGGTATTTAAGCTACCTACCTGTTCAAAGGTTTTTCCTCGTGATATAGGAAAGGATAGACCCTGCTTGAATTATCATTTAGGCATTTGCTGTGCACCCTGCTCAGGAAAATTAAAAAACAGTGAATACAAGAAAAATGTTTCAGATGCTCTGGATTTTCTTAAAAATGGCAGTAAGGAAACTATAAGAAGATTAACCGAACAAATGAATGAGGCAGCTGAAAATCTTGAATTTGAAAAGGCAGCCAAAATCCGTGACACAATAAGAAGTATTGAAAAAGTAGGAAGTAACCAGAAGGTTGTTTCGTCTACCTATAAGGAACAGGACGTTTTCGCTCTTTCTGTTATGGATGGTAAGGCTTGCTTTTCTGTGCTGCGTTTTTCTGATAACAGACTTTTTGATACCGAGCATTTTTTTGCTGATGAAGGGGATAAAATCTCTGAAATGAGAGGGGAGTTGTTGACCTCTTATTATTCAATGAACAGAAAAATCCCTCCCAGGATTGAAATCGACGGTGTTATTGAAGATAAAGAAAATATTGAAAAATGGCTCTCTGAAAAACGTGGTACTAATGTAAGTATTGTTATACCTCAAAAAGGTGTTCAGGCAAAATTAGTTGAAATGTGTAAATCAAACGCATCGCAGAAGCTTCTTGATAAATACAGAGTAAATGACAGAAGCAGAGAGGCACTTGAAGAGCTTTCTCTTCTTCTGGGTATGTCAAAAATTCCAGAATATATTGAAGCTTATGATATTTCCCATATAGGTGGAAGTGACAATGTTGCAGGTATGGTGGTTTTTAAGGATGGCAAGCCTCTTAAAGCAGCCTACCGTCGTTTTGCCATAAAGGGATTTAGCGGTCAGGATGATTACCGATCTATGAACCAGGTGCTTTCCCGGCGTTTTGAAGAATACTATAACCACAAAGAAAAAGGTGAAACAGTTGGCTTTGCAAGATTACCGGACTTGATTTTATTGGACGGTGGTAAGGGTCAGGTAAACGCAGTTTTACCTCTCTTGAAGGAATATAATATTGATGTTCCTGTGTTTGGAATGGTAAAAAACGGTAAGCACAGAACCTCTGCTATTTCTACTGCAGGTGGTAAAATTGATTTTAATGCAAGGAAGAAAGCTTTTCAGCTTGTAACAAATATCCAGGATGAGGTTCACAGATTTTCTGTTGCATATCACCGTAAAAAGCATACAAAAACATCACTTGCAGTATCACTTACAGCCATAAAAGGAATAGGTGAAAAGAAGGCTAAAAATCTTATTATAAAATTCAAAACAATGGAGGCTATAGGTAAAGCCACAAAAGCAGAGCTGATGAGTGTACCGGGCATTACGGAAGCAAATGCAATAGAAATAATAAAAGCCTTTCGGGGTGAATAAACAACAAGGAGTAAAACCAAAAAGGTTTTACTCCTTGTTGTTATCTGTATTCAAAATCCCAATCGGGTTCGCCATCGCAATTTTCTTTCATTTTTTCGTTCCAGTTGCAGAAAATCTCTGTATATTTATCATTTAAAAATACTTCAAGATATTTATCAAAATTAGGGGATAGGGACATTGTTTTGATTTTCTCAAGAGAGGTGAAGAAAACTTCTCCCTCATCTGTGCCTTCTAAAAGCTTGCCACTGTACTCGGTGGTTTTGTAAAAAAGAACAATGTATTTATCGCTTGTTTCCGTATTGTGCCAATGAACACAACCACAAAAATTAAGATTTTTAACATCTAATCCTGTTTCCTCTTTAACCTCTCTGACAGCACTGTCGTAAAAGCTTTCACTGTTTTCTACATGTCCACCCGGGAAGGTTATTCCACACCAATATTTAACCCTTCTTTGGACTAAAACCTCTTTAGTGACAGGGTTTTGAATCATAACCATATTTGTCAGTTCAATTTTTGGCATATTATTTCTCTTTTCGTAGTTGTTTTTGATTTTATATTAGCATTGGGTAGGGCGGTTGTCAACGATGATGTTTTGTTTTGAGGTATAGGCAAGCCTATACCTTACGGATTATATCACTATATTTAGGCAGAACTCCAACTGTAAGGCACTGGCTTACCTGTGCCTGAAAAGGCGTTTTTGCAGAATAATAATGCTCAAATTTCTTTTAAAAACTTGACAAATATATTAAATAAATGCAATAATATAATGATTATATATGTGAAGGTATAACTTGTAATCAATATTTTAAAATACGGAGGTGTTGGCTGATGCGAGTTATAACCGGTTCTGCTCGTGGCAGAAAGCTTAAAACACTTGAGGGTGACAGTGTCAGACCCACAACCGATAAAGTCAAGGAGTCAATTTTTAATATCATTCAGTTTGATATTGAGGGCAGACGTGTGCTTGATATGTTCTGTGGCTGTGGTCAGTTAGGTATTGAGGCGTTGAGCAGAGGAGCTGATTTTGCTGTTTTTGTTGACATTTCCCGTGCCTCAATTGCTGTTACGGAAGAAAATCTTACAACAACAGGCTTCAGAAATGTGTCAAAAACAGTTCTTGCAAATTCACTTGAATACCTTGACAGAACTTCAGAAGTTTTTGATATTGCTTTCCTAGACCCACCTTATCACGCCGGTATAATGGATGACGCAATTGAAAGGGTTGCCCCCCATATAGCAGATGGTGGAATAATTGTTTGTGAAACAGGTGAGCGTGAGGTTCTTCCTGAAGATGTTGAAGGCTTTACCTCGAAACGATACAAATACGGTAAAATTGCATTGACTGTATATAGAAAGGGGATTTTATAATGGGTAAAACAGTTGTTTGTCCCGGTAGCTTTGATCCTCTTACAATAGGTCATCTTGACATTATAACCCGTTCTGCAAAGCTTTTTGATAAGGTTATTGTTGTTGTAATGCGAAACCCCAACAAGGATGTAGGAAGCTTCACTACAGAAGAACGAGTTGATTTTATAAAGCGTTGCACCAAGGATTTGGAAAATGTTTCTGTGGATAGCTATGCAGGGCTTCTGGCAGATTATGTTCGTGAAAAAGGTGCAGCGGCAGTAGTTAAAGGTTTGCGAGCTATTTCAGACTATGACGACGAATTCCGACAGGCTTTAACAAACCAAAAGCTCAATTCCGAAATGGAAACAATTTTTATGGTTTCAAACGCAGAGCACATGTTTTTGAGCTCTAGCGTAGTAAAACAGGTTTGCAGGTTAGGTGGCGATATTTCTACATTTGTTCCGTCAGAAATCTGCGAGGATATAGTAAAAAGATTATCAAGACAGTAAATAACGAAAGGATGTTTTTTATGAGTACAAGTGCTGTAGAAAAAGCCCTTGATAGTATAGGGCAGCTTATTGATGAGGCAAAACGAATTCCGTTTTTGAATGCAACGGTTATAGATATCGAGGAGCTTTCAAGACTTGTTGAGGATATTCGTCTCAAAATGCCCGATGAAATTAACCAGGCAAGAAGAATTGCGCAGGAAAGACGTGATATTCTTGAGGAGGCTAAAGCTGATGCTGAAAATATAATTAATAATGCCCGTCAGAGAGCAGATCTTATGATCGAGGAGCATCAGGTTACAAAAGAAGCAACCAGTGCTGCTAATGATATTTTACGCCAGGCAAAGGCAGAGTCAGAATCACTTATTGCTGATGCAAAAGTCCGTGCTCAGGAAATGACTACCAAAGCAGAAAAATGGTCAAATGATATAAAGAGAAATGCAAGTGCTTATGTTGAGACAGTTATCAAAGATACTGACGAGACGCTTACCAAGAGTGTTAACGATATAAGAACACTTCGCAATAGTGTTAAAGATGCTCTTGCACGTACTAATATTGCAAGACCCAGTTTTGACGATTAAGGTGAATTCTTAAATGGAAAAAGAAAAACTTTGTTTGCGCTGTATGAGAAAAATAGGCGACAGTGATTTTTGTCCTTATTGTCGTAAAGAAAACAGCGAACCACAAAAGGAGCCTTACTTACCTTTAAAAACAATAGTTGGTGGTAAGTACCTTGTGGGAAAGCTTGTTTCCTCTAACAGCGAAGGTTCTACCTATTATGCTTTCGATATGGAGAAGAAAACACCCGTTGCTTTGAGGGAGCTTTTCCCTAAGGGCGTTCTTTCAAGGGGCGAGGGTAATTATTGCCTTGTTAATATAGGTAAAGCATCTGATTTTATTGAGGCTAAGGAAGAATTTGTGAAGCTGTGGACAACTTTATCAGAGCTTAAAGGCTTTACTGCACTTACACAGGTTTACGAACTTGTTGAGGATTTAGGTACTGTTTTTGCAGTCAGTGAATATCTTGGTGAAGGTAAAACCTTACGTGAATTCCTTTTAGAACAGGAAACAGGATATATTTCCTGGGATGATGCACGTGTTCTGTTTATGCCGGTGCTTTCTGCTTTAGGCGAGCTTCACTATTCAGGAATTGTCCACGGTGGCATTTGCCCTGAAACACTGGTGCTTGATAAGAATGGTAAGCTTCGCATAACAGGCTACTCCATAGAAGCCGTGCGCCGTCAGAAAAGCAATATGGAAAGTGAGCTGTTCGATGGCTATGCAGCTGTGGAACAGTATGGCTTCAGCGAAGGTCTGAGTACAAGCACAGACATTTATGCTTTTGCTGCAGTGCTTTATCGTGCTCTTATAGGCAGTGTTCCTATGAGCTCGTCATCAAGACTTACTAATGATAAGCTTATGATTCCCGGTAAGTTTGCTGAGCAGTTACCTGCTTATGTTATAAATGCCCTTGTAAATGCTTTGCAGATTTTGCCCAATGACAGAACTGTTACAGCAGAAGAATTCAGAGATGAATTGTCAGCCTCACCTGCGGCAGCAGGTACAGCCTCAGAGGCGTATTCTTCTATGTATGCAAATCAAAAAGAAGATGTTGAGGAAACTGTTGTAGAGGAGCTTCCTATGGCTGACGAAGCAGATGAGCAACCGGAGTCCCCAAAAATCAAAAAAAGCACAATAGCTGTTTTTTGCTTGAGTGTTGTGCTTTGTTTAGGTATTCTTGTTGTTGCGCTTTGGGGAATAAAGGGATTTTCCAAAGACGACAAGGAAGATGATACTACTGAGACAACCACAACAGAAGCAGTTTCTGAAAATGACGAGGAAACTGAAATTGGTGCATCCAGCATAACAGTTCCCAATTTTAAGGGTAAGCTATATGAAGATATAAAAGCTGATGATACGTATGATAATTTCCTCATTTTCAAAACAGAATATGTTGACAGTGAGGAAAAGAAGGGTACAGTTATTTCGCAGGATTTAATAGAGGGTACTCTTGTAATAGAGCAGAGAAATATTACTTTAAGAATAAGTAATGGCAAGGAAGTTCCTAATGTTTTAAATAAAAAGCTGAAGGACGCAGTTTCGGAGCTGAAAAAAGCCGGCTTCAAAAATGTTGAAACAGTTGCAAGTAATGTTGCTGAAAAGGAAGCTGACTCTTTAAAGGTTTACAGTATTGTTTGCGAAGATGCAAAAACTGATAACTGGGTTGCTATTCCTGATGACAGACGCCTTTCAGTAACTGACAAAATCATCGTTTATTATTACGGTGAGTATGTTGAAAAAACAACAGAGGAAACAACCGAGGTAACAACAACTGAAATCGTGAGCGAGGCCCCTGGAGAAAATACTGACCAAGTAACTGAAGTGTAAGACAATTGTATATTCAGAAGTGTCAAATGGGAATTTATGATTTTGTTGTGCAAAGAATATATCAGTTATGCAACGAGAGGGGGATTACTCCCAACGCTTTGAGTTATATGTGTGGGATTTCTCAATCTACTCTTAAAAGTATTCTGAACGGAGAAAGCAGGAATCCCGGTATTGTTACAATCAAGAAAATTTGCGATGGTTTTGAGATTTCAATTGTAGAGTTTTTTGATGATACAGAGTATTATAAACTCGAACAAGAAATAAAGTAAAAAAACACTTGACAAATGATGATAAAGTTGGTATCATATCAAGGCAATAAAGCAGAACTGTTCCGTTCTCACCAAACGAGAGTATTGTTTGGTCAATAGTTTCAATGTTTAACGCAATAGGTGCGTTTTGAGGCTCGAACGGAATTTCTGTTCGAGCTTTTCATTATTTATTGGAGGTGCTTAGGTATCAGCAAGGAGAATCAGATCAACGAGGAGATCAGAGATAAGGAAGTCAGAGTTATTTCTGCAGATGGTGAACAGCTTGGTGTTATGTCACCCAAGGATGCTCTCGTTTTAGCAGAAAGAAGTAATCTCGACCTTGTTAAGGTTGCTCCCAACGCAGTTCCCCCTGTTTGCAAAATTATGGACTACGGTAAGTTCAAATTTGAACAGGCTAAACGTGAAAAGGAAGCAAAGAAAAAACAAAAGGTTATGGATATCAAAGAGGTTCGCTTATCTTTGAATATCGACACAGGTGACTTTAACACAAAGGTTAACCACGCTCTCCGTTTCTTGAAGGATGGCGATAAGGTTAAGGTGTCAATTCGTTTCAGAGGCAGGGAGATGGCACACACCGAATACGGCATTACAATTATGCAGCGTTTTGCAGAAGCTTGTTCCGAAACAGGTTCAGTTGAAAAACCGGCAAAGCTTGAAGGCCGTCAAATGCTTATGTTCCTTGTTCCCAAAGTATCCAAGTAAAATTTAAGGAGGATTTTATTATGCCTAAAATCAAAACTCACTCAGGCGCTAAAAAGCGTTTCAAAATGTCTAAAAACGGTAAGCCGATTCGCGGCCATGCAAACAAGTCACACATCCTTACCAAGAAAACAACCAAACGTAAAAGAGGTCTTCGTAAGACTAATGTTGCAGACGTTACAAATCAGAAGCAGATTAAACGTCTTATTCCTTATAAATAAGAAGAAAACGGTATAGGAGGTAACTTATAATGGCACGTATTAAAGGTGCGATGATGACTCGCAAAAGAAGAAATAAAGTTCTTAAACTCGCAAAGGGTTATTATGGTTCAAAGAGCAAACTCTTCAAAACAGCTAAACAGGCTGTTATGAAAAGTGGTAACTATGCTTATGTTGGCCGTAAACAGAAAAAGAGAGATTTCCGTCGTCTTTGGATTACAAGAATCTCTGCTGCTTGCAAAATGAATGGTATCAATTATTCAACATTCATTAATGGTCTTAAAAAAGCAGGTATCGAACTTAACAGAAAAATGCTTTCAGAGATTGCTATTGCAGATCCCGAAGGTTTTGCAGCTCTTGTAGAGAAAGCAAAAGCAGCTCTTTAATAATCAGAAATTGCGCCCGACCAAAATCTTGGTCGGGCGTAAGATGTTTTTTTGAACTATGGAAAAAATTACAAGTAAAGCAAATGATCGCATAAAATATGCAGTTAAAATTCGGGAAAACACCTCTTTCCGAAGGGAAGAAAGCTTGTTTTTTGCAGAAGGAGCAAGGCTCTGCTTTGATGCAGCTTCAAGTGGTGTTGAAATTACCGAAATGTATGTAACAGAAAAAGCACTTTCAAAATACGAAGAATACGTGCGTTTGGTAGAAAAATGTGCCAAGCGTAGCTTTTTCGTGTCTGAAGAAGTGGCTGAAAAATTGTCCGATACTAAAAGTAATCAGGGCGTTTTTTGCCTGTGTAAAATGCTTGACAAAAAGACAAATATAGGTAAAATAAAATACAATGGGAAATATATCGCCTTAGAAGATGTTTCAAATCCTGCCAATTTCGGTGCAGTTGTAAGAACTGCCGAAGCGGTAGGACTTGATGGCGTTATAGTCAGTGGCGGTTGCGATATATATAACCCGAAATCACAAAGAGCTGCCATGGGCTCCTTATTCAGACTTAATATAGTTGAAACGGACCAGCTTCCCGAAACATTAAGGGACCTTTCAAAGAACGGTATGAGTGTGCTTGCAGGAGTTCCGGACCCGAAAGCTGAAAAATTGACCGAGGTTGATATGAGTGGTGGGGTTATTGCTATCATCGGAAATGAAGGTAATGGAATCACAGCTGAAACCTTGGCTGCTGCAACAAAGCTTGTTACAATACCTATGAAGGGAAGAGCAGAATCACTTAATGCTGCTGCAGCTGCTTCAATAATTATTTGGGAAATGATGAGATGAGTGTTTGTCCTGTTGAATATTGGATATGGATGCAAAACGCATTGGGCGCTGGTGCGCGTACCGATGAAATTCTCTCGTATTTTGAAACTCCTGAAAATCTATATAATGCAGGTTCAACGGAGTGGCGTTTGTCAGGATTTTTCACCCAGAAGAAAATTGAAGCATTAAAGAGCTCAACTCCGTCACAGACAGGGGCAATATTAAAAGAATGCAGCCAAAAGGGGTATTCAATTATAACTCCCGATAATGACCTTTTTCCTGACAGATTAAAAAATCTTTCAAATATGCCATTAGTTATTTACGGGATTGGTGATTGCTCGGTGTTAAAAGATGTAATAAGCATCGGAATAGTAGGTACCCGTAATGCCAGTAGCTATGGAATAGAAGTAGCACAGAAGCTTTCATATACGCTGGCTGCTTCCGGAGCCACAATTGTTAGTGGTGGAGCCTTGGGGATAGATAGTGAAGCTCACGCAGGTGCTATGCTTGCAAAGGGCAGAACATTAGCTTTTCTGGGGTGTGGTCTTTCCTTCGGGTACCTTAAAGAAAATGCGGCATTGCGCAGAGCTATAACCAGATATGGAGCAGTTGTTTCCGAATATCAACCCTTTGCACCTGCCAACAAAGCTACATTTCCTATTCGTAACAGACTTATTTCAGGCGTTTCTTTAGGTGTTGCAGTAATTGAGGCAGGCGTAAAAAGTGGCTCGCTTATCACTGCAAATTGTGCTCTTGAACAGGGACGGGATGTTTTTGCTGTTCCCGGTGATATAGTTCGTTCCTCTTTTGACGGAACCAATCACCTTATAAGAAGTGGTGCGAAGCCTGTTTTTTCGGCAGAGGATATTCTTTGCGAATATGAATATCTTTACGGGCATTTGTTCGATATGGAAAAAGCTAAAGTGCCGCTTTCAGATGTAGCTTATGTTGATTACAGAAAACCAAAGACAAAACCTCAATCCAATTCTAAAACTGAGCAGAATAGTAAAGAATATAAAAACACAGAAAAAGAAACTGTGAAAAAAGCTCTTCCCGACGATATCAGTAACGATTCAAAAATTGTATTTGGTGTACTGAATGAGAATGGTACGCATATTGATGATATTGTAAGGGAAACAAAACTAAAAATGAATGTTGTACTGGCTTCTCTGACTGAGCTTGAGCTTTCAGGGCTTGTTGAGTTAGAAAGTGGTAAGAAATATAAGATTATTTAATCAAACGATAAAGAGAAAACGAAAGGATGAAACCAATGTCTAAACTTGTTATTGTTGAGTCCCCTGCAAAAGCAAAGACTATAAAGAAGTATCTTGGGGCTGATTACGATGTTGTTGCTTCTATGGGTCATATAAGAGATTTGCCCGCAGCGAAGCTTAATGTAGATGTAAAAAATGATTTCGCACCTAAATATGCAATTATAAAGGGCAAGGAAAAGCTTGTTAAAGAGCTTAAAGAAAAGGTAAGTGGTTGCGACAAGGTTTACCTTGCAACTGACCCTGATAGAGAAGGAGAAGCAATTTCCTGGCACCTTGCAAGTGTGCTTGGTCTTGATCTTAGTGAAAAAAACAGAGTTAAATTTAATGAAATAAATGAAAAAAGTGTAAAAAAAGGTATCAGTAATCCCGAAATTGTAGATATGGGTCTTGTTGATGCACAGCAGGCTCGTCGTATTCTTGACAGACTTGTTGGATACAGGCTTAGTCCGTTCATTTCTCAAAAAATCAGAAGAGGTCTTTCAGCAGGTCGTGTACAGAGCGTTGCAGTAAGACTTATAGTTGATCGTCAGGAGGAGATTGAAAAGTTTAATCCTGAGGAGTATTGGTCAATTGATGCAAAGTTCCTTTCGAACAGAAAGACTCTCAGCGCATCCCTTACAGCCGATGAAAACGGTAAGGTTAAAATTGAAAATAAAGAACAAGCAGATTATTATCTTAATCGTCTTGATGGTGCAAACTACACAGCTACCAGTGTAAAAAAAGGTACAAGAAAGAAACAACCGGCACCACCCTTTATCACATCTTCAATGCAGCAGGAAGCATCCAGAAAGCTTAATTTCCAGGCTCAGAAGACAATGAAAATTGCACAGGAGCTTTATGAAGGTATTGAGCTTTCAGGTATCGGTATGACAGGTCTTATTACTTATATGAGAACCGACTCACTTCGTATCTCTGAAGAAGCTCGTGCTGCTGCAAATGCATTTATCACAAGTGAATATGGTGAAAAATATCTTCCCGAAAAGCCTCGCTATTTTAAAACAAGAGCAGGCGCACAGGATGGTCACGAAGCGATAAGACCCGCTAATGTTGCTATTACACCTGCAATTGCTAAGGCTAGTCTTTCAAGTGATCAGTATAAGCTTTATAACCTTATCTGGTGCAGATATGTAGCTTCTCTTATGGCTCCTTGTGTACAGGATACAGTTAAGGTGGAAATTACAGGCAAAAAAGATGGTGAGACCGGATATTGCGTATTCTCAGCAAGTGGTTACTCTATTAAGTTTGATGGTTTCACAAAGCTTTACGAGGATGTTACTGCTGAGGATGACAGTGATGCAGCCATTCCTGATGTTAAAGAAGGCGATACTCTCAAGATTAAAGAGATTAAAGGTAATCAGCACTTTACACAGCCTCCGTCATTCTTTACGGAAGCGTCGCTTATTAAAACACTTGAAGAAACAGGTGTTGGTCGTCCAAGTACCTACGCATCTATCGTTACAACAATTATCAAGAGAGAGTATGTAAAGCGTGACGGAAAGCTTCTTAAAGCTACTGAGCTTGGTGTAGCAACAACAAACCTTCTTAAAGAGAAATTCCAGAAAATTGTAAATACAAAATTTACTGCTTCAATGGAAACAAAGCTCGATGAAATTGATGAAGGTAAAACAAACTATATTGCAATGCTTCACGAATTTTATGATGATTTAGAGAATACTCTTGCTAAAGCAAAAACTGAAATGCAAGGTCAGAAAATTCAGCTTCAGGAAGATATCACTGATATCAAATGTGAAAAATGTGGAAAAAATATGGTTGTTAAGGTGGGCAGATTTGGTAAATTCCTTGCTTGTCCGGGCTATCCCGAATGTAAAACAACCAAGCCTCTTATAGAGGAAACAAATGCAACCTGCCCCCTTTGTGGTGGTAATGTAATTGGTAAAAAATCCAAGCGTGGTTATCAGTTCTACGGTTGTAGCAACTATCCCACTTGTAATTTTATGACTTGGGATAAGCCAACAGGAGAGAATTGTCCAAAATGTGGAAAAGCACTTTTCAAAGGCAAGGGTGGAATGGTTACTTGTTCAAACGAAGCGTGTGACTATACCTTTAAGGCTGCCCGAAAAAATGCAAAGAAAACACAGGATGAAAATAATGACTGATAAAAAAGCTATTGTTATCGGTGGTGGTCTTGCAGGTGTTGAGGCTGCAAACCAGCTCAGTAAAAGAGGTATTAAAGTTACTCTTTACGAAATGAAGCCCCGGAGATTTTCACCTGCCCATAAAAGTGATAAATTAGGAGAGCTTGTTTGTTCAAACTCCCTTAAAGCAGCAAGATTAGGCTCGGCAGCAGGACTTTTAAAGGCAGAAATGAGACTTTTTGGTTCTGTTTGTCTTGATGCAGCTCAGGTAGCGCAGGTTCCGGCAGGTGGTGCACTTGCTGTTGACAGAGATATTTTTTCGGCTCTTATTACACAGCGTATTGAAAATGATCCGAATATCACTCTTGTTCGGCAGGAGATAACTGAAATTCCTGAGTGCGATGTGGTTATTATTGCAGCAGGACCATTAATGTCCGATGCTCTGGCAAACGAAGTATCGAAGCTTTGCGGAAAAGAATTTCTTTCCTTCTATGATGCGGCAGCCCCCATTGTTACTGCAGAAAGTGTAGATATGGAGTATGCCTTCACGCAGTCCAGGTATGATCGTGGTGGCGAGGATGACTATATAAATTGTCCTCTTAACAAAGAGGAGTACGAAGCTTTTTATGATGCACTTGTAAATGCAGAAAGTGCCGAGCTTCATTCCTTTGATAAGAAAAAGGATGTTTATGAGGGCTGTATGCCTATTGAGGTTTTAGCATCAAGAGGAAAAGATGCAATGCGCTATGGTCCGTTAAAGCCTGTTGGTCTTACCAACCCTAAAACGGGTCACAGACCCTGGGCAAACCTTCAGCTGCGTAAGGAAAACAAAGATGGAACAATGTATAATCTTGTGGGATTTCAGACAAATCTGAAATTCCCGGAACAAAAAAGAGTCTTTTCTATGTTTCCTGCTCTTAAAAATGCTGAATTTGTCAGATACGGAGTTATGCACAGAAATACATTTCTTAACTCGCCCGGTCTTTTGAATCGGGATTTCAGTATGAAGAAAGCCCCGCACATATACTTTGCCGGACAGATTTCAGGTGTTGAGGGGTATATGGAAAGTGCAGCATCCGGTATTCTTGCCGGATATAATGCCGCAAGAAGAATTTTCGGAGAAGAACCCTTAGAGCTTCCGAAAATAACAATGCTTGGAGCACTTTCTCAGTATATCAGCGATGAAACCGTAAAGCATTTTCAGCCTATGGGTGCCGCAATAGGAATAATTGACCCGTTAGATGAAAAAATTAGAGATAAGGCTGAACGCTATCTGAAGGTAGCAGAACGTAGCCTGGAATATTACAAAAACATAAACTTGTAAGGAGGTAATTATGAATTTATCTGCATTTGAAGAAATGATTGGCTATGAATTTAAAGACAAGGCTCTGTTAACACGAGCTCTTACCCATTCATCCTATGCTAATGAAAATAAATTGCCTCACGACAACGAAAGACTTGAGTTTTTAGGTGATTCGGTTTTAGGCTTTGTTACAGCCGAATATCTTTTTGAGGAGTACAAAACTCGTCCCGAGGGGGTTCTTACAAAGCTTCGTGCAGCAGTGGTATGCGAAAAATCCCTTTTTAAATTTGCCGAAAAAATAAATTTAGGTGACTTTATTTTAATGGGTAGAGGCGAGGAGCATACAGGAGGAAGAAACAGACCTTCAATTGTATCGGATGCCTTTGAGGCTGTTATTGCAGCTATGTACCTTGATGGTGGTATAGACGTTGTAAGACCATATATTTTAAGCTTTATAAAGGAAGCTGTGAAAAGAGAGGCTAACTTTAAAGATAATAAATCCCTTTTACAAGAGGAAATTCAAAAAGAAAAAGGCAATACTCTTTGTTATGAAGAGGTTGGTGAATTTGGCCCCGATCACAATAAAACTTTCAAGTTTGTAGTTAAGCTTAATGGTGAAATTGTTGGTAGTGGTGAGGGTAGAACGAAGAAAGAAGCAGAACAAGCTGCCGCCGGCGATGCCCTTTTGAAATTTGAAAAATGAAGCACGCTAATATTTCACTGTTTGTTCCTCATCAAGGTTGTCCTCATCAATGCTCATTTTGTAATCAAAAGACCATTTCCGGTTCTGTTAAAGAGCTGACACCTGATGATGTAGGAAAAACTCTGCTGAAGGCAGTTGAAGATGGAATAGACCCCGAAAACACGGAAATTGCTTTTTTTGGTGGCAGCTTTACTGCTATCAATAGGGAGTATATGATTTCTCTGCTTGAAGTCACTAAGCCATTTATAGAAAACGGTAATTTCTGTGGAATAAGAATTTCTACTCGTCCTGATGCCATTGACCAAGAAGTCCTTGACATACTCAAGAAATATAAAATTACATCTATTGAGCTTGGAGCTCAAAGTACGGATTCCCAGGTGCTTTCATTAAATCATCGTGGGCACACTCGGGATGATATAATAAAAGCATCAGAATTAATCAAAGAGCAGGGCTTTTCGTTAGGACTGCAAATGATGACCGGCCTTTTAGGGGATACCCCTGAAAAAGCTTTAAAAACTGCTGAAGATATAGTCCTTTTGAAACCCGATACAGTCCGTATTTACCCAACAATTGTTTTAGAGGGTACATATTTGGGTGAGCTGTATAAGCGAGGGGCATATACCCCTCAGACTACCGAGGCGGCAGTTGAGCTTTGTGCAGCTCTGCTTCGAAGGTTTTACGAGGAGAATATTACAGTTATTCGCTTAGGACTTCATTCGGGTGGAAATGTTGAAGAAGGGTTCCTGGCCGGACCTTATCATCCGGCATTCGGTGAACTTTGCGAATCGAAAATTTATTTAGAAAAAGCAAAACAAATTCTTTCAGAGAAGCATCCCGTTGAAAGAAATCATATATGTTCTCTTACACAAAAAAAGCAAATTACTCTTTATGTAAATGACCGTGAAATTTCTAAAATGACAGGTCAGAAGGGGGCTAATAAAATAGCTCTTAAAAGAGATGGGTGGGAAGTTTGCGTAAAGGGAATGAAAAATCTTAAAAAGTATGAACTTTTAGTTGAATAAGATGAAAGGTAGAAAACCAAATGTATCTTAAAGCGATTGAAATGCAGGGCTTTAAATCCTTCCCGGACAAGACTGTGTTAAACTTCGGAAAAGGTATAACGGCTGTTGTTGGACCTAACGGTAGCGGAAAGAGTAATCTTTCCGATGCTATGCGTTGGGTTTTAGGTGAGCAATCAACAAAGAATCTGCGTGGCTCAAAAATGGAGGATGTTATCTTTAGTGGTACGGACTCCCGTCGTGCAGTCGGCTTTGCAGAGGTTACTCTCAAGCTGGATAACTCCGATATGGCTCTTAATAACCCTAAAAAAGAAGTAACAGTTACAAGACGTTATTTCCGTTCCGGTGAAAGTGAATATAAAATAAACGGTGAGCAGGCAAGACTTAAAGATATCCACGAGCTCTTTATGGATACCGGTCTTGGTCGTGATGGCTATTCTATGATCAGTCAGGGCAAGGTTGAGACACTTATCTCAGGTAAGTCTGATGACAGACGTGATATGCTTGAAGAAGCTGCGGGTATTTCCCATTACAGATACCGTCGGGCAGATGCTATGCGTCGGCTTAGTCAGGCTGAAGAAAATCTATTAAGATTAAGAGATATTCTTACAGAGCTTGAAACCAGAGTAGGACCACTTAAAACCCAAAGTGAAAAAGCTCAGAGATTCCTTGAGTACGCAGGGGAAAAGAAAAATCTTGAAATTGGTCTTTGGCTTTATACTATTGATAAAACCAAAAATGATCTGCGTGAGCAGGAAAAGAAAATTACAATTATAGATTCTCAATATGGTGAGGTTTGTAAATCTCTTGAAGAAATTACAGAGAAAATAGAATCTTCCTTTGCAGAATCTCAAAGAATTACTGTTGCAGTTGATGAAATCAGAAGGGCTTGTACTCAGCTTGAAGAACAGGCGGCTGTTCTTGAAAGTCAGATTGCAGTTCAGGAAAATACAATTCTTCATAATAACGAAACCATTGAAAGAATTGAAAGAGAAAAAACAGAAGAAAACGATACGGATACAGAAATTGCTACTCAGATTGAAGAGGCTCAGAAAAGTATTATTGAGCTTGAAGCAAATATTGAAGATAAAAAATCAGAGCTTAATTCATTTACCGGTGAGCTTGATATTTTAAGTGATGAAAACAGTAAATCGGCTCAGAGAAGTGTTGAGTTAAGCACAAAGATGTCAGCTCTTTCTGTTGAAATAGCAGATAACAGAGTTATAAGCTCAAATGCAGAGTCTTCAATTGATGAAATTAATAACAGAATTTCTGTAATAGACAAATTGACAGAGTCAAGAAAGCCTGTTCTTGAAGCTCTTGAAGCTCAATGTAAAGAAGCTGAAGCAGAATTAGCGAATATTGTTGAAAGAAATACTGAACTTAACAATTCCCTTTCGGGAATTGAGCTTCTTGCAACCAAAAGAAAAGAAAAGCTTGATGCACTCAAAGAACAGGAAAATAATCTTCGTAACGACATTCAGATTAAAAACTCCCGTGTTTTAATGCTTTCCGATCTTGAAAAAAATATGGAAGGCTATCAGGGGAGTGTTAAAGCTGTTATCCGTGAGGTTAGGCGTGGTGTGCTCAAGGGCATACACGCACCGGTTTCGCAGATTATTACCGTTAAGGATAAATATTCTTTGGCTATTGAAACAGCTTTAGGTGCGCAAATTCAGAATATTGTAACAGATACAGAAAATGATGCTAAAAAAGCTATTGGCTTTCTTAAAGAAAGCAGAGCCGGCAGAGCGACATTCCTACCTCTTACTGCAATTAAGGGCAGAGTGCTTGACGAAAAAGGGCTTGATGATTGTTTTGGTTACATAAATATTGCATCAGAGCTTGTTGAGTATGATAAGAAGTATACTGAAATTGTCAATTCTCTTTTAGGAAGAACTGTTGTTGCTGAGGATTTGGATGCAGCAATTGTAATTGCTAAAAAATATAATAATAAATTCAAAATTGTTACACTTGATGGTCAGGTAGTTAACGCAGGTGGTTCAATGACCGGTGGTGCAAAACTACAGAATGCAGGTATTCTCAGCCGAGGTAACGAGCTTGACAAATTAAAAAATGATTTGAAGGCACTTGAAGAAAAGCTTGCAATTCTTCTTAAAGATGTGGAAGCACAGCAAGAAAGCTATTCATCGGTTTTTGCTGAGCTTGAAGGCTGTAAGGGTGAAATTATCGCCCTTAGTGAAGAGAAAATAAGAGTTGAGGGTGTTCTTGCTCTTCGTAAAGGCAATTACGAAAACACCTTACAGACGCAGACCCTTGCAGATGAAGAAAAAACACAGCTTACGGAGCGTATTAAAACAATTAATGACGGTGCAGCCTCAGCAAACGAAAGGCTTGCAGAGCTTCAGGTTGAGCTTGATAAAGTAGAGGCTGAGCTTTCGACTCTTACCGGTGATAGAGAGAGCCTTCGTGAAAAAAGAGAAAAGCTTACTGCTGATGCAGCACAGATTAATCTTTTTATAGCTACTGCTGAAAAGGAAATAGAAGCCAAAAAGGAAGAAATTACAAGGCTCCGAAACAGAAGCACAAGTCACAAGGATAAGCTTTCTCAGCTTGATAGCGAAATTGAAGAAATCAATAAACGCAATGAAGAAATCAGAGAACGAATAGATGTTCTAAATGGTGAGGCAGAAGGACTGAGAACTCAGAGCTCTGCATCTAAAGAACAGATTATGTCACTTATTCAAAAGCGTGAGCAGTATGAGCAGGAAAGCGGAAAGCTTCGTCTGCTTGAAAGAGAAAAAACTGAAGAACGTGAAAAATTAGGTGGAGAAAAAGCCAGACTTTCCGAACGTAAGGAAACAATGGAAAAAGAGTTCGAGGACATACAGAATAAGCTCTATGACGAATATGAGCTTACCAAGCGTGAGGCAGAAGAGCTTGATATTGTTATTGAAGATATCCCTGAAGCAAAAAAACGCCTTAATGAGCTTAAAAGCAAAATTCGTGGTCTGGGTAATGTAAATGTAAGTGCAATTGAGGAGTATAAAGAGGTTTCTGAAAGATATAGCTTTATGCACACTCAGGTAAGCGATGTTGAAAAATCCAAGGCAGAGCTTATTAAGCTTATTAATGAACTTACAGGGAAAATGGGAGTTCAATTTAAGGAACAGTTTGATAAAATCAATTTGAGCTTCGGTCAGACTTTCTCAGAGCTTTTTGGTGGTGGTAAGGCTTCCCTTGTGCTTACAGATGAAAGTGATGTTCTGGAGTGTGACATTGATATCAAGGTTCAGCCTCCGGGTAAGAATGTTCAGAATATTTCACTCCTTTCCGGTGGTGAAAAGGGTCTTTCAGCAATAGCACTCCTTTTCTCAATTCTCAAGGTTAATCCTTGTCCTTTCTGTATTTTCGACGAGGTTGAGGCTGCCCTTGATGATGTTAACGTTGTCAGATATGCATCTTATGTACGCAGAATGACTAATAACACGCAGTTTATTCTTATTACACACCGTCGTGGTACAATGGAAGAAGCTGATATGCTTTATGGTGTAACAATGCAGGAAAAGGGTGTTTCCAAGTTGTTGGAGCTTAAAACAGCAGAAATGGCTACTAAGTTTGATTTAACATAATTTATTATAATGGAGTTTTTCTAATGGGTATTTTTAAGAAAATTAACTTCGGTTTAAGAAAAACAAGAAATAATGTTTCAGGTGCAATTGATAATGTTCTTGACAGCTATACATCAATTGACCAGGAGCTTTTCGATGAGCTCGAGGAAGCCCTTGTTATGGGTGATGTTGGTGTTACAACTGCATCGGAAATAACATTGCGTCTTAATGATGTTGTTCGTAAAAAGGGTATAAAAAATCCTGCCGATGTAAAGGCAGAAATTAAAGACATTGTTGCCGAAATGCTTGAAGGTGGCGAGGATATGGGACTTATTACCATTCCCTCCGTAATTCTTGTTATTGGTGTTAATGGTGTTGGTAAAACCACTACAATAGGTAAGCTTGCAGCAAGGTACAAGGCAGAGGGTAAAAGCGTTATTCTTGCTGCTGCTGATACCTTCCGTGCTGCAGCTATTGACCAGCTTGATGTCTGGGCAGAACGTGCAGGGGTAGATATTGTTAAGCACAAAGAGGGTGCAGACCCTGCAGCAGTAATTTTTGATACAATTTCTGCTGCCAAAGCAAGGGGTACTGAAATTATTATTTGCGATACTGCAGGACGTCTTCACAACAAGAAAAATCTTATGGAGGAGTTAGGTAAAATTTATCGTGTTATTGACCGTGAATTGCCCTATTCTGACCGTGAGGTATTGCTTGTTCTTGATGCTACCACAGGTCAGAATGCTGTTAATCAGGCTCGTGAATTTGCAAAAATTGCTGAAATTACAGGTATTATCCTTACAAAGCTTGATGGTACAGCTCGTGGCGGGGTTGTTCTTTCTATTAAGAATGATCTTAAAGTGCCTGTTAAGTTTATTGGTGTGGGTGAGGGCATTGACGATTTACAGCCCTTTAATCCACATGCTTTTGCAGATGGTCTTTTCAATGATCTTCCCGAGGATTTTGAAGAAGATGAAATTGATCTTTCCAAAATCCGTGAAGAATATGTTCCTGTAGAAGAAACCGACGAAAGAGCAGAGCTTGCTAAGGCCGTAGGTGAAATATTCAGTGCTATGGCTGAAATTAACGAAACGGAAGAAAGCGACAGCGACGAAGAAATTGCTGATACTGTTGTTGAAGATGTAGATGAAGATATTTACGAACCTGATCAGGAAATAGTTGAAGAAGCTGTGGAAGAAGTTGTGGAAGAAACAGCAAAAGAATCTATTGAGGATGCTTCAGGGGAAACAGCTGAAGCACCTGTTGAAGAAACTAAGGAAGAAGTGAAAGAAGAACCCAAAAAGAAAAAGGGCTTCTTTGGGAGGTTGTTTGGTTAATGGAAAGCAACGTTTTTTTAATCGCCACTCATAATATGAAAAAAAGAGATGAGCTTTATCGTATACTTTCACCTTTAGGCATTGATGTTAAAACAGCTGAACAGGCAGGCATAGAAATTTCTGATGTTGATGAAACCGGAGAAACCTTCTATGAAAATGCTTTTTTGAAAGCAAATAGTGGTTGCCTTGAAAGTGGTATGCCCTGTGTTGCAGACGATTCAGGTCTTTCTGTTGATTACCTTGTTGGTGCTCCCGGTGTTTATTCTGCCCGTTTTGCAGGTGAACACGGAAATGATGAAAAGAATAATCAGAAGCTTCTTAAAATTTTAAGAGATGTTCCTGTTGAGGAAAGAACAGCAAAATTCGTTTCTGTAGTTTGTTGTGTTTTTCCTAATGGAGATGTTATTTCTGCAAGGGGAGAATGTAAGGGCTACATTGGTTTTGAGCCTAAAGGCAATGGTGGTTTTGGTTATGACCCCATTTTTATGGTTGGAGATAAAAGCTTTGCAGAGCTTACAGGGGACGAGAAGGACGCTTTAAGTCACAGGGGTAATGCTCTTCGTCAAATAGCAGAAAAATTGAAAGACTATATGTCTTTGTAAATAGTGATTACTGTGCCGAGCTCGGTAGTATCAATTTCCATTTTGATATTATCTGCTTCGGCACTTTTTGTTTTTATGTCAATTTTGGTGATAGCATTTTCAAAATCGGTTAATTCCAAAAGCTGATTGTATGTGCTTTCATTCTGTACAAAGCTTTTTACAGAATCACAAATAAATGCCAAGGCTTGTGAATTTTCTTCAAGGATGACAGAAGCAAAGACTATGTTCATTTCGTTCAGACGGTATTTTTTATCATATTTGAAATTGAGCATAATGTCTTTTTCGGAAAATTTATAAAACTTTTTTAATGTGCATTCGGTTTGGTCAATAATATAACCTTCTGAGGTCATATTATAGTTTTCGTTTAACTCGTTCATTCGTCTTGAAAAAGCTTCAATACTATCACCTGTGGCGGAAAAGGTGCAGCTGCTTAATGTGGCTGTTAAAAGCAAAATAATAAGTAATAAAAATACAGTTTTTTTCATTAGTTTGACCTCTTTTATTCACAAATTCTTAACAAATGATACAATAGATGTTGTATAATCTATGGTGGAGATAAAGTATAATAATATATATGTAAAAAATTTGTATAATATAAAAATCAGAGTGATGATTATGAAAAGTATTTTAAAAAGGGTTATATGCTCAATACTTTGTGTGCTTGTTGTTTTCTCTTCTTTTGGCTCTGTTGCAGCTGCAGGCTACACAACAGATTACCCCCAAGGCGTTACTGCTGAGGAGGCACTTACTGCTGTAAAAGGTACAGATTCGCTTTTGAATAATATTGTTCCCACTCTTACAGGAGGAAGCCTTTCTGATACAATTAAACCTATGGTTTATAGTGATGAAAGTCTTTCCGGGTTTGTGGTTTCTCTTTATGTAGGTCTTTCTGAAAATTCAAGCGAAATGGAAATGATAAGTGTAGATATTTCCCTTGATGCAGTTGCAGATGGCTTGAGTGAGTACCCCGATGTTCAAAAGGCTCTTTATGAGGCATCTTCCTGGGATGCTGTTAATCTTTCGGGTGTTAAATGGGGAGTAGCTGATAAAACAGCTTTTGCAACAGCTTTTGCAAAAGCATTATCACCGTTCGATGATGTTTTCTATACACTTTTATGTTCAGGAACTTATGCAATATCAAGCTTTATAAAAATTGATGGTGCAAATGGTTACGAAAATGCTATTGTACCAATGCTTAATTCCTTGAAATGCACAGATCTGATAAATCAGGCTGAATTTACTGCTCAGGCAAACGAGGATAGAAGTAATATGCTTAAAAATATTCTTCTTCCTGTTCTCACCCTCCTTGAAAAGGCTTCTGACTCTCCAATGAATACCTTAACAGATATTCTGCCCTCCTTTGCTTATTTCGTGCAAAGTGGTGAAATGGATGCTTGTATGGAGTCTTTGCTTTCACCGATTTTCTCTAATCCCCTTGTTGAAATTGCAGTATTCTTGAAAATACTTGATCTGGATTCAATGAAATTCGATATGAATGAAATGCTTTCTACAGGTCTTTCTGAAATGGCAGGGGAAAGTGGCTTACAGCTTGCACCCATTGATTTAAAAAGACTTTCTGAATGTGGCACTCACAATGGTTTCGAGCTTCAGGCTGACAAAGGCAGAGCCTATGTTGAAATAATGCGTTGGCTTGTTGATACACTCAAGCTTAACAAAGCAGCCCTTCCTCAGCTTATGAAGGATATGGGAGCCGGTGAAAGCAATATTTCACCGGAAATGCTCGGTAGCTTTTTAGATAAGGATACCGATTCAGTTGTTGGTGCACTTATTCTTCTGTTTACTCCTGCAAAGCTAAGCGCTCCTCAGTTAATGGTGTATCCGGAAATTGCAAAAACAGTTGTACAGTTTACACCAAACCTTACCCAGGATAATTATAAAAAGGTTCTTAACGAAATTGATGATTTGCTTGATGATTTCGTTAAAGAAGGTGGAAGCTATCGCAGTATTGAGGCGCTTCTGTCCTCAAGTATTTATTCAAACAGTAACATAAATGCACTTTTAACAGGTATTTACGGTGCATTGGAAAAAGAAGGTCTTTTGGATTTGCTTTTGCTTTTAGGTATTGATGCAAGTCCTAATGGTGTAGCCGAGCTTATTAAAGATGATTACCCAACAGCTTATAAAGCATTAAGTGAAGCAGCTTCTTGGTCTAAGGCTTCTTTGAATAATCTTTCCTGGGGCTTTTACAATGGCTCAAGACGAGGCTTCCAGAATGCCTTTGTTGCAGTTCTTCGTCCTTTAAATCCTTTGCTAAGGGTTGTTCTTGCAGGTGAAGATATTGTGGTTATGGACAGCATAACCATTAAGGGAGCAGATGGCTATAACACAGGAGTAATTCCTATTCTTGAAGCGTTAGGCTGTAAGGAAAGCTCAATAAAAACTTATACCCAATATGTAAATGATAAGAGCAAGGATGCTCTTTTGGATAATATTGCAGAGCCTGTTTTCGATATTCTTGATCAGGTTTTTGATAACCCTGTAAAAACACTTACAAGAATACTACCAAACATAATTTACTTTATGAATAGTGGTTCGTTGGAAAAATGTCTTTCTAATTTGCTTATTCCAATAACTGCTTTAACCTTAAGAATGTCCGGTTTGGTAGATATGAAGCTGGATGCTACAGAGCTGACCAAGAGTCTTGATTTAAACAGCCTGCTAGGTAGTTTAACTGAAGGCACGGGAATGAAAATTGCAGAGTTTGATGTTAACTCTCTTGCAGGAATAGGCACAAAAATTGAAAAAATAAGCAAAAGCACATTTAACGGGAATTATGTTAAATATTCCTACATCGAAGCTGACCAGACGGGGGTTTTAATGAGCCTTTTAAGGGTTCTTGCAAAAACAATGAAGCTTCCCGGTAACGAGAATCTTCTTGTTGGTTCAATGGCAGGGGGGAATGACACCTTCTCAACCTATTCAGCCTCCATTGGAGAACAGTTTGCTCAGATGACAGAGGATGAGCTTATTGAATGGCTTTATAACCTATTGTTTAAAGAAAGAGCACAAATAGAAATTGTTGTTGATGAGGACTATTCTCCGACAATTATTTATAAAGAACCACAGAAAAATTATACAGCACTTTATATTATAGGTGGGTATGCTCTTGTGGCAGGTGTAATTGGTATAATAATTTTCTGCAACAGAAAACGACTTTACTATTGAGGTAATTAGTATGTTAGTTTTAAAAAATATAGTTAAGGATTATGTGACGGGCGACACAACTGTAAGAGCCCTCAAGGGAATTGACATTAATTTCCGTGAGAGTGAGTTTGTTGCAATTTTAGGTCCCTCCGGTTGTGGTAAAACAACGCTTCTTAACATAATTGGTGGTCTTGACAGATACACAAGCGGCGATTTGCAGATAAACGGTAAATCTACAAAACATTTCAACGATGGTGATTGGGACACCTATCGTAATCACTCCATCGGTTTTGTGTTCCAGAGCTACAATTTGATTCAGCACCAGACTGTGCTTTCCAATGTAGAGCTTGCTCTTACTCTTTCGGGCGTTTCAAAAAAGGAACGTCGTAAAAGAGCAATTGAAGCATTGAAAAAGGTTGGTCTTGAAAATCAGATTCACAAAAAGCCTACTCAAATGTCAGGTGGTCAGATGCAAAGGGTTGCTATTGCCCGTGCACTTATAAATGACCCGGATATTCTTCTTGCTGATGAACCTACAGGTGCTCTTGATACAGAAACAAGTGTTCAGATTATGGAGCTTCTTAAAGAAATTTCTAAAGATAAGCTTATAATTATGGTTACCCATAACCCTGACCTTGCAGAAACCTATTCAAACCGTATTATCAGGTGTCTTGATGGTGAGGTTATCAGCGATACTAATCCCTTTGAGCCAGATGCAAAAGATAAGGCAAACGAAAAGGTAAGACTTGAAAATACTAAGGAAAAGGGCAAAAAATCAATGTCCTTTGCTTCGGCTTTTTCTTTGAGCATTAATAACCTGAGAACAAAAAGCGCAAGAACATTTTTAACTGCCTTTGCAGGAAGTATCGGTATCATTGGTATTGCATTGGTTCTGGCTCTTTCAAACGGTATTCAGGTGTATATTGACCGTATTCAGGAGGATATGCTGCTTTCTTACCCAATGACAGTTGAAAAGCAGACCTTTGACCTTGAAAGTGTTATGACCTCCTTTACGGGGCTTACAAATGAAATGGTTGAGGGCTTGGAAAATCAGGAAGAAGGCAAGGTTTACGTTAACGAATCTCTTATGCAGATGGTAAACGCATTTATTTCTGAATCTACATCAAATAACCTTGATAATTTCAAAAAATATATTGAAGATAATCAGGCAGAGTTTGATAAGGTCTGTAATGATGTTCAGTATAAATACAGCACAGATCTGAATATTTACCGTGCAGATACCGAAAATGGTTTAATTAAGGTTAACCCCAGTACTATGATGGAAAATATGCCTATGATGGAAGGTATGGAGGGTATGGGGGATATGGCATCCCAGATGACAAGCATGATGCCTGTTAACGCCTGGATTGAGCTTATTGGTGACGATGAATTAATGGATGCCCAGTATGATGTTATTGCCGGTAAAATGCCCGAAAAATTCAATGAGGTTGTTCTTATTGTTGACGGAAACAATATGATAAATGAGCTTGTTGTTTATGCCCTTGGACTTAAAGACCAGGAAGAATTTACAAAGAATATTATGCAGGCTCTTGCAAGTGGCGAATCCTTGGAGAATGAGTCTATTACCGAGTATTCTTACGATGAAATTCTTGATATGAAATTCAAACTTGTTTTAAGTGCTGATTATTTTGTAAAAGATAAGAAAACAGGTCTTTGGAGCGATAACAGTGCTAACGACTATTTCGTTAAGAAATTGGTGGACGAGGGCACAGAGCTTGAAATTGTTGGTATTTTAAAGCCCGATGAAAACAACACCCTTTCATTAGGTACAGGTGGTATCGGCTATATGCGTGACCTTATGGATTACGCTATTGAAGAAACTGCTACAAGAGAGGTTGTTAAAGAACAGCTGGCAGACACAACCAAAGATGTTCTTACAGGACTTGAGTTTTCACACCTTACAGTTAACGACTTTGATCTTAAAGATGTTGATTTAGGTCTTATTGATTTTAAGTATCTTGACTACACACCCTTTATGTCTATGGCAGAGGGTATGGATATGTCGGAAGTTAATTTAATGGATATGGGTGCAATGTTCGGATTTGATAATATGTCAGAGCTCCAGAAAAAGCTTATGGAGGGCTTCCTTACAGAAGACCAGGTGCTTGCCATTAAACAGGCTTATGTTGATACAATGACTGCAAAAAGCTCTCTTTCAGGAACATTGGATAAACTTGGTTACTCAACCTTCGAAACACCGTCAATTATTTGCTTCTATCCAAAGAGCTTTGAAGCGAAGGAGCAGCTCAATGAGCTTATTAGCTATTATAACGAGCAGGTTACTGCCGATGGTCACGAGGAAGCACAAATTAAGGTTTCTGACTATATCGGTATGCTTATGAGCAGCCTGACAACAATTATTGATGTTGTTACCTATGTGCTTGTTTGCTTCGTTGCAATTTCCCTTGTGGTTTCATCTGTTATGATTGGTATTATTACCTATATTTCCGTCCTGGAAAGAACTAAGGAAATTGGTATTCTCAGAAGTATCGGTGCATCCAAGAAGGATATTGCACGAGTTTTCAATGCAGAAACAGCAGTTATAGGTCTGGGTGCAGGTATAATAGGTATTCTTACAACCCTGCTTTTAGAAATACCCATTAACCTGTTGCTGAAATATGCTGCACATATTCCTGCAGCGGCATCGCTTCCGCCTGTTGCAGCTGTAATACTTGTTGTTATAAGCGTTTCACTCACTCTTATCGCAGGTCTTATTCCTTCAAGAATTGCAGCGAAGAAAGACCCTGTTGAAGCTTTAAGAACTGAATAAAATTTAAGAGGCTGTAAAAAAACGTTTGTTTTTTTACAGCCCCTTTTGTTGGTCACGAAAAATCAAGATTTTCCGTGTCACCTTCCTTTGAAGGAAGGCAAAAAGAACAATAACTTTATTCTCTTATACTTTTACTTGTGGTTTAATTATGTACCACCCACCGCTAACGCAGTCCCCCCCTCCTTTTTTACCTTCGTAAAAAAAGAGGGATAGGCTTCGCAATACTTTTACATATTATATTTCGGTGCATTTTTGTGCCCTTGTAATTCACTTGTAAGCTATATCGAAAATCTGTCAGGATTTATATCGAGTGGTTTAGCTACCACGGGCTATTTGCTCCAACGATTTAAACTCATACCCTTGCTCTTTTGCATAGTCAATTATATCACCTAAAGCATCGGCATTATCCTTTGAAACAGCGTGAAGAAGCAGTACGCAACCGGGGTGCAGTCGGGCTGTTACTGTGTCAAAGGCGTATTGCTTCCCTTTGGGGTTGTTAACATCCCAATCGGCATAGGCGCTTGACCAGAAAACAGATGTATAACCAATGCTTTGTACTAATTCCAAAGCGTTTTCCGAACAAGCACCCTCGGGGAAACGGAAGTATGGAGCAGAATAACCAAAATGCTCTCTTAAATAATTATCAAGTGTTTCTATTTCCTTTGCCATTTGAGTACGATTAATTTTTGAAAAGTTCGGATGGGTGTCAGAGTGGTTTCCCACAATATGACCTTCCTTTATCATTCGTGCTATAATTTCAGGGTTTTCTTTGACATTTGGCAGGGTTACAAAAAATGCTGCAGGAACTTTTTTCTCTTTTAAGGTATCAAGTATTTTTTTTGTACAACCATTCTCATAACCACAGTCAAATGTCAGATAAATTACTTTTTCGCCACTTGTATCAAGGCATATACCATTATAATTTTCGTAAAATTTTTGATTATTAACAGAAATATCGTGAGCGATTTCGTTTTTTGATACACCGAAGCTATGGTTGTGAGTTGTGGTTGAAAGACCCTTTAAATTATCTGGGTCAACAACAGGAAGGTTAACTTTGGGTAAAGGCTCTAAACCCGTATATGTTTTATTTGTGCCCGTGTTTTTTCCGTGAATCACCTTCCCGTTGTTTTTTATTTTATCCATAGGCTCAGGTGTAGGGGCACTTTCGGTTTGACTTTCGCCTTCTGTTTCGGATGTGCTTTCCTCTTTTTCGGTTGCTTCGGATGTTTTTGCTTCTGTAGAGAATGATGTGGTACCGTTTAATTCATTTTTGCCACAGCTGCAAAAAACACATAATATAGTTATGATAAGTAAAAACGAAATTGTTTTTTTCATAGCATCGCTTCCTTTGTAGGAGGGGGAGGTATCCCCCTCGGTTTTATTTGAACATATACTGAACATTGTCTAAAATGTTATCCATTGTTTTTACGCTTTTTTTAGCAATTTTTTTCATTTTTCTTTTTGTACTGTTTTTGGAATTAACAACGCCTGCTGTAACTGCTGCTGCAACACCCATTGCCATTAAAGCGCCACCAATTTTCATAGTTTTATCAGAACCCATTAACATCATAAAAACACCTCCTGTTTGTTTTTAAAAGTTTTCCCTTAAAACAAAAAAGTAGTCGCAAAGTATTGATAAAAATAAATGGAAGTGATAAAATTTACAATATATTAGTTTGGCAATAGAAAGAAGGATAAAAATGGAAAATCAAAAAAGACTTGTTGCCATAAACGATATTTCCGGTTTCGGAAAATGCTCTTTAACAGTTGCATTACCCATAATTTCGGCTGCAGGTGTAGAAACTATATGTATGCCAACAGCTGTTTTGTCAACTCATACAGGTGGTTTTACAGGCTATACATATCGTGATCTCACTTGCGATATGCCTGATATTTCTGCACACTGGAAATCAATTGATTTAAAGCCGGACGCAATTTATTCAGGCTTTTTAGGCTCTTTTGACCAGATTGATATTGTGAAAAAATTTGCAGAGGATTTTAAAAGAGAAGACAATCTTTTTATTGCAGATCCTTGTATGGCAGATCACGGAAAAATGTATGCAATTTTTGATGAGAAATTTGCTGAAGCAATGGCAGCGCTTTGTTCAAAAGCAGATATTATTCTTCCTAATATTACAGAAGCTTGTTTTATGACAGGTACCGAATTTGTTTCAGGCATACATACAGAAGAATATATTGTATCTCTTCTTAATAAGCTGCTGGATATGGGTGCAAAAAATGTAGTCCTTACAGGTGTTACCTTTGAGGAAAGTAAGCTGGGTGCTGCATATATGGGTCAGGACAGAGCTGTTCGTTATTATTTCCAGGATCGTCTTCCGGGAATGTATCACGGAACGGGCGATGTTTTCGCTAGTGCATTCTGTGGTGCAGTTCTTAATGGTATTTCTTATTACAACGCAATGGGAATTGCTGCCAGATATGTTTGCGATTGTATAAAACGTACACAGTCAATGGAGAATCCCATTACCTATGGAGTAGACTTTGAAAGAGGTATTCCTTTCTATATTAAGGAATTAGGAAAAATATAAATATGAGTGAGCTTAACATTGTTTTGGTGGAGCCCGAAATTCCTCAAAATACAGGTAATATTGCAAGAACCTGCGCTGCAACAGGTGCCAGATTACATATTATTAAACCTATGGGCTTTACTATTGATGACAAAAAATTAAAAAGAGCAGGTCTTGATTATTGGCATTTGCTTGATTTGACTTATTATGAAAATCTTGATGAATTTTTTGTGAAAAACTATGATGGTAATTTTTTCTTTTTCACCACAAAAGCCAGAAAAACTCACTCCGATGTGCAGTATACAGATAAATCATTTTTATTCTTCGGCAAGGAAACAAAAGGTCTTCCTGAGGAGCTTTTATTGAAGCATCCTGATGAATGCGTAAGAATCCCGATGGTTGATGATGCAAGAAGCCTTAACCTTTCAAATTCTGTTGCAATCGGTGTTTATGAGGCTTTAAGGCAGATGGGTTACCCTGAATTACAGAACAAAGGTCAGCTCCATAATTATAAATGGTAATATATAATTAATAACAATCATAACATCTCCGTTTTGTACATATATTGTATAGCGGAGGTGTTTTATTATGACAGAAGAAAAAAGAACAGGAATTTTGCCACACAATTGTATTCTTGAAGACAGGAAAAAGCTTTCGGTTTCGGGGGTTAAAGATGTCGGAAGCTTTGACGAGGAAACTATTGTCGCACAAACAGAATATGGTGAGCTGACAGTAAAGGGCGAAAAATTACATATAACTAAGCTCTCTCTTGAAATAGGGGAGCTATGTATAGAGGGGCGAATTAATGCGCTTTCTTATGCAGATGTAATTGATAAATCCGGTAGCTTTTTATCAAGAGTATTTAGATAATGTATACTGTTCACCCAAATGAGCAAATGCTGATTTTTCTTGCGTCTTTAGGAGTAGGTTTTCTTTTTGGTGTTTTATACGATGTATTCAGAGCTGTCCGAATGGCTTTTTTACAAGGAAAATTGGTAGTTGTTTTCTTCGATTTATTATATTTTTTTCTGGTTGCGTTTTTTAGTTATATATTTATTATTGCATCCAACAAGGGTGAAGTGCGTTCTTATATAATTATAGGAGAGCTTCTGGGAGCTGTTTTTTATTATTTCTCTTTAGGTATTGTTGTAATGAAGCTTACAAATCGTTTCGTTGATCTTCTGAAACGTATTTATAGTTTTGTTTTTAAAATAATTTCCTTCCCTTTTCGCCTTGTGAAGCTTTTTTTGAAAAGTGTTTTTAGTAAATTACAATTTATTTCTGAAAAAAATAAAAAAAACTTACAAAAAATTAGCAAAAAGGTCTTGCCAAAATGGCGTATGTATGTGTATAATTTACTAGGTATATTATGTGTAGGTTCTGTCGGATCTCGGAAAGGTGGTAAGGCTAATGCTGAAGGCGAAAAAGAAAACCCAACTCAGTCCTCGTAGCGTCGTGGTTATTGTTTTGTGTTTTGTTCTATTGCTTTATATGGGAATAAGGTTAGTTAAAGTACAGAGTGAAATAAACGCCAAGGAAGCTCAGCTTGCAGAGCTACAACGTGTTTATGATGATCAGGTTGCTGACAACAAAGCCGTCAAAGCCGCCATTAAAAATGGAGATAAAAAAGAACTTGCAGAAGAATATGCAAGGAAAAAGGGTTATGTTATGCCTGACGAAAGAGTCTATGTTGACATAACACCCGGCTCCGAAGAATAACAAAAGAAACATAATTAGGGGTAAAGTTAAAGTATGGCAGTGGAAATCGGCGCGATTCTTGAAGGAAAAATTACAGGTATTACCAATTTCGGAGCTTTTGTAGAGCTTCCCGATAAAACAACAGGTATGGTACATATTTCAGAGGTTTCATCATCTTTTATAAAAGATATTCACGAAAAACTTTCTGAAGGCGATGTTGTTAAGGTTAAAGTTATTGACATTAATGAGAAAGGGAAGGTGGCGCTTTCAATAAAGAAAGCTCAGCCTGAACAAGCTGAAGAATCCAGACCTAAGCGCCCTGCCGGTGATAGACCTAAAAGAAGTCAACCACCTGTTTGGACAGGTACACAGCGTTCTGAGCCTGAAAATATGTCTTTTGAAGATATGATGGCAAAGTTCAAAAGTGTTAGTGACGAAAAAATGAGTGACCTTAAAAAGAATAATGTTGCAAAACGTGGTGCTTCCACACCTCGTCGTGGTGGCAATTCCAGAGGTTAAATAAAAACCGTGCTGAGTCAATCGGCACGGTTTAAATATTTATAATAATAAAAAATATTTAAATGAATTTTTTCATTTTTGTCATATAGGATGTGAAGCAATGAGAGAAATAAGTGCAGCTTTGATAGAAGCTGCTGTTGAAAAGCTTTTTCTAGAAGCAAACGGTAAGCTTTCTGCGTCTTTGGAGAATAGAATACGTAATTGTGAAAAAGAGGAAAGTAACCCAATAGCTAAAGGGATTTTTAATGATATGTGTAAAAATCTTGATGCTGCAAAGGAGCTTGGTATTCCTATTTGCCAGGATACAGGAATGGCTGTGCTTTTTTGTGAAATAGGTCAGGAGGTACATATTGTAGACGGGGATTTTAATACAGCAGTTAACAATGGTGTTCGTAAAGCATACCTTGATGGGAAAATGCGTTGTTCAATTGTAAAGGATCCTATAAGGCGTGGTAATACTAATGATAATACACCGGCTCTGATTCATCTTTCACTTGTTCCCGGTGATAAAATTAAGCTTATAGCTGCTCCTAAAGGCTTTGGTAGTGAAAATATGAGTCAGATAAAAATGTTTAATCCATCTGTAAGTATTGATGATATAGTGGATTTTGTTGTTAATGTTGTTAGAACAGCAGACGCAAATCCTTGTCCTCCGGTTGTTTTAGGGGTGGGCATAGGAAGTGATTTTGAAGGCGTAGCATTACTTTCAAAAAAAGCCCTTTGTCGGGATATTTCTTTGAGGAATACTGATGAATTCTATAGGGATTTGGAAAACAGAATCCTTACAGAAATTAATAAGCTTGACATAGGTGCCCAGGGCTTTGGTGGAGATATAACAGCTCTTGCTGTTAATATAGAAACAGCCCCAACACATATTGCCGGACTTCCTGTAGCAGTTAATGTAGGCTGTCATGTAACAAGACATAAAGAGCTTGTGCTTTAATGCACAAGCTCTTTTAGTTCTTCGTATATTTCCAATATCTTAAATTTAACAATGTATTTATTTCCGCCGGTAACTATTTTCTCGCCACCTTCAGAAAGGTAGTCACTAACGCTTTCGTTTGTTTCAACACCATCGGCTGCCGGTATGCACAACGGAGGGAACATTACGCACCACCAGTTGTTTCCTTCGCCTTCCCCGAGAATAACCTTTAATGCAGTATACTGTCCTGCCGGGAATGTAAGGTTTCCATAGTCTCTTGTGTTAAAATATTCTTCTTGTAAGGTGATTTTTACATTATAGTCAACTCCGTTTTCTTTTAAAGTAGCTTTTGCAGTTTTTAAAAGTGTATTTTTGGAGTTTTGAAAATGTTCTTTTGCATTTTCTTTTGTAACATTATCACTTAATATACTCGTGTTTGTTTCTAAAAGTGCATCACGGACTTTTATTTTTACATCCTGATCAATTTGGGAATTACTGTTTGCAAGAATATGAAGCCTTACCACATCTTTGCGTACACTTTGCGCAGAGGCAGTGAAATATGTGCAGGAGAAAGCAATATAAAGGGAAATAGCAGTTAATGTAACAGATAATAAAATTTTATCCTTTCTCTCGTTAAAGGCTTTGTATTTAAAAATTGACATAATAAAAACCGTCCTTTCATCTGAAATGATTTTGGACGGTTTTTTGGTTGTTTATTCAGTTTCTTTAGAAATTATTTCCACGCCGATTTTTTCGGGAGTGCAAAGATAAATGCTTTTGAATTTAGCTTTAAGCTGTTCTACGCTTCTTGTTGCAGCTTCATAATTTTCAAATATTCCGTAGACAGCTGAGCCTGAGCCTGTCATACAAGAGGCAATTGCTCCGTTTTTGTTGCAAACATCCTTAATATCGACTCTGCCACTTACTTCAAGAGCTTGTTCAAAAACATTGGAGCAAAGCCTGAGTCCGTTTTGAAAATCACTGTCTGCAAAAAATTCGAGCATTTCCGTGTTTTTTGGATGCTTCATATTATCTAAGCTATCAATTGCTGCATAAGCTTCTTTTGTGGAAACACCATCGTTAGGCTTTACTACAACGATATGATAATTTTCTAAATCGGGGAGGGGAGCGACAATTGCACCTGTGTCAAGGGCTAGAGCTGTACCACCTACAATACAGAAGGGAATGTCTGCCCCAACCTTAACACCGATACGACATAGAATTTTCTCTGAGTAGCCTGTGTTAAAAATTTCATTTAAAGCTACAAGTACAGCAGCACCGTCAGCGCTACCCCCACCCATACCTGCACAAAAAGGTGTATGCTTTTCTATATGGATATGAACACCTTTGTTTTCTTTTATATCGGCATACTCAAAAAACTTTTCAGCGCATTTATATACAATGTTACTTTTATCTGTTGGTACACCCTCTGTGTCACAGGATACTGTGATATTATCGGATTTTGTTTTCTCAACCGTGATAATATCCCCCAGACTTATTGATTGCATAATAGTAAAAAGACTGTGATAGCCATTTTTTTTGATGCCTGTTACATCTAAAAGTAGATTGATCTTCGAATTTGCTTTCAAAGTGAGCTTCATATCGTCACTCCTTTCAATGCTTTTATTTTACCATATATGTGTATTTTTTTAAAGATGTTTATTTCAATATATTTTGTAAGAAACTATGTTAATTTGTAAAGATTTGTGATATTATAGTTGTTTGAAAGAAGGTTTTTAAAATGGATAATATAAAAATTATTGATTTACATACGCATACAGACAGCTCTCAGGATGGTAATCATCCTGTAGAATATATGGCAGAGGTTGCGACACAAAACGGTATTCAAATTGTTGCTTTTACAGACCATTGTGAAGTTGATGTTTTTTATAAGGATGGTTTTGATAAAAGAGCTGAACGCAGCTTCAGAGAGGTTTCAAAGGCTCAGAAGGCATTTGAAGGAAAAATTGAAATACTCAGGGGTATTGAGCTGGCTCAGCCCCACTATGTTCCTGCGCTTGCAGAGGAAATTGTGAATAAAAATGACTATGATGTTATAATCGGTTCCATTCATAATTTAAGAGGAATGCCTGATTTTTATGATTTTAAAACATTTGACGGATTTGATGTTCAGGCTTTGATGAATGAGTATTTTGACGAGCTTCTCCAAATGCTTCAATGGGGAAATTTTGAAATTCTTGCACATATTACCTATCCCTTCAGATATATATATAACCTTTGTGGTTATGTTGAGGATATAAACAAGTATTCCTCTAAAGTGGATGAAATTTTGAAGCTTTGTGCAGAAAAAGATAAGGCTTTGGAAATTAATATGGGTGGTTTAAAATACCCAATCAATAAGCCTGCGCCCGATGTTGATACAATAAAAAGATACAAGGAATTAGGTGGCAGACTGGTTAGTGTTGGCTCAGATTCCCATTATGCAGAACGCATCGGCTCCGGGATTCCCAGAGCTTATGAAATAGCCCGTGAAGCAGGCTTTGATTTTGTTGCAAGATTTAAGGATAGAAAGGCTTTTGAGTTTGCAATAAAATAAGTTTTTTGTGAAAAAACTGTATATTTTAAGCTTTGAATTGAATTTTATTCATTTATTACAATAGTAAATGAATATGAAAAGTGTAAAGAGCATAACTTGACAATGTTCATAACTCTGTCAGAAATGTCAAGAACTATGACTTTTTAATAGTTGAATTTTCCCTAAAAGAAAAATAATGTAAAGTAAACTGACTTTACTTTGACAAAGTTTTGAACAATAAGCGTTTTTTGACCAATGTATATACATTTGCATATTCATTTTTGACAGGGAGATGGTATTCTGAGGAAAATTGAATACATAGTTTCCGAGGAATACAACGGAACCCCTCTTTATTACTTTTTAAGGGAGTCTGTCGGTGTATCAACACGGATAATTCAGACACTTCGTCATACAGAAAAAGCGGTGTTTTTGAACAATGTAGAATGTAGAGTTGTTGATGTTGTTAAAACAGGTGATACGATAGTTGTATATCTCCCTGAAAAAACAGAAGCACCACAGCTTTGGGAAACAGAGCTTTCTGTAATTTATGAGGATGAAGATTTACTTGTTATAAATAAACCTTCGGGGGTATCCGTTCACCCTACAAAAAATCATCCTAACGGAACGCTTTGTAATGCTGTGGCAGCTTATTTGAAAAACAACGGAAATGAAAGCTATGTTGCGAGAGCTGTCGGAAGACTTGATAAGGTTACGTCTGGCGTTATGATTTTTGCTAAAAATGCTTTTGTTGCTTCAAGGTTGAATGGTAATCTTGATAAAACCTATATTGCTTTAGCCGAAGGGATTTTAGAAGGTGAGGGCACAATTAACGCCCCTATTTACAGACCCGATATGAATAAGACTATTCGTGCTGTCGGTGAGCAGGGGGACGAAGCAATAACCAACTGGAAGGCTATGGAAGTTTTTGAAGACCAAACATATTTAGAAATAAAGACGGTTACCGGCAGAACACACCAGATAAGAGTACACTGTGCTTACATAGGTCATCCGCTTGTTGGGGACGAAATGTATGGAGCTAAAGTAACTCCGAACATAAAAAGGGCAGCTCTGCATTGTGCAATAGTCAAAATAAATCACCCCATAACAAATAGTGAATTGACTTTTGTTGCAGAGCCACCGGAGGATTTAAAAAAAGAGCTGGAAAAAAGCAGAAATTCCTATTGACAAAGAAGGCGGGTTCTGTTAAAATACTAAACGCCGCATATTAAGGGCAGACGTTATAGGTGCGTCTATTAACACCAAAATCCTTAGGTGGCCTTGTTAGCGAGACTGAAAGAAAGCAGGTAAAAATCTATGTACGCAATCATCGAAACAGGCGGAAAACAGTACAAAGTTGAGAATGGCGATGTTATCTTCATCGAAAAACTCGAAGTTGAAGCTGATTCCACTATAACCTTCGATAAGGTTATCGCTGTTGGTGCAGACGACGGTATCAAAGTTGGTGCTCCTTATGTTGACGGTGCTTCTGTTAGCGCAAAGGTTATCAAAAACGGTAAGGGCAAAAAGATCGTTGTTGCTACCTACAAACCCAAAAAGAATGAAAAGCGCAAAATGGGTCACAGACAGCCCTACACAAAGGTTGAAATTTCAGCCATCAATGCTTAATCAATGATTAAGGTTAAATTTTTTCATTCTGAAAATGGTGCTCCTTTAGGTTTTAGTTTTATCGGTCATGCTGGCTATGGCACTCACGGTAGTGATATAGTTTGCGCAGCGGTTTCTTCTGTTGCATATATGACTGCAAATACCATTACAGAAATAATGGGCGTTCAGGCAGATGTAACAGTTGAGGACGATGGTGAAATGACCTTGAAGCTTCCTGAAGAAAGTACAGAAAAAACAAAAGACATATTGCTTGGTTTAGAGCTTCATATAAATGAACTCCAGAAGCAATACCCTAAAAATGTTACGATAACTACGGAGGTGTAACGAATGCTTAAAATCAATATCCAGTTATTTGCTCATAAAAAAGGTATGGGTTCAACTCGTAACGGCCGTGATTCCGAATCAAAAAGACTCGGTGCTAAAAGAGCAGACGGTCAGCATGTTCTTGCAGGTAATATCCTTGTAAAACAGAGAGGCACAAAAATCCACCCCGGTACAAATGTAGGCAAGGGTAAAGACGATACACTCTTTGCACTTGTTGATGGACAGGTTCGTTTCGAGCGTCTTGGTAGAGACCGCAAGAAAGTTAGCGTTTATCCTGTTGAGCAATAATTAAGTTGTAAAAATTCACCCTATCTGAAAAGATGGGGTGTTTTTTTTATTAATCCCCTAATTAATTGAATTAATTTGTTGAAAATACAAATGGAATATGATACAATTATAGTACTTATGAATATTTTTCCACGGGACGTGATTGCTATGAGAAAAACAAGTGCAAATATTGGATTTATTGGTATCAGTGGAAGAGGTTCAGGTATGCTTGAGCTTCTTTTGCAGGTTGAGGGGGTTAAGGTTCCTGCCGTTTGTGACCTTGTTCCCGAAAGAGCAGAAAGAGGTATTGAAATTGTTGAAAAAGCAAACAACAATGAATACCCCGTTCATGCTTATCTTGACTATAAAGAAATGTTTGAAAAAGAAGACCTTGATGCAGTTGTTATTGCAACTACCTGGATTACCCACGCCAGAATTGCAGTGGATGCAATGAAAGCAGGTTGCCATGTAGCAACAGAGGTTGGTGGTGCAGCTTCAGTAGAAGAATGCTGGCAGATGGTAAGAACAAGCGAAGAAACAGGAAAAATCTGTATGCTTCTTGAGAACTGCTGCTATTGTCGTAACGAAATGGCAGTGTTCAATATGATAAGACAGGGTCTTTTCGGTGAAATAGTACATATGGAGGGTGGCTACCGTCACGATTTGCGTGATGAAATTGCCCTTGGTAGAGAAAACATTCACGGCAGACTCTTTAACTTTATGAACAGAAACGGTGAGCTTTATCCTACTCACCAGTTAGGTCCGATTTCAAAAGCTCTTCGTATTAACAGAGGTAACCGTTTCCTTACAGTTAACTCCGTTGCTAGTAAGGCAAGAGGTCTTCACCAGTGGATTAAGGATAATAAAGGCGAAGAATATGACCTTTATAATACAGATTTCAAATGTGGTGACATCGTTACAACTATCATTAAATGTGCCGGTGGAGAAACAATTAAATTAACTCACGACTGCACACTTCCTCGCCCTTATACTCGTGATTACGAGGTACAGGGTACAAAAGGTATTTATTCTGAACCTGAAGACGGAAAGGGAAGAATTTATATTGATGGCACTCATAAGGAGCATCAGAGCTGGACTCACGAGTGGGATGATTTTGCACCCTGGAGAGAAAAGTACGAGCATCCTTTGTGGGTAGCTTATGAAAAAGGTGGAATTAAAGCAGGTCACGGTGGTATGGACTACCTTGTGCTTTCAGCCTTTGTTGATGCTGTATATGAAGGTGAGAAGCCTCCGATTGATGTTTATGATACAGCAGCTTGGATGGTAATTACTTGTCTTTCAGAACAGTCTGTTGCAATGGGTGGCGCTCCTGTTCCTGTGCCTGATTTCACAAATGGCAGATGGATTGACAGAGAAGATTTCCGTCGTGGAATTTACTGTCTTGAAGAGGTTTGTGACGAGTGCTTTGAAAAAATTGAAAAATAAGGTGATTATATGAAGTATTATATTGGTGTTGATGGTGGCGGAACAAAAACTGCATTTGCTCTTTTTGATGAAAATAAAAATGTTATTGCCCAGAACGAAACAGAAGGCTCTAACCACGAAAATCTTGAGGGTGCTATCCCTCAGGCTGCCGGTATTATTGCAGGTGGTATAAACGGTCTTTTAGAAAAAGCAAACCTTAAATTCGACGATATCAGTGGTATTTTAATGGGACTTGCAGGTATTGACCATCCCTACCAGCACGACGAAATGCAGGTTGAGCTTGGCAAACTTGGTATCACAGGTGCAAGAATTTATAACGATGGTTTTATTGTTATTAAAGCCGGTGTTGGTGCGGGCGCAGGTATCGGCTACAACTGTGGTACAGGTACTTGCTGTAACTGCCTTGACAACGATGGCAATATGCTTCAGATTGGTGGTTTTGATGTGCTTTCAGGTGACAAGGGTAATGGTCACTGGGTTGGTGCACAGGCATTCAAAATTATGTATGATGAAATTTGCCTTGGTAAGGTAAAATCACAGATAACCGCTTTGATGGGTGAAAAAGCAGGTATTATCTCCAGAACTACTCTTCTTGATTCTATTGCGCTTCTCGAAGATGAAGAAAAGGGCGAAGCATTTTTAAGAACTCTTATTGTAGCTTTCTTTGAGGCAGCAAATAATGACGATGAAGAAGCACTTAAAGTTGTCGAGGAAATGGCACAGCGTGGTGCAGATTTCATTTGTGGTCACGTTAATAAAATGAATTTTGGTGATGAGATTAATGTAGTTCTCTCCGGTTCTATTCATACAAAGCTTCCTTCACATAAATACACAGAAAGAATGGCTCAGCTTGTTGCAGAAAGAACAGGCAGAAAGTTCAATTTTATTAAACTCAATTGTGCTCCTGTTACAGGCTGCATAAACTGGCTTCTTGAAGACTGATAAATTAACAAATTTTTTCCGAAAGGACTTGAAATAAATGAAAGAAATCAATTTGGCAGTTATTGGTTCAGGTAGTACATATTGCCCCGAACTTATTTACGGATTTATTGAAGCTAAAGATTCACTTAAACTTAAAAGAGTAGCTTTTATGGATATCGACGAAAGAAAGCGTACAATTGTTGGTGGTCTTTGTGTTCGTATGCTTAAAAGCGCAGGTATTGATTGCGAGGTTATAATGACAGATGACCTTGACCTTGCATTGCAGGGTGCAGATTTTGTTGTTACTCAGATTCGTGTTGGTAAGCTTCCTTGTCGTCATATTGATGAGTCAATTCCACTTAAACATGACCTTATTGGTCAGGAAACAACAGGTATAGGTGGCTTCTTCAAGGCTCTTCGTACAATTCCCGTAATGAAGAATATTGCAGAAAGAATTGAAGCAATCTGTCCGGATGCTTGGCTTATTAACTTTACAAATCCTTCCGGTATTGTTTCTGAGTTCCTTATTAACCACACCAATGTAAAAACTATGGGTCTTTGCAATGTTCCCATTGCAATGATTGATGATGTTAAGGCAGCCGTAGGTGAGGATGCAGATATTACATATCTTGGTCTTAACCACCTTAGCTGGATTACATCTGTTAAGGTTAATGGCGAAGAAAAATTCGATACAATTTTCGATGATAACTTTGCTCCCACAGTTATGAAAAATATTCACGATGATGGCTTTGATATGGAATGTCTTGCAGCTTGTAAAGGCTTCCCCTCATCATATCTGCAGTATTATTACAGCCGTGCAGCAAAGCTTGCTCACTTGAAACAGGGCTCTAAGAGTCGTGCACAGGTTTGCATGGAAATTGAAGAACAGCTTCTTGAAATGTATAGTGATAACGAGCTTGTTATTAAGCCTGCTCTTCTTGAACAGCGTGGTGGCTACAAATATTCGCTTGCAGCAGTTTCTCTTATTGATTCTATTGCAAATGATAAGCAGGATGTTCATGTTGTTAACATTAAGAACAACGGAACACTCAGCTTTATGGATGATGACGATATTGTTGAAATTGCAGCAGTTATCGGTAAGGATGGTGCAAAGCCTGTTCCTGTTGGCGAATTTAATAACCGTCATATTATAAGCCTTATGAGAACAGTTAAATCTTATGAGAAATATACTGTTGATGCAGCTATGAAGGGCTCTGACGAGGATGCTATGAATGCTCTTATGCTTCATCCTCTTTGTGGCGACTTTGCTCAGGCAAAATCCTGCTATGAAGAAATGAAAGAGGCTCACAAGGCATATTTACCCCAGTTCTTCAAAGATTAAGGTGAGATTATGGCGAAAGAAAAAAAGACTCCTGAGGAAGAAATAATTCCTGATGGTATGACCGGTAAACAATATGCAGATGCAGCATTTAAGAAGAAAGTTACAATAATTAATATGTGCCTTTTATCTGTTTTTGTAATTGGTATTCTTTCCTTTCTTATTGTTACCTGGCATAACACCAAAACTCATAATGAGGAGTTTGCAGCCAAAGAAGCTGCGTTTAATGCAGAAAAGAACGCTGTGCTTCTTCAGTTGGAACAAATCGAAGAAGATGGTGGAACCCACGATGATAAAAGTAAGGTAAAAATAAATGTTACCGATGATACCTATTATGATTGGATAAATGCTTTGGATGATTCTTACCAGATGGAGAAAGAAACGGAGTCTTATGCAGCCTTTGGTGGTGCTGAAATACATCTTCAGGGTATGTTTTATACCAAAAAGTTTGAGAGTGGTGCTGTTCAGTATTGGGTTTACAGAAATTATACTCATGAGGGTCACGAGCACGAACACGAGAACGAAGCTGATGAAACTACAGCAGAAATGATACCTATTGAGGTTATCTTTGACGAAGATGTTGAAATCCCCGAAGATGGTACCTGGGTTGATGTAGTAGGCATTGTAGGACCTGACTCAACTAAAAACCTTTCAGGCATCAGGTATGCCAAAATGACACTTATGGATGAACCCGGTCAGGAATACGTAGAATAAAAAATGAAAAAAATATACACAATAGTTTCTGTGTTTTGTTTGGTGCTTGTTGTAGGTGCATTTGTTTTTCTTATTTGCGTATTGAATTTACCTGATGAGCGCATTGATGAAATTGGTTTTGAAGCGTTGTTTGTGTTCTTTTTCCTATTATTAATTGCAGTTGTAATATTATTAGCTACAGAAAAAGAATACTACAATGACGCTGAAAGCTGGCAACCGGGAAAAATTAAAATACCTAAATTGGGGAAAGTGTCATTTGCTGATTTCTTTAAGCAACAACTTTTGAAAAATGGCTTTTCAGAATTTTTGGAGTATAATGATAACCCGAAAAATGCCGGTATTCAGGTTTTTTATTTAAAAGAACAAAAAAAGGTTTTGTGTATTGCATTGATTGATTCAAATATTTTATCAAAACGTCATTATTTCGGTTTGTTTAAAAGTATACCGGAAAAGCTGCAAGAATATAATATTGCCCGTAAATCAATGCTTTTTATGGCAGGTACATTTTTGCCTGTGATATATTGCGAAAAGAAAGACAAAAGACTAAAACAATTGTTGAAAGAACAATCTTTCCAACACACTGGCTTTAATGTTTTTCCTTGTGTTGCTTCGTTGGATGAAGGAATGGTATATGTAATAAGACTTGTTGTTAGTTACTATAAAGGACAACGATCGCAGCATAACGATAAAAAAGCTGTTTCGATAATTGATTCTATTTTAAATAATTAATAAAAATCCCTTGAGTTTCAATGAACTCAAGGGATTTTGTCTTGTATTCTTATGCGAAAGGATTTTCTGTTTTATACGGAAGTGATTTAGGCTGGTTGTAACCGATGTCTGTTACGCCTAAATATTTGAATACCTCAAAGAGTGCTTTACCGTGATGACCGAAAGCAACAGCTCCGTGGTGGGGGAAGTTACCCTCGATAAGCACGTGACGGTAAAACCTTCCCATTTCATTGATTGCAAATACACCGATACCACCAAAGGAACGGGTTGCCACAGGCAGAACCTCCCCTTGTGCTACATAAGCACGAAGCTTACTGTCAGCTGTGGACTGTAAACGGAAGAATGTAATATCACCGGGAGCAATATCACCCTCAAGAGTACCGTTTGTGTATTCTTTGGGAAGAGCTCTTGCCATAATCTTCTGATATTTCATTTCACAGAACGAAAGCTTACAAGCAGGTGTATTACCACAATGGAAGCCCATAAATGTATCTGTAAAGCTGTAAGGTGTTTTACCTGCAATTTCTGCATCGTACATATCACGGGGAACAGAATTATTAATGTCAAGAAGTGTAACTGCGTCGTTGCTTACACAAGCACCGATGTATTCGGAAAGAACGCCATAAATGTCAACCTCGCAAGAAACGGGGATACCACGTGAAGCAAGGCGACTGTTTACATAGCAGGGAACAAATTTAAATTCTGTCTGGAATGCAGGCCAGCATTTACCTGCGATTGCAACATATTCTCTTGAGCCCTTGTGAGCTTCAACCCAATCAAGAAGCGTAAGCTCATACTGAGCAAGCTTTTCAAGAATTTCGGGCTTTTTGTTACCTGCACCAAGCTCCTTCTCCATATCCTTTACAATTGCAGGTATTCTTTCGTCTCCTGCATGAGCGTTGAAGGCTGCGAAAAGGTCAAGCTCGCTGTTTTCTTCAATTTCAACACCTAAATCGTGAAGAGATTTAATGGGGGCATTACAAGCAAGGAAATCCTGAGGACGAGGACCAAAGGAAATGATTTTAAGGTTTTTAAGAGCAAGAATTGTTCTTGCAACAGGAATAAATTCACTGATCATTTTAGCACAGTCTGCTGCGTCGCCTACGGGGTATTCGGGTATGTAAGCTTTGATGTTTCTTAATTTTAGGTTGTAGCTAAGGTTAAGTACACCACAGTATGCGTCACCTCTGCCGTCAAGGAGGTCATTCTGGCTTTCCTCTGCTGCAGCGCAGTACATAACGGGGCCACCGAAATGTCTTGCAAGGAGTGTTTCAGCTGATTCCGGACCAAAGTTACCAAGGTAAATTACAAGAGCATTACAGCCTGCATTTTTTACATCCTCACAAGCTTTGAGCATATCTTTTTCGTTTTCGATGCAAACGGGACATTCGTAAATATCACCATATTTTGCATATTCCTTCACAATAGCAGAACGTCTGCCTTCAGAAAGAGTCATGGGGAAGCAATCACGGGAAACTGCTACAATACCCAATTTTACTTGGGGCATATTAATCATAATTATTACCTTCCTTATAGAATAATAAATAACAAAACCATTTTACGATATATCGGCTTTGTATGTCAATACAAAAACTTAATAAACCTTAATCCATTCAATATCGGGCACGTCTCTTGAAGATGTTATGCGGATTTTAATTTCATCAGTTTCAAAATTATCAATTTTCAAGATTTTTCTGCTGCCGACAGTTGTGCTCTGGGCGATTTTTTGCCATGCTGCAAATTCGGTTTTAGCTAACACAGTAAAGCTTTCAATTCTTTGACCTTCACTTATTCTTTCGGCTAATTCCACATATTTGACAGTTTCTATTTTGTTTAATTTAAGTATGTATTCCGGTTGTGTTTCTCCGTAACCGGAAAGCATTTCAAACTCACAACCCTCTGCAAGATTTTGAGCAAATTCCGTTTTTATAAGCTTACCTAATTCGTGTAATCTTTCTAAATCCTTAGGGTCAAACTTACCGTTGGGCATTGGTGGAATATTAAGATTGAAGGATGAGTTATTTCCGACTGTATTCAGGTAGGTTGTGAAAAGCCTGTCTAAAGAGTGAGGTTCTTCATCTTTATGATAGAACCAACCCGGTCTTATGGACATATCTGTTTCGGCAGGGGCAAATACAAGACCTTTTGAATATATAATGTTTGAGATTGAACCGATTGTCAAATCAGTATTATAAGCAAATTCAAGGCTGCCATTAATTAAAGCTTCACGTGTCTGGGGAGGGTTCATGGGGCAAAGCTCCATTGGGACAACAGCCCATTGAGCGAAGGGCGCAATACCGGCTTCGTTACCACACCAACGGATTGTTCCACCATCGTGGAAAATGTTTGCTTGAGGTTGATATTTTCTTATAAGCTCAATATAACCGTCAAAATCATAAACCTGCTTTTTCCCGTTTGGACCTTCACCACAAGCGCCATCAAACCATACATAGAAGATTTCACCATAATTTGTAAGTAACTCGGTTAATTGGTTTTTATAGTATGTATTGTATTCGTCAGTACCATAATGCTTTGAGTTTCTGTCCCAAGGAGATAGGTAGAAACCGAATTTTAGACCGTGTCTTTTACAAGCCTCGGCAGCTTCTTTTACAATATCTCCCTTACCGTTTTTGTAGGGGCTGTTTTTCATGCTGTGCTCAGTATATTTTGTTTGCCAAAGGCAGAAGCCATCATGGTGCTTTGCAGTAAGCACCATACCTTTCATACCTGCAGCCTTAATAGCTTTTGCCCATTGGTCACAGTCAAGCTCAGTAGGATTGAATATTGCAGGGTCTTCTGTACCGTCACCCCATTCAAGATTTGTATAAGTATTGGGACTAAAATGCACGAAAGCATAGAAAGGGGTTTCTCTTAAATGCCTTAATTGATTTTCGCTTGGCTTTACGTGGGCTGCGTTTCTTAAAAAATCTTTAAAATCCATTTTATGTACCTTCATTCAGTTTGTTTTCTTTTCTGAATGCTAACCAGATTATAAGAATTACTGCTGAAAGAATTGCCATTGTATGCTGGAATCCGTAATTTCCGAAAAGGTGTAAGCAGTCAGGTGTACCTATAAGCAGATAAACCAAGCTTATATATGCTACAAAGAAAAGTAGTAATAAAGAGTAATATTTTTCAATATGGATTTTTGTTGCATTCAATCCATAGAATTTTACAAGAATACCAACAAAGCAGATTGCGAATAAAACTGCAATAACAGTTGCAATAATCATATGGTTTGAATCTTCATATCTTACAAGGACAGGTCTTACAATGTTTACGCCAACCATAAACAATGTACCAAGAACGAAAGTAAGAATTGTCTTTGACTTTTCCGGTACTTTTTGGAAAGCAAGCTCACGAACATCCTTTCCCGGGTTGAGCTTTAGAATGAACGCTGTGATAAGACCACCTGCAATAAAGCCTGTGAAATATTCCCAACAACCCCAAGAATAGAAGAATTCGGGGAGATAGCTTTCGTGTAGCTCGTGATAGCCACCATTACCAAAATAAAAGAAAAGGTCAGCAAGTGTAATGCCTATTGCAAAAGCAGAGCAAACAACCGTTCCCGTTTTTGCAGATGTCTTGTCTTTTATAATAAAGCGAACAGTCAAAAGAGAGATTATTGCTTTAATTGTTGAGGTAATTACATCGCAGGATTGAAAATAATTTCTGCCGCCGTCAATTTTCTTAGCCCAGGAAATATCTTTGAAATGCTCCATATAAACCTTATATGCAGAACCTTCTATGTTTTGTATTTCCAAACCTTTTTCAAAAACTTCAGCAGCTTCGGGTTGGGCTAAGTTAAGAATAAATGGAGAAATTACTGCGCTGGAAATTAAGTCAGTTATGTAGAAAACTGCAATAAGAATAAAGAAATCTTTAAGCTTCCATTGCTTTTCGCTGAAGCCTCGTCCCAACATAATGCCGAAAAGTGAGGCAAGACCAAAGCCAAGACAAAGCATTAAGAATATAGCAGAGCCAACAGAAGTGTAAACATCATTACCACCATTGAACCAATCCTCTGCGTCATAAATTATGCCTGTTATCTGGCTTAAAAGTGTACCCCAACCGGGTGTTGTAAGCATAAAGGCAAGGGCTGTAAGCGAGAGCCAGCCTATATCAAGCTTTTGGCGACTTCCTTTTACAGTAACAATGAACATTGTAAAAACAAAGCCTGCGTTAAGAAGGCCCCAGGATGAACCCCATCCGTGCTCACCACGAACTCGCCATAAAAGCCCCATTAAAAGTGCTCCTAAAAGAATTGTAAATGCGTTTTTTAATATTGTGTTCTCTTTTTTCATTTGATTCACCCTTTTTTTTATAGAGTTTTATATTATGATTATACTTAAATTAACCGGTAAATGCAATATTGTTGAAAATTAAATAAATATATGTTATTCTAAAAAAGAGAAAGGGAGTGCTTTTATGGCTAAAACAAAAGGAAAAAAATTAAAAAAGGTTTTAATTGGTTTTGTGATAGTGGTTGTTGCTATAGCAGTTGTAACTGCGATTGTTAATACTCTTTTAACACATAATCTTATGAAAGCAGGTAGTGCGTATAATAAAGTCGAAATTGAAAATCAGCTTGTTCCTCAAAAAGACGATAATGGTTATTGGTATTTTACAACCGATGATGACTTTAAGGTAATGCACCTTACAGATGTTCACATCGGCAGTGGTTGGATGTGTTATGGCAGAGATAAAAAGACACTTAATGCTGTTGCAACTATGATTACAAAGGAAAAACCGGATTTGGTTATTGCAACAGGTGATATTGCTTACCCTGTGCCCTTCCAGGCCGGTACCTTCAATAACTACACCAGCGCAAAGGTGTTTGCGAACCTTATGGAGAGCCTTGGGGTGTACTGGACTGTAACCTTTGGTAACCATGATGCTGAGCCTTATTCTTATTTTGACAGAGAAGCAGTTGCAGGTTTTTATACGGATGAAAGCTATAAATATTGCTTGTTCCAAAAGGGTCCTGAAGATGTTGATGGTGAGGGTAACCATATAATTGAGGTAAAAAATTCAAAGGGCATTATTACTCAGGGCTTGATTTTAATTGACTCTCTATCTTATGTTGATGATCGTATGATTACAAGCTGGAAGGGTACTTATGACAATATTCACGATAATCAGGTTGAATGGTATGAAGCTGAAATAAAACGAATGAATGCTGAAAATAAAAAACTCAACAAAACAGCCGAAAATGTTAAAACACAGGCTTTCTTCCATATTCCTTTGGTTGAGTTGAGCGAGGCCTGGAACGAATTTGTTGAAAATGATTTTAAAGACACTGAAAATTTTAAATATATCGATGGTATAATAGGCGAAGGTGGCAGAAGAGTATACTGTGGTTTTGGCGAGGATAAGCTTTTTGAAAAAATGCTTGAGCTTGATTCAACTAAGGCAATGTATCACGGTCATGACCATTACAATAATCTTACAGCTGAATATAAGGGGATTACATTTAGCTGTGGCTACAGCATAGATTACATTGCATACATTGGCATTGCAAAAGAGGGGTCTCAAAGAGGATGTACTATGATTACCTGTAAGCCCGATTCAACATTTAACATTGATAAATATAACTATTATTCCGATAGATATGACCTTGAAGGCTTTACCCGTGAAGAGGTTACAATGCAGTTCGAGGACGTGGAATATCAGGTAGAGGAATAATAAAAAGGAGGAATATTAATGAAGAGATTTAAAGGTATTATCTGGGGAATTGTGCTTGTTGCAGTTGGCGTAATAGTTGCGCTTAATGCACTGGAAATCACAGATATTGATATTTTCTTTGAGGGCTGGTGGACTCTTTTTATCATAATTCCTTGCTTTATAGGAATATTTACTTCAAAAGAAAAATTCGGCAACCTTTTAGGTGTAGCTGTTGGTGTGTTTCTTCTGCTCTGCTGTCAGGAAATTTTAGAGTTTTCTATGCTTTGGAAACTGGGTCTTCCGGTAATCATTGTTGCAGTTGGACTTAAAATGATTCTGGGTGGATTATTCCGTAATAAAAGTGAAAAGGTTATGGAAAACGTAAAAAACATTGGTGGCGATACAAAAAAGTTTGGTGCGACATTTTCAGGTGCAACTGCAAATTTTTCAGGTGAGATGTTTTACGGAACGGAATTAAATGCAATATTCGGTGGCGTTGATTGTGATTTAAGAGGTGCTTTTATTGAGCAGGATTGCGTAATCAAAGCCAATGCTATTTTTGGTGGGATTGAAATTTTCGTCCCAGAAGGCGTTAATGTTAAGGTTCATTCAACCTCAATATTCGGTGGCGTTGATAATAAAGAACATAAAAATTCACCGGAAAACCCTTATACAATACTAGTTCACGCAACCTGTATTTTTGGTGGTATTGATATTAAATAATTATATAAAACGAAAAGTCGCAGTCTTTTTTTACTGCGACTTTTTTCTTATGCGTTTTTCAAATACAAAGAAACAAATACATAAAGCTATGAAGGTTGTGCCCCACGAAATAGGGTAGGAGAGATATAAATTCCAAAGCTCTTGTTTTAATGGATAGCCTGTATAGAGCCAGAGTACTCTTATACCACAGGCGCCTAAAAGTGTTATTATCATAGGCTCAAGGGATTTTCCCATACCACGAATCTGGTAGCCTGAAACATCCATTAAGCTACAAATAAAATATGTTGCCATCATTATATAAAGCCTTTGTTTACCAATTTCAATAACCTCAGCATCCGTTGTGAAAATGCCTATGATGTATTCAGGGAAAAGGAATCCAATGGCACCAAGTACAACACTTAAAACAAGTGCAAATCTCAAACAGATAAAATACACTTTTCTAAGGTTTTCGTATTTCCTTGCGCCCATATTCTGTGAAGCAAAGGTCATAGCTGTCTGAGCTACTGCGTTTGTACAGGTGTAAATTATGGCATCTGCGTTTTGGGCTGCAGTGTTACCTGCCATGGCAACAGAACCGAAGGTGTTAATTGTAGATTGAATAAGCACATTGGAAAATGAGAATAGGCTACTTTGAAAACCGGCAGGAAGACCTATTTTCACAATATCCTTTAATTCCTCTTTGTAAATTCTGACTTTCTTAAAATTCAATCTGCAAGCGTTTTCTATATGCTTTAGTCTTACGACAATAAGAACAGCAGAAATATATTGAGCAACTATTGTGGCAATTGCAACACCGGCAACATCAAAATGGAAGCCCACAACAAGCACAACATTCAGAACTACATTCACGAGCCCGCTAAAGCCTAAAATTATAAGTGGACGTTTAGTATCACCTGTAGCCCGAACAATGGATGCACCAAAATTATAAACCATACTGCCGGGAGCACCAAAAAAGTAAATTTTTAAATATAGAGCTGCAAGAGGCAAAACATTTTCCGGAGTTCCCATAAGACTTAGGAGTTTATCGGATAAAAAGAAACCAAAAAGCCCAACGGCAAATCCCGATGCGATACTAAGAGCCATAGCAGTGTGTACACTTTTGTGAATTTTGTCGGGAGCATTTGCGCCAATATTCCTTGCAGTGACAACTCCGGCGCCTGTTGAAAGACCTATGAAAAGGTTTACAATAAGGTTAATAAGGGAGCTTGTTGAGCCTACTGCTGCAAGTGAAGCACTTCCGGCAAAACGCCCAACAACCATTACGTCAGCAGCGTTGTAAACAAGCTGAAGAACGCCGGTCAGCATAAGAGGAACGGAGAATATTAATATTTTTTTGAAAAATGGTCCTGTTGTCATATCAAGAATACCACGCTTGTTCATAACTCCACCTCCGAAAAAAATCAATTCATTATACTATCTTTTGATGAAATAGTCATTATATTTTCAAAATATTTTTATTTTTTAGAGTTTATTTTTATATTATATTTTTGGCTTTTTTCTGTTAATTAAACTAAATTAAGCCCCTTGGATTTTCTTTGAAATCCAAGGGGGAGCTTGTTGTTTATTCTTCTGTTGCTATGATTTTATATACTGCAACACCATGAGGAGCAATAATTGTTGTTATTTTATCCGTTAATAGGAATTTTTCCTTTGTCCAAAGATTTGTTGCTTCGTAAGATTTTTTAATTGGTAAATCAATAAAAGCATCGCTATGAAGCTTTGAGATGGAAACAGACATTTCTCTGGGCTTGTTGGATTTATTAAAGAGACATATTGCAAGCTCATGGTTTTCTAAGGGCTTTGCAAGAATATCACTGATTCCGTCTGTGAAAATACGCTTTGCCTGAATGCCACGCTTATCCTGATCAATAGCAATAAGGTCTTTGTTTTTCAGTATTTCAAGCACCTTATTGTCTTCATCAACTGAACCGTCAATGTTTATGAATTTTCTTATATCGTTGCCAAGTATAAGGGGGGCAGCCATCATGCACCACAGAGTGAAATGGGTTTTGTTTTCCTCCATATTGAGTTGTCCAACGCCAACCTCAAGCATATCAGGGTCATTCCAGGCGCCGATACCGGCGTGCTTGTAAAGACGAACATTAAACTCATAAATGGCAAGCATTGATGCCCAAAAGGGTTTAATATCGTGAGTTGTTCTCCAAAGGTTACCTGCCTTTGCACCCCATTTCCAGGGCTGATTCATACCCCACTCGCAAAGTGAATAGCAAATAGGCTTTTCAACCGTGCCATTTTTCTCGGCAAATTCCTTTGTTGCTCTCTGCAGCTCTCTGCCCATAAGGGTGTATTGGCGTTGTGCTGAATCCATTCGAGATGCGACAGGGTTGTAGAATTTTAATGTATTAAGACCTTTTTTGAGTGTTACTACAATTTGTAATCTTCCATCAGGTGTAAAGCCTTTTGAAGAGGGGAAATAACAATCATATTCTTTTTCGCCATTTACCTGGCAAATAAGGAATTTTCTGATATTGCCACCTTTTCTGAAAACCATAGTAAGACTGTAATCTCCGTCTTCAGGAGCTTCGATATTATCAAAAAGGAGGGAGCCTAAACCACCACAAAGGTTGGAAACCATATAACCACCCTCAACCTTTTCGTCTGCAACGATTTTTGCACCGTCAAGAACTATTCCGTGTTCAGCCTGCATCTCACAGAAATCTGCTTCACCGGGTTTACCAAGAGTGATTTTTATAAGTGAGGGAGCAACGGTAGGGATTGCTTCATTGTGACAGAAATCGTATTTGAAATATTCAACTCCCCATTCGGCAAGTGTATCCGCATCAATCGCTTCGTTGTACAGACTTGCGGGCAAATCCTCGCAGGTAAGCGTACCGTTTGAGGTGTAAAGACCAACCTTGAAGCCTAATTCATTTATTTCTTCAATAAGTGGCTTAATCCCACGTGGGAAGCGTGTAAGGTCACCTTGCAGCTTACCGTCAGGTGTCCTCATTGAGCTTTGCCAACAGTCATCAAGATTGATGTACTGATAACCTGCATTAAGAAGACCTGTTTTCTTCATGGCTTCTGCTGTATCTTTTATAAGCTTCTCATCAATAGAGTTTCTGAAGGTGTTCCAGCTGCTCCAGCCCATTGGAGGTGTAAGAGCAACACCGTTGTTGTATTTTTCTACATCTGAAACATGAACCTGAGTTGCAGCAAAAGCTTTTTTTACAACGCAGGCAGGGCAAATTTTCTTGCCTTTCAGAGCTTTTCCTATAAGAACTCCTGTTCCTGCCCCTGCAAGAAGGGAAACAGCTTGTTTAAGCTTCATAAGTATCACCTTTTTAATAAGTTTTTAAAAGCCATCCAACTTGAATGGCTTAAAGAGCTGGTTGAATATATTTATTCTTATATAGTAAATGATAATATAATTATATTACGGTGTCAATAAATATTTATTCGAAAAAAAGAATCACCATTCAACAATATCTGTTTGTTGAATGGTGAAATTTATCAGTTATCAAAAAGAGAAAGCTCTTCTTTTTTTTGCATTTCTTTGTAGCTTTCCAATCTTGCTTTGATTTTGTCTGCGGGGTTAAGAAGACTTGAAACAGAGCAATCGTGGTTAAGTGTGTCGATAATGAGAGAGCAATATTTACTCATATCAACCTCGAAATACCAGGGTTTCTGAAGAAGCTCGGGGGTTCTGTAAACAAGGTTAGTTGTGAAAACACCATTGATAATTCCGGAAGCATAAGCTTTATCAAACTCCTCAAGACCGTTGCAGAAAAGACCAAAGCTTGTACAAACGAAAATTCTGTTTGCTTTAAGCTCTTTAAGCTTTGTTGCAACTTCAATCATTGAGTCACCGGAAGAAATCATATCATCTATAATAAGACAATCCTTACCTTCAACATCGTCACCGAGGAATTCGTGAGCCAAAATGGGGTTTCTGCCGTTAACAACAACGGAATAGTCACGGCGTTTATAGAACATACCAAGATCAATACCCATAACTGCTGAATAATAAATACAACGGCCCATACCGCCTTCGTCAGGGGATATAACCATAAGGTGGTCGTGGTCTATTTTAAGGTCTTTGAAATTCTTTGTAAGAGCTTTTACCATTTGGTATGTAGGTGCAACATTTTCGAAGCCTTTAAGGGGTATAGCATTCTGTACTCGGGGGTCGTGAGCATCAAAGGTAATAATATTCTCAACACCCATATCTATGCAAAGCTCCTGAAGAGCAATAGCACAGTCAAGGGATTCTCTTCTGGAACGCTTGTGCTGTCTGCCTTCGTAAAGCATAGGCATAATTACATTAATTCTTCTTGCTTTACCTTCAACTGCAGAAATAGCACGTTTAAGGTTTGCGTAGTGTTCATCGGGAGAGTAGTGACAATCGTGACCATACATTTTGTATGTTAAACCGTGGTTAAAGCAATCGCAGATAATGAAAATATCGTAGCCGCGAACTGTTTCGTGAAGTACGCATTTACCTTCACCGGAACCGAATCTTGTAAAGTCCGCATCAATGATAAAGGTGTCTCTCTGATAGCCATAGAAAGCGATTGTTCCTTTGTGTTCGCTTTCACGTTCCTCTCTCCAAGAAGTAAGATAATTATTGATTTTTTCTGCTAACTCCTCACAACCGGGGGTAGCAATGATTCCCAAGGGACCTACTGGAATTGTGTTTGGAATACCGAATGCATCTGCCACGACATAAACCTCCATTTATTTAATATATTCTATATTGTACTAATTATTTCTGTTATTTTCAAGTCATATCGGCAAAATATAACATTAAAATTTCTCAACGTATTCTATCTGCATTTTGTGAAATGTTACAAAAAACAAAAATAACGATAGAATATTTAAAATTCTACCGTCATAAGCTGAAATCCTCTTTGGAAAATTCACCTGAAAATGTAATAACCTTTGGTTCTCTTTTTAATGGGTCGTATTTGAACTTTTTGCATTTTGAAAAAGCTTGCATAATACCACCCATTTTACGACAAAGTACAGTTTTGCCATCATCCACAGGTGAGCCATATTCACAGAAGGCACACTGAGGCTCAGTGTTTTTATTGAAAATTTTAAGAGCCACAATACCACCACCATTTCTGATTACAGTACAATTCTAGCATATTTTTTTGTGGTTATCAACCTCTAAAATCAAAAGAGTGCACATAATAAATAAAATTATAGTTGCACCAATGCTGTGGTATAAGGTGATGGTGGCGTTTCCTGAGCTTAAAACAACAGAAGCTTCTTGATATTGTGGGAATACTCTCAAAATAAAAGAACAGTAAATTGCGCTTAACGAAGCGTTTATAAGTCGTGAACAAATCAGATGTTTTATTTGTAATTTACAGGTAGTACAATAAGTTGCACATTGACAGATGACTGCAAAGCCACCAAAGCTGAGTATTCCAGCAATCACAGGTAGAGATAGCTCTGCTGTAATTGCGTTTTTACAACCTGTAGTTACTTCACCAACCGATTTTATTATACAGGATAGTGTATAAGGTAAATTCAATGATTCGCAAAGTGCAGACAATACCGAAAATGTTATTACCCAACCACAAATGGCAAACATACCTTCGCTGCCTGAAGCTACAGATTTTACAAAAATATTATTCCTTGCAGTATATGATTTTTCTTGTATGGTTTTTATTTGCCCATCGGATAAAAAACGACAGAAATAACCAACGGTCAAAGAAGCAAGAACACAGGAACCATATAAAATAAGTCCACTTTTTGTGTTCCCTAACATAAAGCTTCCTACAGCTGTAATTGTAAAAGCCGGACTGGGGTTTATGCACCAGAATAGCAGGCGATGGGCTTCATTTTGGGATATTTTTTCGTTTTCGTAAAATTCAGATATTGTTTTTGCACCAACAGGGTATCCACCTGAAAGACCAAGAATAAAAGGAATAATTCCGTAACCACTTACCCTGAATATGGATTTGAAAGGCTTTTCAAAAATTTTGCTTATGACATTAGCAATATCGCATTGTGATATGTAAGAAGACAGTACCATAAACGGAAATAAGGATGGTATTAAACTGTTACCCAAAAGGAGAAAAGCGTCTTTCACACCTTTTGCAGTATCCTTTGGATAAATAATGAGACAAACAGCAATTATTGATATTAAAGTTAAGCTTACAATGTTCTTTACCAGTAAAAAAGAAATTTTTTTCATAGCTGACACCCCAAAATATTTTATGTTTGTGCAACATAAGAATATAACAAAGGGGTGGTGTTTTGAGCTTTAATTCTTTAAAGAATATTATGGAAACTGTAGATGATGCAGGTGTTCAATTGTATGGTAACAGACGTATACTTGTTTTTGATTGTAAATGTGTTCTGGATTTTTCAGAAAACTGTGTTGTTTTGTGTTTGGGTGCAATTAATATGAAAATCAGAGGCGATAATCTGGTGCTTTCTACTTTTGCCTATGGTCAGACTGATATTACCGGTGACATTGTTAGTATTGAATTTGAGAGGATTTGAAATGATACAGTTTTTAAGGCTTTTAAACGGATATGTTCACTTTTCTGCAGAAGGGGGATTTCCTGAAAGGTTTATAAATCTATGTAAACTAAAAGGGATAAGTCTTTGGAATGTTAAAATTGACGGTGTAAAGGTAAAAGCTTTTACAACAGAACGAGAGTTTGAGGCATTAAATTTACCGGCAGAAAACTCAGGAATGACAATAAGGTTAATAAAAAAATATGGTTTGAAAAGTTTTATAAAACGTCATAAATGGCGTTGTGGCGTGGTTTTAGGGATTCTGCTGTCTTTTTTGTTCTGGGTTTATATGTCCGGTGGGATATGGGAAATTGAAATAGTAGAAACTGCAGGTGTAAATGCAGAAGCCTTTACAGAAAGTCTTGCCGAATTAGGTGTTAAAATTGGTGCAAGGAAGTCGGATATTGATATAATTCAGGTGCAAAATCAGCTTATGAACGAATATAAACAGCTTTTGTGGGTATCTCTTAATATTTTCGGTGGGAAGGCGCAGGTAGAAATGAGTGAGTTTGTTGAGTCAAAGGAGATAATTGATACAAAAAAGCCTGTTAATCTGGTGGCATTGAAAAAAGGTGAGATTGTTTTGGTAAAAGGTTATAAAGGGGTGAATATGGTAAAGGAAGGTGATAATGTAACGGAAAATACACTGCTTATATCAGGTGTTATAAAAAATTTTGATGGTAGCGAGAGCTTTACTCATGCGAGAGGACAGGTGTTTGCGAAAACCGAAAATATTGTAAAAGGCAATTGTAAATTAACAGAGCCAGTTCTGATTACGTGCGAAAAACAAACTAGATATTATATATATGCTTATTCTTTGAAAATTCCAACAGGTCCAAAAACCGAGGGTGATTTGCTGACAGAAGACAGAAATTTGCTTAGGAGCGGAGATACAGTTTTACCTTTGGGAATTATCAGGGAGGATAATTTAAAAGAAAAAAATAAATCAGTAGAATTTACTGTTGAACAGGCAGCTCTTTCTGCGTTGCTTGAAACAGTGAAGGTGAAAAGAGATAAATACAATCAGACTGATTTGAAGAAAATTGAATATAATTCAAAAGAGAAAGGGAAAAACGTTACAATAAAAGCTAAAATAACTTGTATAGAAGATATTGCTTGTGAAGCTCCTATTACTGCAGAGTAAAAAACTGTAACATTTTCATATTTTATTTTAAAAAATTTAGTGGACATTTACAAAAAGTGTGTTATACTTTAAACGTAATAGTATATCTAAATAAATAATAAAGAAGGTAATTGAGTCGGAACAGCTAATTAATGTGGACCGAATGGAGCAGGCGGTAAGTCTTTTCGGTAGCTTTGATGAGAATATTTTAATAATCGAAAAATCTTTTAATGTAGATGTAATCAGTCGTGGTTCGGATATAAAAGTCAACGGTGAGCCTGAAAATGTAAGTAAGGCAGTTAAAGCAATTAACGGACTTTTAATGCTTCTTAACCGTGGCGAAACCCTTAATGAGCAAAATGTAAGATACGTCATCTCTCTTGTGGATGACGGTAATGAGGACAAGCTTGTTACAATGAGTGGTGACTGCGTTTGCATTACAAGTAAAGGTAAACCTGTTAAACCTAAAACACTCGGACAGAAAAAATATGTTGAATCTATAAAAAATAACACAATTGTTATTGGTGTTGGTCCTGCCGGTACAGGTAAAACCTACCTTGCTGTTGCAATGGCTGTTAATGCGTTCAGAGCAAAAGAGGTAAACAGAATTATTCTTACCCGTCCGGCTGTTGAAGCAGGGGAAAAGCTGGGTTTTTTACCCGGCGATTTACAAAGTAAGGTTGACCCTTATCTGCGTCCGCTTTATGATGCTCTTTTTGATATGCTGGGAGCAGAGAATTTTAATAAGTATCTTGAAAGAGGTAATATTGAGGTGGCACCCTTAGCGTATATGCGAGGACGAACTCTTGATGATAGCTTTATAATTCTTGACGAAGCACAGAATACAACACCTGAACAAATGAAAATGTTTTTAACCCGAATGGGCTTTAATTCGAAGGTTGTTGTTACCGGTGACGTAACCCAGATTGATTTGCCTGATGGCAAACGCTCAGGTCTGGTTGAGGTAACAAAAATCCTTAAAAATATGGAACAGATAGACATTGTACGTTTTACCGGACAAGATGTTGTAAGACACAAGCTTGTTCAGGATATAATCAGAGCCTATGAAAAATATGAGGAGGCAAAGAAAAGAAATGAAAGAAAAAATTAAAGTAATTATTACGAATGACCAGAAAGAGGTTAAAATCCCGACAGGTGTGAGATTGCTTGTAAGACGTTGTTGTAATGCTGTTCTTACTTTTGAGGATTTTTCCGAACCGGCTGAAATAAGTGTAACATTTGTTGATGATGAAAGAATACACGAGATTAATAAAGAGCATAGGAATATTGACAGCAGTACTGATGTTTTGTCTTTCCCATTAGGAGAAAATGGGGAATATGACAGAAACCTTGATACCGGTGCCTGTCTTTTGGGAGATATTGTTATTTCTGTGCCTACAGCAGTCCGTCAGGCAAAAACTTACGGTCACTCGCTTCAAAGAGAAATTGGCTTTCTTACTGTTCACTCAATGCTTCATCTTTTAGGGTATGACCATGTGAATGGTGGTATTGAAGCTGTACATATGCGTGAAAAAGAAGAACATGTTTTAACTGAACTCGGACTCAAAAGAAACGAATCATACTATATGGATTCCGAGGAGGAATAATAAATGAAGGATGTTGAAAGCCTGTTTAAAAGCTTTATCTATGCTTTTAAAGGCTTTGGCTGGATGGTTACTCATGAAAGAAACTTCAGAGTGCACCTTACTTGCCTTGTATATATGTTCTACTATCTTTTGAGATATGATTTCTTTGATGTATCAAGAACAGATTTTGCAATATTGTTTTTGGCCTCGGGCTTGGTTATCGGTGGGGAAATGCTTAACACGGGTATAGAAAAGGCAGATGACTCCGTTTCAAAAGAGAAAAAACATACTATCAAAATTTCAAAGGATGTTTCGGCAGGAGCTGTTTTGGTGTTTGCAATTTTTGCAGTGCTTTGCGGTATTTCAATACTGTGGCAACCTGCTGCATTTAAAATGCTTTTTGACCACTATATCGAAGCTCCTGTAAACATACTTTGGTTTGCATTAAGTGTTATTGCATTTACTGTATTTATATTCAAATTTGACTTTAAGGAAAAAGGAAAAGACTAATGACAGAAAGAAAAACGGCATTTATTGCAATTGTTGGAAGACCTAATGTGGGAAAATCCTCAATTCTTAATAATCTTTTAGGGCAGAAGGTGGCTATTGTTTCATCCAAGCCCCAGACAACAAGAACAAAAATTATGGGTGTTCTTACCGAAGACAATGTTCAGCTCGTTTTCACGGATACGCCCGGATTTCATAAGCCTAAGACAAAATTAGGTGAAAAAATGATTAAAGCTGTTGATGATAGCATTGGTGGTGTTGATTCGTGCCTTTTTGTTACCGAAGCAAAAGGGGAAATAAGAGAGGCGGAGCTTGACCTTCTTAAAAAGCTCAAGTCAGAAAGAATACCGGTAGTTCTTGCTATTAACAAAATTGATATGCTCTCTGATAAGCAGGAGCTTATGGGAAGAATACTTGAGCTTACAAATTTACTTGATTTTGAAGCTGTTATTCCTGTAAGTGCTCGTGAAAACGACGGTATGCAGGAGCTGAAGGAAGAATTGTTTAAGCTTGCCGCTCCCTCCGAATTTTTCTTTCCTGAGGATACTCTTACAGATCAGCCGGAAAGAGTTCTTGCAGCAGAAATGATCAGGGAAAAGCTTCTTCATAAATTAAGTGACGAAATTCCTCACGGAATTGCAGTTTCAATTGAACGAATGAAAGAACGTGAGGATAAGCCGCTTGTTGATATTGAAGCAGTTATTTATTGTGAAAGAGAAAGTCACAAGGGCATTATTATTGGTAAAAAAGGTGCTATGCTCAAGGAAATTTCTACCAATGCACGACACGAATTGGAACAGTTTTTTGAGTGTAAAATTAATCTGCAATGCTGGGTTAAGGTTAAAGAGGATTGGCGTAATCGAGAAGGATTAATCCATAATTTTGGCTTGGATTGATTGGCAAAAACTGTATACTTTTTTACAGAATAAAGAAGAACCCGAGGAATAAAATACTATAGATTTTATTCCTCGGAGTTGATTAAAATGAACGAAAAAGAGCTTTGGGAGAAGTTCGCAAAAGGTGGAAAAATTGCAGATTATATAGAATATCGCAATTGTGTTAATATGAAAAATACGGAGTTGGAGAAGCTTGGTGAAGATAACTGCCTCGGGGCTTGTAATAAGGGAACAGAATATCGGTGAAGCCGATAAGCTTATAACCGTGCTTACTGCCAAGCACGGTATAGTTCGTGCTTTTTCAAGAGGTGCTAAAAAAGCCAAAAGCAAAAAGCTTGCTGCTACATCGTTACTGGTTTATGCAGATTTTACCTTCACCAAAAACAGAGACGCTTTTTCTGTTGAAGATGCAACTGTTAAAGAGGTGTTTTTTGAGCTTAGAAGCGATGTTCAAAAAATGGCGCTGGCTCAGTATTTTTGTGAGTTGGCATACGAGTTTTGCGAAGAAGACTTTGAGTCGGAGGAGGTTCTCCGACTTTTTCTTAATTCTCTTTGGTTATTAAAAGAAAATAAAAAAATACCTGCTTTTATAAAAGCAGTAACAGAATTGAGACTTATGTCTTTAAGTGGTTATATGCCCGATTTGGTAGCTTGCGAAAAATGTGGAGATTACGAAACAGCGTATATGTATTTTGATTTTGAAAATGGAAAAATATATTGTAAAAATTGTACTCCTTCAAGCTATCACAAATGTATAAGCTTATCCGTAGTTACTGCTATGAGGTATGTTTCTTTTTCAGATTTTGATAAAATTTTTTCGTTTACCCTGAGCAATGACTCTTTAACTGATTTTTGCAGTATATGTGAGGAGTATTTACTTAATAAAACACAAAGGAAATTCAAAACTCTCGAATTTTATAATGTTATAAAGGACTAATTATGATTGAATTAAACAGACATTTAAAAGCACTTGAATATGATAAGATTTTAGAAAAGGCTATGAAAAGGGCTTGTAATGACGATGCCCGTGATATTATTGCTTCTATAAGACCCGAAACAAGTGTGAATATGGCGCAAAACCATATTGATATGACAGAGAATGCCTACATATTGTTGGCAAAGTATGGTGGTCCGTCCTTTGGCGGATTAAAAAACGTCAACAATTCGCTTGCACGTGCTTCGGCAGGCGGGGTTCTTTCAATGAAAGAGCTTCTTGACATAGGTTCAACTATAAGAACAGTTCGTGGTATAAGAGAATGGCGCAACAACAGTGGTGGACAGGATGAATTAAAAATTGACTTGTATTTTAATTCCCTGATGCCCAACAAATATCTGGAGGATAAGATTTTTGGTGCGATTCTTACAGAAGATGATATGAGCGATAATGCTTCACCTGAGCTTGCGTCTATTCGTCGTCAGATAAAGAACAAAGAAAATAGTATTCGTGACCAGCTGGAAAAGCTTATTCGTTCTCAGAAATTGAAAGCTGTGTTGCAGGATGCCATAATCACCCAAAGAAATGGTAGATATGTAGTTCCTGTGAAAAGTGAGCACAGAGCCTCTGTTTCAGGTCTTGTGCACGATACATCCTCGACGGGGGCAACGGTCTTTGTTGAGCCTGCAGGTGTAGTTGAGGCTAATAATGATATTCGTGTTCTAAGGGGTAAAGAGGCACAGGAAATCGAAAGAATTTTGTATGAGCTTTCTGTTGAAGCAGGGGGCTTTATGGAGGAAATAAAGGGCAGTTACGAGTGTGCTGTGGAAATAAATGTAATTTTCTGTAAAGCACACCTTGCTTATGATATGAAAGCCACAATGCCCCTTTTAAATGATAAAGGAATTACAGAGCTTAATAAAGCAAGACACCCTTTAATTGATTCTAAAAAGGTTGTTGCAACAGACATCCGTTTGGGTTCGGATTTTGATACGCTTGTTATAACCGGTCCAAATACAGGTGGTAAAACAGTTTCAATTAAAACAATCGGACTTCTTTCTGCAATGGCAGCAAGCGGTTTTATGATTCCTGCCGGAGATGAAAGTAAGGTCAGTGTTTACGACAATATTTTGGTTGACATAGGGGACGAGCAGAGTATAGAACAGTCTTTATCAACCTTTTCTTCACATATGGTGAATATTGTTAATATTCTCAAAGCAGCAGATGAAAAATCCTTGGTGCTTATAGATGAGTTGGGGGCAGGTACTGACCCTGTTGAGGGTGCTGCGCTTGCAATGGCTATTCTTGAAGAACTGCATTTTAAGGGAGCAAAAATTGCTGCCACAACTCACTATGCAGAGCTTAAAGCATACGCATTGCAAACTGCCGGAGTCGAAAATGGTTCTTGTGAGTTTGATGTGAACTCTTTAAGGCCAACATATCGACTTCTTATAGGTGTTCCCGGACGTTCAAATGCTTTTGCAATTTCTGAAAGACTTGGTATATCCAAAGGAATTATTGACAGGGCTGCTGAGCTTGTTTCTTCGGAAAATACTCGTTTTGAAGATGTTGTTGATATGCTTGAAAAAAGCAGACTTGAAATGGAAGCTGAGCATTTTAAAGCACGGGAAATTACTGCAGCAGCAAAAGCAGATAAGGAGAAAGCAGAGAAGCTTCTCAAGGATGCAGAGTTCAGGCGTAACAGGGAATTAGAAAATGCTCAGGGTGAAGCCTTGAGAATTGTTGAACGAGCAAAAAGAGAGGCTAATGCGCTTCTGAATGAGGTTGAAAAACTGAAAAAAGAAGCTAAACAGACAAAGGATGCAGCTGATTTGGCTCGTAGAGCTAAAAGCTCGGTTAATGCACACCTGAATGCAATTAATAGTGCAGTCAATCCCGTTTTTGATTCAATAGATGACGACGAGGATTATGTTCTTCCCAGACCCCTTGAAATCGGGGACACGGTTTACTGTAAAACTATAGGTAAAAATGCAAGTGTTACAGCTCTTAAAGATAAAAAGGGTACTGTCGAAATTGCCGCCGGTATGCTTAAAATGAGAGTAAAGGAAGAGTCTCTCAGGCTTGTAGAGAAACCGAAGCAGAAGGATACTAAAAAAAGACAGGTTTCAACCGGTAGAGTAATGGGCGAAAGTAAATCTACAATGACAATTAATAATCGTTGTGATTTGCGAGGTCTTATGGTTGATGAGGCAATTATTGTCCTTGACAGATTCCTTGATGATTTGCTTCGTTCGGGTCTTACGGAATGTACAATTATTCATGGTAAGGGAACAGGTGCTCTCAGGGCAGGTGTTACCCAATTCCTTAAAGGCGATCCAAGAATAAGAACCTTCCGTTTAGGTACTTTTGGTGAGGGGGAAAACGGAGTTACAATCGCTGAAATAAAATAAAAAATCGGACAGTTACAAATTAGGGTGGTTGTAACTGTCCGTTGGTTTATTCTATTGAAAATTCAACTTTAGAAAAATCAAGTTTTTTTAAATCTGAAGTATTTATTTTAATATATGCAATTTTTTCTGTGTCCTGAAGAAATTCGGGCATTCCGTCGTCCAGAGGGTCATACTGTAAGAGGGTTATTTCTTCTCCGTTTTGAACGAAAATTCTTGTGCCATCTTCCGCTTCATCGGTTTCAAAAAAGTCTATTGAATAATCCGTTTCAACATCCCCCAAAAATTCAAAACCGGCGTTGAAATCGTCAATTAAAGTGTCCGGTTCGTTTTCGTAGTACTGCACATTCGGGATAAAGCTACCTTTGTTTTCTGTTAGGAAAATATAAATAAAGCCTTTGTGATTTGTGAGATTTTCTTTATCGTATTTTTTAAACTCTGACAGCTTTAATTGGCAGAAAAAGAAATCTTCGTCACCAATTGTACCATCGGCAAGCCACTCTTCAGGCATTGTTGGTGAGCCGAAGAATTTACTGGTACCGGGGTCATATTCGCCATGTGCCTTTTCAACTTTTATTCCAATCATTTTATGCCACTCCCATATATTCCTCTAAAACAAGACCACTGCTTTTAAGCTCTTTAGCCAAATCAACACCAACATATCTCCAATGCCAAGGCTCGTAAATAACCTTTGTGATATCCTGCTTGTCCTTTGGGTATCTCATTATAAAGCCATAATCGGCAGCATTTTCTGTAAGCCATTTAAATTCAGCAGTACCCTCAAACCATTCATCAACACAAACAATATCCATAGCGTAGCCCAGGTTATGCTCGGAAGAACCGGGGGGCATAATAATTGTTGCTGCTTTTACCTTTGCTTCCTTTGTAGAATAACCCTGACTTTCGAAGAAGCTGACCTTGTTGTTGTAGTTTCGTTCCTGTAATTCGTATGAACGGTAACCTGAACAGGGGGCAAGATCAACACCATCTTTTTTTGCCGCATTGTACATTTCTTCGTAATGTACAGCAACCTTTCTGTCAAGTCGTTCACCACTACTACACACGTAGACTAAATCGGGTTCATAGCTGTCGGGGATTCTATAGCCTGAGTTAACAAGTGTCAGATACCATTTTTCTTCGTCTATTGTTATGATTTTAGGATTATCAATTGTACCGGGTTTTGCAACTACAGCAGTAACCGGTTGGGTTGTGGTGGGCGCAGTAGTTTCAGGTTTTGTTTCTGTGGTTGATTCGCCTTGTGTAGTGGTTTCTTTTTTGTTTGGTTTATTCGTATCCTTCTTGTTTTCTTTTTTTGTGGTTGTTTGAGTTTGTTGAGAAACGGAAGACTCTTTTTCTTTTAACGAGTCATTCTTTTTATCAACTGAAACACAAACCACAGCAACAAAAATTACAATAAAAGCCATCATAATACAAAGAAAATTAAATGCCTTTTGTTCTTTTGTGCGTTTGTTTTTGATTTTGTTTTTTTGTACAGCCATATCTAAACTCCATATAAAATTTATATTCGTTATTATATTGCTGATTAGAATAAATGTCAAATGGTAAATATATATAGAAATTAGTTGTTAACAACAAATGAAAGTTGATGATTTTGTGCTTTTTATACAAATATGAAAAAATATTAAAAATAACTGTTGTTATAGAGGAATTTGTGGTATAATCAGTTGGTGAATAGGTTGAAATACCGACTAAATATCGAAAGGGGTCAAACCTAATGAAACGTATATTTACAATTGCTACAGCTATTTTGCTTGTAAGCGCACTTTTGATGACTCTTACTGCTTGTGGTTCTTCTGATACAGACAGCGAAACTGTTGAGGTTTATTCCACAGAGGAAGCAGAATACACACAAAGTGCAGTTACTGTAGGTAAAACAAGTGAAGAGGTCCTTGCATATTTCAATAGCCTTGTTAATGGCGTAAAGGAATACAAACCTGCTGTTTCTTACCGTATAGAAAAGAATGTTCCCAATGATAGCCTTAAAGTTACTAAGCAGGGCGCAGAGGATGCAGAAGAAATTGATGATTCACTTAAAGCTATCAATGATGCAGCAAAGGGAATAAAAGACCTCATCCTTGATGACATCAGAGAAAGCTCCGGTAATATCAACTATGGTGAAGATAACTCCGAAACACTTTTTGTAAAGGGTGAATCCTGGGCTTCTGAGCTTACTGCAGAAGATATTGATTATGCAACAATCAAAGAAATTGGCGATAAGTATTTTATAACAATCGCTTTTAATGATCTTACCAGCGCTGAAGCTCAGAATGTTCTTACAAAAGCTTTTGATCTTCGTGATAAAGAAGAAATCCTTGCATCCGAAGAGTTTGCTAAGACCAAGGAATATCTTGTACTTAATGATTATGATGTTGTTTACAGTGGCTGTAAAATTACTGCAACAGTTGACAGACTTACAAATGAAATTACAAACATCAATTACTATAAGGCTGCAAATGTAACTGCATATATGACAGGTGCAGGAACACTTGAAAGCTATGGTGATGTAAGTGTTATGTTTACACTTGAGGACAGAGCTAACTACGACGTTACCTGGGATAGTGGCTTACCTACAAGTCCTATTGAAACAGCAGAAGCAAAATAATTTAATTTATATCGATTAGTTGCAGAGTGGTTTAACCACTCTGTACTTCTAAACGGAGGTAATTCCATTGAGTAAAAAAATAGTTGCGGTTCTCGCAATTGTAACAATTCTTTTTGTATGTGTTTTCGCAGCTTGTGAAAAAGAGCAAGGCGTTTATGCTGATGAAAATGATTTTGAATTTGTAACAGATGAAAACGGTGAAAGGGTACTTGCTGAGGACGGTAGACTTGTTGTATATGCAACTGATGAAGATGGTAAGCAGGTTACAAATAAATCCGGTGAAAAAGAAACTGTTTATCAACAGTTCCAACCAATAGAACAAGATGGTACTATAGAGGACTACGGCTTTAAATTAACACTTCCGGAAGGTTGGAAGTCTGACTCCTCAACTTTTGGTAAATTTACAAATAAAAGTAAAAAACAGAACTGTGAAATTAGTGTTGTAAAATACTTCTATTCAGACTACTATGCAATGAACAAAACTTTTTATGATAAGCTTGCTGCGGGTGAAACCAAGGTTAAGTGGGAAGAAGAAGTTGATTTAGGAAAAGATTTTGAAGGAACTTGCAGATTCACTATGAAAAGTGATGGTAACATTTCAGTGTTGTATTTCTTTGAAAACTCCAAAAATGTATATAAGGTTCTCTTTACAGGAACTGACAGTGACACCTTCATTGCAGAGACAGAAGATTTTTGTAAGGCAATGAAATTTAAAGGGTTTGAATACTATGATGATATAACATCAGTTAGTGAAGAATCTGAAAAATAAAAAAATCTGTACCACTCAAAACGGGTGGTACAGTTTTTTGTTTATTACAGAAAAACAGGATAATTGAAAATTCATATTTTGTCTTTGAAATATTTTTGTGTTGCTAAATAAAGAGCAGGTACAACTACTACTGCGCCAATAAGCTCGATTAAACCATTAGTACTGATAAGTGTACCTATAATAACATCTAAGGTTTTTGCAGCTTCACCGAAAAGAACTTCAAAGCCACCGAATATCTGAAGAAAGCTTAATACAAGAACGGTGTTAGTTAATGTTCCTAACAGTGCACTGATTCCTAAAGCAATTGCTTTTTTGCATTTGGTTTTGGAAAGACCTAAAAATACAAGACCTGCTACAAGACCAACTATAATTCTGGGAACAAGGGAAACCATAGGATTCTGGAAGGGGATTATACCGAACTGGAAAGCTCTTGCTATACAAGTAAGTCCCCATACGCCACCAAGTATAGCGCCATATTTTGCCCCCAATACTGTTGCACCGAAAATAACAACCATATGAAGTGTTGTTATTTCGATAATGCCTACTGTTATGTAGCCTAAATACGGTGTGAATGTCATAACAACTATCAAAGCCGCAAACAAGGCACACAAAACAAGACGAACAAGCTGTTTTTTCTTTTTCATAATAAAACTCCTTTTGCTACTATTCTCATAGAGATATAATGCGTTTAGTTTTTTGCTTTTTACCTGTTTTTCTTGTATATTACTAAAAGTCCTTGGAGAACAAGGTCTTTATTGAAAACGATTTTTTTTTCGCAACAAGCTACAATCTCCTTTGCAAGACCACCTGTTGCAACCATTGTCTTAATAGGTTTGCCTAATTCTTTTTGAAGTCTGTCTGCCATACCATCAAGCATAGCTGCATTTCCTAATACAGTTCCTGAACGTATACATTCAATTGTATTTGTTCCTATAGCGTGTGCAGGAGCTGAAAGCTCAATGGCAGGAAGCTGTGATGTTCGTAAAGAAAGGGCATCTAAGGAAATACCAATACCGGGGGCGATGGTGCAACCGGCAAAAATGCCACCCTCATCAATAACCGAAATTTTTGTTGCAGTACCTAAATCCATGACAAGGCATGGGAGTTCGTATTGTGCAATTGCCCCCACTGCCCCGGCAACTAAATCTGCCCCTAATTCTTTGGGATTATCTGTTGTGATTTTTAATCCGTTTTTTATACCGGCAGCAACTACAAGTGCATCACAATTAGTTACTTTTTTTATTGCATCCTTAAAAACTCTTGTAAGCTCAGGAACAACAGAACTAATTATAGCACCTTCAAAACCGGTATTGATTTTTTCAAGTTCAAATACAGCTTTTAATTCAATTGCATATTGTTCAGCTGTTCTGTGTCGTTGGGTTGCCAGACGGGAAATGCAAATTACTTCATCATTTTCGTAGACGCCTAATGTTATGTTAGTGTTACCTATGTCAGCAGTTAAAATCATAAATTGCACCTCTTTCTTTGAAAAATCATTTTTTACACCCGGATTATACAACATAACTATAAATAACGCAATATTTTTGTAAAAAGTATTTGAAAAACTGTATTTGTATGGTATAATACCACCGATAATTTTATCATAATTCATACGAAATGAGGTTTTTTTATGAAAAACAACAAAGCTGTTCAGAAAACAACAGGTTTCATTAAGGAGTTTAAGGATTTTATTTCAAAGGGTAATGTCATTGACCTTGCAGTCGGCGTTATCATCGGTGGTGCTTTCTCCGGAATTGTTAATAACCTTGTAACCAATATCGTTACCCCTGCAATTTCTCTTTTAACAGGTAAAGTTTCTTTTACCGATTTGTTTATTGCTCTTGATGGTGGCGAATACGCAACCCTTGCTGCTGCTCAGGAAGCAGGAGCTGCAACATTAAACTATGGTCTTTTTATTCAGGCTGTTATTGATTTTATCATTACTGCTTTTGTTATATTCCTTCTCGTTAAGGGTATTAATAAAATCAGAAGCTTGGGCAAAAAAGAGGAACCTGTTGTTGAAGAAGCTCCCACTACAAAGGTATGTCCCTTCTGCAAAACAGAAATCAATATTGAAGCAACTCGTTGTCCTCATTGCACCTCGGAGGTTGAATAATTCCAATGGGAATTTTAAGATATTTTATAGCTCTTTGGGCATCTAAAGCTGTTTTTGTGTTGTTGCGTCTTTTAAAAAGAAATGCAACAATGTACCCTGGCTTTATAGCTTTAAAAATTTGTCCCGATTACCTTGCAAGAACAAAAAAATCACCTAATGTTCTTTGCGTTACCGGTACAAACGGTAAAACAACCACAACAAATATGGTAGCCGATATTCTGTCACAAAGCGGAATGAAGGTTGTTTCAAATCGATACGGCTCAAATATTAATACAGGTGTAGCAACAGCTCTGACACATAGTGTAAACATTTTTGGTAAGCCTAAAATAGATGCACTTGTATTAGAAGTTGATGAAAGATTTTCAAGACTTATTATGCCGTTTATTAAGCCTGATTATCTTATTGTTACAAATCTTTTCCGTGATTCTATAAAAAGAAATGCACATCCTGAGTATATTTTCAGCGTTCTTGATACCTATGTACCTAAGGAAACAAAGCTTGTTCTTAATGCAGACTGCTTGCAGTCCTCTCAGCTTTTAAAGGATAATCCAAGGGTTTATTTTGGTATTGATAAGCTTGATACAGATGTAACAGAATGTGTTAATCTTATCAACGATTTTTCTATTTGTCCTGTTTGTGATGAAAAGCTTAAATTTAATTATTTAAGATATCATCATATCGGTAATGCTTATTGTCCTAAATGTGATTTTAAATCCTATGAGGCTGATTACAGACTTACCAACATTGATTATGACAATAAGACTATAACTGTTAAGCACGCAGGAAAAGAAGATGTTTACCCGATGGTTAACAGAGCACTTTACAACATTTACAATGAACTTGCAGCAATAAGCCTTATGTCTGAGTTTGGTGTTGAACTTGATAAGGTTAAGGAGTATATGGCAAAAATCAGTGTTACCCAGACTCGTTACAACGAGGCAAAGGCAGGAAAAACTGAAATTGTCAGAACTATGGCAAAGGGGCAGAATTCTGTTTCCTGCTCACGTACCTTCGATTTTGTAGGTCATGAAAACGGAGCAAGAACAGTTTTTATTATGATTGACGATTTATTTGAGCGCAGAGACTCTTCTGAATTTGTTGGTTGGATTTATGACGTTGACTTCGAGTTTTTGAATACGCCCGATGTAAAGCAGATTGTTCTTGCAGGTCCCCGTTGTTATGACTACAAGCTACGCTGTCTTATTGCAGGAATACCTGAAGACAGAATCCTTTGTGAACAGGATGAATTTAAGGCTGTTGATATTATGGATAAGGATATTGATAAGCTTTATCTGCTTCATGATACTTCCACCTACGACCTTGCTTGTGAGGTTGAAGCAAAAATTAAAACAGAGTTTGCAAAGGCATATAAAGGTGGTGAACAAGTATGAAAATAGAGGTTTTATATCCCGAAATTTGTTGCTTGTTCGGTGATAAGGCAAATATGCGTTATTTTGAAATGTGCTTACCTGACGCTGAGTTTATTAAAACTCCGGTAAGTGAGATGCCCCATTTTTTAACAGAAGATGTGGATATGGTGTATTTTGGTTCTTGTAGTGAGTCCAACCAGGAGAGAATTCTTTCCCGTCTTAAAGACCATAAGGCAAGAATTGAGGAGCTGATTGAAAAAGGCGTTATCTTTCTTATGACAGGCAACTCCTTTGAAATTATGGGCAACTATATTGAAAAGCCCGATGGTGAAAAGATTGAAGCTCTTGGTATTGTTGATTTTTATGCTAAAAGAACTATTCCTAAAAGGCACAATTCCTTGTTCTTAGGTAAATTTGAAGAAACTGAAATAGTTGGTTACACAAGTCGTTTTTCACATTCCTACGGAATAAAAGAGGAGGATTCTTTTATATCTGTAACTAAAGGCTTTGGCTCTTTTATAGATGCTAAAACAGAGGGTATAAAAAGAAATAACCTTTATGGAACATATCTTTTAGGACCATTCTTGATTCAAAATCCTTTGTTTACAAAACATCTTTTAGGAAAGCTAGGTATAGAAAATCCTCAGCTTGCTTTTGAAGAAGATATAATGAAGGCTTATGATGTGAGAAATAAAGAGTTTAAAACTGATATAGAGTTTATAGGATAATAAGAATAAAGAAGAGTCTGTGATAAATAGCAGACTCTTTTTTATGGTCAGTTGACAAAATATTACAAATGTATTATAATTTATGTGTAATGCAATAGAATAATAGGGGGTCAAAGAAATGGATACACCAAAGGTTTTTGAAAGCGAATACAGATTTTGTCTTATTTTATGGGAAAATGAGCCCATAACCTGTTCGAAAATTTCTGATATCTGTAAAGAAAAATTAGGTTGGGCAAGAACAACTACATACACAGTCATTAAAAGGCTTGGGGACAGGGGCGTTCTTAAAAAGGAAGGCTCAACAATCACATCACTTGTGAGTAAAGAGGAAATTCAGCTCGCTGAAATGAACGAATTGTTTGAAGAGAAGTTTGAAGGTTCTCTACCTGCGTTTATTGCAGCATTTGCAAAGAAGCAGAAGCTTTCCGAAAAAGATTATACCGAATTAAAAAAGCTCCTTGGAGAAGATAAATAAAATGGAAAAGATATTTGGCGAAATACTCTCGATGTCTGTTGATTCGGCATGGCTTATAGTAGCTGTTATTATAGTCCGCGCTCTTTTGCAGAAGTCACCTATGTATTTCCGTAAAATATTATGGGGTTTAGTTGGATTAAGGCTTGTTATTCCTTTTTCTTTTAAGAGCGTTTTAAGCCTTGTTCCTGATAAAATACCTCAGACAGCAGACAGTGTTGCAGGACAGGTGGTTGCTGCTACAACTAAAGAAGGCTTGTCATTTGCCGATATTGTACCAATTTTGTGGGCTGTAGTGGTAGTTGCTTTTTTGTTGTACGGAAGCATCAGCTACATAAAACTGAAATTGAGAATTGTTGATGGTGTTCTGATAAGAAGAAATATTTATCAAAGCGAAAAAATACAATCACCTTTTGTTTGTGGCTTTATAAAACCAAAGATTTATGTACCTTATGGTTTGGATGAGGCAACACTGAATTGTGTTTTACACCACGAAGAAACCCATATAAGATATGCAGATCATATTATAAAAGCATTTAGCTTTATTGTTTTGTGTATTCATTGGTTTAATCCGTTGGTTTGGGTTTCATATTTTCTGCTGTGCAAGGATATTGAGCTTTCGTGTGATGAAAGCGTAATAAAAAAATATAATGCAGACCAATGTAAAAAATATGCAAAAGCATTGTTGGATTTAGGTGTTAGCAGGGTTGCTTTATCTGCTTGTCCTATAGCTTTTGGTGAAGTAAGTATAAAAACAAGGATTAAAAGCGTAATAAAATATAAGAAAGCAAGTAAGCTTCTTGTTTTTGCATCTCTTGCCATATGTATTGGCGTTTCCTTGTGCTTTATGACTGAGCCGGAAGCACCTTTGAAGGAAGCTCTTAAAGAAGATATTGAGGTTGTAGAAGAAACTACAGAACCCACAACAGAGCATGCGAAAGAGCCGACAACTGAACCGACAACAGAACCTTCTACCAAAGCTGAAACTGAGCCTTTAACTAATAGACCTGCACAGTCTGTTGTAGCACAGCAAGAAAAACCTGCTGCAACAACAGAAGAGGTTTTTGATGACAGTATGTTTGAGAATGAGGATGATGGTTTAGAAAGTGACTCTTTGAACAGGATTAATATACAGGAACCTGATTTGGTTGACCCGCCAAATCCAACATCTCCTTACGAGGGTGTGGCGTATAATAATTTTGGTTCAAATTCAAGTGGAATAGGGAATAAACCGGGCAGTACTGTGGAGTTGCCTACTGTTTCTTTGCCTGCTGATCCCACCCCAACGGTAAATTATCATCATACAAGACCATACAATCCTTATGACCCGAATTCACAATTTTATATGTGGTAAAATATTAACCCCTTACAGTTAATTGAACTGTAAGGGGTTGAGTTTTATGTATTATGTTTGTTCGTTCCTTTGTTTTTTAAAGCCTTTGTTTGTCAAAGTATTAAGTACAACATTAAGCGCAAAAAGTGCAATACCAACAAATACACCGTATTGAACTGAGCCTGTAATAAAGCCTATGCTGGTGTTTGCTACCAATGATACGCAAATTGTAAAAAGTACAGCAGCTACAGCAAAGCAAATAGTTGATAAAACACACATTGTAATGTTAAAACCGGCTTTAAGCTTGGGTGCTCTGAGCAAAACAAATATGAAGTTCAAAACACCAAAAATAACTGCAAGATAAAGCAGTAAAACAGCTATAAATAACATTCCGGTAGGCGCTCCTACAATACCGGAGCTGACAAGGCTTATAAGAGAGCCCCAGTTAAGCTTTAGTAAGGTGTTGAGAGTGAAATCTACAAGTGTCATATTTACAGAATCTGCAAATACAAAAGGCAGATTGATGCTATAGTTTGCCAATGGTAATATTAATGCAACCAAGGGAATAAATGTAAAAATAAAACGGAATATTCTTAATTTATTTCCAAATAAAGCACTTTTAAAATTGCCGGTAAATTTATTGAATTTTGCCCAGGCGATTTTTGCGTTTTCGGCATCTTCGTTAAGCCGAACTTCCCAATCGTAGTTGGGGATATTAACGCCACAGGTGGGACATTCAGCTTTTATGTGCCAAATGTTTAAATGTCTTCCGCATTTAGGGCAAGCAGCCATAAATGTTCCTCCTATAAATTAATAATCAAGAACTCGAAGAATTGATTTAACTTCAATGGGCAGCTTTGTAACTGCATTACGTGCTTCCTTTTCTCTCATAACAGGTGTTACAAATGCAATTTCATTCTTTTCAGCATTTTCTCTGTGAAGGATGAGAGGGGAGTCGAAGGTTTTGTTGATTTCATTGAATGCTGTTATGTAATCTTCAGTTTCGGCTCTTACATAAAGAGCAGTGCTCTGAAGAACAGGGTCTATAACATAGTTGTCTTCTGTGGGACCCCAACCAAATGCTTTTCTTCTGGCTGTATGCTTCGCACAGTCAATAACATCAGCAACAACTGCACTTGCAGTAGGTAGCTTACCTGCACCTTTACCGTAGAAAACAACATCACCTATAGCATCGCCACGGACAAGAATTGCATTGAAAACATCATCTACAGATGCAAGCTGACTGTGGTTCTGTATAAGGCAGGGACCAACTGTTGCGCTTATGCTGTTTTCATCCAGCTTCTGAGCACGACCGATAAGCTTAATAACTCCACCCCAGTTTTTAGCATATTCAACATCCTCGGGGGTTATGTTTGTAATACCTTCTGTTTCAACAAAATCAGGGTAAACGTGTTTGCCGAAGCAAAGAGATGCAAGTATGCATATTTTTCTTGCTGCATCGTGACCCAGTATATCAGCAGAGGGATCACGCTCGGCATAACCATTATCCTGAGCTAATTTAAGAGCGTCTTCAAAGGCCATTCCGTCAACGATCATTTTAGTAAGAATGAAGTTGGTTGTACCGTTAAGAATACCGGCTATTTCGCAAATTTCGTTAGCAGCAAGGCACTGGCTGATGGGTCTGATAATCGGAATACCACCACCAACACTTGCTTCGAAAAGGAAGTTTACATTGTTTTCCTTTGCCATTTCAAGAAGCTCGTATCCTTTTGCAGCAACGAGCTCTTTGTTAGAGGATACAACACTTTTTCCTGCCATAAGACTTTTTGACACATATTCGTAAGCTGGTTCTGTACCACCCATACATTCAACAACAATGCCAACTGAAGGGTCATTGAGGATGTCATTGAAATCCTTGGTGAAATATTTTTCCAGCTCGTGACCGGTAAAATCTCTTATATCAAGAATGTGTTTGATTTCAAGAGATGCTTGTCCGCTTTTTGCCACGATGCTTTTCTGGTTTTTGAGTAAAAGTTCTGCTACACCTGAACCTATGGTGCCAAAACCCATAATTGCTATCTGCATTCGGATACCTCCGTAATTGAAATAATAATATATACCAAGATATTCTATCATAATTTTTCCGGATAATAAAGAGCAAAATCAAAAAAATGCAAAAAATATTAAAAAATTATGAAAAAAGCAATCTTTTTATTGTATTATTAATCTCTTTAGTTTAAAATAAGCTTAATTGTAGTAGCTATAATTGTATTAGGAGTGATTTAAATGGATGCAATTATACAAAAACGAAAAACATTTATAATTAATTTTATCTATGTAGCGATTTTTGTCGGTTTGTATTACTTTACAATAAACTACGCTTTTGGCTATATATTTCCTTTTGTGTTCGCTGCTGCTCTTTCTGTTTTTTTGCAAAGACCTATAAAAGCGATAACTAAAAAATTGCATATTAAAGCGCATAGTGCTGTGTCGATTATTTTGGTGCTTCTTATAGTTGTTTTAATAATCGGCACTGCTGCAGGTTTGCTTTTTGCTTTGGGTAGTGAGTTAAAAGAATTTTTCACATATATGTTCAGTAGCTTTTCTTCTGTTTCCGATTTGGTTGAAACAGCAGAAGAGTTTGTTATGGAGCTGCTTACAAAGCTTCCGGCAGGCGTAAGCGATGCATTGAGTGGCTATGCGATTGATTTCTTTGATAAAATAGGAAATGAAAGCTTGGGTGTAGATTTGTCGGTCTTATCTGCGCCTATCAGTGGTGCGTGGAATGTGGTAAAAGGGATTCCGTCACTTTTCCTGTCTCTTTTAGTTACAGTTGTTTCCTGCGTTTTTATGACTTCTGATTATGAGCTTATAAAGAAAATGCTTCTTGGGTTTTGCAGAACAGAAAGTCGTGAAAAACTTATTAATACAAAACGCACCATCACTAAGGGTGTTTCAAAGCTTTTCAAAGCCTATGCAACACTGATGCTTATAACCTTCTTTGAAATGGCAATTGGTCTTTCTTTTATGAAGCTTATAGGTGTTTACAAGGGGGGCTATATTGCGATTATAGCTTTTGTTACTTGTATAGTAGATATTATCCCTGTGTTAGGAACAGGTACTGTTTTGATTCCTTGGGCAGTATATAGCTTGGTTACAGGCAATGTCGGTTTGGGTATAGGTCTGATTGTTCTTTATGCAGTTATAACTGTGTTAAGACAGGTTATAGAGCCTAAGCTTGTTGCGAATCAGGTTGGACTTCCTGCCATTGTTACCATTGCTGCAATGTTCCTTGGTGCAAGAGCTTTCGGTGCATTTGGAATTATTATTTTACCACTTACAGTGATTATCCTCAAATTGATGTATGATGAGGGTGTAATCGGGAACAAAGCGCTGGTAGAGAGGGAAAACTTAGATAAAGAAAAATCTGAAAAGGGTGAACTTCGTGGATAACGATAAGTATATAGATATCCATTCCCATGTTTTGTGGGGGATGGACGATGGGGCACAAAGTCTTCAGGCTTCTGTTGAACTGTGTGATATGGCAGCTGAAACCGGCACCGGTACACTCTTTCTTACTCCTCATCTTATGTATTGGGAGAATTCAGAAGAGTTGTTCGATGAAAGAGAGCGCAGATTTGAGCGGCTTTCTGAAATATTGGACGAAGAGGGGATTCCTCTTAAACTACAAAAGGGTTTTGAGATTCTGTGCGATGACGATATTTTTGATATAAAGTATTTTAAACCATACTCCCTTTGTGGTTCAAGATACATTCTTATTGAGTTTGATTTTTTTAAACCCTCTGTTGAGGATGTTGAAGCTTGGTGTTCATATTTAAAGTCTTTTGGTCTCAGTCCTATAATAGCCCACCCGGAAAGATATGATTTCTTCCTGTCGGATTATTCAGCTATAGATAAGCTTACAAAGAAAGATATTCTTTTCCAGGTGAACAGTGGTTCAGCTGCAGGCTTTTTCGGGGAAGAAGTACAGGAATTTGCTGTAAGGATGATAAATTGTGGTTTTGCAGATTTTATGGGATCTGATGCACACAGTTTAAGAACAAGAAATACCGACATAGCTTTTTGTTTAGAGAATTTTCCTTATGGAATGAATGAAGATGTGTTGGAAAGAATGTTGTTTACCAACCCATTAAAAATACTTAAAGATGAACAAATAACAACAAACAGATTATGTTATTTTGCTGAAAAATAAAAAAATATATTTTATTTTCTTTATTAGAAAAATAAAATGTGGTATATGTGTTAAAATCACATCAAGAATAGGTATGAAAGGAGGCAAAAATATGTTAGATTCTATTTGGCAGCTTCTCGCTAACTATGGTCTTGATGTAGGCGAAATTGCTGATGGTATCAGTTCACTTTTCTCAGTTACAGAAACAACTGATGCTGAAGGTAATGTAGTTACTGAGTACGGCGGAACTTTAGGCGCTCTTGCTGATTTCCCCCTTATCGGTATGGTTCTTCAGGCATTTGCAAGCTTCACACCCAACGTTGAAGAGACAATTGCTTAAGTCCCCAATTTATCCAAACACTAAGGTTAGTGTGAATTATTGCAATAGTTTTCACAGAAAGAGTGCGGTTTTCCGCACTCTTTTTTTCATAAAAACAAAAATTTTATTTGGTCTTGCAATTATATATATATACTATTATAATATATAGTAGCTAAATAGTTGAAATTTGATTGAACGGAGAAGTATTATGAAAACAGAGAACAAAAAAAATGGTATGGGAGCGGTTATCGCTCTTGCAGTTGCTATAGTTATAGTAGTTGTTATATTGACCGTTGTAGTTGTCGGTGTAATTAAGGATAGTGGTGGCACCCTTAAAAATGAAGAAACCACATTGTACACCCTTGCAGGTGTTACTAATACAACTAAAGAAGATAAAGGTTATTTGGATTGGCAAGAAACTCAGCAGTCTGATGCTTCTCAGGGAAATCAGATTTCAGGTGGCGTTGCTAATACTCAAGAAAATGCAGGCGATGAGGTTACAACACCCCTTACCACAAAAAAGTCAGAACAGTATGATCCTATAGCTGAATACGAGAAGTTAACCAAGAATGGTGAAAATAAACTTTCTGACCACCATAACAATAAATATATAAAACTTGTTTCCGAAAAATACGGTGTAGATAAAGAGCTTATTGTAGCGATTTATTCCGAGCCTGATACGGGTAATAATTTTGTTCTTGAGTTTAGTGGTAAAAGAGATGAGGATGGAAATGTTATAAAAAGCCCGGATACTCTTACAAAGGTTTATTCTATTGATAAGAATAAGAATGTTTCTGTTGCAACAGGAAAGACAACAGGCAACATTGGTGTTTCTTATGCAGAAGGTACTTTATGTTTCAATATGATAAAGACAATTGTTATGCCGCAGTACCCGGAATATTTTACCGGTGTGGACAAATAATGCTGAAATCGATATAAAAATTATTTGGTACATAGTAACAAAAAAAGTTTCAGAAATTTTAAAAAAATTACAAAAAAGGTATTGCAATCTTGAAATAGATGTGGTATTATGATGGGGCGCGTGAAGGGGCGTGTCCCACTTTTATTATGCCCTGAAGTATGCGCTGGTGCGACGATGTGGGAGGTGGCTGCCCTTTGAGGCAGGGAATTTCCACTGAGTATGTCCGATTTTAAACCGGGCGATTAAATACCGAATACAAATACGTTTGCCGTCCTTAACTGTGGCTACGAGTTTGTATCGGAGCGTGAGTTCATCCCGGAATCTTCATTCCGGTTTTTAAACGGAAGGGGCGATTAGCCCGGGAAAGTTGTTGAAACTTGCGTAGCCCGCCAATAATTTTAGGAGGCGTTAAAAATGGCAGTTAAGGAAAAAATCAGAATCAGACTTAAAGGTTACGATCATAACCTCGTTGACAAGGCAGCAGAAAAGATCGTTGAAACAGCAAAGCGTACAGGCGCTCAGGTTTCAGGTCCTATCCCGCTCCCCACAGAGAAAGAGGTTATCACAGTGCTTCGTGCAGTTCACAAGTACAAAGATTCTCGTGAGCAGTTCGAACAGCACACTCACAAGAGACTCATCGACATTCTCAGACCCTCTAACAAAACTGTTGAGGCTCTCACAGGTCTTGAGCTCCCCGCTGGTGTTGATTTTGAAATCAAGCTTTAATCCGATATAAAGTTTGATTTTGAATATACCTATTATATATAGGTCGCAGGTCATGTTGAGGAAACTCAACCAATAATCTGAAGGAGGAAAACAAAATGAAAAAAGGTCTTATCGGAAAAAAGATCGGCATGACACAGATTTTCGACGAAAACGGAAAGATGATTCCCGTTACAGTAATCGAAGCTGGTCCTTGCGTAGTTGTCCAGAAGAAGACAACTGAAAACGACGGCTATGAAGCTGTTCAGGTTGGCTACGGCGATGTAAAAGCCAACAGAGTGACAAAGCCTATGGGTGGTCACTTCAAAAAAGCGGACGTTGCTCCTAAGAAGGTACTCAAAGAGTTCAGACTCGCTGATACTTCTGCTGTTAACGTTGGCGACATTCTTAAAGCAGACATTTTTGCTGCTGGTGAGTATGTTGACGTTGTAGGCAAGAGCAAAGGTAAAGGTACTGCTGGTGTTATCAAGCGCTGGAACTTCGGTAGACTCAGAGAGTCACACGGTACAGGTCCTGTTGCAAGACATGGTGGTTCTTTAGGTGTTATTGACCCCGCTCGTATTTTCAAAGGCAAAAAGATGGCAGGTCACCTCGGTTCAGAGCGTGTAACTGTTCAAAACCTCAGCGTTGTTAAGGTTGATGCAGAAAACAACCTTATTGCTATCAAGGGTTCCGTTCCCGGTCCCAAAGGTGGCATCGTTGTTATCGCTGACAGTGTAAAAAAAGCGTAAGGAAGGAGTGTAACAGATGAGTAAATTATCAGTACTTGATATGGCAGGTAAAGCTGCAGGCAGCATCGAGCTCAACGATTCTATTTTCGCTATTGAGCCCAATATGTCAGCTATGCACCTTGTTGTAGTTGGTTACTTAGCAAACCAGCGTCAGGGCACTCAGTCCACAAAAACTCGTTCCGAAGTTAGCGGCGGTGGTAAAAAACCATGGCGCCAGAAAGGAACTGGTCGTGCAAGACAGGGTTCAACAAGAGCTCCTCAGTGGTATCACGGTGGTATCGCTCTCGGTCCAAAGCCCCGCACATATGGCATCTCAATCAACAAGAAGGTTAGAAGACTTGCTATGAAGTCTGCTCTTTCTTCAAAGGTTGCTGCAGATGAAATGATCGTTCTTGATTCCATCAAACTTGATGCTATCAAAACAAAAGCAATGGCAGAAATGTTTGCTGCTATTAAAGCAGGTAAGAAAGTTCTTGTAGTTCTTCCTGAAAACAACGAAGTTATTTACAAGAGCATCAGAAACATTGAGGGCGCAAAGGTTTCTACCGTTAATACTCTTAATGTATACGATATTCTTAACTGCGATTCACTCGTAGTTCTCAAGGACTCCGTTACAAAGATTGAGGAGGTATATGCATAATGAAACTCGCACAGGACATTATCATTAAGCCTATTATCACAGAAGCTTCTATGATGGGCGTTGCTTTCAAAAAATATACCTTTAAAGTTGCACCCGATGCTAACAAAGTTGAAATTGCAAAAGCAATTGAAGAGCTTTTTGGTGTTAAGGTTGCCAAGGTAAACACACTTACCGTTAAAGGTAAGAAGAGAAGATACAGCAGATTCGAAGGCTATAAGGCTTCTTGGAAAAAAGCTGTTGTAACTCTCACAGAAGATTCAAAAACAATTGATTTCTTCGACGGAATTATGTAATCTGATTTAAACTTATACCCGTTATGGTATAGTATGGAGTTGACATTCTCCGCAAAACCATTATAGGAGTGTGAATATAATGTCTATTAAATTGTTTAAGCCGACAACAAACGCAAGACGTAACATGTCGGTAACAGATTACTCAGAACTTTCAAAGGTAGCTCCTGAAAAGAGCCTCTTAAAGCCTCTTAAAAAGAATTCAGGTCGTAACAGCTATGGTAGAATTACAGTTCGTCATCGTGGTGGCGGAAATCGTAGAAAGTACAGAGTAATCGACTTCAAGAGAACAAAGTTTGATGTTAAAGCAACAGTTAAAACTCTTGAATACGATCCCAACCGTTCAGCACATATCGCTCTCATTGAGTATGCAGATGGTGAGAAAGCATACATCCTTGCTCCCGTTGGTCTCAAAGTAGGCGACACAGTTGTTGCAGGTCCCACAGCAGATATTAAGCCCGGTAACGCGCTTCCTCTTACAAATATCCCTGTTGGTACATTCATTCACAACGTTGAACTTTACCCCGGTAAAGGTGGTCAGCTTGCAAGAGCAGCAGGTAACGCAGCTCAGCTTATGGCTAAGGAAGGCGTTTACGCTCTTCTCAGACTTCCCTCCGGTGAACTTCGTAACGTTCCTGTACAGTGCATGGCTACTGTAGGTCAGGTTGGTAACCTTGATCACGAAAACGTTAAAATCGGTAAAGCAGGTCGTACACGTCATATGGGTATCCGTCCTACAGTTCGTGGTTCTGTAATGAACCCCAATGACCACCCCCACGGTGGTGGTGAAGGTAAATCACCCATCGGTCGTCCCGGTCCTGTTACTCCTTGGGGTAAACCCGCTCTTGGTTTGAAGACAAGAGCTAAGAAGAACCGCTCCGATAAGCTTATCGTGAAGCGTCGTAACGGCAAATAAGCCGGAAAGGAGCATTACTAATGAGCAGAAGCATTAAAAAAGGACCTTTCGTTCAGCCCAAGCTCTACGAAAGAGTTCAGAAAATGAATGAAAACGGTGAAAAAATCGTTCTCAAAACTTGGAGCAGAAGTTCAACAATCTTCCCTGATTTCGTTGGTCATACTTTTGCAGTTCATGATGGTCGTAAACATGTTCCGGTTTATGTAACTGAGGATATGATCGGTCACAAACTTGGTGAATTTGCTCCCACAAGAACCTTCAAAGGTCATGCGGGATCAAAAACTTCAAATAACGGTAAATAATAGGTCGAAAGGAGTGTGTTAAAAATGGAGGCAACAGCAAAGGCTACTTATATAAGAATAGCTCCCCGTAAGGTTCAGATCGTTCTCGACCTTATTCGCAATAAGCCTGCAGATGAAGCAATGGCAATTCTCAAGCACACACCGAAGGCCGCTTGTGAGCCGCTTGAGAAGCTTCTTAAATCCGCTATTGCAAATGCGGAAATGAAAAATATGGATGTAAATTCTCTTTACATCTCAAAGTGCTGGGTTTGCCAGGGTCCTACTCTCAAGAGAATCAGACCTCGTGCAAGAGGCAGCGCAAACAGAATTAACAAAAAGACATCACACATCACCCTTGTACTCAAGGATGCAGAATAAGCGAGAGGAGGAAATATAATGGGCCAGAAAATCAATCCTACAGGATTAAGAATAGGCGTTATCAAAGATTGGGAATCTCGCTGGTTTGCTAAGAAGGGTGAGTTCGGTGATATTCTTGTTGAAGACAACAAGATTCGTGAATTCCTTCTTGAACTCCTTGCTCCCGCAGGTGTTCCTAAGGTTGAAATCGAGCGTGATCCTAAGAGAATCCGCATCAACATTTACTGCGCTAAACCCGGTATTGTAATTGGCCGTGGTGGTGCAGAAATCGAAAAACTTAAAGAAACAGTTAAGAAAATGCTTGGCGGTGACAAAGATGTATTTATCAACATCACTGAAATCAAGCAGCCCGACCTCAACGCTCAGCTCGTTGCTGAAGGCATTGCAGCTCAGCTTGAGAAACGTGTATCTTTTCGTCGTGCTCTTAAACAGTCCATCGGACGCACAATGAAAGCAGGCGCAAAGGGTATCAAAGCTCAGGTTTCCGGTAGACTCGGTGGTGCAGAAATCGCTCGTACAGAGCAGTACCACGAAGGAACTATTCCGCTTCAGACAATTCGTGCAGACATCGACTATGGTTTTGCAGAAGCAAAAACAACATACGGTCGTATCGGCGTTAAAATCTGGATCTACAAAGGCGAAGTTCTCCATGAGTCCCGTAAAACAAAAAGGGAAGGAGGAGCCAAATAATGTTATTACCTAAAAGAGTTAAATACCGTAGAGTTCAGAGAGGCCGTCTTAAAGGCGTTGCTCACAGAGGTACCAAGGTTAACTATGGTGATTTCGGTCTTCAGGCTCTCGAACCCGCATGGATTACATCTAACCAGATCGAAGCAGCCCGTATTGCTATGACAAGATATATCAAGCGTGGCGGTAAAGTTTGGATTAAGATTTTCCCCGACAAGCCCATCACAGAGAAACCTGCTGAAACTCGAATGGGTTCAGGTAAAGGTTCTCCCGAATATTGGGTAGCTGTGGTTAAACCCGGCAGAGTTATGTTTGAAATTGCAGGCGTTGCAGAAGATGTTGCTCGTGAGGCTATGCGTCTCGCAGCTAACAAGCTTCCTATCAAATGCAAATTTGTTACTAAGGCAGAACAGGATGGTGAGGCAGAATGAAAGCAAGTGAATTAAGAACTCTCTCTCAGGCGGAGTTGGATGCTAAGCTCCTTGAATTGAAGAAAGAACTCTTTAACCTCCGCTTCCAACAAGCCATCAATCAGCTTGATAACCCAATGAGAATCAGCGCCGTAAGAAAAGATATCGCTCGTGTTATGACAGTAATCCGCGATATGCAGCTCAACGGTAAAAATTCTTAATCACGGAGGGCAATTAAATGAGTGAAAGAAATTTAAGAAAAACTCGTGTCGGCATCGTTACAAGCGACAAGATGGACAAAACAATCGTTGTTTCCATCAAAGACAAGGTTAAACATCCCCTTTATGGAAAGATTGTTAACCGTACACTCAAGGTTAAAGCTCATGACGAGACTAACCAGTGCGGTATCGGCGACCGTGTAATGATTATGGAAACACGCCCCCTTTCAAAAGACAAAAGATGGCGTGTATGTGAAATAATTGAGAAGGCTAAATAATTTAGCACTTAAAAGGAGGCACACACTGTGATACAGCAACAGAGTTACCTCAAGGTAGCCGACAACACGGGCGCAAAAGAAATTATGTGCATCCGCGTTTTAGGCGGTTCCGGTAAGAGGTATGCCAATATCGGTGATGTTATCGTGGCTTCTGTCAAGAAAGCAGCACCCGGTGGCGTTGTAAAAAAAGGTGAAGTTGTAAAAGCCGTTGTTGTTCGTTCAGCAACAGGTGTTCGTCGTGATGATGGTACTTATATCCGTTTCGACGAAAATGCAGCTGTTATAATCAAAGAAGATAAGAACCCGAAGGGTACCCGTATTTTCGGACCCGTTGCAAGAGAACTTCGTGAGAAAGAGTATCTCAAGATTCTCTCTCTTGCTCCGGAAGTACTTTAATGGGAGGTACGACTAATGAATAAAGTTCATGTCAAAACAGGCGACGAGGTTATCGTTATTCAAGGTAAAGACCGCGGCAAAAAAGGCAAGGTACTTCAGGTAGCTCCCTCAGAAGGCAAGGTTATCGTTGAAAACGTTAACATCATCTCTAAACACGTTAAACCCCGTAAGATGGGCGAAGCTGGTGGTATCATCAAGGCTGAAAGCGCTCTCTATGCGGACAAAGTTCAGCTTGTTTGCCCCAAATGTGGCGCTGCTACAAGAGTAGGTCACGAAGGCACAGGCAAAGATAAAAAGCGCGTATGCAAAAAATGCGGCGCTAAGTTTGAATAAGGGAGGAACTAACAATGGCAGCAAGACTTAAAGAGTTTTATAATTCCGAAGTTACTCCTCAGCTTATGAAGAAATTCGGTTACAAGAGCGTTATGCAGGTACCTAAGCTTGATAAAATCGTTGTAAGCGTTACATCCGGCGAAATCAAGGATAACTCTAAGATTCTCGGTTCTATCATCAGCGATCTCAAGCAGATTACCGGTCAGACTCCCGTAGTTTGTAAAGCAAGAAAATCAGTTGCTAACTTCAAGCTTCGTGAAGGTATGGACATCGGCGCTAAGGTTACACTTCGTGGTGACCGTATGTATGAGTTCCTTGATAGATTCTTCAATCTCGCTCTTCCCAGAGTTAGAGACTTCAGAGGTATCAACCCCAACTCTTTCGATGGCAGAGGTAACTACTCCATCGGTATCAAGGAACAGCTTATTTTCCCCGAAATCGAATACGACAAAATCGACAAGGTTCGCGGTATGGATATCAGCTTTATCACAACCGCTAACACAGACGAAGAAGGCCGCGAGTTGCTTACACTTCTCGGCGCTCCGTTTGCTAAATAAGGAGGGTTATCGTGGCTAAGACATCTATGAAAGTTAAGCAGGCGAGACCTGCGAAATATTCCACAAGACAGTACAACAGATGCAAAATCTGTGGTAGACCCCACGCTTACCTTCGCAAATACGGTGTTTGCCGTATCTGCTTCAGGGAACTTGCTCACGCAGGTCAGATCCCCGGCGTTAAGAAGGCTAGCTGGTAAGGGCAATTGATAAAGGAGGAAACACGGCATGCAGATTACTGATTCAATTGCTGATATGCTTACAAGAATCCGTAATGCTAATTCAGCAAAGCACGATACAGTGCAGATTCCCGCATCTAATATCAAGAAATCAATTGCTCAGATTCTTGTAGATGAGGGTTATATTAAGAGTTTTAAAGTAATCGAAGACGGCAAACAGGGCACTATTGAGATTGCTCTCAAATACGGTCCCAACAAGTCTCAGGTTATTACAGGACTTCGCAGAGTTTCTAAACCCGGACTCCGCATTTACTCAAATTGTGAGGATATGCCCAAGGTTCAGAATGGCCTCGGTATTGTTATCCTTTCAACTTCAAAGGGTATTATGACAGATAAGGACGCTCGCAAAGCTAATGTTGGCGGCGAAGTTCTTGCATACATTTGGTAAGGAGGTACAGTACTATGTCTCGTATAGGCAGAATGCCCATTGCAGTTCCTGCGGGCGTTGAGGTCAAGATTGACGGCAGCACTGTTACCGTAAAAGGCCCCAAGGGTACTCTTACCAGAACAGTCAGCAGCAACATTACAGTTACTCTTGACAATGGCGTGATTACAGTTACACGTCCCAACGATTTAAAAGAAAATCGTTCTCTTCACGGTCTTACCCGTACACTCATTGCCAATATGGTACAGGGTGTAAACGAAGGTTTCAAGAAAGAGCTTGAAATCAATGGTATCGGTTACCGTGCAGCAAAACAGGGTAAGGATCTTGTTCTTAACATCGGTTATTCTCACGATGTTATAATGCCTGAAATTGATGGTATTACAGTTGAAGTTCCTGCTCCCAACAAAATCATTATTTCCGGTCCTGACAAGCAAAAGGTTGGTCAGTTTGCAGCAGAAGTCAGAGGAAAGAGACCTCCGGAACCTTACAAGGGTAAAGGTATCAAGTATATTGATGAAGTTATCCGTCGTAAGGAAGGTAAGGCAGGTAAGGGTAAATAATCCCTGAATTCTAACAAAGAGGTGAAGAAATAATGGTACAAAGACCGAACACTAATAAAGCAAGGGTTCAGCGTCATAAGAGAGTACGTGGCAAAATCAGTGGTACAGCTGAATGCCCCCGTCTCGATGTATTCCGTTCTCTTCAGCATATCTATGCTCAGTTGATTGATGATGTTAATGGTGTAACACTTGTTTCAGCATCAACTGTTGAAAAGGACTTCAAGGATTACGGCGGAAACAAAGACGCAGCCTTTAAAGTAGGTAAGTTATTAGCAGAGCGTGCAGCGGCAAAGAACATTAAAGATGTTGTTTTTGACCGCGGCGGTTACATTTATCACGGCCGTGTAGAGAGCTTGGCCGAAGGCGCCCGTGAGGGCGGCCTCAACTTCTAAGAAAGGGAGGAATTAACTTTGGCTAAATTCGATGCAGCTCGCAAAGACTCTGAATATCAGGAAAGAGTTGTTGCTATTAACCGTGTATCTAAAACGGTTAAGGGTGGTAGAATTATGAAGTTCTCTGCTCTTGTTGTTGTAGGTGACGGTGAAGGCACAATAGGTTTTGGCTTAGGTAAGTCAAACGAAGTTCCCGATGCTATCCGTAAAGGTATCGAGGACGCAAAGAAAAATCTCGTAAAGGTTGCTCTTAAAGGAACAACTATTCCTCACGAGGTTATTGGTAAATTCGGTGCAGGTGAAGTACTTCTCAAACCCGCAGCACCCGGTACCGGCGTTATTGCTGGTGGTCCCGTTCGTGCAGTTGTTGAGACAGTTGGTATTAAGGACATTCGTGGTAAATCACTTCGTTCTAACAACCCCTGCAACGTAGTAAGAGCTACTATGAACGGACTTATGCAGCTCCGCAACGTTGAAGAAGTTGCTAACATTCGCGGCAAATCCGTTAAGTATTTTAAAGATTAAGGAGGGTGGTAACAATGGCTAACATTAAAGTTAAGCTCGTAAAGAGCCTTATCGGTTCCAAGAAAGATCAGATTGCCACCGCCCATGCGTTAGGTCTTCGTAAAATCGGCGACACAGCTGTGCAGCCCGATAACCCCCAGACCAAAGGCAAAATTAGAAAAATCGCCCATCTTATTGAGGCTACTGAAGAATAAGCAAGGAGGTGCAATTTATGAAGCTTCACGAGCTTTCACCCGCTGCTGGTTCCAAAAAGGAAGTTAAGCGTATCGGTAGAGGTCCTGGTTCAGGTCAGGGCAAAACAGCCGGTAAGGGTCACAAAGGTCAAAAGGCACGTGCCGGTCGTGGTATGCAGATTGGTTTTGAAGGTGGCCAGATGCCTTTGCAGAGACGTCTCCCTAAAAGAGGTTTCGTTAATATTTTCGGTAAAGAGTTTGCTATCGTTAACGTAGCTGCTCTTGAAGACAGATTTGAAGACGGTGCTGTTATCGATATCGAGGCACTCAAGTCAGCAGGTCTTGTTAATAAAACACTTGATGGTGTTAAAGTGCTTGCACATGGTGATCTCACCAAGAAATTCACTGTTAAGGTTAACGCTTATTCTGATGCAGCTAAGGCAAAAATTGAAGCTGCCGGAGGAAAGGCAGAGGTGATTTAACATGTTTCAGACATTGGCTAATGCATGGAAAATCCCCGATTTAAGAAAGAAGATTATCTTCACAGCAATCATTATTGTTATCTATAGAATTGGTGCTAACATTCCCGTTCCTTTCGTTGATATTATCGAAGGCGGTCTTCTTGGTGGCACACAAGGAACAACCTTCCTCAGCTATTTAAGTATGATGACTGGTGATGCTTTCAACTATGGTACAATTTTTGCACTTTCTATCACACCCTACATCAACAGCTCTATTATCATTCAGCTTTTGACAGTAGCTATTCCCGCTCTTGAAAGACTTTCAAAAGAGGGTGAAGAGGGTAGAAAGAAAATTGCTACCATTACACGTTATATGACTCTTGCTCTTGGTCTTCTCCAGAGTATTGCATATTTCATCTACCTTAATGCAAAGGATTATCTCCTTTACACAGGTGATGGTGTAGCAAAGGTATTTGAGGCTATCGTAATCATTTCAGTTCTTACCGCAGGTACAACACTTGTTATGTGGCTCGGTGAACAGATTAACGATAAGGGTATTGGTAACGGTATTTCAATTATCCTTTTTGCAGGTATCGTTTCCCGTATTCCTACAGAAGCTACAATGCTTTTTGGTACAGCAGAAGGCGCTCAGGGTTATTTCACAAGAGGTGGTATTTACTACTTCCTTGCTCCCTTCGTTGTAGTTTGCTATCTTCTTATGATTGCTTACATCGTTTGGATGGATAACGCAGAACGCAGAATTAATGTACAGTATGCAAAAAGAGTTGTTGGTCGTAAGATGTATGGTGGACAGAGCACACATATTCCGATTAAGGTTAATATGAGTGGTGTTATGCCTGTTATCTTCGCAAGCTCAATCCTTTCACTTCCTCCCACAATTGAACTTTTTGTGGCTAACAAGATTGAACCGGATGGACTTGCAGATAAGTTCTTTGGTTTGTTTGAACCCACAAGCGTGTTCTATAACATCATTTACTTCCTCATGATTATCTTCTTTGCATATTTCTATGCAGCAATTCAGTACAATCCTACTGAAATGGCTAACAATATCCGTAGCAATAGTGGTACAATTCCCGGTATCAGACCCGGTAAACCCACTGCTAAATATATTGAGAGAATTATCTCCAGAATAATCCTTCTTGGCGCATTGCTTCTCAGTGTAGTTGCTTTGTTCCCCACATTATTCACTATGATAACAGCTCTCGTAACCAAAGACGGTATGAACATTTCTCTTGGTGGTACATCGCTTATTATTATGGTTGGTGTTGCACTTGAGACTGTTAAACAGCTTGAAAGCCAGATGATGCTCCGCCATTACAAAGGCTTCCTTGATTAATTCAGGAGGGTAAAGTAATGAAACTAATATTCCTCGGTGCTCCCGGTGCCGGTAAAGGTACACAGGCAGAGATTATCGCTGGTAAGCTTAATATTCCCACAATTTCCACAGGCAATATCATTCGTGAGGCTCTTGCCAACGGAACAGAGATGGGGCTTAAAGCTAAATCATTCATTGAAGCCGGAAAACTTGTTCCTGATGATGTCGTAATCGGCATCATCAAGGAAAGGTTGGCTGATGAGGATTGTAACAATGGATTCATCCTTGATGGATTCCCCAGAACAATTCCTCAGGCTGAGGCTCTTGATAATATGGGCATCATTATTGATAAGGTTGTTGATATTGATGTTCCCGATGAAAACATTGTAAACAGAATGTCAGGCAGACGTGTTTGTAAGGCTTGTGGTTCTTCTTATCATATTGAAAACAAGAAACCTAAAGTTGAAGGCGTATGCGATGCTTGTGGAGGTGAGCTTCAGATCCGTAAGGATGATGCTCCCGAAACAGTACTTGACAGACTCAATGTTTATCACGAACAGACCGAACCATTAAAGGATTACTACGCAAATTGCGGAAAACTCCGCAGCGTTGAAGGTACAGCTCCCATTACAGAGATTACCGCAGCAATCCTTAAGGTATTGGAGGATTAAGCATGATAGTGCTTAAAAGCGAAAAGGAAATTAAGCAGATGCTTGAAGCGTGCAGAATTTCCGCAGAAGCACTTAAAGTAGCAGGTGAGGCAGTTGAGCCGGGTGTTTCAACCTGGGAAATTGACCGAATAGCCCGTAAGTATATTGAAAGCAAAGGTGCCAGACCTACTTTCCTTAACTATAACGGCTTTCCTGCTGCAGCATGCATTTCCATAAATGATGAGGTTATTCACGGTATTCCAAGCAAAAACCGCATTGTGAGAGCAGGCGACATAGTAAGTATCGACCTCGGAGCTTGCATCAATGGTTTTACCGGTGATAATGCCGCTACTTTCGCCTGTGGAGATGTTTCTGCAGAAGCGAAGCGGCTGATGGAAACTACTGAGCAGAGCCTTTACGAAGGTATCAGCAAAGCAGTTCCCGGCGGCAGACTCGGTGATGTTGGTTTCGCTATTCAAAGCTACTGCGAGCAGCGAGGCTATGGTGTTGTTAAGGAATACACAGGGCACGGCATAGGCTCTGCTCTACATGAAGATCCATCGGTGCCAAACTATGGTACTCAAGGAAGAGGCGTACGTTTGGTTCCAGGCATGACAATTGCCATTGAACCCATGATTAATGAGGGAAAGGCATCTGTTAAAACATTGTCTGACGGCTGGACGGTAAAGACAACCGACGGCAAATTGTCCGCTCACTTTGAGCATACAATAGCAATAACAAGTAGCGGTCCATTAATAATGACAAAGATATAACTTTTCAGTAAAATCAGGAGGTAGTTGTTATGTCTAAAGACGATATGATCGAAGTTGAAGGTACTGTCCTGGAAGCTTTACCCAACACAACTTTCCAGGTAGAACTCGAAAACGGTCACAAAATTCTCGCCCACATTTCCGGCAAGCTCAGAATGAACTACATTCGAATCCTTCCGGGTGATAAGGTTACAGTAGAAATGTCGCCATACGACCTTACACGTGGACGTATCACATGGCGCTCTAAGTAAGTAAAAAGGCAAAAGCTGAATTTTAGGAGGTATTCTAATGAAAGTCAGACCTTCTGTCAAGAAAATTTGCGAAAAATGCAAAGTTATTAAACGTAAGGGTAAAATCATGGTAATCTGTGAGAACCCTAAGCACAAACAGCGTCAGGGCTAATCCCTACGCGGAAACCATATTTGGAGGTGCAACTGACAAATGGCTCGTATTTCAGGTGTTGATTTACCAAGAGATAAGAGAGTAGAAATCGGTCTTACCTATATTTTTGGTATCGGCCGTAAAACTGCTAGCGAAATTATTGCTGCAACAGGTGTAAATCCTGACACAAGAGTTAAGGATCTTACTGAAGAAGATGTTGCAAAATTACGTGAGTACATTGATCACAATGTTAAGGTTGAAGGTGACCTTCGTCGTGAAACAGCTTTCGATATCAAGAGACTTGTAGAAATCGGTTGCTATCGTGGCGTTCGCCATCGTAAAGGTCTTCCCGTAAGAGGCCAGCGTTCAAAAACACACGCTCGTACTCGTAAAGGTCCTAAGAAGACTATAGCTAACAAGAAGAAATAAGTCGAAGGAGGTATTAGAATGGCTACAAAAGCTACCGGCAAAAAAGGTGCCGGAACACGCAAGCGTCGTGAACGTAAAAATATTGAACGCGGTGCGGCTCATATCCAATCCACCTTCAATAACACAATTGTTACTATTACTGATACTCAAGGTAACGCAGTTTCATGGGCAAGTGCCGGCGAAATGGGCTTCAGAGGTTCTCGTAAGTCCACTCCCTTCGCAGCACAGACAGCTGCTGAAACAGCAGCAAAGGTTGCTATTGAGCACGGTATGAAAACTGTTGAAGTTTATGTTAAAGGCCCCGGTTCAGGAAGAGAAGCTGCAATCAGAGCATTACAGGTTGCAGGTCTTGATGTTACTCTTATCAAAGACGTAACACCCATTCCTCACAACGGATGCCGTCCGCCTAAAAGAAGACGTGTATAACAATATAGGAGGAAACGAATTATGGCAAGATATACCGGTGCGGTATGTAAGCTTTGCCGCCGTGAGGGCCAGAAGCTCTTTTTAAAGGGTGGCAGATGCTATACCAATAAATGCGCTATTGAGCGCCGTTCCTATGCACCCGGCCAGCATGGTCAGGGTCGTAAAAAGATTTCCGAATACGGAATGCAGCTTCGTGAAAAACAGAAAGCAAGACGTTATTACGGAGTTCTTGAGGGACAGTTCCACAAATATTTCCTTATGGCTGAAAAAATGCCGGGTCAAGCAGGTGAAAACCTTCTTAAACTCTGCGAAAGCCGTTTGGACAATATAGTTTACCTTCTCGGTTGGGCAGATTCCCGCGCTGAAGGCAGACAGCTTGTTACACATGGTCATTTCTGTGTTAACGGCAAAAAAGTTGATATTCCTTCCTACCTTTGCAAGGCAGGGGACGTAGTTTCCATTAAGGAAAAATCAGCACAGACCGACGCATTCAAGAATATTATCGAAGCTAACGGAAGCCGTCCGGTTCCCACATGGCTTGATATCAATCGTGACGCTCTTACAGGTAAGGTAATTAACCTTCCCGAAAGAGATCAGATTGAAGCTCCTGTTGCTGAGCATCTTATCGTCGAGTTCTATTCGAAATAATGCTCTTTAGCCTCAAGCCTATAATGGCTAAACAAAAAACGCAGGTTATCTGTGTAATTTTTAAGGAGGGTTTGGTATGATTGGAATTGAGAAACCTGAAGTAAAATTTGTCGGCTCAGCAGAGGATTCTGCATATGGCACATTTGTTGTTGAACCTCTTGAAAGAGGCTTCGGTACAACACTTGGTAACAGCCTTCGCAGAGTACTTCTTTCATCGCTCCCCGGCTATGCTATTACTTCTGTAAAGATTGATAATGTTCTTCATGAATTCTCAACGATCCCGAACGTAAAAGAGGATGTAACTGAGATTGTTCTTAACCTTAAGGGCGTTATTCTCAAAATACACGGAGACGGTCCCAAGATTATGTATATCGAGGCAAACGGCTCCGGTGAAATCACAGCAGGTGACATTAAAGCCGATTCTGAGGTTGAGATTCTCAACCCTGATCATCACATTGCTACACTTGATGCTGATGCACATGTAACAATGGAGCTTACTGCTGACAAAGGTAGAGGCTATGTTTCTTCTGACAGAAATAAACAGATCCTTGAGCCTGCTATCGGCGTAATTGCTATCGACTCTATCTACACACCTGTTTTAAAGGTGAACTACACAGTAGACAATACTCGTGTAGGTCAGATTACCGACTATGACAAGCTCACTATTGAAGTTTGGACCGACGGAACAATTTCTGCTAAAGAAGCTGTTTCATTTGCTGCTAAAATTCTTACTGAGCACCTTAATCTCTTTGTTGAGCTTTCTGATGAAGTTTCAAATACAGAGATTATGGTTGTTAAAGACGATACTTCTATGGGTAAAGTTCTTGAAATGACTATTGAAGAGCTTGACCTCTCGGTTCGTTCATTTAACTGCCTCAAGAGAGCCGGTATCAATACTGTTGAAGATTTAATCAATAAAACTGAAGACGATATGATGAAGGTTAGAAACCTTGGCAGAAAATCTCTTGATGAGGTTGTTGCTAAATTGGCTTCTCTCGACCTTTCTCTTCGTGATGAAGACGAATAATAAATTCGTATTTTCTACAAAGGAGTGATTTAGATGCCCGGAACCAGAAAACTCGGCAGAGCAACTGATCATCGTAACGCAATGCTTCGTAACATGGTTACCTCTTTACTCGAAAACGGTAAGATGACAACTACAGTTACAAGAGCTAAAGAAGTTCGCGCTATGACTGAAAAAATGATTACTCTTGCTAAGGTTGATAGTCTCCACAATAAGAGACAGGCTATGGCATATATTACTAAGGAAGATGTCGTTAAAAAGCTTTTTGACGAGATCGCTCCCAAGTACAAGGATGTTAACGGTGGTTACTGCCGTATAATCAAGACTGAAGCTCGTCGTGGTGACGCAGCAGAGATGTGCATTCTTGAATTAGTTTAAAATTGAAAAAGTTGCTTGACTTTTGGGTCAAGCAACTTTTAATTTTATGCCACCATAGGAAAAACATAGCTTTTCCTATGGTGGCATATTTTTTTATTATTCTTTATCTAAAATTATCTTTGCGATTTTATAAACATCGCCACAACCTAATGTGAGAACTAAATCGCCTTCGCTTATATTATCTTTTAGATAATCTGCTACCTTTTGGAATGTATCAAACCAAACAGAACCTTCAATTTCGTCGGCTAAATCCTGAGTTGTAATTCCGTAAGTATTAATTTCCCTTGAGCCCATAATTTCTGTAAGAACAACCTTGTCAGCAATCGAAAGAGCTGATGCAAAGGCATTTAAGTGTAGTTTCGTTCTGCTGAAGGTAAAGGGTTGGAAAACAGCCCAAACACGCTTGTAATCCATTTTTTTTGCAGCAGAAAGAGTAACCTCAAGCTCAGCCGGATGATGAGCATAGTCATCAACAATATCTGCACCATTGTATGTGCCGAGAAACTCAAATCTTCTTCCTGCTCCTTTGAAGCTAAGGATACTCTCTTTGCATTGCTTAGCTGTTGCACCAAAGTACATAGCAGAAGCAATTGCAGCAAGTGAATTTAATATATTATGCTCTCCGGGGACGCTCAATTCGATTCTTTCTTTATATTCACCATCAATATATAGATCATAGCAGGGGAAAGCACCATTGTTATAGTCAACATTTTTAGCTATATAATTACAATTATCGCTTGTGCCAAAGGAAATCATAGTTTTACCTTCGGTAATACCCTTCAGGCTGTCAAGGGTGTTTTTATCGTTACCATTATAAATTACTGCTTTTGTTGACATATCAGCAAATTTTCTAAAGGATGCCTCAAGATTTTCAAGAGTTTTAAAATACTCCATATGATCCTGATCAACATTAAGTATAACGCTTATATCGGGAGTTAAATCCAAGAAAGTGTCTTTGTATTCACAAGCTTCGCAAACAAGAATGTCACTATTGCCAACACGTCCGTTAGTACCTGTTAATGGCAATTTTCCACCAATAACAGCCGAGGGATCAAAGTCATTGTCTAATAAAATATGAGTGAGCATAGAGGTTACAGTGGTTTTACCATGAGTGCCACATACACCAATACAGTTGTCATATTTTCTTGTGAAATAGCCGAAAAGCTTACTACGTTCAAATGTAGGTATACCACTTTCCTTAGCAGCAACCAGCTCGGGGTTATCAGGCAGAAGGGCTGCAGTGTAAACAACCATATCAGCACCTTCAACATTTTCTGCTTTTTGTCCCATTGTAACAGGTATACCTAAAGCACGAATACGTTTTAAAGTGTCAGATTCATTGTTATCTGAGCCGGTGAGATAATGTCCTTGAGCGTGTAAAATTTCTGCCAAAGGACACATACCACTGCCACCAATGCCGATAAAATGTATTCTTTTTGCTGATTTTATAGCATCATCAATTAACATATAAAAAATCCTTTCAGGTAGGATTGGTATTTATTATTAAAATTATACTCCAATAAAAAGGAAAAATAAACCCCTAAAAAGAGATTTATTTAAATCTGTCGAATAAATTTCTTCTTTCAAGACTTTTTCTTAAAATAGATCCTAAAATGCCACAAGAAATTATTTCACCAATACACACCGTTAATGCGAAAAGCCAATAAGTTCCATCTAAATTATAGATATTTAAAAGAACAAAAGGAACTATAATGGTGTTTGAGATTATTGGTGGCAAAGTAGCAAGTATTTTATGCTTTCTTAGAAAATAGGTACCAAAAGCACCCAGTAAGGTTGCAAGACTTCCGAAAATAACATCCCACAAAGCACAACCTGTAAGAATATTTGCAAGAATACAACCAATAAAAAGTCCGGGTATAGCTGCAGGTGTGAAAACAGGGAGAATAGTCAGGGCTTCAGAGAAACGCACTTGAATTGCAAAGCTGGCAAGACCTAATGCAGAGGCTAAATATGTTAAGACTACATATAAGGCTGCTACTAATGCTGCAATTGATACATTTATGATTTTTTTTCTGTTTTTCAATTAATCAACTCCATAGTTTTGTTTTGTGTGAGGATGGTTTCGAACTCACATTTTATATAAAAAAAGCAAGAGTTTTTCGTGCAAAAAAACATTGCTTATTTTATAAAAAAAAGCTATTATTAATATGTAATTATTACACTAAGAAAGGGTGTTTCTATGATTAATGTAACAATCTGGAACGAAGGCAGACATGAAAAGGAAAGTGAGTCTGTAGCAAAGGTTTACCCCAAAGGTATTCATGGCTGTATTGCAGAATTTTTAGGCACTGATGAAGAGCTTAGCATTACAACAGCAACTCTTGACGATGCCGATAACGGTCTACCCGAAAGTGTTCTTGAAAATACAGATGTCCTTATTTGGTGGGGACATATGGCACATGAATGTGTTCCCGATGAGTTGGTAGAAAGAGTATATAATCGTGTAATGAGGGGTATGGGCTTTATAGCGCTCCATTCTGCTCATTTTTCAAAACCCTTCAAGAGACTTATGGGCACAACCTGTTCTCTCAAATGGCGTGATGGCGATAGAGAACGACTTTGGTGTATAAATCCTTCACATCCCATTGCGAAAGGTATTCCTGAGTGTTTTGATATTCCTGTTGAGGAAATGTATGGTGAAAGATTTGATATTCCACAGCCGGATGAGCTTGTTTTCATTGGCTGGTTCAAGGGAGGAGAGGTTTTCCGTTCGGGATGTTGCTACCAGAGAGGCTTAGGAAAGGTATTTTATTTTCAGCCCGGTCACGAGGAAAATCCCACTTATTATATACCCGAGGTACAAAACATTATAAGAAACGCTGTTTATTGGGCTGCCCCTGAACAAGTGGTTCCTGAAATTATTTGTCCCTGGGTAGAATCCGTTGAAGATAATTACAACGGCGACAACAAATAATATATCACATTTTAAAAATGGTATCAATAGAAAAGGTAGTGAAAATATGATTAAATTTGTCTTTCAAGGAGATTCCATAACTGATGCCAATAGAGATAATGAAGCTAATTATGGCTATGGCTATCCGAATCTTGTAGCATCAGAGCTTCTGTATAAATATCCCGGTGAATATGAGTTTATAAATGAGGGTGTCAGTGGAGACAGAATTGTAGATTTGTATGCTCGTATAAAGCAGGATTTAATTAATCACAAGCCTGATTGTCTTTCAATTCTTATTGGGGTTAATGATGTGTGGCACGAATTAAATGAACAAAATGGCGTTGCTGCTCCTAAGTTTGAAAAGATTTATTCAATGCTGATTGAAGAAATAAAAGAGGTTCTTCCTGATATAAAAATATTCATCTTAGAGCCATTTGTCCTTAAAGGCTCTGGTACAGAAAGATATTTTGACGAGTTTTTGGCAGATGTTAAATTACACGCACAAGCAGCCAAAAATATTGCAGATAAATATGGTTTAACATTTATTCCACTTCAAGAAAAATTCGATGAAGCTTCAAAGCTTATGCCTCCTACATATTGGACAGCAGATGGAGTTCATCCAACAGCAGCAGGTCACGGATTAATTAAAGAGGCTTTAATTAAAGCTATATTATAATAAAAAGCAGTCCGCTTTTGTGGACTGCTTTTTATATTGTCATAAGCTTTTCTCTGTTTTCGGGTTCTGCAACCTTGAGTATGTAATCTCTGTTTTCTAAAGCCCCCATTTCACAAAGCGCAGCAGTAGAGGTTTTGTATGCAAGCTGGGGTGTATTGTTCTCTTGGCTCAAATGTGCCAGAACAAAATGGGTTGTACCTTTATTTACAAGTGCTCTTAGTGTATCTGCACAAGCATCGTTTGAAAGGTGTCCTATATCAGATAAAATTCTTTGTTGAAGAGTGTAGTGATAAGGTCCGCTTTTTAACATTCGAATGTCGTGATTTGATTCAATATAAACAAGCTTACAACCGGTTATCTTTGATAAAATTTCATTTGATACATAACCTGTATCTGTAGCGATTGCAACCTTAGTTGAACCGTCAAGCCCTGTGACAACATAGCCCCTACCGTCAGCGCAGTCGTGAGAGGTTCTGAAGTTTTCAATTTTCAATCCTGCTATTTCAATGGGTGAGTCGGGGAGCGTTATATCAATGTGCTTTTCATTAAGTGAACCCTTATGCTTCAAAGCTAAAAGTGTCCCGTTAGGCGCATAAACAGGTATTTGATGTTTTGCAGCAAATACCCTTAAACCATCAACATGGTCGCTATGCTCATGGGTAAGAAGAATTGCACGTATCTGGATTATATCTACACCGATATTGTTTAACATTGTGTTTGTTTGCTTGGCACTTCTGCCTACATCGACCAAAACGCCACCATCACGATCTCCTATGTAAACAGAATTGCCGCTGCTTGAAGAAAACAGCGGACAAAACTTAATCATAATTTTTTTATTCCTTTTTATTATTCATCTTCAAATTTTGCTCTTGAAATTTCTGCGCCTACAGCAGTAAGCTTTTCAACAACGTTTTCATAGCCTCTGTCGATGAGCTTTATATTACCTACAGTTGTTTCACCTTCAGCCATAAGACCGGCAATAACCATAGCAGCACCGGCTCTGAGGTCATCTGCTTCAACAGGAGCAGCGTGGAGCTTGTCCACACCTGTAATAAGCGCTGTATCACCGTTTACGATGATGTTTGCACCCATTCGTCTTAATTGATCAATGTATTTAAAGCGATTGTCCCAGACATCTTCAACAACAGTGCTTGTGCCTTTGCAAAGACATAGCATTGCGGCAAATTGAGGTTGCATATCTGTGGGAAAGCCGGGGTGGGGACTTGTTTTTACTCTGCAAGACTTCATTTGTCCACCCTCGGAGATTATTCTTACGCTTTCGTCGTATTCAATAACACTGATTCCACAGTCCTGGATTTTGTTGGTAATTGACTCAAGGTGTTTAGGGATAACATTATCAATAGTTACATCGCCACCTACAGCAGCAACTGCAACCATATAAGTTCCGGCTTCAATCTGATCAGGGATTATAGAATATGTGCAACCGTGCATTTTCTCAACACCACGGATTTTAATAACCTCGGTACCTGCACCACGAATATCCGCACCCATAGAGTTTAGGAAGTTTGCAAGGTCAACGATATGTGGTTCTCTTGCAGCGTTTTCAATAACAGTAAGACCTTTTGCTTTTACTGCTGCGAGCATAGCGTTTATTGTGGCACCAACAGATACAACATCAAGATAAATTGATGAGCCATAAAGCTCTTCTGCCTGCACAACAACAATAGCATTTTCAATATCAACAGTGGCACCCAAGGCTTCAAAAGCTTTTACGTGCTGGTCAATAGGGCGCACACCGAAATAGCAACCACCGGGGAGAGCAACACAGGCTTTACCGAAGTTACTTAAAAGTGCACCTAAAAGATAATAGGAAGCACGAAGCTTGCTGGTCATTTTATCAGGGATAGTAACAGGTGATACATTTCTTGAATCTACAAGAATAACATTTGGTTCGGGTTTAGCAACCTCTGCACCCAAAAATTCAAGGATTTTGATCATCATACGAACATCGCTTATATCAGGTACATTTTCGATTCTGCAAACATCGTTTGCAAAAACGGATGCTGCAATTATTGGTAAGGCTGCATTTTTTGCGCCACTGATATTTATATTACCATGAAGCTTATTGCCACCATGAATAACAAACTTTTCCATAAACCGCACTCCTTAAAAAGAGATTTTGTTGTCGGTGATAAAAGCCGCACCGACTCAGCAGAAAAGGGCATATACATACAGATATAGTATAACACTTTTTAATATAAAAAGAAAGTATTATTCGTAATATACCCAATGATATTTTTATATAAAATTTGCGGTTTTTTTTGGTGGATTTCACAAAATATAATTGGGGTTTTAAATATAAAACAGCTTATATTTCGTAGATAAACTTTAATAGTGCATCATTTTATAAAAATAGGGATAGGCTGTGAAAAAATCATTTAATGTTGTTCTGGTATTTGAACCGGGATCGTTAATATAAAAGGAGGAGGTAGTGAGTGAGTTAGTAGCTTTAACCCCTGTAATAACTACATAATGTTGACTACCATTAGCTTTTTTTGCACCAATAAGCACAGGCTTACCTTCTTTAAGGGTATTATAAATCTTTGAAAGATAGCCACTTGATGATGTGATAATAGTGTAATGAGAGGGCCAGTACACTGCGCCACCGGAGGTGTAAGAAAGTTTTTTAGCCATATTATGGGGATATATTGTAGTTCCTGTTCGATAGCTTTCAAGCATAGCAATTGCTGTCGTTGCACAACCTATTTTACCAATTGTCTGACCTGAAGAACCAAGGGTGACATTTGCCCAACGGGAGTCTGTTTGCTTGAAAGAGGGAACGTTTAGTTTTATTGCTTTATAAGAGTTATTTGAAGATGTGTTAGAGGGTGTTGTCAAGTAAGCAGAGCTAACGTAACCTGTTTTGGTTCCGTTGTAAACTATTCGGGAAAAGCTTCCGCTTGTAGAAAGAACGGTAACCTCAGAGCCACTTGAAAGGTATGCTTTAACAGTTGAATTAGCAGAGGCTGTGCTTCTTACACGAAGTCTGCCGGATGTGGTTTTAACTGTGCGTGTTTTAGTTGAAGCAGTTGTAATATAATCCGTGTGGCAATACCCGTAGCCTGAGGCAGAATATTGTACTCTCCAGTATTTTCCGTTTTTGGAAATTAAGGTTATATAAGAATTTCGTGGGAGCTTTGCTTTAATAGTTGAACCAGCAGAAGCATTTGAGCGTACATTCAGAGCTGTTGCGTTTGTTGTAACTTTACCTGCTCCGTAGATTTTCTCAGCTGCATACGCTTTTTGTGAAAATAATATTGACGAAAAACATAGTGCTATTGTTATTAAAATGCTGAATATTTTTTTCATATTTTTATACCTCGTATGGAAGATTTTTCATTGTCTTTAGCGAGTGGAACAGACAATGAATGTGAATATGTTACCATATATGAGACCGGTAAGTCATTGTAAAAATATTGGAAAAAAAGCGAGGATGTAAAAAACAAAATTCTTTACATCCTCTTACTTATCTGTTTTGTTCTATTAATTCTAAAGCTATTTGTTGTAGTTCTTCAATTGAACTGATTAAGCCTATTCTTGCACGGTAATTGGCTGCACCGTGAAGCCCCTTGGTGTACCAGGCAGCGTGCTTTCGAGCTTCCCTTATGCCTACTCTTTCACCTTTATATTGGCATAAAGCTTCTATATGTTTCAACATAACTCGCATTTTTTCTACAACGGGAGGGTCGGGGAGTACAACCTCGTGCTCAAGGTAAGCATTAATTTGTGAGAAAATCCAAGGTCTGCCTAAAGCACCTCGTCCTACCATTACCATATCACAGCCGGTTTCTTCCATGAGCCTGGCAGCGCTTAAACCGTCTACAACATCGCCGTTACCAATAACGGGAATTGAAACAGCTTGTTTTACTTGTCTTATTATGTCAGTGTTGACGGGTGGAGCATACATCTGTACCTTTGTTCTGCCGTGAACTGTTATTGCTGCTGCACCTGCTTCCTCACATCTTTTTGCAAGCTCAACTGCATTTATATGGTCAGCATCCCAACCTGAACGCATTTTAACAGTAACAGGAACAGTTGAAGCATCGACAACAGCTTTAACTATGTCAGCAGCCAATACAGGATCTTTCATAAGTAATGCGCCACCACCTGAGGAGGCTACCTTTGGTGCAGGACAACCCATATTTATATCAATAAAGTCGGGGGAATATTCAAGCGCTTTCTTTGCTGCGATTGCCATAGTTTCCGGTGAGTTTCCGAAAATCTGTGATCCTGCAGGACGTTCTGTTTCGGTTATGGAAAGTAATTCCGAGCTTTTTTTATCACCCAAGCTTATACCCTTTGCACTTGCCATTTCACAAACAGTGTAGGCTGCGCCATAGCCTCTGCAAAGCTCTCGGAATGCTCTGTCAGCAACACCTGCCAGTGGAGCAAGAGCTGCTTTTTCTGTTATTTCTAAGTTACCGATTTTCATTTTTGGTCACCGAGCTTTGTTGCATAGTTTTTTATAGCATTAAAAGATTCCTCGCTTATATGGTGCTCGATTTTACAAGCATCCTCAGAAGCAATTTTTTCGTCAACACCTAAACGTACAAGAAAATTTGTAAGCATTGTGTGGCGTTCAAACATTTTCAGTGCAACAGTAGTTCCGTCCTCTGTAAGCTTGATGTAGCCTTTTCCGTCAACTGTAATATAATTTCCGTTTTTTAAAAGTCCTATAGCTCGGCTTACGCTGGGCTTGGAATACCCCATATATTCACAAACGTCAATTGAGCGAACGCTATCACTCTTTTGGGTAAGAATGTAAATTGTTTCCAGGTACATTTCACCTGATTCCTGTAGGTTCATTATTCTTATTCTCCTAAATCAGTTTTTCTTAAAGTAAAGTTTCCTTCTTTTAACTCTCTTACAAGGTCCTCGTTATTCTTTATGGGGTTTTTAAAGTAAACACCACCTGCACAAGCATCGCCTATTTCGTGAAAATCCGAACCGGATACAACAATTGTTTTGTTGTGTTTTTTTGCCCAGATTTCTGCTATATCGTTATTAGAATTGTGTCGAGGGTTACCGTTGAAAACCTCATACCCGTCAAGAAGGTTCCAGTCGGTTATTTTCATACCTCTTCTGAATGGATGCGCTTGAAGAAAGAGAAAATCGTTTTCCTTGCAAAGCTTTGAGAATTGTTTTATCGGCATTGCCATAAGGTCGCCGTTAGAGCGTAAAAACTCTTCTGTTATGCCATAAACAAGGTAGTCATTATTAGGAATGCTGTAAAATCGTATTTCCATACCTAAAAGCACAACAAATCTGTCACCGGCAGCTTTTTTTATTGCGTTAAAGCCTGACATAAAGTGGTCTGTTTTTTTATCCCAGGGTGCATTCTCAAGATCTACACGACTAAAGGTCTCGGGATTCATATGATTAGTTATAACCAATCCGGTGTATTCGCTATCCTTATAGCTGTTGATTAAATCTTCAGCATAAGCAACTGCACAGGTACTAACCTCTTTGGTGTGAGTATGCATTTCAAATAAGTAGTTCATAAATCCCTATTCCTTTCGTATTTTAGTTATAAAATTATACATCTTTTTTATATGAATGTCTATATTTATTGTTGCAAATTTCTACAAAAATGATACAATGAGATTGATTATAAAACTCAAGAGGTGTGTATTATGAAAAAATTAAAAGCAGCAGTCATTGGCGTAGGTGGTATCTCCAACGAGCACATCAATGGTTATATCAAAAACGAAAATGTTGATTTGTATGCTTTTTGTGATATAAACGAAAAGCAGCTTAAATTTATGGCAGAAAAATATGGTATTCCTTCAGAGCGTTGCTTTGCAGATAAAGACGAAATGCTCAAAGCGCTTCCTGAAATTGATATTGTAAGTGTTTGTACCTGGAATGCTGCTCATGCAGAATGTACTATTGCCGCATTAAAAGCCGGCAAAGATGTTATTTGTGAAAAGCCAATGGCAATGAACACAAAGGAAGCAGAGGAAATGCTCAAGGTTGCCAAAGAGAGCGGAAAGCTTCTTCAGATTGGCTTTGTTCGTCGTTATGGTAATGATGCAGATGTTATGCAGGACTTTATAAACGCAGGTAAATTCGGTGATATTTACTATGCTAAAGCTACATACCTTCGTCGTAACGGAAATCCCGGTGGCTGGTTTGGTGATAAGTCACGTTCAGGTGGTGGCCCCCTTATTGACCTTGGTGTGCACGTGATTGACCTTTCAAGATATCTTTGTGGCAATCCTAAGCCCGTTTCTGTTTATGGTGCAACCTTTCAGAAGCTTTTTAACCGTCCTGAAATTAAGGGAGGTAAGGGTTATACATCTGTTTCAGCAGGTGCAAATGATATTTGTGATGTTGAAGATTTCGCAACTGCGCTTATCCGTTTTGATAATGGTCTTGTTCTTTCAGTTGAAGCAAGCTTCTCTCTTAATATAAAAAATGGCGAGGGTAATATTCAGTTCTTTGGCACAAAAGCAGGTGCGAAGCTTGACCCTCAGGTAGAAATTTTCACAGACGAAAACGGTTATCTTGTGGATATGAGCTTTAACAAAGATACTTCACTTAGCTTTGATGGTCTTTTCTGCAGAGAAATTAATCACTTTGTTGACTGTGTACTTAATGGTACACCCTGTAAAGCTCCGGCAGAGGATGGCGTTGAAATTATGAAGATTCTTGATGCTGTTTATGAATCTGCAAGAACAGGTCATGAAGTTATAATAAAATAAAGTTTTCATAATTACACTTTTTGTTGTAATAAATTATAAGGGGTGATTCTATGAGAAAATGTGATAGCTGTGGTAAGCTTTATCAGGAGAATAAGGATATTTTTTGTCCCCATTGTGGTGCTGTAGCACAAAAACAATGTACTCACGGTTCTTCTTTTGATAGCGATAGATACGACAGAGGAGAAATCTATAAAAATAATAACACACAATATCAGGACACCACGTATAATAATGGCTTTGAACCCCACGCACAAAGGGAAAATCCCCCGTATAATAAATATGAAGATAATGGTGGGTTCGGAGAAAAGATTCCTTCAATCAAGCTTCCTGATTTCACAAAAATGCTTTCAAAAGGTCAGAGCAGTAAAGGCAAGCCTATTGGTATTATTTTTTTTGTTGTAATTATTGCTTTTAATGCTATAACTGCTCTTGTTGGTTTTAATGGGGCAACAGAGGATACAGGTCTTTGGGAAGATATCAGCGAAATATATGTTGACGAAGATATTAACGATTTGTATACGGTTGTTGATAAAGCAACAATTGAAGTGTCTGATACAGATGGTGCTTTTACAAGCTTCACTCTTGAAATAAATGGTATGGTTTTTGAAGATTTTCTTTCGCAGAACCTGCAGGAGGATATTGATTCAGGGCTTATGGCTGATGAAATTACTTCCCAAAACACCTTTGTTGAAATGATTATTTGCGATTTTTCGAAGGATATCGTCCCTGAAGAAACTTATAATAACGTCCTAGATAATGGTTATTATTGTACGGGTAATCAGGTTGAGGGTAAGTGTAAGTACGAATTTTTCTATGACTTTGAATATGATAAAATAGTGCATATCGGAAGCGGAGTTTCATTTTATCTTGATAATGGTATGTATATTAATGCAGAATTACCCTTCTCTGCTTTCAGTGTTTCCGAAAAAGGTGAAATAACATATTACACTTCTTACGCAGATTCTGATACAGCCTGGAATACAGTATTTACAGAGTGCTCCAATGAACAAGATATAAGCAGCGATGCGGTCATAGATTTTGCCGTAGGAGAAAAAAATTATGGAAAATAATAATCAAAATCAACCACAAGAGACAAAATACAAAAACGGAGAAAAATACCCTTATAACAGATTTGAAGATACCTTTGGGGATGCCGGCAGGTACTCGGATGAAACGCCCAGAAGAAGAGTTTTTCTTAACAAAGCTCATTGGAAAATCGTTCTAATAATTGCAGTCCTGATGACCTTGAGCTCTGTTGTTTTGCTGGTATTGATGTCATTGGATTATATTTAATATGAAAAATAAAACTAAAAACACAGCTATTTGCGGACTTGTAACAGCACTTTCTGTGGTGCTTATGATGCTGACAACTATAATACCTGTTTTTATGTATGTGCTTCCCATTGTAACAGGTCTTTTGGTTCTGTTTGTTGCAGAGCTATCGGATAAAAAATGGGGATTAGGAGTTTTCTTTTCTACTGCATTTTTGTCACTTTGGCTTATTACAGACAAAGAAGCAGCTCTTACTTATGCACTCTTTTTTGGTTATTACCCATTAACAAAGGACATAATAGAAAAACTACCCAAATGGGTAGCACGAATTTTAAAATTATGTCTTTTTAATATAGCAGCACTTGGAATAGGTGCTATAAGCTTTTTCCTTTTTGGTGTGTCCGGGGATGAGTATACCGAGTTTGGTAAATACACAATACCAATATTGCTCACAATGGCGAATGTTGCTTTTGTGCTTTACGATATTTGTCTTACAAAAAACAGATTTTTATTAACCCGATTTGTAGAAATATTTAATAAAAAGATAAAATAAAACAAGAGCTTCAGTTTATCAAAACCGAAGCTCTTATTTTATTTGAAATTTTTATTTGATTACATTTGAAGCTTTTGCAGATTCGTCCATAAGGGCGATGTATGTTCTACCAACATTAAGAGAAAGCTCGTCACCGGCTTTGTTGTAGAATTTCATCATATCCTTGCTGTCGCCTTTTTTCCAGGTGATATCTGTGTAAGAACCATTGGAAATGTAAATACCTTCACCTTCGGATAAGTCAAAATCAACTCTGCCTTTGTTGTCGTTAAGTGAAACTACATCTGTGTAGCAGATTATGATGTTTTCGAAATTCTGCTGTGTACCTTCACTGTCAACGAATTTAGAATCGTTAAGCTTTGCTTTATATACCTTTTCTTCAGCATTGTAGGAATATGTGTAGGTATAGCTTGAAGAGAATGCTATTGTAACCTTTTCACAAGGTGCTGAAAGTGTTTTTGTTTTATTATTGAAGCTAAAGGGTGTTTTGTAATCCTCTTTAATTTCTGTTCTGTAGCCTTTTGTTTCAATGGCTTTTTGGATTGCTTCACCTGTTGTGTAAGAGGTGTGTTCAGAGGCAACGTTTCTTGTTGTGTCACGGTAGAAATAATTATCTACTAAACCATTAACGTTATGAACACCGTGATTTACAATCTGATTTTGTGCCATAGGGCTGTAGCCGAAATGTACGAAAAAGGCATCAAAACCTTCTGCAAGGTCAACAAAATAATGTCTTGCACTTCTGATAGGTCCAACCTTTTCAGGGATTCTAGAAGCGTCAGCATACATAAGAAGCATTCTTGTAATGCCACCCTCAGCAACCATTTCCCAAACGATGTCGGAGGATGTAAGTCCCCACTGTGGTCTTGCCTGAGGATGGTTTTCGACAACCATAAATACGGGTCTGTTATTTAAAAGGTTTTTGTCGTAATCGGGTTCACCTGTAAGGGGGTTCCTTATAGCATTGTCTTTAGGTGCTTGTGTGGTAGAGGGAGCTTCTGTTGTTGTTATTTCATCTTCCTTTTCTCCACCACAACCTGCAAAAGCGCCTACTATAAAAATAAGTGCTAAAGCAAGTGAAAGCATTTTTGAAAGTCGTGAGTTTTTGAGTTTTCTCATTTGTAGTTCGTCCTTTATAAATTATTAAATCCAAAATTCGACAATGTGTCGGAGGGTGCCGAATAAAGTTGGATTCTCTGTATCTATTGTAACATCTGAAACAGAAAATGCAAGTGCAATTGTGTAAAAAATACTTAAAAAAGCAGAAATAAATAAAAGTTTGTTTAATGAGTTGGAATTGTTTTCTGAATGAGCTTTTTCGCAAAGAGAATATATAATCACAAGTGCACCTAAAAAGAAAATATATCCAAAATCACTGTAGTATCTCTGCAGAAGTCCACCTGCCTGTGTGTCAGCAATAACAAGAGCAAAACCAATAAGGAAAAGTGTTATAGTTAATGCGAAAACCTTTTTTTCTTTTAATATATTTTTGACTTTAGGAAGAGCAAAGCCAAACCAAAGTAATGGTAGGCTCGTTATAAGACCACCAAAGCAGTTTTCGGAGATTGTTTTGCCTATATAATTTGTTTCTATATTTACACTTTCTATAAAGGGGAAGGTAGCTTTAAATGCCGGTGGCTGGAAAAGGTATGTGAAAAGTCCTAATCCGGTTCTGCCCAAGGAAAAGCCTCGTCTTGTAACATCATTAGTTGTAAGGTTGTAGGAAGAACCAAAATCAAAAGGAGAGCCGAATCTAATGTAGTTATAGTACATAATTCCTGATGCAACTACAATGAAAGGAACAGCAAGCGTCACCAGTTCTTTTATACCTTGCGTTTTAAGAATGTATTTATCCTTGAAGAAATACCCAAGAAAAAGTGGTACGGCAACTGCGCAAATAAGCACCGATTGGGGACGACAACCAACAGACAGCGCCATACATAATGAGCCTAAAAGGAAGTTAAAGGTCTTTTTATTTTTTTCGTTCAGTCCTTTGAACCAAAGGTAAATTCCCCATATAACAAAGGCCATTGAAGTCATAATGGGAACTGAATAAAAATCAGGGCGTTTAACAAGGAATGTCATTCCGCAACAGTTCACAAAGGTAATTGCAGTTAAAAGGTATACGCCAACGGAAACGTTCTTGAATTTCTTTTTACATATTAAATCCAGTAGCTTGTATACACCTATTGAAAAAATTAAAGCAAACACCATAATTCCCACTGCAGAGGGGAAAGGTGCATCAAAAGCAGCCCTGAATGGCAAATACATTAAAAGTAAAGGAACTATACCGAAATAAACATAATAATGTCCGTCAAAATACGCTACATCCCAACGGTAATTATCACCACTTGAAAGAGCCTGTTTTGAACGGGCTGTGGTGTCGTAGGGATTTTTCATATCCTGCAATGATTGCGGAACATCGTCGTTGTCTATATAAGCTTTGCCTTTGAGAAAAGCCTGAGCCAATTCGTCGTATTGATTGTGCTGTGAATAGCTTATAGGAACCAAATCCACACCATTACCATCCCATTTATGTGTATTGTAACCGTTTGAGGCTATACCCATAAAGGTAGGGTTGATTGAACCAAGAATTATAATAATTGCACATTGTAAACTCAATGCAGCCGTAACTAAAGAGGTTTTGGCGTATTCACTATCTGTTAATTTCTTTTTATAAAGAATTGAGGAAGGCTTAAAAAGGTAAAAAAGGCATAAAATTCCTGCTAAACAGAAAATTCTTAAAAAAGATAATTCAAAGGGTCTTTGAACATTTATAGAAATAGAATCAATGTTAACAGTTTCCAGGTGGCTTTCAAAGATTATTCCCAAACTTTGTGTTTTACCGGCTGTGTTTATGTTTATATACTGGCTTTTATTTACATTTAAGTAAATATCTCGCTCGGGAGTACCGTAGTAGAACTGATTTGCTTCGTCCGTAAGAAGAAGGTTTGCTGTTACAACCGAGGGGTTGTTGTTATTCAGCTTTATGTGAATGTTTTTAATTTTTTCGTTGATTTCAGGGATGTGTATTGTTTCATCAGTATAAAAGGTGTAATAGCCCTCACAGTTTTCGTAATCTGTAAGGTAAGAATTAAGATTAATCTCATCATTACCTTTTGATGTATAAAAATTAATATTAAAAATTGAAAATTCAAGACCAAGAGTGAAAAGAACTATTGAAGCCAAAGCAAAAACAAAGGCTTTCTCTATGTTTTTTTCAGTTTTTGCTTTCTTATAAACAAAAAAAGCTACAAAAGAAAATATCAATAAAATAAAAAAACAAACAGCAATCATAACAATTCTCCCAAAATAATATATACATATTAAACCATAAAACCTAAGCTTTGTAAATATTATAGGAATACGGAACATATATTATATGGGTGAGATTTATGTTAAAAGTTGTAAAAAATGAAATTCTTACATATTCAATATACAAAAGGATTGTAAAAGAGCTGGGTGCAAAAAACGAAAGCTTAAAAATTACAGCCTGCGGAAAAAGTCTTTTAGGAAAAAACATTTATGCCTTGGTAATGGGCGAGGGTGACAGGAATGTAGTTTATGTGGGTGGTACTCACGGTGTTGAATGGCTGACTTCACTTTTGCTGTTGAAATTTACGGAAAATTTGGCAGAGGCTTATGAGAATAATGAAGCTTTGTCGGGTTTTTCTGTGAAAGAGATTTTAAAAAATATAAGGCTTATTATAATACCCGAATTGAATCCCGACGGAATTGAAATTGCAATTAAAGGTGCTTCTGCCTGTGGCAGGTATAAGCTACAGAATTTTGAATGCTGCAGGGGTGATTTTAGCTTTTGGAGTGCAAATGCAAGGGGGGTAGATATAAATCACAATTTTAATGCGGATTGGTATACATTACGTGAAACGGAAAGGTCAGCAGGCATTGCTTCACCTGCTCCCACAAGATACGGAGGAGCTTTCCCTGAAAGTGAGCCTGAAACGGTTGCAATCACACGGTTGTGCAGGGCAGTTCCGGTTGATATGCTCATAACCTTTCATTCCCAAGGGGAAGAGATTTTTTATGAATACGGAAAAAATACACCTGATAAAGCCTTGAATATTGCAAAAATTTTTTCTGCATTAACAGATTATACCTTAGTAAAAAATGAAGGGTTGTATTCAAGTGGCGGGTTAAAGGATTGGTTCATTGAAGAGTTTGGGAAACCTGCATTTACAATCGAAATAGGAAAAGGTAAGAATCCGTTACCACTTGATGCTTTTGATGAAATTTATCAAAAAATTGAGGCAATGATGGTTGTCGGAACAATTTTATAAAATTACCTCTTTACAAAGAACAAATGTTCTGTTATAATACGGTTTGCGAACAAATGTTCTATGATGTAAAGGAAGGTATATTATGGAAAGAGTTATTCTGCATTGCGACTGTAATTGTTTTTTTGCATCAGTTGAAGCTGTGCTGAATCCCGAGCTTAACAAATGCGCTTTTGCAGTTTGTGGAGACCCTACTGAAAGGCACGGTATAGTCCTGGCAAAAAATGAAAAAGCAAAAAAATACGGCGTGAAGACAGGGGAGGCAATATGGCAGGCAAAAACAAAATGTCCTAAGCTTGTGACAGTTGCACCACACTACAAGGAGTATAAAGAGGTTTCCAAGAGGATTTTTGATATATACTGTCGTTATACAGATTTGGTTGAGCCCTTCGGTATTGATGAATGTTGGCTTGATGTAACCGGAAGCGTTCACCTTTTTGGAAGTGGCAAAGAAATTGCAGATGAGTTAAGGAATATCATAAAAAAAGAAATAGGTGTGACTATTTCTGTTGGTGTTTCCTATAATAAAATATTTGCGAAAATGGGAAGTGATTATAAAAAGCCTGATGCCACAACGGAAATTACACCCGGAAATTTCAGGGAGCTGTTGTACCCTTTGCCTATAGGTGAATTATTTATGGTCGGAAGAAAAACAGAAGAAAAGCTTCGGGGCTTTGGTATAATTACAATAGGCGATGGGGCAAGTTGCGATGAGAAACTCCTTCATCGTTTACTTGGGGAGAATGGCAGAATGCTCTGGCAATATGCAAATGGGTATGATTATTCACCCGTTTTAAGGTTCGATTACCGAGAGGCTTATAAATCCATAGGCAATGGTGCAACCTTTAAACGGGATTTAATGAGCTTTGAGGATGTAAGAACCTGTGTTTTCTTTCTTTGTGACAAGGTAGCAGCAAGGCTGCGTAAGCACAATTATGAATGCTCTGCCCTGCAGGTGGGTATAAAGGACACGAATTTTCAGACAATTCAGCGTTCATCACAACTGTCATCACCAACTGATTTATCTTACGATTTGAGAAATGTGGCGCTTACACTTATAGAATCCAATATAGATATTGAAAAAGAGCCCATACGTTCCATAACAATAACGGGAACAAAGCTTTTAAATGGTGATGAAGTTTGTGAGCAGATATCTTTATTAGATTTGGAGTATCACATAAAAAGAGAAAAAGAACACCGTCTTGAATGTACCAAGGACAATATTCGTCATAAATATGGACTTGGTACGCTAACCAGATGTTCTTTTATAGATAACGACTTTGGATTCTGATTTTTATGAAAGGGTAGATTTAAGGTGAAATGCACTGTAACAGCTTTAAGGTCAAAAGAGGTTATAAATGTTGATAACGGATGTCGTCTGGGTTGCGTTACGGATGTGGAAATTGATACCTGTACCGGTTGCCTTGTAAGCATAACAGTCTTTTGCGGAAGAGGTGTTTTCGGCTTCTGCGGAAAAGGAGAAGAAATAGTTGTTTGCTGGAAAGATATTGTTGTAATAGGTGACGATACTATTTTGGTGCGAAAAGGTGGAACAAAACTCGCATAGCTTTTGGCTATGCGAGTTTTGTTCTACATAGGTTATAAAAAAAATTACAAATCATCCACCGATAGCATGTCAGAAATTGGCACTTCAAGTGCTTTTGCAAATATTACTAAATCAATGTCGGTAACAAACCTTTCACCATTTTCTACTCTGCGAATAAAGTAATGGTCAACGTCAAATCCAAGTAATTGCATTTTTGTTGCTAATTTGCGTTGCGATAGCTTTTTGCTTTTTCTTATTTGTGCGATTTTTTTCCCACAAAGGTTATTAGTACCATCAGCGGCTTTGATTTTGAACATAGAACTACCTCATTTTTGGTGAATAGTGTTTACTTTTTTATTATTCTATGCTAAAATGAGGATGGTTTTGGTGAATAGTGTTCAACAAAATGTTTTGCTAATCAATAGTTTGCGGAGGTAGGATGATGAATAAGAAAAAAGTTTTAAAAAAGGTAATTGCAATAGTAGTTGCTCTTGCTATAGTTTTCGGGATTTCAGCACTTGTTGCAACGGTTATTCATAATTGCAATAATGCTATTGCTGATGGTGGCGATAAGCCCGTTTCTTCGGTAGTAAAAGATGGTCTTTCTGCTTATGAGCTTGCTGTTCAGTATGGCTACGAGGGAACAGTACAGGAATGGCTTGATTCCCTTTCAGGCAAATCTGCATATCAAATAGCTGTTGATAATGGCTATTCAGGAACTGAAAGCGATTGGTTAAACTCTCTTGAAGCAAAAAGCGAACAAAATGGTGCTACTATAAAATCTGCTTCATTTTCCTCAAAGGGTGAGCTTTTAATCGCTCTTTCAGATGGTAGTATAATTAACATAGGAAAAGCTGTTGGCTCAGATGGAAAGAATGGCAAAGACGGAGTTGACGGCAAGGATGGACAAGACGGTATCAATGGTACTGATGGTAAAGATGGTGCTGATGGTACTAACGGTGTTGACGGAAAAGACGGAATAAATGGCGTTGATGGTAAAGACGGCAAAGATGGTATCAACGGAATTGATGGTGTAGGTGTTTCCTCTGCATATATCAATGAACAAGGTCAGCTTGTACTTGTTTTCTCTGACTCAACAACCGTAAATCTTGATAAGGTTATAGGAATGAATGGTGCTGACGGTGTTAGTATTACCAATTCTGAAATAAATTCCAATGGTGAACTTGTGCTTACATATTCCAACGGTCAAACTGCTAATTTAGGAATAATTATCGGTGATGATGGTAAAGACGGAGCTGACGGAATAAGCGTTGTAAATGCTGAAATCAATACAAATGGTGAACTTGTGTTAACATATTCAAATGGTCAACGTTCTAACCTCGGTAATGTTATCGGAGCCGATGGCAAGGATGGTACTGATGGTAAAGATGGAACAAACGGTATAGATGGTAAAGATGGACAAGATGGTATAAGCGTAACAAAATCAGAAATTAATTCTAACGGTGAGCTTGTTTTAACTTACTCAAACGGTCAGGTTGATAACCTTGGTGTTGTTGTAGGTACAAATGGTAAAGACGGAACTGATGGTGAAGATGGTCTTGACGGTAAAGATGGCGTAGATGGTACTAACGGTATTGACGGAAAAGACGGTGTTGGTATTGATACTATAAGCATCAATGCTAACGGTGAGCTCGAAATTACACTCACGAGCGGTACAACAATGAATCTTGGTGTAATCAAAGGTACTGATGGTGAAGATGGTATTGACGGGAAAGACGGACAGGATGGTGTCAATGGTCTTGATGGTAAGGATGGCACTGACGGAACAGATGGTAAAGACGGTGTTGATGGTAAAGACGGTGTAGACGGTAAAGATGGTGTAGACGGCAAAGACGGAATTGGAATATCTTCTGTAAAAATAAACGAGGATGGTGAACTTATTTTAACATTTTCTGACAATTCAAACATTAACTTGGGTTGTATTGTTGGAAAGGACGGTGCAGATGGTAAGGATGGTACTGATGGTTTAGCTGGTAAAGATGGCGTGAATGGTAAAGATGGCACAAACGGTGCTGATGGGGTAGGTATTGCAGATATAACAATTTCTAAAGAGGGAGCATTAACCGTAAAACTCACAAACGACACAATTCTGAATCTCGGTAACATCAAAGGTGAAGATGGTATAGGTATTTCTAAATCCGAAATCAATGCAGATGGTGAGCTTGTGCTTACATATTCAGATGGTAATACTGAAAATCTTGGTAAAATTGTTGGCGCAAACGGTCAGGACGGTGCAGACGGAGAAAAGGGCTCGGACGGAATTGGAATCAAAACTGTTACACTCTCCGCAGACGGCGAGCTTTCTATTCTTATGACTGATAACTCCACGTACAACTTAGGCAATATAAAAGGCGCAGATGGTAAAGATGGTGCTGACGGTAAAGATGGCAAGGACGGAACTAATGGCGTTGATGGTAAAGATGGTGTTGACGGTAGAGGAATAGAAAGTGCGGAAATAAAAGATGGCAAGCTTTGGATTGTGTATTCCGATGATTTAGATAATCCTGTGAATATTGGTGATGTTTACAGCGTAACAGACGGTAAGTCTGTTACTGACGGACAACTTGTATATGTTTTGCTTGATGATGGCACATATGGCGTTAAGGCGGCGAGTACATTTGATTTAACAAATTTGGTAATTCCGTCATCTTACCAAACTATTCCGATTACACAAATACTAGAGGGTGGTTTTAGTGGAAAAGACTGCATAACCTCGGTGTCTCTTCCTGATACTTTAGTCAAAATAGGCAGATATGCTTTTTACAATTGTGAGGGTATATCTAATATCGAAATTCCAGAGAATACAGCTTTTATTGGCGCGTACGCTTTCTATAATTCGGGAATTGAATCAGCCACATTCAAATCATCAAATACATGGTTGTCGGGTGATAGTGATTTTAGTTATTATTATTACAGAAGAAGTTATACAACCAATTTGACTGATAATACGGATGCGACTGAAATCCGCATCAAAAATTATGATATTACGGATCCTGTATATGCAGCTGCTGCATTATCTGGAAAAGTTGAATTAGAATATATGATAGAAATCAAAAATAGAGGAACTCCAGATAAATATGATAAAACTTTTTATTGGTTTGCAAACGATTGGACTTGTATTTAATAGTATAATTTATGGAAATAAGGAGATTAATAATGTTCTTGGATTCATCTGAAACCGGCAGAAATATTTCTGCAAAACTATGTGCCGATGAAGTTGAAAAGGCAAAACTTTATATTAAAGGCTCTGTTCACTGCTTTTGTAAAAATAATCCTGATATACCTTTTTCGGTCCGGGTTTTGTTCGGCGGTGTAAATAAGAATTGGGATGACACTCCTTTGCAACCGATTTATAATTATTATGAAACACTAGGGTATACCGATGCAGAAGAACGTGCGGCAATAGATGTCGGCAGGCTTCTAAAGACAGTTTTATCAGAAGATGAAATAAGAACATATACTCAAATAAAAGGTTATACTAACGAGTATATTCAAGTTTAATACAAAACTGCACCGATAGGTTGATGCCTTATCGGTGCAGTTTTTTGTGATATTATTTCCTTGTCTTATTATAAATTTTCGACTTAATGCTATCCACAATTGAAAGCTTTGTTTTATCGTGAACCTTTAATTCATCAATTGAATAACCCTTTAAAGAAAACTCAGCTTTGTCGCTTTCATAAAGGTCAACAATACTGCCATCTGAAAGCTCTGTTATGCAGGAGTATACATAAGAGAAGGGATTTAAACTGTCTGTGACTTTCTTTGTGTATTTCCATTCAACAATGTTATCATTTCCGTAAAGACCGATTCTGATAACACCAAGCTTTCGTGTTTTCTTCTCGGGACAAGCAAGAATAATGGCATCCTTACCATCAATTTTCTCAGAGTAGTTTATAACAGAGAACATACAGTTCGAGCAGTAGGAAAGTGCTTTATCAACTGTATATTTACCCCAGGTTTCGCCACCGTCAGTTGAATCGGTGTAGCTGATATAACCTGCAATATTTCTTGAATACATACGAAGCACACAATTGTTAAGGAGAACGAACTGACTTTCGGAGCTTTTTCCCGCAGTGCCTACCTGCTTTGCTTTTTCGGAACGGTGCCAGTTTTCGCCATCCTCGGTATAAATAACGCTTGTATATTCTCTGCCACCATTGTTATCGTAAATTGAGAAAAGAACTCTCTGCTTTCCGTCTTTTTCAATGCAGATGCCAACACCGGGGGAAAAGCCTGTGAAGCCTTTGGAGTCTATATGAGTATTAAGAATTTTACCATCTGACCAGGTTTCACCATTGTCGAAGCTTTTTCTTACCCAAAGGTAATATGTGGGATAAATTTTAATGGGCGCATAGGCATAGAAAATATTTGCAATAATGTCTTTGTCGTTCAAGCTACCATCCTTATTCATTTGTTTTATAAGAATAGGTGAGAACGCTTCGCCGATTTTTTTGTAAATGTTATAGAAGGTATCAACAAAATAGTCGTTGTAGCTTGAATTATCTGAAAATTTTAACACCGGTGCAAAGCCATTATTGTTGAAATCACCAACATAATAAGGGTAATGAGATTTATCAAGCGTGGTACTTTCTGCCTTTTCGTGACTTGTTTTATCACAAAGAGCCAGCTTACCATCAATGAATCCACTACCTTTTCCGTAGGTTCCGGCACTCCAAAGCCCCATATATGCAGGGCAAGCATCACAAGCGTGGTAAACAACTCCGTTTTTATCCTGACACATTGCTGCATCGCAGAAGGAAGCAGAGGTGGGAATTGCATTGTTATGGTCAGCATCCTCCATATCATTGAAATGGTTTACCCAGACAACATCTGACCAGGTTTTACAGTTGTCATCGGAATAACGAATAACTGTTTCAATGTTTGCAGGGTCATCAGTTCCGTTACCGTAGCGGACATCCCCACCTGCAAGAACTCTGCCGTTTTTTAGTGTAAGTATTGAAGGAATACGGAACAATTTGCTGTTAGCAGTTCCGTGAGCATAAGGGTTTGTATAATCTGCCATTTTTACCACCTTAAATTATATAATTCTGAAGGTTTTAACCTCGAAGGGTGTAATGTTGAATGTAATTGTGTTGTTATTGAATTCAATCTCTTTTTCATCAACTTCCATAAGGTTGCATTCGTAAGCCTTTGTAAAATGAGGAAGGTTAATGACAAGATTTCTTTCGCCACGGACTCTTCTGCTCTGATACACACGGACAATAATTCCGTTGCCGTCCTGGGCTTGCTTTACTGCATCAATAACAATATCGTTATTATCGCAGTTAATAAAGCTGTAACTTTCGGGGAGTGAGCCTGTGTTTACAGAAACGGGAATGCCTTTAAGAGCAAAATTAAGCTTGAAGGCTTCTTGTACCGTGCCACCTGTTTGCCAGGTACCTGAGTGTGGATAATAAGAATATGTAAAGCTGTGGTGGCCCAAATCACCATATCTGTCAGGGGTTGTGGGAGCACGAAGAAGCGTAATTCTCATTCTGCTGTTAAGAATATCATAACCATATTTACAGTCGTTGAGAATACTTACACCATAGTCACCTTCGGAAAGGTCAGCCCATTTATGAGCGCATTGTTCAAAGCGAGCTGCATCAAATGAGGAGTTACGGTGTGTGGGGCGTTTGATTGCACCGTGTGCAGCTTCAAAGGTAGCTTCTGTGTTAAGTACATTAACATCAAAAGCAGCCTTCATAACCTTGTCACGCTCCTGCCAGTCAACCTCTGTTTCAAACATTAGCTGTCTGCTTCCTGCGTAAAGAATAATGTTTTGCGAAATGGTAGATTTATTGAATTTTCTTACAACTTTAAGAACAGCTCTTACAGGTGAGCTTTCTGCAATTTCAACGCTTTCAGCCTTTTCAAGAACCCATTTTTTCTTTTCGTAATTCTGTTCAAGGTTCCAGGCTGTTTCGTGAACACATTTATCAATGAAAACTGTAATAACATTACCTTTTCCGTCAAGAGTTTCACGGTTGTTTTCTTTATCGAAAATTGAAGTAAGAATACCGTTTTCGTCATACTGTACTTTAAGAATTTCGTTTTCAATAATACCATTACCGATTTTTACATTTTCTTCCTCTTCTGCTTCTTCAAAGGCGAAGAATTTATAGCCCATTGGTGGAACTTTATCAGCAATGAATTCGGTGTATTCTGTTCCGTCTTTTGTGAACACTCTTGAAAGAGAACCGATTTTTTTATTGCCCTTAACAGTAACCGGGGCAGTTACTTCGTTGGAAATCATATTCCATACAACAACACCGTCTTTTTCAGCAGTAATATTGGCTGTTATGCCTTCAAGGGCTGAACAGAAAATCTCTGTACCGTCTTTTTCAAGCTTTGCAAAATCGGGACGACAGTCCTCCATTGCCTCGTGAATGGATGTGCCGGGAAGAATGTCGTGGAATTGGTTTTTAAGGAACAAAAGCCATAGGTTCTGAAGCTTTTCAATATCATAGCCACCACCGAAAACTCCTGCCATTTCACAGCGACTTAAAAGGAATTCGTTTTTACGATTCCCTTTTTTGATAAAGCCCTGGCTTGTGTATGTACCACGGTGATTTTCGTAGTAAAGCTCATCGCAATAGGTTGGAAGCTCCTCACGAATTTTTTCTGCTTCTGCAAAAAATTCGGCAGGATGTCCCATTCTTGTTTTTGGAAGGCCGGGGAAGTTTTTAAGACGCTTTGCGTTTTCGAGCATTCTGTAGGTGCTTCCTCCACCACCGTCACCATAGCCGAACATACCGAAGCCTGTTTTAAGTACGTGCTTTAAATCATTGTTGAAGGAAGCAGCGCAAACCTGCTTGGGATCATAGTCGCCCTGGTAATGAGAACGCTGGTTCAATGCAAGTATTTCAGAACCGTCTGCACCCTTCCACTTGAACACTGTGTGGGGGAAGCGGTTGGTGTCCTGGTTCAGTAGCTTTGTGGTAATAAAATATTTCATACCACTCTTTTTTATAATCTGTGGTAAAGCGTAAGAAAAGCCGAAGCAGTCGGGGAGCCAATATGTATCGGACGAAACACCAAATTCTTTAAGAAAAAATTCTCTTCCGTAAAGCAGCTGACGAATCATACTTTCACCGGAAGCAATGTTAGTATCACACTCAACCCAGGTGTTACCAACAATGTTCCATTGTCCGTTTTTAACCTTTTCTTTAATTCTTTCATAAAGCTCAGGGTAGTTCTTCTTAATCATATCATAGGCAATTGCCTGGCTTTGCGTAAAAGTAAATTCGGGATAAACATCCATAAGTGCAAGGTTGTTTGCAAAGGTTCTTGCACTCTTTCTTTCAGTTTCCTGTATTCTCCAGAGCCACGCAATATCAATATGAGAGTGACCGTCAAAAATAACCTCTGAGGGTGCAGTGTATTCAATTTCAGCAAGCTTTTTGTCAAAATGCTCGCAAGCAATTGCAATAGATTTTCTTGCTTCTTCTTCGGGAAAATCAAAGTCAACAAGGTGGAGTGAGTCGTCAAGAACTTTATATACACTCTCCTTAATAAACTCATCCTTAATACAAGGGAGTGCATCCCAGGCAGTAACGCAGTTAAGGTAGAATTTTTCACATATTTCATCAACGACTGCGAAGTTTGCGAATTTAAGGGTGTATTCACATTCTTTTTTGCCTGCCATTGCATCATCACAGAACCCTGCAGAGTCAACGCAAGCTTCAAGCTCAATCTCCATAGGCTCGCCGAAGGTAAGGAAGTTTTCTGTAATGTTAACAGTTTCTCTGCCAACCCAACCACTTTTTTCTCTTGAAGAAACAGAGTTTGCAATTCTACCGTTTATTCTTATAAGAATTTCACCACCAAAATCAAGGTTAAGGTATACCTTCTGACCCTTGAAGCTTTCGGGAAGCATAACGGTTGTTTTGAAAATTCTTGCACAGTCATAACGGGCAAGCCAATGGTCGCCCAGCTTGAGAGTTTCTTTGGTTTCGGGATAGTATTTGTGCTGTCCCTCACCAAGGTAATCACCATCATAGGTTTCCCACTCGGGCATATTAATGCTTTCTCTAATGCAGTATTTATTTAACTGCTTCAGCATATCAAACAAAACGCCTTCTTTAGGTGTTCGCATAATATCAACTCCTAAATTTCCAGTATATTTCCATAATACCATAACAGCTATTTACGGGCAAGAAAAGAATTTGAAAAAACAGGGTGAAAATATAACAAAATTTGTTGAGATAAATTGTAATTGTTGATATAATATATTACTAGTACAATATAAAGAAGGTGAGAGTATGGCAGATAAGTTTATTTTACATTCAAATTACAAGCCAACAGGTGACCAGCCCGAGGCTATAGAGAAGCTTGTAGATGGTGTGAATAAGGGTTATATGGAGCAGACACTTTTAGGTGTTACGGGCTCAGGTAAAACCTTTACTATGGCAAATGTTATTGAAAAGCTTAATCGCCCCACTCTTGTACTTGCCCACAATAAAACTCTTGCAGCCCAGCTGTGCACCGAATTCAAAGAGTTTTTTCCTGAAAATGCAGTTGAATATTTCGTTTCTTATTACGACTATTACCAGCCTGAAGCATATATTCCAACAACGGATACTTATATAGAAAAAGACAGTGCAGTTAATGATGAAATTGATAAACTTCGCCACTCTGCAACTTCGGCACTTTCCGAAAGACGAGATGTTATAATTGTTGCAAGTGTATCTTGTATATATACCCTCGGTGACCCTATTGACTACCGTAGTATGGTTATCTCCCTTCGTACAGGTATGCAAAAGGACAGAGACGAGCTTATAGCAAAGCTTGTTGATATTCAGTACGAAAGAAATGATGTCAGCTTTACCCGTAATAAATTCAGGGTGAAGGGGGACACTGTTGAAATATTCCCTGTTTATTCCTCGGAAACTGCTTACAGAATTGAATTTTTCGGTGACGAAATTGACCGGATTTCTGAAATTCACCCTCTTACAGGTGAGGTTAAATGTACTCTTTCCCATGTGGCTATTTATCCGGCTTCCCATTATGTTGTGGAGCACGATAAAATGGAAAAAGCTATTGAGAATATTTACAATGAAATGGTAAACAGAGTTGAGGAGTTTACGTCACAGGGTAAGCTTCTTGAGGCACAGAGAATTCAGCAGAGAACCCTATATGATATTGAAATGCTTCGTGAAACGGGCTTTTGTAAAGGGATTGAAAACTATTCCAGAGTTATGTCGGGAAGAAAACCCGGCGTAGCACCTCATACTCTTCTTGACTATTTCCCGGAGGATTTTGTACTTTTTGTAGATGAATCCCACGTTACATTACCTCAGGTTCGTGGTATGTATGGTGGTGACCGTTCAAGAAAGGAAAGTCTTGTTGAGTTTGGGTTCAGACTTCCCTCGGCATTTGATAACAGACCCCTTAAATTTGATGAGTTTTATGCTAAAACCCACCAGAAGATATTTGTAAGCGCAACTCCGGGGGACCTGGAAAAAGAGAAAAGTACACAGGTTGCCGAGCAGGTTATTCGTCCTACAGGTCTTCTTGACCCTGAGATAAGTGTGCGCTCCACCCAAGAGCAGATAGATAACCTTATTTCGGAAATTAATATAAGAGTTGCAAAACAAGAAAGGGTGCTTGTTACAACCCTTACCCGTAAAATGGCAGAGGATTTGACAGATTACCTTACTGACTATGGTATAAAGGTTCGTTATATGCATTTTGATGTTGATACCATTGAACGAATGGAGCTTATTCGTGATTTGCGTTTAGGTGAGTTTGATGTGCTTGTGGGTATCAACCTTCTAAGAGAAGGGCTTGATATTCCCGAGGTTTCTCTTGTGGCTATTCTTGATGCAGATAAAGAGGGCTTCCTCAGAAGCGAAACCTCGCTAATCCAGACCATAGGACGTGCTGCCCGAAATGCAAACGGTCAGGTTATTATGTATGCAGATGAGGTAACCGGCTCAATGGAAAGAGCCATAAATGAAACCTATCGCAGACGAGAAAAACAAATGAAATATAATGAGGAACATGGTATTGTTCCCCAAACAATAAAGAAAGATGTTCGTGAAATACTTGAAATCAGCTCTAAAGACAATATTCAGGAAAGAGTTGCAAAGCGTCGTCTTTCTGAAAAAGAAAAGAATGAGCTTATTGATAAGCTTACTAAAGAAATGCGTGCTGCAGCTCAGCTTCTTGAATTTGAACATGCAGCATATCTCAGAGACCAGATTGAAAAAATCAGAAACGGAAAATAAATTTATTTATGGAAAAGAATTTAATTGTAAAAGGCGCAAGAGAGCATAACCTTAAAAACGTAAGTGTCGAAATTCCCCGTGATAAGCTTGTAGTTTTTACGGGGCTTTCAGGCTCAGGTAAATCTTCCCTTGCCTTTGATACTATTTATGCAGAAGGTCAAAGAAGATATATGGAAAGCCTTTCTTCTTATGCAAGACAATTCCTCGGTATTATGGAAAAACCCGATGTGGACAGCATTGACGGACTTTCTCCCGCTATATCCATTGACCAGAAAACAACCTCTAAAAATCCACGTTCAACTGTTGGTACTGTTACGGAAATCTATGACTATTTAAGACTTTTGTATGCAAGAATAGGTATCCCCCATTGTCCTGTTTGTGGCAAGGAAATTGTAAAGCAGTCCATTGACCAGATAGTTGACAAGGTTCTTCTGTTAGAAGAAGGGACAAAATTTCAAATTTTAGCACCTATTGCAAAAGGCAAAAAGGGTGAGTTTCAGAAAGAGCTTGAAAGCGTAAGGAAATCAGGCTTTTCAAGGGTGCGAATTGATGGTATTATGTACGATCTTTCAGAAAGTGTTAAGCTTGAAAAAAATATCAAGCATAATATTGAGGTTATTGTTGACCGTCTTATTATGAAAGATGGTATAACCTCACGTCTTACAGACTCCCTTGAATCTGCATTTTCCCTTACAGAGGGGACTGCAATTATTGATGTTATTGGTGGCGAGGAAATCCTTTTTTCACAGAATTTTGCTTGTCCCGAGCACGGCTCTTGTATGGATGAATTAGAGCCCAGAATGTTTTCCTTTAATAATCCTTTCGGTGCTTGTCCCACTTGTTCAGGTCTTAGTGTGTTTATGAGAGTGTCTGAGGATTTGATTGTACCGGATAAAAAGCTTTCTATAAACAAGGGAGCTATTAAGGGCACAGGCTGGAGTAAAAGTGATTCAAGTACAATAGCAGGTATGTATTATAATGCTCTCGCTGAAAAATATAATTTCACTCTTGATACCCCTTTTAATAAAATTTCTCCCGAAGGTCAGAAGGCAATTTTCTATGGTACCAATGGTGAGCGTATTAAAATGGTTCGTGAAAATGAATATGGCAGTGGTACCTATATGACGGAGTTTGAGGGTGTTATCAATAACCTTGAACGTAGATATAAAGAAACCACAAGTGACTGGTCAAGAAAGGATATTGAACAGTATATGACAGCTTGTCCTTGCCCCGATTGTAACGGCGCAAGGCTGAAGCCTGCCCCCTTGGCTGTAACTGTTGGTGGTAAAAATATTAAAGAATTTACCGATATGTCTATCGGTGACGAGCTTAAATTTATTGAAAATCTTGAGCTCTCAGAAAAAGAACAGATTATAGGAAAGCAAATTGTTAAAGAAATAAAATCAAGGCTTTCTTTCCTTTGTAATGTGGGGCTTGACTATCTTACTCTTTCACGTGGTTCAGGTACACTTTCCGGTGGTGAAAGCCAGCGTATTCGTCTTGCTACCCAGATCGGTTCTTCTCTTATGGGTGTTTTGTATATTCTTGACGAGCCCAGTATTGGTCTTCACCAGCGAGACAACGAAAAGCTTCTGCAATCCCTTCGCAATCTTCGTGATTTAGGCAATACACTCATTGTTGTTGAGCACGATGAGGACACAATGAACTCAGCCGATTTTATAGTTGATGTAGGTGTAGGGGCAGGTGTTCACGGTGGTGAAATTGTCTGCGCAGGTACTGTGGAGGATATCAAAAATTGCGAACGCTCTCTTACAGGACAGTATCTTTCCGGTAAAAAGAAAATAGAGGTTCCTGAAAAACGTCGCAAGGGGAATGGTAAATTCCTTGAAATTAAAGGCGCAAGACAGAATAACCTTAAAAATATTGATGTGAAAATACCACTGGGTGAGCTTGTTGTGGTAACAGGTGTTTCAGGCTCAGGTAAATCCTCGTTGATTAATGAGATACTGTTCAAAAAGCTTGCATCGGAGCTTAATAATGCAAAAAAATTTGCAGGTAAGCACGATGAAATTTTAGGAATGGAACATCTTGATAAGGTTATTGATATTGACCAATCACCTATTGGCAGAACACCCCGTTCAAACACTGCTACCTATACGGGCGTTTTCAATGATATAAGAACTCTTTTTTCAACAACTCAGGATGCTAAAACAAAGGGTTATGATGCAAGCAGATTTTCCTTTAACGTTAAAGGTGGACGTTGTGAAGCCTGTGAGGGTGACGGTATTATAAAAATAGAAATGAACTTCCTTTCGGATGTTTATGTGCCCTGTGAGGTCTGCAGGGGCGCAAGATACAACCGTGAAACACTTGATGTTAAATACAAAGGCAAAAGCATCAGTGATGTTCTTAATATGACTGTGGAAGAAGCAATGAATTTCTTTGAGAATATACCTAAAATCCGTAATAAATTACAGACAATTTTTGATGTTGGTTTAGGTTATATTACTCTTGGTCAGTCAGCAACAACTCTTTCCGGTGGTGAGGCACAGCGAGTAAAGCTTGCAACCGAGCTTTCCAAAAAATCAACGGGTAAAACAATTTATATTCTCGATGAGCCTACAACAGGTCTTCACACAGCAGACGTTAAGAAGCTTCTTGAGGTTATCAATAAGCTTGTAGATGCCAATAACTCTGTGATTGTTATTGAGCATAACCTTGACGTTATCAAAACTGCTGACCATATTATTGACCTTGGTCCTGAAGGGGGCTCCGGTGGTGGAGAAATAGTTGTGCAGGGTACACCGGAAGAGGTTGCAAAATGTAAAAAATCCTATACGGGAAAATATTTAAAACCTTTGTTGGAATCTTGATATATTTATGAAGATGTTATATAATTGCTAAAAGGTAAGTCGTAAGCGATATTTTTTAAGAAAAGAGGAAATTTATGAAAGCAAATGAAAGCATCCCTAATTTTGATATAAAAGTAAGGGAATATACGAACTATGCAATTAAAAGCATAAAGAATGTGTGCAAAAGCTTCGGACCCCGTCCTGTAGGTAGCGAGGCAGAGAAAAATGCACAGGAATATATGAAGGCAGATCTTGAAAAATTCTGTGACGAGGTTAAAAGAGAGGAGTATAAATGCAGCGATAAGGCATTTATGGCTTGGGTTCCTATCGGCGCAGCGCTTCTTATTCTTTCAACAATTATGTTTACTTTAGGAATCAGTATTGCAGGTCTTATTCTTTCTGCACTCACTCTTTTCTTTGTTCTTGCAGAGTTTATTCTCTACAAACCTGTTCTTGACCCGGTATTCCCTAAGGTTACAAGTGGTAATGTTTATGGTGTAAGAAAAGCAAGTGGGGAAACTAAAAAACGTATTATCATAAGCGGTCACACCGACTCTGCTTTCGAGTGGACCTATACATACAAGGGTGGCAGACCCGTTGTTGCTACAATTATTGTTACTGCTGTTGTTGCTATCCTTCTTGGCTTGGGTGGTAATATTTACGGTCTTGTTCACGGTGGCGCTGTTGGTGGAATTGTATGGGGTGAAAATGGTAATATAGCCCTTCGCATTATTGCAGTTCTTATGTATATTACAGTTCCTGTTCTTGTTATGGCATTCAGATTCTGTAACTATAAAATGCCTGTTGTGGGCGCAAACGATGACCTTTCAGGCTGCTTTATTTCTTGTGCAGTTGCAAAATTCCTTTCTGATAACAATATTCGCTTTGAAAACACCGAGGTTGCAGTTCTTTGTGCAGGTGGTGAAGAAGCAGGTCTTCGTGGTTCAAAAGCATTTGCAAAGGCAAATAAAGCTATGCTCAACGATGGTGTTGAAACTGTTTTCATCAGCTTTGATACAATCCGTGAGCTTGAGTTTGCAAAAATTTATGAAAAAGATATGACAGGTATGGTTAAGAATGACCGTAGAGTTGCAGAGCTTTTACAGTCAGCTGCTAAAACTGTTGGTATTGATGTTCCTATAGGCACGATAGAACTGGGCTCAACTGATGCTGCAGCAATGTCACAGGCAGGTGTTCCTGCAAGTGCATTTACTGCTATGGACCCAACTCCTGCAAGGTATTACCACACTCGTCTTGATACTGCCGATAACCTTTCAGCTCAGGCAATTGACACAGGTGTTAAGGTTGCCCTTGAAACAGTGTTCCTTTATGACGAAAAGGGTATCTGATTATGAATAAAAATCATAAAATTACAGGTAATGGACCTCTCCTTGATAAAAACGGAGTTCTTCGTGAACCAGGCTGGGCAAATTCCCTTGTTTTTGATTACTCACCCGATATGGTGGCAAAAAACAAGAGAAACCGTCTTAAAGAGTGGGACTATTACCTCATTATGAATAGCGAGGGTAAATACGCCCTCTCGTTCACATTTGATGATAACAGATATATGGGACTTGTTTGCTGTTCTGTTTTCGATTTTGAAACTAAAGAAAAATTCGATTGCACTGAAGTACAGATTATGCCCAACGGTAAATTAAATCTTCCCGTTACAAGCGAAAAAGGTGATATTGCATTTAAATCCAAAACCTGCGATTATCACATTGACAGAACGGAAGATGGCAGGCATATTTACTGCAAATATGAAAGATGCTTTAACCATACAGACCTGGAAGCAGATATTTATCTGAAGCAACCCCCAATGGATACGATGGTTATTGCAACTCCTTGGAAAGAAGATAAAAAAGCCTTCTACTATAACCAGAAAATTACTTGTATGAATGCAAGTGGTTATGTGAAAGTAAAGGGTAGAACATATACCTTTGATTCCGAAAAGGATTTCGGTATTCTTGACTGGGGCAGAGGTGTGTGGACATACAGCAACACCTGGTACTGGGGCATCGGTTGTGGTATTGTTGATGGCAAGCCTTTCGGATATAACATTGGTTACGGCTTTGGTGATACAAGTAACGCCAGTGAAAATATGCTTTTCTATGACGGAAAATGTCATAAGCTTGATTTGGTTGATTTCGGTATGCCCACAGGCAATGTTATGGATGAATGGATTATGACTTCAAATGATAACCGTTTCAATATGAGATTTAAACCATTCTTCAATGACCATACCAATATAAGCGCAGGCGTTATCTGCGAAAAGGCTGAAAAGCTTTTTGGTATGCTTAATGGTACAGCAGTTCTTGACGACGGAACTGTTCTGAATATCGAAAATATTCCAGTATTCCACGAAAAAGTACATCATAAATGGTAAAATAGACACCTGTTTTAGCGCAGAACAAAAAGTTCGTATTCGTTATGAATACGGACTTTTTTAGTCGTTTTCTCACCCACTCGGAGTATCTGTATACACCTTAGGGGTGAAGAAAACGCCTTCTGCATCGTTGTATATGGTGCCTGCCTTCAAAGGAAGACATAAAAAACGCAACTACATTCTTCTATGGCATATTTTGTGGTTTTCTGAAACACTGGCATCTGGCGGCTGGGAACTGGCACCTGAATTATTTGTTGACAAATTTGTTTTGCTATGCTATATTCGAATTGTGCTATTGAAGATAGCACAATTCTGAGGGAGGAGGTCATTTGTTGATACGCATAGATAATCACAGCAGAACGCCGATTTTTGAGCAGATTAAAGAGCAGATACTCAATAAAATTACTCTTGGCGAGCTGAAGCCCGGTGATAAATTGCCACCTATAAGGCAGCTGGCATCGGATTTGAACCTGAATGTCAATACAATTAAAAGGGCTTTCAATGAGCTTGAACAAGCGAATGTTGTCTATTCTGTTCAGGGTAGTGGTGTTTTTATAAGTGAAAAAGCCATTGCTAATAAGATTATACTTGACAATGCACAGCAGGAATTTACAGCTTCTGTGCTTTCAGCCAAAGCAAAGGGTCTTACCCTTGAGGATGCAATTGACCTTGTCAATAAAATTTACGGAAAAGGTGAGAGCGATGATTGAAATAAAAAATGTTACCAAGAAATACGGTGATTATATTGCAATAGACAACGTTAGTATTACAGTTGAGGATTCTTCTGTTTTGGGTATAGCAGGCTTTAACGGTTGTGGTAAAACCACTCTTCTGAATGTATGTGCAGGTGTTTTTAAAGCAGAAGAAGGGGCTGTTTTTCTTGATGGAGCAGATGCCTTTGATAATTCAAAAGAACGAAAGGAAATGTTTTATCTTACAGATGACACCTGGTTCCCTGTAAAAACCTCCGTTAAAGGCTCTGCCAAATTCTATTCGGAGTATTTTCCCGGTTTTGATTTTGAGGTTTTTGAAGAAGTTTGTGGTTTGTTTGGTCTTAATCCTAAGGCTAATATCAAATCGCTTTCGAAGGGGATGAAAAAGCAAGCGGGACTTGCAATTGCCTTTGCTGCTTCGCCTAAGTACCTTTTAATTGATGAAACCTTTGATGGTCTTGACCCCCATAAAAGAGAAATACTACGTAAGCTTTTGTTGGAATATATAAATACAACAGGCGCATCGGTTATAATCAGCACCCACAACCTTGCCGATATATCGGATTTGTGTGACCATATCGCAATAATCAATGGTAAAAGCGTTATTCTTAACTGTGCCATTGAAGATATAAGTGAGCATTACAGAAGAGTTTACCTGACTTTTGAAAATACAGTAAATAAAGAGCTTTTCAAAGGCGTTAATTACAGAAAGTGTGAGCTTACCGAGAGAACAGCAACCCTTCTTATTTGTGGAGATGTAGAAAAGGAAGTTATAAAGCTATCCGCCCTTGGTGCAGAAAAAATGGAAACCGAGCTTCTTACACTTGAAGAAGTTTTTTCGGAAGAAACGGAGGCGATTACAGATGACAAAAAAATCAAAGCTGTCTTCAGGAAAAAGAGAGTTTAGTGTACCGTATATACTCAAGGACAGTCTTATAGTGCTTTTGGTTGTTTATGCAGCTATACTTTTTGGTAATTGGCTGTCCGTTCATTTTTCTATTGTAGATAGCTACAATTGGTTTATGTTCAGTAACTATGGAAATGAAGCAATAATTGCATTGATTTCAGGCTTTGTAGTTTCATTGTCACAGTTTAAGTTTTTACATAAAAAGAGTAAGTGTGTAGCTTTATTTAGCCTGGGGAAAGCAAGAAGCAGGTTGTTTTATGAAAAAGCTTGGAGACCACTTTTTTTGATGCTTTTAATTACCGGTGTTTATTATGTGGCTGTTTTAGTATCAAATATAGTATTGGGATTTTTTAGCTCAAGCTTAATTGATGAGTTTTTATCAACTGCTCTTTGTACAATTATGCTTCTTGCCTTTGGTTATACGGTGGGAGTGTTCTCAAGTGTTTTCACGGGCAAAATGAGTGAAGCTGTTGTTTTTGGGATCGCTGTCAGCACATTACCTTTTATACTGTTTAATTTGGTTGATGCACTGTTCAGATTTTTTTTGAAGGGGTATTTTGCACTTTTAGGAGGAGAACTTAACTATTCTTACTATATTGCAAATAAAGGTGGTATTTTGCATTCGGTTTTATCAGCCTTTGACCCTTTGTTCTCTATGATGCCTGAAGCTCAGTTTTATTTCACGACTGAATCTTCGGATGAAGCGTGGATGTTTACGCCTTTGTATAACATAATAAAATCTGTTGTGTGGATTATAGCTTGTGTTGTAGCAATTACCTTACTGCAGAAATATTTTTCCGGAAAATATAAACCGGAATTTTGTGATAAGCAAGGGCGTCATAAAACAGTAAGTGTGTTGTGCTCTATGACAATTCCAATGTTTAGTGTGGCGTTTTTGTTGTGTGCCTGGTGCTTTATATCAAGCTTGGGTGGAATAATTCGTGGTATTGATAAAGTTATTTTTATTGCTATAGCTTTATTGTGTTCTGTGGTTACATCCTTTGTTCTGAATTTAGTTTTATACAGGGAAAAGAGCCAAATTAAATATTCGTTTTGTGGTTTTGGTATAGTTGCAATAGTAACTGCAGTTATTTGTATTATTGCAAATACGGGTGGTTTGTGCTACACCACATATATTCCCGACAGTAATAAAATTAAATCTGTTATGATAAGCGACGAGGTTGGCTTGTTACCCGACATTTCTGACGAGTATTTTGATGCCGAAAGAGAGCACGCACCAATAGAACTGTGCTTTACTGATAAGGATGATATTGAGTTGGTAAAAAAAGTTCATAAATTTATTGCTGAAGATGATACTTCAGGTACCACAACTAATTTCAATATTATATACCAACTTGAAAACGGAACCCATATTTGCAGAACCTACAGAAATATCAGTAACAGAGGTTGCGAAGAAATTGAAAAGCTTTGGGAAACTGCAACTGTTAAAGAGTTTTACAAAACCATATTTAATCAAAAAAAGGAATTAAATAGTAAAAGTGAAAGCAAAGAATGGTCTGAGTGGGAACACGAGTTTGTTTACAATAACGACTACAATGTTCAGGAGTACACCTATAATGTTGATGCAGGGGTGTATTATTCCCTTGATGATAAAGTCACATACAGACTAACTGCTATTGCCGATGGGGTTGTACTCTATTCAAAGGATGACGTTGTAACAAGGCGTGTTTTTTCACAGGATTTTATGCAGGAGCTGAGAACAGCTATGTATAAGGATTATTGTTCTATGACATGGGAGCAGTTTTTTAAACCTGAAAAACAGATAGGTGTTATAGGCTTCGTTAACAGAGCTTATTACAAAGAAGAGAATAACAACTTTGATTTTTTGGAAGAGGACAGTGATTGGTTAGGTGTCTTTTATTCATTTTTCAGAAAGTTTCCAATAACAACTGATATGTATAATACTATTTCGGTGTTGAAAAAAGCAGATGTGTATAAATGTTTTGAGGCTACCAAAGAGATAGAACAAGCTCATTTAATAGACTCACAGAAATTGCTTGAGTGGATGTCGTTAGATGATACATATATGAATGATGTTCCTGATGTGTTTAATAAGGGTGACCTTCTGCTGTCAGCAAGGCGTTATTTCTGGGGGGATTTTGCAAGTGATATTTACTTGACTTACGGATGTAAATATTCGGAAAATCTTGAATACCTTGATGACCCGATGGCATACAGCGATTTTACGCCCATTCCCGAAAGTGATATTGAGATAATTACACCTGAACGGGCTAATAAGCTTAGGGAAGATGCATTCATGACCTATAATGCAGGAAACGATTGTAAATTTCTTGTAATGAAATACACCGACGGAACTGCAGGTATGCTTGTAATATCCCAATGAGGAAAAACATAATAAATATTTTTTGAGATGTCTTAAAAGAAAGAGAAAACTAGTTTTGTGAACAGAACATCACAACAGAGTTTTCAGCCTTGAAGAATGATTTTTTAAAAACGGAGGCGATTACATATGGAGGTAGCATCAAAATACAATTCAGGAAAAAGGAAAATTAAAATGCCCCCTGTATTTGAAACAAATTTAATTGTTTTGTTGGTAGTTTATGGATTGGTTTTGGGCTTTGAGCTAATGGTGAAAATTTTTACAGGTTCTTTTTACTTGAACAATCCGTATTACTTTGATTTTGAGCGAGAATTTAACAATTTGTCTTTGATTACATTTGTTTCAGGTTGTTTGGTATCACTTGTTCAGTTCAGATTTTTGCAAGTCAAAACCAAATGTATTACGATGTTAAGCTTCGGTGAATCAAGAAAAAAGCTTTTTAGGAAGAAATTCTGGACACCACTTGGCATTATGGTAGTTATGACAATGATTTTCTTTGTATTGGTTACTGATTTGGATTGTGGGTTAAAAGAGTTTCCTGCTGAATTGGCAGATGAATATTTCGCCAATATGTTAATAGCAATATTACCACTTGTTGTGGGTTATACAGTATGTGCCTTTGCCAGTATTACGTGTGGTAAAACCATAGAATCATTGTTTTTTGGAGTAAGTATTTGTGCATTACCTTTTTCGCTTTTTATTTTGATTGACTCAATGTTTTCATTGTTTCTTAAAGGTTATTATTCAGTAGCCTGGGAATATTGGTATTTTTCTAATTATACTTCAGCAGAAGGGCACGATGTTACAACAATTTTATCTTTATTTGACCCTCTGTATACATTGAATTTCAATGTTTTTGCTTTTGAAGCAAAAGATATGTCAACAAAATTATGGTTCGAAACGCCGACATTTTATATCATAAAAAATTTAGTCTGGATTGGTATTTTTGTCGGTTTAAGCTTTGTTGTCGAAAACTATTTTATAAAAAAGTTTAAAGCAGAAAATTGTGGTAAGCAAGGAAAATCTAATTTTGTCAGAGTTATATCTGCTTTAACACCGGCTTTATTGATAGAAGCCCTTCTTTTTAATTTTATTTATGAATATTGTTTTGCAGATGCACCATCAAGCTTTATGATAGCTTTATTAATAGGCGTTGTGGTTCTTGGGGCTATCACCACAATAATAGTGTGCTTGCTGTTTTTCAGAAAACTATCGTTTAGCTTTTTGGGCGTTGGTATATCGGCACTTGTTACTTTTCTAGTGTTCCTTATTGCAATTACCGGTTGCTTTGGTTATTCTACCTATGCTCCGGATACAGAAAAAATCAAATCAGTTTCAATAAATGATGTTACTTATTTATTGCCCAAATACAGTGCTGATTACTATGATGCTATTGATGAATATTTGTGTCCGGATATTAATTTTGAAGCAGCAGAAGAAATTGAATTAATAAAAGATATTCAAGACTTTATAGCTAAAGATAAAGATTATGATATAAAAAGCACCTTTAAAATAACTTACGAGCTTAATGGTGGGCGTGTTGTAAACAGGTTTTATTCATATTTAAGTGATGAAGCTTGTGATAAAATAAGTGGACTTTGGGAAACCGAGACTGTTCTTGATTTTTATAAAACAATACTTAATCAAGATCCGGAAATTAACAGTTCCTCATCTGCTTCTGTGTGGCTTGCCTGGGAAAAGGATATTATTTTCAATAATAATTTTAAAAACATAGGTGAGAACCATTACGATGAAGAAGATTATGATTATGCTCGTGATGAGACATCCTACAGGACAATTGCTGATGCTGATTCCCTTGTGCTAATCGGCAAAGACACAGTTGCCACGTGTCTGACTAACGTCGATATTAAAAGAGATACAATAGAGTTGTTAAAAAGAGCAGTATATGAAGATTATATAAATATGTCGGCTTCACAGTATTACAGACCGGAAAAACAGCTTGGTGTAATAAGCTTTGCATCTTGTGCAACCATGTTGGAAAGTGAACAGCTTTATGCTGATGATGGAGACGTATTTACAGCTGAAAGCTTGTTGGAGGAGAATAAATATGATTTGTTTAAGTTTTCAGTTACTACTGATATGCTTAATACCATAAATGTGCTGAAAAATGCTGATTTATATAAATATTTTATTTCTGATTTAACTGTAGAAGAAGCACACATAATCGATTCACAAAAGCTGTTATCGTGGATGTATTTACCGGAAGCTTTTGATGATGTTATCAGAACGAAGGATGGTTATTGTTTGTCGGCTATGACATATTGTTGGGATTACCACAAAAATAGTGTGTATCTGCAGGATGGTTGTGGCTATACTATAAATTCCGATAAAGAGTATAGCTGGTATGATGATACTTGGAATTTCGATGATAGGCACGATGGGTTAATACCCATCCCTGAAGGCGATATAGAAAAAATAACACCTGAAGAGGCTGAGATGCTTCGTGAAAAAGCCTTTCTGTTATACAATGCAGGTAATAAGTGTAAATTCCTTGTAATAAAATACACAGACGGAACAGTAGGTATGCTTGTAATACCTTATTAAAAAAATAACAAGTCAGCCTTTTTGGCTGACTTGTTATTTTTGGTGTAAATTTATTTAAGTTTATGAATAAAAAGTCCACTTAATAATTTGGGTTCAAACCAGGTGGATTTAGGTGGCATAATCATATTTGCATCAGCAATGGACATAAGGTCATCGAGGGTTGTGGGGTACATTGAAAATGCAACTGTCATATCTTCCTTACAGCGTTTTTCAAGCTCCTTGAGTCCACGAATACCACCGATGAAGTCAATTCTTTTGTCGGTTCTGGGATCGCCTATATTAAGAATTGGTGTGAGAAGATTTTTCTGAAGAATTGAAACATCAAGCTGGTCAACGGGATTCTTTTCGTCAAAGGTTCCGTCCTTTGCAGTAAGCTTGTACCATTTCTTGCCAAGATACATACCAAAATTGTGCTTTTCTTCAGGGTGATATGCACCGTCACAGGAAGCAAGCTCAACCTCAAATTTTTCGCTGATTTTGTCAATAAACTCTTCCTCGGTATTCCCGTTTAAGTCTTTAACAACTCTGTTATAGTCCATAATTTCCAGGCTTTCAGCAGGGAAGAGCACTGCAAGGAAGAAATTAAATTCTTCTGTACCGTCAAAGTCAGGCTTCTGTTCACGACGCATTTTTGCAACATTGACGGCACTTGCGCATCTGTGGTGTCCGTCTGCAATATAGAAATCACCGGCATTACCTAAAAGCTCGGAAAGCTCTTTGCAGATATCTGCATTATCAATTACCCAGACAGTATTGCCAATTCCGTCTTCGGTTACAAAATCATAAACAGGAGCAATCTTTTTCTGCTCTTCGATTATCTTATTCACCTTTTCATTATCTCTGTAGCAAAGGAAAATGGGACCTGTGTTTGCATCGCAGGTGTCAACGTGGCGAATTCGGTCAGCTTCCTTATCTGCTCTTGTCAGTTCGTGTTTTTTGATACGGTTTTCAATATAGTCATCAACCCAGGCACAACCAACAAGACCTGTTTGCTCCCTTCCATTCATAATCTGGCGATAAATATAAAAGCAAGGAGCTTCATCCATTGCACATATACCGGCTTTTTCAAGCTCGTTAAGGTTTTCGGCGGCTTTTGCGTAAACCTCGTTGCTATAAAGGTCTGTACCCTCGGGTAAATCTATTTCTGCTTTATCTACATGCAGGAAAGAATAAGGGTTACCAACAACCATTTCCTTTGCTTCTGCACTATTCATAACATCGTAGGGGAGCGCTGCAACACGTGAAGCAAACTCGGGTACGGGTCTTAATGCTTTAAAGGGTCTGAATACTGCCATACATAATACCTCCGAAGGCTAAAATTATAATTTATTTTACTGTATTTAATTAATTCTTGTCAATAATATTATTGCATTTTAAAATTTGATGTGATATTTTATTTTTATCAATTTTTTATGATTAATGACAAGGATTTGAAAATGGACTTTAAAAGGATAATGACCTACTGTGGGAATTTGCAGTTGAATAATAACCGTACCTGGTTTCACGAAAACCACGACGAATACGATATTGCTAAAAAGGATTTTTTAGGATTTATTGACAGACTTCGCTTTGTCATAAACGAAGAAGCTCCCGATATCGGAAAAGCTATAATGTATATGGAACCTCGGGAGTGGATGTATCGTGTGGCACGTGACATGCGCTTCCATAAAAACGGACCACCGTATAATCCTTCATTCAGAGCTTATATTTCACCGGATAGAAAATCCTGGCTTCCTATTGGTTATTTCCTGTGTGTTGCTCCCGGGCGCTCTTGCTTCGGTACAGGTCTTTGGTGCGATACAACTGCAAAAATGAATAATATCCGTCACTATATTTCAAAGCATTTTGATGAGTTTCAGGAGATACTGATAGAAACTAATATTTCTCTGAACGGTGATAAACTGAAATCAATGCCCCGGGGCTTTTCTGCCGATGATCCGGCAGCAGAATATATAAAAATGAAGAATTGGGAAATGATTTATTTTATACCGGATGAGGACATTGGCGATTTTGAGGATTTTTTACAGGAGCTTACATTTTTTATAAGACAAATTGAGCCAATGAGAAGATTTCTTCTGAAAGCAGCAAAGCATATAGAAAATCAAAGACCTGAATTTGAGTGGTGAAAAACGACTTGCGAGAGCAAGTCGTGTTTTTTATGTAAAATGCAAAACGTAAAATGCAAAATTAAGGGAAGCTTCGCTTCCGAACATTGTAAAGGCTTCGCATTAATATATACTGGATCTGGCATCTGGTTTCTTGAAATATGTTAATAAATTATCATTCGTTCTATTGACAAATTGTGTTATTTAATTGTATAATTTATATTGATAAATTTTGGAAAGATGGGGTGTTTTTTATGTCTAAAAAAACCGTATTCTTAACCGGTTCATCAGGCACTATGGGATGGGCAGGTTTTAAGGAGCTCTATGCAAAGAAGAATCTTTACAATATTGTTCTTCTCAACAGAGGAAGCCAGAAAAACAAGGACAAATTCAAGGATTATGAGAACGATCCTTCAGTTAAGCTTGTTTGGGGTGACCTTACAAACTACGAGGATGTTCTTGAATGTGTAACAGGTGCAGACTATGTTCTTCACGTTGGTGGTATGGTTTCTCCCGCAGCTGACTACTATCCCGTAAAAACACAGAAAACTAATGTTACTGCAGCTCAGAACATTGTTAATGCTGTTAAGGCTCAGCCCAATGCTGACGATATTAAGGTTGTTTACATAGGTACTGTTGCTGAAACAGGTGACAGAAACGCTCCTATCCACTGGGGTAGGACAGGTGACCCTCTTAAAGTTAGTGTGTATGACCATTACGCTATAAGTAAAATTAAGGCAGAGGCTGTTTTTGCAGAATCAGGTCTTAAACATTGGGTATCACTTCGTCAGTCAGGTATTCTTTATCCTGCAATTCTTAAAAATCTTGAGCCAATTATGTACCACGTTCCGATTAATGGTATGCTTGAATGGGCAACTGTTGAAGATTCAGGCCGTCTTCTTGCAAATGTTTGTGGTGATGATATTCCTGAAGAATTTTGGAGACGCTTCTACAACATCGGTTCAGGTGAGCAGTACAGAATCACCAACTACGAATTTGAAGAGCTTCTTCTTGGTACACTTGGTCTTGGTTCTCCCAAAAAGCTATTTGATCCCCATTGGTTCACAACCCGTAACTTCCACGGTCAGTGGTACTATGATGGTGATGAGCTTGAAAAATATTGTCACTTCCGTGCAAATATTCCTGTTAAAGAATATTTCAAGAGTATGATGAAGCACGTTGAATCCTATTATAAATTAGCATTCCTTGCAAAACCCTTTGCTCCGATTCTCAAAAAGCTCTGGATGAAGAAAATTGCAGAAACTCCTGAGTATGGTACTCTTTGGTGGGCAGCAAACAAAGTTGATGTAAGAATGAAAGCTTACTATGGCAGTATGGAAGAATACGAAAAGCTTCCAAGAAAATGGGAGGATTTCGATATCGTTATTCCTGCAAAGCAGAAAACAGCAGATGATGTTGTGGTTCTTGACCACGGTTATGATGAAACAAAGGACTTTGATTCACTTACACTTGAAGACCTTCAGAAAGCTGCAGAGTTCAGAGGTGGTAAGTGCCTTGCAACAGAAATTGTTGATATGTACACACCTGTTAAATGGGTAAGTGCAAGAGGCAACGAATTTGAAATGAGCCCCAACCTTGTTCTTAAAGGTGGTCACTGGTGTCCCGCTGAGCTTCCCTGGCCCTGGAACTATGACGAAGAAGCAAGAATCAACCCATTCTTTGCACAGGTTTGGGATCGTGAAGGCGAAAACAATGTTTATGGTCCTGAAATCTTTGATAACTTTAAGGAGAAGGTTACAGAATGAAAATTTTTATGATTGGCGGTACAGGTCTTCTTGGCTGTGAGGCCGCAAGAATATTTATTGAAAGAGGTCACGAAGTAACAAGTGTTGCTCTCCCTCCTCTTCCCGAAGGTGCTCCCATTCCCCAGGAAATGAAGCTTGAGTTCTGCAATATCTACGAGAAATCTGATGATGAAATCCGTGAACTTCTCAAGGGTCACGATTGCTTCGTTTTCGCAGCAGGTATTGACGAAAGAGTTGAATTTCCTGCACCTGTTTATGATGCATACTATAAATACAATATTCAGCCTCTTGAAAGGATTCTTCCTCTTTGCAAAGAGGTTGGTGTTAAGAGTGCTGTTATCCTCGGTTCATATTTTGCATACCTTGCAAAAGAGCGTCCCGATATGAAGCTTACTGAAAAGCACCCCTACATCAGAAGCCGTATTGACCAGGAAAATGTTGCGTTCTCCTTTGCAGACGAAAACTTTGATGTAGCTGTTCTTGAGCTTCCGTATATTTTCGGTACTCAGCCCGGCAGAAAGCCCGTTTGGGTTATCCTTATTGAGCAAATCAAGAGAATGGATAAGCTTCCCTTTACAATGTATCCCGGTGGTGGTACTGCAATGCTTACAGTTCGCCAGGTTGGTGAGGTTATTGTTGGTGCTGCTGAAAAGTCAAAAGGTGCAAAAGCGTGGCCTATCAGTATGTATAACCTTACCTGGAAGGAGTTTCTTAAAATCGTTTATGCTGCAAGAGGTATGGGCGAAAACAGAAAGATTATCAGTGTTGCACCCTGGATGATGAGAATGGGTCTTGGTGGCGTTAAAAAAGAATATGCTGCAAAGGGAATTGAAAGTGGTATTGATGTTGACGGACTTGCAGATATTATGGACGTTAACCTTTTCATTCCCGATCGTTTCTCAAAAGAACTCGGAGCAACTGACGATGATATCAAAGCTGCTATTTTTGATTCTATCAAGGTTTCACAGGCAGTATATGATGGTACTGTAGAACTTCTTGGTATGAAAGGTGAATAAAATTTTCGTTGTATTATGCGTGTTTGTCATTTTGTATCACCAATCTCGCATATCCTTATACGCTTAGGGTGTCACAAAAAGCCAACTCTACGCAATCTGACAAAAATTTAATTGCTCAATTTAAAAAGTAATAATCAAACAGAATCTCCCATATATTTTGTATAGAAATATATGGGAGGATTTTTATGTTTAACGACTATAATGAACGAGCTGTCGAGTTGGGCAGATACATAACAGAAAGTAAAACCACAGTAAGAGGTGCTGCTAAAAAATTTGGTGTTTCAAAATCAACAGTTCATAGTGATATAACCACCAAGCTGAAAAAAATTGATCCCGTATTATACGGTGAAGTAAGAAAAGTTCTTGATATTAACAAGGAAGAACGCCATATCAGAGGTGGCATAGCAACAAGAGAAAAATATAAAAGAGAAGCAGTGGTTTTGAAAAGATAAAAAGTGGTTTAATAAAGTTGACAAATGACTCCGAAAAATGTATATTGTCTATATAATGCGGCAAAAAAGTATTATATATTTTTAGGAGTTATTAAATAATGAAAAAAATTATAGCTGTACTTTTAATTTTAGTTTGTCTTTCAATTTTTGTTTCTTGTGGTAAAAACGAGGATGATGACGGAAAGGCTCTTGAAACAGCCGAAAGCTTTGTAGAAGTAACAGGTAATTCAGGCTCTATTTCCCTTAACGAAAATGTTGCAAGAACGCTCCTTGAGTCTTATCCGAAAAAAAGTCTCGGCTTGTCAAAGGAATTGTATGATTATCAACTAAAATTGAGCGCAACAAGATTTTTAGATAGTGATGCTTGTCTTGTGGAGGCTTTTTTGGATAAAGAGGAAAAGCCGGAAGGCACATTTATAATATTAGGGCAACAGTGCTTTGTGTATGATGCTAAGCAGGAAAAGTATTTGCTTCTGACAGCTGAAGGAACAAAGGAAATTGAAACCAAGGCAGAAGCCGATTCTACAACGGAGGCAGTTACATTCCCCACTGTTGACGAAATTGAAAAACAAAATAATGAAAGACTCCAGGATTTGTTCAAAGCTTATACCAGAGAAGAGTTGGGTCTGGAAAAAGAAATTACTGAATATTTCCTTGTGGTCACCGGCACAACAACTACAGCAGAAGATGGTGAAATGGTGTTTGTTGTAAGACTCAAGGATTCAAATGGGGAGTTTGTAAACCAGACTGTTGCAATGAATGACAACGGTAACTATATGTTTGATTACGAAATAAATAAATATAAAAAATTATCATAAAAAACAAAGCCGTCAGTTTTTGACTGACGGCTTTGTTTTTAGTATATGTCAATAATTTCTTGTGCTTTTTTCTTTACCTCGTAAATTAAATCATTAGGGGATTTAACTTTAATTTTACCACCAAATTGCAACAACCATTTTGTTAAACCGTCGCTGACAACAGCATTTGTTTTTATGATGAAACTATCTTTGTCGTGCTTTTGTATTTTTACGTTTTCGCCAAAACGATCAATGATAACCTCAAGAAGGTCATTTTTGCAAATCAATTCAATTGGTTTTGGTTCGCCACTATACATATTGAAAAGCTTTGTTGCATAGTCGGCAGAATCAAAATAGTTTTTATAGTCAGAAACCTCAGAGAAATGTCTTGCCGGATATTTGAGCTTTTTTAATTTTTTAATTTTGTCAATTCTCAAATGCATTAAATTGTTGTATTTTTCATTGTTGCAAACGAGATAATAATGGTCTTCGGACCAGATAAGTGCATAGGGACTTACCGTGAAAATTTTGTCTTCCTTTGCTGTTTTAAATTCGTCGGTTATTTTTCTTCTTGTATATGTAAAATTAACCTTAATACCTTCGGAAATTGCTTCGTCAAGAAGACTAATGGTGTAATAAATTTCCTCGTTGTTGCATTTAGGTCGTTTGTCAACATAAACCTGGGAATGAAGCTTTTTTGCCTGACTTTCACTTACAAAGCTTTCAATTTTTTGAAGTAACTGAGTGGTTTTCTTTTGTGAAATAAAATTTGCAGCCTGGACAGCGTCGGAAAGTAATCGTATCTCAGCCAATTCGAATTCCCTTGCTCCTAAAAAGTAACCACCACGATTTTTAGAACCTGTATGGATAATGTCAAACCCGTAATCTTTTAAAATATCTAAATCCTTGTATATGGATTTTCTTTCTGCCGGTATTTCATATTTTGCTAATTCTTCAACGATTTCTGTTGCCGGAAGGGGATGGTCATCGTCTGTTTTTTCTCGTAAAATATCAACAAGGTAAAGTAATTTTAATTTAGATTTTTGTACGCCTGCCATAATAACACCTCTTGTACGATTTATAGGTCTATAATACATTATAACCTATATAAAAAGATTTGTAAATATGGATAATGCTTATTTACAAAAAGTCAATATAGGTGTATAATTATTTTGTATTTTTGTGCTGAAATGAGGTGTTGGAATGGTAGGTCTTAAAATTGGTATAGATATTGGAACCGGAAGTGTTGTCTGTGCTATTGAAGGAAAGGGTGTTGTACTTTCAGAACCTGCTGTTTTGGCACTTGAACGAGAAACAGGTGAAGTCATTGAAGCCGGTAAAAAGGCTTCTGAAATGACGGGACGCTGTCCGGATGCTATCCGGCTGGTGCGCCCTCTTTTAAACGGTGGCATTTCAGAGCTTGAAAGCAGTGAAAAGCTATTAAAATGCTTTTTAGATCGAATATGTAAAAATAAAATTTTTAAACCCACGGTTGTAGCTACTATGCCGGCAGGCATCACCAATCTTGAAAAACGCAATATTCTTGGGTGCGTTTTAAGGGCAGGTGCAGGTAGAGCCACACTTATAGAAGAACCACTTGCAGCAGCATTGGGAATAGGTGTTATGCTGGATAAGCCCTATGGAACTATGATTGTTAACATCGGAGCCGGGACAACAGGCGTAGCTGTTGTAACAATGGGCAGCATTGCTGTTGCAAAGAGTGCTGCTGTCGGTGGCGACAATATGGACAGGCTTATAAAAAACTACCTGAAAAATAATCGTGGTGTTAATGTTGGTAAGCTTACAGCAAAAGAACTTAAAACCCTTATAGGTGGAGCAAAAATGAGGGAGGAAACAATCGCTGCTGTCGCCAAAGGTAAAGATATGGCAGATGGTATGCCATTATTTTTTGAGGTTACAGCTCAGGAAATTAATTTTGCTATTCGTGACTGTGTTGATGAAATTTGCAGAGCAATAACAGATGTTCTTGAGGTAACACCCCCCGAGCTTGTAAGAGATATCACTGATGATGGTATTTTCCTTTGTGGTGGAATGTCGAAGCTTTACGGACTTGATAAATATATTGAAGAAGCAACAGGCATAAAAGTGAAAATTCCCGGTAATGCTACAAATGTTGCAGCACTAGGCTGTCTTCGTGCCTTGAATGAAGAAAACTATCTTTCGTCAAACGGATATCATTTTACTACACTTGAAACATTGAATGTATAGGAGTATATAAATGAAGCTTCTTGTAATTGATGGTAACTCTATATTGAATCGTGCTTTTTATGGGGTTCGTCTTTTAAGCACCAAGGATGGTAGATTTACCAACGGAATATTTGGATTTATGAATATATTTCTTCATCTTCTTGATGAATATAAGCCTGACAGTGTTGCTGTTGCATTTGATGTAAAAGCCCCCACTTTTCGTCATAAAATGTATGATGCTTATAAAGGTACAAGAAAACCTGCGCCCTGTGAGCTTGTTGAACAGTTTCCTACGCTTAAAGAGCTATTAGGCTATTTAGGGTATAAGGTTGTTGAAATGCCCGGCTATGAGGCTGATGATATTTTAGGTACACTCTCTGCTGCTTGTGGTAAGGATGATTTTTGTTATATTGCTACAGGTGACAGGGACAGTCTTCAGCTTGTAAGAGAAAATGTAAATGTTGTTCTGGCAACTACCAGAATGGGTAAATCTGAAACAGTTTTATACAATATAGATAAGATAAAAGAAGTGTATGGTGTAACTCCCGAACAGCTTATTGACATTAAAGCAATACAGGGTGATACCTCCGACAACATTCCCGGTGTTGCAGGTATTGGTGAAAAAGGTGCTCAGGACCTTATAGGGCGTTTTGGCTCAATTGAATATATATATGATAATCTGGACACTATTGATGTTAAAGCCGGCATAAGAGCTAAGCTTGAGGCATCAAAGGATAATGCTTTTTTGAGCAAAGATTTAGGTAGAATTTGTCTTGAAGCACCAATAAGCACAGCGTTAGGTGATTATGAAATAAAAACTCCTGATGCCTCTAAAGCAACGCAACTGCTTATGTCTTTGGAGATGAGTAAAATTCTTAGTAAACTCAATCTTTCCGAAGAGGAAATAAGTCAGCAGGAGGATGCAAAAGAAATTAAACTATATGAAGTCACGGACACAACTGCGTTTTTAGATTCTTTAAGAAATCAAAAGGCATACTTTACAGTTAAATTTAATAATGGTGGAATCGAGTATATTTTATTTAAAACAGTTGATGGTGTAGCGCTTGTAGAAAATAGTGATTTTCTGTTTATGTCTTTTGTCAGCGAGTTCTTTTCTGATGAAAGCATCGAAAAATATACCGATGACTCAAAACAGCTTTATAGCTTCTGCGATTCCAACGGAATTGAGTTAGTAAATATAAAGCTTGATACGTCACTTGCTGCATATCTTCTCAATCCTAATTCGTCTGATTATTCAATAAAAATGCTTGCCGGTTCGTATGGTCTTAAACCCGTTAAAATTGAAGCAGGTGAACTTGCAGATTTTTATTTGGTTGAAAAAGATTACGTTGATGGTGCAGCACATATTGAGGCATTAAGTGTTAAGCTTTATGCAGAGCTAAAAGAAAACAACCAGGAAAAGCTGCTTAATGAAATTGAGCTCCCTCTTGCAAGAGTTCTTGCATCAATGGAACGTGAGGGCTTCCTGGTAGACAGAGAGGGAATTGAAAAATACAACGATGTAATTTCTTCAAAATTAGAAGAAAAACTAAAAAATATCTATGATATGGCTGGCTGTGAATTTAATGTGAATTCACCTAAACAGCTCAGCGAAGTGCTTTTTGATGAAGATAAATTAAATCTTCCGCACGGCAAAAAAACAAAAAGTGGTTACTCAACTAATGCAGAGGTTCTTGAATCTTTAAGGGATAAGCATCCTATTATTAATGAGATTCTTGAATTCAGAGGTCTTACAAAGCTTAAATCTACCTATTGCGAGGGACTGTTGAAGGTTATTGATAATGATGGAAGAATCCACTCCACACTTAATCAGACAGAAACAAGAACAGGTAGAATTTCGTCTGCCGAGCCTAATCTTCAGAATATTCCTGTAAGAACAGAACAGGGCAGAGAGTTAAGAAAGTTCTTTATCGCCAAAGAAGGCTATGTGCTTGTGGATGCTGACTATTCACAGATTGAATTGCGTGTTTTGGCTTCCCTTGCAAACGATGAAAATATGATAAATGCCTTCCTGAGTGGTGCTGATATACATTCTATTACAGCTTCTCAGGTTATGGGAATGCCTCTTGAAAATGTAACGCCTAATGACAGACGAAAAGCAAAGGCTGTCAACTTTGGTATTGTTTACGGAATAGGCGCATTTTCTCTTTCAAATGACATAGGCGTATCTATTGTTGAAGCAGATAGGTATATAAAAGGCTATCTTGCAAATTACTCAGGTGTTGCAGCATTTATGGAAAATGCTAAAATAAGCGCCAAGGAAAAAGGCTATGCAGAAACCTATTTCGGAAGAAGAAGGTACCTTCCCGAGCTTCAGGAGAAAAATGCAATCCGTCGTGGGTTTGGCGAAAGGGTTGCAATGAATATGCCTATTCAGGGTACAGCAGCAGACATAATTAAAATAGCAATGATAAGGGTTTACGAACGTTTGAAAGCAGAGTTTCCTGCTTCAAAGCTCATTATGCAGGTGCACGACGAGTTGCTCATTGAAACTCCTGAAAAAGATGCAGAAAAGGTAGCTGCTCTGCTGAAGGAAACAATGGAGGGTGCTTCAAAAATGGCAGTGCCTTTTACTGTGGACGTTCAGTACGGAAAAACCTGGTATGATACAAAATGACGGATTTAAAATTTGAAAAAATGACCAATGCACACATAGAAAGAATTGCAGAGCTTGAAAAGGAGTGCTTTTCTTCTCCCTGGAGTGAAGGGGGTTTAAGAGTTGAATTGAATAACAGCTTTGCACGTTTTTTTGTGGCTATATGGAGTGATGAAATTGCAGGGTATATTGGGGCTCATAATGTTTTAGGTGAGGTTTATATAACCAATATAGCAGTTTTTCCTGCTTTTCGCAGAAAAGGTGTAGGAGAAGCCCTGGTTGATGCCTTGTACCAACAAGCAAAGAAAGAAAATGCAGAATTTATAACGCTCGAAGTCAGAAAAAATAATATTTCTGCAATTTCCCTTTATGAAAAATGTGGTTTTAAAAAAGTAGGGGAGCGAAAGAATTTTTACGAGAGCCCCCGTGAGGATGCTATTTTGATGACCCGTTTTATTGATTGAATTGGAGATAGTTTATGAAAATTCTCGGAATTGAAAGCTCTTGCGATGAAACTGCAGCAGCAGTAGTTGAAGATGGACGTAAGGTGCTTTCGAATGTTATTGCTTCACAGGTGGAGGAGCATAAAATATATGGTGGTGTTGTTCCCGAAATAGCATCAAGGCGACACACCGAGGCAATATGTGGTGTGGTGGAAAAGGCTTTGAGTGATGCGAATTGCACTCTTTCAGATATTGATGCAATAGCTGTTACATACGCACCGGGGCTCATAGGCGCTTTGCTTGTAGGTGTAAATTATGCAAAAGGTCTTTCTTATTCTACGGGTATACCACTTGTTCCTGTTCACCATTTAAGGGGCCATATTGCTGCTAATTATGTATCCAACGAAGAACTGAAGCCTCCCTTTATATCACTGGTAGTTTCGGGTGGACACAGCCACATTGTTAATGTGAAGGGCTATACAGATTTTGAGATAATTGGTAGAACACGTGATGATGCTGCCGGTGAGGCAATGGATAAAGCTGCCCGAACAGTCGGGCTGCCTTACCCGGGTGGAGTTAATCTTGATAAAATTTCTGTCAATGGTGATGAAAATAAATACAAATTTCCTGTACCTAAGGTTGCAGATTCAAAATACGATTTTAGCTTTTCGGGACTTAAAACCTTCGCTGTGAACCTTGTTCACAATGCTTCACAGAAAGGGGAAGCAGTTAAGGCTGAAGATTTAGGAGCTTCTTTTATTAAGGCTGTTACAGATCTTCTTGTTTCCCATACAATGGAGGCAGTTAAGGATTACAATGCAAAGAAAATAGTTCTTGCAGGCGGTGTTTCTGCAAATTCCCGTTTGAGAAGAGTTATGGAGGAACAATGTGGGTGTAAGGGTTTAGAGCTTTACAAACCGGAGTTGAAGTTCTGTGGCGATAATGCAGCTATGATAGCTTCTCAAGGCTATTATGAATTTTTGGCAGGAAAGAGAGCTGATTTAACTCTTAACGCTGTTGCTTCGATGCCCATAACAGAAGTATAAAAATGACAGAAAAAATAAGAGTTTTGTGCAAATAATCATTAAGTTTAACAGTTTTTTTGCCTTATGTTTGGTGAATATGTTAATATAAATTTCTTGACAAATGTGCTATAATTCATTCGTATAATTATATGTATTTGATTTGGAGGAATCACAATGAAGAAAAACTTCAAAAAATCATTGGCTGTTATGATGGCAGTTTTAATGCTTCTTTCAGCAGTTGGTGTTACCTGTTTAGCGGCTTATACAATTACGTATAACCCCGGTACATACGGTAAAGAAACAGATTTAATCGTAACAGTAGAAGTTCCCGGTAAACAGACTATCAAGGCTTCTGAGGCTTTGTATACCCGTGATGGTTATGTTCAGACCGGTTGGTCAACATCAAAATCCGGTGCAAGAATGGCTGTCGAATGTGGTGGTGACTACGAGGTTACAAGATCCAGAACTCTTTATCCCTACTGGGAGGCAAAGGGTCAGCAGGTAACATTCGCTCCCGGTGAATTTGGCGTTGGTACTGCACAGACAGTTGATGTTCCTTTCAATAGCTCAACTAAAGCTCCCGGTGCAATTTTCACACGTGACGGTTATACAATGATCGGTTGGTCTAGTGTTGATGGTGCAGCAGTTGCAGAATTTGGTGTAGAAGGAAATACACCCGAAATTCAAGCCAATACTACATACTATCCCGTTTGGCGACTTAATATTTACTCAGCTGAAGTTGATGTGGAGGAATTAAAATTTGGTGTTTCTTGTATCGGCTACAAAGCAACAACTGCTAAAAATGTAGTTATTACAAACACCGGTAACGTTACTCTTAATTACACTCTTCCCACAGATGCTGCTTATGAAGTAACAGTTGTTAAAGGTAGCCTTGCTCTTGCGGAAGGTGAGTCACTTGAGTTGTCAATTAAGCCTGTTCTCGGTCTTAGTGTTGCTGATTATGCAAAAACACTTGTTATTGCCTGTGACTACGCAGCAACATCCATTTCTGTAGACGTTGCATTTAAGGTTGTTAACCACTCTTTCGGTAAGTATGTATCTGATGAAAATGCTACTTACGAAGCAGATGGTACAAAAACAGCAGTTTGCTTGAATGGTTGTGGCGCATCCGATACAATTACTGATGTTGGCAGTATGAAGATTTACTCTGCAGATAACAATGCTGCACTTGGTCTTTCAAAGAGCTATGAACACCACAGAACAGTTCGCTTCACAGCTTTTGGTAGTGGTATGGATGACGAAGATGGTATTGTTGGCAAACGCTTTGTTCCCGTTTCTTGGTATGTAAATGACGATTTCAACGGTACATTTGAAGACAGCTATGATGTTGTTTTCACACATACAGTGTTTGGTGAATATACACTTACTATCAACTATGTTGAGGAAGAATACAACGCAGATACTGATGAATGGACACCTACAGGTGTAACAGACGAAAAAACATTCGAGTACTCAGTTGGTACAACAGCAGAAGAAGAACAGGAAATTATCAGACCCAACACAATTCTTACATTGATTTTTGGTCTCTTCGCAGAGCTCCTCAAGTTGCTTGGTCTTGGTGCTTGATTCCTCGAATAAATAATATTACAACGCCATAGGTTACTATGGCGTTGTTTTTCTTGCTTTTTGTTTATATATTATGCTATATTTAGTATTAAGGAAGTGAGTATTATGGGTAAAAAAATTATAGTGGCAGGTGGCGGTCACGGTGGGCTTGCCACAGCAGCTATTCTTTCAAAAAATGGTTATGATGTAACTGTTTTTGAAAAAAACAGTCGAGATAAAATGGGGTACGATTGGACAGATATTTTTGACCCTAAAGCACTTTCAGTGGCAGGCTTACCTATGCCTGAGGAGCATTTATTTGAATATAAGGAGAATATGACATTTTATTCGCCTGACGAAAAAACTCCAATTAAACAAAAAGTTCCTAATAATAAATTGGAAATAAAAATGGAACGCAAAGATATTTATAATTTGCTTATAGAGAATGCCGAAAAAAACGGAGTTAAGTTTGTTTATAATTGTAATATTGGAAATGCTATTGTAAAGAATAACCGTGTTATAGGAATTAATACATCCACTGGTGATATTTATGGTGATCTGATAATAGATGCTTGTGGCTGTGAATCTCCGATCAGAAGTAGCTTGCCGCTTGATTTTGGTATACAAAAGCATCCGGGAAATAACGAGAAGTTTTATGTGTATCGTGCTTTTTACAATAAAGCAAATGAATACCCCGTTGAAGATAGGTATAAAGTCTGTCTGCTCCCCGAAGGTAAGCTAGGCATAGGTTGGGTAGCTACCGAGGATAAGTATACAGATTTACTTATCGGCAGATTTGAGCCCTTTGCTATGGAAGAAGCCGAAAGAACAGCAGCCTTCTTCAGAAGCAGAAATGAAAGCTTGGGTACAGAGGTTGTTCGTGGTGGTCAATTTGTAGAAATCCCTGTTCGTCAGCCAATATCAATTATGGTTGCAGATGGTTACGCTGCTATAGGTGATAGTGCTTTTATGACAGTTCCTATAATTGGTTCAGGTATTGCCAATTCATTAAGAGCAGCTCCGATTCTTGCTAAAACAATAATGGACGACAGAAGTGAAAGCTATACTGCAAAAGCTTTGTGGCAGTATCAATATAATTTCTATAAAAAATGGGGCGCAGGCTTAGCTCCTTTGGCGGCAGTGAAGCTTTTACTGACAAAAATAAAACCCGAACAGCTTGACTACATATTTGAAAAACAAATTCTTACCTGGCGTGAAATGACAATTACTGCCGACAGTACCGGTATAACGGACTTTATCCATCCGGCTCTTGATATGCCAAAACGAGCAGTTGCTATTGTTAAAGATAAAGAGCTTCTGAAAAAAATACTGAAAGTAGGTACAGATATAGGAAAAATCTTAACTGTTTGTTTAACAATGCCTAAAGAATATAACAAAAACCAAGTTTTAAAATGGGCTGAAAAATACGACACCATCTTTAAACAATAGTTTTAGGGGTATACAAACTGAAGAAGAAATAAAACCAGGATCAAAGCTTTCTGAAGTTATAGGAAGAAAATGATTAAAAAGATTGAAAAATCTAAATAAAAATAGGGAACGATTCAAGTATAAATACTTAAATCGTTCCTTTTAAATTTGGTTTATTCGGGTAATTTACAAACATCAATCCATTCAATAAAATTGGAGTATATTTCCAATTCCTCGGGAGTTAACTCTATTGCACTGTTGCTGCTTCCACAAGCAGGAAAAACAGTTTCAAAACGCTTTATGCTTTCATCAAGGTAAACCTTAACTCCATCATTGATGGCGAACGGACAAACGCCACCAACTGCATGTCCGATTTTATCTTCAACCTCTTCAAAAGAGAGCATTTTTGCTTTTGCACCAAAGTGGGTTTTGTACTTCTTATTATCTATTTTAGCATCTCCGGCTGTCACTATAAGAATAGGGGAGTCGTTAACAGAAAAAGAAAGAGTCTTTGCAATTCTGCAACCATCTGTATTCAATGCTTTTGCAGCAAGCTCAACAGTCGCACTTGATACAGGAAACTCTAAAATTTTGTCTTCAATACCATAACCTTTAAAATACTCTCTCACTTTTTCGATGGACATAGTGTTTGCTCCTTTGGGTGTTCTGATAAGGGTAGTATATCATATTAAAATGTAGGGTGCAAGGGTTCGACTCCCATATTATTGTTCTATATAAAAAAATAATAGTCCAACCTTATTGGCTGAACTATCATTGTGGAAAGGGTGTACAAATTAGATGCCTTTATATTTTTTGCTATGGTTTTAAGCCACTACAGCTTTTCGTTATATTCTGTGCTTTCGCACAGAGTGATATATACCTAAAGGTATAGTGATATTTCTGCATTGCAGAAGTGATATTCTATTCGCAAATAACTCGGCTTTAGCCGAATATCACTGCTAAGCAATATCACTTTCGAAGAAAATAAAACTCGCATAAGCGAATAGAACTGAAAA
>JAZPXQ010000010.1:0-22107 GCA_045543695.1 Acutalibacteraceae bacterium | reverse complement strand
ATTTGATGGGCTCTGCCCATCATTCGCTTTGCGAACACCCGATTATGTTCGCCTTCGGCGAGGACCGGTTCAAGTCCTACTTAATCAAAAACAAAAAATATAGAGAAACCACAAAGTGTGATTTCTCTATATTTGGTGCCGGTGACCGGACTTGAACCGGTACGATGTTGCCACCGAGGGATTTTAAGTCCCTTGCGTCTGCCTATTCCGCCACACCGGCACAGCTATTAAATTATAATATTATCCATTCGTATTGTCAAGGGTTTTTTGTATTTATAAAATGAATTTTTTGTTTTTTCCGTGGTACAGGCCGGCCTGTATCTTACGTTTGTGTTACTTGCTTTTAAAATTAATAAACCCGTTGCCTTTTTTATAATATTGTAGTAAACTTATATTTAATATAATTATACTGAAAATTCATTTGGTATAAAGAAAGGGTCTGTGATTATGGTTTTCACTATTGAACTTTTGTGGCTTTTTCTGGCTGCAATGGTAATCAGTTCCATTGGTTTTAAGAATTATGTTTGGTTTATTTCACTTGGTTATGGTTTCTCCATTGCCGGTGAGGGTATTTTAATGTTGCTGTTATATGGTAAAGTGCTTACCCTCGGAACAATTATCTGTTGTGTATTGTTTATTATATACGGTTGTCGTTTAGGTGGTTACCTGGCAATCCGTGAATTTGGTGGCAGCTCATACAAAAAGAATATGAAAGGCGAAATCAAAGACGGAAAATCCGTTCCCTTAGGAGTAAAAATTGCTATCTGGGTAACTTGTGCTTTGCTTTATGTAACTCAGGTTTCCGGTGTGTTCTATCGTTTGCATAACAATACCGAAGACAACGTTTTTGTTTACATAGGTGCAGTTGTTATGGTGCTCGGTCTTGTTCTTGAATCAGCAGCAGATATTCAGAAAAATAATGCTAAAAAGGTTAATCCCCGTCGCTTTGTTGATACAGGGCTTTATCGCCTTGTCCGTTGCCCAAATTACCTTGGTGAAATGATTTTCTGGACAGGGGTTCTTTTATCAGGCATCGGTGCAGTTTCAGGTTGGCAGTGGATTTTAGTTGCAATAGGTTATATTGGCATAATTTTTGTTATGTTCAGTGGGGCTCGTCGTCTTGAAATACGTCAGAATAAAAATTACGGAAATGATCCTGAATATCAGAAATATGTAAAAAGTGTTCCGATTATGGTGCCATTCATTCCTTTGTATAGTGTTGAAAAATACAAATGGTTAGTCGGTTAAGTTACAGGTGATTAAAGTGAAGCAGAAAGTATTAACTTCTGAAAAGCAAATGAAGCTTTCGCTGAAAAGAGAAAAAGAAATTGCGAAATGGGAGAAAGAGAAAAGCAGACCAAAAGGAAAGTTTTATCTGCCTTATTTAATATTTATAATCAGTCTTATTTATCTTACGGATGAGGTTGCATCCCAGATTGGTCCGTTAATGAAAACGGAAATTGCAAACGGACTTTTTTCAGGTGACAGCTCTGTTGGTATTCTTGAAATTCTTAATATGATTGCAATACCATTTCAATGCCTTGCAATATTCTATAAGCCTCTTTCCGATAAATTCGGCAGAAAGAAGTTTTTGTTTATAAACACATTCGGTCTTGGTACTGCAATGCTTATAGTGTTTTTATCAAATAACATTCCGCTTTATGTTATCGGTACCTGTATGATTCAGTTCTTTGTTCCCCACGATATGCAGGTGGTTTACATAATGGAATCTGTACCCAGTAAGCACAGAGCACGAATTTATTTCACAATTAAGAGCTTTGCAACCTTGGGGATAATGCTGGTACCCCTTCTTCGCAGGGTGCTTATGGACAATATGTATGAGTGGCGAAATGTGTTCCTTGTTCCTGCAATAATCGGTCTTGCTTCCTCAATTGTGGCTCTCTTTTTTGCCAGGGAGACAGATGCTTTCATTGAAGCACGTCTGAATTTTTTGAAAATGACAGAAGAAGACAGAGCAAAGGAGAAGGAAAACAAAAAGCTTGAAAATGCCCAGGGTGGTATCATAAATGCGCTTAAATTTGTTTGGTCTCACAAGCAGTTAAAATGGCTTTATGTGGTTATGGCTCTTATGAATTTAGGTTACCTTATTACAATTACTATCAGGTAGTTATTTCTTATGGCTATGCAGGAAAATATGGAGAGATAACCGAAGCAGTTTTAAATCAAGTAAGCTTGAATGAGGTAACATCTGCTTTGTTTTTCTTCCCCATAGGCAGTGCAATTGTGCAGTTGTTTGTTGGTTTTCTCGGTGACTCCTTCGGACGAAAGAAAACAGCAATTGTAATGTCGGTTCTGTGCGTTCTTTCCTTCCTTGGTTTTGCATTGGGTTCTTCTTGGGGCTGGGAAACCTGGATAGTTGGACTTTGCTCAGGTGCTTGTATAGGTAGCTTCTGGGGAGCAGGCGATATAACAAGTCTTATGATTAGTGAATCCTCACCAACAAATTTACGCTCATCAATACTTTCTACCCAATTTATTGCAATGGGCGTTGGTATTGCATTTTCCTATGTAGTAGGCATACCGTTAATTACAGTTCTGGGTAATTCAATTATCGGTACTCTTTGCATTTGTTTTGCTGTACCCGGGTTTATATCGGCTCTGGCTGTTCTTATGTTCAAAACAAAAGATACAACAGGTATTGATTTAAACACCGTTACAGGAAATGAATGGGAATAATATAAAGGTGGTAATAATATGAAAATAGCAAGTCAGACAGAATACGTTTCTAAAAGATTAAATGATTATGACGCAGTAAGAATGGTTTGTGAAGCAGGCTTTGATGCTATAGACTTTTCAATGTTTCATATGGCAGACGACCATTGTCCGTTGAATTCTGATTCTTACAAAGAAATAGTAAAAAAGCTTAAAAATATTGCAGATGGCTACGGTAAGCCTTTTTGCCAGGCTCACGCACCATTTCCCACATTAAGAGATGGTGACGATGAGTATAATAAAAATATGCTTCCTAAGGTAAAACGCTCCATTGAAATTGCTGGTATGCTGGGTGTTGAAAATATTGTTGTTCATCCTGTTTTCTTCAAGGAAAACAAATTTGAAAAGAATATAGAAATGTATATGGGACTTCTTCCTGTTGCCAAAGAAGCAGGTGTGAAAATTGCCCTTGAAAATATGTTTGGTAAAAAGAATCCTGAAACCAACAAGCAAATGCCCAATGTTTGCAGCTTACCTGAAGAATTTGCACAGTTTTATGATGCACTTCCGAAAGAGCATTTCACTTGTTGCGTTGATATAGGTCACTGTGCTCTTGTTGGCTCAACACCGGAGGAAATGCTTCGTGGCTTAGGTGGGGACAGGGTAGGCTGTCTTCACGTTCACGATAATGATACCTTTGATGATTGGCATTTCCCTCCATTTACATTAGATTTAAACTGGACAGAAATTGCAAAAGCTCTTGCAGATATCAATTACAAGGGATATATAACTCTTGAAAGTGATAATATTCTTGCAGATATCCCCACGGAGCTTTATCCTTCAATGCTCCGTTATATGCACGACGCTGCAAGGCACGTTGCAAGCATGGTTGAAAGCTTTAAATAAAAAACAACTCCCGATGTAAAAACATCGGGAGTTATTTTTTAGTAGTTTTTAGAAAGTATGTAGCAAACCCAAAGAGCAATTACAAAAGCGCTTTCAGCAGGAATTGCAAGCTTGGTGTAAGGGCATTTCCAGCCTTTGTCAACACAGAGGAAAATTGTTCTCGTAACTAAAACTGTTGTTGCGAAAATAACACCACCAACCAGGGAGTAGGTTGCTGTATGTAAGGTAAGTGAAAGGTACAAAAGGAATGCACCTAAAGCAAAGGAAATACCACCGTAATAAACTCGTATTTCAGTTTTACCTGCATTGTCAACGGGTTTGATTGAAAAGCTTTCTGCATTTTTCAATGGCTTTGATATAAAAACTATTGCCATACCCCAAAAGTAACCTATAAGGCAAATAACAGCAAATGCAGCAGGTGGATTAGCTGCCCATATTTCTTTTAAAAGTTCCATAAAATTTACCTCCTTTTTCTTTTCTAATATATCATAACATTATAATAAAATCAATAATTGTATATTTTTCTGTTTATTAGGAAAAGTAATTAAGAAAAAGGAGTGTCTTGAAAAATGAAAACAAATTCCACTGTAAGACCTTTCGGTATAAAAGATAAATTAGGCTATTTATTCGGTGACTTCGGTAACGATTTTACATTTATATTATCTTCTTCATTTTTAATGAAATTCTATACAGATGTAATGGGTGTTTCACCGGCGGCAGTAGGTGCAATAATGGCTATTGCTCGTTTTGTAGATGCTTTTACCGATGTTACAATGGGGCGTATTTGTGACAGAAGCAAGACTACCAAAAACGGAAAGTTTCGTCCTTGGCTATTAAGAATGTGTGGACCTGTGGCAATATCCTCATTTTTAATGTATCAGTCCTCCTTGGCAAATTTACCATATACGGTAAAGGTTGTATATCTATTTATAACTTACATTTTGTGGGGCTCGGTTTTCTATACATCAGTTAATATTCCTTATGGCTCAATGGCATCTGCCATATCAAATGACCCCGATGACAGACAATCACTTTCAACCTTCCGTTCAATGGGGGCGATGCTGGCAGGGGCATTTGTTACAGCAATAATTCCTCTTATCGTTTATGATAAGGTAAACGGAAAGGATATTATGAATGGTGGCAGATTTACGCTTATTGCAGGTGTTTGCTCCGTACTTGCTATTGTTTGCTACCTTCTTTGTTATGGTCTGGTAAGGGAAAGAGTTACCTTTAATTCTGAACCCTTGAAGCACACCGATAACAATGTTATCAGAATGCTTGGTAATGCTGTTAAAAACAGAGCATTGATTTCAATTATTGCAGCGTCTGTTGTTATGCTTTTGGCTCAGCTGACACTACAGCAAATGACAAACTATATTTATCCAAACTACTATGGTAATGCAAGTATGCAAAGTGTTTCGACTCTTGCTATGTCAGGAGGTATGATTGTTTCTGCTTTCGTTGCAAAGCCACTTGCACGAAAATTCGGTAAGGCTGAATTGAGTGCATTCTCTAATCTTATTGCCGGTCTTGGAAGCATTCTGATTTATTTTATAAGACCACAGAATGTTTTGGTTTATATTGCAATTCAAACAATTTGTTGGCTTGGTCTTGGTGTTTTCTCAATGGTTTCCTGGGCGCTTATTACGGATGTTATTGACTATTCCGAAATAAAAAACGGAATAAGGGAGGATGGCTCTGTTTATGCACTTTATTCCTTTGCCCGTAAATTAGGTCAGGCTGCTGCATCCGGTGTAACAGGTGCTCTGTTAACAGGAATAGGCTATTCTGAAAGTACTGCTTTTGATAAAAATGTGCTGGAGGGTATATTTGATATTTCAACACTTGTTCCGGCTGTTGGTTTTATTCTTCTTGCAGCTGTCCTATGGTTTTGGTATCCGCTTCATAAAAAGCAGGTTGAAGAAAATGTTAAATACCTTGAAAATAAGCATAAAAAGTAAAATGAACGGAATCCTTTGTGATTCCGTTCATTTCTTATACTGTTCTCTGTATTTTTTTGGAGTTAGGTTTGTGTGCTTTTTGAAGGTTTTTGTAAAATAATTTACATCAAGCATACCACAGCGTTGGGCAATATTCTGTATTTGAATATTTGTTGAAGAAAGAAGCTCTTTTGCTCTTTCAACTCTCATTTTATTTACATATTCAGTCAATGTGCTTCCTGTTTCTTTTTTGAAAAGAGAAGACAAGTAGCTGGGGTTGACTTCAAATATTTTTGCAAGGTTATTTAAGCTCAGATCTGAAGCTAAGTCGGATTCTATCTGAGTAACAACCTTTTGTATTAAAAGGGAGTAGTTGCGCTGTGAGTGCTTGTTAACGAGTCTGCAGTATTTTTTTACCATATATCTTAAAAGCTCGCCACATTCCTCAACAGTTTGAGCAGCCTCTATTTTTAATGCAAAGTCTGATGATACTGTATCTATGTGGAAGGGATGGACTTTTCCTTGCTCTGCACCTTTTCTTAATAATGTATTTAATATAATCAAGAAATTTTTTGTGTTTCTTAATGAGTCAGTTACTCTGCGTTCAAGAGCATTTTCCGGTGATATATTTGTAAAAATCAGCTCTGCCTTATGGGAAAGACCCTTTGAAACAGCTTCAATAAGCTCATTTTCCTTAGCGTAACGCCTTTCTAAAAGTTGAACAGCCATCCAGGGCTCTGTTTCCTTTGCCTGGCTGTTGTTTTGTGTGAAAATAGGGATTTCAACATCTCTTTTAAGGTGTTTGTGTGTAATGGTGAAATTCTCTATGCCTTTGTATGTGAACTCGCAAAAACAGCTTACAAGAGCCAGTATGGAATCATCATTGGGAAAATAGGGAACAGCGCTATAGAACTTTTCTAGTTGTATATTAATATAAGAGGGGAGAGCGCTTTCGACGGTTTTTTTATTTATAGAGTTTTTTGTTATGAGCTCTTTTGTGTATGGACCCAGTATAAGTATTGATGAAGGCTTACTGTCCGGTAAAGGTATAAAGACGTAGTTACACATAAACATATCAGAAATAACCGTAATTTCATTTTTGTCAAATGTAAGATTTTCACACAAAAAATTATTGTAATTATCCTGAAGGTTTAAAAAACGACGTATGCCCATATCAATATCCTCAGGCTTGTTTTTTCTTGTAACAATAGTTGTGTGAATTTTCAGGCTTTCCATTGATTTTTGGAAAAACGCCAATTCTCGTTGATAAAACATAGACTCACCTCTTTTTTTATAATACTATTATCGTATAATTTTTATAAAAATTCAATAGTATACAAAAAATAATACTAAAAAATGCAAAAAAAATACTCACAAAAAAATCAGAATTAATATAAAATTAAGTTGTTAAAGGGTTTTGTGTATTTTTGACAAAAAATATTGACAAAATCGGAAAAATATAGAAAAAGGAGAGAATCTATATGGCTAAAAAAGAAGTTAAATTAGATTCAAAAGGTTTCCGTAAGTTCGGTATGCGTGACAAAGTTGCCTATGCCTTGGGTGATTTCGGTTGCAATATGAGCTTTGCTCTCAAGGGAACTGTTCAGACATTCTGGTTGGTTTATATGACAATGGAAACCGGTCTTTTATCGGGTTTGTTGTTATTGGTACAGGCTTGGGATGCTATTAATGACCCACTTATCGGTGGACTTATTGATAATGATAAGAGAAACTATAAAATGGGTAAATTCAAAACATATATTTTTATCGGCGCTTGTGGCTTATTAATTGCCGGTGCTGCAGTATTTCTTCCATTTCCCAATGCAAGTGTTGTTGTAAAAGCAATTTTATTCGTTCTTGGTTACCTTGTTTGGGATGCTTGTTATACAGTTGCTAACGTTCCTTATGGTTCTATGCTTTCTCTTATTACAGAGGATACCGGTGAACGTGCTCAGCTTTCCACATGGCGTTCAATCGGTTCTATGTTCGGTAACATCGTACCTATGGTAATTCTTCCTATGATTATCTGGCAGAAGGTTACTTTCGACGGAACAACAGATTTCCTTAATCAGATTGAAATTCCCGAGGGATTTGACAAATCTCAGTTCCTTACAAATCCCGAAACAGGTCTTGCTTATAAGATAGGTGATGCAGTTCTCAGTCCTGCAACAGGTAAACAGGTTGAGATACTTCTTGGAGAAAGAGTTTTCTTTGCTGCTCTTATTATGGGTGTTCTTGGTTTCATTGCATTTATGGTAATGATAAAGCTTACTACCATCAGAGCAAATGAAAACACTGTTAAAACAAATGAAAAAGGCGAAAAGATCAATATTATATCTTCTTTTGCTAAGTTTATGAAAAACCGTCCTGCAGTAGGTGCAACTGTTGCAGCAATGGGTATGTTCCTTGGTATGCAGTCAGCATCAACTGCAAACACAATTATGTTTGCTACTTACTTCAACAATGCAGGTATGTCCGGTGTTGTAACTGCAATTGGCTTTGCTCCTATGGTTCTTTTCATTCCTTTTATAAAGCCACTTGTAAACAAATTCGGTAAAAAAGAGATTTCTGTTGTTGGTTCTATTGTAACTCTTGTTGGTGCAAGTATTATGATGATATTCCCCACTGTTGAGAATCGTGACACTGCATTAATAGTTTACCTTGTTGGACTTGTATTCTTTGGTATCGGTATGGGTGTTTACAGCTGTATTTCTTGGGCTATGATGAGTGATGCTATTGAATACAACGAATGGAAATTCGGTAACCGTGAGGAAGGTACAGTTTACTCACTTCACTCCTTCTTCCGTAAGCTTGCACAGGGTATCGGACCTTCTATTGTATTGCTTATTATGGGTGCTCTTGGTTATCAGTCAGAGCTCGGAACAATTGGACAGAGCTTCCAGACAGCTAAGAATATGTGTTGGCTTGTAGCAGGTCTTTACCTTTTCAGTGCTGTTTTGCAGTTTATCGGTATTGCTGTGATTTATAACCTTGATAAGAAAAAGGTTGATACAATGACCTCTGAGCTTGAAGCATCAAGAGCTTCTGTTAAAGCAGAGGTTGCAGAATAATTCTTCTGTAAAAACGGCAGAAAATGAATAAATAAAAAAGAAACTGCCGACAATTAATGTGTCGGCAGTTTTTATAAACAATCCAATATTTTCCAAAAGGAGAAAAATATGAGAAAAATTTTAAATATCAACAGAAAATGGGCTTTTTCAAAGCAGGCAACAACCGTTCCCGCAGAAATGCCTTCAAATTGGTGCTTCGTAAACCTTCCTCATTCCTGGAATGCTATTGACGGTCAGGACGGTGACAACGACTATTTCCGAGGCACCTGTTATTATGTAAAGAGCTTTAAGAAATTCGAGCTTCCCGAAGCAGAAAAATATTACCTTGAAATCAAGGGTGCAAACTCTTCTGCAGACGTGTATCTTAATGGTAAGGTTCTTGCACACCACGATGGTGGTTATTCAACCTGGAGAGTTGATATAACAAACGGCATCAAAGAAGAAAATCTCCTTGTTATTGTAGTTGATAATGCAGCAAACGACAAGGTTTATCCTCAGATGGCAGACTTTACCTTCTATGGTGGTCTTTACAGAGATGTTAACATCATTTGCGTAAACGATTCTCACTTTGAGCTTATGCACCACGGTGGTCCCGGTCTTAAAATTACACCCGAAATCAATGGTATTAATGCACTTGTTGAAATTGAAACCTGGGTTGTTAACCTTAAAGAAAATCAGAAGCTTCGTTATGTTATTAAAGCTGCTGACGGCAATGTAGTTGCTGAAAAGGAAACAACCGATACCAAGGTTAACCTTGAAATCAATAATGTTCACCTCTGGAACGGTAAAAAGGATCCCTATCTTTATACTGCAGAAATTCAACTTGTTGATGGCGAAAATGTACTTGATAACATTTCTTCACGTTTTGGTTGTCGTACCTTTAAAATTGATCCTGAAAACGGTTTCATTCTTAATGGTAAAGAATATCCTTTACGTGGTGTTTCACGTCATCAGGACAGATGGGGCTTAGGTAATGCTCTTCTTCCTGAGCATCACAAAGAAGATATGGATTTAATCTGCGAGGTAGGTGCTACAACAATCCGTCTTGCACACTATCAGCACGATCAGTATTTCTATGACCTTTGCGATGAAAGAGGTCTTGTAATATGGGCAGAAATTCCTTATATTTCAAATCATATGCCCGGTGGCAGAGAAAATACAATTTCTCAGATGAAGGAGCTTATTGTTCAGAACTATAACCACCCATCAATAGTTGTTTGGGGTCTTTCAAATGAAATTACAATGAAGGGCGATTCTGACCCTGATCTTCTTGAAAACCATAACATTCTTAATGACCTTGTTCACGAAATGGACAAAACAAGACTTACAACTATTGCAGCAGTTTCAATGTGCGATATTGATAGTCCCTATATTCAGATTCCCGATGTTGTTTCCTATAACCATTACTTTGGCTGGTATGGTGGAGATACAACAATGAACGGACCTTGGTTCGACAATTTCCACGCTAAATACCCCAACATTCCTATAGGTTGTAGTGAATATGGCTGTGAAGCTCTTGACTGGCACACATCTGACCCCAAGCAGGGTGACTACACAGAAGAATATCAGGCATATTATCACGAAGAGCTTATCAAACAGTTCTTCTCCCGTAAATATATGTGGGCAACTCACGTGTGGAATATGTTTGACTTTGGTGCAGACAGTCGTAACGAGGGTGGCGAAAACGGACAGAACCATAAAGGTCTTGTAACCTTTGACCGTAAGTATAAGAAGGACTCCTTCTATGCTTATAAGGCTTGGCTTTCTGACGATAAGTTCGTTCACATCTGTGGCAAGCGCTATGTTGACAGAGTTGAGGACGTAACAAAGGTTACTGTATATTCTAATCTTCCTGAGGTTGAGCTTTTTGCTAATGGTAAGAGCCTTGGTAAGCAGACAAGTGATGTTCACTTCTTCTATTTCGATGTACCCAATGTTGGCGAAACAGAGCTTAAAGCTGTAGCAGGTGAGTTTACTGACACATCTGTAATCCGTAAGGTTGATGTTTTCAATGATTCCTACAGACTTCGTGAAACAGGCGCAGTGCTTAACTGGTTCGATATTACTGAAATTGACGGTTATTTCTCTCTTAACGATAAAATGAGCGATGTTATGGCTTCCGAAGAGGGCAGACAGCTCTTTATGGGTCTTATGGCAAATGCTATGAAGAACCACGGTGACAAGTCGATGATGGGTGATATGGGCGCAGAAATGCTTTCGGGACCTATGATGCAGATGATGGGTGGATTCACCGTAATACGTCTTGCAAACCTTATGGGCGCTGCAAACCTTCACTTTACAAAGGAAGAGCTCCTTCAGCTCAACGCAGCACTTAACAGAATTAAAAAGTAATAAAAAAACAAAAGCACTTTGCGAGAGCAAAGTGCTTTGTTTTTTAGATGCCAGTCGCCGGCTGCCAGCCACCAGTATGTAAAAGTAGTGCAAAGCCTGTCCCTCTTTTTTCGTGGAACGAAAAAGGAGGGGGGACCACCGTAGGTGGTGGGTGGTACACGTCACATATTTGAATACTTACCTTTTTTTCTCTTAATCTTTTTTCTAAAATCAAGATTAGCCTGAACAAAGAAAAATATTCCAAGGGCATACATAGCAACACCTAAATAAAAAAATCCAACACCATCACGTTCCAATTCCTTTTGCGTTTTGTCAAATTCAAGCAAAGCTACACCATCTGCAACCAATTCAACTACGTAATCATTTTTAGGATTTACTAACAATTTAAACTTTGTTCCTGTTGCTGTTTTTTCAAGCTTTTCAACCAATTCGTCTTTCACACAACAACCGTCAATATATTGTGCAGAACCGTCAAAAAAGAGTAGCTTTATTTCAGCAATGCTGCCTTTAGCACCGGTGCTTACAATAAACTCTTTATAGGTATAGTTTAATTCTTTTGCATCTTCTCTGGTTATTGGTTTATTTAAAATTAAAGTAGATGAAAAAATCGTACCCATAAATATACCTATTAAAGCCAGAATCAGGGCAATCCATCTGTTCAGTGGTTCTGATTTTCTTTTGTAACTCTTCGCCATTTCCTCACCTGAACTTCTTTTGGTTATTCATTATAAACTCATATAATTTATCAAGCAATTCATTCTGTGCATCATTATAGAAGATTTCGTCCTCATCTTCAAAATCAACAGCTTTTTCTTCCATTTTATCAAGTTTATTCTGTATGCTTTCAACACTTTCAGGAATTTTCTTGGAGGGGAATTTGTTTTGAACACTTGTCATTAAACCGAGCATTTTAGGTGAGTTGATTTCTTCAAAAGCTTTAATTGCATTTGGAAATCTATTACCGTAGTAATATAAATAACCTGAAAATCCATCTGAATTAACCTCTGTTAAGACTAAATCTGCATCATAAACTATTATTTCCCATTTGTTCAGATAGTTTAAACAAGTCCCATTGCCTGACATTTCGTTCAAATGATTTGAAATTTGGGTTAAAAGCTCATCTTGTGGCAATGAAAGAATATCAGAAATTTTCATTGTACAGTTTTCGGGTGCAATAGGGTCAATTTCGTTATTTGTTTTTATGGAATCAGGGACTATTTCTGCAACCAAATGCTTATACTTATCCCAGACATCACTTAAATTGCGGAATTTAAGTGATTCTTCGTAATTATCTGTGGTTTCTGTACAAAGCTTAATGAGGTATGAAATTCCTTTTTCTTTTTCGTTGTTTTCGAGATAGTATTGGGCTAATCGTAAATATAAAGTGATGGTATCAGCGATACATTCATTATATTTATCGATATACCTTTCAAATGCAAGGAAATAAGCGAAACCACATTCGGGTTCACCACTTTCTATAAGCTCTGTACCTTGTTTTATGAAAAAATCATAGGCGTATTTTATGTTTTTTTGACTTTTTGCAAGTTTCTGTAACTGTTTTCTCAAGTTTTCTTTATCCCTGTCAGCAATAAAATCTTTAGAGATTTTTTCAAGATTTCTTATTAATATCAGCATCTTATCTGCGTCAATTACTTTATAGAGAGGGCTCATTTTATCACCTTTGAAATTTAGTGTTTATTGTTGTAACCAAACTCAATTCTATATAAACAATTATCTTTTTTATTTGCAAAGTATGTAATGGGATTATCTATGCAAATTAATAAATTCAATTAGTCTTTGCCAATCAAGACGGCTGAAATAGTGCTGACCGGCTCTCATATGGTAACCAATATCTCCATCAAAGAATTTGTCGTTAACCTGTGGTGGTCTGTCTTCGTATTTAAAGGCGTTATTGAAAGCATCACTTGCTGCAATACAGCACAGCATTTCTGAAAGAGGGTCTGCCCATTTGTCAAGTGCAGCACTGCCAATAAGCACCTTTCTTGGAGCAATTGCTGCTACAAGATAATGCTGGTCAAAGGGCATATTTTCTTCGTTGTTACAATATTTCTTATAGTTTTCGCAGAACCAGAAGGGGAAGTTTCTGCATATATCTGCAATTCGCTCGCCACCTTCAGCAGTTCCTCTTGCTATTGCTGCACCACTACAGCCCGAATCGTTGGAGTATGAAAAAGTAAAACGTTCATCGGTTGCGCCTGCCAAAAGTGCTGTTTTGCCAAGTCGTGAATGACCACAAACTGTAGCACAATCAAGGTCAAGCTTTTCGGGAATTGTGTAAGCATAATCTAAAACCCTTTGTGCGCCCCAAGCCCACATAGCTATTTTACCACAATCAGTTTCGTTTCTTTTTCCGTCAGGATACAAAATACCTGCAAGCTTATTTGTGAAATCACAATCATCACTTGTAATATCATCATAGTATAAGGATAAAACAGCAAATCCGTTGTCAATAAGCTCTTCTGTAGGCATATATCTGTCGGGGTTATCGGGTCTGAAATTTACGTGAATGAAAAAAGGATGCTTTTTATCATCTGTTGGAAGAGTTGCTAAAAAGGGGAACGAAAATTCCTTTCCATTTATAATACAGTTAGCAGTAACTTTGTTGCAAACTGCTTTACCTGCACAAAACTTAGGAATTACAGCTTCCTCAACCTCAAAGGTGATTTTTTCCGGCTTTGGTGGCATATAACCGAAAAGGTCAGTATAAACCAATTCCAACATTTCTTCTCTTGATTTAAGCTGTGGAACATTTCTTTCTTTAAGCATTTCTTTGAGCATGTATATCACTCCTTTTAATCTCATAATAACATTTATTAATTCTATTTTCAATAATATAGCATATTTACAAAACAAAAAACTCTGTAAGATTTTGTCTTACAGAGTTTAAACTAAAATACTTTAAGCAGTAACTTTTTTATATTTCTTTTTTGTTAAAAGCTGAATAACAATCATTATTGCAACAAGACCAAGACCGATAGCATCTGTTACAATACCGGGGTAAATCAGTAACAAACCACCAATTGCACTTAAAATTCTTTCGTACCATTTCATATTGTGCAGGAAATAGCCTTGCAAGGAAGCAGCAACGCCAAACATACCAACAAATGAGGTAATACAAATTAAGATAACTTCTGGGATGCTTGTGTCAATAAACAGCATTGCCGGATTAAGTGCGAAAACATAAGGTACAATGAAGGCACCGATAGCAAGCTTTGTTGATGTAAGAGCAGTTTTCATTGGGTTTGCCTGAGCAATTGCAGCACCTGCGTACGCTGCTAACGCAACGGGAGGAGTAAGGTCTGCAACAATACCAAAATAGAAAACGAAGAAGTGAGCTGCTACCATAGGAACACCCATTTGAACAAGAATGGGAGCACAGGTTGCTGCCATAATACAGTAGTTAGCAGTTGTGGGAACACCCATACCAAGAACAATACAGCAAAGCATTGTCAGGAAAAGTGCAATAATTACCTGGTCACCTGCTAATGCAACAATACCGTTGAAAAGCATAAATGCAAGACCGGTTACACCTATAATACCGGCTATGATACCTGCAACACCACAAGCAGCTGCAACGGTAATCATACCCTGACCACCTGCAGCTAATGCTTCAAGTATTCTTTTAGGGGTAATACGGTGCTCTTTGTTAAATAAGCTAACAACTATTGCAACAACAATAGCGATTGCAGCAGCATAAGCAATAGAGCGTGTGCTTGTACCAACAAGGTAAATAAGAAGTATTAAGGGTAAAAGTAAATATGTTTGTTTAAGTAAAGGCTTCAAGCGAGGTAATTCTTCTTTAGTAAGACCACGAAGACCTTCTTTTTTAGCCTCTAAATGAACTGTAATGAAAACACCTGCAAAGTATAACACAGCAGGTAAAATTGCCTTAACTACAATATTTGAATAGGGCAAACCAACAGTTTCAGCCATAAGGAAGGCAGCAGCACCCATAATAGGGGGCATAATCTGACCACCTGTAGAAGCAGATGCCTCTGCAGCAGCTGCAAATTCGGGCTTGTAGCCTGTTTTCTTCATAAGGGGAATTGTGACTGCACCTGAACCAACTGTGTTAGCAACCGATGAACCTGAAACCATACCCTCAAGGGCAGATGCCACAACAGCAACCTTGGCAGGACCACCAGAGAAACGACCAACAAGAGCGTTTGCTATTCTGATGAAGAAGTCTGCAATACCTGTTCTTTCAAGGAATGCACCGAATATTATAAACATTACAATGTACTTTGAGCATACGTTAATTGGTGTTGAAAGGATACCTTCCTTTGAATAGAACAATACACGTACATATTCTGTTATACGGGCAACCATACTTGGGTTTGTTGAGCCCCAGATAAGGGCATATACAATTAATACACCGGCAACGCATAAAATCGGTAAACCAACACTGCGTCGGCAAAGCTCAACAAGACAGATTATACCCACAATACCGACTGCAACCTCAACGGGTGTAATTTTGAAACGGGACACAATTTCTGTAGCGTTTATACAGAAATATAAGAATGCGCCCGTACCTGCAAGCATAAGTATAATGTCATACCAGGGCATATAGTTGGTTTTCTGCACACCTTTTTTTGCAGGGAATACAAGGTAGCCTATAAAAATTATAAATGCCATAAAGGATGTAAGACGAACCTCGTCAAGCCAGGTTGCAACTAAAGTTACGTAAATACAAAAGATTGAAAAAGCTGCAAGTATGCAAGTAACAACTGTTTTGGGAATGCCTTCCCAGACACGTGTGTTAGACTCACGGTCAAACTTTTTCATAACATCGTCAAGATTCATGGGCTCTTGTGTTTCAGGAGCTGTTTTTTTCTTTAAAAGCGCCATAGGAGCCTCCTTTTTTCGAGAGTAATAAAATAATCTTGGCTGCAGCATTGAACTGCAGCCAAGCAGAATTAATCAGTTTTTAAAGATTATGCTGTTTCTACAGTAACACCTTTTTCGCTGAAATACTTAGCAGCACCTGCGTGGAAGGGAACAGTCATACCGCTTGTTGCGTTTTCGATTGAAAGCTCTGCACCCTTTGCATGAGCACCTGTGATAGCATCTATATTGTCATAGATAGCTTTTGTGAGATTGTAAACATCCTCTTCACTTGCACTTGCGTTTACGATTAAAGTAGCTTTAACTGTAACTGTTGTTACGTCTTCTTTCTGTCCGTCGTAAGTGCCTGCGGGGATTTTGTATGTTGTGTAGAAGGGAGAAGCCTTCATAAGAGTGTCAGCAACGTCACCGTCAATGGGAACAAGGTAAGCATTTGCAGTTGCGCAAAGCTCCTGAATAGCAGGAGTGGGAGCACCCGCAACAATAAATGCTGCATCAATTTTACCATCTTTAAGAGCATCAGCTGAATCAGCGAATGACTGGTACTGGGGCTGAATGTCGCTTTCTTCTAAGCCTGCTGCGTTAAGAACGTCAATAGCGTTGAAGTAAACGCCTGAGCCTGCTGCACCAATAGAAACCTTTTTACCTTTAAGGTCTGCAACAGATTTGATGTTAGCGTCCATTGTAATAAGCTGAACAGCTTCTGCGTACAAACCGCCAACAACACGGAATGTATCGATTTTGCCTTCCTCCTGGAAAGAACGTGAGCCTTCCCAAGCATAAGCCATAACGTCTGACTGAACAGTACCAAGCTGGTAGTTACCTGTGTCAATACCAAGAATGTTAGCCTTTGAACCATCAGTAGCAACAACGTTAACTGTGATACCTGCTGAAGCTTTAATCTGGTTACCAAGGATTCCACCGTAACCGTAGTAAGTTCCTGCTGTACCACCAGTACCCATTGTCATGGTAGTAGCTTTGCCTGCATCTTTGTTAGTATCAGCATCACCATTGCCGCCACATGCAGCTAATGAAAATACCATTGCCAATACCATAAGGATTGCGATAATGCGTTTCATAAATTTTCCTCCTTTTATAAACATAAACAAATCCAACGGAAGTATTTATGTTGTTAATAGAGTTATTATACAATAATATGAATAAATTTGCAAGAGGTAATTGAATAAGTGGATGTTTAAGCTTTTTTACAATTAAAAGCTAGAGTATCTGTGGATACAAATGAAAAAACCAAGTCTTTTGACTTGTCGTTTTTGCTTTAGGCTATGAAAAAGATGTTTTTATGGTTTTGTGTATGAATTTGAACTCTCACATAACTGTTAAATTTCAGTGATATTCCAACTGCATTGGAGTGATATTTTCACTTTGTGAAAGTGATATTATATTCGCATAAAACTATCCGAAGGACAATATCACAATGCGTAGCATTATATAACTGCGAAGCAATATAACTCGCCGAAAGGCGAATATAACTAAAAAAGACAAGTCTTTCGACTTGTCTTTTTTTGGCAGGGGCAGAAGGACTCGAACCCTCAAGGACGGTTTTGGAGACCGGAATGTTACCATTACATTATGCCCCTGTATTTACTTGTTGCTTGCTCTCGCAAAACACTACTATATTATACATAGTTTTTTCAGTTTGTCAACTGTTTTTTACTCTATTTTAAAATACTTTTATTATTACTTTTAGAATATTATTATGCTTGTTGCAACAAAGCGTGAATAGGTGTATAATAAGCGTATGAGGTGTTTATGATGGATTTTGTTATTAAAGCTTACAACTCTTTACCCCAGGAAGCATTGCAGTTAAGAATTACTGTTTTTGTTGAGGAGCAGGGCTTTACAGACGAGGTTGATGCAGCTGATAGCATTGCAACCCATCTTGTTATGTTTGATGGTGAAAAGGCTATTGCCACCTGCAGATTTTTCCTTAAAGAGGATAATGAAACATATATGTTCGGCAGACTTTGTGTTTTAAAAGAATACAGGGGGAAAGCACTAGGCAGGGAAATGCTCAAAAAGGTTGAGGAAATTGTAAAAGAAAAGGGTGGAAAGGCAATTATTCTTCACGCCCAATACCACGCTAAGGATTTTTATGTTAAATGTGGCTTTACACAACAAGGGGAAATAGATTATGAGCAAAACAAACCTCACGCCTGGATGAGAAAAGAAGTATAAGAAATAACTGACTGTACCAAAAATACAGTCAGTTATTTTTATTATCTATGAAACCATTTCTTTATATAGTAATATCTCCAGCCACAAACTTCTTTTATAAATTCCTCATCAAAGGTTGGAGTGAAGTGGTGTGGATGTAAATAGATAAAAGCAATTTCGCAGGTTTCATCGCTTGTACCTATGAATGCCCAGTAATCGTGTTCTATGTAGTTATCCTCCCAGTTATCATTCCAAAAATCTAATACAATGAACTCCGGTTTGTATCCCGGTGTTTGAATTGGCTTGAAATCAAAGCCATAAACATTGAAATTACATTTATAAATATAACACTCTTCAATGTATTCTTCTCCTTCATAATGCCCGTCATACTCAACGTAACCATACCTGAATATGATTTCGTTGTTGTATTTTTCTTTTAATTCTTCATATTCTTCGGGGGTATATTTGAAAATCCAGGTGTAATAAGACGGATTTGTGAAGGGTGAGTTTTCAATTACGTCAAATGAATTTGCATCAATGGGGGACCCTATATCGTTAGGGTGAGGCAAAAGCCTTTCATATTTTTCATTTGTTTCTTCATCTATCATAAAGCTGTGATATCTTCTGATAACTCTGTTTTTATTGAAATCAGTATAAAAATTTGTATTCCAAAAGAAATAAGCCTCGAACATAATAATGAAATAGGGAATCACCAAAATAAATGCAATAACTGATTTCAGAATATGGTGCATCCTTTTAAGTCTTTTAATTCCGAGTATCACCAACCAGATAACCATAGGTATAGCAACAATATTTAATATATCGAATGGTCTGATTAAATATTTCAAAGCTATTCCGCCAAAGAATACAAGAGCCACAGTTACCGGAATTGATACTGCAAAAAAATCTGCCAAAGTAAAGGGGCTGTGAATTTCGCCCATTTCCTTTTTGATTTGTTCTTTAGTTTCTGCATCATCACCAAAATCCTTCAGGGCTTTTTCAAGGCTTTCTTCTTCAGAATAACCGATTTCCGTGTAATAATCAATTCTTTCATAAATGTGACCTTCAAGCTCAACCTGAAGCTTGTAGCGAGCTTCTTTTGTAATTCGTTTTGGTATGTATTCTGCAATAAATTCTTGGATTTTCTTTTCCATAAAACCACTCCAATCAAGCAGTAACAGGGGACGTCTGTGGCTTTATAACCTTCTTTACAGCAGTAGAGTAGGATTCCCATTCTTCCTTGGATTTTACTAGAAGCTTTCTGCCTTTGTCGGTTATTTTATAGTATTTTCTTTGTCTTCCTTGCTCGCTTTGGCGCCAGTAAGACATAAGGTAATCCTGCTTTTCAAAAGCGTGAAGAATAGGGTAGAGGGTGCCCTCTTTGAAAGAGAAAACATCCTCGCTTCTTTTTTCAATTTCCTTAATTATCTGGTAACCGTACATATCTTCATTTTCAAGTACAGATAAAACAAGCAATGCACTGCTGCCTTTTGTAAGCTCTTTTTTTATGTTCATAATTAACCTCCGAGTACATAGAATTGCAATACATAGAGTTCCTATGTATAAAATAGCAAAAGATTTGGATTTTGTCAATATAAAAATGTACTCCTCACAAAGCCTTAAACTTTGTGGGGAGTAAGTTTAAAAGTTATTGTTTGCTGTAAACACAGCTGTTTTCGATTTTTTCAGGCTTGACTTTTGCAACCTCAACGTAATCGAACAAGGAGAATTGCCAATCACTGCAAGTATCCAGATGGTTGAAAATTTTATCTAACACCTCATATTTAACCTGTGTTTCAACATCTTTGTTGAATTTTATAATAAACACACTTGTAAACAGAGTTTCTGAAATTGTTTTTCTTACTAAATAAATATTGTCAATGGTGTCATCGCTGACCTCAAGAATGTAATTAAGAATTGATGTAAAAAGTTCTTTGGGCAGTTCTTCGGAAGAAAGCCTGTCACCTTTGTTTAAAACGCCTATTTCGCTATATTCATCCTTCTGCAGCTGGGTTAATTCGACAGCCCTTGTCCTGTATCTGTCAAGCTCCTCCTGATTACCTGTGATACAACAGAAATGACCAATTACAGTAATACCCTCGTTGATATAATTGCTGTAATTGTCAATTACAGAATACATTAAATCAATACCGGCTTCGTCAAAACGACGCATAAGAAAAATTGCTTTAATGTATGTGGCAAAGCAAGCAGCTACAGGGTCAAGTTCGGCTATAGCTCTGTTACAAAGCTCTAATGCTTCTTCGTTTCTGCCGACGAATCTTAACGAGTTTATTATTTCGTGGTAGGTTTCCGGAATAAGCATTTTTCCGTTTTCTTCCCATTCTTTAATAGTTTCGGTGGGTTCAACATAATTTGTGTTGCGCAGCTCATCGTATTCATCCTTGTGTTCAGCAACTAAAAGCTTCTCTACAAACGCTACTGCGTTTTTGGAATCCTTTTCAAGGTTATCGCTCTTTTTGGAATCAAGAGTCTTAAACTCTGTTGCACCGATTGTTTCAAATCGCATTTTCAAAGTAGGGTGCGAAGAGCTTCGTGATAAAATTTCCTTTTCGGCACATTCAGTCCACAGTGGAGCGAATCTTTCCTCAAGCTCTTTGTATTGGTTAATTGCTTTAGTTACCGGGTGTTCGTTTTGTTTTTCGGATAAATAATAAGGCTCAAAATCATAAGCCTCGCTCTGCCATTCAGACAGCTCATAATATTTTAATTTTAAAAGCACCGATGCAGCAGCCTGAGAGTTACCGAATTTTGCCATAGACCTGTCAGCTTCTGTTTCAAACCACAGCGATATTGTGTATAAATAAATGTCATAATTGAATGCAAAAGACAAATCTAAACCACAAAAGAATTTGCTTGAAAAAGGAAAATTGTTTAAAAGTAGATTGTTTTCTGAAAGCCAGTTATTGTAATGTGCTAATTTATTGGAATAAAAGGCTTGATTAGCTGCGTGGGAAAATTCGTGTAAGAGCACATTGTACATTTCTTCGTCATTTGCAAGCTCTAAAAGAATAACACCAATCTGAACAGAGTAGGTGTTGCCGATTTTTGCAATACCTGAATTACATTCGGGTAACAATGAAATTTTTATATCATTTTTTATACCTAAAGCATTTGCTGCCTTTCTGGCTAATGAGTAAAGCTCGGGAAAATCCTGTTCTTCAACATAGGTTTTGTCATACTTGAAATAGCTGTTTCTTGCCGGTATATAGAGGCGTGTAATAAAAACAGAAATATAAATAAATGCAATTAACAAAATAGGAAAGGTTGATGTTACTTCGTAAATTGAAGGTAGTGAAAATGTGATAAAACATCCACAGCTTAAAAGCAAAACACCGTAAATAATATTTAAAAGCTTTAGAAATTTTAAAAGCTTTAATTTGCGCTTTGCTGCTGTCTCAATTTGCTCCCTGTGCTTTAAATATATCTTCTGGAGGTAATCAACCGGTTTTTTGTTTAAATGCTTATGAAAGAGCTTTTTATAAATTAAATTGATACCAAGAAGAAGGGCAGGGAAAAGCAAGGCAAATAAGAAAAATACACTGTAAATTGCTTCTTGCTTTTCTGTGAGCTGTAATCGGAAAATAAAACCTAAAATATATAATATTGCTGTGATTATAGCACTAATACCTAATTTTATATCCCTGTGTTTAATTTGTCTGCGTTCAAAGTCGCTTAATTGCTTTTTCTCTTTCATAATTCACCTGCAAAAAATATTTATAAATGAATACTAGCATAAAAGAATAAGTATTTCAATAAATTTCTATTATTTTCGACATTTTGATGATGTAAGGTGGTTCGAGTCCCTTTTTGAATTTTTCTATACAAAAAATAATAGCTCAACCTGAAAGGTTGAACTATTATTTTGGAAAGGGTGTACAAATTAGATGCCTTTATATTTTTTGCTATGGTTTTAAGCCACTACAGTATTTCGTTATATTCTGTGCTTTCGCACAGAGTGATATTATACCTAAAGGTATAGTGATATTTCTGCATTGCAGAAGTGATATTCTATTCGCAAATAACTCGGCTTTAGCCGAATATCACTGCTAAGCAATATCACTTTCGAAGAAAATAAAACTCGCATAAGCGAATAGAACTGAAAA
>JAZPXQ010000009.1:0-76664 GCA_045543695.1 Acutalibacteraceae bacterium | reverse complement strand
GGATACGGCCCGTTTACGGGTAGCAAGTAACAATCTTACGCAACTGGCAGACCGTACTTATGCGTTTACGCATACGCGAAGAGCATAGGGCTATGCCCGCATATGAAAAACCACCCGCTTGGCGGGTGGATGTTTATTTTTGAAAAAATATTTATACTTGTTTTAGTATTCAAACCATTACCTTATTCTTTGCATTTTTTTGTTGCTTTTACATAACCTTTGTGGTAAAATATTATGCAATGAGGTGATATATATGTTGTATAAATTCTTTCTTTCCAAAAAAGGTTTTACACTTACAGAAATAATGATTGTTTTTACTATTCTCAGTATTCTTACAGCTGTTGCTGTTCCGATTATGGGAACTCTTTTACACAAGCAAAAGATTAATGATTGTAAAAATCAACGTGAAGCAATTTCTGCTGTTGTTATACAGACTACCTCCGGAATGATAGATAACGGTAAAAAACAGCCTGCTATTCTTTTTAATAACCTACAGAGTGATCACTACACAGCATATCCCGGTGACGGTGTAAACGGCAATATGGATGATGCGTATGTTGGTCAGCCGTGCTTCATTTTATGGAGTGAAAAGGTTGATACTGTAAAAGATAGTGCAGATGTTCCTCACACAATAAATCAGCTTCCGGTTTCTATAGGTGATATACGTGGTAAGCACAGGGATGAAATACAAAGCACATGGACCCAATATCCCAACTATGGCAGAACAGCCTATTCCTATAATGATGGCTGTGCTTATGATGCAGAATATGCAGCTAAGCATCAGGAAGAGAAGACACCTCGTACCAATCCCGCCGCTACGTGCTTTTTAAAGAAAAAAGCTCTCAAAAACACTCCATTGTATAATTTTATGGACAACTATGAAGTACCCGTTTGTCCATTTGTTGATGATTATACATCAAAGGATGAGCCGGAGTATTTTTACTACATTTTTGCAGATGCTACAGTTCTTTGTTCGTGTCCCGACTGTAATGAAGCAGATTAATTTTTCTTGGTGAAAAAAATGAAATTAAATGAGAATTATATTTTAAAAACTGTTGCAGGTATGCCTGTTGTTGTACCTGTTGGTGAGGCTGTTAATAATATTCACGGTATGATTACTCTTAACGGACCTGCTGAGATAATCTGGAAGGCTCTTGAGCAGGGAAAAAGCTATGACGAAATAGTAGCAGCTGTTAAAGCAGAGTATGACGTAACAGAGGATATTGTAAAAAAAGATTTAGACGCTTTTCTTGAAAAACTAAAAAACTACAAAATTCTGGAGTAAGGCTTTGAAGATTAAAGTTGCAGATTTAATTGTGGAAATGGATGTCAGCAGTGATTTTCTTGTGTCCCGTCTGGGACCGTATTTGTGTGATGAAAGTGAAACTGCTGACATCACTATTGAGGTTTCCAAACAATTTTATATTGACAGACAAAAAGAAAATCCTCAGATGACTTTAGGCGAGTGCGAGTGTTTGTGGAGTGGTGGCTATTTTTATGAACAGCTTGCCGGTTTCGATGGGGTTATGCTACACGCCTCTTGTGTTGAGTATGAGGGGAAGGCTTATTTGTTTTCTGCCCGTTCAGGAACAGGTAAGTCTACACATACACATTTGTGGCTTAAATACCTGCCCGGTGCAAGAATTATTAATGATGATAAGCCTGCTATCCGATGTGTTGATGGTGTTTATTATGCCTATGGTACGCCCTGGAGTGGAAAAAATGACGAAAGCATTAATGTGGGAGTACCTATAAGTGGTATCGCCTTCCTTTCAAGGGGGGAGAATAGCATAAAAAAAATCCCCGGTTTTATGGCTTTAAAGCCATTTATGGACCAAACGGTAAGACCTAATGATAAGGAGCTTATGAGCAAAGCTCTTGATATTATAAATGGAATTCTTACGGATATTCCAATATATCACCTTACCTGTGATATGTCTGAAGAAGCAGTAAGGACCTCTTACGAGGGAATGAGAAACTAAACTTCGTAGAAATAAAGGTACACAAATAAATTTTTCTGTATTTGTTACGAAAGGTACTTAAAATGGCAAGAAAAAGAAAAGATAAAAGAAATAAGAAAAGTAAAAAAATAGGGTTGATTATACTTTGCATTTTGCTTGTTCTTTGTATAGGTGTTTTTGCGGTAGGCTTTAATTATTACAAAGGTCTTAAAGAAGCACCACCACCTGTTGAGGATACCCTTACATACGATTTTGATGATGAAACTCAGCCTGAGGTGCTGGAGGATGACCCTGAATTTGACGAGATTTTCGAGGGTAATGCAAAAGAGTTTAAGGCAGCGCTCAAGGAATGGGCAACCAACGGTGGCGATATAAAATATTCAAAGGATGTTATTAATGTTCTTTGCGTTGGTGTTGATACCCGAAATAAAAATACTATTTCAGGACTTTCAGATTCTATGATTATTGTTTCCATAAATCGAAAGCTCGGAACAATAACACTTACATCAATAATGCGTGATAGCTTTGCTTACCTTGAGTCTCCTGATGGTGGAGGAAGCTTTAATAAAATAAATTCAGCCTTCCCGTTCTATGGCATAAATAGTCTTATTCACACAATTGAGAGTCACTTTAAAATACGTATTGATGGTTATGCAATGATTAACTTTGCTTTCTTTAAGGCTGTTATTGATGAGCTTGGTGGCGTAACTGTTCCTGTTCAGCAATATGAGGCTGATTATATCAATAAATTGTATGGGTTTAGTATTTCTGCCGGTAGCGCAGTGACCTTAAATGGTGATGAGGCATTAGCTTTCTGCCGTAGCCGAAATTGTGATTCAGATGGTGATGTAAGTCGTACAAGAAGACAGCGACAGGTTATGATAGGACTTCTTCAAAAGGCCGCAACCATTCAGACTACTGAAATTATGGGCTACATCAAGACCTTCTTGCCTTACTTAAAAACAAGCTATGAAGAAGCACAGGTGGTTTCTCTTGCAACCAATGCAGTTGTAGAGGGATGGGCTAATTTCAGTGTTCAGCAAATTGTAATGCCCGATGAAGCTTCTCGTGAAGGACATTCAGGCTCCGTTTGGTATTGGGCAGTAGATTATCCACTTGCAGCGCAGACCTTGCAAATCGCAATTTACGGAGATTCCAATATAGAGCTTGCTGAGGACAGAGTTTCACCATTAGATATGAATTAAATGAAAATGACCTGAACAGAATTTTTTGGATTCTGTTCAGGTCATAAAATTTCAGGGCTTAGATTTCAGGGATTTCGATAGTAATTTCTCTGCCAAGGTCGGAAGAACGAGCGATACCATCAATAATAGCCTGGTTATAAATAATCTGGCTTGAGGGAACGGGAGCAGGAAGGTTAAATTCAATTGCATCGATAAAGGAGCGAATTTTCTTATCGAAGTTATCGCCATCGTTATTGCATTCGGGAATAACTGTTTCTACACATTCACCTGCTATGTTGTGGTAAATTGTCATAGGACCACCAATTGAACCGTTCCAGCATTCGGTTGAAGGAATTCTTAAACCACCTTCAGTACCCATAATGATTGTATCACCGGGTGTGTCGCAATGCATTGCCCAAGCAATACGGAAGTCAAGAACTGTATCGTTTTCAAGACGAACATAAGCCGCTGCAAAGTCGTCAACACCGAAAACCTCTGTGTATTCGGGCTTCTGGAGATATTCGGGCTTTTTGCCGAAAAGACCTGCTTTAAAGCCTGTTACTGTAAGGGGCTTGGGATAGCCGATTGCATTAAGCACCATATCAAGTGAATAGCAACCAATGTCACCTAAAGCGCCAAGACCTGCTGTATCTTCCTGGATAAATGATGTGCCGAAGGGAGTGGGAATACCCATTCTTCTGCCACCACCGGTCTGAATGTAATAAATTTTACCAAGAACGCCACTTTCGCAGATTTTCTTAACCATTTTCATATTCTCATCAAAACGGGGCTGGAAGCCGATTGAGAGGATTTTGCCACTCTTTTTCTCAGCCTTGCAGATGTCAACAGCTTCTTCAAGGGTAACGCACATTGGTTTTTCAAGAAGAACGTGAACACCGTGCTCAAGAGCATAAATTGCACAAGGTGCGTGCTGACGGTTGTATGTACAAATTGAAACTGCATCAAGGTCTTTTTCATTGTCGATAAGCTCTTTGTCGCTTAAATAATAGTTACCTTCAACACCATTCTGCTTTGCAAAGGCTTCTGCCTTACCGGGAATAATGTCTGCAAAAGCAACAACCTCAACATCCTCACATTTTAAATAGCTTTGAAGATGTGCTTCAGCAATCCAACCACAACCGATAATGCCGACTTTGATTTTTTTGCCGTCGTACACCTTTTTTTCTGTTTGCTTTTCTTTGAAAGCATCAAGAATATTTGACATAATATACCTCCGTTTTCGCTTGTGCGATTAGTATTAATAATACACAATAAGATTACCATATTTTGAATATTCTTTCAATAATTGTTGCTTATTTTAAAGCTATTTTAACCCCGAAAAAATGCACAAAATCTTTTGTTGGAGTATAGTGCAATTTACTAAAATGTGTTTTAGTCGGAAGAAAAGAAAGCAATGTTCACAATTTGTTCATATTTACACAACACCAAAAGCACAAAAAAGAGTTATTATATATATGCCAATACGATACGCAGGAAGATAAAACTTCTCGTTCAAGAAAAGACCATCGCAACAGCGGTGGTCTTTTCTTGTGCTTAAAAAATTTTGCTATGCAGAATTTACAATATTGCTTTTTGCTGTGGTGTATTGTAATATATAATTGTATATTGTTTATGAGGTGTTATTGTGGTTATTTACCCCGAATCCTTTAGCGTCAAGCCCGATACTGAGGCTACAGCAGCCTTCAAAAATCTTTTTAATACAGCTGCTCAGACAGCTGTTAATAAAAACCTTACTCTTCCTAAGGGTAAGTATGTTTTTATGAGCAAGAATGCAGAAGAAAGAGAGATTTTTATATCTAACACAGCAGCAGAGGCTGAATATAAGAAAGATGAAAAGCCAAATGTCAGAAAGATTGGATTTGCCGTTGAAAATTTAAAAAATATGGAAATTGATTGTAATGACTCAGTTTTTATTATTGATGGCAATATGACAAATATATTTATCAATAATTGTGAGAACGTGGTACTCAAAAATCTTACTATTGTTACTGTTAAACCCAATGTTCATAAACTGACTGTTGTTAAAGCCTCCCCGTTTTATGTAACCTTTAAAATTGATGAATCAAGTGATTTTTGCGAAGAGAACGGCGAATACTATTGGTATGGAACTGACTATAAAATGAATTTTACTGAGTTTAAAAAAAGTGGGTGGTGGGTTCCTACAGCCAAGCCTGATAATTATTTTCATATAAAAAGAAGCGGAGCCCATCCACTTCAAGGTGCTTCCAACATACGCCGGGTTTCCGACAGAGTATTTAATGTAAGGTATTTATTACCTAAGAATTATGTTGAAGGACAAGTATTTTATATTTTTCCTGTGATTCGTGACCAGGTAGGTATTCTGATTGATTCTTCAAAGAATATTACATTACAAAATGTAAAACAACATTTCAATCACGGACTTGCTCTTATAGCGCAGAATAGTGAAAATATAACCTTGGAAAATCTTGATTTTTCACCTATAAAAAATAGTGAGGTGGATTTTTGCTCCTATGCAGATTTCTTACAATTCAGTATGTGCAGAGGAAAAATTGTCGTTAAAGGCTGTAATTTTGATGGTGCAGGCGATGACGCATGCAATGTTCACGGTGTTCATTTTAAAATAACAGAGGTTAACAGGGACAAGCTTACTGTTAAGTTCCCACACTCTCAAACCTATGGTTTAGAGTGTATAAAAGACGGGGATATAATAGCGTTCATTGATCCTAAAACTCTTTTAGAGATTGGAAGAACAAAGGTTTTAAAAGCTACCCTGAGAGATAAATATTTCTATGATATTATAACTACAACCTATGAAGCACCTTTGGGTGAGGGTGGTATAATAGAAAATATTTCAGCGAATCCTGATTTTGAATTTAACGGAAATACAATAAACCGTGTTGTTACAAGAGGTGTTTTAGCAACCACACGTGGCAAAATACGAATTGAGAATAATAAGTTTTTGAATACAGGTATGAGTGGCGTGCTTATTTCTGACGATGCTTCAAATTGGTATGAAAGTAGCTGTGTCAGAGATGTTGTTATTCGTGGAAATGCATTTATGAATTGTGAAGATGATGCAATTCTTATAAAACCTGAAAATAAAAAATACAACGGTCCTGTTCACAAGAATATATTAATAGAAAATAATCTTTTCGTTTTAAATAATACCCGTGCAGTAAATATTTCTGATAGTGCAGATATTGTTGTAAGAGATAATACTTATGCAGGCAGTGCAAAAAACAATAAAAAGATAATTACTGACAGGGTTACCAACCTTGTAACGGACGAAATATAAAAATAAAAGTCGTCCCTTTGAGGACGACATTCATTTTGGGTTGAGTTATTTTACCTTAAAGGACTGGCAGCAAGTTGCATCAACGGATTTTGCATCGCAATTACAAGCGCCTACTTCAATTGCATTTTTTGTGCAATAGTTAGCGTCCTTGGCGTGATAAACACAAGAGTCAACTGTGCAACCTATGCTGTTGTTTTTCTGTTCGTTCATTTTTACAACCTCCTTTTGTAATATTAGTATGTTCAATCTTTTATAAATTAGTCAGAGGAAATTTATGAAAAAAGAAAATGTTATTAAAAGCTGTTATTCAATTTTAAGAAAAACTACACCCTTGGATTTCGATTGCGGGAATATTTGTAATGGAAAATGCTGTAAGGGCGATGAAAAAACAGGTATGCTGCTTTTTCCCGGGGAAGAAAATTTTATTGACTCTAATATAAATATAATAGAAACAGAATCGGGGTATAAATTGGCTGTTTGTAATGGTAGCTGTGACAGAAATCGCAGACCACTATCTTGCAGAATTTACCCTTTATTCCCTGTGGTGGTGGAGAATAACGGTGAAAGAAGGATTAAAGTCTGTTTTGATTACAGGGCTGATTGTCCACTTTCACATTCTGAATATAAATTTAACCATCGTTTTTTGAAAGCTGTAAGACGGGTAGGAAAATATTTACTACTTAATGAAGAAACTGCGCAATACTATAATGAGCTTTCTGAAGCTTGTAATGATTATTATGAGCTTTTAAAAAAATTAAAATAAATTTTTGAAAAAAGTGTTGACAAAGGAAAAACCATCTGCTATATTATAACTGTAAATAGTAATCGTTACTATTTAGTTTAGCTGAAAGGAGATGGTTATATGAGAAGTTCAAAGCAAAGAGATGAAGTTTTAAAAGTGCTTAAAGCCTCCTGCGATCACCCCACAGCAGATGTCATTTATGAACGTGTAAAGGAAAAAATCCCTAATATCAGCTTGGGTACTGTGTACAGGAATTTAGGTCAGCTTCACGACGAAGGTCTTATAACCATCGTGGAAAGTAGTGACAAAAAAGTGCACTACGAAGGGAATCTTGAGGATCACATCCATTTTTTATGTAAAAAATGTGATGTAATTACAGACATATTCTGTAAGAATGAAATTCCTAAAGCATTTGACAATTTAGGTCATCTGGTAGAGTCCCAAAAAACAGTTTATTACGGAATCTGCAAAGATTGCCGCAATAATATATAATTCGGTTTTAATTTAAAAATATTTATTCAAAGGAGTCAATTGTTATGAAAAAATGGAAATGTTTAGTTTGCGGTCAGATTGTTGAAGGCGAAAATCCTCCTGCAGCTTGCCCTCTTTGCAAGGCACCCGCAGAAAAGTTCGTTGAAGTAAAAGACGAAGAAATGACTTGGGCTGCAGAGCACGTGCTTGGTGTAGCTAAAGGCGTTAGCGAAGAAATTCTTGCAGGTCTTCGTGCAAACTTTGAAGGCGAATGCACAGAGGTTGGTATGTACCTTGCAATGGCAAGAGTTGCACATAGAGAAGGCTATCCTGAAATCGGTCTTTACTGGGAAAAGGCAGCTTATGAAGAAGCTGAGCATGCAGCAAAATTTGCTGAGCTCCTTGGCGAACTTGTAACAGATTCTACAAAGAAAAACCTCGAAATGAGAGTTGAAGCTGAAAATGGTGCAACTGCAGGTAAGTTTGAGCTTGCAAAAATGGCTAAAGAGCAGAATCTTGATGCAATCCACGATACTGTTCACGAAATGGCAAGAGACGAAGCAAGACACGGCAAGGCATTCGAAGGTCTCTTGAAGAGATATTTCGGTTAATATTATGTATTTATCATAAGCCTATAGAAAGGAGGCGTCAAAATGAAAAATGCATTGATAGTTGTATTAGCGTTGATAGTTGTGGGTGGTGGCTTCTTTTTCGCAGGACAGAAGTTCGAGGAGAATAAGCTTGATACTACAGAAACAACAGCAACAACTGCTCCGGATACGGTGGTTGAAAATATAAATAATAAGACGGAGCTACCTGAAACAACGCAGGGTGCTGTAGAGGAAATTCCTGTAATAGTAACTCAGGCTGTTATTCAGGTAACTGAAAAGGCTGAGCCTTCACCTGTGATAGAACCTGAGAGTGAAGCAGTTCAACCTACAGAAAAGGTTACTAAAGCAGAATCTAAGGTGAATAAAAAGCCGGAAGAAGTTAAAACTACAAATGAGACAGTCAAGAAAATCTCTCGTGATGAAGCAAAAAAGATTGCGTTAAACCACGCAGGTCTTAAAGAAGCAGATGTAAGAGGATTGGAAATTGAGCTTGATTTCGAAAAGGGCGCCTACGAGTATGAGGTGAGCTTTGATAGCGGAAAATACGATTATGATTACGAAATAGACGCTGTCAGTGGTAAAATCAAGTTTTCTGAAAAGGATTTGGATGACTGAATCAAATAGTTGTTAGGAGAGTCCATTATGAAATTTGAATGTCCCTGTGGGTATGTTTATGACCCCGAAATAGGTGACCCTGATAGCGGTATTGCTCCCGGTACAGCGTGGGAGGACATTCCGGAGGATTGGGTTTGTCCCGTATGCAGTCTGGGTAAGGATGTTTTCAGAGAAGTATAATTAAAATCAGGACCAACGAAAATGAGTTTTCGTAGGTCCTGATACATATAGGGGGAAGTTTTGTGGATAAAACAGCATTATTTAATTTATCTTACGGAGTATATGTTGTAACTACCTGGGCAAAAGGTAAGGCAACCGGATGTACTGCTAATTCAGCTATGCAGATTACAGCAACTCCTGCAACTGTTGCAGTTTCAATAAACCACGATAACTATACCAATGAGTGTATTAAGGACACAGGGGTGTTTGCGCTTAATATTTTAAGTGAGAATGTTGACCCTATGGTTATTGGCTCATTCGGTTTCAGAAGTGGTAGGGATGTAGATAAATTCGAGGGGATTGAACCTCTTGTTAAGGGATACCTTCCGGTATTGCCTCAGGCTATGAGTTATATTACCTGCAAGGTTATTGACACAATGGAAACAGCTACACATACTGTTTTCTTAGGTGAGGTTACAGATGCAGGAAACCTTAAAAAAGAAACTCCTATGACCTATAAATATTACCACGAGGTTGTTAAAGGCACAGCTCCAAAGAACGCTCCCACATATAGTGGTGATTAAAAAATAGTGCAACTGATCAGATGTCAGTTGCACTATTTTTTTCACTCTTCAATTAAATCAATAAACATAATTTTCTTTAATTCTTCACGGGGAAGGAAAGGTGCTAAATCCTCCAATGGGGGACTTACAATAGTTCCGTCGGGGAGTTTTTTGGCACTGCTTTTAGGTTCCCATACCTGTTGTGTATCTGTGAAAATTTCACAGAATAAGGGTCCGTCTACAGAAAGCACCTCATTAACAACCTTTTTCATTTCGGAGTTGCTGTGAGCAGAAAAATATTTATAGCCGAAGGCTTCTGCGATTTTCTTGAACTCGGGAAAAGACAAATCGTTAGATTCGGGCCCTATACCAACCTTTGAATGTTCGCTGAATAAGTTATTTTGTGTTAAACGAATTGAGTGGTACCCATTGTTATTTATAAGGAAAATTTTAATGGGTAGGTTATTGGTTATGATGGTTTGTAATTCCTGAAGGTTCATCATAATACTGCCGTCACCCTCAAGGCAGATTGTGTTTTTCCTTCCTGCGCTTGTGCAAAGTCCGATTGCTGCAGGGAGTCCGTAGCCCATACTTGCAATGGCACTGTTTATAATAAAACGACTGCCTTTTTGTATTTTATAGCACTGATTTCCTACAACACAACAAGCACCGTTTGAAACAGCAGTTAAGCTGTTTTCGGGAAGCTGTGAGCTTAAATAGTCCACAAAGGCGTATACATTAGCTGTTGTGCCGTTTTCCTCATAATGACGTGGAAGTACAACCGGATAGTCATTTTTCCAGCCTTGGCAGGCATTAAGCCAAGTTTTGTCAGTTTCTATAGGCTTTTCAATGTAAGCATCAAGCTTTTCAAGAAAATCCTTTGCATCTGCCCAGATTGGCATATCAACGTGTATGGTGTGCTTTTTCATTTCGGCAGGGTCAATATCTATCATAATAACCTTTGCTTCTCTTGCCCAGGTTTTGAAATTATAACCAACCTGTCTTATAGAAATACGTGTACCTACAGCTAAAATTAAATCTGCATTCTGGATAGCCCAGTTACCGGGTCTATCACCCATATTTCCGGCTCTGCCACAATAAAGGGGATGCTCGTTTTCAATAAGGTCAACAGCATTCCAATAAGTAACAACAGGAATATTTAATTTTTTTGCTGCTTTTCTGAAAAAGTCATAGCCACCTGAAAGTCTGATGCCATTACCTGCATAAAAAACAGGTCTTTTGGCATTTTTTATTTGTTCAACAACAGAAATAATTGTTTGGTTATCAATTTCAGGAGGGAGAATTTTTTTATCTTCCTCTGCATCGTAGCCTTTAAGAGTGTCTGTTTCTATAATTGTACCCTGAAAATTAACGGGAATATCAATCCATACAGGACCGGGTCTGCCTGCTGTTGCCAGGTGCCAGGCTTTTTCAAGAGCGTAGCGTATATCTTCAGGCTTTTCTATCATTGTTGCGTATTTGGTCATAGGCTCAACAGATTTAACAATGTCATACTCCTGGTCGCCTACTGCACGCAGGGAAAGCCCATCTGTAAATTGCATAGCGTATCTTGCTGTGGTATCATAACGAACCTGACCACTTATAACAAACATAGGGATAGAATCAAGCCAACCACCAACAACACCTGTCAGGGCGTTTGTGCCGCCGGGGCCTGTGGTAACACACAGAGCTGCAATTCTGTTGTTTAGTCTTGCGTAGCTTTCAGCCGCAATTGCAGAAGCTTGCTCGTGATGGTTATAGGTTACTTTTAAGCCCTCTTTGTGTCCTAAAGCGTCGTTTAAGTGCATAGCTCCGCCACCGACTACGCTAAAGCAATCGGTAACACCTTTATTAACAAGAAATTCTGCTACATAATCTGCAAGTCTGATTTTCATATAAATTACCTTTATTCTTAGGTGTTTGTTTTTTCTTCTTCAAAATTAAGTCTTTCCTCTTCAACAACAAGAGGTCTGTTCATAAGACGGGTGTTCATATTCATTATGTATTCTCCCAAAAAGCCTAAGAAGAAAAGCTGAAGGGAGCACAGAAAGCTGAGAATTATAATTGTGGGTGCAGTACCACCGGGAAATCTGTCCCACCAAACCAGCTTCATAACAAAATACAAGATACCAACAAGAAAGCTTAATATAGCAGCAGAGAATCCCACGAAGGTAGCAATACGCAAGCCGGCTTTTGTGTAAGATGTAAAGCTGAGCATTGCAGCATCGTAAAGGGTGAAGAAGTTGTTATGTGTTTTTCCTGCAGCTCGTTTTTGCTGTGTGTATTCAATATCTTTTCTTTTATACCCTAATTCTGCAACTATTCCTCGTATAAACGGTGTAGGGTCTTTTAAATCTCTTAAAACATCCACAAAGCTCTTGTCATAAAGTGCAAAACCGGTAAAGTGCTCAATTTGTTCAACTGATGACAGCTTTTTAATAACCTTGTAGTAGCAGGTTCTGAAAAACCTCATTATTTTATTTTCTTTACTTGCACTTTTTATACCACAAACAATTTTGTAGCCATTTTCCCATTCTTTTACAAATTTCGGTATCATTTCAACAGGGTCCTGAAAGTCGGAAGCCATTAAAATTGTGCAATCACCCCTAGAATTAAGAATAGCGTGATATGGTGAATTGAACTGACCGAAATTTTTAGCGTTTAAAATAGCCTTTACTTTAGAATTATTCTTGCAAATTTCCCGTATAAGAATTCGGGTATTATCTGTTGAGCAGTTATCGATTATTATGATTTCGTAATCGTATTGAGATAAGCTCTTTAAAGTTTCTTCCACTGCTTTGGTTATACCTACAATATTTTCTTCTTCGTTGTAGCAAGGCAAAACAACGCTGATTGTTTTAGTGTTCATGTACTTAACCTACTTTATATAAATTCAATGGTTGCTGATTTTAAATATGCTATTTCCACATGGGCTCCAAATCGGTTTTGTATAATTTCTGTTATTTCTTCAGTATAACCAGGTGCTATAATAAGAATACAATCAACTGGCTCCTTAAAGAAATGCTCGGGAGCTACTATGGGGATGTGGGATGAGGGTGCATACTTATTCTGTTTGAATGGTGCAGAGTCAATAATATATGCAACTCCGCTTTGAATATTTAGTGTTGATAAAGCCGTGAAGGATTGATGACTGGCACCCCAAACAGCAATTTTTTTGTTGGTGTTAATTCGTGTATCTATATAGTGGTTTAATTGGTTTTTTAATAAAGAAAAATTATTATTTAATCCGGATACATCTACTTTTTTTCTCTTTTTTACGATTATTGAAATAGTATCACGATTAATTCTCTCTTTTTCTAATACCTGAAATCCATTTTTTTCAAAAAGAAAACAGAGGGTTTCTTCTGTGTAATTGGCTATGTGGTCACGAAGTAACTCATAAAATGAGTCGTTTTCAAGTATGTATTCAAAGCTTGGAACTGTCACTAAACCCATTCCGTCTTCTGTAAGATTGTTGTATATACATTGTAGCATATCATTAGGTTTGGGTTGGTGTTCTAAAAAATTGAATGATAAGAAAGCGTCAAAAGGCGCATGCTTTAATTTGTGATTACCATCTTCCGCAAAATCTTGTTCAACAGAAAGATTTTTTGTTTTAGCTAATTCAACGAGCTCATTTTTGTTTTCTATTCCATAGCACTCAACAGGAAATTCTGTTAGAACCTGTAAAAATTCTCCTTGACCACAACCGATTTCAATTATTTTTTTTGAGGTCAGATTATATTTTTCTATAAAGTGTTTGTATTGTGTTCTTCTTAAGTTTGCCATTGTAGTGCTATAACCACCTGATCTGATTACATCTTTATAATAGCTTACAGGCTCACAATCAAATTGGACTAGGCCGCAAAGGGTACATTGATGTAAATTTAGATTTATGCCGGTGTCTTCGTTTAGTTCTTCAAGGGTAGGAATATTTTGTGCACTCGCAGGCATATTGTTGCAAGTCATAATAGGGGGAGAAGACAATTCAGCTTTACAAAGGATACATTTACTCATAAGAGCCTCACTTAATATTTATTGCAATTTTTACTAAATCATCGGGCTTGTTTTTCATTAGTTCAATAGCCTCAGGGATGCTTTCAAGTCCTGTGAATCTGTGGGTGATTAAGGGCTTTACACAAACTCGTCCATATTGCACCATTTTCATCATTCGTTCAATACGGGCACGTCCGCCTTTTGCCAGTTCTGTGTGTATTGTTTTTCCTGCCATACCTCTCCCACCGGAAAATTTAGGGAAGAGTAGACTTCCTGTGCCGCCATAATAATTTACATTTGATATGGTACCGGTACCATATTTTACCACATCTATTGCCTGGGTGAAAACCTCATCGTTACCACCGGCAATTATAACCGAATCAGGACCTATATTGTCGGTTAATTCCAAAATTCTTTTGGTTACATTGTATTCCTTGTAGTTAACAATATCTGTTGCCCCATATTTTTTTGCCAATTCAATTGATTTAGAACGACTGCCAACAGCAATTATTCTTGCAGCGCCAAGACAGCTTGCTGCTGCAATAGCCATCAATCCTATAGGACCTATTCCGAAAACACAAACAGTATCACCGGTGTGGATATTTGCATATTCTGCACCTGTAAAGCCTGTTGTCATAACATCTACACACATCAAAGCTTCTTCCGGAGAAACATTATCGGGGATATGAGCGAGATTGGTGTCAGCGTCTTCAATTGAAAAATATTCAGCAAAAACCCCTGGTGATGTTCTGCCTAATTGATGTCCCGAAAAATTGTTTTTTGCGTGTCGGTCGTTTCCTTCCTGAACAGCTTTTTCCCTCCAGTTTGGAGTGATAGCCGGGACAGCAACAATATCACCTACTTTGAAATCTGTAACAAGATCACCTGTTTGCGTGATTTGTGCTATACATTCATGACCAAGTATATGGTTTTCTTGCTTTGGTTCACTTAATGTTATTGTATGTATGTCCGAAGAACAAGTGGATATCAGAATCGGTTTTAAAATAGCCCCGTATGGTTGCTTTAGCACCGGTGAAGGAACATCTTTCCAAACAAGAGTATTTTGTTTTTCGAATATAAGTGCTTTCATTCAAATCTCTCCACTGGATTTGTATTTTTTTATCATATTTATAATGTTGCAACAAAAATCACTTTCTTCAAAATCGCCAATGTATTGGTGTATTTTTTCTGTTGATGGACAGATGCTTACAGGTGGTTCAGTAGCAACTCTTGTACCAAAGGATAACATTCCTGTTTTGTTACAGGAATTATAAATATCGAACACGAAATCTTTTAAGGGCTTTGTTGTTTTACTTGCGATATTATATACATCAGATGGGGCATCGCTATTCAATAACTCTATAATTATTTTTACTGCATCTTTAACATAAAGAAAATTCCAAAGCTGCTCGCAGGTCGAAAGGGATATTGTATCGTTGTCGCACAGTGTTTTTATGCAGTTAGATACTAAAGTCCAGGGATGGTCATTTTCGCCATAAACACTAAAGATACGCCCGTGATAATACGTTAGGCCTAAAGCTTCTGAGAGTTCAGAGGCTTTTTTCCAGACTTCTAGTTTGGCTTTTCCATATTCAATTAGCGGATTGCATTCGGCTGTTTCATAAATTGTTCCATTTTGTGAGCCATATTCAGCCTGACTTCCTGCAAAGAAAAATTTTGAGCATTCTATTTCCTTTGCAAATTGCAGACAACTAAGGGTATTGTTTATATTTTCTTCTTGGATAGCGTGGTTTGATCTACCTGAAGCTCCAATACCATCCCAGCCTAAATGAATAAAATAGTCAGCCTTGTTTATTTTTTTTGTGAGATTGCAGATGGCTTTTATATCTTCAATAAGTACATCGACATACATATTGTGATCAAATATATGTCTTTTGGGGCTTGACGGGCGCACAACAGCATATACTTTGTAACCTTTTTTTGTAAGCTCCTCTACAAGGTGTTGCCCAATAAAACTCGTCGCACCGGTCACCACAACTCTTTTTATATTGTCCATATTATTCAACAGCTTCAATTATGGTTTTTGCCATAAATTCTAACATTTCTTTTGTCATTCCCGGATAAACACCAATCCAGAAGGAGTTGTTCATAACCTGGTCTGTAACAGTAAGGTCACCTACAACTCTGTAGCCTTCGCCTGATTTCCTCATTTCATCAAAAACAGGTTGTCTTATAATGTTGCCGGAGAAAAGCATACGTGTCTGAACGCCTTTATCCTCGCAATACTGAACAACCTTGTTTTTGGAAACACCATCCTTGCAGGTAATCATAAAACCAAACCAGGAGGGGGCGCTGTTTTCACAGGCTTCGGGAAGAATAAGCTTGTCCTCGACACATTTAAGCAATGCTTTTAATGTATTGAAATTTTCTTTTCTTTTCTCAACAAAGGACGGGAATTTATCTAATTGAGCACAACCGATAGATGCCTGCATCTCGGTGGCTTTAAGGTTAAAGCCGAAATGACTGTAAACATATTTGTGGTCATAGCCTAAAGGAAGCTCACCGTATTGTCTGTCGAATCTGTGACCGCAAAGGTTGTCCATACCGGAGGGGCAGGAGCAATCTCTTCCCCAGTCACGCATTGAACGTACAATTTTATGTAAAAGCGGATTTTTAGTGTAAACTGCACCACCTTCGCCCATTGTCATGTGGTGGGGTGGGTAGAAGCTTGATGTACCGATATCACCAACAGTACCTGTGAACATAGTTTCACCATCAAGGGTATATGTGCTGCCTAAGGCATCGCAGTTGTCTTCAATAAGCCAAAGATTATTTCTTTCACAAAAAGCCTTGACTGCTTTAAGGTCAAAGGGATTACCAAGAGTATGAGCAATCATAACTGCCTTTGTTTTATCACTTAATGCAGATTCTAGCTTAGTAACATCTATATTGTATTGAGGAATTGTAATATCAACAAAAACAGGAACAGCGCCATATTGAATTATGGGTGTAATTGTTGTGGGAAAGCCTGCTGCAACGGTTATAATTTCATCTCCACGTTTTACGGCTCTGTCCTTTAAAAGGGGAGAGGTCAGTGCCCAGAATGCAAGAAGATTAGCAGAGGAACCGGAGTTTACCAGGGAAACATATTTTGTTCCTAAATACCTGCCTAATTTATTTTCAAACTCTTCACAATATCTTCCTGATGTAAGCCAGAAATCAAGAGCAGAATCTGTAAGGTTTTTCATTTCTTCGGCGTCAAAAACTCTGCCTGCATAGGAAATTCTGTCACCCTCCTTGTAGGGTGCTTTTTGCATAAAATTGTTATAATATTCTTCTACTAAAGAAAGTATTTTTTCTTTAGCTTGTTCTTTTGTAAAGTTTTCTAACATTTTTATTCCTCTGTTCCGAAAAATTCATTGATCTGTTTTGTCATAATATCTGCAATATTGCCTGCGTTTTCGTAAACCTTTGTCCATTCAACTGTTTTTTCAACAGCTTTTTCCACATTCCAGACAGGCTTCCAAGCGAAAACAGATTTTATTTTGTCTGTGTTAAGCCTTAAAAATGAAGCCTCGTGGGGAGCATTTTCTTCGCAAACATTAATCCATTTCAAACCATTACCCCAGGCATTGCAGAACATTGTTGCAAGGTCACCTGTTGTGCGACAGTCACATTCATCAGGACCAACATTGTAATAGCCTTGTATTTCGGGGTTATTATATTGCTCTTCTGCAATAGTCATATATACCGATAGGGGCTCAAGCACGTGCTGGAAGGGACGTGTTGAATAAGGGTTACGAATTATAATATCTTCCTTCTTCATTGCTGCACGGACGCAGTCGGGAATAAGTCTGTCGTTGGCAAAATCCCCACCACCAATAACATTACCTGCCCTTGCAGTTGAAACAGCTACATTACTGTTATCAAAAAAAGATTTTTGGTAGCTGTGCGTTACAAGCTCCGAACAGGATTTGCTGTTGGAGTATGGATCAAAGCCATCAAGGGGCATATCCTCGGTGAAGGCTACATTTGTATCACAGTTTTCGTAAACCTTGTCCGTTGTAACATTTAAAAATGAACGGACACACTCTGTTTTTCTTATACATTCGCAGATGTTAACCGTACCCATAACATTTGTTTCGTAGGTGTATAACGGGTTTTTGTAGCTGTCACGTACAATGGGCTGTGCTGCGAGATGAAAAACTATTTCGGGATGCTCTTTTTCAAACACTGATAAAAGTGTTTCGTAGTCACGTATATCTGCTATGTAGGATTTTATTGAGCTTTCTATACCCGAAAGCGCATAAAGTGACGGGTCAGTGGGTGGAGTGAGGGCATAGCCGACTACCTCTGCACCCATATCACAAAGAATTTTGCAAAGCCAGGTTCCTTTAAAGCCTGTGTGACCTGTTACAAGCACCTTTTTGCCCTTATAAAAATCATTTTTCATAATTACCAAACCTTCCAGGGAGCTTTGCCTGAATTCCATAAATCGTCAAGCTCAAGCTTTTCTCGCAAAGTGTCAACGGGCTTCCAGAAGCCTGTATGTAAATATGCGTTCAATTGTCCGTCCTTGGCAAGGTTCTCAACGGGGGCTTTTTCAAAAGAAGTGCTGTCGCCGTCAATGTAGTCAAGCACTTGGGGCTCAAGCACCATAAAGCCTGCGTTAACCAGGCTTCCGTCCATATCGTTCTTTTCACGGAAGGAAGAAATATTGTTATTTTCATCAATATCAAGACAACCGAAACGCTGACCGATTGAAACAGCAGTAAGTGTGGCAAGCTGACCTTTTTGTTTGTGAAACTCAACAAGCTTGGGTATATCAACATCAGCTACGCCATCGCCATAGGTGAGCATAAAGGTTTCATTGCCGATAAAGTCTTTAACTCTTTTTACACGTCCACCTGTCATTGTATCAAGACCTGTATCTACAACAGTAACCTTCCAGGGCTCGGCGTGCTCTGAGTGAATTGTCAATTGGTTTGATTTTGTGAAATCAAAAGTAATATCAGAATGGTGTAAAAAGTAGTTTGCAAAGTATTCTTTTATAGCATACTGCTTGTAGCCGGCACAGATAATGAACTCATTAAACCCATAATGGGAATAAGTTTTCATTATATGCCAGAGGATAGGAAAACCACCAATTTCAACCAATGGCTTTGGCTTGTTCTGACTTTCTTCACTGATGCGAGTACCGTAACCGCCTGCAAGAATAACAACTTTCATAATTTCACATCCTAATATTATTAAATATAGTGTAATTATACCATATATTCATTGTAAAATAAAGCGTATTGATAATATTTTGAAAAAAATTAAATACCAATTGAAGAAAAAGCGTAACTGTGTTAAAATTAATCTGTGTTATTGTGGGGGTGCATATGAAGAATTTAATTGATTCCGTGTATTATAATGCAGGTAATTTTATTTATTTAGGCTCTCAGTGGTTGATTTCGGTTCTGTTGGTTCGTTTTGGCGGATTTGAGGATGCCGGCATTTTTTCTCTGGTTATGTCCGTAAACAGTATTGTTGTAATTATAGGGAATTTTAATTTAAGAACCTACCAGGTGTCGGATTACAAAAATAGATTTTCAGATTATACATATTTGCTTTCTCGTTGGATAACAATTGGTTTATCTATTGTTGTGTGCTTCATTTATTCTGTTTTAATGAGCTACGAGGGAAAGGTTATTGCACTTATGCTTGTTTACGCTGTATATAAAGGTATTGAGGCTTACAGCGATGTTCTTGGTGGTGTATGGCAAAAAAACAATAATATGTTGAGTACAGGCATGTCTCTGGGAATGAAGGGTGTAGTAAATTTTGCATCATTTATGTTGGTTTATGCTCACACCAAGGATTTATTACTTTCTGTTTGTGTTATGATGCTTTCGTCATTGTTGGTGATGATATTTTTTGATTTTCATATAAGTAAAAAGTATTTAAAACAAACAGAAGCTATAAGACAAAGCAATATGCAACAGGTTGTTGGGCTGATGAAAACAGGCTTATTGACTATGTTGGCAAATTTGTTTGTAGTAGCGTGTAGTGCTATATCAAAGATTATGGTGGAAAAATTGATGGATGAGAGGTCTTTGGGTATTTTTTCCTCAATTTCTACGCCAACAGTTATTATTTCAACCTTTGCATTTGGGATGCTTTTGCCGATTGCACCTAAAATGGCTGAACTTTATGAGACTAAAAAAAGGAAAGAGTTGCTAATTACAATTCTTAAATGTAATAGTGTTTTTGTAGGTGTAGGTATTTTAGCTACTATATGTTCTTTTTTCTTAGGTGAGTTTTTATTTTCGCTTGTTTTCGGAAAGGAAATTCTGGAGTATTTCACACTGTTTTATGTAATGATTTGGGTGAGTGTACTTATATCTTCAGCGCATTGCTTTACAACACTTTTGACAGCAATAGGTAAGCTAAAGGCATTAGTTGTTTTTTCTGCAATTGTATGTGTTTTAACATTTATACTATCCTTTGTTTTCATAAAACAAAACGGAATGTATGGTGCAGGATACGCTATGATAGCAGCCTTTGTTATTCAGATAATTATTGAAAGTGTATATTTTGGAGTGGTTTTATGCAAAACGAAAGGTGTGATATCAGATGAGTAAATTAAAAAACACTTTTAAACCTATGTGGTTAATAGCTCCGGCAATTGTAGTTGCCTGGATGCTTGTTATGTATTTTTTGAAGGATGTTTACCCTTTTGGAGAGTCAACATTAATCGGCTACGATTTAAGACACGGTAATGTACCTGCTATGTATTATGTTTATGATGCGTGGCATAGTGGTGATTTTTCACGTCTTTTTTATGATTTTACAACTGCAGGTGGATTTTCAAGGGAAATAATATTTACAATTTTTCAACCACGTTTTCTTTTTACTTTGTTTTGGGAAAGAGAAAACCTGACTTATGCAGTTGATGTGTTTTATATAGTTGAATTTGCATTAATAGCCTTATCTGCCTCCTACAGCTTTTCTAAGCTGTTTCCGAAATTAGCGTCCCCTTGGGTTGTTATGATTTCGGTAATGTATGCTTTTAACGGTTTTAGCTTACTTTATTTTACAAACATTGACTGGCTTGATACAGTTATGCTTTATCCCCTTATAATGTTGTTTGCCCTTAATATGATTAAGGGTAAAAGTAAGGTGCCATTCTTTGTAGTGCTGACATATACATTAACGCTCAATACATATATGGCATTTTTTGTAATGATTTCTCTTATAATATTTGGTGGGTTGTATATATTTATTGTTGAGGCAAAAGAAAATCGCAAGACTGCTATATTGAATCTGGGTATAGGTACAGGGGCATCACTTTTAGCGTCGTCGTATTCTATTGTAGCTTACGTTATAAGTATGCTTTCAACAGCACGTGTTGATGAGGGCTCTTATGTTCTTGATGGGTATACGGGTTACCAGGAAAAGCTTACGGGTTTAGGTGGAATATTAAGTGCTCCTAATGAAATTGATATAGTTGCGATTTTTATGTTTTTAGGCACCTCTGTCGCTTTGGCATCCTTAGTGGTTTTGTGGGTACATTTTAAAAAGCATAAGGATAGCAGAAAATACACAATATTTTTTACAATTACAACACTTTTATTTGTTCTTCAGATTGTTTTTAAATCCGTTATGCTTATATGGCATTTGGGATCATATCAGAAATTTCCTTTCAGAAACGGCTTTATGGTATCCTTTTTCTGCTGCTGCATAGTGGCGTATTATTTCAGTAGATTTGGCTCACTTGAGGGTGTAAAAACAAAGCTTTCTGTAGTTAATTTTTTTACTTTTGTACCGGCCTTTTTTGCAGCTATTGCTGTGGCTTCGTATGCAGATGTGTTTATATTCACATTGAAAAACAATTTTTATGTTTTAAATAGTTATACAAATTATCAGACGGGTGGTATGGCGTATCCGTTTACAGGCTTCGCTTTGGCAACAATTGCTTGCTTTTTGCTTATTAAACTGGTGGATTTAAAAGCATTGCGAAATGTATTGACTTTTGTGTTGGTTATGGTAGTTGTTGGCATAAATTCTTTTTGTCTGATTGCAGAATGTACCTATAGCGAAGAGGTAAAACCCTACACTAAGGAGTTTGAGCTGAGAGAAAATTTTGAGCAAAAGGACGTTCTAAGTCGTGTGGGGAACAATGACGGCGTTTTAATAATGAACTATCCATATATGGCAGGTGCATCTGCTGTATCTAACTGGACTCACACCTTGCCCGGTGACCATTTAAAAACTTTTTCAGATTTAGGCTTTTGCTCATTTTTTACCTATGTGTACGATATGGGTGGAACAGTTTTTTCAAGAGCTTTGCTCAGGTTGACCGACACTGTTTCTGAAAGCAAGCTGGATAATGCTTTATATACAGAATACAAAAACACAGACCTTGGTATGAATTATTATCATAATAATTTCAAGCTTCCGGTGGGACTTGTTTTTAATGAAACCATTAAAAATGTAAGTATTGATAATTGCAGTAATCTTTTTGAATACCAGAATAACATCTATAAAGCTTTAGATGGTAGCGGTGATTTGTTTGAAAAGGTTGAATATAAGTCAGTTACCGAAAAAATAAAAAAAGAAAAGTATTATGTAAACAGAGAGAAAGAAGACGGGTCAGGTAAAGGTATATTTGTTGAGAAAAAGCCGATTACCACTGCCACATATACCTTTGATGTAAATGAAAAAAGTGTTTTGTACTTACATAATAGTAACCTTGATGAGGATTTTGCTTTTGTTGAATTATCTGTAAACGGTGAGGCTTTCCATATTTATGATGCTAATTCAAGCATCGGACTGGATAGTGAATCCTTGAATAAAGCATATCCTAACGGTGCCAATAACGGTATTCTTGAGCTTGGTGTATTTGAAAATGAAACTGTTAAGGTTAGAATTAAATTTATGCCTGAGTCAAAAACGACAGAAGCTATATGTTTATATTTAATGAATTTGGAGAAAATGGAAGCTCTTTGCAAAGCTTCGGGGGATAATGTATATTCTGTCGAAAATGGTACTGTAACCGTAAAAACCGATGGTGAAAAGGGCGATATCGCTTTTATACCTTTAACTTATGATGAGGATTGGAAATGTACCGTTAACGGAAAAGAGCGAAATCCGGTTTGTATTGTTGGTAATTTTATGGGATTAGAGCTTGATGCCGGTGAAAACGAAATATTTATGGAGTTTTCAAAAAAAGACAGTTACATAAAAATTTGCTTAACCGTTTTGGGATTGCTTCTTGCAGGATTAGTTCTTTTAGTTGAAAAAAGAATTAAATTCCCTAAATGTGTATATACACTTACTTTTGTGGCATTTGCAGTGATTTTAATTGGTGCAGTGACAGCAATATACATTGTGCCATCCGTTTGGTCCATAGTTACTAATATAATTGCATTGTTTAAAGGATGAGATTTTTGAAAAACATTGTCTTGATTGGTATGCCAGGTGCAGGGAAAAGCACTATTGGTGTTATACTTGCAAAGTCGTTGCTTTTTGATTTTTGCGATACGGATTTAAGTATTCAAAAGGAAACAGGGGAAAGTCTTTGTGATACAATTTCCCGAGTCGGAATTAAGGAATTTGTCAGCCTGGAAGAGCGTGTAATCTGTAATCAGTTCTTTTCAAGGTCTGTGGTAGCAACAGGTGGAAGTGCTGTATATGGCGAAAGGGCTATGGAAAAGCTTAAAGAAAACGGAATAATTGTTTATCTCAAAGTTAGTCCCGATGAACTGCAAAGTCGCATTAAAAACATACATACACGAGGTATTGCTATGAAAGAGGGAACAACTATTTTTGAGCTTTATCAAGAAAGAGCTCCTCTTTACGAAAAATATGCTGATATTACTGTTGAATGTGACGGTAAATCAGCAGAAGAATGTGTGGATTTAATTGTAAATAAGATATAATAAAAATGACCCTGTCTGAATTACTTGGATTTCAGACAGGGTCATAATTTATATCAGTTCCCCCAGATTAACCAGAGAAGGGCATAGCCTGTTATAACTGCGGCAAGAGTGAAGGGGACGCCATATTTCATAAAGGTTGTGCTTTTAACCTCATAACCTTCTTTACGAAGGATTCCTATACCGGCAATGTTTGCACTTGCGCCTATGGGGGTAAGGTTACCACCAAGGGTTGCACCACAAAGAAGACCATAATAGAGTAGCTTGGGCTCCATACCAACGCCTGTGGCTATAACAGGAACTATGGAGAGCATTGTTGCTGTGTAAGGTATGTTGTCAATAAATGCAGAAAGCAAGAGCCACCGGAGCTATCATAAGAACTGTTGCAACATTGTCTACAAATGCAGAAACAATACCTGCAAAAAGAGATATTACCACAACAACCTATTTCATATTTGGCATTTTAGAAATCAAAAGATCTGAAAGAAGCTGTGGCATTTTTGACTCAATAAAAAGGAAAACCGTACCCATAGTACCGGCAATCATCATAATTACATTCCAGTCAATTTCTGCTAATGCTTGGGAAATACTGTAGTTGTATGTACCTGCAGCAGTGGTGAAAAAATCAGGACCGAATAAATCAGGTTTTACTGAAGAAATGATACCTAAACCGACGAAAATCAGGGCTGAAACTGCAACAATGTGTGGGCGTATCTTCTGAAAAAACATCATCAAAAGATAGGTTATTGCAAAGATTACCAATGCAACAATTGTGATTTGACTCATAAAAATCTCCATTCCGGCGGACAAAAAAGACCGTCTTTGATGCAACTGCACAAAAGACGGTGGAAAGCTTGATTTTATATTTTGATATAAAACTAAACCTGTAACCTCATAAATAATTCGCTTTGCGAACTATGACAGACTCCACCACTTATTTTGGTTACAAGTTGATTATATAACAGTGGTAATACAATGTCAACAAATGTTATTTTTTAGACAAATTTCGTTGATTTTAGAGATAATTAATAATATAATTGTTTTTGTAATTATATTATGTTTTCGGTGATTTTATGAGTAATGAAAATTTTGTTCCACAATGGATTTTAGACAGCACAACTGCACCTGATGAGGTTAACAAGGATGTTGACAAAATTGTTGGTGGTTATGTTTCGGCTTTTATAAAAAGGGGTTTTTCTCAAAAGGATATTGGTTGCCTTATGGTACAAGCATTTACGCTTCCGTTGGAAGAAATTGAGAAGAGAATTGATTGTGTTCTTTCCTGTGGTGAAAAAGGGGAGGAAGAAAGAGCAAGAAAGCTTTGTGCTTTCGTAGCCTCAAAAGGCTTTTTGTTTTCCGGGGATGAAAGTGACCCTTGTGAAATAATTGAAATTATAAAAAATAAATACGGCAAAAAAGCTGCATTTGAGACTGTGCTTACATTTCCTGAAATTCTTTCGGTATGGAAAAATGAAAGTGTAAGAGAGTCAGAAAAATACCAAAAAGAAAAGCAACAAGCAGAATATATTTTAAAAGAAGTTGCAAGTGTATTTCCGGAAATATAAAAAGCAAAAATTCTCCCCAACCTTTTGTTGGGGAGAATAATTTTTTATTTCATAAGTTCATCTGCAAGTGCTTCAAGCTGTTTGAGGTTTTCCTCGTTCATTGCAGATTTAATTGTTACTGTAGTATCTGTGAAAGTAATGTCTTTGGATTTTTCAAACATTCCTTTAATGATTTTTCCGGCGGTGGGGAACCATGTACCGTTTTCGATTATGCCTATAGTTCTTTTCTGATAAAGTCTTTCTGTTAAAGCATCAACAAAAGTTCTCATAAAGGGGAAAATATCTGAATTGTAAGTAGTTGTTGCAAGAACAATTTTACCGTAACGGAAAGCATCTTCAACAGCCTCTGCCATATCATCTCTTGCAAGGTCTGTTATAGCAACCTTGGGACAACCTTTTGCTTTGAGAATTTCTTCAAGCTTCAAAACAGCTTTTTTAGTGTTGCCATAAACAGAGGTGTATGCAATTACAACGCCCTCGCTTTCGACACCGTAGGAAGACCAGGTGTTGTAAAGGTCAAGGTAATAACCGAGATTTTCTGTAAGAACAGGGCCATGAAGGGGGCATATTTTTTCTATTTCAAGTGTGGCAGCTTTTTTTAGAAGATTCTGTACAGGTGTACCATATTTGCCAACAATACCGAAATAGTAGCGTCTTGCTTCACATGCCCAGTCTTCATCTGCATCAAGCGCACCGAATTTGCCGAAACCGTCTGCAGAGAAAAGTATTTTATCTTTTGAATCATAAGTAACAATAACCTCTGGCCAATGAACCATTGATGCTGTAATAAAAGTAAGAACACGATTTCCTAAATCTAAAGTATCATTCTCGCCAACAATAATCTGCCTATCCTTATAATCTGTGCCAAAAAATGCACTCATCATTGTAAATGCCTGTTTTGAAGCAACAATCTTTGTTTCAGGGTAGGTCTGCATAAAAATGTCAATGCTTGCGGAATGATCCGGCTCCATATGCTGAACAACAAGGTAATCAGGCGCTTTGTTATCTAAAACTGCCTTGATATTGCAAAGCCATTCTGATGAGAAGTTTATGTCAACGCTGTCCATTACAGCTGTTTTTTCACCTTTAATAATATAGGAGTTGTATGCCATACCGTTTGGTACAACATATTGTCCTTCAAATAAATCAATATTGTGGTCATTTACACCAACATAAATAACTGAGTCTGTAATTTTCATATTTTTTCTCCGTTTAGTAAAGTTGTTAATCATATAATACACTTTTTTATTATGTTTTTCAATGGTAAACTGTTGTAAAGATATTTCTTTATGGTATAATTTTTCCAATAGGAGATGATTTTCATGACGAATAAAGAAAAAATGCACTCGGGAATGATATATTACCCCAGTGGTGACGATATTATGATTGAGCAGTTGGGATATCTGGATAAACTTTATGATTTTAATATGACAAGACCTACTGAGTTGGATAAAAGAGCACAGATGCTCAAAGAAATGTTTGCAGAGATAGGTGAGGATTGCTACATAGAGCCACCATTCCACGCTAACTGGGGTGGACATCATGTGCATTTCGGTAAATCTGTTTATGCCAATTTCGGACTTACTATGGTGGATGATACTCACATTTATGTTGGAGATTACACAATGTTCGGACCCAATGTGGTTGTAGCAACAGCAGGGCACCCGATTTTGCCGGAGCTACGTGAAAAAGCATATCAATACAATATGCCTGTTCACATCGGCAGGAATTGCTGGATTGGTGCAGGGGCAATTATTTTACCCGGTGTTACAATAGGTGATAACACAGTTATCGGTGCGGGCAGTGTTGTTACAAAGGATATTCCTGCAAATGTTGTGGCAGTGGGGAACCCCTGTAAGGTGCTTCGTGAAATCAGTGATCACGACAGAGAGTTTTATTTCAAAGACAGAAAAATTGATTATGATAATTTATAATAAAAAAGGTTCACCGAAAAAAAACGGTGAACCTTTTTTACTTAATAGTTTCTATATCATAGGGAGTTGTCTGGTAAACGAAGTAGTTGAGCCAGTTGGAATAAAGGAGGTTTGCATGAGAACGCCAGGTGTTTAAAGGTGCCTTTGTTATGTCATTATTGGGGAAATAATTTTTAGGCATCTTTATATCAAGTCCTGCATCCTTGTCACGAAGAAACTCGTTCTTGAGAGTTTCAGTATCGTATTCCGAATGTCCTGTAACAAAAATCTGCTTACCGTTTTCCGAAGATGTGATATAAATTCCTGCTTCCTCAGAAGAGGCAAGGATTTTTAGCTCGGGGACTTTTTCAATATCTTCTCTTTTAACTGTGGTGTATCTTGAATGGGGTACAGGAAACTCATCATCAAAGCCACGCAAAAGAATTGAATGCTTGTAATCAGCTTTATGATTATAAATTCCTGAAAGCTTTTCGGGTAGAGGGTATTTCTTTATTCCGTAATGGTAATAAAGCCCTGCCTGAGCTCCCCAGCAAATATGGAATGTGCTTGTAACATGTGTTTTTGACCATTCCATTATTTCGCAAAGCTCTTCCCAGTAGGTAACCTCTTCGAACTCCATTTTTTCTACAGGAGCACCTGTTATAATGAGTCCGTCAAATTTTCTGTGTTTAACATCTTCAAAGGTTTTGTAGAATGCTAAAAGGTATTCCTTGGGAGTGTGCTTAGGTACGTGAGATTTAGTGTGTATTAGCTCGAATTCAACCTGTAGAGGAGAGTTACCCAAAAGACGGGAAAGCTGTGTTTCGGTCTCCGTTTTCTTAGGCATGAGGTTCAAAACCAGAATTTTCAACGGACGAATATCTTGCGTTATGGCACGAGTGTCAGTCATAACGAATATATTTTCTTTTTCGAGAGTTTTTACTGCAGGTAATTCATCGGGCAGTTTAATCGGCATTCCTCATACCTCCTTTTTATAATTGTAGGGAACGGTCTTGATCGTTCCGTTTTATTATTCACCAAGTGCTTGCTGAATATCGGCAATAAGGTCTTCAGCATTTTCAAGACCACAGGAAAGACGAACAAGGTTCGCTGTAATTCCACAAGCTTCAAGCTCTGCGTCATTCATCTGACGGTGAGTTGCGCTTGCAGGATGTAAGCAGCAGCTTCTTGCGTCAGCAACGTGAGTTTCAATAGCAATGAGTTTAAGCTTTTTCATAAACTCTTCAGCAGCTTTTCTTCCACCCTTAACACCGAAAGAAACAACACCACAAGAACCATTGGGGAGATATTTCTGTGCAAGGCTGTAATATTTATCGGACTCAAGACCGGAGTATGTTACCCAATCAATTTTGTCGTTTGCTTCAAGGAATTTTGCAACAGCAAGACCATTTTCGCAATGACGTTTCATTCTTACGTGAAGGCTTTCGAGACCTAAATTAAGGTAGAAAGCATTTTGGGGAGATTGGATTGAACCAAAATCTCTCATAAGCTGGGCTGTAGCTTTGGTAATGAAAGCACCTTCTTTGCCGAAACGCTCTGCGTAGGTAATACCATGATAGCTGTCATCGGGTGTGCAAAGACCGGGAAACTTGTCTGCGTGTGCCATCCAGTCGAATTTACCGGAATCAACAATACAGCCACCAACTGCAGCACCGTGACCGTCCATATATTTTGTTGTGGAATGGGTAACAATATCCGCACCCCATTCAAAGGGACGGCAGCCTACGGGAGTTGCAAAGGTGTTGTCAATAATAAGCGGAACACCGTGAGCGTGAGCAGCCTTTGCGAATTTTTCTATATCAAGAACTGTAAGGGCAGGGTTTGCGATTGTTTCACCGAAAACTGCTTTTGTGTTAGGCTGGAAAGCTGCGTTAAGCTCTTCCTCTGTGCAGTCGGGTGAAACGAATGTAAACTCAATACCCATTCTTTTCATTGTTACTGCGAAAAGGTTGTAGGTTCCACCGTAAATTGTTGCAGAAGAAACAACGTGGTCGCCACAGGAGGCAATATTAAAAATTGAATAAAATGAAGCTGCCTGACCTGAGGAGGTAAGCATTGCAGCAGTACCACCTTCTAATTCGCAGATTTTTGCAGCAACGGAATCGTTGGTGGGGTTCTGAAGGCGGGTATAGAAATAACCACTTGCTTCAAGGTCGAAAAGCTTACCCATATCTTCACTTGTAGCATATTTGAAAGTAGTGCTTTGGATAATAGGGATTTGACGAGGTTCGCCATTGCCGGGGGTGTAGCCGCCCTGAACGCATTTGGTTTCTATTTTGTAATCACTCATTTTAATCATCCTTTCGAATGTAGTTTGTGTAAATTAATCTGTAAGGAAAATACACCAATAGAAGGTGTGACCATCAGCTGAATATGCCCCTACGCCAAAGCTTTTGAAGTTTTTACTGCAAAGGGCTTTTTTGCTTTGCTGTACTTTTATGAGTTCATCAAAGGCTTCTTTGTAGCCGAAGGAGGCAGGGATAATTATTTTATCTGCAAAGGTGTAGCTTATACCTTTTTCGTCAAGTAATTTATAGTAATATGAGCCATCCTCACGGGCAAAAGCAGTACCTGTTTTGGTAGCATATTCTTCAGCTGCATCCCTTGCAGCATTGCAAAGGTCCTTTGAAAGCTTTAATGTAGAAATACCTTCGTTTATTCGCATTTCGTTAACCTTTTTTATAAATAAATCAGGATTTTCGTTAAATTCGTAGCCAGCCATCTGCTTTTTGAACTCCTGACCTGCAGCTGTTTTTAATATAAGACGGGCATCCTTTGTGGTGATAGTATTATCATCATCCATATCTGTTGCTTCAAAATCCATTCCCGTAAGGTTGTCTGAATAAATACCTGCTGCGACGGAAAGTGCTATTATTACGTCCTGAGTAGTAACGTGGTTATCGTTATTTATATCGCCATAATACCTTTTTATTTCTATTGCCCCGAACGGCATAGAGGTAAGCGCTATGATAGCAGCTATAACAACTGCAATAACTGATATTTTAAAAGCTTTTTTCATAGAACCACCCTTCCATTAGACATTGATAACATATTATACTATATATAAAAAGAAAATGCAACGAGTAATTTGTTAATAAATTACTCGTTGTATTTTTAATACTCTCCTATAAGATTACATTTTCTTAAATGATTATTGCTGAGAACGAATCCTTTGGCTTCAAAGGGAGTGAAATTGATTTCTTTCACTTTTCCGTTTATGAATAGGGTTGCTGTTTCGTTGTTGTCAGAAGAGTTGAAAAGACGAAGTAAATAATTGCCTTGTTCATTCTTTTTATAGCAGGAAAGAACGATTTCTTTGTTGCTTATTTCAATTCCGTTGTCAAGCTTTTCTCCGTTACCGGATGGAAAGAAGGAGAGTGCGTAGGGTGGCTGGTTGAAAATCTCTGCCTCTGTATCAATGTTTTCAAGGTCAGGAGTTAATCGGTAAGAGAAGTCTCTTTCACCCATATCAATGTGATTGTGGAATCTGTCATTATCAGTAATAGGTCTGCTGTTTATGGGATGGGCAGAATATACAGGGGTTCTCATAAGAGTTACATTAAGAGTGTTATCTATTCCACTGCCACCATAGGTGCTCTTGTTCATTATTGCAAAGGCTTTATTATCATCTTTAAAAGCACACCATTTCTGGAATGTGATTTCTTTTTCCTCTTTTAAAAGCTCTTCTCTTCCATAGGCTGTCTGTCCTATGAAGAGTGGAGCTTCAAAATTGGTGTCGAAGGACAGCTTGTAAAGAGTGTTTACATCGTTTGCAAGGATTTTTATATCAATATCAATATAAGAATCTTCTTTAGAAAGTGTGTAAGCCACAATTGCAAAGGAATTACGATTTTTAAATGTAGCTTGTATTTTTGTTCTTACTTCACCATTTTCAATAACGTGAACATTATTGCAAGCTGCATCAGGGTAGCCTGCAAAAATGTTGGCGCCTTCTTTGGAAAGGGGTTCAAATTCTCCTGTTCTGTCATAAAAACCGTCGTTTGTCATACCCCAAGGGTCTTCGTTGTCCTTGTAAACAAGTATTTTGCCACTATTTTCTTTTAGCAGATTTACACCGTTTGCATCGTATTTGTCGATAAGTCCTGTTTTTTTGTTAATAAGGACAGAGATTTTGTTGTTTTTAAAGATAAAGTGAGTATCTGTTTCTTCTAATGGCAAAATTGGTCTTTTGTCAATTTTTTCAACATGTAATTCACAGTCAAAACGATTTATGCTCATGGGCTTCAGCTCTGCTCTGAAGCAAATTCTTTTTCGCCAGTCCATAGTTAAGCTGCTTGACTCTTTTTCGTTCTGGCAAGGGAGATAATTACCTTCTTCGTCTTTGATGTTTACAAGGGTAGTTTCGCCTTCGTTCCAGTTCTGGTCTGCAAGCTGGAACTCTACCTGTACCTCTTTGGTGATTGGGTAGGGGTGAGGGTTGAAAACAAGAACCGGTATTTCACCATCAACAGCTTTTTTCTGTCCCTCACAAAGCTTGAAGAAGGCTTTTGCTGTAAGTCGTGAAACGATTTCCCTGCCATAACCTAAAAGACGGAGAATTTCGTCCTCACCGGCTTTTATCATTGTACCCGGCAGAATGTCATGGAATTGACTGAAAAGCAAGGCTTTTTCAGCAGCCTTCAGTTCTTTTTTATCGTACTCTACACCACTTAAAGCAAGCATTTTTTCGCAGGTTACAAGCTCGTTTTCGAGAGCTCTGTAATTTTGCTTTACTTTAGCCATTGTTGTGTAACAACCCACCATACAGTGAACAAGAGATTTACCGTATGTATTGAGCTCTTTGGTGTTAACCTCAGAAAAATAATTTTCGCAATAAGAGTGTTCAATAATTATTTCCGGATGATTTTTTATGTATTCCTCGATGCTATCAAGGTCAATTTTGGAAGGACCACCACCGTGATTACCCACACCCCAAAGCATAAGGTTTGCACCATCGTGGGAGTCGTTTAAAAATCTGTCGATTTTTTTTGTAACTTCACCTCTTGCACAGTTATAGCCACCCCACATTGAGTGACCTATGATTTCACTGCCATCGTAGCCCCTCCAGATAAAATCTGTATCATTACCCACAACGTTATGGGGACGCATAAACAAATATGAATGGTAGCCGGTTTTCCTTAAAATCTGCACAAGTCCACGAGTGTGACCGAAGGGGTCAAAGTTTATAGCAGTAGTAGGCTTGATACCGAATTTTTCTTTGAAATAAGCGTTTCCGGTTTCAATTTGACGCAGAAAGCCCTCTGCAGAAGGCATTGTGCAGTCGGGCTGAAGATACCAGCCGCCCATTATTCGCCATTTGCCTTTTTTTACAAGCTCCTGTATTTTTTTGAAAAGCTCCGGTTCATTTTCTTCCACCCATTCGTAAAGAACAGATTCGTTGTGGTTGAAAATGAAATTGTCATACTTCTCACAAAAATCTGCAGCAACACGGAAGGTGGAGATTGCTTCTGCGATTCCTTCGTTGCGTGCCCAGAGCCAGATAGGGTCAAGATGTGCGTTACATAGTAAATGTATTTTTTTCATAAAATCAGAATCCTTTGCATTGGAAATTGCTCCAGTTGCTGTCGGAAGCAAGGTTACCATTATTGTTGAAAGTAGTAAGTGCATTTGTGTCGTTTTTTAACCAGGCATCACACCACTCAAGAATATAGGAGCTGTATTTTTCGGGATTGGTGCAGCAGGTGGTGTGAATTGCTCCGTTAAGTGAAGCATAAACAGCAGGCCCCTTAGCAACATCGTAGGCAGGCTGAATCCACTGTGAGGGAGAAACTATCATATCCTTTTCGCCTGCAATAAACAATGTGGGGGATGAGTTAGGCTCTGCTTCTTCAAGATAGTTACTGCCGGCAATGGAAACAACACATTTGATTCTTGTGTCCTTAACAGCTGCGTTTACAGAGCTTCTGCCACCCTGCGAGTGACCGATAACCCCCAGCTTGTTTGTTTTTACCTTTTTGTAAGCTGGGCTGGATGAATCGTTGTTAAGTGAAAGAACAAAATCTAAGGCAGCAATTTGAGCTGTACCGTCTGCTGCCATTGTTTCGTCGCTGGCAATAACAATGTAGCCACCTTTAGCTATTTCTGTAAGTAAGCCTGTGTACATATCGGGTGGGCACATAGTTCCGTTTGCCCAGGAAAGAACAGGGTAAGACTTTTTAGAGCTTTGGATATTTTCGGGGTAATAGATATAATATTTTCTGCCGTCTTTTTCGTAAACACTTGGAGAACCTGCACTCTCTTGGGGTACAGTTGCACTAGACGTCTGCTGTGGTGAATTGGTTTCAGGCGTGTTTGTCTGGGGAGATTGCTGAACAGAACTGCTGCCATTATCGGTTGTAGGCGTCTGGGGATCGACAGGGGTTATACCACCACTTGTGGTGTCGGGTGCAGCTGTAGAGATTACAGAAGGGTCTGCTACGGTATCGGAATATGTAACGTTTGGATTAACTGTTTCATTTGGGGCAATATACTGCTCGGTTGTAGTGGTTGTTGTTTCACCGGCAGTTTTGTTGCCACAGGATGTTACAGAGAAGAATAATGTACACACCAGTAATATTGCTATGATTGATTTGATTTTTTTCATTTTACATCCTCCTCGAATGCTTCAATGTTTTTATTATAGCAGAAATATATTCTATATTCAATTAAGTTGTAACAATTTGATTATGTTAAAATGACTTTTGCATTTCTGCTTGATTTTTCTGCATTTTGACAAAAAACAACAAACTATTTACTTGATTTGATATAATGATTATATTTTAACATTTTGCCCGGTTGAGAAAAATGTAAGATGTAACTTTGTGCGATTATTAATTTTGTGAAAGATTTATAAAATTGCCTGTGAAAATGTTCACGATTTGTTCATATTTGTGCAACAACACAACAATATCAACAATGTATAGTAGTTTTGTACGGAGGTATTTGGAAATGAAAAAAATTTTAAGTGTTGTACTTTCTATGCTATTGGTAATTGGTAGCTTACCTGTTACTGTTTTTTCAATAGATGTAGATTTGGATTTTGAAAATTTTGTCAATAATGATATAAGCTTTGAGGAGTTTTCTACTCAGGCAATGGATTTGATGAAAAGCGAGGAAGTTTCTTTGTTTTCAGATGATACTGTTGAGGATGATGTTGAACCTGACACAAATCGTCTGATTGTTAAATCAAAGAAAAACGAAATAGACACTTTTGGAGCTGTGGGTTATGTAAATGGTTATGAGGATTTACATATTCTGCAATATGAAGATGATGAAGATTGTGATGAGGCTTTGGCTTTTTATAAGGCTCAAAGCTATGTTGAATATGTTCAGGAAGACAGCTTTTGCGAAGCTGAAGAGGCAGAAGCAGTCGAAGAAGTAACTCTTGCTAACCCCATGCAGAGTGTTTCTGACCAATTTGGTTACACAGCTCTTGAGACGTATTTAAACGATAACAATATTAAATACACAGAGGAAATAGTAATTGCTGTTGTAGATTCGGGTATTGCTAATGACCACGAATATTTGAAGGATAAGGTTCAGCCTACGGGCTTTAACAGCATTAATCCCGAGGGGGATTGTTACGATGATAGAGGGCACGGAACTCACGTTGCAGGTATTATTGCTGCAAATACTCACGATAATGTTGTTATTAAACCCTACAAGGTTCTTGATAACAAGGGGGTTGGTACAGAATTACAGGTTTATCTTGGTATAGAACAGGCAATAAATGATGGTGCAGATATAATTAACCTGAGCCTTAGCCGACGTGGTGAAAGTGAAATTTTACACGAGGTAATAAAAGCTGCTTACGATGCAGGTATAATAACAGTTGTATCTGCAGGTAACAAGGGTATAAGTCTTGATGAGGTTTATTTTTCACCTGCTTCATTCGATGAAGTTGTTACGGTCATGTCCTGTGGTAATAGTTTGTATGTTTCTGATTTCTCCAACTATGGCTCAAAATGTCAGGTGACAGCTCCCGGTGAGAATATTGTGAGCACGCATCTTGATAACACTTATAAAGCTTTGTCAGGTACCTCCATGTCTGCCCCCTTTATAAGTTCTGCAATTGCGTATATTCTTTCTGCTTACCCTGAATATAATTTTGATGATGTTGTAACGAAAATAAATGAAAATACAAAGCCCTGCATGAGTATACCGGCAGGCAGATATATTAATGCTTTGTGGATAACACGTTCTAAAGAATATACAGCTTATCCTGATTTCAGTTTTACCAAAACAGTTTTTTCAGAGCCCTTTGATTTAACGATTTCCTGTAAGGATGAAGGTGCAGAAATATACTATACATCTTCAACAATGCGTAGTGGTGAGTATGTTTTATACACCGAGCCGATACCTGTTAGTTATGATTCAACCATTACTGCCTATGCTGTGGTCGATGGCTCTAAACCCAGTTATACCATAACAAGAACATATACAAAAATGCCCTCGGATGCATCTTTGTTTACAGTTGATGAAAATGGTGTATTGACGGGTTACAGTGGTGATGATAAAAACCCTGTTGTTCCGAATTTGATTAATGGTGTTCGGGTTGAAAGCATAGCCAAAAGTGCGTTTAGCGGAAATACTAATTTACAGAGTGTATCTGTTCTGACTAATACAAAAACTATTGAACCGGATGCTTTCAGCGGTTGTACGAATCTTGAATATTTCCGTGGTGTAAATGTTACAAGTGTCGGTGCGAATGTTTTCAAAGATTGTGAAAAGCTTTTGAAAGTTAATAGTACAAATATTGAATTTATAGGTGATTACGCTTTCTACAATTGCAGAAATTTAAGAAGTATGGCGTTCACGAAGGTTTCAGAGGTAGGCGACTATGCCTTCGATGGTTGTAGTTTTCTTACAATTCTTGGTCCTAATTCTATAACAAGGCTTGGTGACAGAGCTTTTGCAGGCACTAATTTCTCCAGCTTGACTTTAAATGCAGTTACCGAAATAGGTGAAGGGGCTTTTTATGGCAGCAAAAATTTCAGTTCCTTTACAGCGCCCAAGCTTACAGCGATTTATGAAGGGGTTTTTGATGGTTGTGATAAGCTTATTGAAGTAAACCTTGATAGTGTCACTACTATAGGTGAAGAAGTTTTTGGTGGAAATGCAAACCTTGAAAGTTTTCACGCTTCAAAAATAGTTGAGTTGCCTGCTAATGCCTTTAAAAACTGTATCAATCTTGATGATGTAGTATTAGGTGAATTGAAATCAATTGGGGCTTATGCTTTTTATGGCACGGCTATTGAAGAAGCAGTTTATAACGAGGCTGCAACTGTTGGTGACTACGCTTTTGCAGGGTGTGAAAATTTAAAGGAAATATCCCTTAACAAAGTTGCAGATATTAATGAAACAGTATTTGAAAATTGTAAGAAACTACAGAATGTTTCTTTGGATTCGGTTTCTGTGATTGATTTGTATTTTCTCGGAAAATCAAGTGAAACCATTGAAAATCTTTCATTCAACAGTGCAAAGGAATTTTTGTATGATGAATCAATGGGTGCGTTTGCTTTGGATGAGATATTCCCGAATATTAAATCCTTCTCGGCTGTGAAGCTTGAGGTAGTTCCCGATAATACATTCAAAAACTGTGATTACACAGTTGATTTCAATATGACGGAATTGAGAGTGGTGGGAGATTACGCTTTCTATGGAACCGATATTGAAAAAGTAGAATCCCAGAAGCTTGAATCAGTAGGTAAACACGCTTTTAATAAATGTAGTAAGCTTACTGTAGTGGATGGACCAAAGGTTTCAAATGTGGGGGTTTACGCCTTTGCAAACTGTCCTGCGTTGAAAATTATTGCACTTGATTCAATTGAAAGCTTTGATATAAGCTTGGTTGCGAATAGTGAAGCTCTTATTGAAGAAATTTCTGTAAATAATGCTAAAAGTGTAACAAAGAACGGTGAGGTTGTAGGTTTTGGCGATGTTTTTCCAAAGCTTACCACATTGGCTATAAATTCTCTTGAGAATGTTCCGGATGCTTTTATGAATGGAGCCTGGAATCTCTCCAAGCTTTCAATAGCCAATGTGAAAACAATTGGTAAAAATGCATTCAGGGGGACTGCTGTAACCAAATTGAATTTGGACGGTGCTGAAAGTATCGGTGAAAATGCCTTTGCAGACTGTATTCTTTTGACAGATTTTTCTGCGAATGGTATAACCACGTATGATTTTAGTATTTTACAAGGCTGTACAGAGCTTACAACACTTTCAATTAACGGGGTGAAAAGCATCAAGGATGGAATAACCGAAACCAACAATTTTGGTGTATATGATAATTTAAACATATTGCACCTTAATGGTTTAACAAGTGTTCCTGAGTATTTGTGTAAAGACACTACAACACTCTCTAAATTATATATAAATGGTGCAGAGACTATTGCTGCTGATGCGTTTTATGGTAATACAAGCCTTGTGGAGATAAGTGCAAATGCAGCAAGGACAGTAGGGGAAAATGCTTTCAGTGACTGTACCAGTCTTGTTACTATCAGTCTTGCGTCCTTGGAAGAAATAGAAGAAAAGCTTTTTTACGGAAATTCAACGCTTAAAACCGTTAATATTCCCGGGGCTAAAACTATCGGTGCCTATGCATTTGCTGATACTGCTATATCTAAGGTTAAGCTGGAAAATGTAGAAACAATAGGGGATTACGCCTTTAGCTATTGTGCGCTTGTGGAGTTTAAGGCTGATAAGCTGACTTCTATGGGTACAGGTGTTCTTGAGGGTACTCAAACGATAAATAAAATTTCAGTTAACTCTTTGCCCACACTTGATTCTGTGAAGTTTTTTGGTACTGCAAAGCAGGATGATTTGCTTCATACATACAACCTTAAAAGCTTTACTGCTAATAAAGTCAAGACTATACCAAGAGAGTTTTTCAGATCTATGAAGATTACCGATGGAGAATTTGATTCTGTTGAAACAATCGGGTATCAGGCTTTTGCTTACAGTAATATAGAGAGACTCTCAGTGCCTAGTCTTGTTACTGTAAATACACAAGCGTTTTATAATGCTTATTATTTGGCTGAAATTAATCTTGATACTGTAAAAACTATACAGGGCAATGCCTTCCAGAATTGCAGGACGCTTAAATTGAAGTCTACCGATTTAACCGAACTGGTAACGCTTGGAGAGTATGCTTTTATGGGGGCAACGAAAATTGCAGGTGTATCCTTAGATTTGAGAAGCCTTGAATATGTTGCTCAGGGTGGTTTTCACAGCTTTGCTACAAGTTTAAAATCCGGCACTATAAAAATGCCGAATGTGATTGAATTAAAGGATGTACCTGATTATGGTACTGTTCTAATAGGTTCTGTAACAGAGGTTGTGGATGTTGGTTCAGACAGTGCTGCCGTAATTTGTGCGCCTGTTCAGAATACTGTTGTTAAGGATTATTGTGCTGCATACGGTTTGAATTATGTGGAATTTAATTCAAAAACCGGTGTTAAGGAAAATGTTTCTTCAGTTGGTTGTGGCGATTATATCCGATTTGCTGCATTAGGATTTGATTTGGAGTATCAGTGGTATGGCGCTTATAAAGCAGATTTGTCCGATGCAGAGCTTATTGATAATATGGGTCCGTATGATTATACATTGGATGATGATTGCTATGGTGATTATCTGTATATTTATTGTGTTGCGACAAGTACAGAAAATGGTAATGTGGTTGAAATACCAAGTCGTGTTTGTAAGGTAGTAGAAAATGTACTCAAGTTTAGTGATAATTCTTTTGTTTATTCTACGTGGTGGGAAGAAGATGTTGTTTTAACTTATGTTGTTGGAGTAACTGAAGATGATTTTGAAAATGTCTTTGACCTTCCGGATGGTTTCACATATAAGCTTGTTACTTCGCAGGAAAACCCAATTTATTATGGTACAGATACAAAAATTGAAATTTATTCTGGCGAAGATTTATATTATGAATGCCCTTTTATTGTAATGGGAGATATGGACGGAGATAGCTTTGTTGACGTTATTGATGCATCTCTTGTGGAAAGAAGTATTGGTATTGAGTTTCCTTGGTCTCCGGAAATTGCAGCAGATATAGATCGTAGTGATTTTATTGATGCCAGTGATTATCAGGCAGTTGTGAATATGGTTTTAAGCGCATAAAATAAACCCCGTACATTCCGGATGAAGTGTACGGGGTTTGCTTGTGTTCGGCTTTGCCGAGGGAGTTCGAGTCTCTTTTTTACAACAAAAAAACAAAACCCACACACCTTGTTAGGTGTATGGATTTGTTGGCGCAGAAGGAGAGACTCGAACTCTCGCGCCGGTTTCCCGACCTACGCCCTTAGCAGGGGCGCCTCGTCACCAACTTGAGTACTTCTGCATTGGTAACTGAAATCAGTTATTAAATTGTCCTCAAAAGAGGTGGCGCAGAGAGTGGGATTCGAACCCACGGTACGTTGCCGTACGACGGTTTTCAAGACCGTTCCGTTATAACCACTTCGGTATCTCTGCATATGTTAGCCTTGATATATTATCACACAAAGCTAAAATTGTCAACAGTTTTTTTGATTATGTTTATAAAAAGTTTTTCTGAAAAAATTTGAATAAACTATTGACAATTGGAAAATGTAAGAGTATAATAACGTTCGTCTTAGCGGGATAGTGTAACGGTAGCACGACAGACTCTGACTCTGTTTGTTGGGGTTCGAATCCCTATCCCGCTGCCAAAAATCCTCGTACTATAGTACGGGGATTTTACTTTTTCACTATTAACTCTTTGATCTTCACTTTTTCTTACTACTCGGATTTTTGGCAAGTAATAAGTAATAGCGAAGAAGTTTTCTCTTTGTCGCAAGAAGTTGCCTTTGCGGGCAAACGGATAGCAAAGGTTAGTTTGTCGTGATACAATTAGATTAACAAATTTGAATTTGTAGGGATGAATGAGATGATTATTTTAATTACCGGAGCATCACATACAGGCAAAACGGCTCTTGCCCAAAAGCTGCTGGAAAAATTAAAATATCCGTATATTTCAATAGACCATCTAAAAATGGGATTAATCCGTAGCGGAAATACTGAACTCACTCCGATTAGCGAGGATAAAGACTTAACAGCATACTTATGGACTATCATCCGTGAAATGATAAAAACCGCTATCGAAAACAAGCAGAACTTAATTGTCGAAGGTTGCTATATTCCATTCGATTGGCAGAAGGATTTTGAAAACGAATATTTCAAAGATATCAAATATTACTGTCTGATAATGAGTGAGGAATATATCAGGAAACACTTTGCTGACATAAAGAAATATGCAAATGTCATTGAAAATCGTTTGGCTGATGAATGGTGCACAATGGAGAGTGTGTTGGCAGATAATGCAGAAATGTTAGAGCTGGCACAGAAGCATAACGTGAACTATATACTCATTGAAGATATGTACGAAATCAATATTGATTTATAACGATAAATTCCAATTTGTTTAATTTAAAACATTTGTATTTAAAAGTCACTTATGTGGTGGCTTTTCTTTTTTTGCATAATTTTAACATTTATTCACAAACTATTTACAAAAATATTTGCAAAAGTAGTTGACAAATGCTACTTGTGGGAGTATATTATTAACAGAGTTAGCACTCGGTTGGTTAGAGTGCTAACAGGTGCTAAAGATAAAAAGAGGTGAGGTCGTGGCAGAGCTTACAGGACGTAAGCAGCAAATTCTTGCAATTATTATTGAACGCTTTATTGCCACGGGTGAGCCTGTGGGTTCTAAAGCGATATGTACCGAAATGGGTAATGCTGTTTCTTCGGCAACCATACGAAACGATATGGCGGATTTAGTTGAAATGGGGCTCCTTGAGCAACCTCACACATCTGCCGGTAGGGTTCCTTCTCAGTTAGGTTACAGGTACTATGTTGACAATTTAATGACCGCTTATGAATTAGGCTTGGAGGAACAGGAGCGAATCAAAATATGGTTGCAGTCCTTTTCCGGTGAGCCCGACAAGCTTCTTGAAAAAGCAGGCAGTATTCTTGCAGAGCTTACAGACTGCGTTGCAGTTTCATCGTCTCCGGCAGATGCCGATGCTGAAATTAAAAGAATAGAGCTTGTTCCTTTAAGCAGTCACACAGCTATGATTGTTCTGCTTGCAACATCGGGTATTCTTAAAAGCTCGGTAGTAAGAAGTGAAGCGCAGATAAATGTGGATATTGCAGAGATTTTTTATAACATCTGTCAAAGCTACTTTATCGGTAAATCTGTTTCTGATATTAATATAATGTTTATTCAGACGCTTGTTGCTTCACTCGGGGACAGAGTTTTCATAATGTCACCCTTTCTGTGTGCAATAGCTGACCTTTGTGAAGCAGTAAAAACCACAGAGCTTCATTTGAAGGGACAGTCCAATATACTTAATCACGAGGAGCTTTCAGAGGATGCTTTCCGGCTTATGGATTTTCTTCATAGAGGAACACCTCTTGAAAATATGCTTGCTTCACACAAAAAACAAACGAATGTGGCAATAGGCTCGGAAAATCTTTACAGGGAATTGAAAAATTCTTCCACGATTTTCTCTAAATATTCTGTGGGCAAAAAGGACAGTGGTTCAATTGGTATAATCGGTCCTACACGAATCGATTATGCAAGGCTTATTCCCAGTATTAAATTTTTAGCATCGGTTATAGGAAATCTGCTTTCCGAAACCCTTGACGAGGAGTGAGGTAGAAAAAATGGTAAACGAAGAAAACAAGGTAGTTGAAAATGAAGAAACAATGGAAGCTACTGAAGTGAAAAAAGAATCGAAAAAAGAAAGAAAATCCAAGAAAAATGCAGAAGTAGACGCTCTTAAAGCAGAAATTGAAAAGCTTTCAGGTGACCTTGCTGCTATGAAGGATTCACATCTTCGCACTCTTGCAGAGTACGACAATTACAGAAAACGCTCACAAAGAGAAAAGGAAGCTACCTACGGTGATGCAAAGGCTAACACACTTAAAACCCTTCTTCCCGTAATTGACAATTTCGACAGAGCTTTGGAAAATCAGACCGAGGATATTGAGGTTTACAAAAAAGGTGTTGAAATGACCATTACACAGCTCAAGGAAATCCTCAAAAATATGGAGGTTGAGTCCTATGGTGCTGTTGGTGACGAGTTTGACCCAAATATTCATAGCGCTGTTATGACTGTTGAAAATGCTGAGCTTCCAGAAAACTCTATAGCAGCAGTTTTTGAAAAAGGTTATAAAATGGGTGACAGAATATTGCGTTTTGCAACTGTTCAGGTCACTAATTAACAAAGTATAAATAATATTAAAATAAATTCGGAGGTAATTAAAATGGCAAAAACAATTGGTATTGACTTAGGTACAACAAACTCTTGTGTAGCAGTTATTGAAGGCGGCGAGCCCGTAGTTATTGCTAACGTTGAAGGTAACAGAACAACTCCTTCTGTTGTAGGTTTCTCAAAATCCGGTGAAAGACTTGTTGGTCAGGTTGCAAAGCGCCAGGCTGTTCAGAATCCCGACAGAACAATTGCATCTATCAAAAGACAGATGGGTACAGATTACAAGGTTAAAATTGATGACAACTCATACACTCCCCAGGAAATTTCTGCAATGATTCTTTCTAAGCTTAAAGCTGATGCAGAAAGCTACCTTGGTGATAAGGTAACAGAGGCTGTTATTACTGTTCCCGCTTACTTTACAGACTCACAGCGTCAGGCAACTAAGGATGCCGGTAAAATTGCAGGTCTTGAGGTTAAGAGAATTATCAACGAGCCTACAGCAGCAGCTCTGGCATACGGTATTGACAAGGAAAATGACCAGAAGGTTATGGTTTATGACCTTGGTGGTGGTACTTTCGACGTTTCCATTATCGAAATGGGTGAAGGTGTTCAGGAGGTTCTTGCAACAGCAGGTAACAACCGTCTTGGTGGTGACGATTTCGACCAGAGAATCATCGATTGGCTTGTTACTGAATTCAAAAAGGAAACAGGTGCAGATCTTTCTAAAGATAAAATGGCTATGCAGAGACTTAAAGAGGCTGCAGAAAAAGCTAAAATCGAGCTTTCAGGTGTTACATCATCTGCTATTAACCTTCCCTTTATCACAATGACAGAAGCAGGTGGTCCTCTCCACCTTGATACAACTCTTACAAGAGCAAAATTCAACGAACTTACAGTTGACCTTGTAGAAGCAACAATGGCTCCCGTTCGTCAGGCTATTTCAGATTCCGGTCTCAAGGTTTCAGAGCTTGATAAGGTTCTTATGGTTGGTGGTTCTTCAAGAATCCCTGCTGTTCAGGATGCAGTTAAAAACTACACAGGCAAAGAGCCCTACAAGGGAATCAACCCCGACGAATGTGTTGCAATGGGTGCAGCTCTTCAGGCAGGTGTTCTCGGTGGCGATGTAGAAGGTCTTCTTCTTCTGGACGTTACACCTCTTTCACTTGGTATTGAAACCCTCGGTAATGTTTGCACAAAGATTATTGAGAGAAATACAACTATCCCCACAAAGAAGAGCCAGGTATTCTCAACTGCAGCTGATAACCAGACATCCGTTGAAATTCACGTTCTTCAGGGTGAAAGAGAATTTGCTAAAGATAACAAAACTCTCGGTATGTTCCACCTTGACGGTATTCTTCCCGCTCGTCGTGGTACTCCTCAGATTGAAGTTACTTTCGATATTGACGCTAACGGTATTGTTCACGTTTCTGCAAAAGACCTTGGTACAGGTAAGGAACAGTCAATCTCTATCACAGCTTCCTCCAATATGAGCAAGGATGACATTGATCGTGCTGTAAGAGAAGCAGAACAGTTTGCAGAGGAAGACAAAAAACGTAAAGAGGCTGTCGATATTCGCAATGGTGCAGACCAGATGGTATTTGAGTGCGAAAAGCTTGTATCTGAAAATGGCGATAAATTTGACGAAGCTGACAAAACTGAAATTAACGCTAAAGTAGAAGAGCTTAAAGAAGCACTTAAAGGCGAGGATATTGAGCTTATCAAATCCAAGCAGGAAGCTCTTCAGACAAAATTCTATGAGATTTCTGAAAAGCTTTACAAGGCAGCAGGTGGCGCACAGGGCTTTGACCCCAACAATATGGGTGCAGGCTTTGATCCCAATGCAGCAGGTGCACAGGGTGGCGAAAACTACACAGAAGCACCCTTTACAGATGTAGACTAATTAAAGTCCTTAAAAAGACGGCTCTTACGAGCCGTCTTTGATAGGGTAAAACGATATTCCTAGGAAAGGAATCAGCTATGGCAGATAAAAGAGATTATTACGAGGTGTTAGGCGTATCTAAAAGCGCAACACCCGATGAGATAAAAAAAGCATATCGCCAGCTTGCTAAAAAATACCATCCTGACCTTAACCCTGACAATAAAGAGGCAGAGGCTAAGTTTAAGGAAGCAAACGAGGCGTATGAAATTCTTTCTGACGCTGAGAAGAAAGAAAAATACGATCGCTTTGGGTTTGCGGGTGTTGATCCCAACTACGGTGCAGGACAGGGCGGCGGTTTTGGCGGCTTTGGAGGTTTCGGTGGCTTCGACGGAGGAATGGAATTTGATTTGGGTGATCTTTTCGGTTCTTTCTTCGGTGGCTTCGGTGGCAGCGGAGGACGTTCTAATCCCAACGCTCCCCGTAGAGGTAGCGACATTCAGACTAACATATACATTTCCTTTGAAGAAGCTGCGAAGGGATGCAAAAAAACTGTTGAATTTCAAAAAATTGAGTTCTGTGATGAATGTTCAGGTTCAGGTGCTGCAAAGGGCTCATCCCCACAGACCTGCCCGGATTGTAACGGTAGAGGACAGATTAATGTTCAGCAGAGAACCCCCTTTGGCACTATCAGTACATCAAAGCCCTGTCAGCGTTGTGGTGGTAAGGGTACATTCAATCCCAATCCCTGTACAAGGTGTAAGGGCGCAGGGCGAATCAGAAGAACTGTTAAGCAGGAAATTACTATTCCGGCAGGTATTGATGACGGACAGATTTTTACAGTTCGTAACCAGGGTAATGCAGGTGCTAATGGTGGTCCCGCCGGTGATTTAAGAGTTGGCGTTATGGTAAAACCCCATCCCTTCTTTGAGCGTGATGGTTATAATGTCTGGTGTGATGTAACTGTAAGCTTTGTTCAGGCAGCTTTAGGTGACAAGCTTCGTGTTCCTACACTTGATGGTCAGGTTGAATATGTTCTTCCTGCAGGTACTCAGCCCGGTGATGTTTTTAAATTGAAGGGCAGAGGTATTCAGGTGCTTAACTCCACAAGACGAGGTGACCAGCTTATAAGGGTTACTGTTGAGGTTCCTAAAAGCCTTAATGATAAGCAGAAAGAGGCACTCCTCAATTTTAACAATGCAATGGGTGCGAAGGCTGTTGACCCTGAAGAAAAGAAAGGCTTTTTCGGCAAAAAGAAAAAATAAAAAAATATTATGTTTAGTGCATAAAATGTTTTACAAGGATTGCAATAAAGGTTGTGATCCTTGTTTTTATTGTGGTTGATGTTTTACTTGTTTTGTGATATGCTTATTTTATTAAAGAAAAGAGGGATTTTATATGAGGATTATGATTGCGTCTGATATTCACGGCTCTCTTAAATATTGCCGTGAGTTAGTTGAAAAATATAGAGAAGAAAAATGTGAGAAATTGGTACTTTTGGGTGATATTCTTTATCACGGTCCTCGAAATGATTTACCGGAAGAATATAATCCCAAGGGTGTTATAGCACTTCTCAATGATATGGCAGAGGATATACTTTGCGTAAGAGGTAACTGTGAGGCAGAGGTTGATGAAATGGTGCTTTCTTTCCCTGTGCTTGCAGAGTATGCTTTCTTTTATCATAAAGGAAGAATGTTTTTCCTTACTCACGGGCATAAAATGAATCCGCAAAATCTTCCTAAAATCAAAAAAGGAGATATTCTTTTTAATGGCCATACCCACGTAAGCAAAATTGAAGAGCTTGAGGGTGGTTATATTTATGCAAATCCCGGCTCAGTTTCTATTCCTAAAGAGAATACTCCAAGAGGGTATATGGTGGTTGATGATATTGCTATTACTCATAAGGCATTGAGTGGGGAAGTTGTTAAAGAATATACTCTTTAATGCAAAATGCACTGTGGAAGGCTATGTAGAGGTGCGATTATGGAGATTATTGTTGATTTTCTAATGGAATTTGTTTTTGAGGGTGCGTTTGGTAGCTTTGCGGATAACAACCTTCCTAAAGGTGTCAAAATTACTATTATGACAGTCTGCAATCTGATAGTTGTGGGCTTGTGTAGTATGGGTTTGTATCTTGCCAACAAAGCAGAAGATAAAGTCGGAGTTATAATATTTATTGTATTTTTGGTTTTAGATATAGTTGTTTATTTTTTGTTGCTTTGGTGTATGTTAAGAAGAATTAAATATAAATAAAATGATACGCACCCCTTAACAGTTGTAAAAACTGTTAAGGGGTGCATTATAGTTTTTATAACTCTATTTTCTCGCATTCATAACCGAGTAATTCGTTACTTCGCTTGTCGGGTTGATGACCACCGATGTAAAGAGTGATTTTGCCGTTGGGAGTTACTCTCTGACCATCCTCAAGAACTGCTTTGAGCCAATAGGTATCAATGTCTATTACCACATTTGCAGTTTCACCTGCTTCGAGATTTGTAGATTTAATACCACAAAGCTGGAAGTGTGGTGTGTAAGTTCTTGAATCGGAATACTGTGCATAAATCTGTGTTTTTTCAATACCTGCTCTGGTGCCGGTATTCTTAACATTTACGCTGATTTTGATATTATCTTCAGCCTTTTCAAGAATTTTTGCATCATTATATTCGAATTTTGTATATGAAAGACCATAGCCGAAGGGGTAAAGTGCATCGCCTTCAATGAAACGGTAGGTTTTACCCTGCATATTGTAATTTGTGAAGTCGGGGAGTGGATGCTCACCATTATAGATTGTTACGGGTAATTTACCACAGGGGTTGTTATCGCCTGAGATTGTTTTTGCTATTGCAAGACCACCCTGTGAACCGGGGTACCATCCGTGGATGATTGCTTTTGCGTGGTTTCTTACCTTTTCGCCAAGGTCAACGGAGCTACCACACATAATAACAACAATAACATTTTCACAAGCATCGCAAACCATTTCAGCAAGCTTTTGCTGAGTTTGGGGAAGATAAATATTTTTCTTATCACCACAGGCTGTGTAGTCGTTGTCGTAGCCGGTGTCTTCGCCTTCTATGGAGCAGTCAAGACCAAGAGCAAGAATTGTAATGTCAGCCTCTGCAGCTGCAGCAGCGCCATCGCTGAGCATATTGCCGAAGCCACTCCATTCGTTGATTTTTTCGTGGCAGTAGTTACAGCCTCTTTCAACTGAAATGTCGGCATTTGCAAATACCCTTCTTATACCATCTGCAACAGTGATGTATTCAGAGGCGTATGCGTTATAGTTGCCTTCAAGAGCAGTAACAGAAAGAGCATTAGGACCGATAACTGCAATCCTTTTATCTGTTTTTTTATTGAGGGGTAGGAAATTATCATTTTTAAGAAGTGTTACGCAGTTTTCTGCTGCTTTTAAGTTGAGTGCTCCGTGTTCTTTGCAATCAAGCTTTGAATAGGGGATGTCTGAATAAGGTCTTACATCCTCAAATTCGCCCAAAAGGAAACGAATCATATATAGTCTTTCGGCAGCTTCTGTAATTTGCTCCTCGGTAATAAGATCTTCTTCATAAGCATCAACAAGTGCATCATAAGTCTGTCCACAGTTAAGGTCACATGAATTTTTAAGTGCAACAGCAGCAGCTTCTGCTCTTGTTTCAACAAATTTATGGAATTCATAAATATCCTGTAAAGCACCACAATCGGAAACAAAGTAACCGTCAAAGCCCCAGTTTTTACGAAGTACCTCACCCATAAGGTAGTCGTGAGCACAACAGGGCTTACCATTTGTACGGTTGTATGCGCCCATAACACCGGCAACGCCTGCTTTTACTGTTTTTTCAAATGCAGGGAGATAGGTTTCGTAGAGGTCGTGAAGGGTTGCTACAGCATCAAAGCCGTGACGGTCTTTTTCAGGACCTGAGTGAACAGCGAAGTGCTTTGAACAAGCTGCACCCTTTAAAAATTCACCCTCACCCTGAATTCCTTTTATGAATGCAGTTCCGAGAGTTGCTGTGAGATAAGGGTCTTCACCGAAGGTTTCCTGACCACGTCCCCAGCGGGGATCACGGAAAATGTTGATGTTTGGAGCCCAGTAGGTAATACCCTTGAAAATATCGTGGTCACCATATTCGACGTGCTTGTTGTATTTGATTCTGCCTTCTGTTGAAATAACATCAGCAATTTCATTAATAAGCTCACTGTCAAAGGTTGCAGCCATCGCAATTGTGTGAGGAAAAACTGTTGCAGTTCCTGCTCTTGCAACACCGTGTGCACCTTCGTTCCACCAGTTGTATGCATTTATCCCAAGTCTTTCAATGGCAGGTGAAGTGTAAAGAAGCTGAGTCATCTTTTCTTCAACTGTCATTTTTGACACAAGTTCCTTTGCTTTGATTTTGGCTTCGTTTTTTGTCATCTGGATTTCTCCTTTTTGGAAAGTATATAATAGGTTAAATATAAACTAAATAGGTAATATAGTCAACAAATAAAATCAAACAAAAGGAAAAAGTCGCCTATTTTAAGGCGACTTTTTCCTTTTGGCTTTATGAAACATTTTATATATCAACCTTGAAGTCCGGTTCGGCGATGAATATGGGCGAACAAGATGTTCAAGGGGTATATCGTATGACGCTAACTTCTGTTAACACAACTAATTATACTGCTTTTTAAGAAAAAGTCAAGTTATATTGCACAAAGTTATAAATCTAGTTTTGTGCAAAATGCACAGATTGCGATTTCGGATAAACGTGGTTATATTGACTAAAAAAACAGGGTTACATTTGTCTAATTTAGATATTATGTTGCTATTTCAAAAAGTTGTTTTACATAAGATGCCAATTTAGTCGAATTTCTTTTTTGGAATATAAAAAAAGTTTGTGAATGTTTTTCAGACACGTCACAAACTTTTTGTTTAGAGCAATTCTCTATTATAAAGCCCATTGGTTTTTTTGCCTTCGGGGGTTTTTCCTTTTAAATAGGACAAAAATACTTTCTCACAGTCCTTTTTGTCTTCAATTGTGAAATAGAAGGTGGCAAAATCAAGCTTTGAGATATTCTTATCACCTATATAAAGAGGAACACTATTATGCAATACAGAATATTTTTTGTTGTGGCACAATAAAGGAAAAGAAAAACCTTTTCTGTCAGTAAGAACGCTTTTGCCATTACAGCCAAGGCAACCGTCAGCACTCTTTTGGGGGCAGGTGCGCAGGAGCATAATGGGTAAATAGCCATAAATATACGCACTGTCAGGAATTTCTGTATAAATGTTTTTTATGTTTTTTTCAGATAATTCAAATGAAAGTGTAATATCTTCAAGCCCCATATTCTGGTAGCTTTTTGCAGAAACACTGTTTGTTATATTGAGTCCGTGTGCTCCATGGATTCTGAAGCCTGCTTTTTTTAGTATTGCAATTCCACTGATGTTTCCTGTAACACCTCTTACAATACCTGTTTTTTTTATTTTAGAAAGCTTTTTCAGTGTTTCATTTTCGTCAGCAGGGTATATAAGCTGGGGTAATTCAACAGCAACCTTTACAGGGAGTGTTTCGATTTCGTCAAGGTTCTCAAGGACTTCTTCTAAAGGGATAATTAACAAATCTACCTTTTCAAAAGCATCGCTGTATTGAGAGAATTTTTCAAGACGTATTCTTGTTTTAGGTGTAGAAGTATTCTTTTCGCTATTCTCTATATGGGGGCATGTATGATTTATTACATACTCTTTCTTTGTTAGTTCATTTTCAAGCAGGTTTGCTGCATCTCGTCTTAATGAATTAATGGCAGCGGCAGGAAGTGTGAGTGAAGCTTCGTTTTCAAGTTCGAGAGAATCCAGATAAAAAGAAGTATCACCTAATTTAGAAAGATTTCTGAAAGCAATTTCCTCCGATAGGGGAGCAGTGCGGGGGTCCTGAGGAATTTCGCCCATAACCTGAACAGTTCTGCCTTTTGAAGAAAACAAAAGAGTTGAAGGCTCATCTTTTTTCAATATGAGCTTTGCGCCTGCTTTGTTGGGGCGTATTTCGTCTTTATATAATGCTTGAAGCTCTTTTAGTACGTTGTTTGCAGAGGTAACATCTTCTTTCATTCTGTAGCCGAACATATCGACAGTTCTTCTGCCTGTTAAATAACCATTTGTAAAACCACTACGTGAGAAAACTGAACGCAAGGTATCTTTGTTGTAATACTCGTCATTCATTGCTTTTTTCAGACTGCTGACTGAAGCAGCTACATATTCGGGACGCTTCATTCTGCCCTCTATTTTAAATGAGTCAATGCCGATTTCCATTAGGTCTTTGATGTTATCAAGATACGACATATCCTTTAGTGAAAGGGCGTATTCTCTGTTGTGGGTGTTTGTCCAGTTGAGACGACACCCCTGCGCACAAAGCCCCCTGTTGCCACTTCTTTCTCCAAGCATTGCTGAAAGGTAGCAGTTACCGGAGGTGCTCATACAATGGGCTCCGTGAACAAAGACCTCAAGCTCCGTTTTAACTTCATTCCTTATAGCTTTAATTTCTTCCAAAGAAAGCTCACGGGCTAAAACGATTCGTGAAAAACCCATTTCTTCCAGAAGCTTTGCGCCGGCTACATTGTGCACTGCCATTTGAGTAGATGCGTGTAATGGCATTTCGGGACAAATGTCTTTAGCTGCTTGTACTGTTGCGAAATCCTGAACAATAATGGCATCCGCACCACTTTCGGCAATGGAAGTAACAGTTTTATAAAGCTCATCAATTTCCTTATCAAAAATCAATGTGTTGAGAGTAACGAAAACCTTAACCTCTCTGAGTCGACAGTATTTTACAACATCCTTTAAATTTTCAGTTGTGAAATTGTCAGCATTACGCCGGGCGTTGAAGTTATCAACACCCAGATAAACTGCGTTTGCGCCACAGCGTACAGCGGCTTTTAATTGTTCTTGGGCTCCGACAGGAGCAAGAATTTCGTGAATCATATATCAGTAATAATTTCTTCCTTTTCTGTTCTTACTCTGAGAATATCGCCTTTTTTTACATCTGCTGTGCAGTCCAAAGTGAGAAATTCTTGTGGATGACAGGCGCTTTCACATTCTTCGCCATATCCGTTTACAATTTTTGTTGCTGTAAACTTCATACCGAAGGTTTCCGGGGAAAGAACCTCAATAGTGTCACCTAATTTGAAAAAGTTTCGTTGTTGGATTTTTAATTTTCCGTCCTTACAATCTTCCAGAGCAACGCCTGCAAAGGTGCAATCCCAATGATAAAGACCATCGTTTTTATGTCCCTGTACAAGGTTTCCGAAATAGAAGCCACTGTTATAGGGACGGTGGCTTATAGCATTAAGCTCGTCCTCCAGTAACTCAAGGGGGGCAGATTTGTCAATGGCTCTTCTGTAAGCATTAACAACGTGGGAAACGTAATATTCTGTTTTCATTCTGCCCTCTATTTTAAATGAGTCGATACCGGCTTCTGCAAGCTTGTCCAAAAATCCGATAGCCTTCATATCGTGGGAGGATAAAAGTGCAGAATGATCGGGGTATTCTTCCAGCTTCATATATTCGTTTGGTCTGTTTCTCTCGACAAGATAGTATTCCCAACGACAGGGCTGTGTACATTCACCACGGTTACCACTTCTGCCATTCATATATGATGATATAAGACATCTGCCGGAATATGCCATACACATAGCTCCGTGAACAAAAGCTTCAAGCTCAAGCTCTTCCGGAATTTTTGTGTGCATTTCAGCGATTTCATCAATGGTCATTTCACGGGCAATTACAATTCTTGAAGCTCCCATTTCGTGATAAGCCAAAGCTGAAGCATAGTTACAGCAGTTTGCCTGTGTGCTTATATGCACTTCTAGGTTGGGGGCCGCTTGTTTTATAGTACGGACTGCACCTAAATCTGATACAATAACTGCATCAACGCCTAAACCATACAGTGTCCGTGCATAGTCTTTAAGTGGTTCGATTTCATTGTTTTTTGTGAAACTGTTCACGGTTACGTAGAGCTTTTTGTTTTTGGAATGCAAAAGCTTTACGGCAGAATCAATATCTTCTTCTGAAAAAGCTGATTTTTCTGCTCTTAACTGAAGAAGGGGACCACCAATATATACTGCATCAGCACCAAAACGGTCAGCAGCAATAAGACAATTCATATCGCCTGCAGGAGCGAGAAGCTCGGGCTTTTGATTGGGATTAATCATATTACAATACCTCGTCAAATTTTATCAGTTTATTTTACACTATTTCAGGTTAAAAAACAAGTATAAAACATTATGTATATACTTGATTTTTGGAACTCCACTGTGATATAATATTTTTCTAATATAGGTTATTATGTTCTATTTATATAAGGAGATGTTTAAATGAAGTACGACGTTGCTGTCATCGGTGCAGGTGTTGTTGGTTCACTTATTACAAGAGAGCTTTCAAAATACAACATCAAAGTTGCTCTTCTTGAAAGATGTAACGACTGTGCAATGGGTGCTACAAAGGCTAACTCTGCTATAGTTCACGCAGGCTTTGATGCTGTGCCTGGTACACTTAAAGCAAAGCTTAATGTTCGTGGCGTAGAGCTTATGAAAAAAGTCTGCAAGGAGCTTAATGTTCCTCTTAAAAATAACGAGGCTCTTGTTGTAGCTTTTTCTGAGAATGAATTGCCCCACCTTGAGGTTTTGAAGGATAGAGGAGAACAGAATGGGGTTCCCGGTCTTCGTATTGTAGAAAGGGAAGAGCTTGTAAAGCTTGAACCCAATATCGGTGATACAGCTATAGGTGCTCTTGTTGCACCAACATCATCTATTGTGTGCCCTTATGAGCTTACAATTGCCGGTGTTGAAAATGCTGTTACAAATGGTGCTGAGTTTTTGAGGAATTGTGAAGTAACTGCCATTGATTATGCAGATAATGAATTTAAGCTTACAACATCGCTTGGTGAAATTACAGCTGAGTATGTTATTAATGCTGCAGGTGTTCATTCCGGTGAAATAGCTTCACTTATCGGTGATAATTCAATTGAAATCGTTGTCCGTCACGGTGACTATTATCTTCTGGATAAATCTCAGGGCTCACTTGTTTCAAGAACAATTTTCCAGTGTCCCACAAAAATGGGTAAAGGTGTTTTGGTTTCCCCCACAGTTGATGGTAACCTTATTGTTGGTCCATCTGCAGAGGATATTGATAGTGGTGACGATGTTGCTACAACCTCGGTTGGTCTTGATAAAATTTATGTCAACGCAATAAAGAGTGTTCCTGCAGTTTCTTTAAGAAATGCAATTACCTCCTTCAGTGGTAACCGTGCGCACCCCACAACTGATGATTTTATAATCGGTTCATCCGACGTAAATAAAAAGTTTATCAATGCAGCCGGTATTGAATCTCCCGGTCTTTCATCTGCTCCTGCTATAGCAGAAATGGTTGACGGCATTATTAATGAGCTTTCAGGTGGATTTGAGAAAAAAGATACTTTTAATCCTGTTCGTCCGGAGCCCGTTCGTTTCCGTCATATGACAACAGAAGAAAGAGCAAAGCTTATAGAGAAAAACAAAGCTTACGGCAGAATTATTTGTCGTTGTGAAACAATAACAGAAGGCGAAATTCTTGATGCTATCCACGCTCCTGCCGGGGCTCGTGATGTTGACGGTGTCAAGAGAAGAACAAGAGCAGGTATGGGAAGATGTCAGGGCGGCTTCTGCGGCAGTAAGGTAGTTGAAATTCTTGCAAGAGAATTGAATGTGCCTATGAATGAAATTACAAAATTCGGCGGTCAGTCGAAAATTATGTACCATAAAACAAAGTGAGGAGGTAGGGCAGAATGTTGAATTATGATTTAGTAGTAGTCGGCGGCGGCCCTGCCGGTATGGCTGCTGCTCTCAAAGCAAAAGAAGAGGGCGTAGAAAAAATAGTAATTCTTGAAAGAGCTGAAACTCTCGGTGGTATTCTTGAACAGTGTATTCACACAGGCTTTGGTCTTCATTACTTTGGTGAAGAGCTTTCAGGTCCCGAATACGCCGGCAGATTTATTGAACAGGTTGAAAAGACCGATATCGATGTTTTCACAGATACAATGGTACTCAATATTTCTGATGATAACGTTGTTACAGCAGTAAATAATAATGAAGGTCTTATGCAGTTTAAGGCAATTGCAGTTGTTCTTGCTATGGGTTGCCGTGAAAGACCTCGTGGAGCTCTTTCTATTGCAGGCTCAAGACCTGCCGGTATAATGACTGCAGGTACTGCACAGAAATATGTAAATATTGATGGTTATATGCCCGGTAAGAAGGTTGTTATTCTCGGCTCCGGCGATATTGGTCTTATTATGGCAAGAAGAATGACTCTTGAAGGTGCAGAGGTTAAGGTTGTTTGTGAGCTTATGCCTTACTCAGGTGGTCTTACAAGAAACATAGTTCAGTGTCTTGATGATTTTGGTATTCCGCTTCGTTTAAGCTGTACAGTTGTTAAAACTCACGGTAAAGAAAGACTCGAAGGCGTAACAATCGCTAAGGTTGACGAAAAGCTCCAGCCTATTCCCGGTACCGAAGAATACATTGAGTGTGATACACTTCTTCTTTCGGTTGGTCTTATTCCTGAAAATGAGCTTTCCAAGGATGTTGGCGTAGCACTTGACAGAGTTACAAGTGGTCCTGTCGTTGATGAATACAGGGAAACCCTTCATCCGGGGATTTTCGCTTGTGGTAATGTGTTGCAGGTTCATGACCTTGTTGACTATGTTACCGAGGAAAGCCAGATTGCAGGTAAAGGTGCTGCTGACTACATTTTCGGTAAGAAAAAAGGTGGCACATATATTAATACAAAGGGAATCAATGGCGTCCGTTACATTGTTCCACAGAGAGTTAATATTGAAGGAGAGGAAAACCTTAAACTCTATTTCCGTGTTGGTCAGGTTTATAAAGGTGCAAAGGTTGTTGTTGAGTGTGACGGCAAAATCCTTTCTTCTAAAAAGAAGGTTAAGCTTGCTCCCGGTGAAATGGAAAATGTAGTAATTACAACAGAAATGTTGAAAGATATGAACAAAGACAGCGAAATTGTTGTCAGAGTAGAAGAATAAGGAGGATGGGTAAAATGAAAAAAAGTCTTATTTGTGTTTCCTGTCCTTTAGGTTGTCCCATAGAGGTGGAAATTGAAAACGGAGAAGTTATCTCCGTTACAGGAAATACCTGTAAACGTGGTGACTCCTATGCCAGAACCGAAATCACCAATCCTATGAGAAGCCTTACAACAAGCGTTAAGGTTGAGGGTGGCGTTCATCCTGTTGTTCCTGTAAAGAGCGCAGGTCCTGTTCCTAAGGGGAAAATGTTTGACTGTATGAAAGCTATTAATGAAGCAGTTATAAAAGCACCCGTTAAAATCGGTGATGTGGTTATTGAAAATATTTGTGGTCTTGGTGTTGACATTGTTGCAACAAACTGTGACCCTGGAAAATAAAAACTAAAAGGATTAAGTAATGAAACCTTATGAAATTGCAGCGGAGGTAAAGCCCTCCGAAAGACAGCTTAACTGGCAGAAAACAGAGTTTTATGGTTTTATAAACTTTGGTCTTGCTACAGTTTTAAACAGAGAATGGACTGATGGTGGTGTTAACCCCGTAAACTTTAATCCGGAAGAATTCAGCGCTCAGGAATGGGTACAGTTCTTCAAGGATGCAGGCTTTAAGGGCATGGTTCTCAATGTTAAACACCACGATGGCTTCTGCCTTTGGTGCTCTGAACATACTGCTTATTCTGTTGAAAGTGCAACAGAGTGGGATGTGGAAAACCGAGATATCGTTGACCTTTTAAGTAAGGAGTGCAAAGAGCAAGGCTTGAAATTCGGTATTTCCATTTCACCCCTTGACAGAAACTGCCCTCTATACGGAAGTGGCGAGCCATATAACAGGTTTTTTAAAAATCTGTTAAGAGAGGTTCTTACAAAATACGGTGATATGTTCTATGTTCGTTTTGATGGTGCAGCAGAGCCCGACAAAAACGGAAATGTTCAGGAATATGATTGGGAAGGCTATTACGAAATAGTAAGAGAATGTCAACCCGGTGCTGTGATTGCTCTTGTGGGTCCTGATGTGCGTTGGTATGGCAACGAGTGGGGCGTAATTCGTGAAAACGAGTGGAGTGTTGTTCCTGAAAAGTACAGCATTTATAAAGCTATTGAAAAAAGCAAACAGCCTCAGAAAAAACGACAGAAGGAAGAAAAGTTTGAGCTCGATTTAGGCTCTCGTAAGGCTATAAAAAAGGATAGCGATTTTATCTGGTATCCTTGTGAGGTAAGTATGTCAATACGTGACAGATGGTATTACCATAAGGATGATGAATATACTGCAAAAACCAAAGACAGACTACATAAGCTTTACTTGAGCACCGTTGGTGCCAACTGTGCCTGGATGTTGGGTGTTCCACCAATGAAAAACGGTAAGTTTGCAGAAATGGATACCCAGATTCTGAAAGCCTTTGGTTATGACCTTCGAAGAATGTTTAATTATAAGGTTTCTCAAATTGGTACAGTTCAGGTAAGCTCAGCTCTTTCAGCTGAATATGATGGTTCAAATCTTCTTGATGCAGATGAAAGCAAAACCTGGCGCCCTGCGCCCAACGATAAAGAGCCTGAAATCACTATAACCCTTTCTCAGAAGGATATGTTTGATAAGGTTGTTATGATGGAGCATATTATCAATGGTCAGCACGTCGAGGAATATGAAGTTTACATTGATAACGGTACCGGAAAATTCAAGAGAGTCGCTAAGGGCGGAGTTATTGGCTACAAGAGAATTGTAAAAATCACTCCTGAAGAAGTTACAAGAGTTAAAATAAAAATCAAATCCTACAGAGGCAACCTCGAATTGCAGTCTGTAACCTTATATTGATTTATGAAAAAAATAGCAATATACGGTGGTTCTTTTGACCCGCCACACAAAGGGCACAAGCTTTTGGCTGAAAATCTTGCAAAAATATGCAAGGCTGAAAGGGTAATAATAATACCGACAGCGTTATCTCCTTTTAAGGCTTCAAGCTCGGCTACGGCAGAGGACAGGCTTTCTATGTGCAAGCTATTTTTCAAGGAGTCGCTATTTTGTATAAGCGATATCGAAATAAAAAGAGGAGGCAAAAGCTACACGGTAGATACTCTGGAGCAGATAAAAAAAGAAAATCCCGATTCAGAGCTGTTTCTGTTTATGGGGGATGATATGCTGTTATCCTTCAATAAATGGTACAAGAGCGAAAGAATATTGGAGCTTGCAACCATTGTATGTGCTTGCAGAACTGAAAATCTTCAGGAGCTTGATAATATGAAAGCGTTTGTAAGAAATGTTCTTAATGCAGAAGAACGGGTTATCATTTGTGAAAGTGTGCCCTTTGAAATCAGTTCTACTGAAATACGTACTTCTCTGAAAGATGGGAAAAGTAAAGGCGTTTCAGAGGAAGTGTACAACTATATACTGAATAGGGGGTTGTATCAATGAACAGAGATTCAGAATACACAGCACATATAAAAGAGAAATTGACAGAAAAACGATTTATTCATTCTCTCAATGTGGCAGAGTCTGCAAAAGAGCTTGCGAAGCTTTACGGTTATGATGAAGAAACAGCTTATACGGCGGGTCTTATTCACGACTGTTGTAAGGATACACCTGCTGGACTTCAGTTATCGTATATGCTGCAGAATGGTGCAGAGCTGACTGAAATTGAAATCAGCACAGCAAAGCTTTACCACGCAATGTGTGGCAGTATATATGTAAAAAATGAATTTGGTATTGAAAATGAAGACATAATTAACGCTGTACGTTATCACACAACAGGAAGGAAGAACATGAGCCTTCTTGAAAAAATTGTGTTTATAGCAGATTTTATAAGTGCCGAAAGGGACTATAACGGTGTTGAAATAATGCGTGAAAAAGCAGTAAGGTCACTTGACGAGGCTATTGTTGAGGGACTTGGCTTTACAATAAAGGATCTCATAGACAGAGGTGAAAGGTTTGTTCATCCCGATACGATTGACGCCTACAACGATGCTATGATGAGCTTAATTAAATTAAAACAGGAGAATAGTTAATGAGTCTTGATATTGTTAAAAAAATAGTGAAAGCTCTTGATGATAAAAAGGGTAACGATATTCAGATTATTAAAATCGAAGAGCTTACTATTGTTGCAGATTACTTTATAATTTGTACTGCAAACTCAAACACCCATGTACGTGCTCTTGCAGATGAGGTTGAATATCAGCTTGAAGAAGCAGGAATTAAAGCAGACCACATCGAAGGACGTGCAACAGGCTGGGTGTTGCTTGAGTACAAAGGTGTTGTTGTTCACATTTTCCTTGAGGAATCAAGAAATTATTATAATCTCGAAAGACTTTGGGAGGATGCAAAGAAAATTGATGTTAATCAATTTTTGGATTAATTAAAAAGTTAGGAGTTAGGAGTGAGGAGTGTCGGGGCGAAGCCGATTATACAATAGCGTCGCAACCCCACAATTCCAAATTTCGTATTCCGAATTTCGAATTATGATTGCTGACTGCAGGTCCCGACGCTGGCATCTGGCATCTGGCGACTGGCAGCTAAAACAAAATGGTAAATTATAGCTGAGAAAGTAAATCTCAGTTTTACATACAGAAAGGATAGGATTTTATGAAATACGATTTTTCCGCCGTTGAACAAAAATGGCAGAAAAAATGGGAAGACGAAGGCGTTTTCCACGCACAGGATAATTCTGATAAGCCCAAATTCTATGGTCTTGTTGAATTTCCTTACCCCAGTGGTGCAGGTATGCACGTTGGACACATCAAAGCATATTCAGGTCTTGAAGTAATTTCAAGAAAAAGAAGAATGCAGGGCTATAATGTTCTTTTCCCCATTGGCTTTGATGCTTATGGTCTTCCTACCGAGAACTATGCTATTAAAACAGGTATTCATCCCCGTAAGGTTACAGATATGAATATCGAAAAATTCACTTCACAGCTTAAAAAGGTTGGTTTCTCATTTGACTGGAACAGAGTTGTAGACACAACCGAAGAAAGCTATTATAAATGGACACAGTGGATTTTCCTTAAAATGTTTGAAAAGGGTCTTGTTTTCCGTGACAAAACTCTTGTTAACTACTGTCCTTCCTGTAAGGTTGTTCTTTCAAACGAGGACTCACAGGGTGGTAAATGTGACATTTGCCACAGCGACATTGTTCAGAAATCCAAGGATGTTTGGTATCTTCGTATTACAGAGTATGCAGATAAGCTTCTTGAAGGACTTGATAAGGTAGATTACCTTCCCAATATCAAGCTTCAGCAGGTAAACTGGATTGGTAAATCTACAGGTGCGTTTGTTAACTTTGAAATTGACGGTACAGACGAAAAAATGAAGATTTACACCACTCGTCCCGATACTCTTTTCGGTGTAACCTTTATGGTTATGGCTCCTGAGCATCCTCTTATTGACAAGTATGCAGAGAAAATCGGCAATATGGCTGCTATTGAAGCTTACAGAGCAGAGTGTGCAAAGAAAACAGAGTTTGAGAGAACACAGCTGGTTAAAGATAAAACAGGTGTTAGAATTGAAGGTCTTGAAGCGATTAATCCTGTTAATGGTAAGAAAATTCCTATTTACATATCCGACTATGTAATGATGGGTTATGGTACAGGTGCAATTATGGCTGTGCCTGCTCACGACCAGCGTGACTATGAGTTTGCAAAGAAATTCGGGATTGATATTATTGAGGTTATCAAGGGTGGCGACATTTCGGTTGAAGCTTACACAGGTGACGGTGAAATGGTTAACTCCGGTTTCCTTGATGGTATGACAAAAAAAGTGGACTCCATTGAAAAAATGGCAGAATTTCTTACTGAAAAGGGTATAGGCGAAAAAGGTGTTCAGTACAAAATGAAGGATTGGGCATTTAATCGCCAAAGATATTGGGGCGAACCCATTCCGATTGTTCACTGCGAAAAGTGCGGAATTGTTCCTGTTCCCTATGAGGAGCTTCCATTAAGACTTCCCGAGGTTGACAATTTCCAGCCCGGTTCAGACGGTGAGAGCCCTCTTGCAAAAATCGACAGCTATGTTAACTGCACTTGCCCCAAATGTGGTGCACCTGCAAAGCGTGAAACAGATACAATGCCTCAGTGGGCAGGCTCCTCCTGGTATTTCTTGAGATACATTGATCCCCATAATACAGAAGCTTTCGCAGATAAAGAAAAGCTCGCTTATTGGGGACCCATTGACTGGTACAACGGTGGTATGGAGCATGTTACACGTCACCTTATTTACTCCCGTTTCTGGCACAAGTTCCTTTATGATTTAGGCGAAGTTCCCTTTGATGAGCCATATGCAAAGAGAACAGCTCAGGGTCTTATACTCGGACCTGACGGAGACAAAATGAGTAAATCAAAGGGTAATGTCGTTGACCCCAACGAGGTTGTTGATTCTCTCGGGGCAGACGTTCTTCGTACTTACGTACTCTTTATGGGTGACTACGAAAAGGCAGCACCCTGGAGTGAAAGCAGTGTTAAGGGCTGCAAGCGTTTTGTAGACAGAGTATGGAATCTTCTTGAGTTTGTTAAAGACGGTGAAGAATACTCAAAAGAGCTTGAAACATCTTTCCATAAGGCAATTAAGAAGGTTTCCGAAGATATTGAAAATATGAAATTCAATACAGCAATTGCTACTCTTATGACTCTTCTTAACGAAATATATGAAGTTGGCTCAATTACTAAGGGCGAGCTTAAAACATTTGTAAAGCTTCTTGATCCCTTTGCTCCTCACGTTGCAGAAGAGGTTTGGGAACAGCTTGGTGGTGAAGGCTTGCTTGCAATTGCAGAATGGCCCACTTATGACGAAGCCAAAACAGTTGATTCAACAATTGAGGTTCCCGTTCAGATTTGCGGTAAGCTCAGAGCAACAATTTCAATTGCTAAGGATTCAACTGCCGAAGAAGCAATTGCAGCTGCAAAGGCTGATGCAAAGGTTCAGGAATTCCTTGATGGTAAGAATATTATTAAAGAGATTTATGTTCCCGGGAAAATTATAAATATTGTTGCAAAATAAAAAATAAAACTCCCGGGAGGGACACTTCGTAAAGAAGTTGTCTCTCTCGGTTTTTATCTTAACAAAACAAAAGACACTTTGCACAAGGATTGTGAAAGTGTCATAGTGGGTTACGTACTTTGAAAAAATATTACTTGCCGAAAAATAAAAGGTGTTCTTCTCGGCAGGTAAAGTGCTATTGCAAACTATCGTTTGCAGTGATATTTTTGCCTAAAGCCAAAAGTGATATTGAAACCTTACGGTTTCAGTGGTATTATATTTGCCCATAAAACTGCCCGAAGGGCAATATAACTATGCGTAGCATAATATCACTGCGAAGCAATATCACTCGCCGCAAGGCGAATATAACCGAGGCGCACTTCCTTACGGAGTGCGCCTTGAGAGGGAGTTTTATTTTTTATTCTATCGGCAGATTAAAGCAATGTGAATGGAGCTTATTCTGAAGCCTTAAAACCTCGGCAGCCTTGAAGTCGGTGCCTTGGGCAAAATATTGGTCTTGAATGTGAAGGGCTGCGTTGAGGGCTACATCCTTTTGTGATTCGTGGCAGTTTATTGCCTCGAATTTTAAATCCTCAAAATCGCTTATATCAACAATGGTATTGGGTGTATCGGTGTAGTAAAAACCGATTGTGAAAACTCCGTGGGTATCTGTATGTGGTTTTCCGTCAACGAAATCCGGAACAAAATCAAAGCCTGCATCCATAAATGCGTATTTAACTGCATTACCAACTTTTATATGGTCCTCGTGGCATTCGCTTGCAAGGTTGGGGTCAACGGTGAAAATTGCATCGGGCTTTATTTCTCTTATTATTGGTGTGATTTTATCTGCAATTTCTCTTGATGTTGCTCTTGTTCTGTCGCCGAAACCTAAAAAACCTGCGTTTTTCATACCAAGCTTTTCTTGTGCTGCAAGAGCTTCCTTCTGACGAACTGTGTAGCCCTCACCTGAATATGTAAGGTCTGTGTAACGGTCATCGAGCACTGTAAGCTCGTAAACCTCAACACCTTTATCAACAAGGTATGCAATTGTGCCACCTGCACCAATCTGGTTATCATCAGGATGTGGTTGAATAAACAAGGCTTTTTTTATGTGGTCTAATTTAGGGGGAGCACAAAGCACCTGTAAAGCAGGCAATGCAGCTTTTGTTGCTGTACGAATGAATTTTGTTCTTACAGATGTTTTCTTTTTCATAAAATCACCTACATTTTTATTATGCTTTCACTATACCATAATATATGTGGGTATTTCAAGTTTAAATATTTTATAAACTTAACTCTGATTTTGTTGACAAAAGAGAATGGCTGTGTTAAATTTTACTCTTAGTTGAAAAAATATATGAAGAGGTGTATGTGTTTGAAAAAAAGAAATAAAGGCTACCAAAAAAATAAAAAGAGCCATATTTTAAAAAGAATACTAAAGGCTTTTGGTGCAATAATTTCAATTATTCTTGTTTTGGCAATTGTTCTTATAGTTGTACCTTCTGTTATTGGTAAGCTTTCAGCCGGTGAAGCTGCAGATGAAAGTAAAATCACAAATCCTTACATAACGGAGGAAAAAGCTCTTGTATCTGCACACCGTTCGGGTAAGGATATTGCTCCTGAAAATACAATGGCTGCTTTTCAGTATTGTATAGAAAATGAGGATTTCAATGTCGATATATATGAGTTCGATTTGCATATTACCAGAGATGAAAAGCTTATTCTTCTTCATGACAGTACCCTTGACAGAACCACAAACGCTGTAGAGCATTTTGGTGAAGAAGGTGTTAAGCCCTCTGAAAAAACCTATGAGGAGCTTCGTGAACTTAATTTTGGTGAAAATTTTGAAAATGCAGAAGGAGAATACCCATATCGTGGTTTAAGAGGGGATGATATTCCCGATGAGCTCAGAGCAGTTCTTCTTGAGGATGTTCTTGATTATCTTCAGGATAATGGTGATTTTCAATATATTATAGAGATTAAGGATTCAGGAACAAACGGTAAAAATGCTTGTGACCAGCTTTACAGAATCCTTAAAGAAAAAGATTTGCTGGACGATGTGGTTTTCGGAACATTTAATCCCGAGGTTACAGCTTATGCAGATAAGAATTACCCTGATATGCTTCGTTCTGCAAGTATTATTGAAACCATTGTTTTCTATGTGCTTTGTGGCTATGGCATTGATGTTGATGAGGGCTTTTTCAAATATGAGGCTTTGCAGATTCCCTCTGAACGAGCAATCATATATCTGAATACACCCCGAGTTATAAATTATGCTCATAGAAATAATATTGCTGTTCAGTATTGGACAATAAACGATGCTGAAGAGGTTGAATACCTGAATTCAATCGGTGCAGATTGCATTATGAGTGATTCACCCGATATGGCCTATGATGTAATAAACGAAAACTGAAAGTTGATTTTTTATGGCTAAAGTAAAGGATATGACTGTGGGTAGTCCCACAAAAAATATATTGAAGTTTTGTTTACCTTTAATGGTTGGTAACCTTTTTCAACAATTCTACAATATGGCTGATACCGTTATTGTGGGTCAGTTTGTTGGTAAGGATGCCCTTTCTGCAGTAGGCTCCGTAGGTTCACTTAACTTTCTTATTGTTGGTTCTGTAATTGGTTTGTGTTCGGGCTTTGCTATTCCTGTTGCACAACGTTTTGGAGCCCAGGATATAAAAAATCTAAAAAAATATGTAGCCAATATAATTTATACGTCAATAGTTGTTGGAATTATATTCACAGTCCTGGCAGTATCTTTAACGCATCCGCTTTTAAGATTACTTAACACGCCTGAAGAAATTTATACAGACGCATATAATTATATTGTAATAATATTTGCAGGTATAGGCGCCACAATGTTCTATAACCTGCTCGCAAGTATAGTCCGTGCTTTAGGGGACAGTAAAACACCTCTTTATTTCCTGCTGTTTTCTTCGTTTTTGAATGTGGGACTTGACCTTCTGTTGATTATTGTTTTCAATATGGGGGTACGAGGTGCAGCAATTGCAACAGTTGTTTCTCAATTTGTTTCGGGTATTTTTTGTTTTGTTTATGTTAAAAGAAGCTTTCCTATTCTTCATATAACAAAAGATACAAGAGTTCTTGATTTTAAATATGTTAAGGAGCTTCTGAGGAATGGGTTGCCACTTGCTTTACAGTTTTCCATAACTGCAATAAGCTCGGTAATGCTTTCCTCCTGCATTAATAGTCTTGGTGCTGATATTATTGCGGCGTTCACAATCGGTGCTAAAACTCAGTTAATGATTACTCTTCCTGCGGAAACAATAGGTATCACAATGGCAACCTATTGTGCACAGAATTTAGGAGCAAAAAAGCTTGACCGAATTAAAAAAGGTGTAAAAAGAGCTATTGTTATTGCACTTGTTTATGCTGCAATAGGATTTATGGTTGCAAGGTTTTTCGGTCCCTATATCTCACTTGTATTTATTGACAAGTGTGAAACGGAAATTATTGGTCTTGCTCAGCAATATATAGATATGGGGAGTTATTTTTACCCGATACTTGCAGTATTGTTTGTGTTGAGAAACTCAATTCAGGGTGTGGGCTACAGTATGACCGCTATGACAACAGGTGTGTTCGAGCTTGTTGCAAGAGCAGGAATGGGCTTCGGATTTGTTAACAGACTGGGCTATGATGCCGTTTGTGTTGCAAACCCTGTTGCCTGGGCAACTGCAGACCTGTTCTTAATACCGGCATTTTTAGTAGTAATGAAAAAAGTAAAAAAGAAGCTTATATCAGAAGGCAACGAATTTAGTAATTAAATTCGTTGCCTTTTGAAAATTTTTTATTATGATTTTTTTATTTTTCTTATTGACAATTGAAAACTCTTGCGCTATAATGTAAATTCCTATAAAGTGGAATATTATGAAATGGTATGTATGAGAGTATGCCCTTTTGTTACAAAATATTCCAAAAGTTGACAGGTAATTATTTCTTTTTTTGGCCGGCTTTCCGGTAAGAAAAGAATTTAAAAATAGAACGGAGTGATGTGTCTTATGGCGAATGTAAAACCCGTAAAGCTCGGAAAGAACACACGAATGAGTTTCGCCGGTATCAATGAAGTTATGCAGATGCCCAACCTCATTGAAGTACAGAAAAACTCATACAAGTGGTTTCTTGACAAAGGGCTTAGAGAGGTTTTCCGTGATATTGATGAAATCACGGATTACTCGGGTAACCTTGTCCTTACTTTTATTGACTATCGTATGGACGAGAAGCCTAAATACACTGTACAGGAGTGCAAGGAAAGAGATGCAACTTATTCTGCGCCCCTTCGTGTATTAGTGCGTCTTTATAACAAGGAAACAGGTGAAATCAAAGAAAACGAAGTTTTCATGGGCGATTTCCCCATAATGACCGAAAGTGGTACTTTTGTTATTAATGGTGCCGAGCGTGTTATTATTTCCCAGCTTGTTCGTTCCCCCGGTGTTTACTATGGTTTCACCTATGACAAGAACGGTAAAAAGCTTTTCACATCTACTGTTATTCCTAACAGAGGTGCTTGGCTCGAATACGAAACTGACCAGAACGATATTTTCAATGTAAGAATTGATAAGAACAGAAAGTTGCCCATCACAACTTTTATCCGTGCTCTCGGTCTTTCTTCAAACAACGATATTCGTGAATTCTTTGGTGACGATGACAGAATCGAAGCAACTCTTGAGAAAGATACTACCAAAAACACAGAAGAGGCTTTGCTTGAGGTTTACAGAAAGCTTCGTCCCGGTGAGCCACCAACACTTGAATCTGCGGAAACACACGTCAATAATCTTTTCTTTGATCCCCACAGATATGATATTTCAAGAGTTGGCAGATACAAATATAATAAAAAGCTTGCACTTACAGATCGTATTGCAGGGAATGTTGCAGCTGAAGATGTTTTCAGCCCCTTTACAGGTGAATTGCTTATAACTGCAGGTGAAAGAATTACTGCAGAGACAGCAGAAGCAATCAACCGTTCAGGTGTTAAAGAGGTTATTCTCGATGTAGAAGGTAAACGAATCAAGGTTATCTCCAACAATATGGTTGATCCTCTTGATTTTATCGACTGCGTTACAAGAGAAGAGCTTGAAGAAATCGCAATTAACGAGTTAGTTCGTTTCACAGTTCTTAAAGAAATTATTGATGAATATGGTGACGATAAAGAGGCTCTTCTTGAACAGATGAAGCTTCGTTGCGATGATCTTATTCCTAAGCACATTATTATTGATGATATCTTTGCATCAATCAACTACCTTAACTGCCTTGGCAATGAGCTTGGTAATGTTGATGATATCGACCACCTTGGAAACAGACGTATCCGTTCTGTAGGTGAGCTTCTTCAGAACCAGTTCAGAATTGGTTTTACAAGAATGGAAAGAGTTGTTCGTGAGAGAATGAGCCTTCAGGCACAGGAGCCCGAAAAGGCAACTCCCGCAGCACTTATAAATATCAGACCTGTTATGGCGGCAATTAAAGAATTTTTCGGTTCTTCGCCCCTTTCACAGTTTATGGATCAGACAAACCCACTTGCAGAGCTTACTCATAAGAGACGTCTTTCCGCACTCGGTCCCGGCGGTCTTTCCCGTGACAGAGCAGGTTTCGAGGTTCGTGACGTACACTATAGCCACTATGGTAGAATGTGTCCTATCGAAACTCCTGAAGGTCCTAACATCGGTCTTATTTCTTACCTTGCAACTTTTGCAAGAATCAACAAATACGGCTTTATTGAAGCCCCCTTCCGTAAGATAGACAAGGCTACAGGTAAGGTGCTTGATGAAGTTGAATATATGACAGCAGACGTAGAGGACAATTACTGCGTTGCTCAGGCTAATGAGCCCCTTGATGAGAACAACTTCTTTATGAATGACCGTGTAACAGTTCGTTACCGTGATGAGTTCCGTGAGGTTGCTCCCGCATACGCTGATTATATGGACGTTTCTCCCAAGATGGTTGTTTCTGTTGCTACTGCAATGATTCCCTTCCTTGAGAACGACGACGCAAACCGTGCCCTTATGGGTTCCAACATGCAGCGTCAGGCAGTTCCGCTTCTTAAAACAGAATCCCCCATCGTTGGTACAGGTATGGAATACAAAGCTGCTGTAGACAGTGGTGTTGTTGTTCTTGCTAAGCGTGGCGGTATTGTAAATAAAGTAAGCGCTAAAAAGGTTGAAGTTATTGCAGATAACGGTGAAACCGATATCTACGAGCTTATTAAATTTATGCGTTCCAACCAGGGTACTTGTATCAACCAACGCCCTGTTGTTGAAATCGGTGAAAGAGTTGAAGAGGGTAGCGTTATCGCAGACGGTCCCGCAACCTCTCAGGGTGAAATTTCACTTGGTAAAAATGCTCTTGTTGGATTTATGACCTGGGAAGGTTATAACTACGAGGACGCTGTTCTTCTTAATGAAAAAATGGTTCGTGAAGATGTTTATACATCAATTCACATTGAAGAGCACGAAGTTGAAGCAAGAGATACAAAGCTTGGACCGGAAGAAATCACAAGAGATATTCCCAATGTTGGTGAAGATGCACTTGCAAACCTTGACGAAAACGGTATTATCCGTATCGGTGCAGAGGTTCATTCGGGCGATATTCTTGTTGGTAAGGTTACACCTAAGGGCGAAACAGAAAGCACTCCCGAAGAAAGACTTCTTCGTGCTATTTTCGGTGAGAAAGCAAGAGAGGTAAGAGACTCTTCTCTTCGTGTGCCCCACGGTGAATACGGTGTTGTTGTTCAGGTTGAAGTATTTACAAGACAGAACAGCGATGAGCTCAACCCCGGTGTTAATAAAGTAGTTCGCTGCTACATCGCTCAGAAGCGTAAAATCAGCGTTGGTGACAAGATGGCCGGTCGTCACGGTAACAAGGGTGTTGTTTCCAGAATTCTTCCCCAGGAAGATATGCCCTTCCTTCCCGACGGTACTCCTCTTGACATCGTTCTTAACCCCCTCGGTGTTCCCTCTCGTATGAACATCGGTCAGGTTCTCGAAGTTCATTTAGGTTATGCAGCAAGAGCTCTCGGCTACAAGGTTATGACACCTGTATTTGATGGTGCTCATGAAAGCGATATTCGTGATATGCTTGCTGAAGCAAACCTTTCAACAGATGGTAAAACATGGCTTACTGATGGCCGTACAGGCAGAAAGTTCGATAACCCTGTTACAGTCGGCATAATGTATTACCTTAAACTCCATCATCTTGTTGATGATAAGATTCATGCACGTTCTACAGGTCCCTACTCACTTGTTACACAGCAGCCCTTGGGTGGTAAAGCTCAGTTTGGTGGTCAGCGTTTCGCTGAAATGGAAGTTTGGGCACTTGCAGCTTATGGTGCAGCTTATACTCTTCAGGAGATTCTTACAGTTAAATCAGACGATGTTGTTGGTAGAGTTAAAACCTACGAATCAATCGTTAAAGGTTATAACATTCCCAAACCCGGTGTTCCCGAATCATTTAAGGTTCTTATTAAAGAGCTTCAGTCTCTTGGTCTTGATGTTCGCGTTCTTGATAAAGATGAGAATGAAATCGACCTCAGACAGAATTTTGATGATGAAATGGTTATTCCTGCAGGCAGTGGTTCTGAATATGACGATGCATTTACAAATGTTAATGACACAGAAGATGCAGCGGGTTGGTCTGTAACTGACGAAGAATCAAAAGACGATTTGTTCTACGAGGACGCTACTGTAGATTTGGGTGATGTTTTCACTGATGATTACAGCGATGATTTTTCCGATGAGGAATTCTGATGAACAAACCACTGATATCATTGAATAGGAAGAAGGGTTAATCATATATGGCATACGATTCAGTTAACGTACCTGTTGAAGATAACAACATTGATTTTGAATCGATAAAAATAGGGCTTGCTTCTCCTGACCTTATAAGAGCTTGGTCAAAGGGTGAGGTTAAAAAGCCCGAAACCATTAACTACCGTACTCTCAAACCCGAAAAGGACGGTCTTTTCTGTGAAAGGATTTTCGGACCTACAAAGGATTGGGAATGTCATTGCGGAAAATACAAAAAAATTCGTTTTAAAGGCAAAACTTGCGAACGCTGTGGTGTTGAAATAACTAAAGCTAAAGTAAGACGTGAACGTATGGGTCACATTGAGCTTGCTGCTCCTGTATCACATATCTGGTATTTTAAGGGCACACCTTCAAGAATGGGACTTATACTCGATATTTCACATAGAGATCTTGAAAAAGTACTTTATTTTGCAAAGTATATTGTTGTTGATCCCGGCGATACTCCTCTTGAGAAAAAACAGATTCTCAGCGAAAAAGATTACGAAGAAGTAATGGAGAGATACGGCAACGACTACGGCTGCAAGATCGCTATGGGTGCAGAAGCTATTAAAGAGCTTCTTTCCGAAATAAATATTGATGAGCTTTGCGAAGAGCTTCATAAAGAACTTGAAACTGCAGCAGGACAGAAAAAAGTCCGTGTACTCAAAAGACTTGAGGTTGCTGAAGCATTTAAAAACTCAGGAAATCGTCCTGAGTGGATGATTCTTGATGCTATTCCGGTTATCCCTCCGGATATCCGCCCTATGGTTCAGCTTGATGGTGGACGCTTTGCAACATCTGACCTTAATGATCTTTACAGAAGAGTTATTAACAGAAATAACCGTCTTCAGAAGCTTCTTGAATTAGGCGCTCCCGGTATTATCGTTAACAACGAAAAGAGAATGCTTCAGGAAGCAGTTGACGCTCTTATTGATAATGGTCGTCGTGGCAGACCTGTTACAGGTCCTAATAACCGCGCACTTAAATCACTTTCCGATATGCTTAAAGGTAAGCAGGGTCGTATCCCTCAGAACCTCATCGGTAAACGTGTTGAGTATTCAGGTCGTTCCGTTATCGTAGTTGGTCCTGTGCTCAAGCTCTATCAGTGCGGTCTTCCCAAGGAAATGGCAATCGAGCTTTTCAAGCCCTTTGTAATGAAGAGACTTTGCGAGCTTGGTAAAGCAAATAACATTAAATCTGCAAGAAAAATGGTTGAAAGAGCAAGTGTTGAAGTATGGGATGCTCTTGAGGTTGTTATTAAAGACCATCCTGTAATGCTCAACCGTGCTCCTACACTTCACAGACTTGGTATTCAGGCATTTGAGCCTGTGCTTGTTGAAGGTAGAGCTATTAAGCTTCATCCTCTTGTTTGTACAGCCTTCAATGCTGACTTTGACGGTGACCAGATGGCTGTTCACGTACCTCTTTCTGCAGAAGCACAAGCAGAAGCAAGATTCCTTATGCTTGCTGCTAACAACCTTCTTAAACCTTCTGATGGTAAGCCTGTTGTTGTTCCTACACAGGATATGATTCTTGGTTCTTACTACCTTACTCTTGTTAAACCCGAAGAAAAGGGCAATGGCAAGGTATTCAGAAATGTTGATGAAGCTATGATGGCATACGAAGAAGGCGATTTAGGTCTTCACGCTCCCATCAAAATCCGTATGTCAAAAGAAGTTGACGGTAAGGTTTACACAGAGCTTCTTGAAACAACACTTGGTAAGGTTATATTTAATACTCCTGTTCCTCAGGACCTTGGTTTTGTTGACAGAAGCAAGCCTGAAAATATGTTCAAGCTTGAAATCAATGAGCTGGTTAACAAGAAAGTTCTCGGTAAGATTATTGAACGTTGTATCAGAGTACACGGTACTGCAAAATCCTCAGTAGTTCTTGATAATATTAAGAAACAGGGCTACAACTACTCAACACGAAGTGGTATTACCGTTGCTGTTTGTGATGCGACAATCCCCGAAAAGAAAAAGGTATTCCTCGCTGAAACCGAAGCACTTATTGATACAATTGAAGAAAACTACCAGATGGGTCTGCTTAGTGAACAGGATCGTTCACGTAGCAAAATTAAAGCTTGGGAGACTTGTACAAAGAATGTTTCTGCAGAGCTTCGTAATGCAATGGATCCTTACAACCCCATCTTTATGATGCTTGACTCCGGTGCTCGTGGTTCCGACTCACAGCTTCGTCAGTTGGCAGGTATGCGTGGTCTTATTGCCAATACTGCAGGTAAAACTATCGAAATTCCCATCAGAGCTAACTACCGTGAAGGTCTTAATATTATCGAATACTTCATTTCTTCCCGTGGTGCTCGTAAAGGTCTTGCTGATACAGCGCTTCGTACAGCTGACTCAGGTTACCTTACAAGACGTCTTGTTGATGTTTCACAGGAGGTTATCATCCGTGAGGAGGATTGCCATTGCAGTGATGGTCTTGAGGTTTACGATATTAAAGACGGTAACGACATTATCGAACCCTTGAGCGAACGTCTTACAGGCAGATATCTTCTTGAAAACTTCTGTGACGATACAACCGGTGAAATCATTTGCGATACAGACACAATGATTGATGATGAGCTTGCAAAGAAAATTGCCGGCATAGTTAATGCTCGTCCCAATGAGGCAGACAGAAAAATCAAAATCCGTTCACTTCTCACTTGTGAATGTGACCACGGTGTATGTATTAAGTGTTATGGTTCAAACCTTGCAACAGCAGGTCCTGTTACTGTAGGTGAAGCAGTTGGTATTATTGCTGCTCAGTCTATCGGTGAACCGGGTACACAGCTTACAATGAGAACCTTCCACACCGGTGGTGTTGCTTCGCAGGCCGACATCACACAGGGTCTTCCTCGTGTTGAAGAATTATTTGAAGGCAGAAAACCCAAAACACTTGCAATGCTTAGTGAAATTTCCGGTAAGGTTTCATTTGAAGAAATTAAGAAGAGCAACTATGTTGTTATTACTAACGACGAGGATGTTAAGAAATATCTTATTCCCTTCGATGCAAGACTTTGTCAGGAAATTCAAGAGGGCGCTTATGTTATAAAGGGACAGCATCTTACAGAGGGTGCTGTTAACCCCCATGACGTTCTTGCTGTTCTCGGTGTTGATGCAGTTCACAATTACCTTATCAAAGAAGTACAGATGACATACCGTATGCAGGGTGTTGATATCAACGACAAGCATATTGAGGTTATTGTTCGTCAGATGATGAGAAAAGTAAGAATCGAAGATCCCGGTTCAACAAATCTTCTTCAAGGTACTTCCGTTGAAAAACGTGAGCTCAACCATGCTAATGCTGAAGCAAAGGCTCGTTGCGAAGCAGAGGGTATGCCTTTTGTTCCTGCAACAGCAGCTCCCGTTCTTCTTGGTATCACAAAAGCATCACTTGCAACAGAATCATTCCTTTCTGCAGCATCCTTCCAGGAAACCACAAAGGTTCTTACAGATGCAGCTATCAAGGGTAAGGTTGACCCGCTTCTCGGTCTTAAAGAAAATGTTATTATCGGTAAGCTCCTTCCCTCAGGTACAGGTATGAAATGCTACAGCGAGGTTGAAGTGAAATCAACAGTAGTTCCTCAGGACGCATTTAATTCAATTGAAATTCCTATGGAATAACACGCAATTTCTCATTCGCCTGAATAAGGTGAATGAGAAATCTGTTTTTTGTGAAAATCAATGAATTTTTGTAAAAAACTTTGGTAAAACTGTTGACAAAAGGCTTGTAAAGTGTTAAATTATAATTCGGCTTGTATGGGATAGGTATGCCCTGTTCCGTGTTATGCCTATTTTAATATCGGAGGTGAAAATACTTGCCAACATTTAATCAGCTCGTTCGCAGCGGTAGATCAACTCTTGAAAAGAAATCTAAAGCTCCCGCTTTAGGTAAGGGTCTCAACTCTAAGAAGAATGTTATGACAAATAACAATTCTCCTCAGAAGCGTGGTGTTTGTACAGTTGTTAAGACTGATACACCTAAGAAGCCTAACTCAGCTCTTAGAAAACTCGCCAGAGTTCGTCTCACAAACGGAATTGAAGTTTCTGCTTACATTCCCGGCGTGGGTCACAACCTTCAGGAGCATAGCGTGGTTCTTATCCGTGGTGGTCGTGTAAAGGACCTTCCCGGTGTGCGTTACCACATCATCCGAGGCACACTTGATGCCCAGGGCGTTGCAAACAGAATGCAGAGCCGTTCAAAATACGGTGCAAAACGTCCCAAAGCCGGTAAAAAATAATTTTTACCAAACTAATTATTCAAGGACAAATCTTCTTGCAGGCTGAATTTATTCAACCAATGGTGAGTATTTTTATAACTATAAAGAGTTGTAAAACCCATTGGCGCCACGGGAAGCATAGTCACTCGAGTACCTAAGATATCATTTATATGAAGGAGGGAAGCGAAGTGCCAAGAAGAGGCAAGATTGCAAAACGTGATGTTTTGCCAGATCCGCTTTACAACTCAAAGCTTGTTACAAGGCTTATTAACAATGTAATGTTAGATGGTAAGAAGGGTGTCGCACAGAAAATTGTTTACGACGCATTCGATATCATCAGAGAACAGACAGGCAAAGACCCCCTTGAAGTTTTTGAAGCTGCAATGGAAAATGTTATGCCCGTTCTCGAGGTAAAGGCTCGTCGTATAGGCGGTGCTACTTACCAGGTTCCGATCGATGTTCGTCCCGAAAGACGTGAAACACTCGGTCTCCGTTGGATCACAGTTTATTCTCGTTTGCGTTCAGAAAGAACAGCAAAGGAAAGACTTGCTAACGAAATTTTAGACGCTACAAATTCTGTTGGTGCTGCATTCAAGAAAAAAGAAGACATGCACAAAAACGCAGAAGCAAACAAAGCATTTGCACATTTCAGATGGTAATTTTAACCATTTGAATATTCTAACTATAATTCGGAGGATATTATGCCAAGACAGGTATCTTTACAGCAGACCAGAAATATCGGTATTATGGCTCATATTGATGCTGGTAAAACAACAACAACTGAGCGTATCCTTTTCTATACCGGTGTTAACCACAAATTAGGTGAAACACATGACGGTGCTGCTACAATGGACTGGATGGCACAGGAACAGGAGAGAGGTATTACAATTACCTCAGCTGCAACAACTTGTTTCTGGAACGGCAACAGAATCAATATCATTGACACTCCCGGTCACGTTGACTTCACAGTTGAGGTTGAACGTTCACTTCGTGTTCTTGACGGTTCTGTTACAGTTCTTTGTGCTAAAGGTGGCGTTGAGCCCCAGTCAGAAACTGTTTGGAGACAGGCTGATAAATACAGGGTTCCCCGTATGATTTACATCAATAAGATGGACATATTGGGTGCTGACTTCTACAATGTTCTTAACATGGTAAAAGACAGACTTAAATGTAACGCTGTTCCGATTCAGCTTCCCATCGGTGTTGAATCTTCTTTCAAAGGAATTATCGACCTTGTTGAAATGAACGCGGTTATGTACTATGATGACCTCGGTAAAGACATCAGAGTTGAAGAAATTCCCGAGGATATGAAGGAACTTGCAGAAAAATATCGTGCCGAACTCATCGAGCATGTTGCTGAGCAGGACGATGAGCTTATGATGAAATATTTCGAAGGTGAAGAACTCACTATTGACGAAATCAAGGGTTGCATCAGAAAAGCTACAATTGCTAACGACATGGTTCCGATTGTTTGTGGCACATCATACAAAAACAAAGGTGTTCAGAAGCTTCTTGATGCGGTTGTTGATTATATGCCGGCACCTACAGATGTTGAAGCTATTAAGGGCGTTAACCCTGATACTGAGGAAGAAGAGGTTCGTGAATCTACCGATAATGGTCCTTTCGCTGCTCTTGCTTTCAAGATTGCAACAGACCCCTTTGTTGGTAAACTTTGCTATTTCAGAGTTTATTCTGGTAAAATTGAAACAGGTTCTACTGTTTACAACTCAGTAAAAGACGATAACGAAAGAGTTGGTAGAATTCTTCAGATGCACGCTAACGACCGTAAAGATATTGACTGCTGTTATGCAGGTGATATCGCTGCTGCTGTTGGTATTAAGAGAACAACAACAGGTGACACTCTTTGTGATAAGAATCACCCCATTATTCTTGAATCTATGGAATTCCCCGAGCCCGTTATCCGTGTTGCTATTGAACCCAAGACCAAAGCCGGTCAGGAAAAAATGGGTATTGCTCTTGCAAAGCTTGCAGAGGAAGATCCCACTTTCAAATGCTACACAGATGAAGAAACAGGACAGACAATTATTGCTGGTATGGGTGAGCTTCACCTTGAAATCATCGTTGACAGACTTCTTCGTGAGTTCAGAGTTGAAGCTAATGTAGGTAAACCTCAGGTTGCTTACAGAGAAACCATTACAGCAGAAGCACAGGCAGACACCAAGTTTGCTCGTCAGTCCGGTGGTCATGGTCAGTATGGTCATGTTAAGATTCGTATCGAGCCCAATGAAGGTAAAGGTTACGAATTTGTTAATGCTATCGTCGGCGGTGCTATTCCTAAGGAATTTATTGGTCCTGCTGAAGCAGGTATCAAGGGCGCAATGCTCTCCGGTGTTCTTGCAGGTTACAACGTTGTTGATGTTAAGGTTACACTTTATGATGGTTCTTATCATGAGGTTGACTCTTCCGAACTTGCCTTCAAGACAGCAGGTTCAATGGCTTTCAAAGAAGCTATGAAGAAAGCTGCTCCTGTTCTTATGGAGCCCATTATGAAAGTTACTGTTGTTGTTCCCAATGACTACATTGGTGATGTTCTCGGTGACCTTACTTCCCGTCGTGGACTTCCCCAGGGTCAGGAAGACAGAAACGGTGCTGCTGAAATTATTGCTCACGTTCCTCTTTCAGAAATGTTCGGTTACGCTACAGACCTTCGTTCCAAAACACAGGGTCGTGGTCAGTATGTTATGGAGCCTAGCCATTATCAGGCAGTTCCCAGAAACATTGCTGAAAAGATTATGGACGAAAGAGCAAAAAACTAAAGACATAGGCTACAGGCATTGTTTTTAGTAAGTTTTTTAAAAAAACTATTGAATTATTACGATATTTTTGATAAGATAATATCGTGCATTTATGCTTAAATTTAAAGGAGGAAATTTCCAATGGCTAAACAGAAATTCGAAAGAACTAAGCCCCACGTTAACATTGGTACAATCGGCCACGTTGACCACGGTAAAACAACTCTTACAGCTGCTATCACAAAGACACTTTCTCTCAAGGGTTATGCACAGTTTGAAGACTATGCAAACATCGATAAGGCTCCCGAAGAGAGAGAGCGCGGTATCACAATCAATACAGCTCACGTTGAGTACGAGACAGATTCACGTCACTATGCTCACGTTGACTGCCCCGGCCATGCTGACTATATCAAGAACATGATCACCGGTGCTGCTCAGATGGACGGCGCTATCCTTGTTATCGCTTCAACAGACGGCCCCATGGCTCAGACTAAAGAACACCTTCTCCTTGCTCGTCAGGTTGGCGTTCCCAAGATCATCGTTTTCATGAACAAGGTTGACCAGGTTGACGATCCCGAACTCCTCGAGCTCGTTGAAATGGAAATCCGTGAAACTCTTGCTGAGTACGGCTTTGACGAAGAAGCTCCCATCATCAAGGGTTCCGCTCTGAACGCTCTGATCTCCGAGTCCGAGGATCCCACCGCTCCCGAGTATGAGTGCATCAAGGAACTGATGGACGCTGTTGACGAGTACATTGCTACTCCCGACCGTAAGGCTGACCAGCCCTTCCTGATG
>JAZPXQ010000008.1:0-18683 GCA_045543695.1 Acutalibacteraceae bacterium | reverse complement strand
ATTCCGAATTCCGCATTTTTTGTACCACCCACCACTGACGTGGTCCCCCCTCCTTTTTTACATTCGTAAAAAAAGAGGGATAGGCTTCGCAATGCTTTTACATATTGGCAAAAGGTAATTTTTAACTTTTAACTTTTAACTTTTAACTCCACTAACTGCTATTTGCTATTTGCTAAACCGGTTGCAGGGCACAGGCAAGCCAGTGCCTTACGGGTGCTTCGCATTCCGAATTTCGCATTCCGAATTCCACATTTCACATTCCGAATTCCGAATTCCGCATTTTTTGTACCACCCACCACTGACGTGGTCCCCCCTCCTTTTTTACATTCGTAAAAAAAGAGGGATAGGCTTCGCAATGCTTTTACATTTTGGATAAAAGGCAACATAACTTTTACTGCCATACCCACTAACTGCTATTTGCTAACTGCTAAACCAGTTGCAGGGCACAGGCAAGCCGGTGCCTTACGGGTGATTCTCATTCCACATTTCGCATTCCGAATTTCGCATTCCGAATTATATTTGTGGTGGTACGCATTTTGCAAGAGTAAGGGTGGTTGTGCTTTGGGCGCAGAACTTATTATCACAGCAGTAGGGCATAAAGAAGTAATCTCCCTTTTTAATTTCTTTTTCGTAGCCCTCTGAGGTCAGCTTACCTTCACCGTCTGTTACAACATAAACGCAAACACCTTCAAGTGGTTCGGTTTCACCGTTATTTACAATATATCTTTCAACGCTGAAGCAGGGGGTGTCCTGCTTGCTTATAAGAATTTCTTTTTTGCATCCGTCATTTTCATAAGCTGTGACGGGTGTTTTTTTACATTCCTTCATTACCTTTTCGTAGTTATAGGAATAGTCAAATACCTTTAATGCAGTATCCTTATCTAAATCAAGGTACATCTGCTTATTGCTCAGTCGGTAGTCGCCACACCAGCGTTCAGGCTGAATTGTAAAATCTGTTGGCTCCTGAACCTCAAGTATAAGACAGCCTGCTCCAATAGCGTGAACGGCCTTTGCAGGAATGAAATAAACATCACCAACTTGAACAGGGATTCTGTTCAAAAGCTTTTCCATAGCAGATTTATCTGTTTCGCTGGCATCAACTGCTTTTTCAAATTCCTCTGCAGTTACACCATCCTTAAAGCCGAAGTAAATACAAGCATCCTCCCTTGCAGCCAGTACCAGCCAGGATTCTGCCTTGCCAAATTCTGAATTAAAGTGAGCTCTTGAAAAAGCCTTGTCAGGGTGTGCCTGGACGGGCAGACGAATTGCAGAGTCAAGTGCTTTAACAAGCACATCAAGACCATTTCTGTTTCCCAGCATACTCTCTTTTTCGGCTTCTAAAAGCTGATTAAAATAAATATTTGTTCCTTTTACCTTTGAAACACCTTCATATTCATCAGTGCTGCCCTCGTTAAGCGCCTTTGTGGAAGAACAAACCCATTCTTCGGGGTAAAAGCAATCTTCACTGTCATCTCCGAAGAAGTCGCTGAAAAGCTTACCACCTAAATATACACGGAAAACACGATTTTTTTCAAAAAATACAGGTTTGGTTGAAATTGATTTATTATCCATAATATTACCTCAAAAGTTTATTTTGTGCTTGTTTAATATCATTGAATATTCCACTTGCCACGCTTGCAAATACACAAGCACCAACAGCAGCTTCCTCGCTGTGCCTGGGCAGGGTGGCAGTCATATTGAAATACTCTGTGAAAATTTTTCTCCACAGATTACTTTTTCTTAACCCGTTACCTGAACAAACAAGGGTTGTGGGGCTTGCAGACAAAAGTGTTTTTTCACTTTCATACATATCAAAAAGCTCCTTGGCAACACCCTCGAGTGTACCGTAAATAAGGTTTTCGGGAGTGAAATTTTCAATGCCGATATTCTCTATATTTCCACGAAGCTTTGGGTTTTCCCGAGTGCCACAGAATTGACAATTTACCGTTAACAGGTCAGAATAGTCAGTTATGCCTTCGGCTTTTTCATCCATAATGGAATAAAGTTTTTCCTTTGAGCCACCAAGCATTTCAGCACATTTTTCAAAAAAGGCTTTAAGAATTGCATAGGCTCTGCCACCACAAAGGGAAGCGCCAACAAAAATATATTTTTCGTCTGTAAGGGGGCGTATTTCACCACAGGTAAGCTCCTGAACCTTTTGGGTAACAAAGGAAACCTGGCTACCTGTACCCACATTCACTAAAACAGAGGTTTCGGTGTCTGCAACAGAGCCTAAAAAGCTAGCCTGGTTGTCGCCAATGGCAACAGAAACAGGAATGCCATCCGGCAGGAAATCGCAATTAGTTTTACCTGCCAAGGCGGTGTTTTTTATAACACAGGGAAGAAAGCTCTTGTCTATTCCTGCTACCTTCAATGCGTTTTCGCTGAAGCAGTTTTCCTTTAAATTATAAAAGCCCAGGCTTGCTGCATCGCTGCTGTGTGTGACGGGCTTTGTTCCTGTCAGCAGGGCAACAAGGTAATCGTGAATTGTGCAGAGCATAACTGCATTTTCCGGGATTTCCTTGTTTATTAAATTATAAAAATGTGTTGTAAGACCAAAGCCCGATGCAGCCTTTATGCCTGTTTCCTTTGTAAGAAATTCTGCATAGGAAAGACTGTTTTTGTAAGGTTCATTTCCTCTTTCATCCTGCCAGATCATAAGAGGGGAGCAGGGGGCATTATCTTTATCAAGGTAAAGAATACCGTGCATCTGACCTGTTACGCCTATGGCATCTATTGCAAGACCGGCTGTAACATTTTTTACTGCAGCTTTAACCGTTTCAATAATTGCATTGGGGTCCTGTAGCTTTTCAAAGGCTCTGCCATCAATGAAGGAATCGTTTTTTAAGGTGCAGGACTTTAAAATTTCACTTTTTTCTGTATTCAGTACAAGAGCAGTAAATGTTGTTGTACCGATATCAATTCCTAATATATTCATAGTTTTTTAGCACATTACTGCTGTTGAAGCAGGGTCAAGACGGCGTATAATATCCTGCTGAATTGCAGGGGAAAGGTCAAGGAAGTTAACGAATGTACCGTGTATTCTCATAATATACACGCCACTTGGAGCGTATTTTTTAGGCTCTGCAAGAACCTTTTTAAGAATTTCTGCAGTAGTTACATTAACATAAAGATAGAAGGGTGAAACATTTTCGTTGAGCTCGTTAAAGAACAGGGGCTTCATAACCTTGTCACGGAACTCAATACCTTTGCCCTCGTAATTTTCACTCATAAAATACTTGGGGTCAATGCCGAAGTGGGAAGCGTAGCCACCACACATTTTGTTAAAGGGTAATTTCATAAGTGAAAGTGTACGGAAGCCCAAACCGTTCTGTGCTTCACCGTAAAGAGGGTCAACACCATAGCCCAGCATATCTCTTGCTTTTCTTCCACAGGGAAGCGCACCAACCCAATAGCCATACAAAAGGTGGGTTGAGGGAGTGGAGAAGTCGGGACGGAAGCTGTTGCCCAGGTAGTTTTTCTGTGCTCTTACCATATCTGCAATTTTTGTGGTGAGAGCAGCTGTTTCGTTGTCTATATCCTCTATATTATTACCGAATTTAGGTGCAGACATAAGAAAATCACGAAGCTCCTCATAGCCTTCAAAATTGCATTTTAAAGCTTTAAGAAGATTTTCTGCATCTTCGGGGCGTTCATTGACAAGCTTATCAATAGCAACAAAGGAATCTGCAACAACGCTGATACCGTGAATAAGGCAACCACTACCATTGTATTTTGTGCCCTGATGTGTAATGTCACGGGTATCGTAGCCACTTTCAATACCACCCATTACTGTACTTAAAAATGGTACGGGTAAGTGGGAAATAGCACGGGAGCAGCCATTTGCTGCTTTTACCATTTCATCGCAATAATACTGTGCATTTTTGTAAAAACGCTCTCTGATATTTTTAAGAGCTGTCAAGGCGTCGGTTTCATCACAGACTGTGCCGATATACTCACCTGTAATGGTTGAATAGCCATTGTTTAGAGTCAACTCAAGCACCTTGCCTAAATTGAACCAGCTGTTTGTGGTGTTGCCGTTATCCTTACCCATAATAAGTGGCTCCTGACAGCCTGCTATTGAGGTGTCGGGAATGTCATCAAGGTCAATTCCTGCCTCGGTGAGGACTGCATAAAGGGAGTCATCATTGAAGAAGGAGGGGGTAAGGCAACCGGGAGTGAAAAGGAATCTGCCTAACTCGCTATATAATTTTTCCGGGGTGTTTTTATGTAATTTAACTGAAAGTATGGGCTGGGGCAGGTTCATATCATAGTAAGCATCAAGAAGGGCGTAGGTGGAGTCGTTTGTAAGGTCCTTACCGTCCTTGTCACGTCCGCTTACAATAAGGTTCTGTGAAATTGCCCAGCTTCTGTCAGCTACATTGAAGAATACAAGGAAGTGCTTGAATAGTGCAGCTGCTTCTTCCCTTGAAAGTCCGTCGCTGGCTCTGTAGGGCTCAAAAATTCTGTCTGCATTACCAACGGAAAATGCGAAGGGGTTGGGTGCCTGCTCAAGGCACATTGTTTCCCAAAGAATAATAAAGCTCTGAATTGCCTCGTAAAATGTTTCTGCACCGTTTTCGGGAACCTTTGCAAGAGTGTTTACAAGTAATGCAAGCTCCTCTTTTCTTTCGCCCTCGGCAGCTGCCAATTTTTCTTCTGCAATAGCTTTGTATCTTTTTGCAAGAATAAGGGCGCAATCAAGAGCAATTTTCATTGCTTCGCAATTGTCCTTTTGCTCATCGTTTGCTGTTTCCTGCTTCGCTTCAATATCACAAAGCATTTTCCTGATACCGTATTTTAATACATAGCGCATATCGGGAATAAGGTGACCTGTTACCTGCTCAACGAAAAATGCCACCTCACCTGTAAGCTTTTCGCAATCCTTGTAAACAGCAGAAAGTGTTTTTACATAATCCGTCTTTTTATCAAGCTCACGCAGGGCTTCAATTCTTTCCTTTGGAAATTCCTCTGTAGGGTCAATATCGTCATAAACTGCAGTAGGGTCACAATAGCCTGCAAAGGTTTCTACTCTGAATGAGGGATTAATAAGGGCATAGCTTCTTGCAAAGGCATCCCTTTGTGTGCCTGCAAAAATTGCGTGGTCGCTTATTGATAAAGGAAGCACCTTCACAGCCTCCCTGAACTTTTCGGCAGCTCTTCTCATGGGGGGGAGAGTGGCGTATTTTTCATCTGCCTGCTGTTCGGTTTCTTTGATAATAAACCAACCCTCAAGATGGTTTATTGCTCTTTCCTCTTTGAAAAGAAGCTTAGCTTTTTCTGTTGTTTTAATAGGGTCAAAATTATACATAAAAAACACCTCAAGTGTGAATTAATTTCAGATTTTTATTTTTGATTTTATTTGCAAGGAGCTTAACATCCTCGGGGGAAACAAATCCGTTTTTGACTTTATATTCCTTGCCGAGCTTTTCGTACTTTTCCTTACCGTATTCGTGGTAGGTGAGAAGCTCGAAAAACAGAGTTTTGTTGTTACTCTCTTTTTGTAGCTGTTCGAAAAAATCAGCAAAAAGGGTTGCATTTTCTGCACCTGTATTAAAGTTATTTACAAGGGGAACTCTTATAAGCAGGGGCTTACCTGTTTTGGCTCTCAGTAACAGATTTTCTTTGATTATATCAAGGTCAGCACCTGTGATTTCCTTTAGCTTTTGTGCATTGGGAGATTTGAAATCTGCTATCATATAATCTACAGAATTGAAAATGCTTTCGCAATGTTTCAAGGAAGCGTTTGTTTCAATGCAGGTGTGTATGTTGTTTTCCTTTAGTTTATTTAAAAGGCTTTTTACAGCTTCCCTCTGGCAGGTAACCTCGCCACCTGTAAGGGTAACGCCACCACCGTCAATAAACATCATTTTACAAGAAAGGGCTTCCTTCACAATATCCTCGACAGTTAGTTTTGTTGCATTTTTTGTTGCTTCAAGTCCTTCGGGGTTTGAACACCAGGGGCATTTTAAATTGCAGCCGGACAAATGATAAACCAGTCGGTTACCGGGTCCGTCCTGGGAATAGTTAAAGCCCTTCTGGAAAATATGTATTTCATTTTCTTTTCCCAAAACCGCACCACCTGACAGCATAAAAATACATAATATAATGTTTTATTTTACACTATAAAAAGGTGATATTCAACATTTATTATTCGTCACATTGCCAAAGTTGAGTTTTCAGTTTTGGGCATTTTAACAAAATCATAAAATTCATATTTTTTTCATTGTTTAGTATGGTGTTTTGTGGTAAAATAGCTTTTGGTTAATCTTAACAAAAAATACAGATTTTACAGACTGAAAAATGGCGGCTGAAAAGCGTAGTTTCTATTGACTTTTTGCACTCTGTTTGGTATCATTAATAAGGTCTTTAAGTCGGTACAGAGAGATCGGCAAGAGTGAATTATGAATATGTGGTACAGGTGCAACTGTATCAATGTTTTTGTGTGTTCAGCCTTGCCAATGTGCAAGGCTTTTTTATTTGCCAAAGCCTCCCTGGTGGGAGATGTAAATAATAAATTCACGGAAAGGGATTTTTATGTCACAGCAATTAAAGACAAAAGCAATAAATATGGCTGTAGCTGAAAAGGTGGGTTCTCCTTCCTTTTATTCGGATGTTGCGGCTCAGTTGTCTTCTTGCCCTGCTCTTTCTGTTTTCAATTGTGATAAATATTTTATTTTTCCCGGTTTTTGCGATGTGCATGTGCATTTTCGTGAGCCGGGTTTTTCTTATAAAGAGACGATTGAAACAGGGTGCAAGGCTTCTGCAAGAGGTGGTTACACAGCAGTTCTTACAATGCCTAACCTTAACCCTGTACCCGATACAGCAGAGCATCTTAAAGAGCAAACCGACATAATAGAAAAGGATGCTACAATAAATGTTTACCCCTATGCTTCAATAACAATAGGGCAAAAGGGTGAAGAGCTTTCCGAGATGGAAGCTATGGCTGAAAACGCCATTGCCTTTTCTGATGACGGCAGGGGAGTTCAGAGCGAGGAGCTTATGCGTCGGGCAATGCTTGAAGCAAAAAGACTTGGCAAAATGATTGTTGCCCACTGTGAAGATAATTCGCTTCTGTTTGGTGGCTACATTCACGACGGTGAATACTGTAAAGAGCATAACCACAAGGGTATATGCAGTGAAAGTGAATGGAAGCCTATTGAAAGAGATTTAAAGCTTGTAAAAGAAACAGGCTGTAAATATCACGTGTGCCACATTTCCACAAAGGAAAGTGTGGAGCTTATAAGAAAAGCCAAAGCCGAGGGCTTGGATGTAACCTGTGAAACAGGTCCCCATTACCTTGTGTTAGACGACAGGGCTCTGCAGGAAAACGGCAGATTCAAAATGAATCCACCACTCAGGTCAGAACAGGACAAGCTTGCACTTATTGAGGGCATAAAGGATGGTACTATTGATATGATAGCAACTGACCACGCCCCACACTCTGCAGAGGAAAAAAGCAAAGGTCTTGCAGGCAGTGCATTCGGTGTAGTAGGAATTGAAACTGCATTCCAGATTATGTATACCCATTTTGTTCAGACAGGTGAAATTACTTTAGAAAAGCTGATTGAGCTTCTGGCAATAAATCCACGAAAAAGATTCGGGGTACCCTTGAATACAGATTTTACAGTATGGGATCTGGAAAAAGAAATTGTTGTAAATCCTGATGATTTCCTGTCAAAAGGTAAAGCAACACCATTTGAGGGGATGAAGGTAAAGGGCGAATGTGTCCTTACAGTATGCAACGGAAAAATTGCATACACTAAATAAGTTAATAATTTACGATGATATATATTGGAGGAATTTTGTATGGCAAAGAGAACTGACATTAAAAAAGTTTTGATTATAGGCTCAGGTCCTATAGTTATCGGTCAGGCTGCTGAGTTTGACTATGCAGGTACTCAGGCTTGTCTGGCACTTAAAGAGGAGGGCTACGAGGTTGTTCTTGTTAACTCCAACCCCGCAACAATTATGACTGACACCATTATCGCAGATAAGGTGTATATGGAACCGCTTACACTTGAATATGTGGCTAAGATTATCCGTCACGAGCGTCCCGATGCTATTATTCCCGGTATCGGTGGTCAGACAGGTCTTAACCTTGCTATGCAGCTTGAGAAAAAGGGTGTTCTTAAAGAATGTGAGGTAAAGCTTCTTGGTACTTCAAGCGCTTCCATTGAACGTGCAGAGGACCGTGAAATGTTCAAGGAGCTTTGCGAATCCATCGGTGAGCCCGTTATTCCTTCAGAAATTACCTACTCATTAGAGGAAGCAAAGGAAGCTGCAAAGCGTATCGGCTACCCCGTTGTTGTTCGTCCTGCTTTTACCCTTGGCGGTACAGGTGGTGGCTTTGCTTACAACGAAGAGGAGCTTATTGAAATCGGTACAAACGCTTTCAAGCTTTCTCCCGTTCACCAGGCACTTATTGAAAAGAGTGTTAAGGGCTACAAGGAAATCGAGTTCGAGGTTATGCGTGACTCCAATGACCACGCTATTACAATTTGTGGTATGGAAAACATTGACCCTGTAGGTGTTCACACAGGTGACTCCTGCGTTGTAGCTCCTATCCTTACACTCAGCAAGGAAGATGAGAAGATGCTTAATGATTCAGCCATCAAGCTCATCAAGGAGCTAAAAATTGAAGGTGGCTGTAATGTACAGTTTGCTCTTAATCCTCACACCTCTGAATATTATCTTATCGAGGTTAACCCCAGAGTTTCCCGTTCATCAGCTCTTGCATCAAAGGCTTCAGGCTACCCCATTGCACGTGTTACTGCAAAAATTGCTGTTGGTATGGCTCTTGAAGAAATTCAGATTGCTAACACAAACGCAGCCTTCGAGCCCAAGCTCGATTATGTTATTGCTAAATTACCACGCTTCCCCTTTGATAAGTTCACATCTGCTACTAACAAGCTTGGTACACAGATGAAGGCTACAGGTGAGGTTATGGGTATAGGTTCTAACCTTGAGGAGGCTCTTCTTAAAGGTATCCGTTCCCTTGAAATCGGTGCTAACCACATGTACCTTTCAAAATTTGACAATATGAGTGTTGATGAGCTTCTTGAATACATTTCAGAGTTCCGTTCAGATAATATCTTTGCTATTGCAGAGCTTATCTATCACGGTGTTTCAATTGAGAAAATTCACGAAGTTACAATGATTACACCTTACTTCCTTGAGTCAATCAAAAAAATCATTGACATGGAAGAAAAGCTTCGTGTTAACAAGGATGCAGATATTCTTACCGAGGCTAAGAAGATGGGCTTCAGCGACAAATACATTGCTCGTCTTTGGGGCTGCGCAGAGCTTGATGTTTACAACAAGCGTAAGGAAATAAATCTTTTCCCTGCATTCAAAATGGTTGATACCTGCCACACAAATGCTTATATTCCTTATTTCTATTCTTCATATACAGGTGAGAACAGCTCACGCCTTACTGACAAGAAGAAAATTATTGTTCTTGGTGCAGGTCCAATCCGTATCGGCCAGGGTGTTGAATTTGACTACTCAACAGTTCACGCTGTTATGACAATTAAAAACGCAGGCTACGAGGCTATTATTATCAACAACAACCCCGAAACAGTTTCTACTGACTACACAACAGCAGACAAGCTTTACTTTGAGCCCCTTACACCTGAAGATGTTATGAACATTGTTGAATTTGAAAAGCCTGAAGGTGTTGTTGCTTCCCTTGGTGGTCAGACAGCTATCAACCTTGCACAGCCCCTTCATGACCGTGGTGTTAAAATTATAGGTACTGACTGTGCTGCTATTGACCGTGCAGAGGACCGTAACGCATTCGAAAATCTTCTTAACGAGCTTAACATTCCCCGTGCAAAGGGTAAGGCTGTTACAAATCTTGAAGATGGTATCGCAGCAGCTGCTGAAATCGGTTATCCTGTGCTTGTTCGTCCTTCCTTCGTGCTTGGTGGACGTGCAATGCAGATTGTTGCAAACGAAGAGCAGCTCCGTCACTACCTTAGAACAGCTGTTGAAATTGATGAAGACAAGCCCGTTCTTGTTGATAAATACATTTACGGTAAAGAGGTTGAGGTTGACGCTATCTGCGATGGTAGAGATGTTTTTGTTCCCGGTATTATGGAGCTTGTTGAGAAAACAGGTATTCACTCCGGTGACTCTATCAGCGTTTACCCTTCATTCAGCATTTCTAACAAGGTTAAGGGTATTATTCTTCAGTATGCAAAGAAGCTCGGCCTTGGAATCGGCATTGTGGGTCTTTTCAACATTCAGTTCATTGTTGACGAAAATGATGATGTTTATATTATTGAGGTTAATCCCCGTTCTTCAAGAACTGTTCCCTTCCTTTCAAAGGCAACAGGCTACTCACTTGCAGATATAGCAACTGAGGTTATTATGGGCAAGAGCCTTAAAGAACAGGGAATCTTCGATATTTACCCCACAGAAAAGAACCGTTGGTATGTAAAGGTTCCCGTATTCTCCTTCAACAAAATTCGTGGTCTTGATGCTTACCTTTCTCCCGAAATGAAATCAACAGGTGAAGCAATCGGCTATGACGACAAATTGAACAGAGCTCTTTACAAGGCTCTTCAGGCATCCGGTATGCACCTTCAGAATTACGGTACTGTTTTTGCAACAGTTGCAGATAAGGATAAGGAGGAGGCTCTTCCTCTTATCCGTCGTTTCTATAAGCTTGGCTTTAACATTCAGGCAACTGCAGGTACTGCAAAATTCCTTAAAGAAAACGGAATCAGAACTCACGTTCTCGGCAAAATCAGCGAAGGCAGTAACGAGGTTCCCGAAGCACTCCGTCAGGGTCACATTGCTTATGTAATCAATACAAAAGACATTAACGCAAGTGGTGAAAATAATGACGGTCACCAGATTCGTCGTTACGCTATTGAAAACAACGTAACAATATTTACAGCCCTTGACACTGTAAAGGTTCTTCTTGATGTTCTTGAAGATATTACCCTTACAATTTCAACTATTGATGCAGAGGCTAACTTATGAGAGAAGCAATTTTTAAAATAACTGAAAATACACCCCTTACAAAAACGGTGTATAAAATGAAGCTGCAGGGGGATGTGAGTGATATCACAGCCTCCGGACAGTTTGTAAATATTAAATTAGACGGTCTTTACCTTCGCAGACCTATTTCAGTCTGTGATTGTGAAGACGGTGTACTTACACTTATATACAAGGTGGTAGGTAAGGGTACAGAGCAGATGGCAAAAATGTCTGCAGGTGAGGAGCTTAACATTCTCACAGGTCTTGGTAATGGCTATGACCTTTCACCTTCGGGTGACAAGCCCTTGCTTTTAGGTGGGGGCGTAGGTGTTCCACCCCTTTATATGCTTTGTAAAAAGCTTATTGCCCAGGGTAAGAAGGTCAGTGTTGTTCTTGGCTTCAACACTAAGGAGGAAATTTTCTGCGAAGAGGATTTCAAGGCTTTAGGTGCAGAGGTTTACGTTACAACAGCAGATGGCTCTTACGGAATAAAGGGCTTTGTTACTGATGCTATGAAGGATATTGATTATTCGTATTTCTACACCTGTGGTCCTGAGCCTATGCTCAAAGCGATTTACAAGGCAAGCAAGACAAGCGGTCAGTTCAGCTTTGAAGAAAGAATGGGCTGTGGCTTTGGTGCTTGTATGGGCTGCTCCTGCAAAACCATTACAGGCTACAAGCGAATTTGTAAGGACGGCCCCGTGCTTGAGAAGGAGGAAATTTTATGGGCAGATTAAGTGTTAATCTTTGTGGAATAGAGCTTGATAACCCCATAATTCCTGCTAGTGGTACTTTTGGCTATGGTTATGAGTTTGCAGAGATTTATGATATAAATTGCCTTGGCACATTCTCCTTTAAGGGTACAACAAAGGATGCCCGTTTCGGGAACCCTACACCCCGAATTGCAGAATGTACTGCAGGTATGATAAATGCTGTTGGTCTTCAGAACCCCGGCGTTGAAAAGGTTATAAGCGAGGAGCTTCCCAAGCTTAAAAAATGCTTTAACAAAAAGGTTATGGCAAATGTAAGCGGATTTGCAGTTTCCGATTATGCTTATACCTGCGAAAAGCTTGACAAAGAGGAGCAGGTTGGCTGGCTTGAGGTTAATGTAAGCTGTCCCAATGTTCACGGTGGTGGTATGAGCTTCGGCACAGACCCAAAAGCTGCAGCAGAGGTTACAGCAGCAGTTAAGGCTGTAACAACAAAGCCTGTAATTATAAAGCTTTCTCCCAATGTAACAGATATTGTTGCAATAGCAAAAGAGTGCGAGGCAGCAGGTGCAGACGGTATCAGCCTTATTAACACTCTTTTAGGTATGCGAATTGACCTTAAAACAAAGAAACCTGTAATTGCAAATAAAATGGGTGGCTTCTCCGGAAGTGCAATTTTCCCTGTTGCAGTTCGTATGGTTTATCAGGTTGCAAATGCAGTAAACATACCGGTTGTTGGTATGGGTGGTGTATCTACTGCTGAGGATGTTATAGAAATGATGCTTGCAGGTGCAACTGCAGTCGAAATTGGTGCGGCAAACCTTATTGACCCCTGTGTATGCCGTGATATTATCAACGAATTGCCTGCAGTAATGGATAAATACGGAATAAACAATTTAAGTGAGATTATAGGAGGCGCAAAATAATGGGTAAAGACGTAATTGTTGCTTGTGACTTTTCAAGTGCAGAAAAGGTTTATGAGTTTCTTGATAAATTCGAGGGTGGCAGAAAGCCCTTCGTAAAAATCGGTATGGAGCTTTTCTATGCAGAAGGCCCACAGATTGTTCGTGAAATTAAAAAGAGAGGTCATAAGATTTTCCTTGACCTGAAGCTTCACGATATTCCCAACACAGTAAAAAAATCAATGGCAGTTCTTTCTAACCTTGATGTTGATATTACAAACCTTCACGCATCAGGTACAATCAGTATGATGGAAGGCGCACTTGAAGGACTTACACGTCCTGACGGTACAAGACCCCTTCTTATTGCTGTTACACAGCTTACCTCTACTGACCAGGAAAGAATGGAAAAGGACCTTCTTATTAAAGAGCCTATTGACAAGGTTGTTATGCACTATGCTCACAATGCAAAGGTTGCAGGTCTTGACGGTGTTGTTTGCTCACCCCTTGAGGCAGGTAAGGTTCACGAAACCTGTGGTAAGGATTTCCTTACAATTACTCCCGGTGTGCGCTTTGCTGACGGTGATATTGGTGACCAAAAGAGAGTTATGACTCCTGCAGAAGCAAAGAAAATCGGTTCTGACTACATTGTTGTGGGCAGACCCATTACAGCAGCAGAAGACCCCGTTGCAGCATATAACAGGTGCGTTGCAGAATTTTGTGATTAATTAGAGGAGAAAAAATATTATGGAAAGCTACAAAAGAGAATTTATACAGTTTTTAGAGAGTGCAGGCGTTCTTAAATTTGGTGATTTCACAGCAAAAAGTGGTAGAAAAATCCCTTATTTCATCAACGCTGGCGATATTAAAACAGGCGAACAGATTTGTAAGCTTGGTGAATTTTATGCTAAAGCATATTTTGAAAAGGTAGGCAACAAGAAAACAGTTCTTTACGGACCTGCATACAAGGGTATTCCCATAGCTGTTTCTGTTGCAGTTGCTCTTGCAAAAAATGGACTTGACGTTCCCTTCTTCTTTAATCGTAAAGAGGAAAAAGACCATGGTGAAGGTGGCGTTTTCGTTGGTTACAAACCCCAGGAGGGTGAAGAAATAGTAATTGTTGAGGACGTTATTACAGCCGGTACTGCTATCCGTGAAAGTATGTCCATCCTTTCAGGTCTTAAAGGCACAAAGGTTGCTGCAACCTTTGTCATGGTTGACCGTAAGGAAAAGGGTCAGACAGAAAAATCTGCTATGGCAGAGGTTGGCGAGGAATATGGCTTCCCCGTATATTCTGTTGTTGATGTTTACGATATTATCGAGTATCTCGAAGAAGACGAGAAAAACAAAGAAAATGTTGAAAGAATAAAAAATTATTTAGCTATCAACGGTGCTAAAGAATAATTTAAGCATTTTCCGAATTAAAAAATATAAAAAGGGGATTAGTAGTATGAGAAGCTTAATTGATATTCTCGATTTTACTGTTGATGAGCTTAACGAGCTTATTGCAACAGCAAATGACATTATAGATAATCCCGATAAATACTGCGAAAAGTGTAAAAGAAAAAAGCTTGCTACACTTTTCTTTGAACCCTCCACAAGAACACGCCTTAGCTTTGAGGCTGCAATGATTGAGTTGGGTGGTAGTGTTATCGGTTTTTCAGCAGCAAACAATTCCTCTGCTGCAAAGGGCGAAAGCGTAGCAGATACAGCAAAAACCATAAGCTGCTATGCAGATATTATTGCAATGCGTCATCCTAAAGAGGGTGCGCCCCTTGTGGCTGCACAGCATGCTACTATTCCTGTTATAAATGCAGGTGACGGTGGTCATAATCACCCCACCCAGACCCTTACAGACTTACTTACAATTCAGCGTGAAAAGGGTGGCTTTGAAAACCTTACAGTTGGCTTCTGTGGTGACCTTAAATTCGGCAGAACAGTTCACTCTCTTATTACTGCTCTTTCAAGATACAGTGGTATTAAGGTTGTACTTATTTCACCTGAGGAATTGAAGCTTCCCAGCTATATTAAAAAGGATGTTCTTAAAAAGAACGGTATCCCTTACAAGCAGACTACTGACCTTGAAAGCGTAATGCCTGAGCTTGATATTCTTTATATGACAAGAGTACAGCGTGAGCGCTTCTTCAACGAGGAGGATTATTTACGCCTCAAGGACAGCTATATTCTTGAACCCAAGAAGCTTGTTAATGCTAAAAAGGACTTGTGCATTATGCACCCGCTTCCCCGAGTGAATGAAATAAGTGTTGCAGTTGATGATGACCCCAGGGCTTGTTACTTTAAACAGGTTCTTTACGGAAAATACATTCGTATGGCGCTTATTCTCAAATTATTGGAGGAGGCAGAAAAATGAATATAGATTCCATTACAAACGGTTTTGTTATTGACCACATTACAGCCGGACGTGGTATGAGGCTTTATGATCTTCTGGGACTTGATAATCTGGATTGCTCTGTTGCAATTATCAAAAATGTTGCAAGTAAGAAAATGGGCAAAAAGGACATAATCAAAATTGATGCAGACATTGATATTAATATTGATGTCATTGGCTATGTTGACCCCGGCACAACAGTTAATGTAATTAAAAATTGTGAGCTTGTTGAGAAGCGCACGCTTGAGCTTCCTCAGACCCTTACAAATGTTATTAAGTGCAAAAATCCCCGTTGCATTACATCAACGGAGCAGGAGATAAATCACATTTTTAAGCTTACAGATAAGGATAACGGTGTTTACCGTTGTATCTACTGTGAGACACAGGCCAAGTAATTGTCCGAATGAAAGGATGTTTTATATGAAAAAAGTCGGAATTATTATGGGTAGCGATAGCGATTTACCCGTTGTTGAAAAAGCAATAAACACTCTTAAAGATTTTGATGTTCCCTTTGAGGTTCACGTTTTTTCTGCTCACAGAACACCTGTTGAAGCAAAAGAGTTCAGCGCAAATGCCCGTTCAAACGGCTTTGGTGTAATTATTGCAGCTGCAGGTATGGCTGCTCACCTTGCAGGTGCAGTTGCTGCAAACACAACTCTTCCTGTTATCGGTATTCCGATTAAGTCACAGAACCTTGGTGGTATGGAAGCTCTTCTTTCAACTGTGCAGATGCCTTCGGGTATTCCCGTTGCAACTGTAGCAATTGACGGTGCTGTAAACTCTGCTTTACTTGCAATTGAAATTCTTTCCTTAGGTGAACCCGAGCTTGAAAAGAAGCTTGCAGATAAAAGAGCTAAAGATACTGCAACAGTTCTTGAAAAGAATAAGGCGATAGAGCAAAAATTTAATTAAAATTATAAAAATATGATGTTAAGTTAGGAGTGAGTAGTTAGGAGTGAGGAATGTCGGGTCTGCGACGCAATTATAAGCTTCGCTAACCGAAATAGTTCTTCTATCGGATTGTTATCAAAGTATAAAATATGATTACAATGAAAATAGAGGAGCCTACTTCTTGTACTACTATTTATATAATGCCGACCGCAGGTCCGTGCACTCCTAACTCCTCACTCCTAACTCCTCACTTGATTTTTTGATGGAGTTGATAATAATTTATTAACGAGGTGTAAAATGGGTGGTTTTTTTGGTATAGTATCTAAAAATGATGCTGTGCTTGATACTTTTTTCGGAGTTGATTATCATTCCCACTTGGGAACTCGTCGTGCAGGTATGGCTGCATACGATAAAGAAAAAGGTATACAGAGAAAAATACATAAAATAGAAAATTCTCCATTCAGAACAAAGTTCGAGAATATTCTTGACCAGATGAGTGGTAATTCATCAATAGGCTGTATCAGTGATACAGACGCACAACCCCTTTTGATGCGTTCAAATCACGGGCTTTATGCTATCAGTACTATTGGTATCATAAATAACAGCGAAGAGCTTGTTAATCAATATCTTGCCTTCAGTGGTGGTCATTTCGGTGCTATGACAAGTGAGGGTATTAACTCCTCTGAGCTTGTTGCGGCAATGATTGACCAGAAAACTGATTTTGCAGAGGGTATTCGTTTTGCTCAGGATATGATTGACGGAACTTCATCAATACTTATTCTTAAAGATGACGGAAACATTATTGCTGCAAGAGATAAGGTGGGCAGAATCCCCGTGCTTATCGGTAAGCGTGAAGATGGCTTCTGTGTATCCTTTGAGGATTTCGCTTATAAGAAATTAGGCTTTGAGGACTACAAGGAATTAGGCCCCGGCGAAATTGTTGAAATTTCTGCAGATGAAGTTAAAGTTCTTACTCCGGCAAGAAAAAAAAAGAAAATCTGTGCATTCCTTTGGTCATACTATGGCTATCCCACATCCTGCTACGAAGGCAGAAATGTTGAGGCTATGCGTTATGAAAACGGAAAGATTATGGCACAGACCGATAAGCTTTTAGGTGAGGCACAGAACATTGATTATGTCAGTGGTGTTCCCGATTCAGGTACTCCTCACGCTATTGGCTACGCAAATGAAAGTGGCGTACCCTTTGCCCGTCCTTTCATTAAATACACTCCCACTTGGCCACGAAGCTTTATGCCTTCTAACCAGAAGGAGCGTAACAGGGTTGCTAAAATGAAGCAGATTCCTATTCATGAGCTGATTAAGGATAAAAAGCTTCTTTTTGTTGACGACAGCATTGTAAGGGGTACACAGCTTCGTGAAACTGTTGAATTCCTTTATGAAAATGGTGCAAAAGAGGTTCATATGCGTTCTGCATGTCCTCCCATTATGTATGGCTGTAAGTTCCTTAACTTCTCAAGAGGTACAAGTGATATGGACCTTATTTCAAGAAGCACTATTATGGAGCTTGAGGGCGAGGAAGGCTTTAAGCACCTTGACGAATATAGCGATGCTTCTACAGAGCGTGGTGCAAAAATGAGAAAAGCAATTTGTGAAAAGCTTCATTTTGCTTCTCTTGAGTTCCAGTCCTTAGAGGGTATTGTAAAAGCAATAGGACTTCCCGAGGAAGAGCTTTGCACATATTGCTGGAACGGTAAAGGTTGATTTTGTTAATTTATAAATAATTTATAGGAGAATAGATATGAATAATTCAAGATCAGAAAGTTATGCAGCAGCAGGTGTTGATATTACTGCAGGCTACAAAGCAGTTGAGCTTATGAAAAAACACATTGCCAGAACACGCAACGAAGGCTCAATGGATGATGTTGGTGGCTTCGGCGGTTGCTTTGACCTTGGCTTTGCTAAGGGTATGGAGCATCCTGTACTGGTTTCAGGTACTGACGGTTGTGGCACAAAGGTTAAATTAGCTATTCTTATGGATAAGCACGACACAATCGGTATTGATGCAGTTGCTATGTGTGTAAACGATATTGTTTGTGTTGGCGCAAAGCCCTTGTATTTCCTTGACTATATTGCCTGTGGTAAAAATATTCCGGAAAAAATCGCTGAAATCGTTAGTGGCGTTGCAGAGGGCTGTGTTCAGTCAGGCTGTGCACTTACAGGTGGTGAAACTGCTGAGCATCCCGGCTTGATGCCCGTTGAGGATTATGACCTTGCAGGCTTTGCAGTGGGTGTTGTAGATAAGCCCAAAATGATTGATAACAGCAAAATGGCTGCAGGCGATGTTGTTATTGCACTTCCTTCAACAGGTATTCACTCAAATGGCTTCAGCTTGTGCCGTAAGGTTTTTGATATTGATAACAACAACCCCGAGCTTTACGTAGAGCGTGAAGAATTAGGTGGCAAAAGCATTGCAGAGGCTTTACTTGTTCCCACCAAGATTTATGTTAAGCCTGTTCTTGCACTTTTAGAAAAGGTTAATGTAAAAGGTATTTCACACATTACAGGTGGTGGCTTCTACGAGAATATTCCAAGAAGCATCCCTGATGGCTTGTGTGCAAAAATTGATAAGTCTGCTGTTAAGGTGCTTCCTATTTTCGATGTAATTGCAAAATGGGGCAACATTCCTGAAAGAGATATGTTCAATACATTTAATATGGGTGTAGGAATGACAGTTGTTGTAAATAAAGAAGATGCAGAAAAAGCAGTTCAAATACTAAAAGAAAATGGCGAAGATGCATACATAATTGGTAAGATTGAGAAAAATGATACAGAAAAAATAATACT
>JAZPXQ010000007.1:0-31002 GCA_045543695.1 Acutalibacteraceae bacterium | reverse complement strand
TAGGACTTGAACCGGTCCTCGCCGAAGGCGAACATAATCGGGTGTTCGCGTAGCGAATGACGGGCAGAGCCCGTCAAGTCCGGTCACCGGCACCATAGTGAGTATTCATAAGGTATTTGGCCTGTGAATACTCAATTTTTTTGCTTAAAATAGAGTTTTGTATATAGTTTGATATAGTTTTATGTATCGTCGCATTCCTTTCGGAGTGCGACTTTTTTCTGGGTTTTAGGGCTGCCCCTAACAAGTGGGATTTGTATGCACAAATCCAGTGCTTGCTAAGACTTGTCCCACGTTTTTACTGTTTTTTGTTAGTTTGCTAAAGCATTTTTTCACTTCCTTTACTTGAAAATTTTGCATTGAAAAATTCTTGTACTGAAAATTAACGTACAAGGATATGTAATTTGAAATACAAGTTGTTAATGTGATATACTTTTTGCAACCGATGAGATGCGATAAAAGACCGATTAAATAAAAACCAACATTTCCTCTTTTATATTTGCTATGATGGTACTGCAAATAAAAAGGAGGCTAACGTAAATGCAAGAAATAAAAACAGTTGAGCTTGTAAAAAGATACAAAAATCTTACTGCCGTGAATAAGCTCAATTTAGAAATACAACAAGGAGAACTCTTTTCTTTGTTAGGTGTTAACGGAGCCGGAAAAACTACAACGATAAAAATGTTAACCTGTATAACAAAGCCAACGGATGGGGATGCATTTATAGGTGGATACAGTGTAACTAAACAACCCGAACAGGTAAAACGATTGATTGGTGTATCACCTCAGGAAACTGCAGTAGCTCCTAATCTTTCTGTAAAGGAAAACCTTAATTTAATGTGTGGTATTCATGGGGTTACTAAAGAAAAAAGCAAAGCCAAAATCAATGAGCTTACCGAGCAATTTGCTTTAGAGTCTGTTTTAAAGAGAAAGGCAGGTAAGCTGTCAGGTGGATGGCAACGCCGCGTAAGTATTGCTATGGCACTAATCAGTGAACCCCAAATTCTCTTTTTAGATGAACCTACTCTTGGCTTGGATGTTATTGCACGGCACGAACTTTGGGATATGATTCGCTCATTGAAGGGCAAAGTAACCGTTATTCTAACAACACATTATATGGAAGAAGCAGAATCACTTTCTGACCGTATAGGTATAATGAAAGACGGTAATCTTCTTGCTGTAGGAACTGCAGAAGAATTGAAGATAAAGACAGGTGCAAATAACTTTGAAGCAGCCTTCGTTTCTATTGTGAAGGAGGGTGCATTATGAGAATGTTGACATTTGCAAAAAGGTGTATAAAGGAGATTCTGCGTGACCCGATAAACCTTGCTTTCGGTCTCGGTTTTCCTTTGGTGTTACTATTACTTTTGAGTAGCTTGCAGAAAAATATCCCCGCAGAATTGTTTGATATTGACACACTTACGCCCGGTATTACTGTGTTTGGTTTATCATTTATGACACTTTTCTCTGCCACGCTGATTGCTAAGGACCGAGAAAGTGCTTTTTTGCAAAGATTATACGCAACACCACTTACGGGTTTTGATTTTATTCTTGGATATATGCTACCGCTTTTACCACTTACCATTAGTCAGACAATTATTTGTTACCTGTTTGCGATTCCTTTGGGATTGACAGTCAGCATAAACATTATTTATGCTATAATAGGTATTATACCTATGGCTGTTTTCAATATTGCATTAGGGCTTTTATGTGGCAGTATCTTTGGTATTAAACAAGTCGGCGGCATTTGCGGTGCATTACTTACTAATCTCTCTGCGTGGCTATCCGGAGTATGGTTTGATCTGAAACTTGTGGGGGGATTTTTTGAAAAAATTGCGAATGTGCTACCGTTTGTTCACGCAGCAGAAATGGAAAAAGCTTTATTCAGCGGAAACTTTGAGCTTGCCATAACTCACATTATGCCCATTATTCTGTACAGTGTATTTATAACTGCGATAGCTGTTCTCAGCTTCCTCAGACAAATGAAAAAACAATAAGGATTTGATGCGATGAAATACAAACTCATTATAGATAAAGATGCGGACGAAGAGATAATTGCAAAAGTTCACGCTCCCTCTTCTCTTACCGAGCAGATAGAAAATCTCGTCTGTAGCTTTTCCGGTACTGAAAGCATTATGGGATACAATGATGATGAGATGAAAAAGCTCTTATTCTCTGAAATAGAGTGTATAACTGTTGTTGATAAAAAGGTAATAGCTGTCGATACGAAGGGAAAACGCTACCGTATTCAGGAAAGACTTCGTGATTTAGAAAATATTCTGCCTTCTTATTTTATTCGCATTAACAAGTCTACTCTTGCCAACGAACATCGCATTGAGCGATTTGATGCTGTGTTCAACGGCGGTGTGGATGCAGTATTTAGGTGCGGTTATCGTGAGTATGTTTCAAGACGTTGTTTTTCACAAATAAGAAGGAGGTACGAGGGAATATGAAAAGACTTATTACAGAATTTTTTCGCAGAGGTCTGATTGCTTGCGGTTTCGGTCCGATTGTTCTTGCTGTTTTATATCTGATTCTGCATTATAAAGGTCTGATAGATACATTAACTGTCAATCAGGTCTGTACAGGAATTTTTTCAATAACTGTACTTGCCTTTACAGCAGGCGGTATGAATGCTGTTTATCACATAGAACGCTTACCCTTGATGTCGGCAATTTTAATTCACGGTATTATCTTATATTTCAGCTATTTAGGTGCTTATCTGATTAATGATTGGATTGAATGGGGTGCAACACCAATTTTGGTTTTTTCAGGTATTTTTGTTGTAGGCTATTTGGCAGTTTGGGCAATTATTTATTACGTAACTAAACAGAATACTAAAAAGCTTAATGAAATGCTGAAAGAAAAACAGCAAAGTATAATAGACGATAAGAAACAGTTAGATTAAATATTTTTACTGCTCTCATTTTTTGAGGGCAGTTTCTTTTTATCAAAACCATTCCTAATAGTAATGGCATAAGCACTAAAATCAGGCAAATCCCTTATGAACACCCGCACCAAATATAGAGAAATCACACTTTGTGGTTTCTCTATTTTTTTGTGTGCTATTTTATTAAATAACACACAAAAACAAAGAACGAAGCAACTATAAAACATATAGCACTTCGTTCTTTTTAATCAAATTTTACAGCTTAATATTTGCCACAAGCATTATGATTTAAGCTTAATATTCTCTTTTGACAAAGTCTCAATAATGCCGTCAATAACAACCTGTACTTCCTCACGGGTAAGTGTTCTGTCCATACTGGAGAAAACAAGACGAACTGTTATTGCCTTGCCTTCGTCATCTACGTAGATATCTACAACCTTGGTTTTCTTCAACAACGGTGAAGCTGTAGCTTCAATTACAGCCTTAATAGGTGCATAAGACTCAGACATAAATGTAAGGTCAATTTCCATACCGGGATATTTTGATGCTTCTTCATAGTGTATGCCGGCATTTTCAAGCTTACTGATTTCAGTAACATCCAATTCAGCATATACAATAGAAGCTTTTTTATCAATTTTCTTTGATACTGAAGGATGAACAATACCGATTTCACCAAGAGCTACACCATCACAGATAACCACATTAAGGTTTTTGGGATGCTGGTAGCTATAAGCTGCTTCAAGCTTACTGAAGGTGAGCTCCTTATGCTTTATCTCATTTATAGCAACAGCTAAAACATTTCTGAGCTTGAAATACAAATCCTTGATGCTTTCAGTTTTGCTGAAAAGAGTTATTGTAAGCTTTTTGCGTTCGTTGCAAAGTCCGTCATCCTTCAAGCCGTCAACAACACGTCCTATTTCAAATACACCAAAATCAGAGGCATAGCCTGTGTTAATCTTAACCTGGCAAAGCTGTGTGGGTACGATTGAACGTCTTAATGTTTCAAGGTTAGGGTTAGTTGCATTTAAGATTTTAACATTATCTGTAACCTCAATACCTAACTTTTTGTATTCATCATAATATGCCCATACATAAGAATGTAATTCGTGAAGACCAAAGCGTTTAACAAGTATATCCTTGAGATTATCTTCAACACTTTTTTCAATTTCCATACGAACAGGATAAAGAGCTGTCTTTGCTGTATGGGGTACAAAGTTATCGTAGCCATAAATGCGAGTGATTTCCTCAATCAAGTCTGCCTTCATTGTAACGTCCTTTGTTGCACGCCAGGAAGGAACCTTAACTGTGAACTTGTCACCATCAGCCTCAACCTCAAAGCCTAATGCTTTGAGTGTTTTTTCAATATGCTCATTGGAAATTGCATCACCTATGCCTGTGTAACGATCTACATAAGCCTTATCAAGAGTGATTGTGTTACGCTCATAGGTTCTGTTGTAATCGTCTGTAAGACAGGAAATAACCTTGGCTTCACTATCAATTTCTGTTAAAAGCTGAACAAAACGTGCAACAGCAGTAACTGTAAGCTCAGGGTCAAGCGTCTTTTCATAACGCTGTGACGCATCTGTACGGTGAGCAAGTCTTGCAGAAGATTTACGTACAGAAACAGGATCAAAGCAAGCTGATTCCAATGTAAGAGAGGTAGTGTCTTCAACAATTTCAGAATCAAGACCACCCATAATACCTGCAATAGCTACAGGCTCATTGTCATTGCAAATCATAAGTGTGTTTTCGTCAATATTGCGTGCAGCACCGTCAAGAGTTTTGAACTCAAAGGGCTTATCAAACTTCTTAATACGAATTTTCTGAACCTTACGGGAATCGAAAGCGTGCATTGGCTGACCAACCTCAAGCATAAGGTAGTTAGTCATATCTGTAAGGAAGTTAATAGCACGCATACCACAGTAATAAAGACGGATACGCATATTAACAGGACTTACATTTACAGAAACATTATCAAATTTAATACCTGAATAACGAAGACAATCGTTGTCTTCAATTTTAATATCCAAAGCAGGAAGATCAGAATAAGCAGAAAGGTCAGCTATATTAAGAGGCTTGAGCTCTCTACCTGAAAGAGCTGCAAATTCACGGGCAATACCATAATGACCCCAAAGGTCAGGACGGTTTGTAAGTGATTTATTATCAACCTCGAAAACGATATCATCAATTTCGAAACACTCTTTTAAGTCTTTACCATTTGACAAAGCCACATCAAGATCCATAATACCGGAATTGTCATCACTGATGCCAAGCTCCTTCTCTGAGCAACACATACCGTAAGACATTGCACCTGCTAAAGGACGGGGTGCAATAACAATTTCACCAATACGTGCACCAACTTTAGCAAAGGCAGTTTTCATACCAACACGAACATTGGGCGCACCACAAACAACGTCAACAAGCTCTGCTTCACCAATGTCTACTTTAAGAAGGTGGAGCTTTTTAGATTCGGGATGATTTTCTACTGATTTTATTTCAGCAACAACTATCCCCTCTACATCGCTACCTTTGTAAAAAATCTCGTTTTCTACCTCTGCTGTGGATAAAGAAAACTGACGAATCAATTTATTAACATCTAAACCGGAGAGATCAACAAAATCTCTGATCCAATTCATAGAAATATACATAAAACTACACCTCTCCCTTATTTATCTTCGATGAACTGACTCATTGCGTTAAGAGAGCCGCCATTAAGATCACGGATATCTTTAACACCGTATTTCATCATAACAAGTCTTGTAAGACCTAAACCGAAAGCAAAGCCGGTATATTCGTCGGGGTCAATACCACCTTCACGCAAAACATTGGGGTGAATCATACCACAAGGACACAATTCAAGCCAGCCACTGTGCTTACAGGAAGGACAGCCTTCTCCACCACAAATCTGGCAGCTGATATCCAATTCAAAACCCGGTTCAACGAAGGGAAAGAAGCCGGGACGAAGACGAACTTTAAGATCATAGTTTTCAAAAACCTCACTAAGCATTGTCTTCATAGAATAAATCAGGTTAGAAATGGAAATATCCTTACCAACCATAACGCCTTCCATCTGGAAGAATGTATTTTCGTGGCAGGCATCGGTAGCTTCGTTACGGAAGCATCTGCCCGGGAAAACAGCCTTTATGGGCTTACCCTCATTAATAAGAGCATCCTTATATTTTTTGTAGATAGCATTCTGTGCAGCGGATGTCTGTGTTTTAAGAAGCTGTCCGTTATCAAGGTAATAGGTATCCTGCATATCACGAGCGGGATGGAAGGGTGGAATATTCAAGGATTCAAAGCACTCGTAGTCAGTAACGATTTCACTGTAATCCTCAACAATGAAGCCCATAGTACGGAAAACCTCTTCACATTTACGCTGTACCAAAGTAACCGGATGATAAGAGCCGTGCTCCAAAACAGGAGGAACAGATACATCAAATTCCTCAACTGCATCTAATTCTTTTTGTAATTCCAAGGCTTGGAGCTGCTCCATTTTTTCAGCTATAGCCTGTTCAGCATAGCTTTTAAGAGCATTTACTTCACTACCAAAAGACTTTCTTTCTTCAGGAGAAAGAGCTCCCATATTTTTTAACAAAGCTGTAACAAGACCTTTTTTGCCCAGATATTCTACTTTAATATTGTCTAAATCGGCAACGGTAGAAGCTGTCAAAAGTGTATTGTCCATTTTTTCTCTCAGACTGAGAATTGACTGATTCATAATACTCCTCCTATAAAGGTAACTAAAAATAAAAAAATTCGTCTCATATTAATATGAGACGAAATAAAATCCGCGGTACCACTCAAATTGCGACATAGTCGCCACTTTGTATGCTTTAATGCAGCATCTACATTCTGCTTTTCACAGAAAACTCCCAGGTCGAACTTCTGTCTACGGTTTCGTGCGATATTCCCACCAACAATCGCTCTCTTGACCGAATGCTCCGCATCATACTCTGCCTACAGGCGCCTGATCATCATTTTTACAAATATGGCTAATTATACAACAAACAAACTGATAAGTCAATACAAGAAAATTTCATTTTACGAAAAACAATCTAAATAAATAAAAAAGTATATTAAGCAACAATAAGCTTTTCAGCTACAAAAAACGCAATTATATGCCACAAAAATATGCCGAGCTTTCGAAGCCCGGCACAAGCTTATCTTATTCCAAAATTCTCAATTACATAGTCCATATCCTTATCGCCACGGCCTGAAAGGTTAATAAGAATTGAACCGTGATCCATTTCCTTTGCCATTTTCATAGCATAAGCTACTGCGTGGGAGCTTTCAATAGCAGGAATAATACCTTCAAGACGAGAAAGCTTAAAGAAAGCATCAATTGTTTCCTCGTCATCAACAACATCATACTTAACTCTGCCAATATCCTGCAAGAAAGCGTGTTCGGGACCGGAAGACGGATAATCGAGACCACTTGCTACTGAATAAACCGGTGCAGGATCACCATTTTCATCTTTGAGCATAATGCTGTTAAAGCCGTGCATTATACCCTCTGTACCATATTTAAGGCTTGCAGCATGGTCACCAAGCTTAGGACCTCTGCCCAGAGGCTCTACACCGTAAATATCAACAGGGTCATTAAGGAAGCCGGCAAAAAGACCTGCAGCATTTGAGCCACCACCAACACAAGCAACAATTGAATCGGGCAAATGACCTGTCATTTCAATAAACTGCTCCCTTGCCTCAATACCAACTACGCTCTGAAAATCTCTAACCATCATAGGGAACGGATGAGGGCCAAGAACTGAACCGATGCAATATATACAATCCTTATACTCTTTACTATAGGCATCAAAAGCTGCATCAACGGCTTCTTTAAGTGTCTGAAGACCGTGAGTAACCTCAATAACATTAGCACCAAGAATTTTCATTCTTGCAACGTTGGGCGCCTGTTTTTTAATGTCAACAGCCCCCATATAAATATCACATTCAAGACCGAAATATGCAGCAGCTGTTGCAAGGGCAACACCGTGCTGTCCTGCACCTGTTTCGGCAATAATTTTCTTTTTACCCATATATTTTGCAAGAAGAGCTTCACCCATACAGTGATTTAACTTATGTGCACCTGAATGATTTAAGTCCTCACGTTTTGCATAAAGCTGAACTCTGCCTATGCTATTTGAAAGTCTTTCAAGGTGTGTAATAGGTGTAGGTCTGCCCTGAAACTCTTTTCTTATTCTGCGAAGCTCTGCAATAAACTTTCTTGACTGGCAAATATCATAATAAGCTTCAGTAATTTCCTGCATAGGGGCTTTTAATTTTTCATCAATATAAACGCCACCATATTTGCCGAAATAACCTTCTTTGGTGGGATAATCCTTGTAATAGGTATCAAAATCAACATTATTAAAAATCATAGTAAATTCTCCTTTATCGTTTCATAAATTACAGCTTTTATTAAATTAATCTGTGCTACGCCATCGTTTTGTTAAAAGCATAAATAATCACCTAAAAAAAATAAAATAACCTGCCCCATAAAATATGGGACAGGTTCAATAATCCTGCGGTACCACCCAAATTCGTGTAAAACACGCACTCTACTGTGTACTGACATACACATAGCATTTTAACGGTTGCTTACCGTCTCCCCTACTTAATTCAGTTCGCCCTCAGAAGTCCATTCAATGAAAATTCCACTATCGGCATTCCACCGGCGCCGACTCTCTTTAAGCTTCCTTAACATTTACTACTCTTCGTCACAGGTTTATTTTATGTGATAGAGTTTACCATTTCATATTTAAAATGTCAACTGTTTTTTTGTTATTAACTTATGTTAATTAATGGTATTTAGGTAAGAAATCGCCGTGAGCTTCAATAAGGTCATCAACCATATTCTTAATTTCATCAATGCTTAATTCACTAGCAGTATGTGGGTCAAGCATAGCAGCCTGATAAATATGCTCAAGCTTTCTTGTTTTTGCAGCTTCAATTGTAAGAAGCTGAACATTGATATTAGTCATATTCATTGCAGCACACTGAACAGGAAGTGCACCAACATATGTACCGTGAACACCTTTACCGTCAACAAGGCAAGGCACTTCAACACAGGCTTCAGCAGGAAGGTTTGTAATAAACCCTCTGTTAAGAACATTACCACCTATTTTATAAGGTGTGTTAGTTGCAACGGACTCCATAATATGAGAAGCATATTCATTAGAGCGTTTATGTTCTTTAACGCCCTTTTCAAGCATCTCTGCATATTCCTTTTTCCAGCCTGCAATCTGATTTACACATCGACGGGGATATTCATCAAGGGGAATATTATATTTTTCAATAAGCTCAGGATATTTACTTTTTATGTAGAACATATTGTACTCAGCATTATGCTCGCTTGACTCTGTACAATAATAACCAAAATGCTTGATATACTCAAGTCTGACCTTGTTATCGAAGTCAGGATCATCAATTTTCGCCTGAATTCTGCTCTTGATTTCGGGATAAAGGTCATTACCGTCTTTATCTGCAATTTCAAGGAGCCAGCCCATATGGTTAATACCTGCAATAAGCTCTCTTCTGCCGTCTAACTTGTCTTGCATACCCAACTGATTGAGAAGGTCTGAAGAGCAGGTCTGGACACTGTGGCAAAGTCCGACTGTGTTAACACCGGTATATCTCTGCATATAGCCTGAAAGCATAGCCATAGGGTTAGTGTAGTTAAGGAAAAGGGCATCAGGACAAACTTCTTCCATATCCTTGGCAAAGTCATCCATAACAGGAATTGTACGAAGGGCACGCATAATACCACCAATACCGAGTGTATCAGCAATAGTCTGGCGAAGACCGTATTTCTTTGGAACCTCAAAGTCAATTATTGTACAAGGGTCATAAAGACCAACCTGAATTGCATTAACAACGAAGCTTGCACCACGAAGAGCATCCTTACGATTTTCAACGCCAAGGTAGCACTCTACCTTGCCATAGCCACCCATTGTTTTCTGCATAGCTTCAATAATGGTCTTGCTTTCGTTAAGACGCTCGCCATCAATGTCATAAAGAGCGAAAACGCTGTCACGAAGAACCTCAGAACACATACAGTCCCCAATAACATTTCTTGCAAAAACCGTACTGCCTGCACCCATAAACGTAATTTTCATATTAATAACCCCTTTCTCAAGGTATTTTATATAACAAATCCACCATTAACGGAAAGCACCTGCCCGGTAATAAAGTTTGCTTTATCACTGACAAGAAAGCTGACTGCATTGGCAATATCCTTGGTAGTCCCTAAAGAATTCAAAGGTGTTTCATCCTTTAAAAGCTCTTTATCGGTTTCAGAAAATGAACTCATCATATCCGTAAGAACAACCCCCGGTGAAACTGCGTTAACACGCACACCGGAAAGCCCAACCTCTTTAGCAAGAGCCTTTGTAAGACCAATTAAGCCTGCTTTTGCAGCGGAGTAATGAACCTCCATAGAGGAACCCACCTCACCCCACATAGAAGCTATATTTATGATTACCCCATATTTTTCGTTAATCATATTTTTAAGAGCTTCTCTTGAGCAATAAAAAGCACTTGAAAGATTTGTATTGAGCATTTTCAGCCACATTTCATCGGTAATATCTGTAAAAAGAGCTTGCTCTGCAATTCCGGCATTATTAACAAGCACATTTACATTGCCCAAGGTTTCAGCGACATCAGAAAACATCGCCTTAACAGAAGCTGAATCAGAAACATCACATTTGAAAATTTCAACATCAGTTATTTCAGAGAGTTCGTTTTTTAATAAAATGGCTTGTTTTTCAGAATTATTATAATTTATGGCAATTTTGTATCCATCATTTGCAAGTGCACGGCAAATTGCCTTACCAATACCTCTTGCGCCCCCTGTTACAAGGGCAACCTTATTCATACTCATATTTTAATGATTGTGGTTTGGATCTGTACAAGCTGTTGTCGACATACCTTCAGCCATTTCAGAAGCTTTTTCTGAAGTCAATACTTCTTCTGTATAATCAGCCGGCGGAACAAACAAGCCTTCGCTGACCTCAGTTGAAATTGTATCATAGTAAAGAATTGAACCATCTTCAGACACTGTCTGTACAAGTGTTTTTCCGTTGAAATAATCCATTGTACCGTCATCATATTCAACAACCTTGTACTTTACACCGTACATTTTTTCCGTATAAGAATCAACCTCTTTTTTGTTTGCATACAAATTGAATGCGTCACCTGTAAGAAGCCCATCAAATTCATCCGTATCAGCAGTTTCATCCTCAATAAGATCTTTGGCTATTTTTGCATAGGTTTTGGATTCCGGTGAAACAAGGTAAACATATTTTGACCCCATAATTATGCACATTTCCTCACCTTCAAAAACACTTCTGAAGGTAAATCGACTACCATCTCTTGCCATTTTATAAGGATATGACACTCCGTCGGCTGTAACTACTCTGCCTTCAATTAAATATCTGCTGGAATTGAGAACAGCAAAATCATCCTGAATAGGTTTATTGTCGTTTTCCGGTGTTGTTGTTACACGGTCAGCTGCAGGCTCTTTTGAAATTTCAGTTTCCTTAGTGGTTTCTTTATTGTTTTCGGTTTTATCGTCTTTACCATTAAAGAAATCCTTACCCTGCTGTACTTCCTCAGGCGAAAGGGTAACCTTCTCAGTTTCAACAACCTTTCCTTTATCATCAGTAACTTCAACAATGGTTACAACGGGAACTGCCTCGGTTGTGATTTCGTGTACTACGGTTTCTATATGTGTGCTACCCTCTTCGTCTGTTACCACAACGGATTCAACAGAGGTTACAACATTATCTTCCCCATTTAAGCTTATTTCAAATTCACAACCACTGAAAGCTACAACAATAACTACCAGCAAAGCAATAATAGTAATAATAGGCGTTTTATTCATAAAGCCCTCCGAGCATTGAATTTTTCTATATTTTAACACAAGAAGCTTTCAAAAACAACAATATCACAATTTACATCAATATTGTTTACAAAATTTTTATTTTTCAGGAAGCTTTTTCCTTGTTTCTTTATCTTTTTTCACTAACATTCTTACATAAGCAAAGGTATACTCCTCGCCATAATCCCTGAGCATTGTTAAAAGACTTTCCAGTAAGTCTGATGTTTTGGGATGAATAACTCTTCTGTGCTTTGCTTTCATAAAATACTCTAGTGGCGAAGCATCTGTGTAATTTTTACCGTTATATATTTTACCGGCAGCAACTCTGTCGCAAAACATTTCAGCTACATATCTTACAGGCATTTCTACAGGCTCAACCAATTTTGAAACGGGGTTATAATCGGTCCAATATTCAAAATGGTGCTTATTTCTGCCCTTGTGATGAATCCACGCAAGTGAATAGCCCTTCTCCGAACGCTCACCTTCGTTAGGACTACGCTTACCCGTATAATATTTTATACCCGGTAAAAACTCCGTAGGAGAATATTTAGACAAATCATGCCTGAGTCCTTGCCATAAAACACCGGCTTTTCTGCAATGCTTTATAACAAGGTGGCGATGCTTTGTAATTGTTATAAAATGCCCTATAAGGTTCTTCATAATCCACCTGAAAAATCAAATCATTTACTAATTTTATACACATAAAGATGCTCACAAGCCACATCCTCGGGAGCACAAATATCCGTTTTTAATGCTAGCTTTCCGTTTTTGCTTGTTGCAACTACTTCACCTTCAGAGCCAAGAAGGACTATTTTATAGCTTTCATCAAAAGCAATTTCATCAAATACTGTTTCTTTTGATGGGAATTTCTCTGTAATAGCATAAATATTGCCGTCTCTCTGAGTGTAGTAAACACCATTACCACTCTTTTTAGAATAAACCTCGCTATCGTAAATAGCCTCACCATTTATTTCAAGCCATTTACCCATACCTAAAAGGCGTTCTTCCATAAGAGGGGGAATTGTACCATCACCATCAGGACCGATATTAAGAAGGAAATTACCACCTTTTGAAACAAGGTCACAAAGAGTGATAAGAAGCTCTTTTACAGTAAGGTAGTTTTCACAGCCTTCTTCCTTATTTATACCGAAGGAGCGACCGATACCACGACATTCTTCAAAGGGTCTGTCAAGCTCAACATCTTCGATTCGTCTTTCTGTACCGAGATACACATCAATGATTCCGTATTCTGTTGTAAAGTTACCACCTTTTCTGCCTCTGGTTTCTTTACCCCAACGGTCATTAGGGACAATTGTATCCTTAACAGAAGACTCGTTATAAAGCCACTGTAAAAACTCAGTAGAATGCCAAACTGAGCTTTCGTGCTCCCACTCACCATCTGTAAAAAGGGTTGCAGGCTGATACTTTTCCACAAGCTCTTTAAGCATTGGATGAAGATGCTCTAAAGCATATTTTTCAGGGTCCTCAAGGTAGTAAGGATGCCACCACTCATAAACAGAATGGTAAACACCAAAACGAACACCTGTACCCTCCAAAGCATTTTTAAGCTCCATAAGGAAGTCACGCTTGGGTGCACATTCAACCGAATTAAGTCCGGGAGCGTATTTGGTTTCATAAAGGCAATAGCCATCGTGATGCTTTGAAACAAAATTTATGTACTTTGCACCGGAGCGTTTAAAGAGGTCAGCCCATTTATTAGCATCAAAACGGTGACCGGTAAACTCATCTTTAAAATCGTAATATGGTCTTGAGTTGTAATGCTCTTTGTGGAAGGCTTTATATTTTGCCTGCGCTTCTGTTTCGGGGTTTTCCATATTACAGGCATAACCATACCATTCTGCATAGTCTTTGATTGGTGCATAAGCAGGGATACTGTAAAGTCCCCAATGAATAAAAATACCGAATTTAGCTTTACCAAACCACTCGGGTACTTTTCTGGAATTTAAAGATTCCCAATTATTTTCGTACATAAGCTTACCTCTTTTCGTATATTTCCACACCGAAATGAACTGTTATTTCAAGGCTTTCTAAAGAAAGGAGTCTTTCAGCATCAGCCCTACTTGTTTTGTAATAATAGGGTGTCATTTTAAAAAGATTTTCTATATCTTCCTTTTCGGATAGTTTAATTTTATATTTTATTTCAGACATCGAAACAAGCTCAAAAAGCTCATCGTTTCGCTTTTCAGGCTTGTTTTTATAGGGTTCGTTATAAAGGGCACATTTAAGCTCCCAAAGATGGTCTTCGAGAGGTATGGCTTTAACTAACTTGCCTTTTGTCTTTAGAACTCTGTAAAACTCCTCATAGGCACTTGGAGCAAATACGCTTAAAACACAATCAGCACTTTCGTTCTCAAAAGGTAATGAAAAAGCGCTTGCAACTGCAAATCTGCTGTTTTTTACACTTTTAGCAGCAAACTTTAAAGCATCCTTTGAAATATCAATACCTAAAACCTCAAAATCAGCATTTCGAGAAACCTCGTAGGTGTAGTAGCCTTCACCACAACCTACATCTATAATTCTTGCTTTACCGGGAAAGGTATTAAACAAAGTTTCACAAAGCTTTTCCCTCAAAGCGCTATAATAACCCTTTTCAAGAAAATCTCGTCTTGCTTTTACCATAAGCTTATCATCACCATGGCGTTTTAAGGAGGACTGTTGTGACATTAAAAGGTTTACATAGCCGTCTTTAGATACATCAAAGCAATGATTATTCGGGCATTTATATGTTTTTGCCGAAAGCGAAATTACGCTATTACAAACAGGACAAATGAAACTAAACATAATCTTAAATAGCACAAATAGGCTACCCTAAGGTAACCTAAAATTATTTTTCTTCTATTAATAACTTTTTGAGCTCGCTCATAAAGGTGTTAATATCCTTAAACTGACGATAAACAGATGCAAAACGAACATAAGCAACCTCGTCGATATCTTTAAGCTTATCCATAACAAGCTCACCAATTCTGACAGAGGTAACCTCTCTATCAAGAGAATTCTGTATTTCTGCTTCAATCTCGTTGATTGCATTTTCAATATCATCAACGGAAACAGGACGCTTTTCACAGGCTCTCATTATACCATTGAAAAGCTTAGCCCGGTCAAATACCTCACGGGATTTACCGTCTTTTTTAACAACCACAATGGGTACACTTTCAATAATTTCATAGGTAGTAAAACGCTTAGTGCAGCTCATACATTCTCTGCGACGGCGTATTTTTTCACCCTCGTCTGTAGGACGGGAGTCAATTACCTTGCTTTCTTCAAAACCACAAAAGGGACATTTCATACTGTCAGCCTCCGTAAACAGAATTAAGTGAAATAATTATACCAAGTCTTGTATTGCAATTCAATAGTTTTTCCACATTTTGTGTGTCTTTATCCTGCATTTTCCATTGAAAAATAAAGTATTATATACTAATATTGCTTTGGTGATTATATTTGAGTAATATTATAAAATTCTATAAAACGCTGGGACACAAAACCAAGCTAATTATAAAATGCACATTGATTTCATTCGGAACCTTCTTCGCCATTGGTATTTTTGCAAACCTTGCAAATTTTACACCCTTCCACTATGAGCTACTGTTGATTTCGGATGAATTGTTTGCAACATCAAGAGCCTTTCTTTCTGTAGGTCTTATAGGTGCTTTTATATTCAATTATATAGAAAAAACGGAGTGACGTGGTTTAACCACGCCACTCCAAATCTTTATTTAATTTTAAGGCTTGAAAGCACCTTTACAACTTCATCCTGAGATTCATAACCGAAAAAATTAATTTGCATAGATTTATTAAGATCGGTTTTTGATTGAATAATGAAGCTATACATATTATTATCACCATTATTCAAATTTGTGCCTATACAATAAAACTCTTCGTTTTTTACAAGCAAGTAACCGGTCCCTATACCCATCGAATTTTTTATAGCATAGTAAGCTAAGGCTTTTGAATAGGTTTCCAGGGAACAGAATAAGGGTACTTCAGGCTCCTCCATTTCAAGAATTTTTTCCTCAAGTGATAAATCATAACCGGGAGCAAAATCGGAATTATATCCCATAAACTCTACGCCCCATTTTACAAATGGTCTAGCAGGTAAAAATACATAGTTTTCAAGATATTCGCTCATACCATAAACCATCAGACCTGTATCATGTTCAATAAAATGAATATATTTATCTTTATTGATAACTAATTTCTCGGTATCGCTTTCTTCAAATCTTTCAATTTTATATTTATCTCCTACAAATAATGTCGCACTATCATTTTCATAATCCTTTTTATTGATTAAATCAACAGATATGCTCTCACAAGCTTGGTTAAAAACACTATCACTCTTATTAAATGTTTCATGGTTAACTTTAGCACTGTACAAAATAAAGCGATACATGCCGATAACTCCAAAAAGAATAACAAAAATAAGTACAAGCGCAACTGTTTCTATTATAGTTTTCTTTTTGTTTTTTTTGATTCTTTTACCCGCATTTTTAACTGCTTTTTTCATATCCTCGTCAACCGCAGGGACAACGGGACATTCTTTTATTTTGCGGAGCTCTTCAGAACAATCTGAACACTCGCTTAAATGCTCTTTTATTATATTTGCAGACTTTTCGCTACAAACATTATCTGCATACAAAGGCAACAAATCCTTTATAACATCGCAATCAAATTTATTCATTAAAGTCACCTAGCCTTTCTGAAATTTTAGCTCTCGCTCTGTGATATGTAACTCTTGCCCAGCTTTCCGTTTTACCGAATACTTCTGCAATTACCGAAAATGGTAATTCCCCCAACGCCTTCATATAAAACACCTCTTTATAAGGAGAAGAAAGCTCTGTTGATATTTCAAGAATTTTTCTGGCACATTCTTTATCATCGGCATTTTCCACAATATTATCGAATGTTGCAAGAGAGGTATAATCATCAATATTCTCAGTCTTTTTCTTGCGCTTCTGGGAGACAAATTCATTATGAGCAATCCTGCAAAGCCAGGTTTCTATTCGGCTTTCATTTTTAAACTTTTCAATATTTTTAAAAGCTTTATAGAAGGTTTCCTGAGTTATATCCTCTGCAAGAGTTTCATCATAACAAAGAGAGAGTGCATAGCTTTTAACATATTTATAATATTTCGAGAATATAAGCTCTATATCTTCCATACAGTCTCCCCTTTCACTTTTTTGAACGTTCATTTATTAGACGAGCGAGGTTGAAAGTTGTTACAAAAAAATAAAAAAAGAAAAGCTATACTAACGTATAACCTTTCTTTTTGGTGAGTCATCGGGGATTCGAACCCCGGACACCCTGCTTAAAAGGCAGGTGCTCTGCCTACTGAGCTAATGACTCATATATAAACCCTTTTTACAGGGTTTTATTTAGTTAATTTAAAGAGAACAACAGCACCAAGTGCGCCTAAGAAGAATACTACTGCGACAATTTTAGTAATTTTTGCAAGTAAAGCTTCTTTTGTTCTGCCTTTATTTTTTTCAAAGAATGTATCTGCGCCACCTGCAATAGCACCGGAAAGACCTTGCTGTTTGCTTTGCTGGAGCATAACTGTTACAACAATTACAATCGCTGCAATTATAAGAATGGCACCTGTAAGGTAATGATACCATAAAAGCTGATCCATAATATAACTTTCCTTTCGTTTGATGAACTCTACTCGTTCACAACGCTCACTATATTAACACATAAGAAGTAAAAAAGCAAGTCTTTTTTTAACTTTTTTTAATTTTTTTTATAAATATGTATTTTGCATAAAAAAACGGACAATATATGTATAGCGAATAAACAATTTGTATGCGTTTGCAGCATTTTCGGCGTATTTGTGTTACACGTCGTTCTTACGATTCACCCGAAAGAGCTAGGTTTATTCGCTCTCCCCGTTCAAAAGAACGGGGAGTTTAATTTTTATATAAGACTCAATTGTTCTGCTGTATCATCAGCACTAAGGATTGCACCTGCACCAGGAAGTGTTTTAGTTCGGTAACGATGAGGTTTTGCAAACTCCCCTTCTTTATACAAATGTACCGACTGAACCTTATGATATTTCTTCAATGTCATTACATTAACACCGGCAGTATCTTTAGCTGCTTTAGGCGAAATTGCACCGGTATTAACAAGAAGGTGTCTGCCTGCTGTAGAAGAAACAACAAGCTCTGTATCCTCTTGGATATACATAACTGCAACTATCGGTGACTTATCAGCATAAGCTTTAATTAATTTTTTTCGTTTAGTTTTAGTTTCGTAGCCTGACATTGTAACCTTTGCTATTTTACCATTCTCAAAAACGAAAAGCATATAACCTTTATAATCACTTGTCACAGCCATATAAATCGGCTTTTCATCCTTTTCAAACTCCAGCTTTGATGGAATAAAATCACCAAGCACACTTGCCTTTGAATCTTCAAAGTCTGAGGCTTTTGCTTTATAAACCTGACATTTATCTGTAAAGAAAAGAAGATCAGCAGAATTTTTAGAGTTAATAGCACTAACTAACTCATCGCCTTCTTTAAGCTTTTGTTCACCACCCATACGAAGTGACAAAGGTGTTATTTTCTTGAAATACCCATCACGAGTAAAGAAGAGATTCACTTCATAATCCGGAATTTCTTCTACTACCTCTTCTTCCGTATCAGCATCGTAAATAATTTCACTTCGTCTGTCTCTACCGTATTTTTCAGAAACCCTGGTAAGCTCATCAACAATTATCTTCTTAACCCTTGACTTACTGTTAAGAATATCCTCCATATCCTCAATGCTTTCTTTTAAGTCATCAATATCAGACAAGCGCTTGAGAATATACTCTCTATTCAAATGACGAAGCTTGATTTCCGCAACATACTCTGCCTGAATTTCGTCAATACCAAAGCCAATCATCAAGTTAGGAACAACTTCACTTTCTTCTTCTGTTTCACGAACAATTTTAATTGCCTTATCAATATCAAGAAGAATTTTCTTCAGACCCAAAAGAAGATGAAGCTTATCCTTTGCTTTGGTTAAATCAAAATAAACTCGTCTTTTTACACACTCTGTGCGGAAAGCAATCCATTCCTCAAAAATTTCACCCACGCCCATAACTCTCGGAACGCCTGCCACAAGAATATTAAAGTTTGCACTGAAGGAATCCTCAAGAGAGGTAAACTTATAAAGGCGCTTCATAAGCTTATCAGGATCTGTTCCTCGCTTTAAATCAATAGTTATTTTCAGACCCATCTTATCAGTTTCGTCTCTGATGTCGCTTATTTCTTTAAGTGAGCCTGCCTTTACCTTTTCAATAATCTTTTCAATAATTGCTTCACAGGTAGTTGTTGCCGGAATTTCAGTGATATCAATACAATTATTAGATTTATCGTAAGAATATCTTGCACGAAGCTTAATTGAACCTCTGCCTGTTGAATAAACCTCTTCAAGAGCAGCTCTGTCATAAACTATCAAGCCACCACCGATAAAATCAGGTGCTTTAAGAGTTTCAAAAATGTCAAAATCGGGGTTTTTAATAAGTCCGATTGTTGTTGCACAAAGCTCTCTGAGGTTAAATGAACAAATATTACTTGCCATACCAACAGCAATACCACTATTCATATTAACAAGAACACTGGGGAATGTAACCGGTAAAAGAGTCGGCTCCTTCATTGTGTTGTCGTAGTTGTCAACAAACTCAACCGTATTTTTATCAATATCACCGAAAAGCTCAGAACAAATGCTCTCAAGCTTTGCTTCGGTATAACGGGCAGCTGCATAAACCATATTCTTGGAATAAGCCTTACCAAAGTTACCCTTACTGTCAACATAGGGATGTAAAAGGGTTTCATTACCTTTAGAAAGACGCACCATTGTTTCGTAAATTGCTGCATCACCGTGAGGGTTAAGCTGCATAGTACGCCCTACAATATTTGCCGATTTAATTCTGCCACCATTTATAAGCCCCATTTTATACATAGTATAAAGGAGCTTTCTGTGAGAGGGCTTAAATCCGTCAATTTCAGGAATTGCTCTGGAGATAATAACGCTCATAGCATAGGGCATAAAGTTGGTTTCCAGGGTATCTGTAATCTTTTGAGAAACAACCTCACCTGCACCGATGATATTTGCCTTAACCTCTTCAGTTTTAACTATTTCTTGAACTTCTTTTTTCTTTCTTGCCATAATAAAAATTCCTTATGATATATCTGCAAGGTCAAGATAGAGATGACCGTTTTCTGCAATAAATTCTTTTCTTTCCTGAAGGTTATCGCCTAAAAGCAGTTCAAACTTTTCTGCAATTAACTCTTCAACATCATTAGGCTCAACCTTGATAAGACGACGGGTTGCAGGATTCATTGTTGTAAGCCACATCATATCTGCATCGTTTTCACCAAGACCCTTTGAGCGCTGAATTGTATACTTAGCATCACCGATTTCTTCAAGTGCCATAGCCTTTTCTTTTTCAGTGTATGCAAACCAGGTCTGGCCCTTTGATGTAATTTCATACAACGGTGATTCAGCAATAAACACTTTACCTTCCTTTAAGAGCGTAGGCATAAGCCTGTAAATCATTGTAAGAATAAGTGTTCTGATATGGAAGCCGTCCACGTCGGCGTCGGTACATATAATAATTTTATTCCAACGAAGGCTATCAAGATTAAACAACGACAAATCCTTATTGGATTTACTTGACACCTCTACACCACAGCCCAGCACCTTAATAAGATCTGTGATAATATCGCTTTTGAAAATACGGTTATAATCAAATTTCAAACAGTTGAGAATTTTACCCCTGACAGGAATAACAGCCTGGAAAGCAGAGTCACGAGCCTGCTTACAAGCACCAAGAGCAGAATCACCCTCAACAATAAAAATTTCACGTTCGTTTTTATCCTTACTACGACAATCAACGAATTTTTCAACTCTGCTTGTCATATCATTAGATGTAGTAAGAGTCTTTTTCAGATTAAGTCTGGTGCTTTCTGCCTTAACACGGGAACGCATATTAATAAGAACTTGCTCACACAGTTTTTCTGCATCAAGCTTATTCTCTATAAAATAAATCTCAAGCTGGTGCTTAATAAACTCTGTTAATGCTTCCTGTATAAACTTATTTGTAATAGCTTTCTTGGTCTGGTTTTCATAAGAGGTTTGTGTTGAGAAAGAGGAAATAACAAGCACCAGACAATCCTCAATATCCTGAAAGCTGATTTTCGGGTCTGATTTTGTGTATTTACTGTTTTGCTTCAAATAAGCATCAATCTGTGAAACAAAAGCGCTTCTTGCAGCTTTTTCGGGTGCACCACCGTGCTCAAGAAAGCTTGAGTTATGGTAATACTCCTTCATCTGCTTTTTATTTGAAAAGCAAAGAGCTATGTTAATTTTCACTTTATACTCAGGCTTATCATCTCTGTCACGACCTTTACGCTCTGTCTGCCAGAACTGAACAGTTGTGAGCCCGTCGTCACCAACAAATTCATTTACATAGTCAACAATACCGTTGTCGTAAATGTACTCAAAGCTTTCAAACTTTGTTTCTGTAAGCTGGTTTTTAAGAATAAACTTTATACCGGGGTTAACAACAGATTGCCTTTTGAGTATTTCCTGGAAATACTCAAGTGGGATAGCAATATCGGTAAACACCTTTAAATCCGGGCGCCATTTAATTCTTGTACCTGTGTCTTTTTTATCATAAGGAGTTTTCTTCATATCTCCATTGATTTTACCTGCTTTAAACTGCAGCTCATAGCAATAGCCACCGGAATGCACCTCAGCCTCCATATATTCAGAAGCATATTGAGTAGCACAAAGACCAAGACCATTAAGACCAAGAGAATATTCGTAACTGCCACCATCGTTAGTGTCGTACTTACCACCTGCGTACAAGTCGCAGAAAACAAGCTCCCAGTTATAACATTTTTCACGATTATTATAATCAACGGGGATACCACGACCGAAGTCCTGAACCTCAACAGAATGGTCAAGAAAACGTGTAACCACAATTTTCTTACCATAACCCTCACGAGCTTCGTCAATGGAGTTTGAAATTATTTCAAAAACGGAATGCTCGCAACCGTCAAGACCATCAGAACCAAAAATAACTGCCGGACGCTTACGCACTCTGTCTGCGCCTTTTAATTTTTTTATACTTTCGTTTCCGTATTCTTTGGGTGACTGTGTTGTTTTAGCCATCTGCATACCTAACCTTTCGAATTTCCGAAATTCCTAAAAAATACAATTTTTGGGGATTTTACCCTATATATTATACAATATATTGTTATTTAGTCAAGATTTTTCTTATTCCAAAAATGTGTAAAGGGTGTTTTTTAGGACGATGATGAATTATATATTACCCATTATAGTCATTTTTTCTTTATTTTGTGCAATCGCAACAGGAAAAATCAGCGAATTATCAGAGGCTGTTGTAAACGGAGGTACCGATGCAATTTCATTGGCAATAAAATTAACAGGCGTTATCTGCCTTTGGAACGGTTTAACAGCTATAGCCCAAAAAAGCGGATTAACCGAATTAATTTGTAAGCTTTTTTCTCCGATTCTGAGCTTAATTTTTCCAAATCTAAAAGACAAGGAAGCAAAAGAAGCAATTGCAATGAATATTACAGCTAATTTCCTTGGTCTGGGTAACGCTGCAACACCACTAGGTCTTGTAGCTATGAAGCGGTTACAAAGTGTAAATACAACACCGGAAAAAGCCACAGATGAAATGGTGAAATTTGTTGTAATAAACTCTGCTGCTATTCATTTAGTACCTACAACCATTGCTCTGCTTCGCTCGGAATACAGTAGCTCAGCACCAATGGAAATACTAACACCTTCACTTTTAACTTCAATTATAGCTTTGAGTGTGGGAATAACTGTTTCAAATCTTTTAAAGAAGGTTTTTAAATGAATAAAATAACAGATTATATTTTACCCGTCCTTGTGGTATTAATTATTATACACGGTGCATTTAAAGGTATAAACGTATTTGACGAGTTTATAAAAGGCGCCAAAGGTGGCTTTACAACTATTCTTGGAATAACACCGTCATTAATTGCACTTTTACTTTGTGTAAATATGCTACGTGCTTCAGGAGGACTTGACGTAATATGCTCTTTGGTTTCCCCTATAACGACAGTTTTAGGTATACCTAAAGAAATAACACCACTTGCAATACTTTCCCCTGTTTCGGGCAGTGGAGCACTGGGAATGTACGAAAGTATACTAAAGGATTTCGGACCAGACAGCTACATAGGCAGATGTGCCTCCGTAATTATGGGCTCAACAGAAACAACTTTTTATGCTATCACTCTTTACTATGGCTCAATAAACATAAAAAAAACACGACACACCCTGCCAAGTGCATTGTGTGCCGATTTTACAAGCTTTATTCTTTCACCAAGAATAGTAAAAGCATTTTTAATAAAATAACGAGCTGAAACCAGGATCAAGGTGCATAGAGTACGCCTCACCGTTTTCACCAACTATTATGTGATCGGCAAGAGCATAGCCAATTTTACGAAGTGTTACACACATCATTCGGGTAGAGTCAATATCGTATGCAGATGGTTCTGCCGGAGCTGTCGGATGATTATGTGCAATAACTGCAACTGAAGAATCGCTGTCAACGAGATTTTTAATTATTAATTTCATATCAATTTCTGAAGAAACCTGATCTCCTTCAGAAATAAACACATAACGTTTAAGCTTTTTTCCTTCATCAAAGCATAGAAGTAAAACCTTCTCAAACTGTTCGTTTTTTAACAAAGAAGCTGCAAGCTCCTTTAAATCCTCTGTAGTTTTGTAAACTCTTTTTTTAGACGGCTTTGCTTTTGAAATTCTGTAAAAAGCCTCACCCATTCCGGCAAGCATTACTGCAGTATTATCCCCAACACCATCAACTTTTTTCAGTTGTTCTATATTGGCTTTAAAAACATCTTCAAAAGAACCGAAATGATCTATCAGCTTATGAGCTAATTCGTTGGTATCCTCACGAGGGATGGAATAAAATAGCATCAGCTCGAGGAGCTTATGCTCCTCAAGCTGTGAAAAACCATTTTTTATAACATTTTCTTTGACACGTTTTCTGTGTCCTGAATGAATGCTTTTCTCTGCCATTTTTACAACAATTCAAGGAAACTACAGAATTATAAAGCTGAAGCTGCGTTTTTAAGAGTTTCAGCCATATCAGTCTTTTCCCATTTAACATCAAGGTCAATTCTGCCCATATGACCATATGCAGCAAGTGCTCTGTACTGTGGCTTTCTTAATTCAAGCTTTTCAATAATTGCAGCAGGACGAAGATCAAAATACTTGTTAACAAGCTCTTCCAGCTGCGCATCAGAAAGCTTACCTGTACCGAAGGTGTCGACACGAACAGATAGAGGACGAGCAACACCAATTGCATATGCAAGCTGAAGCTCACATTTATCAGCAAGACCTGCAGCAACAATATTTTTTGCAACATACCTTGCTGCATAAGCAGCACTTCTGTCAACCTTAGTAGGATCTTTACCGGAGAATGCTCCACCACCATGACGGGAATAACCACCGTATGTATCAACAATAATTTTTCTGCCAGTAAGTCCACTGTCACCGACAGGACCACCTATAACAAAGTTACCTGTGGGGTTAACGTAGAATTTTGTGTTTTCATCAAGATATTTTTCGGGAATGATAGGTTTAATAACATTCTCAATAATATCAGCACGAAGCTTTTCAATATCAATAGGATCATGCTGAGAAGAAACAACAACAGCTTCAACTCTTACGGGCTTGTCATTGTCGTCGTACTCTATTGTAACCTGACTTTTACCATCAGGACGAAGATAAGAAAGAGTACCGTTTTTTCTTACCTCTGTAAGGCGCAGAGCAAGCTTATGAGCAAGTGAAATAGGCAGGGGCATAAGCTCTTCTGTATCGTTACAAGCAAAGCCGAACATCATACCCTGGTCACCTGCACCGTGAAGGTTATATATATCTTCCTGACCACCTTTGAGCTCAAAGGATTTGTCAACACCCATTGCTATATCAGCAGACTGCTTGTCAATAGTTGTGAAAACAGCACAAGTGTTACCATCAAAGCCACATTCGTTGTTATCAAAACCAATATCGCAAACAACCTCACGAACAATTTCAGGAATATTAACCTGAGCATTTGTTGTAATTTCACCCATTACCATTACCATACCTGTTGTACATGTGGTTTCACAAGCAACACGTGAATATTTGTCCTGTGCCAGCATAGCATCAAGAATAGCATCAGAAACCTGATCGCACACCTTGTCGGGATGACCCTCAGTTACAGATTCAGATGTAAAATATCTTTTAGACATAAATAGCCTCCAGTTTATTACTACATAAATTTACAACATAATTCTACACCACAAAAAAACTATTGTCAAGTTATGTCGAGTGGTTTAACAAATGTTTAACATAAATAGATAACCTGAATTGTATTTGCTTTTTTCAGATTAGTATGATAAGATAAAAAAAAGTTTATGTTCACTAGGATGATACTATGAAAACAATAAAAATTAATTTTTGTGGTTTTTGGAATAGCTTTAATAAAGAAAAAAATTTATTCACCAATATACTTTCAAAACACTTTATTATTGAAATATCAGAAACGCCTGATTTTGTTATATGCTCAAACAGAGGTAAACCCTTTGAATATACCCAATATGATTGTGTTCGTTTAATGTTTATGGGGGAAAATATCTCACCAGATTTTACAGTTTTTGATTATTGTATCGGTTTTGATTATTTAACTTTCGGCGACAGATATTTCCGATTACCCTTTGCTTTTTACAGCGATAACGGAAAACCCTGGACACCTTCCGCCCTTTCTGCAAACGAAGCTAAGGATATTTTCAGTAATAAAAAGCACTTCTGTAATTTCATATACAGACATCCATCTTCCCACGGTATACGAGAAAAGCTCTTCACCACCTTAAATGAGTACAAGGCTGTTATTTCAGCCGGTGGTCATTTAAATAATACAGGGAGTAAAAATGGTTGCACCTGGGCAGAAAAAAGAGAAATTGTTAAAGCTTCTAAATTCACAATAGCTTGCGACAGTATTGAATACGATGGTTTTGTCACCGAAAAAATCATTCAGGCTTTTGATAACCACTCAATTCCCATTTACTTTGGGAATAAACGAATCGACGATGAATTTAACACAAGTGCATTTATATGGTGTAAAAACGAAAGTGAATTCGAGAACACCATCGAAAGAATCAAATACATCGACACTCACGATGATGAATACATAAAAATGCTTTCTGAAAACCCATTAAAAAATCCTGATGAAATCAAAAATCGTTACAAAGAATTAGAAAGCTTCCTTGTAAACATTTTTTCACAAGAACCCTCTGAGGCTTACAGAAGAGTGAAATTTTTTGCCGCACAAGGACACGAAACACATTTAAAAAATTACTACAAAATTCACTCAAAAATACCAAACATCATACACCAGATAATAGAAAAATTCAAAAAATAAAAAAGCGGACTATGTTAAGCGAAAAATCTTAACATAGTCCATTTTTATTTATCCAGCCCAACGCTCACAGACAGGGCATCATTAATTCTTGTCATATCAGTATCAGGAAGGTTTCCCATTTTCTCTCGCAGGCGTTGCTTGTCAAGTGTCCTTATCTGTTCAAGTAATACCACAGAATCCTTTGAAAGACCACAAACAGCAGCATCAACGCTTATATGTGTGGGTAATTTCGTTTTAAACTGCTGACTTGTTATAGCAGCGGCAATAACAGTAGGACTGTATTTATTTCCAATATCATTCTGAACAATAAGTACCGGACGAACTCCACCCTGCTCCGAACCAACTACAGGGCTCAGATCTGCATAATAAATGTCCCCTCTTTTAATATTCAAGCTATCACTCTCCGAATAGGCAAAATATTTTTACAACCATATTTTTGCCCAACGGTTTCTAAAATAATCAACCATACTAAAAAATATTGAAACTATGTTTCATTAACAGTATATTCCGACTTTGTCCAAAATGTGAAAGAAGGCTGCCACCGAAAGTGACAACCTTCTTTTTTAATAAACGTATTCAATTTTTATTGTTTCTGAAGAATACTTCTGTGCTGCTTCGTCACCCTTGGATCCTTGTACGCACCTGATGGTGAGCTCACCTTTTCTTTCTCCACCGAAAACACCGTTACCGATATATGTAACACTGTCGGGTATTTCTATAAGGGTAAGTGAGCTACAGCCTCTGAAGCAATACTCACCAATTGTCTCAGTTCCGGATTCGAGCTTCAATCTTTCCAAGGCTGAACAACCGTCAAATGCAAAATTACCAATTGATTTAGCAGCAGGAAGATTTATGGTTTTTAGCTTTGGACAATTCTGGAAAGCATTGTTACCCACAGTAATGGTGGGTGGAGCTCCAAGGAAGGTTACAGAGCTGAGATTTTTACAGTCCTGAAAAGCACTGTTACCGATGGATTTAACGGTCTCAGGAATACAAACACCCTTTAAGCTTTGCTTCTGGAAGCATTTATCTCCAACACCTGTAACGGTATAGCCTGCAATTTCTTCGGGAATCCAGACCGTTGCATTATCACCTAAATATTTGGTTATAGTTACCGAATGATTCTCTTTGTTGATGACATATTTATACTCCTGCATTTCACTATCATCAAATGAGCCTGTAGTATTTTCAGTAGGTTGGGGAGCAACATTTGTCTCAGAGTAAACAATGTAAACTATTGTTGTCTGAATTACGGGAGCAACAGTAGTATCAGTTGTTGTATCGCTTGGGTCAGTTGTGTCTGTAGCTGTCGCAAGCTCACTCGCCATTTGCTCAAGGTCAACCCAGGATTCTGTTTCACCTGTTGTGGAAGGAATTTTTGTTGTCTGTAAAGTGTATAATGGTGCTGTTGTATCGTCCTTCTTAAAATCACCATTTTGAATAAGGCTGATCACAAGCACAGCTGCCACAATAAGCAAAGCAATACCCAGAGAAATAATAATTTTGGTTGTTTTATTCATATAATAACCTCGCAAGGACAATTTCAATTATTCCTTGTCATTATACAGTATATTTCTGAAAAAGTACATAGCATTTTTTAACTTAACTGTTAATTTTTTATGTTTTTGTCGTTAAAACTCGAATTTTTATACAAATTAAGGCTCTCTGTTTACTGCAAATTAACGATATTTTAAACTTTTATTGTAATTTGAAATGTTATTTGTTAAAATATTTTAAATATGATAATAAGTGAGGTTTTATTATGAAAAAATCTTGGTACAAAGAGATGGTAGTTTACCAGGTTTGGCCCCGTTCCTTCTGCGACGGTAACGGCGACGGAATCGGAGACCTTGAAGGTATTTTTTCAAAGCTTGACTACATTAAAAGCATTGGTGTAGATGCAATCTGGTTTTCACCACTTTTCAAGTCACCTAATGCTGACTATGGTTACGATATTGCCGATTATATGGATATCAACCCCGAATATGGTGATATGGACACCTTCAAAAAGGTTCTTGCAGGCTGCCACGAGCGTGGAATAAGAGTGTTTATGGACCTTGTTGTTAACCATACCTCCACTGAGCATATGTGGTTTAAAGAGGCTTGTAAGAGCGTTGACAACCCCTACCACGATTACTATATATGGCGTAAAGGTAAAGGCAAAAACGGTAAGAAGCCCCCCAACAACTGGCTTTCTACCTTTGAGGGTGGTGCCTGGGAATACGTTGAATCAGTTGACGAATACTATCTTCACGTATTCACTAAAGGTCAGCCTGACTTGAATATGGATAACCCTAAGGTACGTCAAGAGGTTAAGGACATTATGAAGTTCTGGCTCGATATGGGTGTTGACGGTTTCCGTGAGGACGTTATTACATACATCTCAAAAAGAGAAGGACTCCCCAATGCTATTCCGATTCCTGTAGCTGCCGGTATGGAGCATTACAACTGTGGTCCTCATCTTTACGAATATCTTAAAGAATTCCACGATGATGTTCTTTCAAAATACGATTGTTATACTGTTGGTGAAGGTCCCCTTATCACCCCTGAAAAGGTACTTCGCTTTGTTACAGAGGATGAAACACAGGTTCTTAAAACAATGTTCAGCTTTGACCACCTTGAAGCTGACTGCTTTATGACCGACTGGATCAAAACCCCCTTCAACCTTAAAAAGATGAAAAAATGCTACCAGAAATGGTACGATGCTATGGATGGCAAGGGCTGGCATACGCTTTACCTTGAAAACCATGACCACCCCCGTATTGTTGACCGTTACGGCAGCCTTAAATACAGAGAAGCAAGTGCAAAAATGCTTGCAACAATGTGCTACCTTCAGAGAGGTACGGTTTTCATTTACCAGGGTCAGGAAATTGGTATGACAAATATTGAGCTCAAATCAATAGACGAGTTCAAGGATATGATTACCTTCAACAACCGGATTTTGTTCAAAAAGCTTCATATCAGCGACGAAAGATTCATTAAAATGGCAAATGCAGGCTCACGTGAAAACTCACGTACACCTGTTCAATGGAACGATGGTCCTTATGCAGGTTTCTCAACTGTAGAGCCCTGGTTCAACCTCAATCCTAACTACAAGGAAATTAACGTAGCAGCTTCAGAAGCAGATGAAAACTCTATCCTTAACTACTACCGTAAGCTTCTTAAATTCCGTAAGGAAAACGAGGTTGCTATTTACGGTGATTTCAAGCAGTATTACAAAAACAGCAAAGAGCTTTTTGTATATGAAAGAAACCTTGATGGCGTTAAGCTTCTTGTTGTTGCTTCATTCACAGAAAATGCAGTTAATTTCAAAGCTCCTGACGGAATTGACCTATCAAAGGGTGAGCTTGTTCTTACAAACTACAATGATGCAACACTCAACGGAAACGGTTTTGTTACAAACCCCTACGAAACAAGAGTTTATTTATTTAAATAATTAACATAAAAAATCGTATTCGGCTTATAAACCGAATACGATTTTATTTTTCAAAGGACAGAGGCCGGTTCTATGTCTTGGTTGATTTTACACAAAACGCCCCCCTAATCCTATTAATTTTTTAAGAGCAAAACCCTTGATTTAAAAGGATTTTTAAGAGGTTTCAAAGCAGGACACAGAACCGTCCCCTGCCTTATTTCCCCGTCTTATCCCTTATGTTATTTCCCAAGTGTCACAATTGTCAATACTATATAAAAAAATACTATAAGTGATAGTGTAAAAAAATAAAACCAGGATAAGAATTTTTTTACACCTTTAATGTTGGGACTTTTGGCACACAAGAATAAAAAGGCGCATATTGGTAAATAAAACACCAGAGCTATCACCAACCACAAAATTGAATTTCCCAATATGATATCCTTTGGAATAAATAGCGTTACCAAAAATACGCTCAGAGGAATAATTAACAATATTTTTTTATTATTCTTCAAAAAATTTAATACTCTCTCTATACGTGTAATATTCAGCATAAATTTCATCCTTTTCTTTAAAATATTGATCTACTGATACACCTAAACTGAACTCAAAACCATAACCAATATACAATGCGGTAGAAACGCCTATTGAACGAGAAATTGATTCAAACTTCTCGTTTGCCGGACAATCAATTCCCGATAAAATATAATTACTTTTACAAGTGCATTTTTGATCTAAATGCGAATGAGATCTGCCTACCTCTACAGTTGTTTCTACTCCTGATATTACTTCACTATATTCAATACTCGTAGTTGAACGAGAATCTAACTTTCCGTCACTGTATTCCAAAGATATTGTTGATGTGTTTTTTTTAGAAAATCCCAAACCCGAACCAATGCCCAAGGAGACATCAGCCCCACCGCCATAACCTACTCCTACACCTATTTCAGCATTAACACATTTTAATGGTAATGCCAGCAGTTTTATTGAGGTTTTCATATTCAACCATAACAATTTTCCTAAACTTTTTAAAAAACCGTGTCCCGTTGGATCAAATCCATTAACCGGATTATTAGCACAATAAATGAAAGTATTATATCCTAAAACACCTGCACCATTATCGCTAATACTATCACTATTCAAAAACCTACCAACATCAGCATTGTAGTATCTTGACTGCAGGTAGTAAAGCTCAGTCTCTGAATCGTAATAATAGCTTCTGTAACGAATGGGGTTGACAACCAAAAGGTCTCGTGAAGCAGTGTTGTTTGTAAGGTCTTCAGTTACTTGTTTGCCGTCGGCATCATAATAAATATCTTCAATTTTTATTACAT
>JAZPXQ010000006.1:0-91505 GCA_045543695.1 Acutalibacteraceae bacterium | reverse complement strand
GGCGTTTCCAGAGAAACCGGATCCTGCGCAATGCGCATGATCTCGCGGACACGCTCTACCGGAAGTTCCAGACGCTCAGCGATTTCTTCCGGTGTCGGGTCGTGGCCGTTTTCATGCAGGAGCTGGCTGGAAACTTTTTTGACTTTGGTAATAGTTTCTACCATGTGTACAGGGATACGGATAGTTCTGGCTTGGTCAGCAATAGCACGGGTAATTGCCTGACGAATCCACCAAGTAGCGTAAGTAGAGAACTTAAAGCCCTTGGTATAGTCAAACTTATCAACAGCCTTAATAAGACCAAGGTTACCTTCCTGAATAAGGTCAAGGAATTGCATACCTCTGCCAACATATCTTTTTGCAATACTTACAACAAGACGAAGGTTGGCCTCTGAAAGGCGTTTTTTAGCATTTTCATCATTTTCAGAAATTCTGATAGCAAGCTCAATTTCTTCTTCAGATGTAAGAAGAGGAACACGGCCTATTTCTTTAAGATAAACCTTAACGGGATCGTCAATAGCCATCGCCTTTGCATCAGATGAATTTTCCTCATCAGGAGTTTTTGTTGACTCAATGTCTATTGAAAGAGCATCAAGCATTTCGTCACCGATGTCATCAATAATCTCAATGCCATTGCTTTCAATAAGCTCATAGAGTTTTTCGATATCGTCAACGTCAAATCCTTCTACCTCAAGGATTACATTGTCGATGTCGTGTGTTGCAAGCTTACCACTTACCTTACCCTTTTCAACAAGGGCTTTGATTTGTGGTTTTTTCTCCCAACCTTCCATTTTCACATCACCTTTCTTAATCACACAATTTTTAAGTATCGTCTTTGTTAAGAGCTTTGAATAAATTGAGAAAGCTGTCATCACTCATCTGTGAAAAATCAGGCGTTTCTCTTTTCTTTTTCTCTTGCTCAAGAACAGTAAGACAGTCTTCACATTCGGCTAAGGTATTTGAAACCATCGACTGATTTGCAAGCAGCCTTGCAACAACACTTATTTCTTCCGAGGTCAAATCCTGCGACAAATGGGAAATATCTATACTTTCCTGTTCCTCAAGACGCTTAGTTATTATTTCTAAAAGATGCTTGTTAACAGGTGTAACAAAAACATCATTTAAAAGCCTGTCCTTAAAATTTTTATAAAAGGCTGCATTGTTGAGCAGGGTAACAAGAATTGTATCCTCTGCCTTTGCCGCCCTGGCATTTTTTAAACGCTGCGGATCTGCCGCAACATCAAGATTCTGTGCTTTTTTCTGTGCATTTGAAAGCTCATTTTTCGTTTTTCTGTAGCTTTCTCTACGTCGCTGCTGTTCAATTTGCTGCAGGATAGCCTCCTTACCAACACCCAGCTCGTCCGAAAGCCGCATAGCGTACACATCTCGTTCAATAGAATCGCAAAAAGCAAGAACCTTAACTGCTTCACGAAGGAAATTCAACTTTCCGTCATCAGTTTCAACAATATATTTTTCTCGCAGCTTTGACAATTTATACTCTGTGTCATTAGCAGCCTTATCAAGAAGTCTGCCAAAACGCTCACTACCGTGATTTTTAATTATTTCGTCAGGGTCCTTTCCACCCTCAAGACGAATAACCTTAACCTTAACGCCTGTTCTTGCGAAAAGAGCCATTGCTGCCCTTACAGCTTTCTGACCTGCTTCGTCGGAATCGTAGCAAAGAGCAACCTCATCAGCATACCTTGAAATAAGGCTCACCTGCTCAGGTGTCAATGCTGTACCCAAGCCTGCCACTGCATTTTCATACCCTGCCTGGTGGAGAGCAATAACATCCATATAGCCTTCGCAAAGAATAAGCTTACGGTCATTTCCGTTTTTAGCAAAATTAAGAGCAAAAAGCTCGTTACTCTTTTTATAAACAAGGGTATCAGATGTATTGATGTACTTTGGTTTGCTGTCGTCAAGAACACGCCCACCGAAAGCAACAACATTCCCTCTTACATCTATTACAGGATACATTACTTTATTTCTGAATGCATCGTAATAATAGCGTTTACCCTCTTTTTCGCTGAATCTTAAAAGGTTAGCTGCTACAAGCTCATCACGCTTAAAGCCCTTTTCCTTCAAATGATTTTCAAGAGCGTGCCAATCATCAGGTGCAGCACCAAGCCCGAAATGCTTTATCATTTTAGGTGAAATTTTACGTCCGTTAAGGTAAGCAAGCTGTTGTTTCCCCTGCTCCTTAAAAAGGGTTTCGTGGAAAAATCTTGCCGCCTCACGATTGGCTTCATAAATTCTTCTGCGCAATTTTGCTGCAGAATCATCGTAATTATCCTGCGGAAGCTGAAGACCTGCACGGTCTGCAAGAAGCTTAACAGCTTCCATAAAATCAAGATTTTCTATATTTCTTACAAAGTTTATAACCTCTCCCCCTGCGCCACAACCAAAGCAGTAGTAAGAGGCTGTTTCGGGATACACAGTAAAGGAAGGCGTTTTTTCGTTATGGAACGGACAAAGGCCTACAAGGTTTTTACCCCTTCTTTTTAAATCAATATAACTGCCTATAACAGATTCAACATCGTTATGGTCACGGATTTGTTGAATAAAATCGTCTGAAAAACGAGCCATGTGTATCACCACCTTTTTAATTTAAAGTGCAAAATGTAAAACGCAAAATGCAAAGTGCAAAGTGCTACAGCGCAAATTTATCATACCTACAGATGCGCAGAGAAATTTGATGAGATAGCGAGTTTTACGAACCGAAGCTGTATATAGATACTGCGAGTGTGAGTAAAAACGCTATATCGCAAATTTATCAAGCATTAGAAGTTCCAGGTTTTGGGGACAAATAAATCATTATAGACTTTAAGTGAATAGCTGTCTGACATACCGGAAATATAGTCGCAGGCAGCACGCTGGGCGCCTTCTTTTTTTGCGATATCCTGATACATTTCAGGCATTTTATAGGGATCGTTTACAAAGAAACGGAAAAGCTCTTTTATCATACTCTCTGCCTTTCCTTCTTCGCTTTTGCATTTAGGATTTGTATAAACATACTTGAACATAAAGGAATGTAGGCTGTCAAAAGCAAGCTGAACATCCTCTGCCATTTTCAAATCACTTGTTGTATTGTTTATGGCTGACATAACCATACTGTTAATTCTTTGTGCCTTTGTAAAGCCAAGAATAAGACGAATTTCCAAAGGAATATCATCTTCACTTATAATATTACCACGAACAGCATCGTCAATATCGTGATTTATATATGCTATTTTATCGCTCAGCTTGACAATTCTGCCTTCAAGGGTATCTGCCTCTTTACCACGGGTGTGACAAAGAATACCGTCCCTTACCTCGTATGTAAGGTTTAAGCCCTGACCGTTTCTTTCAAGCTTATCAACAACACGAAGACTTTGCTCAAAATGGGTAAAGCCCTTTTCATAAACCTGATTAAGTGCCCTTTCCCCTGCGTGGCCAAAGGGAGTGTGACCTAAATCGTGCCCCAAGGCAATAGCTTCTGTCAAATCCTCATTAAGAGAAAGAGAACGAGCTATGGTTCTGGCTATTTGTGATACCTCAAGTGTATGGGTAAGACGGGTTCGGTAATGAACATTACCGGGTGCCAGAAACACCTGTGTTTTATCTTTAAGTCTGCGAAAGGCAGAACAATGAATAATTCTGTCCCTGTCCCGCTGGTAAGCAGTTCTGACAGGACACTCATCTTCTAAAAGAGCTCTGCCCTTTGTGTTTTCACAAAGCATAGCGTATTCAGAAAAGGAAGTCCTTTCCCTTTCCAAGGTTCTGAGTCTTATTTCATTATTCAAATATGACACCACCAAATATCAGCTTAAAAATATCCTCTGATTAATAATACAATAAAAACAAAAAAATCCCTCTTTTTTTGACGGATTTTTTTGAATTTTTTTAATTTTTTTTATTTTACCTGTTATTCCCCTGCAATTACCTCTCCGACACAAGAAAAACTGAGCTTGCCATTGCTTAAATCCTGCAATTTTTTATCAAAAGCATCTTCTGTGCCCTTTTTTATACGGTATTTCAGGGTAACATTTTCACCAAAATCACAATTCTCCATAACTCCACCAAAATCACGAATAAAGGTTTCAAGCTTACCATAAAAGGTATATTCGCATTGAATTTCGCAAACAATCCATTTAGACAGAGTTATAATTTCTGCCGCATCTATCCCGATTTTGGCAGAATGCGTGTAGGCACGGACAAGCCCACCACCACCTAAAAGAATGCCACCGAAATAACGGGTTACAACCACTACACAGTCAGTAATATCCTCCTGCTGAATAACATTCAGAACGGGCATACCGGCAGTTCCCTGTGGTTCACCATCATCAGAATAACGCTTAATACCACCCTCCCTTATGGAATAGGCGTAAACATTATGCTTTGCATCCCAATGCTTTTTGGATATTTCGTTAATATAATCAACAGCTTCTTTTTCGGTTTTTACGGGCTTTGCGTACCCTATAAAGCGTGAATGCTTAACTATGTACTCGTCGCAAGCTTCCCTTGCAATAGTTTTATAAGAATCGCTCATAACAATTTCACCTCAAACGCAAAAAGTCGGTGATAACTCACCGACTTGTTCAAGCAGATATAACTTACTTGGAGAGGTTATATTTTTTATTGAATCTTTCAACACGTCCGCCTGTATCAACGAGCTTCTGCTTGCCGGTAAAGAAGGGGTGACATTTTGAGCAGATATCAACACGCATACCATCTTTTGTGGATGCTGTTTCAAGAACTGCGCCGCATGCACACTTTACCTGTGTTGCGCCATATTTGGGATGAAGTCCTTCTTTCATTGTTTTCACCTCTTTGATGTATAGTAACACATTAGCATTAGAATACTACCACAAAGGAAAACAAAAAGCAATAGTTTTTTTCAAAAAACTAAAAAAATTTAAAATGATGCCACTACACGCACTAACAGACACAAAGCAACACCTAAAACAGTAGGTATCAAGAAGCCCAGCAGGGTCCACTTGATGCTTTTAGTTTCTTTGTAAATTGTCAGAAGTGCAGTTGCACACGGAAAATGTACTACCGAAAAAATAATATAGCATATAGCCGTTAACGATGTCCAGCCATTGTTTACAAGTATTTCGCCAATAAGCATTGTATTTTCCATATTGCTCATTTCCCCTGCTCCCAGATAGGACATTAATGCAATAGGTAAAACAATTTCATTTGCAGGTATTCCTAAAATAAAAGCAGAAATAATTTCACCGTCAAGCCCCATAAGCTTTCCTACAGGTTCGAGAAAAGTATTCATACCCTCTAAAATACTTATTCCGTTAAAGCTGACATTGGCAAAAAGCCAAATAACAACACCTGCCGGAAAAGCCACTACAACTGCCCTGCCTAAAACTAAAACTGTTCTGTTCATAACAGATTGCAAAAGCGCCTTCGAAATTTGTGGTTTTCTGTATGGTGGCAGCTCAAGTATATAATGGGATTGCTCTCCCTTGAGCAATGTTTTAGAAAGCAAATTGGAAACCAAAAGAGTTAAAACGACACTTAACACTATTATAAAGCCAAGTATAAAAGCGCTGTAAACACCTTTTACAAAGCCTGTACCCGATACTAAAAAGACAGAAATCAAGGTTATTATTGCAGGAAATCTGCCATTACAAACAGTAAATGAATTTGTCAGTATGGCTATAAGCCTCTCCCGTTTTGAATCTATAATCCGTGCACCTGAAACACCCACACAATTACAGCCAAAGCCCATACATATTGTTAAAGCCTGTTTCCCACAAGCCTGAGCTTTCTGAAAGCTATTATCCAAGGCATAGGAAATTCTGGGCAACACTCCCCAATCCTCTAATATAGTAAAGCAAGGAAAGAAAATTGCCATAGGTGGCAGCATAACCGAAACCACCCACCCCAGCACCCTGAAGCCACCTGAAATAAGCATACCCTTTATATACTCGGGAATATTAATATAATCAGCAAAGGCTATCAAGTGATTTTCACTCCATCTGAAAAAGCGCCACAACCATTGCGAAGGGTAGTTTGCACCTACAATAGTAATATAAAAAATTGCACTCAACATCAAAAGCATTACAAAATATGCAGAAAAGCGTCTGGTAAATATTTTGTCACCTTTAGTTATTGTAGTTGTGTTTTTTGGCTTAATTGTAACCACGCTGCTTATTGTTGCTGCCTTTTCATACAAGGCCGCTGCAATATTTTCAGAAAGCTTTTCAAGCTCCCCCTTTTCTTTCAGAAAATTCTGCGCCCCGGAAACAGCCTTTAATATTTCGTTTTTATTTCCTTTTGTTAATTCGTCATTATTTTGGATATATGAACACACAGAGGAATCCCCCTCCAAAAGTCTCAAAGAAAGCCATCTGTTATTCATATTTTCAAGCTTTAACTTATTCAAAACAGGCATTATATACTCCAGAGCCGCTTCAATGCTTTCGTTATATTTAATTTTTATAGGTGTAGTTACTGCCTTTTGGGAAAGAATATTTAAAAGCTCTTCTATACCTTCCCCGTCACGGGCTGTCATCCCTACAACATTTACGCCTAGTTCTTTTTCCAGTAAAGCTGTATTTATCAAAAGCCCTTTTTTCTTTGCTTCGTCAAGCAGATTCACGCATACGGTAGTGTTTACACCTGTTTCAATAATCTGAAGAGCTAAGTAAAGATTTCTTTCCAGGGTTGTTGCATCGCACACAACAGCTACACGCTGTGCATCACCAAAGCAGATATATTCCCCTGCTACTGCCTCCTCCTTGGAATGAGGTTTTAATGAATATGTCCCGGGTATATCCACAAAATTGTAAGTAATATCCTTATACACACTTTTCCCGCTTGCCAGCTCCACTGTTTTGCCGGTCCAGTTTCCAGTATGCTGCTTCAAGCCCGTAAGAGCATTAAAAACTGTACTTTTACCTACATTAGGATTACCTGCAAGGGCAACTGTAATTTCATTTCTAGCCATCCTCCTCAACCCCTGCCGAAATCATCATTGCATCACAATTTCTTAATGCAATAACTGCGCCCCTGACCAGATACGCCCGGGGATTCCCCGACGGGCTTTGGTGAATCACCTTTACCTTTGCGCCTGTAACTAAACCGATATCGTATAGCCTTTGTTTAAGAGAAAGCTGTGTATCTACTGCAATAATTGTTGCTGTTTTTCCTATTGGTACTTTATCAAGAGTAGTCATATTGCTCTACCTCCTGATAACAGAATATGAAAAAACTGTTACTGTGTGAAAATAGGTATTGCAATTATTATTATAAATGGTAAAATAAAGATTATGAAAACACCAAAGGAGATATACAAAATGGAAAAGAAAATTGTTGCCGGTATTATCGGTCTTGAATTCGGAAGAGCCCACCTTGAAGGTGCTTTGGCTTATGGTGCAGAAATTGGTTTAATTTGTGACTGTGATGAAAAGTCACTTAAATTTGCAGCAGAAAAATATAATATCCCCGAAGAGAAATGCACTCTTGATTACCACGATATTATAAATAATCCTGAAATCAATGCAGTTTCAATTGGTATTCCCGATCAGCTTCACAAGCAGGTTGCTCTTGAGATGCTTGAGGCAGGTAAGCACGTTTTGTGTGAAAAGCCCCTTGCACTTACTAAAGAAGATATTACCGAAATGGTAAGAGCTGCAAGAAAATCAAATTGTATTTTTATGGTTGGTCAGATTTGTCGCTTTACTCCTTCCTTTGCTAAAACAAAAGAGCTTATTGACAATGGTACTCTCGGTGAGCTTTATTTCGTTGAAAGTGAATATGCTCACGACTATATGAACATTGTTTCCAACAAGCAGAACTGGAGAGCTGACAATGCACGTCACGGTGTTATCGGTGGTGGCTGCCACGCTGTTGACCTTCTTCGTTGGCTTGCAGGTGACCCTGAAGAAGTATTCGCTTATGGTACACACAAGCTTTTACCCACAGTTACATACGATGACTCTACCATCGCTATAATGAAATTCCCCAACAACGTTGCAGGTAAGGTTTATGTTTCAACAGGCTGCAAGCGTGACTACACAATGCGAACCTGCATCTATGGTACAAAGGGTACTATTATCTGCGATAACACATCTCCCACAATGCAGCTGTTTGTTGCAGACGAAAACGGCGTTGCTCCCGAAGAGCCCCAGATTATTGAGCTTGAAGTAAACAACCACAACTTTGTTAAGGAATTTGAAGTATTCGGTGATGCAATCGTTAACGGAACTCCTGTTCCTACTCCCGTTGAAGAGGGCGCAAAAACTGTTGCTGCCTGCCTTGCTATTGTTGAATCGGCAAACACAGGTAAAATTGTAAAGCCCGACTACGAATTCTGATTAGTTTTTACATATTCAATGTGAAAGGGTGAAAGGTATGAAATCTAAAAAAAAGATGTTTTATATAACCTGTGGTGCATATCTTTTGACGATTATACTTGACCTATTATTCACATACATTGCCACACCTAATTTATTGCTGGAAGGTAATCCTTTGTACGACGCTTTGGATTTTGGCTGGACAGGGTTAATTTTAATCAATGTTATTACCTTTGTCGGCTATGTAGCTATGTCCTATTACGCATTTATAAAATACAAGCCACCCGTTACAAACGAAACGGATTTAAAGCGTTACCTGGCTCACATTAATTACGGTGACCCTGATAAATATGTCCCGATGATGTGGAAGCTACCTAAAAACTGGGGACCACAAACTGCTTGTTTATGTTGGTCAGTTGTGTGCGTACTCCCCTTTTGCAGAATGATAATTGTACTTGAATGGTTTTTGTTGATTTTAAGAATACAAAACGAAGCCACCATTCTGTTTTTTACAATTGTTTCGGTTTTCCCTATGGGCAGAATTGATATTTTCCTTGCAGTTATAGGTGCCTGGATTCTTTCCTTTGTCTGGATTCAAAAAGAATTTAAAGCAAATCTTAAAGAAATTCAAAATCGACAATAAAAACAGCTCGTCAGTAGATTTTTACTGACGAGCATTTTTATTGCTTTATTCTTACCAAAGGTTTTCAGGATATTTACCTTCTTTAACAAGTGCTGAAATTGATGCTACAACATCCGGTTTATCTTCCTTATATGTAACACCGAACCATTTGTCGGGAGTTTCCAAAACATCAACTGTGCATTTTTCCTCTTTCAGCATATCACGAACAAGGAAAGGAAGGAAAAATTCAGATTTAAGAGGATTTACGGGAACCTCATTTTCAAGGAACTCTATGAAATACTTTTCAATTTCACCAAGTATTTCTGAAGGGAAGCACCAGCAGTTCATTGATGCAACGCTATCCTCGGGAAGTTCTGTCCAGCTTTTGCCATCCTCGGTATAAGAAATTTTACCGTTTACACGCATAATTTTTGTTCTTTCAACAACATCATCAAGCTGACCGTTTTCATTAACCTGGCAAACACCACGGGAAACAGCACCATTTTCTGTAAGGGTATTTTTAAGGTAATAGCCAGCCATAGCAAATTTGAATTTATCACCGGAAAAATCTGTTTTTTCAATCCAATCTGCAAGTGCTGAGAAAGCTCCGTTGCCATAAAAATCATCAGAGTTAATAACCATAAAGGGCTCTTTAACAACATCCTTACAGCAAAGCACAGCATGTGCAGTACCCCAGGGCTTTACCCTATCCTCGGGACAGGAGTAGCCTTCGGGCAAGCAATCAAGCCCCTGAAAAACATATTCAACCTTAACGTGCTTTGAAACCTTATCTCCTATTACCTCTTTAAAAAGTGCTTCGTTCTCTTTTTTGATAATGAAAACAACTTTATTAAAGCCAGCCTTAACAGCATCAAAAATTGAATAGTCAATAATAATAGAATCGTTAGGACCAACAGGGTCAATCTGTTTAAGACCACCATAGCGACTACCCATACCTGCTGCTAAAATAACAAGTGTTTTATCCATTTTTATACCAACCTTTCGGCTTTTATTTTGTATTGCTTTTTTAATAATACCACAATTAAAATATTTTGTCTACTGTAACATATTTGTTTGACTTTTCATAAGATAAATGTATAATGTATTTACATAAATTTACAGGTGATAGATATGACCAAATTACTTATAAAATTATTTTTAAAGGATAAAGATGCTTCAACCCCTCAGGGCAGAGAGGCTTACGGCAGAGTTGCAGGAATTGTGGGAATTGTCTGCAACCTTTTGTTGAGTCTTATAAAATTTATAATCGGCTCCGTAACCAACAGTGTTTCAATCACTGCAGATGCTACCAATAATATGACCGATGCAGGCTCATCCATTGTAACGCTTATAGGCTTCAGGCTTTCCGAAAAGCCTGCTGACGAGGACCACCCCTACGGGCACGCAAGAATTGAATACATAACAGGACTTATTATTTCATTTTTAACACTTATTATCGGCTATGACATTTTGAAAAGCTCTGTTTCCAAAATATTCAACCCCGAAGAAATTGTTTTCAGCTGGGTATCTGTAATCATTCTTGGGGTATCTGTATTTTTTAAGCTTTGGCTTTCTCTTTTCAACAAATCCCTTGGAAAAAAAATCAAGTCACAGGCACTTGACGCCACTGCTGCCGATAGCAGAAATGATGTTATTGCTACCTCCTCTGTTCTTCTTGCAACTGTTATTTCCCACTTCACCGGATTTAATCTTGACGGTTATATGGGCGTATGCGTTGCAGTTTTCATCATTATTTCGGGTATCGGTCTTGTAAAAGAAACTGTAAGTCCCCTTTTAGGTCAGGCACCCTCAAAGGAAATGTATGAAAAAATAGAAAGTAAAATTCTCACATACGAAAATGTTTTAGGTGTTCACGACCTTATGGTACATTCCTACGGTCCGGGTAGTTATTTTGCATCTGCTCACATTGAAATGGATGCAAAAATTGACGTGCTCACCTGTCACGATATTATGGACACCATAGAAAGAGATTTTGCTAAGGAAGACAACATTCACATTGTCGTACACCTTGATCCCACAGTTTTAGACTGTGAGGAAACTAACGAATTAAAAGAGGTTGTTCGCAATATTCTTTTTGATATTGACCCCATTATTACCTTTCACGATTTCCGTGTTGTTTATGGCGAAACAGCAAAAAATGTGCTTTTTGATGTTGTAATACCCCCAAAATACAAATATTCTGATGATGAGCTGGTGCACATAATCAAAAACCGCGTAAACGAAGCCGGTGGAGGCAACCTTTACGCAGTTGTGGTTGTAGACAGAAGCTATGGTGAGCTTAAAAGCGAGACTGAATAGTTAAAGAATTATACATATAAGCCCACTACAGCCATCATTTATAATTCGTTCCAGGGTTTCCTGAATTTTGCCCCTTGCATCTACAGGCATATGACAAAGCTTATTGCGAAGCCCCTCATTTACAAGCTCATTAAGAGATTTTCCGAAAATGTCAGACTCCCATATTTTATGGGGGTCTTCTTCAAACCCTGTAAGCAGGTATTTAAGAAGCTCCTCTGACTGACTTTCCGTTCCTACAACAGGAGCAACCTCTGTTTCAATGCAGGTTTTCAGCATATGAATAGAAGGGGCAGACGCAGAAAGGCGCACACCATATCTGCCCCCCTGCTTTACAATTTCGGGCTCTTTAAGTGTCAGCTCATCAATATCAGGCATTACAATTCCGTAGCCCGTTGCTTCAACCTCTTCAAGAGCATTTTTGATTTTGTCATATTTCTTTTTTATAAAAGCCAGCTCTTCCAGGCGTTCAACAAGCTGTTGATCGTTTTCAATTTGTATATCTGTCTTTTCTTCTATTATTTTATATATTAATTCCCCTGATAGTACTGCTTCTATTTCTGCGCAGCCTTTACCTAAATCAAGCTTGCAGATTTGTGCCGAGCAAACATACTCGTTTTCGCAAATACCATTTACAACAAGCCCCACATCACCAACACAGGAAATATCTGCTGAATGTTCTTTGACACAGTCACAAATTGATTTTCTCAACCAATGCTCACGGTTAAGGCTCATAACCCAACCGGGAAGAGAAATACCGATTTCACGGACAGGAAAACGGAAAAGCACCGCACCCAGAATTTCACGAATCGTATCCTCATCAATTTCAAGGCAATTTACAGGTATAACCGGAACACCGTATTTTTGTGTAAGCTGCGAGGACAGTGAAATTGCCTCCTGTGATTGAGGATAGGTACAGTTAAGAAGCATTACAAATGGCTTATTTATACCCTTCAGCTCTGCTACAACTCTTTCCTCTGCTTCTTCGTACTCATAACGGGGTATGTCGCTTATGCTACCATCGGTGGTAATAAGCAAGCCTATGGTGGAATGCTCTGTAATAACCTTTTGGGTCCCCAGTTCGGCTGCCATATTAAATGGTATTTCGTGATCATACCAAGGGGTTTTCACCATTCTTGGCTTATCCTCCTCAATATACCCTAATGAGCTCGGAACAATGTAACCGACACAGTCGATGAGGCGCACATTCAACGAGGCGTTGTGAGGTAAATCTACCTTTACTGCTTCTTCGGGAATAAACTTAGGCTCGGTTGTCATAATTGTTCTGCCTGTGGCAGACTGGGGCAATTCATCCTGCGCTCTTTCCCTTTTGTAGCTGCTATTCATATTTGGCAAAACAAGGGTATCCATAAAACGCTTTATAAATGTGGATTTGCCCGTTCTTACAGGACCAACAACCCCAATATAAATATCCCCGCCTGTACGGGCTTCAATGTCCTTATATATGCTTGTATCTGTCATAAATCTACCTCCATAGACCTTTTAAAATCTTCACTAAATGCTATGTGGTACTGATTTTATTTATGACAAAAATCTTTTTGTAACCCCTGCATAATTTGACACAAATTAAAATATATAGTATACTAAATAGATATATTATGCAAAATTTTTCAGGAGATTTGTTATGATGCTCAACACTATACCATCTTATGATTTTATGGAGGTTCTGGAAACCTTCATCTCTACCTTCAAATTAGAAAGCTTTTTCCCCTATCTTTTAGGACTTGTTACTGCAGTTGTCTGTGGTGCTTTAATTGGTGTTGAAAGAACCTTCAGACAGAAGGAAGCAGGTATCAGAACCCATATTATTGTTGCATTGGGCTCTGCTTTAATTATGATAGTAAGTAAATATGGCTTTTTTGACATTGTAGGTCTTGCTGACCACGTAAACCTTGATGGTTCACGTCTTGCAGCCCAGGTTGTTACAGGTATCTCCTTCCTTGGTGCAGGTATTATTGTTTTCAAGGGTACAGTTAAGGGTCTTACAACAGCAGCAGGTGTATGGACAACAGCAGGTATAGGTCTTGCAGCAGGTGCAGGTATGTACGGTATTGCAGTATACGCAACACTCATTCTGCTTGTTGTTCAGGTTGTTATTCACAAAATTCTTCCTGTTGAAAACACAAGCACAACTGCTGTCAGTATGAAATTAAAGGATGACCCTGAGGCTATTGAAAGCGTAACAAAGCTTTTCAAAGAGAACGATTACATATTAATATCCAGCTCAGTTGAAAAGAAGGATTCAAAATATGTTTGTCTTTTCACAATTCGTGCAAAATCCCACATTGATCCTGACCACATCAGCAAATTGTTTACAGGCAACGAATACGTTCTTTCCCTTTCAGTGTAATAAAAGAATAACGGAGGTTAAAATATGGAAAACGGTATCACCTTTGAAAAAGGCAGAAAGGTTCTTCCTCTTATTACTGCAATAATCGGTTTTGGGCTTGCAGCTGCGCTTTTAGTTTTAAGGCTCAATATTGTTGCAGTTGTAAATGTTGCCTTTATGTGCATTATGTCTGCCTTGATTTTTATTGGCATTATTGCAAAAAAGAAGGTTTATCTTTTTAATATAATCGGCTATGGCGCAAGTGCAGTCGGCATTTTCCTGTATTTTGTAATATGGGGTGCAGATGCAGGCTTCGGTGCTTTTTCCAGTGGTAAAACAGGCTGGACAAGCGCTGACAACCCATTGTTCAGTGGCGAAGGCTCCTTCCTTACAAGGCTTGGTGGTAATCTTCTTCTGCTTCTTCCCTGCATTATTGCTGTTGTGGCTCTTGTGCTTGTTGCAGGCAGAGCATTTAGCAAAGGTGGTTTACATAGATTACTTACATCTGTTTTAAGTGTTGCTCTTGCAGGCACAACTGTTTTCTATGTACTTACAATGAACCTTCGTTCCAAGCCCAATGTTGACAGACTTTGGGAAGGACACGACGATTACCTTGACGGTGTTGACAAAGCAAAATCAAAAAGTCCCAATGTATTATTTGTTCTTATGGACGATATGGGCTATGGTGACACTTCTCTTAATGGTGCAATTTACGACACACCCAATATGGACAGAATCGGTGAAGAAGGACTCAATTTTGACAATTTCTATTCAAGCTATTCTGTTTGCTCCCCTGCAAGGTTTGCTCTTATGACTGGCAGATACCCATTCAGAGGCTATGCTGATAATGTTATTTACCCAACCTACGATACATTCTCCCCATTCGCACAGACCCGTATTTTCAACTCCATTGAAATGGGTAACAACTGTGACGGTATGCTTGGTGATGAAATTACCATTGCAGAAACCTTCCAGGCAGCCGGCTACAACACAGGTGCTTTCGGTAAATGGCACTTGGGCGACTATGGCGAGTACCTTCCCACTAACCAGGGCTTTGACTACTTCTATGGCAGCCACCACGTAAATGATATGGCACCCTTCTACCACGTAGCAGAGGAAAATGGTGAATTTGAAATAGTGCACGGTGTTGAGGAATTACGTGACGAAAACGGAAAGAAGGACCAGCGCCAGCTTTCAGAATGGATTCACGAGGAAATTACCGATTGGATTACAGACAAAGTTGAAAATTCTGACGAGCCCTTCTTCGCATACTATGCAACACCCTGGCCCCACGCACCTGTTTTTGTTGGTGATAAATTCAATGGCGAAACAGGTATGGGAACCTACGCCGACTGTGTAACCGAATTTGACTATTACCTTGGCGAGCTTTTTACAACGCTTGAAGATTTAGGTGTTATGGACGATACAATTATCGTATTCACAAGCGACAACGGACCTGCCCTTGAAGGCTCCGTCGGTGGACACCGTGGTGGTAAATACCTTGCTTACGAGGGTGGTCAGAAGGTACCCTTTATGATTCGCTGGGGTAACAATGGCGGGCTTTGGAAAGCAGGCGAAGAAAGACACAACAGCGCAACCTTTGTTGATTTAATGCCCACACTTGTAGAGCTTTGTGGTATTACAGGCAACAATGGTGAAAAGAATTACCTTCCGTTTGACAGAGATATTGACGGTGTTTCAATTGTTCCCCTGCTCAAAAACGACAAGGTTATTCACACAGAGGATTACCCCATTCTTCATATGAAACGAGAAAGTCTTAAAGCTATTCAGTACACTGTACCCACAAAAGACATTCTCTCAAGAGAAGAATACAAGGATTATGAATATGATGTTCTTACGGAAAACGACAACATCACCTTCAAATATTTCAAGAGAATACAGAATGATAACTCTGCATTCTTTGATAAGTACAGAAAGAACTGGTTACATATTTTAAGCGATGACAGAGGTGAAAACCTTAACCGTTCTTCCGTTTACCCCACAGTAGCAGAAGAAATGAATGCAAAAATGGACGAGATTATGAAGAACTTCAAGTCCGATCGTCGTGGAATGAACGAGGAATATTATAATAAATAAAAAATTAAACCTCGGAGCTTTTTCCGAGGTTTAATAATATAAAGGAATTGATACAGTGCCCCCTCTTTCAATTATGATTAAACCTGCCTCTGCCTTATGTAATATGCGCTGCAGGTACTGCTTCTATCACGATGTTACAGACCACAGAGATATTAAAAGCTTTGGTAAGATAAGCGAAGAAACAACAGACAATTTAATAGAAAAAGCTTTGGATTTTGCCAACGGAGAAAGTGTAGCTTTTGCTTTTCAGGGTGGCGAGCCAACATTAAGAGGTATTGAATATTTTAAGTATTTCTGCAACAAGGTTGATGAGCTTAACATAAAGAAAAGTAAAATCTTTTATGGACTCCAGACCAACGGAACACTTATTGATGAAGAATGGGCAAGCTTCTTCAAGGAAAAGAATTTTCTTATAGGTCTTAGCCTTGATGGTGATTTTGATAATAACGCTTTCAGAATTGATGCAAATAATCAAAATGCTTTCTACAAAATCATTAAAGCTGCCGATATTTTCTCAAAAATCGGTGTGCAGTTTAATATTCTTACTGTTCTCACAGGTAAGTGCGCAGAGAACATTGATGATATTCTGCGATATTTCAAAAAGCGTGGCTTCAGATATTTACAGTTCATCCCCTGCCTTCGCCCCTTCGGTGACAAATCGGAAAGTGAATTGTATATGACAGCAGAGCAATACACCCACTTTCTTATACACGGCTTTAATTCTTATGTAAAAGACTATGTTCAGGGCAATTACACAAGCATACGCTATTTTGACAACCTTGTACATTTGTACCTGGGCAACCCCACAGAGCAATGTGGTATGTGTGGGCACTGTATGCACCAATTTGTTGTTGAGGGTAACGGTAACATTTACCCCTGTGACTTTTATTGTACTGATGAATGGCTTTTAGGTAACATAAACACTCCCACAGAAAATTTTGATACCCTCGCCCATTGCGAGAAAGCTACAGAGTTTTTAAGGGAAAGCTTATACATTCCCGAAGAATGTAAAAAATGCAGATTTTACCCCATTTGTCGTGCAGGCGGCTGCAAACGCTCAAAGGAAGACAGAAACTACTGCGAAAGCTACAAAGCCTTTTTCAATGCTTGCTTGCCACTATTCAGGGCATTTATTGCAGAGAAGAAATAATCATTTTTATAAAAATCAATTTATAACAAAAATTAACTGTGGTCTTATCTCTTTTACAGGAGGAAGACCACTTTTTATTTATGCTTGTCATTAATACACCATTTAGTGTGTGAACAATAAAATCAGGAAAACAAAGTCATTGATAAAGGTCAGTCCATTCAATTGAATCTGACGATTCAAATACGCTTGAAAACTCGCATAGAGAACCACCCACCGTTCCGATATACTTTTATAATTTACTTTTACAATAGGCTCGCTTGGTACTGTCTTCTATAGATTTAAAATTCGAAGACGGTCCCCCCCTTCGAAGTCAGGCACCTCAAGCCACAACTTTATTCTTCTATTTTCACTTTATCAAAAAAACATCTATTGTTTTTTCATTTTACAAACAGCAAATATATGCTATAATCGTCTTAGATACTCATATTCCACCTGAATTCTCTCGTTAGTGGGTGTTAATTTTTGTTTTTATAAATTAACATTTAGTTGTCGGAGGTGGAAATATGAAAAAAACATTTATTAAATTACTCTGCTTGGCTTGTTCAGTTATCATACTTTTAACATCTTGTAATATAACAAGCCAAAAGGACAAAAATGATTTTGATATTGAACAAGAGGAATACCTTATACGTTTTTCTATTAGTGGCCCATTGAGAGGACAATACATTTTCTTATTGTCGCCCGATAACACAATATTAGCTCAATACACAGACGAAAACTCGCTCATTCAAAAACACCAAATCATACTAAATGATGTACAAATTGTTCATATGCAAGAATACCTTAACGAAGTTCTTTCTTTGACAGAAGAAGATATTGAAGGCTATGTATATTTCACAGATTGGTGGTATGTCAACATTAATTTTAATGATGTGGATACTAATTTTGACTATGGCGCATCTAAAAATAATGCAGTAAACATATTGTTAGAACAAATAATTGGTTGTTTTGATTCTAAAAAATCTTTGGAAACTTTAGAAAACTTAAATCCTGCTCCATCATATTTAAGACAGCTTTCAGCAACCCACGCAACACTTCAGGAGGTTAGACAATGAATCAAAAACAAATCGGTAAATTTATTACACAAAAAAGAAAAGAGAAAAACCTCACTCAAATGCAGTTGGCAGAAATATTGGGTGTATCCAATAAAACCGTTTCAAAATGGGAAAACGGTAACTGTATGCCTGATTACAGCATTATTAAACCCCTTTGCAAGGAATTGGGAATTACCGTTTCCGAGCTTATGGACGGTGAAGAAAAGGACAGCACTCCCGAAAATGCAGAGGATATGAGAATAATGTTTTTATTAAGGCGTGTTCATAGCCTTGAAAAGCAAAATAAAACTATTTACGGGTTTTTGGTTATAGTACTCGGGGTTACATTTTTAGTGCTCTCCCGTCTTTTGGGTGGAACAAATTTCACCGATTTCTTTTCAGGCGTTTTTCTTGGTTTATCAATCGGTTTAATGCTGATGGGTATTTATACCATAGGTAAGAATTTAAAGGTGTAGCTATGAAAAAAAATATACTCATAATAGTTTCTTGTTTTGCTCTTTTACTTTCTTCAATATGCGTTGTTTCGGCACTAACAAAAGAAACAATCAAGGTTTCTGAATTAAATGCAAAATCAGATTACGTAATACTTGCAAGCACATATAAAACCCGTTGTGTGTACGGAAAAAAGCCCGAAGAAATCAAGCAAATCAAAAGCTATGAAAAAGACGGAAAATATTACACCGAGGTTTATGTTGACTGTACGGTGAGCGAAAGTATAGGCGAGGTTATAACCATTGTTAATGATGAAAACTATTTTGAAGAAGATGGTTCTTTTGTTCTTTTCATAAATAAACTCGAAAATGAAGAAAACACATATACAACTGTCAATGGAAAAACTGGTATAATCAAGTTTGAAGAAGACAAAGCAAAGCCTTTAGATAAATCCTTAGAATTAGATACTGTTGATTTATTATGGGATTGGGCATACCTTAACAGTAAAGAAAAGCAACAAGAAATTCTAACATCAGAAGGTACTTATTATTTCACATATTCCACGAACATTTATGAAACTATAGAAACAACTTCAGCACCATAAAAATACAACCCTATTAAGAAAAAACTTTTCTTAATAGGGTTGTTGAATTACATATCTCTACTGATTATATCCTCAAGGGTTTCGCCTTTTACAGCAACATAGCTTTCATCACCGTTTACCATAATAACGGGAAGACGAGGGATTCTGTTGTAGTTGGAAGCCATTGAGAAATTATATGCACCTGTTGTAAGGACTGCTACAAGGTCACCTCTTTTAATGCTTTCGGGAAGCATTACCTTTGGCTGAATAATATCTCCACTTTCACAGCATTTGCCAACAAGGTCACAAAGGAAATTGCAGGGCTCGTTTGCTTTATCTGCTGCAATAACGGTGTATTCTGATTCATAAAGGGCGTATCTTGGGTTATCGGTCATACCACCATCAATGGCAACATAGTTTTTGTAGCCCTCAATTCGTTTTACATTACCCACCTTGTAAAGGGTAATACCTGCATCTGCAACAATGCTTCTGCCGGGCTCCATACTTACAGCAGGTTCGTTTATGCTAAGCTCTTTACATTTAGCTTTGAAATACTCTGCAACCTGTCTGATGTTATCTTCAATATCTATTGTGGGATCATTTTCGGTATAACGAACACCATAACCACCACCAAGGTCAAGCTCTTTTGCTTCGTAGCCCAAGGTGTTTTTAACCTCTGCAATAAATTCAAGCATAATCTCTGCTGAACGGATAAAAACGGAAGACTCAAAAAGCTGTGAGCCTACGTGACAATGAAAGCCTGCAAGGTCAATATTCTCTTTGGTAAGAGCGTATTTTGTTATTTCCATTGCGGCTCCCGTTTCAATTGGAAAGCCGAATTTGGAATCCACCTTACCTGTGTTAACAGCCTCGTAGGTATGTGTATCAATGCCGGGAGTTACACGGAAAAGGATTTTTTGCTTTATGCCCCTTTCCCCTGCAAAAAGGTCAACTGCATCAAGCTCCTCGATGTTATCAACCATAAAGCAACCAACACCTGAGTCCATAGCAAAATTAATATCATAATCATTTTTGCTGTTGGAGTGGAAGCACACATTTTTCATATTGTAGCCTGCTTTGAAGGCTGTGTAAATCTCACCAACGGAAACCACATCAACGCCCATACCTTCAGCTTCTACAATATTATAAATCTTTTTAAAGCTACAAGCCTTGCTTGCATAAAAAGGCTTAGCGTTAGCGCCGAAATACGTTCTCATTCCATTGACATATTTACGACAATTTTCTCTGATTTTATTCTCATCCATTACGTAAATGGGTGAGCCATATTTATTCACAAGGTCTTTTGTGCTGTGACCTGCGAAATATAAGGTATCATTCTTAATAAATAAATTACTAGCTATCATATAATTGTTACCTGCAACTGATACCGAATCAGACATTAAGTCCCTGCTCTCTCATAAGTGCACGCATTTTTGATTCGTTTTCGGGTTCCATTGTAGTAAGGGGAAGTCTTACATAATTTTCACCGAAGCCCATAGCGGCAACTGCTGCCTTTGCAGGAATTGGATTAACCTCACAGAAAAGAGAGTTGATAAGAGGAAGAAGCTCAAGCTGAATATCACGGCTACCTTCTAAGTCACCTGCAAAAAATTTGTCGCAAAGCTCAACAGTTTTCTTGGGAAGAATGTTTGAAACAACGGAAATAACACCCTTGCCACCCAAGGACATAAGGGGAACAATCTGGTCATCGTTACCTGAATAGATATCAAATTCGCCTTTAGTAAGTGCTGCAATTTCTGCTATCTGGGAAATGTTGCCTGAAGCTTCCTTGATACCGACAATGTTGGGATGCTCTGCAAGAATTGCACAGGATGCCGGTGTAAGGTTACAGCCTGTTCTTGAGGGAACATTGTAAAGAATACAGGGCTTTGTGGAAGCATCTGCAATAGCTCTGAAGGACTCTATAAGACCTCTTTGTGTTGCTTTATTGTAATAAGGTGTAACAAGAAGCATTGCATCGCAACCGATTTCGCTTGCAAATTTGGTAAGGTCAATAGCATAAGCTGTATCGTTTGAGCCTGTACCTGCAATAACAGGAACTCTGCCGGCAACCTTTTCAACTGAGAAACGAAGCACCTCTCTGTGCTCCTCGTCGGAAAGGGTTGAGCCCTCACCACTTGTACCTGCAATTACAAGAGCGTTAATGCCCTCTTGAATCTGCCATTCAATAAGTCTGCCGAATGCGTCATAATCAACGCCATTTGCATTCATAGGGGTTACCAGGGCTGTTGCTACGCCTGTGAAAACTGTGTTTTTCATAATTTTTACCTCACAAAAAAATAATAGTTGCCGAAAAGCAACTACCCACACAAAAATAGATACTCCAATACGAGTACAATATTATGTAAGATAGCTCTCCACCAAAATGGTGACAACAGTAAAGATATTATTCCGTACTGCCAGACCAGCTTTTTACCATAAGCTGACTTCGGCACCTTGCTCCTTTCACCATAACGGTTTTGGTAAACCTTTTGGGTTACGGTTACTATTAACAAAATGCACCTCTATCGGTTGTTAATACTATATCATAGAGAATTTATAAAGTCAATTATAAAATACAACAAATAACAGCATTTAAGGGCTTGTTTAATTATATAAAGTAGCAAAAATCACAAGTTCGTTTCAGAACTTGTGCACAGCTTGTCGAAAAATAATTTTTCGATAAGCTGGGAGACTGCCGAGAAAGCTGCAGGATGGCGCGTTTTTGCCCCGAAGGTGTACAAAGGTACTTCGAGTGGGCAAAAACACGACAAATATATGCAAATGCGTCTGCTACTCGATGTATCAGACGCATTTTTTATACTTTTATTCTATTTGTTCCATTAACTTACACTTTTTTATTTTTGTGCATATATGTTCATGTGGGTTTATCGACAGTCTGAGCACAAGTCCTTTTTGAACTTGTGCTTTTATTGGTCTGCTTAATTATTATTCTTCAACAAATGCTACACTCTTTGCCCATTCAATAAACAAAGGCTTATAGGTTTCGTAGTTAGCATCATCTATAGCAAAGGTAATAGCCCAGAAGGAGTCCTCTGTTTTATAAACTGATACAAGGTAGTGGTAAACTGTATTTGTATCTTCGCTTTCACCCTGATATTCAAAATACATAATGCCATCAGCTTTTTGAAGCTTTGAGTCCACTTCCCAATACTCAATAAGGGATTCGCCATATTCTTCAAGTGAGTACTCTTTCAACTCCTTGTAGTCTGCAAACCTTTCTTCCATACCGAAAACAACTGCATCATTTGTACCATAAGTAAAATTGTAGCCATCAGACTCAAGCTTTTCGAAGGAATCTGTCAAGGTCATTACCACGCCGGAATCGTCAACAATTTCAAGGGGCTCTCCATCCTTTGCATAAACGGGTGCGTCATAAGCACTAAAGAAGCCGAAAACACCACCAAGAACACAGCAAATTGCCAGGAACACACCAAATTTCTTGGTTGATTTTTTACGGTTAGCAAGCACTCTGGGGTCTGTCATTCCGTGGAAACGGAAAATATTACCACCAAAGGGATTATATTTACATTCACCCATAAGGTAAACATTTTCATAGCCTGCAGGAATATAGCAAACCTCGTTAGTAAGGTTTCTTGAAAGCTTATCCCCTACAACATAAATTTTTGTTTCTTCGTCACCGATGGTAAAGGTCTTTTCCTCGCCGTTTTTCAACACACCGAGCTTATAGCATTTGTCACCGTTTATTTTGGTATCGCCTGTAAGCTCGTCGTGAACGTAAATAGTTGCTTTCATCAGGCAACCTACAAAGCTTTTTTCTCTTTTAATTGTTAAATTTCTCATATTAAACCTCCTGAAAGGATATCTATTATTTTCATTATACCACACCATCAGACCATTTTCAACAAAATACGACTATCGCAATAAACAAAGATTCTCACTGTTTTTGCAACAATACAAACAAAACGGGACGGATTAATCCATCCCGTATATATACACTTAATCAAAAATGATGGATAAGCTTCGCAATACGATTAATTTGTTCTATGGCACAGGCAAGCCTGTACCTTACGATTTCGATTCTTAATTTCACATCCAGAACTCCGCATTCCGCATTCAATCAAAACGCCATTAAAACAGATGCCACAAAGGAAATGCCTGCAGCGATATAGTCGATTTTTGTTAGCTTTTCTTTTCGTAAAGCGCTGATAATAGTTGAGAAAACCATTACGCCACCTGTAACCAAGGGGTACTGAACAGAGGCAGGTAAATTAATAAGTGAGATAAGCAGGAACCAGTTACCCACACCGTTAAAAACACCGTAGCCACCTGCAAAAAGAAGGGATTTTCCTTTAACAATGGGAATTTTCTTATATTTTACAAGAAGCCATATTCCACAGATTACAATACAAGCCAATGAAGAAAGGAACATAAAGCCTGTACTGTCTGTATGTGCTATTTCGGAGGACTGATGTATTTTTGAAATAACACCAACACCACCATTCAGAACAAATACTGCCATATAGTACAAAAAGGCTTTTTTGCTCTGCTTCCCACCTTTAAGATTCAAGAGCACAGATACAACAATTAAGCCACAGCAAATCACTTTAAATATTGTAAGCTTTTCATTGTAGAAGCCTACACCTAAAAGGAAGGGCAGAAGCATTCCGCCAAGCATTGAAAAGACAGAATAAACCGAAAGATTGGCTACTGTAAAGGCTTTAAGACTGAAATAGGTCATAAGTATACAAGCAACAGCATAAACCGTTGCCAAAGCCACGCTGAAGGGCGTTACAATTATTTTAAAGCCACTTATTAAAAGCATCATAACAACAATTACAACGCTTTTATAAAGAGTGAACTCTAAAGCTGATTTCAAATCGCTTCCCCTGCTCTGTTCAAATCTTTGATTAAACAAAAATTGTAAAGCGAACAAAACTGTTGCACCGAAAACAAGTATGTAGTTAAGCATAATTTCTATTTAACATTCCCTTTATAATATTTTTGCAAAAATCTTTGAGTTCTTCTGCTTCTGCAAATTTCACCATTTAAAAATATGCGTTCTTTTTCGTGACGATAATAAATTTTATAATGATTATATCCGATACCAATACGATAAAACCAGCCACGATATATTTTTATATTGCGAATAGCCCCCCAACAAATTGTTTCCTTGCGATTAAAAGGGTGGCAAATCACAACATTTTCTTCAGAAAAAACATAATGTGTAGGCGAAATAAGTAAAACCGCAATAAACCCAACAGCAAGTACTATTCCAATTATAATAAAAGCGATTTCATCTATCCACAACCCGAAGGAAACCAGCAAAAAGCCAAAAAGCACTAATAAGGTGTGTGGCAGAATATGAGTATTAAAAGCTATGTATTTTTCTGTACTGACAGGTGTTTTAGTTTTCATATTTGCCACGTCCTTTCCGTTTATGAATTTATAATTTCAAAATATTTTTTCATTTGCTCCTCAGTTGGCTTATAATCCGTTACGGAACAGCAAGGCATATTGGGTTTTCTGCCATCTGAATAATAAAAAGGTGTAAGTCTGTCATTTTCATATTCCTTGCGGCGTTCTTCGTTATGGAAATCGGGGATATCGTAAGCTTTACCACCCTCAAGCATAGAACGGTGACCGAGAATTGCAACAGACGACATAGTTACTGCAGAGTGAATATCATAAGGATGCTCCGGTTGTTTTCCTTCTTTTATACATTCAAGGAACATTCTAGCAACAATATAGTCGCCACCACCGTGCCCTGCCTGATTAATAAAATCCTCATCCTTATCATTCCACTCAGGCTCGTAGAGGTTTACCTCCTCTTTACCCTCGGGAATTGCCCAATCGTTATAGCGAAGCATAACCTTGCTACCCATACCACGTAAATTCTCAATTTGTCCGTTTTTACCACATATACGGTATGCGTTATGATGAGCACCAAAAGCTGAGCACCCCGTAAATTTGAAAACAGAGCCATCATCATTTTGGGTTATCATAATTGTAGCACTATCACCAACAAATCGGGTTGTTCCGTACTCCTCCATAGGAGAGAAAACTCCGTAGGCACAAACCTTTTCAGGTGTTGCACCCGTTGACCACATAAGAGGTGCAAGGGAATGGGTTACATAATATGAACGTGGAAGAAAATTCCTCCAATGCTCAGGGAAATACACATACCCTTTATAAAAATCATAGTCATTCGGGTTAAGAGGATGGTTATATTCACCCTCGGCATAAAGAAATTTACCTAAAGAGCCTTCGTCGCATATTCTTTTCATTTCACGGTTAAAAATCATCTGTGGATAATTTTCTGCTAACATAAAAATGGAATTTGTTTTTTCGTAAGCTCTTATAAGCTCAACGCCCTCTGCCATTGTACCGTTACTGATACATTCGCAGAAAACGTGAATCCCCTTTTCAAAGCATTTTATTGCGTAAGGTGTGTGTTCGTGGAAATAGTTTGCAAGAACAACCGCATCCATTTTTGTTTCAATAAAATCATCAAAGCTTTCAAAAGCCGTAACATCCTTACCTAGCTTTTTAATACCTTCAGCAAGTCTTTTTTTATCAAAATCACAAAGAGCAACAATTTCACAGTCAAGAAGCATTAAATTCTGAGCAATATCAATTCCTCTGCCTGCGCCCAAAATACCGATTTTTATATTTTTCATACAATTGCCCCCCGGGTCAGATAATTCAACATTTTCAGTTTAGCAAATAAAATGCTATTAAACAATAGATAAATTCCATAATTTTATTAAATTAAGTTTGTTTTGTATTGATTTCGTAGGATTTTTGTTGTAATCTGTATGCAACTGTAAAAACAGAGGTATAAATATGGCAAACAGAAATATATGCAAATTTTCGACACCACTTATTTCAAATTCCTTTTGGACCTGTCGTTTCATTTTTGAAGCAAATGAAGATATTATGCGAAAATGTATTACACTAAGCGAAAACAGAGTTTACCTTATTTCCAAGGGTGATGGTGTTTTCAGCATAAATTCGAAGGAACTGCCCTTTCAAGCAGGTGATTTGATTTTTGCCTTTAAGGGTGAGTCAATTCTTGCTGAAAAAACAAACAAATGCGAATATATGTACATAGATTTTGACGGAACACGATCACGGGAGCTTTTCAGACGCTTCGGAATAATTGACGGTAATAGAGTTTTCTCCGGCTTCGACGGTTTAATCCCCTTCTGGCACGAAAGTCTTTCCAGAGCTTCAGCAGAAAACATTGACCTTTCTGCCGAAAGCATTTTGCTCTATACCTTTTCCCGTCTTTCCGTCAACACCCCAAAAGGAAATCCTTTGGTAAACAAAATCATTGAGCTTTCCGAAGAAAGCTTTAAGGAAAATGATTTTTCTATAAGCATTATAGCAAACGAATTAGGCTACAATGTAAAATATCTTTCACATATTTTTAAAGAAAAAACAGGTGTTACCTATTCAGAATATTTAAGGGATTTAAGAATAAAATACGCCGTATCCCTTTTTGATCACGGTTTGGATTCGGTTAAAAATGTTGCTGTTTTATCGGGCTTTTCAGACCCACTGTATTTTTCAACAGTTTTCAAAAAATGTATTGGTGTAACACCAAAAGAATACAAGAAAGGAAGATAGAGTTATCACTCTGTCTTCCTTTTATAATTACTACATCAATAATATTTCTCAATAAATTCAATTAAAGCTGTGTTATCCTCTAACCCGTGTGGATGGTGGTCACAGCCTTTTTTGAGAACCTCAAAAAGGATACCACCCTTCTCTTTGTAATAATCAGAAAGAATTTTTCCATTCTCCTTATATGGCACAACTGTATCGCTATCGCCACAAACTAGGGCAACGGGAATATTGTTTTCAAGCAGCTTAGGCACATTATCAACAGGGTGATTTCTGTAATTAAGCATATCTACCAAGGTAAAGCCTGTTGCATTCTCAAATTCTTTTTGGCTGTCGTCGTGACCATTCCCCAAAGAATAAGGACAGCTCAAAAAATTCATAACAGGTGCATCAATATAAGCAGCCGCAACACACTCAGGATTATTTGCAGCAAAATATACTGCCTGCATACCACCACAGCTCATTCCCACAGGAACACATTTAGAATTAAGCCCTAAATTACCTGCTAAAAACTTGCAGAAAAGGGGTCTTAATTTATCATCGTCCGGGCAATTCCAACGGGTTTTAGTATCAAAATGAGCAACAAAATAACCTCGGTTCAGCATTTCAATTTCAAACTCAGGAAACGCACCGAAATATTCCGTTTTATAAAGCCATTTATTGCCATCAACAGCTTTTACAGGGCAAATAACAAGTGCTTTTCTGCCTGAAAAATCAAAGCTTATTTTTTTAAAGCCATACCATTCTTCAAGTGTGTATTCAATTCCTGCCAAATCAAATAAATTTTCCAAAACCAATTCTCCCGTCTTTGATTAATCTTCAAGAAGCAAAACTTTACTACAAAAATAATACCACTACAGGCGTAAATATTCGACGAATCTTTAAAAGTTAGTCTATAATTCTTCCGTCAGTTGAAATTGTTACAACCTGCCAAGGAATGAATTTTCCACTTGCCTGAAGAGCGCGCTTGACTGCATTTTCTATACCTCCACAGCAAGGTACCTCCATTCTTACAACCTTAACGCTTTTTATGTTATTGTTTGCAATTATCTGTGTAAGCTTTTCGGTGTAATCTCCTTCATCAAGCTTGGGACAGCCAATTAAGGTAATGTGATTACGGATAAAATCATTATGGAAATTGCCATAGGCAAAAGCTGTGCAATCTGCTGCAATAAGTAAATTTGCATTTTCAAAATACGGAGCATTAACAGGTACAAGCTTAATCTGGCAGGGCCATTGAGAAAGCTGACTTGTTACCCCTGTAGCTTTAACCGGTGTAACCGTTGCTTCCCGTTTTATTGCCTTTGACTGTGTGCCGGGGCATCCACAAGGAAGCTTCACACCGAATTTCTGCGTTTTTGCTGTACGCACAGCCTCTTCATTATAAGCAGGAGCTTCCCTTTCCTCAAAGGATATTGCATCTGTGGGGCAAGCAGGTAAGCAATCACCAAGACCGTCACAATAATCCTCACGGGTAAGCTTCGCTTTTCCGTTTATCATTTCAATTGCGCCTTCGTGACAGGCTGCTGCACAAGCGCCACAGCCATTGCACTTTTCTTCATCTATTTTGATTATCTTTCTTATCATTTTTTCCTCCACTAAAAACCACAAATCAGAAGCATTTTCCGTTTTTGCAGTCCTCCGTTTTCTCGCAACGGTAGCAAAGCTCGTTAGGACATTGCTTTGTTTCAAAGAAGGTTACAAGATTCTTAACCGTTGTTTCAGCAATATTTTCAAGGGCTTCCTCTGTTAAGAACGCCTGGTGAGAGGTTACAATAACATTGGGCATAGAAATAAGTCTTGCTAAAGTATCGTCCTCCATAATGTGACCCGAGTTGTCCTCGAAGAAAATATCGGACTCTTCTTCGTAAACATCGAGACAGGCTGCACCTACTTTTCTGGACTTTATTCCTGCAAGCAGTGCCTCTGCATCCACAAGCCCCCCTCTTGATGTATTAAGAATTACAACGCCTTTTTTACATTTTTCAAGCGCCTTTTCATCAATAATATGGTTTGTTTCATCAGTTAAAGGACAATGGAGCGATATAATATCACTATTCGCAAAAAGCTCCTCAAGCTCCACATATCTTATGGTGTCTCCGTTATCAAGGTCATCTGCCTTGAATTTATCGTAGGCTAACACCTTCATTCCGAAGCCTCGGCAAATGTTTATAAAAACTCTGCCGATTCGTCCCGTACCGATAACACCGACGGTTTTACCGTACAAATCAAAGCCTGTAAGGTTTGCAAGGCTGAAGTTATAATCCCTTGAACGGATGTATGCTTTATGGATTCTGCGAATTGATGTTAAAAGAAGTGCCATTGTATGCTCTGCAACAGCATAGGGTGAATAAGCAGGAACACGCAGAACATGAAGCTTCCCGTAGGCATATTTCATATCCACATTATTAAAGCCCGCACAACGAAGTGCCAAAACATTTACGCCCATTTCATTAAGCTTATCTATTACAGCTTCATTAATTGTGTCGTTAACAAAAGCACAGACTCCATCAAAGCCCTTTGCGAGCTCAACAGTGTCTTCATTAAGCTTTGTTTCAAAATATTTGAATTTAACACCGTTCTCCTGACCATATTTTTCAAAAGACGGTTTATCATAAGGTTTTGCATCAAAAAAAGCAATTTTCATAAATAACACCCCTTGTTATCTTCCTTTGTATTCTTGTTTTATTATTTCAGCCATTTCTTCCGGTGTTTCTTTGCACCCGTTTTCTAACCACATTTTAATTATAGCATTTATTCCGTTTTTAAAAAATGTAATGTGGTACTCAATATATTTATTATCAAAATCCTTTTCGGCTCGATTTAAATCGTAAACCAATACCTGATGCTTTTCATCATATCCCAGCTTAAAATATGTTTTATAGAAAATCTGATTTTCTTTTATATGCCTGAACATCTTCAAAGCACTATTTTTTTCATCGGAGCTTTGTTCCTCGGAAAAATATTGATTAAAATCATTCTCCAGATTTTCACGAAGCTTATCTGCAAGGTCATAAACATCTATAAAATTCGCATAGAAGGTGCTTCTGTTAAGCCCTGTTTTCTTGCATATATCAGAAACGGTTATATCTTTCAGCTCCTTAGTCTGAAGCATTTCAACAAAGGCTTTTTCTATTTTTCCAACAGACGCTCTTCGCCTTTTATTATTTTTAGTATTCATAAAACACCCTTTATTATTCCAACACTTGTTGCAAAATTGATGATTGTTTTCAGATTTCAAAAACATTATACTTTAGTTGCAATAAAAAGACAAGTGTCGGTTTAAAGAAATATGCCGACAACATAAAAGAAAGGGTGTTTTTAATGAAAAAAAGCAGTTTTGTTGCAATGGTTTTAGGTACGGTAAGTGGTATTTGCTTTGCACTTGGAATGTGCATGGCTCTCCTCCCCCAATGGAAGCTATTTACCGAGGGTATTATATTGGGCTCAATAGGTTTGATTTTATCTTTAATCACAATTATAGTATGGCGCAAAATGGAGAAAAAAGCACCTATTAAATTAAATAAAAAAACAATTTTGGTTTCTGTTTTTGGTGTTTTGGGGGCGTTGGTTCTCGGTATAGGAATGTGCTTGTGTCTTGTATGTGAAAGCTTTATTCTTGGCACTGTAATAGGGGTTTCAGGAATAGTTCTTCTACTTTCTCTTATCCCTATAATTAAAGGCTTAAAATGAAAAACATCGATACTTTTAAAATATCCATTGCAAGCTTAATAATTAATATAGCCTATGGTATATACAACGGTATTATGGGATTTTCCACTTATTCCTGGTGGCTTATAACCCTTTGTGCATATTACATCATTTTAGGTGTTACCAGGTTTGGTGTTCTGACTTTAAAGGAAAAAGCAGAAAACTCCTCAAGCAAATTTACAATGCGCTTTACAGGCTCATTACTGATATTTTTATCAGTTGTTCTTGCAGGCACAGCATACCTTTCGGTTGAAAGCGAAAGAGGTATTAAATACAACGAAATTTTGATGATAACAATAGCCACCTATTCATTTATGAAAATTACACTTGCTATTATTAATCTTATCAAAGCAAAGAAAAATGATTCAGCTACTCTAAAAACTTTAAGATATATTTCCTTTGCAGATGCGTTGGTTTCAATTTTCGCTTTGCAACGCTCCATGTTAGTGTCTTTTGGCGAAATGCCCATAGAACAAACGCAAATACTCAATATTTTCACCGGAACTGCAGTTTATGTTGGAGTTTTTATATTAGGAATAATATTAATCGGAGGTAAACAAAACGGCAAAATCAAAAATAGTAAAAGCAAATGAAAAAATAGCAGAAAAGGTTGTTGACAGCTACAAGAAAATTGAAAAAGGTGTTGTTGACAGCTATACGAAAATCGAAGATAAATTCGTTGACCATTTTTTGACCCGTGAGGGTGAAACCATTGAAGAGGCTAAAGAAAGACTAAAAAAGGAACAGAACAAACACTGATAAAAACACTCTGTTGACAAGCCTGTCAGCAGAGTGTTTTTTCATATCACATTTAAAATCATCATAAATCCTGTAAGCACAACAAGGAATAAAAGGTTGAGAAGTGTAAAATACTTCATAAAATGTCCTGTCATCATAGGATTTCGTTTTGTATATTCACGGAAAGTAATAAGACTTGCAAGTGATGATATAAGTGTTCCTACTCCACCAATGTTAACCCCCACCAATAAATCGGTGTAGTTTTCGGTGAATTGTGAAAGAAGAATTGCAGAGGGAACATTGCTTATAAACTGGCAGGAAAGAATACTGAATAAAAGTGTATTCTTATCTAAGAGAAATGAGAAAAAGCTTCTTATCACATCAATTCTTGCCATATTACCTGCAAAAATAAAGAAGAAAACAAATGTTAACAGTAACGGATAATCAACCTTTTTCAAGGCGTTTCTGTCAGCAAAAATAAGAACCAATGGAATTATAATTAAACCTATCCAATAAGGTATTCCCCTGAAAACAATGGCAATAGCTAAAGCAAAAAGAACGAGATACAAGGCAACTCTTAAAGGTGGGAGTTTTGAGTGGTCATCCTTTATGGAAAGTGGCTCCGGTTTAACAGCAACTATACAACAAATGGTTATTAAACTGATTGCCAGAATAAAAGGTGGCGCCATTATTTTTACAAATTCAAGATTGGGGATGTTAAACTTTGTGTATAAATACAGGTTTTGTGGGTTTCCGAAGGGTGTAAGCATTCCACCCAAATTGGCTGCAATGTTCTGCATTACAAAGGTGAATGCCATATATTTTTCTTTTCTGGTTTTACGAAGAACATAGTACCCCAGTGGCAAAAAAGTCAGCAGTGCCATATCATTTGCAATAAGCATTGAGCCCATAAAGGTTATGTAAACAAGGGCTAAAACACTTAAACGGGCATTTTTAAAAACCTGCACAATAGCCTTTGCAAGAGTATAGAAGAAACGGATATTTCTTAAAGCACAAACCACTGCAAGCACGCAGAAAAGACAGGTAAGAGTTTTAAAATCGAAATAATCAATATACGCCTTATCAATCGGCACGAAAAAACAGGTTATGACCGCAGCTGCAAATGCAACTACGGTCACAGTATTCTTTTTAACAAATCTGACAACCTTCTGAGATAAAACAGATACAGACATTTTGTAGCTTCTTTCTTTATTTAACTTTGTTTTTATACCGGACGGGATTATAGCACAAAGTTTTTGAAAAATCTACAAGTTATTAATATTTTATATCTGTATTTATAAAAGCTGTATTTTTAAATTCATCGGGATTTTTACGGACAATGTAATCAATATATGAATCTATTATATTCGCAGTGAAAATATAGCCCATTGGATTCATATGCCCGTAAAGGCAGAAGTTTTCACGGAATCTGTCATCGTAAACAGGGCCATATTTATAAAGGTCTATAATATAGCAATTATCAAAAAGCTCTGCCAAGGCATAAAGACCTTCTATGGTTGTCTTTGTCTGTTCTTCTCTGCCCCTGTAATTGTCATTAGGAAATGTTACGAAAAAGAACTTGGCATCAGGACTTATTTCTTTATATCGGCTGACAATTGCAGCGTAGTTACCAATAAATGTAGGCGCATTATTTTTGTAATTTTCAGGGTCCACATCATCAATACTGCCTATTTCGGCTGCCCAATTGTAAACATCGTTAACCCCTAACGCAATTACGTAAGCCTGACATTTTTTATCTTCATCCCAGAAGCCTTTTTGATCAGCAAAAAAATCAAGATATTCTTTAGCTGTCATTCCACCTCGGGAGAAATTATAAGCCTTTAGCCCGTTCTTTCTTGCAATATACTGTCCCCAGGAATATTCAAACATATCGTGGTAGCCTTTGTTTCCTGCTTCGTCACGTGTTTCAAACTCACCTGAGGAAAGACTATCGCCTATAAAAGCGATAGTCCTGAAAATTGATGTATAGCTATACCCTTCCACTAACCTGTCAAGAGGCTTTTCGTCAGGGTTGTATAACAAATTTTCCCAATCCATATTAATCCTCGTCGGGATGTGCAGCTCTGTATGCAGCAACTGCATCATCATAAGCCTTCATAGACTCTTCTGTAGGAAGGTACTCGGCTCTTTCTGTGTTAGCTATTGTGGGAGGATTGCCCTTTGAATCGAAGCAAGGAGTAAGGAAATCGTTTTCCCAGAGCTTTCTGTCCTCCTCCTTACGGAAATCGGGAATGTCATAGGGCTTACCGTATTCCATAGCACTTCTGTGACCAAGAATTGCAACTGAAGCCATTGTTGTTGCAAAATATTCGTCCATTACGGGCTTTTTGTTTTCTCGTATAGAGTTGAAGAACTCTCTTACAATGAAGAAGTCGCCACCACCGTGACCTGCTTTTTCTGCTGCTTCCTTTGCATCGGGCTCAAAGTCCGCCTCGTAAGCTGTTACCCTTTCCATTCCTTCGGGAGTATGCTGTTCATTAAATGAAAGAAGCACCTTACCATCCTCTGCACGAAGGTTTTCAATCTGACCAAGCTCACCACAAACACGGTATGTATTTGCATGACCACCAAAATGTGACCAGCCTGTTACACGGAAAACAGAGTCATCATCATTAAGGCAGGTAACAACTGCACTTCTGTCGGGTAATCTCCAATAAAGATCTCCACCACCGTTTTCCTCGTTAAGAGGTCCGAAAACGGGCATTGCAGTAACTCTTTTGGGGAACGCACCTGTTATATACATAAGTGGTCCGAGAGAGTGTGTAATGTAATATATTCTGGGGATATGATATCTCCAATGCTTTGAAGTGGGGCAATAGTGTGCAATTTCCTTCTGTGAAATAATGGGATGGTTATATTCACCCTCACAGAATAATGCTTTACCTAGAACACCTGACTGGTAAACCTTGCGCATTTCCTGGTTGAATTTCATAAAGGGATAGTTTTCAGCAATCATATAGAAAGCATCGCTTTTTTCAACTGCTCTTACAAGCTGAACACCCTCACCCATTGAAATGTTTGATGTACATTCACTTAATACGTGAATATTCTTCTCCAACGCTTTGATTGCATAGGGTGTGTGCTCGTGGAAATAGTTGCAAAGGAAAACTGCCTCTAATCCCTCGTGATTTATAAATTCATCGAAATCAGTATAAGTAGTAACATCGGGGTGGTCTGCTTTTGCTTTCTGAAGCTTCTTTTCATCAAAATCGCAAACAGCAACAACTTCACCGTTATTAGCAGAAACGCCATCATAGAAGCCGCTTCCACGTCCTAAGCCAAATATACCGAACTTAATTTTGTCCATAATAATACCTCCGTAGGCAAATAATTACGTATACCATTTTATCACAGAGTTTTAGTTTGTAAATAGATAAATTCCATAAAAATATAGAATATTGTTTTATTTAAAAGAAATAAAAATTGTTGATGTATAAATTATTCTGCTACAAAATTTATATTTTTTTCTTTTGCGTACTGTTCGGCTGCTGAGCCCTCCGGAGCGTGAATTGTAAAATTAGCTTGCCAATAATCTAAACCATTGACTTTTACAACTTCATCACTATTTTTGTCTTTAATGGAAATTATATCGCTGAAACAACCGAAACTGTCCTCGGCTATATAACATACACTTTCGGGGATTGTAACGGACGTTAAGTTTACACAACCAAAGAAAGTGCTCTCTTCAATACATTCTATACTTCCTGGGATTGTAAAAGAGGTTAAACTCAAACAATCATAAAAAGCTCCACTGCCTATGCAGGTAACACTGTCAGGAATTGTAATAGCGCTTAAGCTTCTGCAACCGGAAAAAGCAGAATCGCCTATACTTGTAACACTGTCAGGAATTGTAATTGAAGTCAAACTGCTACAACCTGAAAAAGTACCCTCTTCTATACTTGTAACACTATCAGGGATTGTAATTGAAGTTAAACTGCTACAATCCGAAAAAGCACTGTCTCCTATACTTGTTACGCTATTGGGAATTGTGATATTGGTTAAGCTACAGCAATAACAGAAAGCACTTTCCCCTATACTTGTTACACCATCAGGAATTGTAACGGTGGTTAAGCTTTCGCAGCTTTTAAAAGCTTCATCACATATAGTTGTAACACCTACGGGAATAGTGACAGAGGTTAAGCTTTTACACTCTTCGAAAGCACCCTCCTCTATACTTACAACACTATCAGGAATAATAACACTCTTTAAGTTTGTACACTCAGAAAAAGCTTTATATCTTATACCGGTTACATTTTTGGGTATTATAACAGAAGTTAAGGCTGTACATTCTGCAAAAGCATAATCATCTATATTTGTAACACTTTCGGGAATTGTGATATTGGTTAAGCTTTGGCAGCCTTTGAAAACACAACCACTTATGTTTGTTACCCCCTCGGGAATTACAATACTATTCAAGCTTGAACAATATAAAAAAGCCGCTGTACCTATATCAGTAACACTATCAGGAATTGTAATATTAGTTAAGCTGCGGCACCCCTCGAAAACTCTATCCGTTATATTTGTAACGCCGTCAGAAATTACAATACTATTCAAGTTTGTACAACCGGAAAAAACGCCTACACCTATACTAGTTACACTGCCGGGAATTGTAACAGAGGTTAAACTCATACAATTAGCAAAAGCTTCACTGCCAATGCAGGTTACACTATCAGAAATTGTAACGGAGACTAAACTCTTACACCCGGCGAATGCTATGGGACCTATATCGGTTACACTATCAGGAATTACAACAGAGGTTAAGCCTGAAAAACAAAAGGCACCTCCAGGTATACATTTTACACTGTCCGGTATTTTTACAGAGCTTAAAGCTACACAGTCCCAAAAAGCTCTTCCACCTATTTTAGTTACACTGTCCGGAATTGTTACAGAGGTTACAGCTCTCCTGCGATGCTCAATTTCTTTAGTAATACGTTTGGCTGAAGGGCTAAACGCATATTCAGAAATTGCTGTTACAGGATTTTTTCCGATTTTTTCAGGTACAACTACATCTGTATCCAAGCCTTTATAACCTGTTATTGTAATATTATTATCTTCATCCTTTGTAAAAGCAAATATTTTTTTCCATTCTGTAACAGAAAAATCTTTTAAGCCTAAAGCCTTTTCCAATTTATCGTTTCTATATTTCTCCCTTTTTTCAACGGGATAATGCTTGTCTTTATAGCTCATCAAAAAAACTTTCAGTGATATTGTGTGGTTAGTCTTTTCAAGATAGTACTCCAATTCCTCAAGGGCAATCCGCTTGAATAAACCAAATAAGTTTTCAACCACCTCGGCATTACCATTATTAATAGCAAAACGAACAATCTCGTGTTTATTCTGTTTTAACTTTGCTTTTATATTTTTACTACTTGAAACCACACCAGGCAACTGTTGTAAAAATGAAGACATCATAGCAACATTTTGTTTTGTTTCAAAAAATATATTCCATATTGATTCAAGTACAGTCCCCTCAAAGCACTCGATATTATCCGGTAAAACAATCTCTTTTATATTTGGAGAGCTACTAAAAGATTTCTTATCAATACCACCTAAGCCATTCGGAATTTTGATAGTTTCAAGGCTACGACAATCCTCAAACGCCTCCCAGCCTACAACTGTGGTACTGCCCAAAATTGTAACCGACACCAGATTACTACAGCTAAGGAAAGAGTACGCACATATTTCTGTTACACTTTTAGGGATTATAATTTCCATTAAGCTTGTACAACATCTGAAAGTAGTTGGAAGTATTTTTGTTACACCACAAGGGATTGTAATAGTGGTTAAACTTTTACAATGGGAAAATGCACCCTCGCCTATGTTTGTTACACTTTCAGGAATTGCGATTGAGGTTAAGCTTTCACAGCTACAGAAAGTAAAATCACCTATCTGTGTTATACCATCAGGAATTGTAACTGATGTTAAATTTTTACAATCACAAAAAGCACTAGCACCTATACTTGTAACACTATCAGGAATTGTAACTGATGTTAAGCTCGCACAATTATAAAAAGACCTGTATTCTAAACGTGTTACACTTTCAGGAATTGTAATAGAGGTTAAGTTTTTACAATTCCGAAAAGCATCAACTCCTATACTTGTTACACTATCAGGAATTACAACAGCAGCTGCTTTACCGGTATATTTTATTAACTCTCCGTTTTCTATTACAAAATTTTCAGTACTCCCCACTATTCACACCCCCTGAAAAAACGTTTACATAGTATTTTAACACAATAACGCACATTGGTAAATATAATTTTGCATAAAGCGCAGAAAAGAATTGCAAATAACGACACCTATCAATTACGATAAGTGTCGTTGATTTTATGCCCCTAACACGCTGAACAAATCTTCAAATAATGCATCACGGTTAATATCACAAACATAATTTATAAAATGTCTGTTTTCGTTATAGCTATATTTGCCGTCATATTCCGGTACAGGACTTGGAATTAATCTTGAATACATAAATCTGTTATTATCATTTAAAAGCCAGGCAACTGCAGTAACATCCCAGATAACTCTGGTCCAAGGCTTTCCTTTAGCATAGGAATCTGCTTCCTCTACTGTGTTTGTATATAAATAATCGCACAGCTGATTTTTTCCTTTGAGCCAATGTTGAAGTTCATATTTTGAAGTTGCAAACCTGTCAACAACACCTTTACAGGGCAGCTGCACTACCGGTATTCCACAGCCAAAAACTACCCTTGCTGCAGCAATATCCTGCTTCATATTAAATTCACTTGCTCCGTAATCTTCCCAAGCTGCATGACCTCCAAGCCAGACCACCACACAATTCTCTTTCATTGCAGGATTTTTTAATATTGCCGATGCAACATTGGTGATAGCTCCGATTGCAACAATATAAAGAGGATTTTCGGGTGAATATTGGTCAGATAAGCTTGCCATAAAATCTGCTGCCTGAGATTCTATTAGCGTTGTTTCATCTTTCAAGAAGCTTTCTGAACCTTTAAAAACAAGCGATTTCAAATCCTCTCTTGCAGTTAATTGAAGTAAATTTATGATTTCATCATAGCTTTTGTTCATACCATCAGCAGCAGTTTCAGACCTGGTATTCAAAAAAGGTGCAGCGCAAATTCCTTTCACACAAATTTTATCTGCAGATTTCAGCATATAACCTATGGCAAACTGATCGTCAATTTCGTTGTATGCATCTGTGTCCAATATGACATCTATTCGCCCCTGTGGAACTGATAAATTTTTCAAATACTGTTCTTGTGTCATAGCAATTTCCTTTCTGCCACGTTTATTTAATATGTATGCCACCAATAAGGCCAGAGCATTTCGTCTGCGTTCCCCTGCTTTGACCAGATACAATCCCAGCTTGTTTCTTTCCATTCATCATTTTGTTTTTGAAATTTCAAAACATTTCCCGATGTATTATCACCACAAACAAAATAAACCTCGGCTGTTTCTCCGTCGCATTCCAGAACCTTAAAGTAATTGACTTTTTCAATCATTGTATTTTCAATATGTGCATATTGCAGTTCATCGTAATATTTATTTGTTAAAATCGCGCATTTAAGAAGCGATGCGCCCCACACAACAAGGAACACAACAACTATCGCTAAAGATATGTATAAGGGTAATCTTTTAACATTTTTCTTCATTTTTATACCTCTCTTATGAAGATTAATTGCAAATGGATAGTAGCACACCCCAAATATTTTGTAAATATTTATGACAGGATTGAAACAACAATGTAATAATGCTGTAATTTATTCCCTGTATGTTATTCACAAAAACGCGTGCGTCCGTTAAACGAACACACGCTTCAGATTCGGTTATTCAAATGTCCACTTTTTTCGTTTTATATATTTATCAACATCAGAAACTTGTGTAAACACAAAAAAGCCATCTCTTATAGCTTTCTCACCAACAACAGTTGCACAGTAAGCATTTGTGTCCGCTAGTCTGAAAGTATACTGACACCTGGAGTTATCACTATCTACACAAAACTCGAAAATATCGCTGTCATTTTCTGTAAATGGAGTGCCTTGTTGTGTGCATAAATCTTCTATACGGACACCATAATACACCAACACTATTTTTTCGCTATTATGATACTTTTCGTATTCTTCTTTGATAACACTTACAGCTTCTTGTATTTCTTGAGAAAGTTCAATATTAAAATCCTCAAAGCCGATACATTGAAAATAAGCCCATTCGCCAAGCTCACCACCTGCATAATTGGAAAAACCCAAGGAATTTGTGTAACTGGTAGTCAGATAAAAAGCGCCATATTCATAAAGCGATGTTTTATACATATAAACAACAGTATTTAAAAACAGATTGTTTTTAGTCCTTTGGTACTCGAACAACTCATTATCGTCTATAACCTCGGCAAAAACAATTTTTTTTGCAAAAGAAATTACCTTGTCACAAGCAATATAGAAACGCCTGCGGTCCTCATCACTGACCTGCAAGGCATACCTTCTGGTACCATGAAACAAAGGAACGGGGCAAAAACCATCATTCATAGGAAGCTCCACCAAATCTGTAATATCTTCAATCTCTTTTACATTTAAGCGCATATGGGTAACTCCTTAAAATACAATTACATTAATTTAAATAATATCACAGTTACTCGTATTCGGCAAGTATATTGTAGCAACAAAGGAACCCGTCGTCCGTGTGGTTCATCACTTCATAACAAAAAAGAAAAGACATCCTTTTTGGATGTCTTTCTTTTCTGGCACGTCGCACCGAAAAAGATATCAAGGTTGCAACAAATCAACAGATTGTAGTTTACACTTTTCTATATTCCAACAATCGATACAGCTTTTTGGAAAAACTTCCTGCATACAGTTTTCCGAAAATATACTTCTCAATACCAGTTAGCTCATCTATGTATTTTTGCGGTATCATTACGTGCTCCTTAACATAAGCAAACACACCGTGCTGAAACAACTCAGGATCATCTATACCGTAAACCTCAGTAACACCGACATCATTTATTGGATTTTTGTACTTGGACAGTTTAGCGGCCAAAACAGTATAGCAGTCCATCAAAAACACAATCTGTTCAAAATGCGCACACAGGTTTTCTGTTAATTCGTGTACTTCCTTGGCGGTCAAGTACATACTCACGCCTTCCATAATAACAATAGCACACTTCTTTTCGGGAACACTTGTCAGCCAGTTGCCGTCCCTCACATCCCCTGCAATCATTTGATAGTTGACAGATTCGGAATAGTATCGTTTTCTTTCTTCAATAACTTCAGCAAAATCCACATCGTACCACTTTTGATTTATCGTTCCTACTCTCAAAACTCGGCTGTCCATGCCGCATCCAATATGAATGACCACGGCATCGCGTACATCTGCTACCTGCTTCTTTGCCCATTCGTCAAATACAGCAGAGCGAACACCCATATAGTAGGCAAGCCACTTCGATTTGGATTTTCCTTTGAGTGCGAATCCTTCCGCTTCCCAAATTTCTTCCGCTTTTTTATCGTCAAGAAATATTCCCCTTTTACTGACATAGGATTTTCCATACAACGGGATATATAATGTTTTATTTACGCTGTTCATATGCTCACCTGCAAATTCCTATTTATCTAACTGATTATATCATATAATTATCGCTTTTTCCACCCAATATTGTTCTGACATATGGTTCAAATCCTCCCCGAAGGTCGTTTGGGGGAAATGATATCTTTTAATTTTAACTTTGAAAAATGGTACGAAAAAACCCAGAAACTGCTGTGGTTTCTGGGTTTTCCGAACCGATATCTTTTTCGGTTCGCATTGTTGGTTGCGGAGGTGGGATTTGATGGGCTCTGCCCATCATTCGCTACGCGAACGCCCGATTTTGTTCGCCTTCGGCGAGGTGGTTCAAATCCCACTCGTATAACTGTACAAACAAAAAAAGAAAAGACATCCTTTTTGGATGTCTTTCTTTTCTGGTTGCGGAGGTGGGATTTGAACCACACGGCCTCCGGGTTATGAGCCCGACGAGCTACCAGGCTGCTCTACTCCGCGATATTTACTTGTGCCCTCTCTTGAGTGCTTGAGTATTATAACACTATAATTATATGTTGTCAAGTGTTTTTTATGCAAAAATGTTTTTTCTTTTATTACAAAATATTACAATATTACCTCAATACTGTAATAAAACTTTACCGCTTAATTCTACTGTGATAGTATAACATTATAACAAAACTTACTATATACAATATTCGAGGAGGTATTATTTTGAAAAAACCACTTTGTTTGATTTTATCAATCCTATTAATTCTTACATTATGCGGTTGTGGCAACAATTCTGACAACCAACTTTATTTAAAAACCATAAGTGGTTCGGATAAAATAAATTTTGACAATCCACACATAGAAATCTCGGTATATTCCGATGAAGCTTATTATTTTTCGAACCGAAATGAAGATTTTTTAGAGAAACTGATATATTTTATAGAAAATACAAACTTTGATTCTCAACAAGTCGAAGCACCGAAATGCGAGGATTTTTATATTTCAATCTATGATGACGAGAACCATGCTTCTTTTTCAATTTATGAAAACGATATTGTTGGAAAAGTCACTGCTTCAGAAAGTGTTTATTATTTCTGCGACGGCATTTACAACAGCTTCAAAGAAACTTTTACTTCCTTTTTTGACGAATACAATAAGTATTGCCGTTCTGCCAGGACACCTGTAAGACGAATGCACGAATATGTAGTTTTTGATAAAGATAACACTGTTATGGAATCTGAATATATATCAAGAACCCCTCACTTATTTTATGATTCGGGAATTGTGCACTTATGGGTTCAGAATGGGACAGGCATTCTTACCCGCAACGCAAAATTCTTTGATGTAGAAAAAAGAGTGGTCTCCCCCGATTATTACGGACAAACCGATTATTTTGGAAATATGGTATGCTCCACCGGTTCTTCTGTAGTTACTGTTTATGATATGTTTTCAGGTGAAGAGCTTTGCCGCTTTGATAAATTTGATGAACTCCCGGCTGATTTCATTGAAAATATAAGCTCTGCATATTTTACTAAAGACGGCACACAGGTAATTGTTGAATATCGCACTGCTGATGGTGAAACTAAAACACAGATTTTTGATTTACCTAAAAAATGATAAAATTCTCCACAAGGGCCACATCTTATTAAAATTTATAAATTCTTAATAAGTTGAAGTGCAAAAATCATTGATATTTATTGCGTTTTGGTATATTATTTTAGATATACTGAAAAAATATGGGAATTATTTTTATATACTGTATTTTTCTTTTAATATAAGGAGTTGCCTTCAAGGCGTTTTTTACTAATGAAAAAAGTTTTAATTATTGGTGCAGGGCCTGCGGGGCTTACTGCTGCTTATGAATTACTGGACAAATCAAAGGATTTTGAGGTCATTGTTTTCGAGGAAAGCAATGCTATTGGTGGTATTTCAAAAACCGTAAACTACAAAGGTAACCGAATGGATATGGGCGGTCACCGTTTCTTTTCCAAGGTTCCCGAGGTTAATGAGTGGTGGGAGAAGCTGCTCCCCACCCAGGGCAGCAAGCCTTTTGATGATATTGCTTTAGGCAGAGAATCAACTGTTGTTGCAGGTGGACCTGACCCCGAAACCACCGACAGAGTTATGCTACGTAGAAACAGACTGTCACGAATTTTCTTCAAAAACAAATTCTTCGACTACCCTGTTTCATTAAAATTTGACACCATAAAAAACATGGGTCTTTTTACAACAGTTATAGTTGGCTTCAGCTACCTGAAAACTCTTGTATATAAACGAGAAGAAAAATCCCTTGAAGATTTTTATATTAACCGATTCGGCAAGAAGCTTTACTCAATGTTCTTTGAAAACTATACAGAAAATCTTTGGGGCAGACACCCTTCTGAAATTTCGCCCGAATGGGGTGCTCAAAGGGTTAAAGGGCTTTCCATAATGACTGTGCTTAAAGATATTTTCGGTAAAATTTTCAACAAGAAAAACAGAACGGTTGAAACCTCACTTATTGAAGAATTTGCTTACCCAAAGCTCGGTCCCGGTCAGCTTTGGGAGCTTACAGCCACAGAGTTTGAAAAAATGGGTGGAAGGCTCATAAAAAATGCAAAGGTTACTGAAATTATAAAAGATACCGAAAATAAAATCACAGCTCTTGTTTATGAAAAAGATGGTGAAAAAATAACTGTTCAGGGCGACTATATAATTTCTTCAATGCCTGTTAAGGATTTGGTTGCAGGTATGAATGAGGTTCCCGGGGAATACAGAGAAATTGCAAACGGTCTACCCTACCGTGATTATATGACTGTTGGTGTGCTTATTCCAAAGCTCAACCTGAAGAATGAAACAAAGACCAAAACCATCGGCAACATTGTACCTGACAACTGGGTTTATGTCCACGATAAAAATGTTAAAATGGGGCGTTTTCAGATTTACAACAACTGGTCACCATATATGGTTAAGGATTTGCAGAACACCGTATGGATGGGCTTGGAATACTTCTGCAACGAGGGTGACGAAATGTGGTCACAAAGTGATGAAGCCTTTGCCAAAGCTGCTGTAAAAGAAATGGTTACTATGGGCTTAATTGACAGCGAGGCTGATGTGCTTGACACCCACGTTGAAAGAGTAAAAAAGGCTTACCCTGCTTACTTTGACACATACGAAAAAATGGATGATTTAAGAGCTTACCTCAACACAATTACTAACCTTTTCTGTGTCGGAAGAAATGGTCAGCACCGTTACAACAACATTGACCACAGTATGTGCACAGCCTTTGAAGCAGTAAAAAATATTCTTTCCGGTGAAACAAATAAGGACAACATCTGGAATGTTAACACAGAGAAAGAATACCACGAAGAGAAATGATACCGAAGGGCGTCCTTTTGGACGCCCTTCTTATTGTAATATTTTTTAATTTATGATATATTTGAAATATACGACTGAAAGGGGTTTATTTATGAATCAGGAACATTATTTTAAAAATGCCAAATGGGTTGGAGCAAAGGAACGAACTCCAAAAACCTTCTCCATACTGAGGGGCTATTTTGAGCTTGATACTTTTGAAAACGTCAAGCTTAACATATTAGGACTTGGCTTTTTCAAATGCTACATAAACGGAAAATGTATTAATCCTGATACATTTTTGCCACTTTCCTCTGATTTTGAAGCAGGCTGTGACCCTGTTGACGAGGTTATTTCAAATCACAGAATTTATGTTCCGGGTTTTGATATTACTCCTTTTGTAAAGCAGGGTAAAAACAGCATTGCTATTCATTATGGTGGTGGATGGTATACCTTTGAAAATCGCACCTTCGGATTACCTAAAGCAATATATTGCATTACTGCTGAAACAGAAAATGACGTTCAGCATTTTGTTTCTGACGAAACCTGCAAAATAGGTGAAAGCTACATTTCGGAATACAATTTCACCTATAAAGAACACCATAATTATACCAATTATGATTCCTGGTGCCTGAGCCAATGCTTTGACGATTCCCAATGGGAAAATGCTGTTTTGACAGAGGCACTTGACACAGAGTATTGCTCCACAGACTGTCCTTGGGACAAGCTGATTGCTGAATACCCTGTCCAAACAGCGAAATTCACTGATAAAGGCTTTATTTATGATTGTGGTAAAAACATAACAGGCTACCCAACCTTAATGATTAAAGCTGAAAAAGGCGAAACTGTTACTGTTAACTTCTCCGAGGAGCTTTTACCTGATGGGCGCTTGGATCCGACACATATTCACGGACAGCAATTTACAGTTGTTTCTGATGGCAAGCTTACTGTAGCACAACCTGAATTCACCTGGTTCGGGTTCAGGTATTTTGAGGTTATAGGAAATGCTACACCAAAAGGTGTTAAGGTTATACACGCCGATGTGCCCGTTTCCTCAACCTTTGAATGTGACAACAAAACACTTAACTGGATTTACAGAACATTTTTACATACAATGCTTTGCAATATGCACACAGGCCACCCATCTGACTGTCCCCACCTTGAAAGACGAGGCTACACAGGTGACGGACAGCTTACCTGCAACGCTGTTTTAACCACCTTTGATGCAAAGTCTTTTTACGAGAAATGGATGCAGGACATTGGCGATTGTCAGGATACTTTGAGTGGTCATATTCAGTACACTGCACCATATCTTCACAGTGGTGGCGGACCCGGTGGCTGGGGCTGTGCAATTGTTGAGGTTCCCTACCAGCTATATAAGCACTACGGTGATAAAGAAATACTTTCAAAATATTACCACAATATGAGAAGGTACATAGACTACCTTGAAGCACATTCCGAATATGGCCTTGTTACCAGCGACAAGGAGGGTAACTGGTGCCTTGGTGACTGGTGCGGACCTAACATTCTTTACCCTGACAAAGATATTACATCTCACAATCAGCAGGTAGTTCTGCCTGCGCCTATGGTAAACACTTACTTTATGGTTAAGTCCTTAAAGCAGATGTGCGAAATTGCGAAAATCATTGGCAAGGATGCAGACATAGCAGAATACGAAAAGAAAATTGAATATCGCAAGGGCGCAATTAAAGCTGCTTACTTCAATGCCTTTGATGATAATTTCATTATGAATGTTCAGGGTGCAAACGCCTTTGCTGTGGATTTAGGTCTGGGTACAGAAAACACCTATAAAAATATGGTCAGCTATTACAAAAAGCTGGGCTATTATGATACGGGTATTTTCGCAACGGACATTGTAACCCGTCTGCTTTTCCAAAATGGTGATATTGACCTTGCCATTGACCTTTTAACCCACGATGGTGACCAGGGCTTTGAGCATTGGCGACAGAACGGTGCCACCACCTTCCACGAATACTGGGATTCAAACCGTAGTCGTTCCCACTCCCACCCTATGTTTGGCGCACCTGTAGCTTACCTTTTTGAATACCTTTTAGGCATAAAGCAGGAGGAAGGTACAGCAGGCTACAAGTCACTCATAATTGAACCACAGGGTATTCACCGATTCAAAACAATGAGTGGCAGCATCGCTACACCCAACGGAAACGTGGTATCAAACTATATAAATAAAGACGGAATTGTGAGCTTTATAATTAAAATCCCCGATAACACTAAGGCTGTTTTTAAGCATAAAGACAAAGAAATCCCACTTACACAGGGTGTAAACGAATTTGAAATAGTATTATAAAAAAGTAAGGAACACAAACCGATTTGGCTTGTGTTCCTTTTTGTATAATAATTAGTATTTAAAATCATAATATCTGGAATCAAACGAAATCGCACCCGAAACACCAACATCTCCAACCGTACTCATTGTAATATCAGCATCAATATAACCAACGCCACGGTGTGAAATTTCAACAAATTTGCCATCCTTGGTCATTTCAGCTGTGATTGTGTAATCTTTATAATTGATTTCACCATCAATTCTACTTACGAGTTTTGAAACACTTTGATCTGTTTCAACTACGGTAACAACATCGTTATAATCCAGAAAATCTTTTGACATTTTAGCAAGACCATCGGTATCAGAGTAAGAAGGATTAACATGCTCTTTCATAACTATTGTAATAATGTAGTTATCCCCTTTGGTTTTGGTTGTAACACTCTTAATATAACCTATTGAGCAATCGCTGATAGGCATACGATTCTTTGCATCATCAGAACCTTTTCCGGAAATTTCAACTTCAGCAGACTCTTCGTCTGTCAAATAACCTTCAACAAGACTTGTGAGAGTCCCTGCAAGAAAATTGTTTTTACTAATCTGAAGGTCACCATCGAGAGATTGCCATACTTTTTTACTGTAACCCGCTACAGCTCTCTCGTTTATATCTTTAGCAGCCTTTTGATACATTTCAAGCGCTTGCTGACCAGTTATAGCCACTGACGGTTTATCTATGGGATTATCACCAGCAGGAGAATCGTTTTCATTTTCAGACATATTCCCTGGATTATCAATAACATAATCTCTGAATTCAATGAAATAGGCACCATTCTCCAGATTTTTAAGAGTAATTACTGCTTTTGCCTTGTCACCTTCCATCATAAGTTTACTTTTAATGTGATCAGATTCAACAAGATAACCATCTTTATCAAAAACTCTGTATTTAATATAATAATAGCTTTCTATATACTCTGAACGTCCGGCTATAAAATCAACAGTTACATTAAGCGTTTTTGTGTCAGGTGTTTTATAGGTTACCTTTCTGATCATCAAAAAAGCATCACTTGCAACATTATTAAACTCCTCTTGCGATTTGTAGTTCTGAATCACACAAGGTAAATGATTATTGATTTCGAGTGTATAAGGCTTTTCTACATCTACTGTTAAATAAGTGTAGCTGTTTGGGTTTTCAACAGAATATATTTTAATTTTCGCTGTACCAAATTTTGTTCCGGTAGGAGTGATATAAAGAGTTTTGGAACCATTCTTCCATTTTTTTGCCTGCGAAAGCTTAACTATACCACCGCCTTCAACTGTTTTCCATTTGATGCCTTTACTATCCTTACTGGTAACTACTACTGTTTTTTTCGCAATTTCACCTGCTTTAAATGTTACCTTGGATTTATTAAGACCTACAGACGATTTAACCGTTATTACGGCAGTATATTTTTCCCCTTTATATGTGGCAGTAATTTTAATTTTTCCTGCCTTTTTACCTGTAACAACACCACTTTTACTTACTGATGCAACACTTTTATTAGACCTTGACCATTTTACTTTTGATGACGGAATTATTTCACCATTTTTATCAATAAGCTTTAACGTGTATTTTCTGCCTATATAAATGGACTTCCTGGTTTTGTTAAGATGTGTTTTTGCAGATGAAGCTTGTGCTACAACTGCAAATAAGGAATCTGAAGCCACTTGACCAACAGAACTGATGGGCACACTTGATAAAGTAATAACAAACACCAATAAAAGCATCAATACTTTATTAAGTTTTTTATTCATAAACAACACTCCCTTTTGTTTCAGTAATCAACATATTTACGCAAAGTATAAATTGTCTGCAATTATTTTAACATATATGTCTAACGAAATCAATAAAACACCGATATTTATCTCTATCCAAATCCTCAATAACCTTTTTATAGGGCATAAGCATACCCTCGTTCATTTTGTTGCCCATTTTGGCTTTGATTTTCGGTGAAGAAAGAGCACCACCTAAAAGGTACATAAGAAGCATCATTCCCCTTTTCTTCTGTGGGAAATCGTACTGGTTGTGGGCTTTATAGAACCTGTGGTCCTCTTTCATAAAGCCCTGCATAATCCAGATAAGGTCACGGAAGATTTTCATTCCACCAATACCATAGAAATTCTGTGGTTGGGTGTGCTTGTTCTGAATGGCATATTCCAGTGTTTTTGCCATTTTATCAATTTCTGTATTGGGGTTAAACTCATCTGTTGCAACACCACAAAGGAAATTTTCGCCCACACTTGCCCTTGCTTCAAGAACAGTCTGAAGGTTTGTTTCTTCGCTGTAATTACCACTTACCAGGTAGCCCACAGGCATTCCCATTGTAACGGAACGGTGTCCGTTACAGAAGGAACGGTCATCGTACAGCTTGAACTGTGTGCCCATAGAATGGTCTTTTATTGTGAACGCAAAAATTCTTGCTTGTGCAGAATTCAGCTCTTTTCTTAAATAATCAGCAAAACCATCCTTGTAAATACATTCGCCACTTGTGGCACAGTTAAGGCAGCCTAAACAGCCACCCTTAAAAGGATATTCTCTTAAATTAACAACTCTTGTTTTGAGCTTTAATACCTTCTGAAAGCGTGAAATCATATTCCTAAGCTGAGTATCGTCTTCAGCATAATCTGCAATTATGACAACATCGCCTGTTTTGGTTTCTTCATTCACTTCGGGTATATCAACCTTAACATTTTTGGGTATTGTAAAGGAATTTAAAGTGGGCTCATAAGCATCGTTTTCAACAGACCATATAAGAAAATTGAAAAAGGCTTTTGCCTCCTTCTGTCCTTTTTCCAAGGGTAAATCGTCCATATCAGCAGAAAGCCCCTTTATGAATTTAAGCCCCATTTCCTGACAATTATCCTGAATGTATTTATGAGCTGTAACATCATAAAAATGCTTTGAGGTAGAAATTTGTGTTGCAAATTTGCCCTTTAAATTAATGCCTTTTTCTTTTAAAAGTGAAATAAATTTATGCAGCTGATACGGTGCGAGAAATGTATAAACGGGATAAGAAAAAACCAATAAATCGGCATTGTTTATTTTTTCTTCTGCTTCTGAAAAATCCTTTTCAAGTGCTTTTATTCTTTGCCCCACATTAATAAACTCAAACTGATGCTCGGTATGAAGCTTCGAAAGATATATTGAGGTCTGAAGGGTTATACTGTAATCCCCTTTGGGGCTTCCGTTTAAAACTAGTATTTTCATAATTTACTCCTTTTGCTTTTATATGTTTAATTATACATAAAAATTTGTATAAAAACAAGTTGAATAAAGCCTTAAAAACTATCAATATTCCTATTTACTTTACTTTTTATTTTTGATATCATAAAGCTTGTGAATCTGTCTTTGAGGTGGTATATATGGACAAAATTTTATTTGGTACCGGTGGTTGGCGTGCTGTTATAGGCGAAGATTTCATTTGTAAAAACATACGTCGTGTTGCAAAGGGTATCAGCAGGCTTATGCATGAAGAAAACAAAACAGACAAGCCTGTTGTAATAGGCTTTGACAGACGCTTTCTTTCCGAAAATGCAGCGAAATGGGTTGCAGAGGTTTTAACCAATGACGGAATAAATGTGCTTTTTATGGACCGTTCTGCTCCGACTCCTTTGGTTATGCACACAGTTAAGGACAGAGAGCTGGACTTCGGCATTGAAATTACAGCAAGTCATAATCCTTCTAACTACAACGGAATAAAGCTTATTGTTAAGGAAGGCAGAGATGCCCCTGTTGAGACAACCACACTTCTTGAAGGCTACATAGCAGAAATTGATAATGTTGAGTTTACGGAATTTTCAACTGCTGTGGAAAAAGGTCTTGTGGAATATATAGACAACCCCTTTAACAAATTCCTTGATGATATCATTGATGTAATTGATATGGAAGCACTTCGCCAACGAGGCTTACGAGTTCTTTTTGACACAATGCACGGTTCGGGAACATATCCCCTTCTTGTTATTTTTTACACTGCAAGATGCACCATTGACACTATGAATGTCAATAAGGATGCTTACTTCGGTGGTGTTATGCCTGCTCCATCAGAAAAGAGCCTTAATAACCTTAAATACTCTGTTGTAAAGGGTGGCTACGATTTCGGTATTGCAATGGATGGTGACGGTGACAGACTTGGTATAATTGATGCGAACGGCAGATATATCAATGCCAACGAAATACTTTGCTTGCTTTACTATTATCTTGTAAAATACAAGGGATGGCGTGGCCCTGTTGTAAGAAACCTTGCCACAACCCATATGCTTGATAAAATTGCAGAAAGCTTTGGTGAAAAGTGCTACGAGGTTCCCGTTGGCTTCAAATATATTTCCGCTAAAATTGATGAGGTTGATGCTGTTTTAGGTGGCGAATCCTCAGGTGGTCTTACTGTAAGAGGTCACATTCACGGTAAGGACTCTGTTTATGCTGCCTCCCTTTTCGCAGAAATGGTTAGTGTTACAGGTCAATCCCCCTCTGAAACACTTGAAAGCCTTCGCAAGGAATTTGGCGAATTTGTAATGGTTGAGGACGATATGCGCTTTGACCCTGCAATTAAGCCTGTTGTTGAAAAAACTCTTATGCTTGAAAAGCAGCTTCCCGTTTTCAGTGACGAAATTGTTAAGGTGAATTACGAGGATGGCTGCAAGGTATATTTTAAAGACGGTTTTGTTATTTGTCGTTTTTCCGGTACAGAGCCCCTTCTCAGAATTTTTGCTGAAAGCACAAATGCAGACAGAGCGAAGGACTACATTTCCACATTTAAAAAGTTTTTGTTTAATTAATTTTAGAATAATTATAAAATAGAGGCGATAATATGAATATTTGGCATGATATTAACCCTGAACGAATTTCACGTTCTTCATATTCAGCTGTTATTGAAATAAGCAAGGGCAGTAAAATGAAATATGAGCTTGATAAGGAAACCGGTCTTTTAAGACTTGACCGTGTTCTTTACACCTCTACCCACTACCCTGCTAACTATGGTTTTATTCCCAGAACCTACGCAAAAGACAATGACCCCTTGGATGTGCTTGTGCTTTGCTCAGGTAACATTCAGCCCATGTCACTTGTTGATTGCTACCCTATCGGTGTTATTACAATGCTTGACAATGGCGCACCAGATGACAAGATTATTTCAATCCCCTTTAATGACCCCACCTACAGCTCCTACAAGGACATCAGTCAGCTTCCTCCCCACGTATTTGACGAAATGAAGCACTTTTTCTCCGTATACAAAACATTGGAGAGCAAAGAAACTGCAATTGATGAAGTTAAGGGTGTACTTGACGCTGTTGCTATTATTGAGGATGCTATAAAAGCATACGATGAAAAATTCGGAAAATAATGAATTTTTCAGTTTTTTTCTTTAAAAATCTCTTGCATTTAAAACCACTTTGTGGTAGTATATGTGAATGTATGAAGTGAAAAAGGAGGTGCCGTCAATGCCCAACATTAAATCTGCAAAAAAGAGAGTTATTGTTAATGCAACAAAGGCTGCAAGAAACAAAGCTACAAACTCTGCTCTTAAAACTGCTATTAAGAAAGCCAACGCAGCTATCGAAGCTAACGATGCAGCAAAGGCTGATGCTGTTAAGGTTGCTGTTAAGAAAATCGACCAGGCTGCTGCTAAAGGTCTTCTCCACAAGAACAATGCAGCTCACAAAAAATCACAGCTCGTTAACAAGCTTAACAAATCCAACTAATTGTTGGACAAAAGAAACCCCACAGCAAAACGCTGTGGGGTTTCTTTTATGTTTTTTATTTGGTTTGATAAAATCCTACCTTTTTCATAACCTTATCAAGTGTTCTCTGTGAAATTCTTGTTGCAAGGTCTGCGCCCTTTTTCATACATTCTTCAAGATATTTTTTATCGTTGATAAGCTCTTTGTAACGTGCCTGAACAGGTGCAAGCTCATCAATAACAGCCTGACCGACAGCAGTTTTAAAATCACCGTAGCCTTTACCCTCAAATTCCTTTTCAATTTCTTCAAAGGATTTGCCTGTGCAGCAGGAGTAAATTGTCATAAGGTTGTTTATGCCATCCTTCCCCTCTGCATATTTAACACAAGCCTCGCTGTCTGTAACTGCGCTTTTGATTTTCTTCATAATTACATTGGGCTCGTCAAGCATTGAAATATATGATTTTGGGTTATCGTCGGACTTACTCATTTTATGAGTGGGGTCCTGAAGAGAGCAGATTTTTGCACCTGCTTTACCGATAAAGGGCTCGGGCATTTTAAGAACGTTACCGTAAATTGTGTTGAAACGGTCAACAATATTTCTGGCAAGCTCAAGGTGCTGCTTCTGGTCTGCACCAATGGGCACAAAATCTGCACCGTAAACTAGGATATCAGCTGCCATAAGTACGGGGTAATCAAAAAGTCCTACGGAAATGTTACCACCTAATTTCTGGCTTTTTTCCTTAAACTGAGTCATTCTTGCAGCTTCGCCAAACTGTGTGTAGCAGTTAAGAATCCAACCAAGCTGTGCGTGGGTTGGAACGTGGCTCTGTACAAAGACAATATTCTTTTCGGGGTCAATGCCAAGAGCTAAAAGAAGGGCATAAAGCTCAAGCGTATTCTTTTTAAGCTGTGCAGGATTTTCACGGAAGGTGGGTACTGTAATAGAGTGTAAATCTGCTACACCATAAAGACAGTCATAATCCTCACACATATTTTTCCAGTTTTTAAGCGCACCCAGGTAGTTGCCCAAGGTAGGTGTACCTGTGGGCTGAATACAACTCAAAACTATTTTCTTTCTTTCTGGTGTCTGGTTTTCCATTATATATTTCTCCTTGGGGATTTCTTTTAGAAAAGACCTGTAATTTTACCGTTCTCATCAACATCAATACGCTCTGCTGCAGGGCTCTTGGGAAGACCCGGCATTGTCATAATATCGCCGGTGAGAACAACTATGAAGCCTGCACCTGCAGAAACCTTGAGATTTCTTACTGTAACCTTGAAGTTTTCGGGAGCACCGAGCTTTGTGGGGTCATCAGAAAAGCTGTACTGTGTTTTTGCAATACATACGGGAAGATTGCCGAAGCCATCCTCTTTAAGCTGGTCAAGCTGTTTCTTTGCATTTGTTGTAAACTCGATTCCGTCACCACCGTAAACCTTTGTTACAACTGCTTCTATTTTTTCTTCAATTGAAGCTTCTGTTTCGTATGAGAAGGTGAAGCTTGAATTATCCTCCTCTTCACAAAGGCGAACAACCTCTTTTGCAAGCTCTACGCCACCTTTGCCACCGTCTGCCCATACTGTTGAAAGAACTGTGTTAACGCCAAGCTCTTTACATTTATTGATAATAAATTCAATTTCGCTATCAGTATCTGTGGGAAAACGATTAACTGCAACAACACAGGGAAGCTTATAAACATTCTTGATATTTGAAACGTGACGAAGAAGGTTGGGAATACCCTTTTCAAGAGCTTCAAGGTTTTCTTCACCTAACTGGTCCTTCTTGAGTCCACCGTGCATTTTAAGTGCTCTTACAGTTGCAACAATAACTACTGCATCAGGCTTAATTCCTGCTGCACGACATTTAATGTCAAGGAATTTTTCTGCACCAAGGTCTGCACCGAAGCCTGCTTCTGTAATTGCATAGTCTGCTGTGCTCATTGCCATTTTGGTTGCAAGAACAGTATTACAGCCGTGTGCGATGTTTGCAAAGGGACCACCGTGAACAAATGCAGGTGTGCCTTCAAGTGTCTGAACAAGGTTGGGTTTAACTGCATCAACAAGAAGTGCAGTCATTGCGCCCTGTGCTTTAATATCGCCACAGGTAACGGGCTTGCCAGAATAATCATAAGCAACAACAATTCTTGCAAGTCTTTCTTTAAGGTCTGTAACAGATGTTGCAAGGCAGAAAACAGCCATAATTTCACTTGCAACTGTAATATCAAAGCCATCCTCACGGGGTACACCCTGCATTCTGCCACCAAGACCGTCAACAATATTACGAAGCTGCCTGTCGTTCATATCAACACAACGCTTCCAGGTAATACGTTTAACGTCAATACCGAGAGCATTTCCCTGCTGGATATGGTTATCAAGCATTGCTGCAAGAAGGTTGTTTGCTGCGCCGATAGCGTGGAAGTCACCTGTGAAATGAAGGTTGATATCCTCCATAGGCACAACCTGAGCATAGCCACCACCTGCTGCGCCACCCTTAACACCGAAAACGGGTCCGAGAGAAGGCTCACGAAGAGCAACACAGGTGTTGTAGCCACAAAGGTTCATTGCATCTGCAAGACCGATTGTAGTTGTTGTTTTACCTTCACCTGCAGGTGTGGGAGTAATAGCTGTAACAAGAACAAGCTTGCCCTGCTTTTCACTCTTTTTAAGGTATGATAAATCAATTTTTGCTTTGTACCAGCCATAGGGCTCAAGGTACTCTTTACCTACGCCTGCCTTTTCAGCAATTTCGGTAATGGGTTTCATTTTGCAGCTTTGTGCAATTTCAATGTCGGTAAGATAAGCCATTTTTCTTTCTCCCCTATTATATAGATTTTTTATTCTTGAATATTTAATTTTTCACGGCAAAGATTTTTGAAAAATTCAAAATTGTCTTCCCCGCAAATTTCAATGTTGTTAATAAGCGAGTTCTGATAATCATCAAAAAGCTTCTGCTTTTTCCCGGGACTTTTCTGTGCCTCTATTTGCTTTACCAAATCATTAAAGGACTCGTTTATAAAGCCACGGATTATTCTGTCTCTACGCTCTGTAATATCATTCATCTGGTCTGTGGGACCATTCCCCTCGAAGCGCCAATAAGGTTCAATTTTCATAAGGTTTTCGGTGCTTTCAATTAAATCCTTAAAGGAACTGAAGAATACCTGAGGGTATTTTGTTGTGTTAACATTTCTGGCAGCTGTGGAGCCGATTTTTATATTTTTCACAACATAATTATTAATTGCAGTTACAAGCAAATCCTGGGAAAGCAATTTCCTTGTAACGGGAATTGAAGAGACAATTTTTTGTATTTCTATTCTTTCGTCTCTGTCAAAATCTCTGGGCTTATGTACATAGCCCTGAGGTTCTTTTTTCTTTTTCAAAAAATCAAACATATTAATATTTGTCCTTTATTTTATAGCCTGTTGTATCATAAGCGCTTTTGTATGAACCACTGAAAGCTCTTACTGTGTAGTAATAGGTTACACCCTTTTTAGCTGTTTCATCCTTGTAAGAAAGGGTTGAAGAACCTTTTACTGTAGCAATTCTTGTCCATTCATCCTCGCCGCTTACCCTGCGATAGATGCGATATTTTTCTGCGCCTGCTGATTTCGAATAGTTAATGGTAATGCCGGATCTTGTGCTTTTTGCACCTTTTACTACAGGCTTTTTAAGATACTCGGTTGTTTTTGTAGCATAGCCACTTAAAACACCTGAGCTTACAGCCTTAACTGCGTAGCTGTATTTAACACCACTTTTAACGCTTTCATCAGTATAGGTGAAGGTGCTGTTATTAAGCTTTTTAATAAGCTTCCAGCTACCATTTTCTGTTTTTCTGTAAATCCTGTAAGAGGATGCTCCACTTACCTTTTTCCAACCCAGCTGTACGCCCCTGGTGGTATTTTTGAAGGTAGAAACCTTAGGAGCTGTAACATACTTTGTACCAACACCGTCCCGGTCATAGGCGCTTATTCCTTTAGAATTGTACGCAAGAACTGTGTATTGATAGTTTTCTAAATTTGTAACAGCCTTATCAATATAATAAAGCTTTGATTTATCTGCAGTACCTATATGCTCCCAGCCTTCACCAACCTCGGTTCTTCTGTAGACATTGTAATTGGTTGCGCCAGAAACCTTTTTCCAGGAAACCTTTACGCCGGTATATTTATTGCTTGCAGAAACAAGCTCAGGGCTCTTAATGTAATATGCAGAAACACCCTTTGTGAAATATCGGCTTACGCCATTTTCATTATAGGCCTTTACTGTATATGTATTCTCGTATGAGGAATATGCTTTGGTATCTGTATATGTAAGCTTTTCCTTGCCTTTTACAACTGCTATTTTTTCATAGTCCCCTGATTTATTTTTTCTGTAAACATAGTAGCCGGCTGCATCGGAGGAAAGTGTCCATTTCACCAGCACACCATTTTCTGTAGCTGTAGCTGAAATAAGCTTAGGGGTAATTGCCTGGGATGAACGGTAGGTTACACCGAACATTTTACAATAATTATGACCTGCTGAATTTGTAGGTGCATAAACCTTTATAGCTTCATTCACAACGCAGATTATAAAGCAATCAAGGGTATAGCCTGTCAGCGAAGCATAGTAAACTGCATTTTCCTCGGTAACAGCTTCGTGTTCAATCCCCTGCTGGTCAAGCATAAAGGCAAGACCATCAAAATCGAAAGTGAAACCGAAGCCTAAAGAACAATAACCTAAATAATTTACAGATGTAGGTAAATGTATTGCTGTAAGGCTGTTACAAGCTAAAAAGGCACTGTCGTAAATATTTTCAACACCATTTTCAATATCAAGAGAAGAAAGGTTCACATTACCTGCAAAAGCCTGATATTGAATATCCTTTACAGTACCGGGGATTTTAAAGGATGAGTGCTTACAGTTCAGAAAAGCATAGCTGCTTATTTCCCTTACACCTTCCGGGATTTTAAAGGTGTTTTCGCCACCATTGGCGAACCTGCCTACAGGGAACGCAACAAGCTTTGTTAAATCCTTTGAATAAACAACACCGTCAATAGCTTTATAATATGGATTTTCCGGACTTACACTATAATTTTTAAAGCTGTCGCTGTTAAAAATTGTTCCGTTAAAGCTATGGAGCTTCGCAGGAAGAGTAACAGATGTTATACCTGTATTTGCAAAAGCAGAATCACCAATAAATTCAAGAGAGCTCGGAAGGGTTACTGATTTAAGCTTATCTTCTCCGTAAAAAGCACCTTCCATAATGCTTTTTACACCATCTTCAATAACAAGCTCGGTGATTTTACGGCTACCAAGAGCAACTAACCAGCTCTGGTCTGTTCCGTTGGGCATATAACCGTCGCCACTTATTTTTAAAGAGGCTGTAGACAGGTTATATGATAGCTCCCAATAAATTGTGCCATTGCCTTCAGCAGAGGTGTCCTGCATTTCGCCTGTCTGGACTCCGTCAAAAAGTCCGGCAGATGCAGTGGTGCTTAAAGAAACAAACAAGCTTATACACATAACAAAAGCAAGTAAAGCTGACGCTATTCTTTTCACAAACACCTCTCCTTTTAAAAAATATTATACAATTATACATTATAAATTCATTTACACAAAATGTCAATAAAATGAAAGGAAAACAAGCTTTATTCCACTTGTTTTCCAAACACCTTATTCAATAATTATTTTTTGGTTCTCAAATTTGCAAATTACGGAGGTTTTATCCTTTATATCGCCTGTCAGATATTTTTCTGCAAGTGCATCTTCCACCAAAGAGGTTACTGCCCTTCTTAAAGGTCTTGCCCCGTAAACAGGATCAAAGCCTTTTCGTGAAATTTCATCAATTACGCTTTCCTCAAATGTGATTTCTATTCCTGCATTTTTACTCCTGTCTTTTATCTCCTCCAGCATTCGTCTTGCAATTTCTTTAATTTCATTTTCATTAAGCGGCTCAAAAATTATAACCTCATCAATTCTGTTTATAAATTCAGGCTTGAAAACTTTTTTTATTTCCTCGTTAACAAGCTGTTTTATTCTTTCGTTTCGTTTTGCAGAGCCACTTTCACCTGCGAAGCCCATAGCGTTTTTATTATTTGAAATCAGTTCAGCGCCTATGTTTGATGTCATTATAACAACGCTGTTTTTAAAATCTGCCTTTCGTCCGTTGGAATCGGTTAATACACCATCCTCCATTATCTGCAAAAGGATATTAAAAACATCACTGTCAGCCTTTTCAATTTCATCAAAAAGTATTATTGAATATGGGTTTCTTCTGACCTTTTCCGTCAGCTGACCACCCTCGTCAAAGCCAACATAACCGGGAGGCGAGCCAACCAGACGGGAAACAGAATGCTTTTCCATATATTCGGACATATCAATTCTTATAATCTGCTGTTCTGAACCGAAAAGACATTCAGCCAAGGCTTTTGTAAGCTCGGTTTTACCGACGCCTGTAGGTCCTAAAAATAAAAATGAGCCAATTGGTCTTTTAGGATTTTTGAAAGCAGAGCGCCCACGTCTTACAGCCTTTGAAACTGCGTTTACAGCTTCACCTTGCCCTACTATGCGCTTATGCAGCAGCTCCTCTAAATACAATAGCTTACAGCTTTCCTCCTGAGTCAGCTGTGAAACAGGGACACCCGTCCAGGCAGAAACCACATCGGCAATTTGTTCCTCTGAAACAATTTTTATTTCAGAATTTGCTCTGTCACGCCACTTCTGCGTTTCTATACGCAATAGGCTTGTTGTGGTTTTTTCCCTGTCTCTAAGCGAAGCTGCTTCTTCAAAATTCTGCTTTTCAATAGCTTTATGCTTATCGGCAGATATTTCTCTCAGCTGATTTTCCAGCCTACGCAAGCTTTCCGGTAATGTAAAGCTTTTAAGCTTCACCCTTGATGAAGCTTCATCTATTAAATCTATGGCTTTATCGGGCAAAAATCTGTCAGTAATATAGCGTATGCTTAAATCCACAGCAGAGGTTATTGCTGATTCATTTATCCTTACACCGTGGTGCTTTTCATATTTTTCTTTAAGTCCCTGCAGCATCAAAATAGTATTTTCTCTGTCAGGTTCATCCACGCTTACAGTCTGAAAACGCCTTTCTAATGCAGCATCCTTTTCAATGTATTTTCTGTACTCGTCGAAGGTGGTAGCACCCACCACCTGTATTTCCCCTCTTGCAAGAGAAGGCTTTAAAATATTTGCTGCATCCACAGCACCCTCAGCTGAGCCTGCGCCTACAATATTGTGAAGCTCATCAATAAAAAGAATTACATTTCCGTCCTTACATACCTCATCAATGATATTTTTAATTCGTTCTTCAAAATCACCACGATATTTTGTTCCTGCTACCATACAGGTTAAATCTACACTTACAATTCTTTTATTTTTCAGAAGCTCCGGAACATTTCCTTTTGCAATTTCCAGGGCAAGACCCTCTGCCACTGCAGTTTTACCCACACCGGGCTCACCCAGCAGACAAGGATTGTTTTTGGTTCTTCGGCAAAGAATTTCTATAACTCTTTTAATTTCCTTACTTCTGCCTATAACGGGGTCAATATCGCCTTTTTCAGCAAGCTCTGTTAAATCTCTTCCGTATTTTGACAAAACGGTTTTTTTTACTTCTGTGCTTTTACCGTTTTTTGTATCAGGCATACCACTTGAATTTAAAGTCTCTATATTTATATCGTAAGGTCCTACTCCAAGGGAGCTGAGTATTTTACACCCTGCGCATTGCTGCTCCCTCAAAAGTGAAGTTAGCAATTGCTGTGTACCGGACTCGCCCAAGGGTGCATTTCTGCCCAATGCCAGGGCGTTTTCAATTATTTTTCTGCACCGTGGCGTTATATCATCCGGGGTAAGATTTGTAGGAAGCCCCATACCTACAACACTTTTTATTTGCTCCTCTGCTTTTTTCAGCGTTACCTTTTTACTGCCAAGCACAGAGGCAGAAACCATTCTGGAATCTGACAACAGTCCCAATAAAATATGCTCACTACCGATATATGTATGCCCCATATTTTCGGCTGCTTCTATGGAATAATTCAAGGCATTATTTGCACTTTGGGTAAATCCTGTAAATTTATACATACGCTCTCCTACTCATTTTTGGTTATTGCTAATGTAAGCACAGTTAAATCGTCCTGCTTTTCAGGCTGCATTGCACGGATTTTTTCACACAAATCACTTGTGAAGCCACGCACATTGCCCCCTGAAAACCTTTTCAAAGAATTTTGTAAAACAGGCATATCCTCCTCTCTGACACCGTCAGAGGACATAACAAGCACATCTCCGGAGCCCAGATTCCCTGTACCACAGCTTATTTCTGTATTACTTAAAATACCCAAGGGTAAAGAGGAAAAGCCTACATTGAAAAGCTTTCCGTTTTTTCTGGCTACTGTGTCGGCTGCTCCGCATTTATAAAATTCTACACGGCCTGTAAAAAGGTCAATTGCAGTTAAATCCAGGGTTACCGAGCATTCTTCGCCCGATTTTGAAATTAAAGCTGTATTTACGGTATTTACAGATGCCTTTATACCAAAGCCTGCTTTTATGAGCTTTTCCAAAAGAGTAACTGCAAGACCTGAGGAAAGAGCAGCCTTTGTGCCCGTACCCATACCGTCGCAAATTACAGCATAAAACATTCCGTTGCCATCCTCAAAGGTGGAAAAAGTATCCCCTGAATACTTTTCCCCACCGGCACAAAGCTGTATTCCCGAGGCTATAACCTTATATTCATATTTTTCCCTGTAAGTAATTCGGGTGCTCTCCTCCTCCCGTTCAATAAGAGGCAATTCAAATTTTCTGCCGGCTATTATTTCAAGCTGTGTGCTTAACGAATTTAAATCAAGCCTGCCCGAGGGTTTTTTCACCTTTAGAGCAACCGTCATTTTTTCCATAAAATTTATATAGCAGCAGCATTCGATAACCTCAAAGCCACAGGAAGCTGTTGCAGCCTTCATCCGGTTGGCAGTTTCTATATCAAAACGTATATCCTCGTCTATTTTACTGCACAGCGAATCCAACAAGGAGGAGACATTTATGAATTGCTCTGAAGCCAGCTTATGTATTTCGTTAAAACGGTTTTCAAAGCGCTGTCGTGTTTTATACTCACTGTAAAGCCTGTTAAAGCTGCTGCTTACATTTTCAGTTCTTATACATTTGGCTGCAAAATGCTGTGGTACTGTTTTGTACTCAAGGTACTTCCCCTCTTTTTTCATAGCAAGAAGAGTATTGAATATATCTTGTGTAGCTTCTGCGTTTTCCTTCCAGCACACATCATAAAGACCACAGGAGCCACATACTCTTTCCTTGGTTTTTTGGAAAACTGTTTTTATACTGAATTTCTCTGATTTACAAAGGGCGTCACTTGCGCTTGAAAGTGAGCTGCAAATTTCCTCAGATACCTTAGAAGCGTATTTCAGTTTATTGAAAACATCACTTTTTACTGTATCAATTATCGGCGAGGTTACATTTGGTTTTAATATGCTTCTTAATTTTTTATCAAAACGGGCTGTAAGCAAAAAGTATATTGAGCCTGATATAATTGTTTCTGCTATAATTCCCCAGGAGTTAAATTCCTCAGAAGAAATAATGGTTACTGCAAAACCCGAAAAAAGGAATGAAAGAAACGAAGCAATTTTTCCATAGCTTGAAAAAACACCTGACAGAAGTCCACCAAAGGAATAAAAGCTAAGCAACAGCAAATTTGAGCTACCTAAAGCCATTGTCAAGCCACCACACACACCAACTATTGCTCCGCCTGCCTCCTTGCAATAATAGGCACATACAAGAATAAGTGTGGTAGTGATTATATTAACAGGGTAAACCCCAAACAGAGAAAGCTCTCTTAAAGAAAGAAGCAAAAGCATTGCGCTTATTGTTATTGCTGTTGCCTCCTTGGCATTGAGCATAGAAAGCCCACCCCTCAAAGACAAAGCCCGCTGACTTTTAAACAGAAGGTAGGCAGTTGCTGCGCCTATGGCAGCTTCGGCAAAGGATATCAAAACAGAAAACACCGTTACCGTATCGGCAAAAACTATTGCAAGCCCTGTAACAAAAAGGCATATAAATACTGCAATTAAAGATGTTACAGGATTATCACGTACCTGTCCGAAGGGCTTTAAGGCGCTCATTATGACGCAAAGTGCCAATACGGCAGAGGTATAGCGTAAAGCTGATACGGAATCCAGACTGAAAAACCAACCTACCGTTGTGCCCAAAGCAGCAGTTATGGTCAAATCCTTTGGAACACTGCCACAGAAGGCTACACCAAATGGTGAAAACTCATTATTAAACCCTGCTAAGCTAAACAAAAAGCCTAAAATGAAGGTACAACCATATCTTACTGCAACGGCTTTAATTTTTATTTTTTTTGCTTTCTCCCATTTACTTTTCCCCACATGTGCTGCAACTTTTACACTCATAAAAAACTCCTGTATATGTAAATAAAACACTTTAACTACATTGTACGGACAAGCACTCAAAAAACCAGTCGTTTTCAGGTGTACTTTTATATTTCTTTCTGTTATAATATAAATGATTATTTAGAAAAAGAACGAAAAAAGAAGAATTTTTAATTTCGTAAGAAATTTGTAATAATTTTATTAGCTATTTTGTAAGAATCATACCTTAAAATAAAGGTGCAATAAACCAGGGGGTAAAATAATGTATAACGTTCTTATTTGCGATGATGACAAAGCTATACTTAATTCCATCGAAATTTATCTTAATATGGATGACTACAAGACTTTTCTTGCTACCAATGGCAGAGAGGCTTTGAAAATCATTGAAGAAACAGAAATTCATTGCATTGTTCTTGATATTATGATGCCGGAGCTTGATGGTCTGCAGACAACTCTGGAAATAAGAAAAACAAAGAACATTCCGATAATTCTGCTTTCTGCCAAAAGTGAAGATACCGACAAAATTGCAGGTCTTGGCTTTGGCGCAGATGACTATGTTACAAAACCCTTTAATCCCCTTGAGCTTACTGCAAGAGTAAAAAGCCAGATAAGGCGATACTGCTCTTTGGGTAGTCTTGAAAAAAAGCAAGGTGTCATTGTAAATGGTGGTCTTTGTATTGACACAATAGCCCACGAGGTAACAGTTGACGGTGAACCCGTTAAGCTTACTGCAACGGAATACGGTATTGTGGAGCACCTGATGAAAAACCTGGGCTGTATTCTTTCCACAGCACAGATTTACGAGGCTGTATGGGGTGAGCCCAGTATGGAGGGCGACAAAACCGTTACCGTTCACATAAGACGTATTCGTGAAAAAATCGAGATAAACCCTAAAGAGCCCAAATATTTAAAGGTGGTGTGGGGAATTGGCTACAAAATTGAAAAACTCTAAATATCATCCGCTTATAAAATTGATGGCAGTGCTTTTAACAATTACCTTTGCATTTTTCACAGGTATAAATGCACTGAGCTTTTTAAGAAAGGGTATTTTTTACGCAAGTGAGGACGGTGAGTTTAAAAACACGCCTCTTTTCACTGCTGAAATGAAGAGCACTCTTTGGGATAATATGTACAATTTTAAAGATGTTTCAGATTTTTACAATGTGTACATCAGCTATGGCGAATATTTAAAAACTGATGCTGCAAAGAAAATAATAAAAAAATATAACGAAAAAGAAGAAAGAGCAATTAAGCTTTTCAACACTATTCAGGAACTGAAAAAGCTTCGTCCGAATAAAATTGAAACCAATAACGGAACATACAACATTGACGAAAATGGTGTTGTTTATTTTCCTGAAACAGATTCGTATATACAAGCTCACGAATTTTATGACGATTACAACGAATATTACTACGAAGGTGAATACTCAGAACAAGCTACGTCTGTAGTTATTTATAATTATGATGGTGACAACATTGATTACCCCTCGGATGACAAGGAGCTTTTCACCATAAAAGATGAATACTCTTCTTATTCCGATTGGAACTATAAATACCAGCAGCTAAGAAGTGCTATTTTTGATATTGTAAATGATGCTGTGAGTATTGAGCAAATCAAAGATGAGCTCAACACCAGAAAAGAAAATGCTTTAGATGAAAGCTATTACGAAAATGTTGAGCTGACAACAGCAAGATTAAACAAATTAATTAACATTAAATTCATTTTAATAAATAACAAAAGTGGTCAGACAATTTCAAATGTACCGGTAAAAGAAAGAGAAGATTTTATTAAAAATTTAAAAAATGAGCAGTTATATTACATTGAGTTTGACGGAGAAAAGCTTTTATCCCCTGCAAACAAAATTAACTACTCAACAAACCTTTTAAAATTTTTGACAGACTCTGATATTCTTGACCACCAGCCCATAGATGAACAATTCATGTGTGATTACTTCGACGGTTTTTCACTTTACCTGAAATTAAATGAACATTTAATTCCCGGTGACAATTATTACTCTATGAACAGTACATTTTCGTCTGTAAATAAAACCAATGCAAACACCTATCTTGCTTTGACCGGTTTGTGTGCTTTGCTTTCAATTATCTGTTTTGTAGGTTGTTGCAAAATCACCGGAAGAAGAAAAGACGGCAAAGTTATATTGGCAGCTTCTGATAAAATACCCTTTGTTCTTTATCTAGCCTTTACAGCTGCGCTTGTTGGTTTTACAGGCTTTGGGGTTGGGGTTATGGCGTTTATGGATTTTGACCCCCGCGAAATCAATCAACAATTTTCAGGATTACAATGGCTGTTAACACCTAGTTTTATTCGCACAGTAATCGGATTAGGCTTTGCACTTATTTCCCTTTTCCTTTTAAGCTTTGTTCTTTACATTGTGAGAAATGTTAAGGCAGGAGCCTTTGGAAATAGGTTTATAACAGTTTTTCTTGCCCGAAATATTAGAAGATGCATAAAAAAAATAAAACAAAAAGCAAAAATTAAAGCTACAGAAAAAGAGTTAAGCCCCGAACAAATAAAAAGAAGAATTAAAACACAGACAATTCTTTTCTTTGTTGGATATATAGCAATAAACATTTTCTTTTATTTATTTGCATTTGGGTATTTGTTCCCTGTATCTGTTGTTGGTCTTGTAATCTTCAACACCCTGGCACTTGTTTATGCTCTGCTTTATGTAAGCGATGTTGCAAGACTTGCAAGGGTTGCAGAAGAAATACGAAAAGGAAACTATTCAACGGTTATTAACGCCAAAAACTACATTAAGCCATTAAGACCCTTTGCCTCTGATTTAAGTGCTTGCCGTGATGGTATTGAAAATGCAGTTAACGAAGCTATTAAGGGTGAACACCTTAAAACAGAGCTTATAACCAATGTATCTCACGATTTAAAGACTCCCCTTACATCAATCATTAACTATGTTTCCCTTCTTAAAATGGGAAATATTGAGGGTGAGGAAGAAAGGAAATATATTGAGATTCTGGATGAAAAATCCAACAAGCTTAAAAGACTCATTGAGGATTTAACAGAAGCCAGCAAGGCAAGCTCGGGCAATATAAAAATGAATGTAGCACAGGTTAATCTTAATGAAATGGCTTTACAGGCAGTTGGTGAAAACAGCGATGTGCTTGAAAACGCAGGCCTTGATGTTATTCTTACTGAAAGGGATACTGGAATAATTGTATGCGCTGACAGTCAGCACACCTTCAGAATTATAGATAACCTTTTCTCCAATGCAAAAAAATATTCCCTTTCGGGAACAAGGGTTTACGTTGATGTTTATAAGGAAAACGGTTTCGGTGTTTTTGAAATAAAGAATATAAGCCGTGAAAAGCTGAACATAGATCCTAAAGAGCTGACGGAAAGATTTGTCCGTGGCGACAACTCCAGAACCACAGACGGTAGTGGTCTGGGACTTTCAATAGCACAAAGCTTTGCAGAGCTTCAGAACGGTAGCTTCAATATTGAAATTGACGGAGATATGTTCAAGGCTGTTGTTAAGTTGCCGTTAAAATAATCCCCTCGTTTATAAAAACAAGGAGATCAATAAAAACTTTATAAACAATGCTCATCAGAGGTGTCGGCGGCAGGATTCGGGTCGTCTGCACCTCTGAAAAATTCAAGTGGTCTTTCTTTCATATATTCGGGTATACCTTGGGCTATGGCAGGAAAATCATTTTCAGTATTTGCAGTAGCCTGTATTTCATAAGTGCCATAGGTATTTACCATTTCCTCACAAGTTTCCGGACAGGAGCGAAACGGGGTTGCAGGTATTTCAAGGGGCGGGCTGAAGTTTGCCCTTTGTTCAGAATTCATTTCAACCCTGTTTTTTGCTATATTTTTCTCTTTTATTTGCTTTGATTTTTTCATATTTTTCACCTCTTTAGTGAATATAGTATTCCCGAAAAAACGCAAATAAAAAAGGACTGTAAACAAAAGCTTTTAACAGTCCCTTTTCTGGCACCCGCAATAGGAATCGAACCTATATCTAATCCTTAGGAGGGATTTATTCTATCCATTGAACTATGCGGGCAAATATTAAATTTACTTTTGGTATTATACCAAATCATATCAATTTGTCAAGGTGACAGGGTTATCTGTCACCTTGATTTTTTGATTTCTTAAATATAATAAATTTACTAAAAAAGTAATTAAGTATTACAACTATTACAGCAAGGGCAAGCTTTGCTATTATCTGCCCTGTAATTGTGAAGCCTAAAACGGTTATGGATTTTTCGTCGAAGCCAAGAAGGTCAACAAAAAGCCACAATCCACCCTCTTCAACACCGAAGCTGAAAAGTCTGGCACCCACAAACTCTACAAGCTCTTTACCTGCTGTTTTTATATTCCAGTTTTTTGAGTCAAACACGAAAAGCTTGTTTGTAACAAAAGCGAATATAACACCTACAACCCAAGCGATTGCGTTGTTTACAAGGTAAAAGTCATCACCAAGGATTTTTGTAAATAGCCAAAAGCTTGCAAGATTCACAAGTGTTGTAAGAACACCGAATATTAAATAGCTTAGCAGCTCTTTATATTTGATTAAAAGCTCTTTTATTTTAGTCATCCTTACCCAAATGCTCCTTTAAAATGTAAATGGGTCGGTTCTTTACCTGAACATAGATTTTTGAAAGATACTCACCAAGAATACCTAAACAGAAAAGCTGCATACCACCAAGGAAAAGAACAAGCACAACTATTGTTGCATAGCCGGGAACATCAATCCCCAAAATCAATTTTTGAAGAATAACAACAATAAGATAAATGATTGATGCAAATGCAGTTGCAAGACCAACACCCGTTGCCAATTTAAGTGGGAAGGTAGAGAAGGAAATAATGCCCTCAAAAGCATATTTAAAAAGCTTACCGTAGGACCATTTGGTTTCTCCAAACTGACGCTCCTCAACTGTATAGGGAATGTACTTTGTATTAAAGCCAACCCAGCTGAAAATACCCTTTGAAAAACGGTGGTACTCTGTCATTTCAAGAATTGCATCCACCATATTCCTTTTTAACAAGCGAAAGTCTGATGCACCATTAACAAAATCAACATCAGTAATCTTATTAATAACCTTATAGAAAGCAGATTTCAATCCTGAAAGAGTTTTGCTTTCCTTTCTGTTTTCCTGGTAGGCTGCAACACTGTCAAGGCTTTCATCCTTTTCGATTTCCTCAAGCATTTCAAGAACAACCTCGGGACGTTGCTGTAAATCTGCATCAATTACGCACACCAAATCCCCTTTTGCGTGGGAAAGACCTGCGTATATCGCAGCTTCTTTTCCGAAATTTCTGCTGAAGGATAAAACCTGAATATTTGAATTTGTATTTTCACTATAAAGCATTTTGAGTTCGGAGTATGTTTTGTCCTTGCTTCCGTCATTGACGAAAACAAACTCAAAATCTTCAACTTTATTATTGAAAACCTTATTCACTTCATTAAAGAAACGCTCTACATTTGCTTCCTCGTTATAACAAGGAACAACAAGTGATAATTTCATAGGTTTATCCTTTCAGCATTATTTTCGTAATAAATTTAATTAGTTGAACTTAATTGTAAGAATCTTTTTGCCTGTAATTTCAAATTCTACAAAGCCGTCCTCACCCATTGTGAGTGCTTTGTCATCAAGCTCTTCAAGAGTAACAAGCTTAACCTCATTCCACTTTTTGCCTGAGTATGCAGGAAGCTCAAATTCTGCCTTCTGTCTTTCTACAGGTGACTGTACTTTTTCGATAGGAGCAATACCACCATTAAGACGAATAGCGTTCTTAACAGCTTTGTCAGAGGGATTGAACAAACGAACAACATAGCCTGTTCCGTCTTCACTCTTCTTAACTGCACTTACGTTAAGGTTTTCGTCCTTGAGCTCAAGGAAGGAATGTGTAAGAGGATTCTTACCGTGATCTGTGGGAGCAATCTGTCCAACAGTGAGATAAAGATTAAATCTTTCACTCTCCTGCCATACATTGCCCTCTTCCCAGTTACCCTTATGAGGCATAAAGGCATAACGGAAGGTGTTTTTGCCTATACACTGTGAGCCCTTATCCCAATCACTGTAGTTCTGCATATCTTTTGTTACGCAGATACGTAAGGGATATGCACGGATAAGGGAAAGAAGAAGTGTATTTGTTTCATCGTCAGCAGCCTCGTAAGCCTTAAGACCTGTGTTAAGAAGAGCAACACCGTTTTCACCATCAGAAAGGCTTACAAAAGAGTTCATAGGATGCTCTGTCATTGGAGGTTCATCGTAAAGTGAATAATCGGGTGCTTTGATGGGTCTTCTTACAACGTCAAACTGACCCTGTGCATCTGCATACTCAGCTTTGATATTTGTGGGGAATGCAACCTGAAGGTAATGGTCCTCACAACGGTTGTTAATTGTTGTTTCAATTTCAACAAATCTTGCGCCCTTACGAAGGGTTACAAGGCTTTCAATATCAACGGGAAGCTTATGCTCGCTTCTTGATTTTTCATCAAATGCACGTTTTTCAGGAAGCTCCCAACGCATTGCAATTTTGTAGGTTGTTTCAAATTCACCGTGGTGAACAAGAGTAACAGTTGCTTTTTCGCCGAGAGTTGTGAAGGTTTCGTCAATTTCAGGAGCAACGTGCTGCCAAGGGTTGCCGATTTCGCCACTGTCCTTGAAATAGCCAAGGTTGTCAAATACCTTGCCACTTTCTTTGTCAAGAACGGTGAATGTACCATTGTGGTTAATGCTAACCTTGAGGTATTCATTCTCCATAACATTTGTTGTTTTAACAAGTGTTACGGGAGTTGTTGCACGGACATTATAAAGAGGTCTAACCTTAAAGGTTTTGTAGCCCATTGCAGGAATATCGCAAACCTCTGCTGCAACATAATACTGCTGAGTATGAAGAACGTTTGCAGTATCGTTGGGGTTCTGAATAATCTGTGCATTTTCTTTATTTGTGGAAATAACCTGATATTTAACAATGTTACCCTCTTCGTCGGAAATCTCAAAGCTGTCTGCTTTCCATTCAGCAGGGATTTCAAGGCGAAGGTTAACAGTTTCTGTTCTCTTGAAGGGTGCAGGGTTAAATACTACAACTGCTGCATCATCCTTTGAGAAGGTGCGAAGGTTGATATCACCTGCAATATCCATAAATGCACGTTCAAATACGCACATAGAAAGCTCTCTTGCCTGTCTGTAACGGGACATAACATCCTCGTAAACAACGTCACGACCACAAGCGCCGATGCTGTCGTGTCCGTGGTTCTGAAGAAGGTAGTTATAGGAAAGGTCAATAAAGTTCTGAGGATAAGGCGCACCTGAAAGAGCTGCAAACACAGCCATAGGCTCTGCGTAGTTGATAATTCTTCTCTCGGTATCAAAGTTTTCCTGCTTGATGTAGGTTCTTGCAGAAAGAATCCAACCACAGAGCTCACTTACGCTACCCTTTGTATATGGATCACGCATTTCACCCTTGAGAACGGGAGAATCTTCTTTGAAATTATCAATAATGCCCTGTTCCATTTCTTTAAGGGTACTGTGGAAAACATCTGCTTCGGGAAGTGCTTCGTTAAGGTCATTAACAAGCTGAACTTCTCTTTCGTCCGGACAAGATGAGTCGTGACCGATGGACCAGAAACGATGATTTGTTGTCCAGTCGCCATCCTGCTCCTTCATTGCCTGCTCTGCTCTTGCCTGAACATTCTCTTTATGATACTCATAGAAGGGATGTGTGTACTGGTAGTCAAGCTTCCAATCACGGTCAATAAACTTGAACACACCGTTATTATCATTCCAGAGCATATCACGATTATTTTCATCAGTCTGGTTGAAATAAACGGGTCTTTGAACTACATACCAGATGTTGTAACGGGGTCTTTTTGCAAGGCGGGATGCAAAAATACGGGTTCCGTCGGGGCTTTCCCAGAAGAATTCTGAATTAGGTGCTTTGTATTCGTTAATTCCACGATAGAAGGATGCGAAATTAATACCAAAGCCTGAATAAATCTGAGGAAGCTGTGAAATCTGTCCCCAACCGAAGGGTGAGTAGCCTGTTTTGCTGATGCCACCCATTTCACGACCGATTTTGTGACCCAGAAGAAGGTTTCTGATAAGTGCTTCGCTACCAACGGTAAATTCATCGGGCAGGCAGAACCAGGGGCCTACTGCAATTTTGCCCTCCTGAATGTATTTTATAAGTTTTTCTTTCTTTTCGGGGTAAACCTCAAGATAATCCTGAACAGGCATTGTCTGTGAGTCTAAGTGGAAATGCTTGTAATCAGGGTTTTTATCAAGAATGTCAAGAAGCATATCAAGCATATAGCCAAGCATATACTGTGTTCTTCTTGCAGAGAAACGCCATTCTCTGTCCCAGTGGGTGTTTGATATAAAATGGCATTGGATTCTGTCTTTGTTTTCCATAGTTATCACCTTAACCTTTAATAATCTTCATAATTTCCTGGAAGTTGTCGCAGAAATGTGTGCAAACAGCTTTTGTACCGCTTGATTCAATATTACCACCTGCAATACCGATTGTGGTATAGCCTGCAAGACGGACTGAGCAAGCACCTGCGCCACTGTCTTCAATACCGACAACACGACTTCTGTCAGCAAAGGCTTCACCAAGACCAACTATTGAGGTTTCGCTGTAAAGCCAGGGATGGGGCTTGGGAGAAAGCTCACCCAAGGTACCTACGCTACCCTTACGAAGTGGGAAGCCGGCAGAAATTATTGCATCGTAGAAATCCTTGGGGTCACCCATACCAAGTGTTTTGAAGGCAGAAAGAATTTCGGGCCAAGCCTTTTCATAAAGACCGGATGTAACAAGACCGATTTTGATGCCCATATCTTTAAGCTCTAAAAGGAAGTCCTTAACGCCCTCTGTAGGAGTGAAGGCACCATCCTTGCCACGTCCTGCCATAATTTCTTCCATTTCTCTGTGAGTGTGCTCGAAATAGAAGCTTCTTGCTTTTTCAAGAGAAGCACCGGGACAGTATTTGTCGATACAATACTGAAGATGCTCTGAAACAGAGTGACCTGAAACAAAGGGAATGTCTGCCTCTTCAAGCTGGAATTTTGGGTTACCAAGCATACTTGCTGTTGTCATTTCAATAATCCAGATCCAGAATTCCTCACTACGAACGGTAGTTCCGTCCAAGTCCATAAGAACTGCATTCAAGGGGTACTCTGTTTTTACAGGGTAAACAGGATAATAAACAGGGTAAGCAATTGCAGATTTAACACAAGCAAGTGAATGTGTTCCTAAGGAAACAAATTCAACCTTCTGGTCACCTGTTGCAACTACAAATTCAACACCGTTTTTACCTGCTACAAATTTTCCGTCCTCGGTAGCAGGAAGAAGGTGGAAGCCACTGTCCACTCCTACCTCACCCAAGTCGGGTATGTATAAAGTTTTGTCAAGAAGCATAATAAGTGTCCTTTCCTATTACATAATTAATACAAGTTTAGCACAATATTTTAGTTAAGTAAATCATATTTAGTAAAATATTGTAAACTTTTTTATTTTACAGATGGAAATTTATGTGATATAATTTGAAAAAATCAAAGGGATGTGAAAATATGAAAAAACATGCAGAAAAAGCTGCTGAATTATTTGTAAATGGATGTAACTGCTCCCAGGCTGTTTTCGGCGCATTTGCAGAGGATTGCGGAATTGATTTTGAAACTGCACTCAGGCTTTCCTCCTCTTTCGGAGGTGGCATGGGCAGACTCCGTGAAACCTGTGGTGCTGTTACGGGTATGTTTATGGTTGCAGGTCTTCTTAAAGGCTATTCCGATACAAATGATAAAGAGGCAAAGGATAACCATTACAAGCTTATTCAGGAGCTTGCAAATGAGTTTAAAGCTGTTTACGGAACATATAACTGCAATGAGCTTTTGGGAAATATAGGTAAAGGTACTTATGTATCTGCTCCCCGTACTGCTGAATACTACAAAACACGCCCTTGTGTAAATTTTGTGGTAACTGCTGCAGAAATCTTGGACAAACACTTTTTTTCTGAATAAATTAAAGCAAAAAATGTATTTTTTTACATTTTTCTATTTACAAAGCTTTAGTGTGGTAGTATAATAAAGCAAAATTTTAATCCGAAAGGGTGTTTTTTATGGAAAAAGGTCTTAAAAAGCAATACGGACTTTTAATGGCAATTTGTATGGTTGTCGGTACAGTTGTCGGCTCCGGTGTTTTCTTCAAGGCACAGGCAATTCTTCAAAAAACAAACGGCGATATGCCCATGGGTATTCTTGCATGGATTATCGGTGGCGCCGTTATGATCTTCTGCGTTCTCGCCTTCTGTGTTATGGCACAGCGCTACGAGAAGGTTAACGGTCTTGTTGACTATGCAGAAGCAACAATAGGTAGTAAATACGCTTACTTTATGGGATTCTTCTCAACAGTTATTTACACACCTGCAATGACCTCAGTTCTTGCTTGGCTTACTGCAAGATACTTCCTGGTTTTCTTAACATCAGTTAACCCGAATTTCCAGCTTAACGGTGACCCTGTAACCGGCTCAGAAACCTTCCTTTTAGCCGGCTTCATTCTTATTTTTGTATTCGCTGTTAACACACTTTCCTCAAAGCTTGCAGGTAAGCTTCAGATCAGCGCAACCTTCATTAAGCTCATCCCCCTTCTTTTGATGGCTATTGTTGGTACAATCTACGGCTTAACCCACAACCTTGCAGGTGAGCCCGTATCCATTCTTGCTTCTAACTTTGGTACAGGTACAGGCAATTTCTCACCCCTCTTTGGTGCAGTTGTTGCTACTGCTTTCGCTTATGAAGGCTGGATTCTTGCAACATCAATCAACTCTGAAATCAAAAACTCCAAGAAAAACCTTCCTATTGCTCTTGTTCTTGGTGGTATAATCATCATTGCAATTTACTTATTCTACTACATCGGTGTTGCAGGTGGTGCTCCCGTGCAGACACTTATTGACGAAGGTACTGCTCCCGCATTCATCACTGTTTTCGGTAATGTTTTCGGTAACATCCTCAACCTTTTCGTTGCAGTTTCCTGTTTAGGTACTCTTAACGGTCTCCTTATCGGCTGTATCCGTGGCTTCTATTCACTTGCAGTTCGTGACATGGGTCCCAAGGTTAACCTTATGAAACAGGTTGATGCCGGTACAGGTATGCCTTCAAACTCCTGTATAGTTGGTCTTGTAATTGTTGCAGCTTGGCTCGTTTATTTCTATGGTGCAAACCTTACTGCTCCCTGGTTCGGTAAATTCAGCTTCGACTCCTCAGAGCTTCCCATTATCACAATTTACGCACTTTACATTCCCATGTTTATTCAATTCATGAGAAAAGAAAAAGAGCTTCCTGCTCTCAAAAGATTTGTACTTCCCGGTCTTGGAATTATCGGTTCTGCATTTATGGTATTTGCAGCACTTTATTCTCACGGCTACGCTCCCTACCTTGCTGCTAAAGAAGCAGGTCAGGGCTTCACCTGCCCCGTTCTCTTCTACCTTATTGTATTCGCAGTAATTATGGGTATCGGTATGGCTCTTATGAATGGTAAGAAAGCTAAGAAATAAGATATAAAAATATTTTTTCCGAGTTGCTTTTCAGCAACTCGGATTTTTTATTGCTTTCTGCTATGAAAGGTTTCCTCTCCGATTCTTCTTATGGTAACATCTGCGACTATTGTAAGCTTAATTTTGGAAAAGGTTTCGTTCCAATTATTTTTCTTTTCATAATACAGTTCATTTTCTTTAAGGCGAAGACGCTTTCCGTAGCGCACCACATCTGCACCGTGTTCACCTTGTAGTATCGTTAAGGTATTTTCAGCTTTTTTACAAAGGGATTCCCCAACTGCATTCTGAAAGGTTTCAAGGACACCTGTATCAGTACTGAAATAATCATCCCCCTGGACACCTTCAAGGTCACAAGAGATTTTTACAGTTAAGCTATAATGCAGCTCTCCGTTTTCCTGCGTTATCTTATATTTGCTTTTGCCCTTATTTATATAAAAGGATGCCTTTTCTCCGTTGGGTAAATCTGCACTTATTACCCCCTCCTGAATTTTATCATTCAGTATAGCAATGCCTTCAGCTGCATCTGAATCAATATACATAGAAAAGGTTGAATCCACCCCGAACACAGCACAGCCGTCCAAATCGAAATTTTCATTTTCTCCGTTTTTCTGTATTTTCACAGCAGGAATACAAAGTCCGGAGGTTTCGTCCTTTATATAATTTACTGCATCAATAATACGCACCTTTGGTACAAGAGATTGCTTGGCACTTTCTTCCAGCATATTTTCAAGAATTTTACTTTTTATAGAGTCAGTTAAAAGCTTAGCTCTTATAACGCTTTCGCCTGTTGTATTTTTCGCAACACAAAGAAGCTGTGAGGCTCGTGAATCGTAATTTCTTTCAAAAAAGTCAAGTATATCCCCTAAATTTCGGTTTGCAGCTCTTTCCCCTATTACAATTACACGGTTATGGGCAAACATTGGCTCATTACCACTTTTGGTTATAAGCTTTCTCAGGGCTTCGCCTACGGTTGAGCCTTCGGCTGAATATATTTTTGTTTTATTTTCACTGTTTCCGTTTCCACCGGGGCTACCACTTTGCTCGTTATTAAGAATTTCAACTGTTACCTTAAAGCTGTTATTTGTAACATCTATTCCTATTCCCTGCATTATCATTAAATCCGAAAGCTCGGTCCCCGGCTTTTCACAGGAGCAAAAGCATAACAAAATACACAAGCAAAGAACAATTAAGCTCAACACCTTATACAGTTTTTTCATTGCTCTTTCTCCTTTTAATCAAGCTATAAATAAGCAATACAGTCGGTAACACAATTACAGGTAAGAGATACACGCCCAGAACAAGGGGCGTAAATGAAATAAAGCGAAAATTCATAATGTTACCGGAAATAAAAATAAGCACTGCTGAAATAATGGCACCAACAGAAATGCTTGTAATTTTCTCCGAAAGCTTAGGAAATGCAAAGCATATACATTTTACAATTGCCATTATATAAAGGGTAAGCTTTGTTACTACACACAAAATCCATATTGCAGTTTCAAGGGCATCGAGTCTTTCAAAAAGACCAAATTCTGCCAGGGATACAGCAGAATATGTGGGAAAAAGCTGAGTATCTGCAAAAGTACCGAGAGTACCTATAACAAAGAATAAAATAAAAGAAAAAGAAACTGCACTCAACACAGACCACGTGATATAATGCTTTTTTAAATTCCCTTTAATTTCAGGAAAGAAAATCACTATTGCGCCTATTTCTGATGCCTGTAGTGAAAAAATAAAGCTATCGTAAAAGAATTTTCCCACACCGTTTTCAAACAATGGACTAAAATTCAAAAAGTCAAGCTCTTTTGATAAAGCAAAAGAAGCGAAAACTGTTGCAGAAATAACCACAAGAGTAAAAATTGTACTTGCCCTGCCCAAGGCACCTAAACCACAAAAGCTGAGAGCAACACAAACTGCCACAAGCCCGATAAGGAAATAGGTCATTTCCGTACCGGGGAAAAGCTCAGAGCTTGCAAAAAGGTCAAAGCGTCCGGCTGTCATAAGTGCATCAACAAAATATACAGCCCCATAAAAAACTGCTACAGCCTTATACACCGTGCTTTTCTTTTTCGTTAAAAGTGGTTCTTTATGGCTTCCTTTTTTAAAAAGCAGATACATAGGAACAGCAAAAACAATACTTGCAATAGCAAAAAGCACAGGTCTTAAAAGTGCTTCTGCTGTTGCAATTTTTATTTGTGGCGAGGAAATATACATAAACATACTTCCCAGCATTGACAGATATAAAATTGCAAAAAATTGAGGTGCAGTAACATAAGATTTAGTCATACTCTACCCCTTTCCCTATTTCTTTTTAAATCCGTTTATATCGAACACCTTGTCCCCCAATTTTTCCATACTTAACCTGAATACAGAATCCCGCCAGAGTGTTTTGTTATAAGGCGTTGCAGGAGCTAAAAACGGCACTCCGTAATCGGTCATTGAGGCAAGATTCACCAAAAGAGCAGCTGCACCAATCATAATACCGTAAAGTCCCGAAACGCCACCAACAAGAATGAAAATTATTCTCAGAACAGAAATGGGCTGATATAAATCAGAATTCACAAGGGAGCATATTGCAGTTAAGGCAACAATAATCAGCATTGGTGCACCTATTAAGCCTGCTGTAACTGCAGCATCACCTATAACAAGAGCACCAACTATACTTACTGCGTGTCCTATGGCTTTGGGCATCCTGAGTCCTGCTTCCCTTACGGTTTCATAAACAAAATGAATTATAAGTGCTTCAACTGTTAAAGTGAACAAGGTGTTGCTTTCCATTATTACAATGTTATACAGCATATCATCCGGAAACATTTCCTGATGAAAAAGACCTATTGCCACAAATACTCCCGGCAGAAATACACTTATAAGAAAAGCCAGCAGACGCACACCTCTCATAAAAGCACAAAAATACGGGTGGTTAATATAATCGTCAAGGGTCTGGAAATTCTCTACAAACAGCCTTGGCACAACAAGAGCAAATGGTGTACCATCAACAACTATGCCTATTTTCCCCTCACAGAGCTTTGCTGCAAGGGTGTCGGGGCGTTGGGTTTGTCCCACCATTGTAAAAAGACTTTTTCTTTTACTGTCAAAGGTCTTTCGCAGATAACCTGCTGCCAGAATAGTATCCATATCAACAGAATCAAGGCGTTTTCTTACCTCGGCAAGGGTATCGGGATTAACCCTGTCCTTCATATAGCAGATAAGGATTCGGGTTTTGCTTGTTTTACCTGTTTCCTTCATTTCTATTTTGAAATTGGTAGTACAAAGTCGTTCTCTTATAAGAGTTAAATTGGTTTTTATATTCTCCACAAAGCCTTCTCTTGAGCCAAATTCCTGAACCTCGTTATCCGGCTCCTGTATAGCTCGTTGAGGTGGATTCTGAACACCCAATATTATACATTCCTTCTGCCCTTCGACAAAAATCAGAAGTGTTCCTCTTAAAATCTGCATCATTGCATTATCAAGGCTTTTTTCTCTTTTTTGCTCTGTACCGTAAATAATTCTGTCCTGTATAAAATCCAGTATGTTTTCCTCGGGAAGCTTCCCCTCAAATGACAAAAGAGGCTTTATGGCGTTATCTGCAATTCTCTGGGCACTGCAAAGTCCGTCACAATTGGCGAAAACCACACACCGTCCGTCACAATAACCTTTTTTCACAACAATATCAAAGCTTCCTTTAAAGGCTTCTTTTATGATTCTTCCGTTCTCTACTGCATTTTCCCTTATATCCCCATAGGCTTCTTCGTTAAAATCCGACAAATTCAAAAGTACATTTTCTTTGTTTTCCATATAATCACCATTTGTTATTTTCCCCTTTTTTTACTGCATATTCCAAAATATTCGGGAGAAAACAAGAATGGTGATTTTATGCTGACGACTATAATAAGAACATTTATAATATATTGTGTTGTATCTGTTTGTGTGCGACTTATGGGAAAACGCCAATTGGGACAGCTACAGCCCGGTGAATTGGTTATTACAATTCTCATTTCCGAAATTGCTGCAATGCCTATTGGTGACAACAACATACCTATACTGAACAGCATCATTCCCCTTTTACTGCTTGTAAGCTTTGAGATAATTAATTCACTTATTGACAGAAGGTGTGTCAGGTTCAGGCACCTTACGGAGGGTAAGCCTGTAACAATAATACGAAACGGAGAGCTTTTGCAAAACGAGCTTAAAGAATTGCGCTTCACAATCAATGATGTTTTATTAGCTTTAAGACAGAAGGATGTTTTTGATATTGATGAGGTTGAATATGCAGTGGTAGAAACAAACGGAACCTTATCGGTGCTTTTAAAACCCCCTTACCGTCCTGCAACAGCAAAAACAGTTGGTAAAGCCGAAAAAGATAATGGTATGCCCTGTGCAGTTATTATTGACGGAAAGCTTATTGAAAGCTCTTTTAAGGACTGTGGCATAACAGAAAAAGAGGTACTTTCAAAGCTCAAACGTGAAACAAATGACATAAAAAATGTTATGCTTATGACAGTTGATAAAAATAAAAAATTCAATATTATTTTCAAAAAGGAATGTTAAGAAATGAAAAGAATTATTGTTGCAATAATAATACCTGTGTTTTCTGTTGCTTTAGGAATATTCTCCTTCTTTTTCACAAAAAGCACCTGTAACCAAGTGGTATCGGGGCTTGACGAGGTACTCCGTTACACCTTAACTGAAAAAGCCGAAGATGTTAACCGAATGTCTGTTCAAACGAACCGAATATGGCACGAAAAAGTTATTTTGCTGAATATTTTTATTGGCAGAAGCAGCACAAGCCAGGTTGACAAGCAGCTGAATAAAATTGTTTATTTTGCAGAAAATGGTGACTACGAAAGTGTTTTATTGAATACCGAGGACTGCAGAGAGGAGCTTTTGTATATTATAGAGTCAAATGAACCTAAATTAAGTACCATTTTTTAGGCTGAAAAATGTGATTAAAAACTATTGAAATGTGGGTAAAACGTGTATATAATTAGAGTAGAAGCTATTAGAAAGGTGTGATTTGTATGATGGTTTGGATTTGGGTTGCTCTGTTGGCTGCTTTTATTATTATTGAAGCTTCAACAGCACAGCTCCTTACCATTTGGTTTGCTGTAGGCTCTCTTGCTTCACTTATTACAACATTCATAACTGACAGTATTCTTGTTCAGGTTATTGTTTTTGTTGTAGTATCTGCACTTGCTTTGGTAATCACCCGTCCCTTGGTTAAGAAAATGACTAAAACTCAAAAACAGCCCACAAATGCAGATATGTACATAGGCAAGGAAGCTGTTGTTACAGAGGATATTAACAACCTTGATGCAAAAGGGCTTGTTAAGGTCGGCGGCACAGTATGGACTGCAAGGACTGAGGTTGATAACTACACAATTCCTGCAGGCTCACACGTTACAGTTATTAAAATAGAAGGCGTTAAACTTATTGTTCGCCCACTATTATAATAGTTTTATTAAGGAGGATTTTTTATGTTTATTACTCTTTCAGCTATGGCATCAGTTGGTATAATTGCAATCATTGCTGTGCTTGCAATTATAATTCTTCTTGTAATTGCCAACATCAAAATTGTTCCCCAGTCAAAGGCTTATGTTATTGAGCGTTTGGGTGCATACTATGCAACCTGGGACACAGGTCTTCACGTTAAAATTCCTTTCATTGAAAAGGTTGCAAAGGTTGTTTCCCTTAAAGAGCAGGTTGTTGACTTCCCACCCCAGCCTGTTATTACAAAGGATAACGTTACAATGCAGATTGACACCGTTGTTTTCTTCCAGATTACTGACCCCAAGCTTTTCTGCTACGGTGTTGAATACCCCATTTCTGCTATTGAAAATTTAACAGCAACAACTCTTCGTAACATTATTGGTGAGCTCGAGCTTGACCACACACTTACATCACGTGATACAATCAACGCAAAAATCCGTGGCATTCTTGATGAAGCTACTGACCCCTGGGGTATTAAGGTTAACAGGGTTGAGCTTAAAAACATTCTTCCCCCTCGTGAAATCCAGGACGCTATGGAAAAGCAGATGAAGGCTGAACGTGAACGTCGAGAAAGCATCCTTCGTGCAGAAGGTGAAAAGGCCAGTGCTGTTCTTGTTGCAGAAGGTAAAAAAGAAGCTCAGATTCTTGAAGCTGAAGCTAACAAGCAGGCTGCAATTCTCCACGCAGAAGCTGTTAAAGAATCAAAAATGCGTGAAGCTGAAGGTGAAGCAAATGCTATTATTGCAATCCAGAAGGCTCAGGCAGAAGGTATCAGAATGATCAACGAGGCTTCTCCCTCTAAGGAATACATCTCCCTTAAAGGTATGGAGGCATTTGAAAAGGCTGCAGACGGTCAGGCAACAAAGATTATTGTTCCCTCTGATTTACAGAACCTTGCAGGTGTAACAGGCAGTGTTAAGGAGTTCTTAAAGGACTGATTATAAATGGAAAACTTGAATGATTTTGAATGGTTAAATGGTGAATTAGTCCCCGGTGAGGCTGTGCTTTGGAAAGGTAAGCCCGATGAAAACAAATTGCTTACATCGCAGGACGCATTTCTGATTCCCTTCAGTATTATGTGGTGTGGATTTGCAATTGTGTGGGAATCCATCGCTATATTCTCGGGTGCTCCATTCTTTTTCTGTATATTCGGCATCCCCTTTGTTTGTATTGGTTTGTATTTTGTTTTTGGCAGGTTCATTCACCAGAAGCATACATTTAAAAACACAAGATATGCTCTTACTACTCACAGAGCAATATGCTATAAAAAGGGAAAAGTAATTACTTGTGATTATTTAAATGAACCGGCAATAACTTTAAAATTAAAAAAAGACGGAACCGGAACAATTACTTTTGGCAGCAATCCCTTTGGTTATTACAAAGGCTTTGACATTTTAAACAAAACTGCATATAACAATACAGAATTCGTAAACATACCGGATGCTCAAAACGTACACAGGTTGATTAACCAACAGAAAATCAGTAAATAAAAAGCTAAAACATCGCTTCTTACGAGGCGATGTTTTTTCATAATTAATTCCGCACTCCGAATTCCGCATTTTCAGTTGACACTTTTCCAAATTGTGCTATCATATTTGTATGAAAAATATTGGTTCAATCATTATGGCCTTTATTACAATGCTTACATCTTTGTTCGGCATTATCTCAAATAAGCCCGATAACAGAGTAATTCAAGGATTTGAACCCAAGGAGGAAACTGAAATGAGAATTATGAGCTTTAACATACGTTGTGGTGATGTTGGCAGCGACAGCTGGGAAGACAGAATTGATATTGTTTCACAGACAATGCTCGACAGCGAAGCTGATTCAATAGGCGTTCAAGAGGCTACTCCCGAATGGATGGCTGCACTTAAAGAAACTGTTGGTGAGAAATACGCTTATGTTGGTGTTGGCCGTGACGATGGCGACAACAAAGGTGAATATTCAGCAATTTTCTACCGTAAAGATAAATACGATATTGAAGACAGTGGCACATTCTGGCTTTCAGAAACACCAGACAAGGTTTCTTTCGGCTGGGATGCTGCTTGCAGAAGAGTTTGCACCTGGGCAGTTCTTGTAAACAAAGAAACAGGCGAAAAATATGCTCACCTTAACAGCCACTTTGACCACATTGGTATTGCTGCAAGAAAAAACAGCGTTAATATGATTGTTAACAAGGCAAAAGCTTTTTCAGATATGCCCGTTGTTTTCACTGCAGATATGAATGTAAAGGAAGGTAGCGACAATTACAACCAGTTTGTTGATTCAGGTATTTTAAAGGACACTAAATACCTTGCTCCCGACTCAATGAGCTACTGCACCTACCACGACACCGAGCCCGAAATACACGCTGACGATGTTATTGACTATGTTATGATTAACGATAACTTTAAAGCAGCTTCCTACAAGGTTGTTACAGAAGGTATTGATGGCAGATTTGTTTCTGACCACTATCCTGTTTATGCAGATATTACTGTTAAATAAATACATATATCCCCCTTTGATTCTGAAACAGAATCAAGGGGGATATTTTTTTATTTTTTCTTTATATTATACATTTTCTTGTAGCATTCAGAAGCCTCGTGAACCTCGCCATCGAAGATAAGCTTACCGTTCTTCATTACTATACCCCTTGTGCAGAATTCCTCTGCAACAGCTGTCTGGTGGGTAACAAAAAGAAGGGTTACATTATCCTTTTCAATTATTTCATTAACCTTTTCCTTACATTTAACTCTGAAGGCTGTGTCACCAACACTTAAAGCCTCGTCCACAATAAGAATTTCGGGCTTAATATTAACATTTATGGCAAAGCCCAAACGGGATTTCATACCACTTGAATAGGTACGCACAGGCTGGTCAATATAATCACCTAACTCGGAAAACTCAATAATTGTATCTTCAAGCTCTTTAATTTCCTTGTCAGAAAGACCAAGGATGTGACCTTTAAGGTAAATATTCTCTCTACCGGAAAACTCCTGGTCAAAGCCACTTGTAAGCTCAAGAAGGGCACTTACACGTCCGTTTACGGTTATAGCACCACTTGTGGGGAAGGTAACGCCGGTAATCATTTTTAAAACTGTGGATTTACCTGCACCATTCTTACCGAAAAGGGCTACTGAATCCCCTCTTTTAATTTCAAAGCTGACTTCATCTACAGCCTTTTTCTTTTTATATTTTATGTTCTTTAAGAAAATAGCAAGAAGTCTTTTTCTTGTGCTTGAGTAAAGCTTATATATTTTTGTTACATTATCAAATTTAATTACTGTATCCTTCATACTGAACAGCTCCCTTCTTATAAAACATCGGGAATTTCTTTGCGAAGCTTCTTATATGCCCAAAGTGACAAGAAGCCAAGTACGAAATACCAGCAAAGGAAATATACGAGTCTTTTAGGCTGCTCAAAAAACCATACGTGATTAATAAAGCAATTTCTGTAACCGTAACAAATAAATGTAACGGGATTAAGCATAAGTATTGAATGAATTATTTTGTTATCTGCAACATTTTCTATATTCCAAAGGATACCCGAAAGCCAGAAAACTGCTATATTAAGAGATTTTACCAAATTGACAAAATCCTTACCTATACAAGAAACCAAACCCGCAAAGAGAGCCCATGCATTGAAAAACATAAACATTAAAAGCATATAAAAAGGTAGCTGTAAAAGATAAATTGTAGGCGGATAGCCCATAATCCAAAAAAGCGCCACAGTAACACCGACGAGAATTATATGAACAATTAAATTGGATATGTTGGTAAAAGTGGGAATTGTCATTACAGGGTATTTCATTTTTGTTACAAGATAACTGTAACGTCTTATGCAAGTTGTTCCGCCTGTTATGGTATCACCCATAAAGAACCAGGAAACCATACCTGAAACAAGCCACAAGATATAAGGATACTCCCCTACATCCCCACCACTACGAAGACCAATAGCAATAGCAAACCAATAAACAAAAATAGTAAACACAGGTTTAATAACTGCCCAAGCCCACCCTAAAGCAGAGCCGTTGTAAGTTTTTTTCAACTCTGCAACAGACAGCTTCATTATCTGATGAATATTATCTTTGTGCTCTTTAAGATTCAAAGCAATTATCTCAAAATAACTTTTCATTATTTTATACACTCCGGTTAATTATCTATGACTATGGATTCATCTGTTTCCTTTATCGAAAAGAAAACAGGTCTTTCTTTATAAGAAACATTAGGACAATGAAGTGTTAATTTCAAATCACCCTCAAAGTCCTTGAAAATCATTCCGTGACCACCGTCATCCTCAAAAATAGGTTTAAGGTGTAACCATTCACCGAAAATTGAACCGTTATCCGAAGCTGCTACACATTGAACATAGCCAGCTGCACAGGTGGACCATATCATAATAAGCTTTCCGTTTTCTTTTCTGTAAAGGAAAGGTCCGTCGGTTACATTGTGACATTTTTCAGTTGCTTCACGATTTAAAAATGAGCTTGCAGCAAAAAGCTCGACAGGCTCACCGATACTACCTGATAAATCCGGCTTTAATTCAATAAAGCAGATTGTACCATCAAGAATCTGTGTGTGCTCGTGACAGAAAACACAATAAGGCTTGCCGTTTTCGATATATAAAGTACCATCAAGACATTCCCATTCCCAGGGTGTTACTGCACCATCGGAGGCAGGTACAAACTGACCATCGGGCGTATCGCATTTTAAGATATATGTTCCTCTTAAACCATTGGGCTTTGTAAAGGTTGCAAACATATAGAATTTGCCTTCAAATTCGTGAACCTCAGGTGCCCAATTTACACCGGTATTATAACCGTGCTTATCTGAATTGAAAACCTCAACAGGGTCTGACCAAGTTTCTAAATCATCACCAATATATACGTCAAAGCCCTTGGTTTTAACACCGAAATTATCAGCTCTTGTTCCGTACATATAGTACTTCCCGTTATACTTGAGAATAAATGGGTCCCTGATATTAATTTCTGAATTCTTCACAAAATCACCCACTATATATAGTATCAAAAATATAATACCATATATTTACAAAATAAACAATAGTTAAAATATGCACTCTTTCCATTGACAAAAGCCGATTCAGTTTTATATAATGAATGTATATGTTTTATTTTTTAGGAGAAGCATTATGAAAAAATCCACAAAAGCATTGCTTTATTTAGGTGGCGCTGCTGCTACAGCATTGGCATCACATTTTTTTAACAAGGAAGCTCACAGGGATATTTGTATGATTGCCCACAGAGGACACAGCAGCAAGCACCCGGGCAACACTGAAGCTGCATTTTTAAGCGCTGTAAAAAACGGTTCAGGTGGTATTGAAACCGATGTGCGTATAACAAAGGATGGTGTATTCGTTGTTAACCACAACGACGAAGCAAAATTCTTTGACGGAACAGAGCTTTTAGTTGCAGAATCAACCTACGAGGAGCTTTCCAAAAAGGCGCTTTACAACGACAAATCTGACGAAATTGTATACATCTGCACTTTTGAAAGATATCTTGAAATTTGTCGTGACGCAAATATGATTTGCTTTATTGAGCTTAAAGGTGAATTTTCTGATGAAGATATAAAGCGTCTTTTCACTATGGCAGGCGAAATTTACGATTTAAAGAAATGCTCACTTCAGTCCTTCGAGTTTGAAAACCTCATAAAAACTCACGAGGCTTTCCCCGATTTACAGATTATGCTTACATACGGTAAAAACTGTGGCGACTACCACAGATGTATTGAACACGGTTTTGATATTGATGCTGAGTGGAAAATTGCTACACCTTCAATGGTAAAAGAATTCCACGACAAGGGCTTAAAGGTTGGTCTTTGGACTGCAAACGACCTTGTGGCGCTTAACTACTGCCGTGCTTTAGGCGTTGACTACATTGAATCCGACGTTTTCGGAAAATAAGAACAGGAAAGTTTTAATTTATGGGTTTACTATTTAAAACACTTTATGTTTATATTGCAAACCTTGGTATACTTGTTACAAATATATTTAAATCTTTTTTCAGATTGATTTTTAAGGGTTTGCAAAAGCTTTTCAAATTTAATAAGGCGTCCTTTTCATCAGCTAAAACATTTTTCAAAAGAAGTATTGCCTTTATTCTGATTTTTGCAGTTCTGGCTGTGTCTGTGGTTTACATTATTTCCACTGACAGTAAAACCAATGCAGTTGCTATTACCTTCGGTGACGAGGTTGTTGGCTATGCACCAACCCGTAACGATGCTGAACATGCTAAAAATATGGCACTCAAGGCATTGGGGCTTACAAGTGATAAAAAATTAGATACCAAAGAAACAAAAACAGAGCCATACAACATAAAAAGCAGCACTGTATTATCGGATATGCTTATAAAGAAAATGGCACCAGACCTTGTAAATGTAACGGAAATACTTATTGATGGTCAGGTTTTTTGTGCAGTACTTGACAAGCACGCAGCCCGTGAGGTTTTTGTTGCTAAGCTGAAAAACGCACAAAAGGAATACCCTGACTCCTCTGTTGCATTCGCCCAGGAGGTTACATTTTCCGAAGCGTTGTATGACATTAAGGACGAAAAAATCTGGACAACAGAGCAATTAGAGCTTAACCTAAAAATTCTTAATCCCCTTGAAATTTGCCACGCTGATTGCAAAAAAACAATTTCCACAGTGGATTTTGATACAGTTGAAATACAAACAAACACCCTTTTCATTGGTGACAAAAGAATACGCAGAAACGGAACAAACGGTTCGGAATACGCAATTGACCTTGTAACCTACATAGGTGACAAAAAGGTTTCATCAGAGCATATAATGAGCGTTCCGGTCAAGCAACCTGTTTCACAGATTGTTGAACGAGGAATACGTGCTGAAAGTCTTTCCTTAGGCACTTACTCTGTTTTGCAGACAACAGGCTACTTCTGTTGGCCCGTTGTTGGCTTATTCACCGTTACATCACCCTACGGCTACAGAAGCCTTGGCTACCACAGAGGCATTGATATTTCCGGTGCTAATGCTTCAGGCTCACTTGTTGTTGCAGGTGCAAGCGGTACCGTAACAGCAGCAGGCTGGAGCACAGGTGGTTATGGTAACTATGTTATAATTGACCACGGAAACGGTGTTGAAACCCTTTACGCTCATATGCTTGACAATTCACTTATGGTAAACGAGGGTGACAAGGTTACAAAGGGTCAGGCTGTAGGCCGTGTTGGTAACACAGGCTACTCCTTTGGTGCCCACCTGCATTTTGAGGTTAGAATAAACGGTAACAGAATTAACCCTGCACCGTATTTAGGACTTGAATAATGAACATTACTGTTATTGCCCTTGGCAAGCTAAAAGAAAAATACCTTACAGATGCCATAAGCGAATATTCAAAAAGAATTTCAGCTTATGGTAAGCTGCAGATAATTGAACTGAATCCCGTAAGACTTTCCGATAACCCTTCACAAACGGAAATTGACAACGCCCTTTCAAAGGAAGCGGAAGAAATAAAAAAGAAAATACCTAACAACAGCTATGTTTTTTCTTTGTGTATTGAGGGTAAGGAAAAATCCAGCGAAGACTTTGCAAAGGCTATAAGCGAGGCAACGCTAAATGGTAAAAGCAATATTGTTTTTATTATCGGCAGCTCCTTTGGTCTTTCCCCCGAAATCAAAAGGCTTTCTGATTTTAAGCTATCCTTCTCCCCTATGACCTTCCCCCACCAGCTTATGAGGGTTATGCTTCTTGAGCAGGTTTACAGGGCTTTCCAGATTAATAACAACGGAAAATATCACAAGTGAGGTTACACTATGGCAATGTGCGAAATGTGTGAAAACTACAGATACGACGAGGATTTAGAGGAATATTTCTGCGACATAGAATTAGACGAGGATGAATATTTAAAATTCCTTACATCATCAAATGATGCTTGTCCGTATTTCAGAGCAGACGATGAATACCGTATCGTAAGAAAGCAAAATTAAGTAGTTTGTAAAACAATTTTTAAAAGGCAGAGAGAAGCTTAGGCTTCTCTCTTTTTCTTTTCCAATATAAAATTAACAAACAAAAAACTGCCCTTCGTAAAGAGCAGCTTTCTATTAAAATTAAGTTAATCTACGTCGTTTATTGCCTCAACAAAGAAATTCGCAATACTTTGCCACTCGCTTACAATATCCGGAGCTTCGTGACTAAAGCGTATAACCTTTTCGTTTTCTGTAAGCAACACAAAGTCACCATCGGCACAGCTTGCAATAACTATACCATCCGGCTTTACTTCAAGCAGCTCCTCATTTTTTAAACCTTCAAAAAACTCATTTGTTACTTTTAACGAATCTTCATAGGACAAAAATGTATATTCATCAGAAAGCAGGCCACCGTTACACACCTGATAATAAGGTAAAACAGAGTTATAAACGGAAGCTGATACCTCTTGCACACATTTTTTAGCTAAGCATTTGTTGAAATCAGCTTTTCTTTCGCTTTTAGTTTTTCTTAAATATTTTAAGGCTTCTTTCTCTTTAACAATATATTCGGGTCTGTCTTTTGCCATCAGCCTTTCGTATGCTTTTAAACAACTTTCCATATATTCTTTTTCGGGTATTGGCGCCACTTCTGTTTTGTCACAATCATAGCCTTCAGGACATTTATCCACAACACAAGCAGGGGTAAGATTTGCCCTTGAAAGAGCTTTTTGCTTTATAAGCATTTCTGCAGTATCTTTGTGTATTAAAATTCTATATCGTCCACAGAAATCATAGGTAGAGGGACAGTAAACATATGCTATACCACCAGATGGCATATCTTCTTTTATATAGCAATCCTGAAGATGAATATGCTCTAAATCATAAAAAATCGAGGCAATTTCAGGCAGATATCCACCAAGCTTTTGCAGTCTTGCTGCTTGATTTTTGTTTATGCTTTTGTCGTATATAATACGGGGAATAAATTTATGGGGAAACATATAAAAATATTGCTCCGCCTCATACCTGCCCTTGTCCTGCACCCAGCAAAAATCGACATCGGTAATGCCATTATCTATGCAGACTTTTCTGAATTTGTCAGGTACACAGATCTCACGAAAACCCTTAGGCGAAATATTCAACTCGTGGTAAGCGCTTATTACCTCCAAGTATATTTTTTTGCCGGTTTGTGTTTCAACGGGGATTTTGTCCAGTACGGTATTGTCTTTAAAATCCTCTGTTTTAAGCTCATACCAATCGCTTTCAAAATCGGTGTAGGTTCTTTCATACCAACCCCGGGCACGCCAACCATTTTCTTTGCAAAAGGCTTGAATTTTATCAAGAATTTCATCTGCATCAGGCTCGTCCATACTCAACTGGCTCCAACCTACACAATCACATTTTTTGCCTAAGGAATGAACAAAATCTATATTTTCCTGATATGATTTTTCTTCAAATCTATGATTTTTCTTATCAAGTATCCAAAGCAGATTTTCTTTAAAATTCACAACATCACCTTTTAATTAAACATTACTTTTGAACTACACAGTTTTTTTATCGTACTTTTTCATTACATAGAAATAGAAAATTAAGGACAGAATGTTTGCAACTGTCCAGCCTACAGGCCAGGACCACCATATACCCTGATAACCCCATATTGGTGAGAATACGAAGGCAAGAACAACTCTTAAAACCAGGTCTGTAAAGGTAGCTACCATAAACAGCTTCATTGTACCTGTCCCCCTTAAAACACCATCACAAACAAGCTTTATACCTATAAAGGCATAGAACGGTGCAACTGTTTTAAGAAAGAGTGAGCCCGACTCAACTGCAACAGAACTACCGTCACCCTCCATAAACATTTCAATTAATGGAACATTGAATAAAAGGTATAACACAGCTATAACTATACCGGTAAGAACAACCATAATTGTTCCGTATTTCATCCCCTCCCTTATACGAGGGTATTTTTTTGCACCAAAATTCTGGGCTGTAAAGCTTGAAACACCGTTACCAAAGGTATACAGGGCATTTATAGTAAAGGTATTAAGCTTAATTGCAGCCGAATAACCTGCAATAACAGATGAACCGTATCCGTTTATAAGCTTCTGAATGAACACATTACCCACAGAAACAAAGCTTTGCTGTAAAACACTGGGAATTGAAATACGGGCAATTTCTTTTAGCAACGGGAAGGAAAACAAAGCCGTTTTTTCATTTACAGGAAGCTTTCGTAAATGATAAAAAAGAGTTATTGTAGATAAAACACCTGCAAGACCCTGTGCTATAAAGGTTGCCCAGGCAACACCTGAAACACCCATATTGAAGAAAACCACTAAAGTATAGTCCAGCATCACATTGAAAACGGAAGAGAAAATCAAGAAATACAAGGGAGTTTTAGAATCCCCCAGGGCTGTAAAAATGCTGTTGGTTATATTGTAAATAAAAAGGAATATAAAGCCACCGATATATATTTCAAGATACAAAGCAGACTCCAAAAAAATATTTTCGGGAGTGTCAATAGCTTTCATAAGCGCCGGAGTTAAGGCTATTCCCGAAGCTGTAAGAAAAGCACCTAAAACCAAGGCTGATATAAGGGCAGTTGATATTGCTGTTTTCACCTTTTTTAAATCCCGTGCGCCAAAAAGCTGGGAAATAACAACACCACAACCGATATTACAACCAAAGGCAACTGCATTGAAAATGTTGGTTATGGGGTATGATGCACCAACCGCTGCAAGGGCATCCTCCCCTGCAAAGCGCCCGGCAATAAGACTGTCTGCTATACTGTAAAACTGTTGAAAAACAACGCTTATAAAAAGGGGGATTGTAAACTGCAAAAGCACCTTATTTACGCTCCCCTTAGTTAAATCACGAGCCATTTAAATGTCCTTTCAAGAATAAAAAACAAAATTAAAAATATTATATTATGTGACATATTATATACTGTTTTTTGCGTTTGTCAAAGGAAAGAGTTGTTTTATGGAAAAGTTTTTAAACGCTGTTGGCACTGTGATATGGGGTGCTCCGATGCTGTTGATTTTTATTTTTACTGCCCTGCGCTTTTCTTGTAACAGTCATTTTTTTCAAATCCGAGGCTTCTTTACAATGCTCAAGGAAACACTTTTTAAAATGTTTTCAAAAACCGAAAGCAATGGTATTTCACAGTTTGGTGCATTCTGTTCTGTTTTAGGTGCATGTATCGGCACAGGAAACATTGTGGGAGTTGCAACAGCAATTTATTCCGGTGGTCCGGGAACGGTTTTCTGGATGTGGATTTCTGCTTTTTTATCAATGATGACAGCATACGCTGAAAACTTTTTAGGAGCACAATACCGACGAAAGGACAAATACGGTAGCCTGCAGGGAGGCGCATTTTCCTACATAGAGCACGGAATAAAAATGAAGGGACTTGCAAAGGTTTACGCTTTTTTAGCTTTGTTTTCTGCTATAGGAATGGGGAATTTGACTCAAAGCAATTCTGTTACAGAAGCCCTTGTTATAGGCTTTGATTTTAATAAATATGTTATTGGTGGAAGCATTGCAATTTTATGCTTAATTATAATCAGTGGTGGGGTTAAAAGAATTGCAAAATTCGGCACTGTTGCTGTACCCTTTATGACAATAGCTTATTTAATAATTTCCTTTTGGGTTCTTACTAAATTCAAAAACAACATTATCCCCTGTATCGCTTTGATTTTTAGAGAAGCCTTTACTATTAAGGCTGTCAGTGGTTATGGTATGTTTAAAGCAATGCGCTACGGTATTTCCAGGGGCGTTTTTTCAAACGAAGCAGGGCTTGGCTCCTCCACACTTATACACGCAGAAAGTAACAACCAAAAGGCAGAAACACTGGGTATGTGGGCTATGCTTGAGGTTTTTATTGATACTGTTTTGCTTTGCACAATAACAGCTCTTGTTATTCTTGTAAGCACTGACAGCTCCCACACACAGCTTTACGGAGCAGATTTATCCATTGCAGCATACTCATCCATTGGTGAAATAGGACGAAAAGGTATTGCTTTTCTTACAGCTGTCTTTGCGTTTACATCCCTTTCAAGCTGTTCTTTTTATGGTGAAAAAAGCTTTGGTTATTTATTCGGAAAGAAACACATAAAAGCTTACAAAGCAATTTATATAATTCTTGTTTTTATAGGTAGTGTGAACTCTCCAAAAATTATTTGGGAATTTGCAGATATTTGCAACGGGCTGATGGCTATACCTAATCTTTTTGTTATTAATTGCTTGGGCAAAGAGGTAGAATACCCCAAATAAAAATGCCGACCGCAGGTCCCGACACTCCTCACTCCTAACTCCTAAGTCGGAGGCCAAGCGGTCTTAGGAAGACAATTAGAGCTCCCAAC
>JAZPXQ010000005.1:0-72853 GCA_045543695.1 Acutalibacteraceae bacterium | reverse complement strand
GGGTGGGCGTTTGTGAGCGCTGCCGGTGGCAGAAACAGCGAACAATAAGCCCTGGGCGCAATAAGGAGTATTGCGAAGTGAACAACGAGCAAGACGACTATATTGCAACCGGTTGACCATTCTTCTGCTTGTAAAATATTTGCATAATTAAATTTCGGGTATTACGGTTCAATACTAAACACAGTGCGGACGGAATGGTGGGTGGTACCCTCTCACTGCTTTCCATAGCTTTGTACCACCCACCACCCCGATAAAATATATGGATGCAATAAACATTTTTCACGAAATTAACTGTCTTATAAATCCATCACCTTCAAGGGTGGTCCTCCCTCCTTTTTCGTTTCACGAAAAAAGAGGGATAAGAGTTGCTCTTTCTTCACTCCTTGCGAAGCTCGCTTTGCGTTTTGCACTTTGCACTTTGCACTTTGCACTTTGCACTTCGCACTCCTCACTCCTCACTCCACACTGGCATCTGGCATCTGGTATCTGGCATCTTAACCATAAGGTGGTGTTTTATGAAAAAACTAATAGTATTATGTTTGGCTTTGCTTGCGACAGGCGCTTGCGTAATGGCAGTTAAAGGCTACAGTAAAGAAGATATTTTTTCCGTTGTAAGTAGCATTGTCCGTGAAAAAGTCACAGGTGAAATAACCACAAGCGAAAAAGCAATCCGGGGGGATGAAAAAGCACCTGCTTCTGAAGCGACACAACAAGGCGAAAAAACAGAAAAAGATAAAAAAATATATGGTGTCTGGCTAACATATTCGGAAATTGGTGAGCTTGTAAAGGGGCATACAGAAGCAGAATACAAGCAAGAGCTTGAAAAGCTGTTTGATAATTTAAAGGCAAATAAAATAAATACAGTCTTTTACCAGTGCCGAGCCTTTTGTGACAGCTTTTATTCATCGGATATTTTTCCTGTATCAAAATACGTTTCTGTAGATAATCAAAACCTTCCCTTTGACCCGTTGGAGCTTTTTATTGAATTGGGCAGTGCAAATGAAATTTCGGTTCATTGCTGGGTCAACCCTTACCGAGTGTCTTACGATAAAGAATTTAAAAATATTCCAAAAGACTCACCCGTAAGGACGCTTTATAAAAAAGATAAAAATACTCTTATATTATGCGAAAAAGGTATTTTTCTTAACCCTGCCCACACAGAAAGCAGCAAGCTTGTGCTTTTAGGTATAAGGGAGATTTTAGAAAAATATCAGGTGTCAGGCATACATTTTGATGATTATTTTTATCCTGAAGCTAATGAAATAAAGGACAAAGCCTTGTATGAAAAGTACAAGTCAGAGGGTGGTGTGCTTTCCTTGGGAGCGTGGCGCAGGGAAAATGTTAATTCCCTTGTAAGCTCTGTATACGCTCTTGTTAAAGCGAAAAGCGAAAAGCTTGTTTTCAGCATAAGTCCCTCGGCAGATATTGAAAAGTGCAGGAATGTTTACTATGCAGATGTGGAAAAATGGTGCAGTGAACAGGGCTTTGCAGATTACATAATCCCACAGCTTTACTATGGCTTTGAAAACGAAGAAATGCCTTTTCAACAGGTGCTTGAACAATGGTCTGCCATAGGTGAAAAGGGGAGCTGTAAATTGGTTTGTGGTCTTGCAGTCTATAAATGTGGCAGGTCAGATCAGTTTGCAGGTACGGGGAAAAATGAGTGGAAGGAAAATGTAAACATTTTGTCACGCCAATATGAACAAACGCTGAAAAGTCCTATGTGGCAAGGGTTTGCGCTGTTTTCTTATTCCTATTGCTATGGCGAGAATGTAACCCAAATTTCTAAAAAAGAAATAAAAAAACTTGTGTGTATGGTAGAATAACATTAAATAATAGGTTAATGTGTCAAAATTCAGGTAAATTATACATAAGAGGTTGCTATGAAAAGATGTTTAAAGCTGATAGCAGTGCTGCTGTCCTGTTTTTCTCTTAATTTAATAGTTCCCGTAGTTAAAGCAGAAGGTGCGTTGGGAGATGTGAACTGTGACGGAAAGCTCACCTCTGTCGATGCACGCCTTGCTTTAAGGTATTCAGCAGGTATGGATACACCCACAGCTGAACAGCTGAAAGCAGCTGATATGAATAGTGACGGCTTGGTTACCATTGAAGACGTTAAGCTGATTATGGCAAACGCTCTTGATCTGGAAAGCTATGAGGAGAGCCTTTTGCGACAGGGCTTCCCAAAATCCTATGTTGAATATCTTTCTGCCCTTCACAAAAAATATCCTCAATGGGAATTTGTGCCTATGGTTACGGGGCTTGACTGGCAGGCAAGTATCAATGGTGAGCGTAGCCCTCACAAAAAACAGCTTATTGAAAACAATGTTCAGGCATCCTATAAATGCTCCTGTAGCTCCTGTAAGGGTGTTATTCAGGAGGCAGCTAACTGGGTAAGTGCATCCGAGGAAGCTGTTAAATATTATATGGATCCCCGAAATTTCCTTACAGAAGAATACATATTCCAGTTTGAAAGCACTGCTTATGACAGAACCCACACTAAGGAGGGGGTAGAAGCAATACTTAAAAATACCTGGATGTATGATTCTGAAATTACCTACCTCAATGCTTTAGGTGCAGAAAAAACCTATAAAGAGGACGGCGTTGCTGTTAAGTATTCCGATGTAATTCTCAAGTCAGCAAAAGACAGTGGTATGAGTGCTTATTACCTTGCATCTAAAATGGTGCAGGAGGTTGGTTCAAGCTCGTCTTCTAATGCAGGTGGCTCAAGTGGTAAAAATGCCCCCTATAACGGAATATACAATTACTACAATATAGGCGCATATACAGGTGTACGAGATGGTCTTAAATGGGCAAATGGCTTCCTGAAAGCTGTTGGTAGCACGGTGCTGTATAAAAGTGCATCTGACTCAGCTACACAGGTTGTTACAGTTCCCTCAAACACAGAGCTTTATTACATCAGTACAAGTGGTGATTTTTACAGAGTCAGCACTGTTGTTAGTGGCAAAACCTATAGTGGCTATGTAAAGAAAAGCAGTACATCTATATACACATCCTATGGCAGACCCTGGACTAACCCACAAAAAACAATTTATTACGGGGCACAGTATATTTACGATTCCTTCTCCGAAACACAGTATACAGGCTATTTGCAGAAGTTCAATGTTAACCCGGAATCCGATACCCTTTACGGTCACGAATATATGGCTAATGTAAGGGCAGCAGCTGCTGAGTCCAAAAAGACATATAATGCCTACCTTTCAGCAAACATACTTGATACGAAGAAGGTCTTTTCGATTCCTGTTTTCGAGAATATGCCCGGTGCAGATATGACTAAGGAGGATTTCTTTAAGGAATCCAAGCCAACTGTAACTGTACCTGAGTATACAGCTACATCTGTAACACTTAATTGGACAAGTATTGAAAACGCAGAAAAATACCAGGTGTATAAATATAATGAATCAACAAGTAAATACGAGAGGGTAAAAACTACCTCGGAAACAGCTTATACTGATTCTGACTTGTCAAAGGGTGATTTCCCAAAATACAAGGTTAGAGCATATTTTGTGAACGACGATGGCGAAACAATATATTCTTCGTACAGCACTGTTTTCTATGCAACCGTTACACCGGAGACTCCCACGGGTCTGAGCCTTGCTTCAAAGAGCGAAAGCTCTGTAGCGCTGAAGTGGACAGCTACAGGAAGTACAAGCTACCTTGTTTACAGGTATGAGGAGTTAACGGGCTCTTACGAAAAAATAGGAACAGCTACAACAAATTCATACAAGGATACCACAGTTGATTCAGGCACAGCTTATAAATATAAAATAAGAGGAGCTGTGAAAACAGACAGCAGAACCTTCTATTCCGGTTATTCCTCGGTGCTTTCTGTTACAACTGATGGTGAAGCAACCACCAAAAAGGGTTATGTCAGCATTACCGACGGATACCTTAATATAAGAGCCTCTGCAAGTACCTCGGCAGATGTTCTGGTGCAGGCATCCAATGGCTACTCGTTGACGATTTTAGGCTCAACGGGGGATTGGTACAAGGTAAGCCTTGTGTTTAATGGTGAAACAGTAACAGGCTACGCTCACAAGGATTACATAAAAATAGGTACATACACAGGCGACACAGATACACCTGACGAGCCTACGGAGCCCGAAAAAGAAAAATGCCCCTATACAGAGCCCACCGTTACCCTTCGACAGGGCGATAGTGGTGATTTGGTAAGGTGGCTTCAGTGGTACCTTTATAAATTGGACTATTTAAAGGAAAGCGATATTGACGGTTCCTTTGGTCCCACAACCCTTGCTGCTGTTCAGAAATTCCAGACAGATAAAAATCTGGATGTGGACGGACTTGTTGGCTCGGGTACAAGAACAGCTTTAAAAAATGAATACGGAATATGAAAAAACCACTCCAATGGAGTGGTTTTTTTAGTGTGGAGTGAGGAGTGAGGAGTGAGGAGTGTGGAGTGAGGAGTGTGGAGTGAGGAGTGTGGAGTGTGGAGTGTAGGGTGCTGCGCACAGCATTTGTAAAAATTAAAGAAAATAACAAAATTATAGTTCTAAATTCATTTGATTTAAAACCAAGTTAATAAAAAGAAAAAGGGTGTTACGTAAGCCAATATAATGTTTGGAAGCGAAGCTTCCCCGACATTCCTCACTCCTAATTCCTAACTCCTCACTTTTATGTTGCTTAGCGTTTTAAATAATTATAGTACCTTTCGTCACAACCGACTTAATATTTATATCCTCATCAAACAATAATAAATCTGCATCGTAGCCTTTTTCTATTTTTCCCTTTGTGTGTGAATAACCAAGTACCTCTGCAGGGGTAAGGCTTGCCATTCTTACAGCACTGTAAAGGGGAGCACCTACGGTTTTGTACATATTTCTTACGCAATCCGAAAGCACGCTTGAACTACCTGCAAGTGCTGACCTGTCAGACAGCTTCATAACATTATCTTCATAAATAACACTCATACCGTTTTCCTGTGTGTAAACGGTATTTTCTTTTATGTCACTTGCAGAAAATTCAAGACCATCGGTAATTAGGTACATTTTCTCATCACCCTTGGATTTGTAAATGAGCTGAAGCACACCCTTGGGTAAATGCCTTAAATCTGCAATGGTCTGTGTGGTGATTTCATCAAGTACAAGACCTGCCTCAACCACACCTGCAGTTCTGAAAACACCTGTTTTAAAGCAGGAGGTACAAGCGTTGTAAATGTGGGTAATATCGCTGTAACCGTGCTTTACAGCTTTTTCTACCTGCTCGAAGCTGGCAGCAGAGTGAGCAACAGAAGCTAAAATTCCACGTCTTTTTAGCTTGTCACCTAATTCGTAGCCACCGTCCACCTCGGGCGCTGCGCCCATTATAAGAATTTTGTCCCATAAATCCAGAAGCTCCTCAGGTGGGTTTTCCTTGGGGTTCAGAATGTTCTCCGGGCTTTGAGCACCCTTGTATTTTAAATTAAGATATGGTCCTTCCAGATGCACACCAAGAATATTTGCTTTTTTGCTGTCCTCACTTGCCTTTTTTATGGAAAGAACAACCTTATTAAGCTGAGCAATGGGGGCAGCAAGTGTGGTGGGGACTATTGAGGTTGTGCCGAATTTTAAATGAGCTTCAGCCATTGCTATAATGTCCTCCGGATTTTCGCTCATAGCACTTTTGTTTCCACCACCGTGAACGTGGGCATCAATAAAGCCGGGTGAAAGGTAAAGACCACCACAGTCTGTTACAATGTCGGCTTCCTTTTCATCATACCTGTCAACAATATCAACAATTTTGCCCTCGTCCGTCAGTACAATACAATCACGGATTTTTTGAGGAAAAATAACCTTGCAATTTTTATAAATCTTCATATTGTCACCTCTGTGTAATTCTGTACTAATTGTAAAATTAATATTGCCTGTTGTCAATGAAAAGTTTTTTTACCGACTATTCCCGACAAAAGTTTTGTTGGCTGAAGGGTATAATGAATTTAGCGTTGGGGGTGAGTGATTGGTAATTTATGCAGATGTTCTTGTGGCAATAAATATTCTGCTTACATATATTTTGCTTGTTGCAGCTCGTGTTTTTACCAAAATTCCTACCAATAAATGGGCTGTTGCAGCAGCCTGCTTGCTTGGTGGGTGCAGTGCATTAATAATTTTTTGGGAGGATATGGGTGCAATTTTTTCTTTTTTGTATAAGCTGGTTACTGCAGGTGTGATAGTAGCAATAGCTTTTCTGCCTAAGAATGTAAAAAGCTTTCTTAAAGCATATACAGGCTTCTTTTTGGTAAGCTTTCTTTTCGGGGGCTGTGTATATGCACTTCAGTTGACCTTGAAGCCGAAAAATGTACTGTATTATAACGGGATTGTTTATTTTGATATGAGCATTACTTATCTTGTAGGCTCGGTGCTTTGTATTTACGGTTTGTTTTTGTTAGCAGATTTTCTTCTGACAAGGCACAGCTTAAAGGATTGTAATTGTATTTTAGAAATTACCTATAGGGACGTAGCAGTTACCCTGCCTGCCATTGTTGATACAGGAAATTCACTCAGGGACGGTTTAAGCGGCAGACCTGTTATTGTAACAGAGCTTTCTGCTGTTGCCCCACTTTTTGACAGAAGGGAAACGTTGTTTTTTAAAAATCAGGATTTCAGCAGTATTCCCGAAAGCCTGGTACGGGGTTTTCGTCTTGTTCCCTGCAGTGGCGTAACAGGGGAGAGCCTGCTGCCCTCGTTTATACCGGGCTTTGTAAAAATTACTGTGAAAAATAAAAGCATAAAAACCGATTTCTGCACTGTGGCAGTAGTGGATAAACCCCTTTCCTCGGGCGAGTACAAGGGGCTTATAAATAAAAGTATTTTAGAAACAGGGAAAGAGGAGAAGCTTGATGATGAATATTCTGTGCGTATTTAAAAAGCTTAAAGCAATTATATTGGAAAAAACAGGTTTTAATACAATCTATTACATAAACAGTCCACAGACCTTGCCGCCACCCTTATCAAAGGCTGAGGAGGATAAATTGACAGAGGATAATGCCAATGGTGATAGCAGTGCAAGGGACAGACTTGTAGTGCATAATTTACGCCTTGTGGTGTATATAGCCAAAAAATTTGAAAATTCGGGCGTGAATATTGAGGATTTAATTTCTATTGGGACAATAGGACTTATAAAGGGCGTTAATACCTTTAAGCCCGATAAAAATATAAAGCTTGCAACCTATGCTTCCCGTTGTATAGAAAACGAAATTTTAATGTATCTCAGAAAGGTTAATCAGCAAAAGCTTGATATTTCCCTGGATGAGCCCTTGAATGTGGATTGGGACGGAAACGAGCTTCTGCTTTCCGATGTTTTAGGTACAGACGGGTTAGAAATTAACGACAATATAGAGCAGGAGGACGAAAGACGTGTGCTGAAATACTGTATGAAAAGCCTTTCTGCAAGGGAACGACTTATTATGAATATGCGCTTTGGTATGGACGGTAAAAAAGAGCATACACAAAAAGAGGTTGCCGATATTCTGGGGATTTCACAAAGCTATATATCAAGGCTGGAAAAAAGAATTATATTAAGACTGAAAAAGGATATTGAAAAAATGACAAATTGAGTGGAAAACGCAAAATGTAAAACGCAAAATGTAAAACGCAAAATGCAAAACGCAAAGTGCAAAACTCAAAGTGAAGCTTCGCATTCCCCATCCTTGTCTATTGACAAACCCTATATGTTAATATATAATTAACAATAAAATAGGAGGGGAAAATATGACAAATTTTATTGCAGCAATTATTGCACTTTTTATGTGGTTAACATCACTCACAACCACAATTCCTAATCTTAAAGATGTAAATACCAATGACATTGACCTTAAAAACTTCGTTACAGTAAGTGATGTAAGAGAGGTTCCCGAAGATGAGCTTTATGCTTTCTATCAGGAAAATTTCAAGCATATGAAGGGTGAGGGTGCAGATGCAGACATCTATAACCACCCGGAAAACTATCCCGAATTACCTGACTTAACTGAAGAATATCAGGCTCTTCTGGACGAAAACCTTAAAATCGCTCAGGAATGGAAAACAGTACCTGGCTTAGGTCAGATAGAGTTCTACAACGCTGTTAAGGATCACGGTGTATGGGACTACAAGCGTCCTGCAAACCATCCGGATTGGGAAACCTATAACGGTAAGTTTATAGTATATGGCGTTGTTATGGACTTTGAAATTCTTGGTAACGTTAACTTTGCATTTACAGGTGCAGCCCTCGGCTTTACACCCGTAACCATCTGCACAGGTGGTGGCTTTGTTGATGTCAAGAACACAGGTGGCGACTGGAACGATTTACCCTATTATTTCGATAATGAGGATGATAATGCCTGGATTACCTTTGGTATTGAGCTTTATGCTTTAATGGATTCTGTTTATGTTGAGCAGTCCTATGCAATTGACTGCTTCTTTGACCTTGCAGATCCCAGGGCAGCACTTATAGTTTTAAAGCTTTATAAAGATATGTAAAAAAAACGACTGCTTTGGCAGTCGTTTTTTAGTCGCCGGTTTAGCAATTAGCAATTAGCAATTAGCAAATAGCAAATAGCAATTAGCAGTTAGCAGTTAGCAATTAGCAATTAGCAGTTAGTAATAAGTGATTAGTTAAAGCTTTGCTAGCCTATCCCTCTTTTTTGCTTTAGCAAAAAGGAGGGGGGACCACGTCAGTGGTGGGTGGTACTAAAATGCGAAATGCGAAATAGGAAACACCCGTAAGGCACTGGCTTGCCTGTGCCCTGCGACACCCTAGCCACCAGCCACCAGTCATCGGTTTAGCAAATAGCAATTAGCAAATAGCAATTAGCAATTAGCAATTAGCAGTTAGTAATAAGTGATTAGTTAAAGCATTGCGAAGCCTCATTTCGAATTTCGAATTTCGAATTCCGAATTCTAATTTGCGCTTTACACTCTACACTGTAGAAATACCAACCAAAACACAAGGAACGGTTTTGTGCAAACTGTACCTTGTGTTTTTTTACCTCTTGTACTACAATAAAAATATGGTTTATTTGGAAAATTTTACAAGGGGGATTTTGTGTGAATAAAGCACAATTTGTTTTTAAGGCAGTAGATATTATAGGGAACCCGTCACAGAATAACATCAGGTATCAAAATGTACTTTCTGTAAAAGACATAGCCTATGGTAGCGAAAAATTAAATACAGGGGATTTATATTACATTCCCGAAATTCTGGGTGACGGTAAGAAACACCCTGTTATTGTTTATTATCACGGTGGAGCTTTCCTTGCAGGTGATAAAAAATACAGAGTTTCTATTTGCGAGTATTATGCAAAAGAGGGGTATTTTGTTTTCTGTCCAAATTACCGTATGCCACCTGAGGTGGATTATAAAGGTCTTATGAGGGATTGTGTTAATTCCTTGAATTTTGTTTCTGACCTTGTAGGTAAATATAATATTGATTTAGAAAATGTGGTGCTTACAGGAGACTCTGCAGGCGGCTATATTGCAGCATACCTTGCAGCAATTAAATATAATGAACAGCTTTGTGATGTCCTTGCTTGTAACAAGGTTTCGGTTGAACTAAAAGGTCTTATGCTAATGTGTGGTATTTATGATTTAGAGGTGCTTATGAAGGGGACATCCCTTTTCGGTGTAATTCCCACCACAGCAAGAACACTTCTTAATTTCAATTTCAAAAACGATTTTTCAAATATAAAAGAATTTCCCGATTACGAATACATTTCACCTGCAAGCTTTGTGAATGACAAGTGGTGTAGTGCCTTTATCTGTTGGGCAGATGACGATTTGGTTTGCCAGGGGCAGGGCGAGCCAATGGCAGAAAAGCTGAAGGCTGTTGTTCCGTTTTATGACCAGTATCATATAAATGGCATTCAAAACAACCATTGCTTCCACCTTACCCCATCAATAAATAAATATGCACGGGAATGCTTGCAGAAATCTCTCGATTTCCTTGTAGCGTTATTTGCAGAAGAGAAAGTTGCTGTGTAAGTACAAAACGCAAAATGCAAAACGAGCTTCGCAATACTTTTTTTACACACTGGCATCTGGAAACTAAAAAAGACGGTCATTCGAGTCGTACTCTAAAGGACAAAAAGAGTTAATGTAGCAAAAACTGCATTAACTCTTACTTTTTTGCACTGTCACTAAAAGTGGTGAGTAAGTGCGCTTTTAACTTTAAGTGATATTCTTTCCTTCGGAAAGAGTGATATTATGCACTTTTCGGCATAGTGATATTGAAATCTTCGATTTTAGTGTTATTTTATTCGCATAAAACTGTCCGAAGGACAATATCACTTTGCGTAGCATAATATCACTGCGAAGCAATATAACTCGCCGTCAGACGAATATAACTGAGGCGCACTTCCTTACGGAGTGCGCCTCAAGACCGTCTTTTTTGTTATCTTATATTTCCTGTGTTTGTTTTAAGTGTAACGTCGTGTGCGCCACCCTCTACAATACTTGTAGCACTTACAAGAGTGAGCTTTGCATCTCTCTGTAAATCGGGGATAGTAACAACGCCACAGTTGCACATTGTGGATTTAACCTTGTAAAGGCTCTTTGTAACGTTGTCGTGAAGTGAACCTGCGTAGGTTACGTAAGAGTCAACGCCTTCCTCGAATGAAAGCTTAGAAGAACCGCCAAGGTCATATCTCTGCCAGTTTCTTGCTCTGTTGGAGCCTTCACCCCAGTATTCCTTAACATAAGTGCCGTTAATGTTAAGCTTGGGTGTGGGGCTTTCGTCAAATCTTGCGAAATATCTTCCGAGCATCATAAAGTCAGCACCCATTGCAAGAGCAAGTGTCATGTGGTAGTCGTGAACAATACCACCGTCGGAGCAAATGGGAACATAAATGCCTGTTTCCTCAAAGTATTCGTCACGGGCAGCAGCAACCTCAATAAGTGCTGTAGCCTGTCCACGACCAATGCCCTTTGTTTCACGGGTGATACAAATTGAACCACCACCGATACCAACCTTAATAAAGTCTGCACCGGATTCTGCAAGGAAACGGAAGCCGTCACGGTCAACAACGTTACCTGCACCAACCTTTACTGTGTCACCATATTTTTCACGAATAAAAGCGATTGTTCTTTTCTGCCATTCTGTGTAGCCTTCTGAGGAGTCGATACAAAGAACGTCTGCACCTGCTTCAACAAGAGCCGGAACTCTTTCGGCGTAGTCACGGGTGTTGATACCTGCGCCAACCATATATCTCTTCTGGGCATCAAGAATTTCCTGGGGATTTTCCTTGTGCTGTGAATAGTCCTTACGGAAAACGAAATACATAAGATTTCCGTTATTGTCAACAATGGGAAGTGAGTTGAGCTTGTGTTCCCAGATAATGTCGTTAGCTTCTTTAAGAGATGTGGAAGCAGGAGCTGTAACCAGCTTTTCAAGGGGAGTCATAAACTCAGTAACCTTGAGGTCAAGGGGCATACGGCTTATTCTGTAATCACGGGAGGTAACAACACCAAGAAGCTTACCGGTAGGTGTACCGTTATCAGTAACAGCCATTGTAGAATGTCCAAGGCTTTCATAAAGCTCAATAACATCTGCCAATGTGCTTTCGGGGCAAAGGTTAGAGTCACTGACAACAAAGCCTGCCTTGTAGCTTTTAACTCTTGCAACCATTGCAGCTTCGTCCTCAATGGACTGTGAGCCGTAAATGAAGGACATACCACCTTCCTTAGCAAGGGCAATAGCAAGCGTGTCGTTGGAAACGGACTGCATAATAGCAGATACCATTGGGATGTTAAGTGTTATTGGAGATTCTTCACCCTTTTTAAACTTGCAAAGAGGGGTTTTAAGTGAAACATTTGCAGGAATACAGTCAGGTCCGGTGTAGCCGGGAATGAGCAAATATTCGCTGAAGGTTCTAGAGGGTTCGTTACAAAAATGTGCCATTTAAATCGCTCCTTCGGACAAAATTATTACCTTATATTGTAACCTTCTTTTCCTTTTGTGTCAACTATGAATTGTGACCATTTTAGACCATATTTTTCAACTTAAATTATTGTAAAAGTACATATTCTGTGATATTATTACCTATATTTATATAAATGTTGAGGTTTTTTCTATGGCACATTTTGAAATTGATTTTCACGACAAAAACAGTGAAAGGTATATGATAAGTGGCCGTATCAACCAGATACTGCGTGATATGTATAACAAATTCATCATTATCGACAGTGTTGATACAGGCGATTTTTTATATCGTGACGGACAGTATTCCGTAGAGGATATTGACAAGGGCGAATGGACTCCCTTTAAAGCCAATAAAGATTATTGGGGGTATCGTGAATGCTATTGCTGGTTTAAGCAGACAGTAAAAATACCCGAAGACTTCAAGGGTCAGCACGTTATTTATAACATTACCCCTTTCGCAAGAAGCTGGGAAAACGAGGTTAATCCCCAGTTTATTATTTACATAAACGGTAAGGTTGTTCAGGGTGGTGACAGTAACCACAGATATGTAACCGTAACTCCCTGCGCAGAGGGTGGCGAGGAGCTTGAAATATACATCAACGCCTATTCTGATGATTGGGAGTGGAGGGGCGAAATTCAGCTTGGTGCACAGCTTCAGGCTTTTGACGATATTGCTTTCTGCACATATTTTGATATTCTTACTCCCTTGAAGGTTGCAAAATACAAGGACGAGGACAGCGATGCAAGAATAAACATTCTTAAAGCTTTGAACGAGGCTTGTAATATTCTTAATATTGACACCAATAACCGAGAGGTTTTCCACGAATCCTGTATTGCAGCATCAAAATACCTTGATGAAAACCTTTATGGCAAATTTGAGGAAGCAACCTGCTGGGCAGTAGGTCATACCCATATCGACGTTGCCTGGCTGTGGCGTCTTCGTCAGTCCAGGGAAAAGGCTTGTCGTTCCTTTGCTACTGTTCTTAAATTAATGGAAGAATACCCCGAATATAAATTTATGTCCTCACAGGCTCAGCTTTATGAATATGTTAAAGAGGACTATCCCGAGGTTTTCGAGGAGATTAAAAAAAGAGTAAAAGAGGGAAGATGGGAAGCAGAAGGCGCTATGTGGGTTGAAGCTGATACCAATGTGGCATCAGGTGAAGCTCTTGTAAGACAGTTTATGGTTGGTAAACGCTTCTTCCGTGACGAGCTTGGCGTAGATAATAAAATTATGTGGTTGCCTGATGTTTTTGGCTATTCTGCAGCAATTCCACAGCTTATTAAAAAAAGTGGAATGGACTACTTTATGACAACCAAAATCAGCTGGAATGAGTATAACAAATTCCCTTACGATACCTTCAAATGGCGTGGTATTGACGGAACAGAGGTTCTTTCCCACTTCCCACCAAGCTGTCATGTAACAGCTAATGAACGCTCAAATTGGCAGACTACATATAACAGTAAATTAAGACCCCTTTATGTTTTAGGTGGCTATAAAAGATATTCACAGAAAGACCTTTCAAAGGATTTCTTAATGTCCTACGGATTTGGCGACGGTGGTGGCGGCCCCACTGTTGAAATGCTTGAATATGGCAGAAGAATGGAAAAGGGTATTCAAGGCTGCCCAGTTGTTAAGCAGTCAACCTCGCTGGATTTCTTCCGTGACCTTGACAAAAAGGTTTCAGGCAACAAACGTCTTCCTACCTGGTGTGGTGAATTGTACCTTGAATTTCACAGGGGCACACTTACAAGCCAGGCAAGAAACAAAAAATACAATCGTAAAAGCGAATGTATGTATCACGACGTTGAAACTCTTTCTGCAATTGCTAACCTTAAAACAGGCTTTGAATATCCCAGAGAGCAGCTCTTAAAAAACTGGAAAACAATTCTTCTTAACCAGTTCCACGATATTCTTCCAGGCTCATCTATTTCCGTTGTTTACGAGGATAGCAAGGAGGATTACGAAAGAGTGCTCAACGCAGGCTGCGAAATGGCAGGAAAGGCACAAGGCGATATTATTTCAAATATTAAGCTTGATGAAGACAGTATTGTTATTTTCAACACAACAGGCTTTAATCGTCACGATGCAGTGGTTTGTGAGCTTCCTTGTGAAGATGAATTTGCGATTTTTGATAAAAACAATAAGGAAATTCCCTACCAGAAAACCTTTGACGGACAGCTTGTTTTTGTTGCAGATGTACCCTCAAAGGGTTACGCAACCTATACAGTAAAGAAAACGTCACCATTAAAATTCGATTTTGTGGATGCAAAGAATAATAAAGCAGAAACACCCTTCTTCAATGTGGAATTTAACGAGGAGTATAACATTTCAAAGCTCATTCATAAAGAAACAGGCAGAAGTGTAGCTCCCGAGGGTCAGACAGTAGGTAAGGTAATTGCTTATCAGGACAGACCCCACAACCACGAAGCATGGGATATTAAATGCTATTTTGATGAGGTAAGCTGGAGTCTTGATTTTAAAGAGGCAGAGCTTATTGAGCTGGGTGCAGTAAGAGCTGTTTACAAGGTAGACAGAGCCTTCCGTAACTCAACCTTTACAGAGTATTATTGTATTTATAACGATTTACAGCGAATTGACGTGGATTATGAAGCAGATTGGCACGAGGATCACGTAGTTCTTAAAGCAGATTACCCCGTTGATGTTAACTCCACAAGAGCCACCTTCGATATACAGTTTGGTAATATTGAACGCTCTACCACAACAAACACTACTTGGGAATTTGCACAGTTTGAGGAATCAATGCACAAATGGGCAGACCTTTCCGATAACGGCTTCGGTCTTTCGGTTATTAACGACTGTAAATACGGTTGCGATGTTAAGAATGGTCATATTCGTCCCACGCTTTTCCGTTGTGCAACCCGTCCTAACAAAATTCAGGACAGAGAGTATCATTCCTTCTCATTCTCAATTTACCCCCACGCAAAACGTGCAAACGATTCCCAGGTTGTTAAAGAGGGTTATAATGTAAACTTCCCGCTTTACGGCCTCCCCGTAAAAGCACAGCAGGGTACACTTGCACCTGAATATTCACTTGTTTCCTGCGATAAAGAGAATGTTGTTATTGAAACAGTTAAGGTGGCAGAGGATAGCGATAACCTTATAATTCGTGCTTACGAAACCTGGAACAGTAAAACTCCTGCAGCCCTTACATTCTGTAGCGAAATTGAAGGTGCAACAGAATGTAACCTTATGGAGGAAGAGGACGAAGCAGTTGCATTTGAGGGGAATACACTTTCTGCAACCTTCAAGCCCTTTGAAATTAAAACATTTAAGGTGAAATTAAAATGAATTATAGCTTTTTTGCGATGATTTCCAGAATGAAATACATCGACCGTTGGGCTCTTATGCGTAATACCGACAGAGAAAGCCTTGACAGTCACTCCAAAGAGGTGGCTGTCATAGCTCACGCCCTTGCAGTTATAGGTAACAAGCGCTTCGGCAAAGCCTATAACCCGGACAGGGCAGCTGTTTTAGGTCTTTACCACGATGCACACGAAATTATAACAGGGGATATGCCCACCCCTGTAAAATATCAGAATGACGATATTCTTGTGGCATTCAAGGCAGTTGAGGATTCAGCAAACGAAAAGCTTTTAAATAAGCTGCCCGAGGATTTGCGACAGGAATTTTCAAGCCTTTTAACAGGCGAAAACGAGGACAAGGAATTGCTTGTGCTTATTAAAGCTGCCGACAGATTAAGTGCCCTTATAAAATGTATTGAAGAGCGCAAGGCAGGTAACACCGAATTTAAAGAAGCAGAAAAATCCACCAAGAAGCGCATCAAAAAAATGAATGTGCCTGAAGCAGATGTTTTTCTCAACGAGTTTATTCCGGCGTATGAGCAAACTCTTGATACACTATAAAAAATGCAGTCACCTTTCGGTGACTGCATTTTTAGTTAGGAGTTAGGAGTTAGGAGTTAGGAGTTAGGAGTGTCGGGACCTGCGGTCGGCATTGTATAAAAGTATTGCGAAGCTTCACTTTACGTTTTTATTCCACACTTAATTCTTCGTGTTTTTTATTTATTTGTTCAGTAATCTCCTCCATATATTTACCGTGAAGCTTGAATTTCCAGGTGTAAATAATAAGTGAAAGTGTAATAAGAATTACAGGTGCAATAAGCATCATAAAGCTGATTGCAGATTTAACCTCTTCGCTGTTTTGTGCGTGGAGGTTTTCGTTATATTTGGAAATTTCAAGACCGGAGAAAAGAATAATTGTCTGAATAGTGTAAGCCATTTTCTGCAAAAAGCCCTTCATTGAGAAGGTGATGGATTCTGAACGGAAGCCCATTTTTATTTCACCATAGTCAACAATGTCTGCAAGGAAAACTGTCTGTGAAACAAACATAGAAGCAATACCTATGGATGCAATAAGGTAGCAGAAGTTCATAGCCATATAAGAGCCGAAGGCTTTAACACAAATTGCCATTGTTGTAAAACCGAAAATGGCAAGACCAAGGGAAACCTGGTAGCATCTTCTTCGGGACATAAACTTTGTAAGCAAAGGCACAACACCCAGACCCAGAACTGAGCCAACTGCACCGATAATGTTAAAGGTGGACTGCTTTGCAGGGTCACCTGCAACCACATCAAAGAAGTAAACGCCTACGCCGGAAATCATATACCAGCCTGCGTTTGAAAGCATTGCAAACAGCATAAATATAAGCAGCTGGTCATTGTTCTTTGCAATGTGGAACATCTTTTTGAAGGTGAATTTTTCAGGCTGTGTTGTAATGTGCCTTTCCTTTGTGTTTAGAACAGAAAGTGAGGAGAAGCCCACAAGAGCACAGGCGCAAATAATTGCCCAAAGACTGTAGCCTTTAGCATCTGCTATTTTTTCACCGTTGTAGGTTGCCTCACTCAATAAGGGTAGCATAACGGGAGTGAGTATGGAAATAATGCCCTGTCCAAGACCGGAGAAGGTTCTTGCGACAGTTGCAATAAGGCTTCTTTCCTTTGGATCGCTTGTGAAGGAGGGAACCATAGACCAATAGGGGATATCAGCCATAGTATTTGTCATACCCCAACCAACATAAAGCACTGCAACATATATGTAAAGGGGGATACCACCCAGCTCAAAGCCGGGGTTAGAGAATAAAAGGGAAAGCACCACTGCATTACAGCAGGAGCCAATAAGTATCCAGGGACGGTATTTACCCATTTTTGTTTTTGTGTTATCAACAAAAGTACCCATCATAGGATCGTTGATACCATCCCATATACGTGCAACGGGAGTTAAAAACAAAAGGAATTTTTTGTTAAGGTGCAGAATATCGGTTAAATATTTTGCAAGGTAGGAGTAAAATAGTCCGTAGCTTAAATCAAGACCTACAGCTCCTATACCATAGGAAAGCATATCTTTAAGTTTACCTTTTTTCATAATATCACCTTAAAGCATTATTTCATTTCAACAGGCTTGATTTTAAAGCTGAAGCTTACCTTCTTTTCGTCAAAGAGTCTGTTGTTTTCATCATTGTTGAGTTCTCCACTTTCGCTTAATGCGTTGAAACGTGCATCAATATTGAAAATTGTGTATGGCTCTTTTTCAAGCTCAAAGTCGTGCTTCTTTTCGGTTAACTGCTCTGCAGAGTAGTGGGAGGCATTAAAGGAGAAATCCTCTGTACCCATTGAGCCTGTAACGAAAAGAGCGTTTCCGCCTGTTTTACCAACAGTAGCTCTTCTTGTTTTAAAGTGTGAGGAGTTTTCCTGTGGGCGAATGTAGTGAACGAAATTGTCAGTAACTGTCAATTCGTATTCACCAAAACGGGCAGCTTTATATCTGTCAGGATAGGTTTCTGTTTCCCCAAGACCGAAGTATTTAATATCCTCGTATTCCTCACTCATAAGAAGCTCAAGACCCAGACGTGGAAGAAGTGGTGCATTTTCACGGATGTCACCTGAAAGTGAAATATCAACAGAGCCGTCACTGTAGAAGATGTGTATAAGTCTGCCTTTTAAAATCGGGGGATTTGAAGGACCACCAAGGGCGATTTCACAAACAATTGTAACTGCGTTGTTGCCTTCCTCAATGTTTGTTGAATAAGTCTTCTGTGCAACGTGGTGAAGGTGGTTTGCATACCATTCATCAACAGAGCCTCTGTTGTAAGCAGGTGCATGCCACATTTTGAATTTAACAGGAGCCTCAAGGAGCTTCTCGCCATCTTTTTTTATGGAGTTAATTCTACCATAGGGCTTGTCGAAAATGTATTCAACATCGCCACAGGTAATAATGGCGTATCTTTCAGTATCATTAACCTCAACCTTGTTTTCAGTTGTGTCTGCATATACCTTTTGAGCTTCAATTTCAAACTGTAAGAAGCCAACCTCGTAGCCCGTTTCAGCCCAGGGAGTGTTGTTCTTCTGGTGAATTGTGGCAGTAACAAAGCAATCTCCGGAAAGCTCATAGCTGTTTTCATCAAACAGCTTGTATGTAACAGAGTCCTGAGGCGCAATATCAAGAGCTTCAATTTCACCCTCTGCAATAACCTTTTCATTGGAAGTGAGCTTCCATTTAAGGGTAAGGTCTGAAAGGCTAGTAAAGTAGCGTACACTCTTAACAGTTATTTCACCGTTTTTGTATGTTGCTCTGAAGGGCTCGTAAACCTTTTTCATATCATAGTAACCGGGACGTGGAGTTCTGTCAGGGAAAACAAGACCGTCAATACAGCAGATTCCGTCATTGGGGAAGTCTCCGAAATCGCCACCGTAATAGTAACGGGGGGTACCGTTTTCATCGGGAATATTTATAGCGTGGTCAGTAAGCTCCCATATACAGCCACCACAGAAATTATCGTACTTGTCAACAAGCTCCCAGTAATCGTAAACGTCACCTGTGGACATTGAGCAAACATATTCGCACATATAGAAGGGCTTGTCATATTCTTCGTTGTTGCAGTAAGCGTCAATGTAATTAACACCTGCATACATTCTGCTTTCAACATCAGAAATATCCTTGAAGCATTCGCCTTCGGGAACGGCTTTAAATTCAAGGTGGGAGTTTTCGTAGTGAACAAGGGCATTTTCGTTACGTGCTTTTATGTATTTCCTCATAGCTCTGTGGTTTTTACCACAACCACTTTCGTTACCCAAGGACCACATAACAACACAACCGTGGTTTTTATCTCTTTCAAAAAGTCTTGCTGCACGGTCAACGTAAGCAACTTCCCATTCGTCAACTGTTGAAAGCATTGACCAACGCATCCAATCCCAGTCAGCATCTGTATTGAAGCCCATACCGTGTGTTTCAATGTCTGCCTCGTCAACAATGTAGAAGCCAAGTGCTTCGCAAAGGTCCAAAAATCTCGGGTCATTGGGGTAGTGAGAGGTTCTTATGCAGTTTACGTTAGCACGTTTTAAAAGAAGTAAATCCTCTTTCATCTGGTCACGTGTAACCACATAACCGTTAAGGGTTGAATCGTGACGGTTAATACCACGAAGCTTAACGCCCTTACCGTTTACAAGAAATACCTTGTTTTCAATTTTTACCTCGCAAAGTCCAAGCTGGAAGGGGATAATTTCATCCTCAACAGTAAGGAAAAGGGTGTAAACATAAGGTGTTTCATCGTTCCACATCAAGGGCTTCTGAATTTCAATAGTGAAAGTAGAATCTGCACATTCGCCTGTAGCAACAACAGCACCCTTGGGTGAAGCAAGTCCGTAAAGGATAGGAGTGTTACCAACCAAATCACACTCAACAGTAAGTGTTGCAAGTGAATAATCCTCATTAAAGCTCTGTCTTATGTAAACATCCTTCAAACGTTTTTTGCCACGGGAAAGAATATAAACCTCACGGAAAATACCGGAAAGACGGAAATAGTCCTGGTCCTCAAGGTATGAGCCATCACACCATTTAACTACAACTACAGTAATTCTGTTTTTGCCCTGGTGAAGATATTTTGAAATATCAAATTCACTTGTACAATGTGAAACCTGACTGTAGCCAACAAATTCACCGTTTATTAAAAGATAGAAGCAGGAGGAAACACCCTCGAAGGTGATAATGTTATCTCTTTCAAGCATTTCTGCAGTTACGTCAAAGTCCTTGATGAAAACAGAACAAGGGTTTTCATCGGGAACGTGGGGTGGGTCTGTAGGGAAAGGATATTTAAGGTTTGAGTAAAGGGGTGAATCGTGTTCAACATTTTCATAAAGCTGAATGTTACCGGGTACCCTTACTAAGGGTAAATCCTTGTTGTCAAAATCTGCAGTAAGATAACTGTCCTCTAAATCCTCAAAGCTGTTAAAGAATTTAAAGCTCCAGTCGTCACCACAAAGGTTGGTTAAATAGTAGGATCTGTTTCTGTCGCCTGAAAGTGCATCCTCAAGATTATCATAAGGAATAAAATACGCACGGGGGCTTTCAGCCCCAATGTGCAAATCATCAAGGCTTTTGTGATATGGTTTGAATTTCATAAAAACTCTCCTTGCTTTTTAACTGTAAGGCACCGGCTTGCCTGTGCCGCAGAAAAAATGTTTAGTGGGAATTCTATCCCTCTTTTTTGCGAAGCAAAAAGGAGGGGGGACCACCGAAGGTGGTGGGTGGTACATAATAGCCACATTGTGTAAATAATACCATAAATGAAAAAACTATACAACAATATTCAAACAAAAAAATAACAGATACCAAAAAGGTATCTGTTATTCTATGGCGGAGAGCATGGGATTCGAACCCACGAAACGGTTTTGGCCGTTTACACGATTTCCAATCGTGCTCCTTCGACCAGCTCGGACAACTCTCCATCTGTTCAAAGAATAAAAAAATTAAATTCTGCGCTCACTCAAAGCGCCCTGCTATTATAACTAATTGAATTGAAAAAATCAAGGGGTAAATGAATATTTTTTACTTGAATATAAAAGATGGGTAGAAAATTGTTGTTTGTTAAACCTTATTATATCTTATTTGTTGTAAAACTATATTCCATAAATACATTTGCCATTTGTTTTTTTATATGCTATTATATCTTTGGTGATGAAAATGAAAAAAGCAATATTAATAATTTTTGGTAGTCTGTTGGCTCTCGTTCTTGTTGCAGCCATTGTGCTGGTGGGGAATACTTTTATGTATTATCCACACTACAATAATAATAAAGAAGCCGTAAAAATCGAGCCGGAAGAAGACAATATCAAAATGATGAGCTACAACCTTCGTTGCATCAGTCCTACGGACTGGGGCAAAAAGGGTTGGTTTTACCGTGCAGATTTAATTGTTGACGATATAGTTGACGAAACGCCCGGTGTAATCGGCTTTCAGGAAGCAACCAAGTGGCATTATTCATATCTTGTTGATTCTTTAGAGGGCTACGATTCCGTTATTACATATCGTGATGACGCTTTTAATTCCGAGGGGTGTCCTATATTCTACAATACAGAGCTTTACAGCCTTGTTGATAAAGGCTCCTTCTGGCTTTCCGAAACCCCCGATGTACCAAGTAAATCCTGGGGCGCACAGTTCAACCGAGTGTGCAGCTATGTTATATTGACAGAAAAAGCAACAAACAGGGATTTTGTTGTCTTCAATACACATTTAAGCCACGTAAGTGACGAAGCAAGAATTAATGGTATTCAGGTTGTGCTCGATAAAATCAGCGAGTTCGGCTCACTTCCGTCTGTTATTATGGGGGATTTTAATGCAGTTGAGGGCTCTGTTACCTATAACAGCGTTACAGAAAATTTCCTTGACGCTAAACACGCAACCGATAACACTTCTAATGCCCACACCTACAACGGCTGGAATAACCCCGAAAAATTTAAACGAATCGACTATTTTATGATTTCCAAAAAGGGCATAAGGGTTAATTCCTACAATGTGCTTTCAGGTATGCGAAACGGTGACTATACAAGCGACCATTGCCCTATTGTAATTGAAATTAATCTTGATTAATTTCCATTAGCCGCCAGTCGCCAGTCGCCAGCCACCAGCCACCAGCTACCAGCCGCCAGTTGCCAGTTGCCAGTTGCCGGTTGCCGGTATGTAAAAATATCGCGAAGCTTATCCCTCTTTTTTCGTTTTACGAAAAAGGAGGGGGGACCACCGAAGGTGGTGGGTGGTACCCAAAACTAATTAAGTAATAAAGCAGGTGAAACCTATGGCACAAACAAAACAAATTAACACCAACTTGAAACCGATTATTGTTTTTCTATCCTATTTGGTAGCAATGGGTATATTCGTTGCTTCAAGCTTGTTTGCAACCCCTGCTTGTGAAAAATGGTATGGCTTAGTTATAGGCTTTCTGTTAATGCTTGTTGCCATACCTGTTCATTGCTTTGGTAATAAAATGAAAATCGGCTATGCTTTAAGCTTCCTTATAAACTCAGTTGCCAATGGTTTTTCCTTGTCGGCATACTATAGCTCTAAAAACATAGCTTTAAATGCTGAGGATATGCTCAAAGCCTGTGTTTTACCTGTAGCATTGTTTTTTATTGTATTTCTTTTGGTTCAACTTTTTCCTGAAATTAAAAATTATATTTGTGCTGTCGGTGTTGTTATAGGGTGTATAATGCTTGTTGTCTTTATGGTTTTGTGGATCAGGAGTACAACAGTGTTTTACAGCTTCGGCTTCTTTTCTGCATTGCTTTCACTTTTTTCTCATTGTGTAATGGCTGTTACAGCAAACAATAAACGAGATGCTTTAAGAGATATTTCATTTGGTAGCTTCGGTGCGTTTATAATAATATCACTTGTGGTGCTGTTTATTATAACCGAGGGCGAAATTCTTGAAGGCTTTGATATAAGTGGTGGAGAAAGTAATAAAAAACCAAAACACAAAAAGCATAAATAAAACAAACCACTCGATTGAGTTTTTTCTCAACCGAGTGGAATTTTTTTATATTAAATCTTCGTTGTAATGTGCTCTTTCGCCACCTATGAATTTCGGTCTTACCCTTGCAGCAGTAAGGGTAGCATTGCCGATTTTATTGTTTTTAAGCCTTACGGGAACAGCAACCCTTTTAAGGTGCATACCTATTAAGGTTGAACCTATGTCAAGCCCTGCATCTGCTTTTATTTCTTCAAGTGCTACAGGATTTTTAAATGCTTTATATGCAGCAGTTGCAAAGGAACCACCTGCCTTTGGCTGGGGAACAACATTAACAAATTCTGCATTTGGAGCAGCTTCGGCTTCAACAATAATTGCTCTGTTAAGGTGCTCACAGCATTGTGCTGCAACAAAAACACCATATTCATTAGCAGCCTCGTAAATGCCCTCAAAAATCGCATTTGCTGTTTCAGGGGAGGAATTTGTGCCGATTCTTTCACCAATTACCTCACTTGTGGAGCAGCCTACAACAAGAATCTGCCCTGCCCTTAGTTTGCTGATTTCAATTATTTCCTTCGCAGCAGCGAATGCCTCTTTTTTTATTGTGTCCATAACAGTGCACCTCGGAAAAAATATATTTCCTTTGTATTTTACACTCTTTTTAAAAAAAGTAAAGTATTATTATTGATATGTTAATAATTTCTTGTTAAAATATAGAAAAGAAAAAGTAAAAGAGGCGATAAAATGGCAGTAAAATTCAATGAAGACAAGGAAGTTGTTGCAAAAATCAAAGAAGGTCTTAAAATGAAGGGTGGTTATTGCCCCTGCAGATTGGAAAGAACAGAGGATAATAAATGTATCTGTAAGGAATTCCGTGAGCAGATAAAGGACCCGGATTTTGAGGGCTATTGCCACTGTATGCTCTACTACAAATCAAAAGATTAATAACCGAAAGGATGTTTTAATATGGCAGAATTAACAATTACAAGCGCTAATTTTGAAGAATTGGTTTTAAAAAGCGAAAAGCCCGTTTTACTTGATTTCTGGGCAACCTGGTGTGGTCCCTGTCAGATGATTGCACCTACTATTCACGAAATTTCAGAGGAAAGAACAGACATTGTTGTGGGCAAGGTTAATGTGGATGAGGAAATGCAGCTTGCTATGAAATTCGGCATTGCAAGTATTCCCACACTCCTTGTTTTTAAAGATGGAAAGCTTGTGAATCAGGCTGTAGGACTTCTTCCGAAAGCAAGTGTTTTAAAGCTTTTAGAGGACTGATTTTTTGAACCCGCTCAGGCGGGTTTTATTATTTATTACATATTTATTACAAAACAGTCACATTGTTTGACAGTTGACAAGATTTATTGTATTATTAATGGGTATAATTGGAATAATATGATGTGTTTTTATACTCATTTGTTGAAAGGGCTGTTATTTAGCTTATGTTTATTGATTTGGAAGGACTTGACGGTTGTGGCAAAACCACACAGACCGAGCTTGTCTGCAAAAGACTTTCAGAGGATGGTATTGATTATAAAAAAATCAAGCTTCCCGACTACGAAAGCGATTCAAGTATTCTTGTAAGGAAATACCTTGCAGGCGATTTCGGTAAAAATGCAGGGGATGTAAATGCCTATGCAACCTCTGTGCTTTACGCAGCTGACAGGTTTGCTTCCTATACAGAGAAGTGGAAAACAGAATACCTTGAGGGTAAATTGATTTTTGCTGACCGGTATACTCCTGCCAATGCCATTTACCAAATGACAAAGCTTGATAAATCAGAATGGGATGAATACCTTGACTGGCTTTTTGATTTTGAATACAACAAAATCGGAATACCTGCTCCCGATAAAGTTATTTTTCTTGATATGCCCGTTGAGGTATCACAACGCCTTATGACACAGCGCTATGAGGGCGACGAAAATAAAAAGGATGTTCATGAGGCTAATGTTGAGTTCCTTAATGCCTGCCGTGAAGCAGCACTTTATGCTGCAGATAAATGTGGTTGGGTAATTGTACCCTGTGCTGAAGACGGACAGCCTCTTTCAATCGAAGAAATTAACGATACGGTATATAAAATTTTACTTGAAACAATAAACCAATAATTATGTTAGATTTTCAACCTGTAAAAATTGAAGACAGAGCCCTGCTGATGGAGAGTATTCCAAAAAGCGTTTCTCAGGTTTGCGATTTTTCCTTTGGCAATATTTTCTGCTGGAGTGTAGGGGAAAATACCCGTATTGCTGAAAAAGACGGCTTTATTTTCCTTCGTTCACGCTTTAATGGCGTAAAAAGCTACGCCTTCCCTTGGGGAAAGGGTGATATAAAAAATGCCCTTGAAATTTTAGAGGAGGATGCTAAGGAAAGAAACACAGAATTCAGCTTCTATTGTCTTAGCCGGGAGCAGGCAGAGACTTTAAAGGGTATTTATGGGGGAAGACTCCTTCTGGAAGAACAGCGTGATTTTTTTGACTATATCTATCTTCGTGAAAAGCTTGCAAGTTTAAGCGGCAGAAAATACCATTCTAAGAAAAACCACGTTAATACCTTCTGTAAACGCAACAATTTTTCTTACGAGGCTTTAAATGAAAGCAATCTGCAGGAATGCTTGGAGTTTTCTCACCTTTGGCATAAAGGTGGCGAGCGTAACCCAAAGCTTGACGAGGAAATGCTTGTTATCGAAAAGGCCTTTGCGCATTTTTTTGAATTGCATTTGTCAGGTGCTGTTTTAAGAGTGGACGGGAAAATTGTAGCCTATGCTTTAGGTGAAGAAATGCCGGATGGGAAAACCTATTGCATACATTTTGAAAAAGCATCTCCCGACTATCTTACAGCTTATTCGGTAATTAACAAATTATTTGCCGAAAAAGCCTTGGAAAAGTATGAGTATATTAATCGTGAAGATGATGCAGGGGTTGAGAATTTAAGAAAAGCCAAAACCTCCTACCACCCCGAATACCTGGTAAAAAAATATTATGGAAAAATCCTTTGAAATTCGTTTTCCCGTTGAAAGCGATTACAATAAATTAAAAAAGCTTTGGCAAACAGCCTTTGATGACAGTACGGAAAGCCTTGATGCCTTTTTTGAAAATACAACTTCCTGTAACAGGGTGCTTGCAGTGTTTGATAAGGCAGAGCCCGTAAGTGCTTTGTATATGCTTGAAAGCAGTATTATAATAGATGAAAAAGAGTATTCAGCCTACTATATTTATGCAGTTTGTACCCATCCCGATTATCGTGGAAAGGGACTGATGAAAAGCCTTTTTTGTGAGCTTTTCAAGGTGGCAGGCGACAGGGGGCTTTGTTACCTTTTTCTGGTGCCGGAGGAAGAATATCTTTTTAAAATATATAAAAAGCTTGGCTTTGAAATCGGCTTTAACTATTCTGAAAAGGAGTTGTTTAAAGGTGATTTTGAAAAAGGAAAAAATATAAAAACTGAAAAGCTCACCTTTGAGAAATACAGAGAATGTATAGCTGAAAATCCAAAGGCTGTACCCCTTGCAATTCTTGAAGAAAGCACATTTACCTCTTTCTTTAATTCTGTAAGTGGCGAAGTGAAAACAGTTTTCGTACCGTATGAAGGCTATGCACTTTATGAAGAAACAGAAAAAACGCTTACAGTATACGAGCTTTTCGGTAACGAAAATTTGCTTCTTAATGCAATTTTTCAACATACAGATAAAGAGAAAATTATATACAGACAAACAGCAAACAGCAATTCCGTTTCCTACGGAATGTACTATAAATTAAAGGATGTTCCCGAAATAAAAAACGGATTTTTCGGAATACCTTATTCAAATTAAAGAGGTCAAAAAAATGATTTACGTTTTTCTTGCAAATGGTTTTGAAGAAATAGAAGCTCTTGCACCTGTGGATTTTTTGTTAAGAGCAGGCGTGCAGGTTAAAACAGTCGGCATCAGTGGTAAGCTCTGCCGTGGCGCTCACGGAATAAATGTTGAAGCAGACCTTCTTCCACAGGAGGTTCAGCTTAATGATGAGCTTCAGGGCATTATTCTTCCCGGTGGAATGCCCGGTGCAGAAAACCTTAATAATTCAGAAGATGTACAAAAAGCTATCAGCTACTGTGTTGAAAAAAACAAAATAATCGGTGCTATTTGCGCTGCACCCTTTGTACTTGGCAGAAGGGGGCTGCTTATAAACAAAAACGCCACCTGCTTCCCGGGCTTTGAGGATGAGCTTGTTGGTGCAAGGGTTGCAGAGGCAGGCGTGGTTACCGATGGTACAATAGTTACTGCAAGGGGCGCAGGTGTTGCCTGGGAATTTGGTGCTGCAATATGCTCCTTAATTACAGGTGAAGAAAAAGCCTCGCAGATACTCAGGAGCATTCAATGGAAAAAGTAATTGATATAAGACCCATAAAAAAGCAAATGCGAGCCGAGGTTAAGGAAAGCCGACTTTCAATGGAGCCTACGGTAAAAAGCGCATTAGATAAAAAAATCTGTAACAAGCTTCTTAATTTATGGGCAGTAAGGGAAACAGAAACTTTTTTGTGCTATGTTTCAACAGCTATTGAGGTAGATACAAAGGAGTTTATAAATGCACTTTTAGCTATGGGCAAAAAGGTTGCAGTTCCTCGTTGCGAGGGTGGACCCTCGGAAATGAATTTTTATTATATAAATTCTCTGGATGAGCTTTTGCCCGGCTCCTTCGGTGTTTTAGAGCCTGAGGGAAATAAGGAAAAGCTGCTTACAAAAACTGAAAATACTATTTGTATTGTTCCTGCATTTATGTTCGATAAATCAGGCTACCGTTTGGGCTATGGTAAAGGCTATTATGACCGTTACCTGTCTAAATATAAGGGTTCTACTATCGGCATTTGCTATAGTCAGAATATAAAAGATGAATTATTCCACGGTAAATACGACAGAACTGTGGATATGATAGTTACCGAAAAAAGCATTTTAACAGTAAAGGAGTGTTAAGTGTGTCAAACGATAAATACAAAGATTACGAAGAGTTATTGAGTATGTTTGAGGATGATGCTAAAGACAAGTCAGCTGCACTGAATGACACCGCTGAGGTTGACCTGAAAAGCAAAAGACAGAAAAAGGTTGATGATTTTAAAGTCAATATAAACTCCAACAACACTTACGAAAATCCCAATTATAAGGGTGGTGTGTATTTTTCCAATCCTCCCCGTGATATTGATAAGGTAGCTGAACGAGAAAAGAAGGCTACAGTAAAAAAACATCAGAAGCAGAGGGTAGGTGTGGAAAAATTCAAGGTTGCAGCACCACCTACAACGGCAAAGCAAAACAAAGCTATTGCCGAAAGGGAAGCCCGTCAGAAAAAACGTCAGAATACACCTTTAGGTAAGTTCTTTTCATCGGGTAAGCTCTCGCATTTAGCACTTGCACTTGGAATTATTGCTTTATCAAGCGTGCTTATCTGCATTTACGGAATCGGTTGTATCAATGACGTGCTTGCCATAGATGTTGAGGATGTTTCCGTAGAGGTAGAGGTTTCCAAGGGTATGACCGATGCACAGGTTATTGATGTGCTTGAGGATAATAAGCTTATAAACAACAGCCTTTTCTGTAAGGCGTTTGTTAAATTGCTTGATATAACAGGTAACGACAGAAAAAGGGATTATGTCTCAGGTGTTTATACCCTTACTCCGAGTATGGGCGTTGAGAAAATGCTTTCTACAATGAAGGCGGATATAACCCTTTCAGAAACAGTAACACTTACCTTCCCTGAGGGCTGGACTATTGACCAGATTGCAGAAAAGCTTGAAGCTAATGAGGTTTGCACAGCAGCCAGCTTTATAAATACCTTACAGAGTGTTGACTTTTCCGAGGATTATAAGTTTATAAAATCAATTCCCAATAAGGAAAAACGCTTCAGAGCCCTTGAAGGCTATCTGTACCCTGATACCTATGAATTTTATGTGGGTGAAAATGCTTCCAGCGTTGCAAGAAGATTTTTAGATAACTTTGAAACCAGATGGACTGACGAATATCAGAAGCAGGCAGACGAATTGGGTGTAAGCCTTGACGAGGTAATTGTTATGGCTTCAATCCTTCAGAAGGAAGCTGCTACAACATCACAGATGCCCGATATATCCTCTGTTCTTTATAACCGTCTTGAAAGACCCGGCACATTCCCCTGGCTTAACTGTGACTCTACTGAGGATTACCTTACAAAAACCATTAAGCCTACACTTACATCTTCAACAGAGGATACACAGAAATACATTCAGTACCGTGACGATTACGATACCTACAGCACAGAGTGTAAAGGTCTTCCCGTAGGTGCAATTGCAAACCCCGGTGATGCAGCTATAAGAGCGGCTCTTAAACCCTCTGATACAAATTACTACTACTTCTGCCATAATACCGAGACCGGTGAAGTGTTCTATGCAAACACTATGTCCGAGCACGAGGCTAATATGCGTAAGGCAGGTTTATGATAATATGAAAAAAGCAATAGCATTTTTACTTTGCATTTGCTTTTTATTGACAATGTGCTCCTGTAATTACGGGAAAGAAGCCACAACTGAATTTACTGCAATGAACACCCTTATAGCTATAAGGGTGTTCAGTAGCTCTAAGGGGCAAAAGGATGAGGCTTTGCAGCTTTTTACTGACAAAATAAAAGAGCTGGATTCTCTTTTTGATGCCAATAACGAAGGTAGTCAGGTTTCCCTTGTAAACGGTAAAAGCACAGAAATAAAGGTCAATGAAGCTACTGCAAAAATAATAGAAAAATCAATACTTGCCAATGAGCTTACCGGTGGTGCCTTTGATATTACCATAATGCCCGTTTTAAGGCTTTGGGGCTTTGATAACGGAAAATACGGAGTTCCCGAAAAAGAGGAGCTGGAAAAAGCACTTTCCTTGGTGGGGGTGGATGCACTTTCTGTAAAAAATAATACCGTAACAAAAAAAGAAAATGCAGAAATCTCTTTAGGTGGAATTGCAAAAGGCTATATAGGTGATGAGCTTTTAAAAATCGCCAAGGAAAACGGTGTCAACGCCATTATATCCCTTGGCGGAAATATTGTTCTTTGTGGTGAAAATACAGAAAAAGGTGCCTGGACTGTAGGGGTGAAAAATCCCTTGAAGGAAAATGAACTGGTTTGTACCTTCAAGCATAAGGGCAATGTAAGTGTTGTAACCTCCGGGGGCTATGAACGAAGCTTTACAAAGGACGGTAAAACCTACCACCACATTATAGATACCACAACAGGGGAGCCTGCAAAAAGTGACCTTTTAAGTGTAACCGTAATAGGTGAGGAGGGTGCTTTTTGCGATGCTTTTTCAACTGCGCTTTTCTCAATGGGAAAAGAAAAAGCCGTTAAGTTCGCAAAGGAGCATAACGACTTTGAGTATATTTTTGTTACCGATAATAATGAGATTATAGCAACTGCCGGTGTTTCGGATTTGGTGCTTTCCGACGAAAGCTTTACAATTAAATAAATTCACAAATAACGGAGTTTGAAAGCAGATATCCCTTCCTTGTAAGGGAAAGCTCTTCACCGTCAAAATTAATTAAGCCTTGTTCCTTTAGGAACGGGGCTTTTTCTTTTATTTTTTCAGAAGCCTTTTCACCATAAAGCTCTGTTAATTCTGGAAGGCGTATTCCTTTTTTCAGTCTTAATTTAAGCATTATGTATTCTTCGGCATCACCACCAAGGTAATCAAAAACAGCCTTTTCGCCATTTATGAAGCCTTGGGTGTCACCTTCAAAATAAAATCTTTTTCCGTCTATATAAGAATGAGCACCGGGACCAATACCTAAATAATTTTCCAATTCCCAGTATTTTGTATTGTGTCGGCTTTCAAAGCCTTCTTTAGAGAAATTAGAAATTTCATAGTGCTTGAAGCCTGCTTCTTCAAGGGCATCGGCACATTGGTTGTAAAATTCTATGGTCTTTTCTTCATCGGGGAAATCATACTTATGGTAATTTTTATAAAAATGTGTGCCCTCCTCTATTTTCAGCATATATGCACTTATGTGGGGGACACCACTTTCAATAACAAAATCCAAGGTTTCCTTTAAGGATGTAGTTGTCTGGTGGGGTATACCCAGCATAACATCCACAGAAATGTTGGTAATTCCGTTTGCTTTTAAAAGCGAAATAACCTCTTTTACTCTTTTTTTATCCGATAGTCTGCCAAGAGTTTTTCTCTCTTTATCAACAGCTGACTGAAGCCCTAAGGAAATTCTGTTGCCCCCTGCTTTAAGCAGATAGGGGAGAATACCCTCAATGTCGGAGTTTGGATTGCACTCAACGGTGATTTCTGCATTGTCGGAAATTTCGAATTTATTCTTTGTGGTGGTTATTATTCTGTAAATGTCCTCACCGGATAATACCGAGGGTGTGCCTCCACCCAAGTATAGGGTGTCTGCCTTGAAGGGCTTTTCAACAAATTCCGCCACCCTTGAAAGTGTGTTTATTTCATTTAATAAAGCCTCAACATAAAGACTCATTTCTTCGCTTTTACACCTGTATGAATAAAAGTCACAGTAAGGACATTTGGATTTGCAAAATGGTATGTGAATATATATGCCTGACATAATTTCACCTCGGTGAAATTATACTATTCCTTCTCCTTTTTTTCAACTGCTTCAATACGCTTTTTAACGTATTTGTTTTTGCAGCCGCCCATTTCCTTGCAGTTGCATTTGTGGTAGTAAAGGCAACGGATTTTCTTTCTGCCACTTAAAAAGGTAAGCTCCTCGATAATTACATTTTTGTCTACAATAGGACAATACTGCTGGTAAGTAAAGGAATGTCTGTTCATAAGCACCTCGAAAATAAAAAATATATCCTTAATTAGTATGCACATTCGTGTCAGTTAATAATCTGTAATAAAATTAATTTTATATGAATAAAAATAATTGTATGAAAATATAGGCGGGTGAGTGGAATTACCAAGAATAAACAATATTTAAGAATTAGAAAAACACCCGAAAGGGAATTGCTTTTAAAAGAGATTGAGGAAATACGCTTTCTTATAAAAATTGCGTATTTCAAGCTTTCTCAGGCTACAGAGGAAGCTCTTGTAGAGTCGGCAATATTCGAGCTGAGAAGCCTTGAAATAAGACACGCCTATTTATTAAATAAAATTAAGGAAGTGGAGTAATGCTGTATTTTATAGGTATTGTACTGCTGATGATTGTACTTTTAATTTTCAAAAAAAGCGGCAGCTTTTTTAAAGCCTTTTTCACAAGTGCATTAGGTGGTGTGGGGGCGTTGTGTGCCGTGTGGGCTGCAAATTATTTTGTTCCTCTGTCTTTGGGGGTTAATGCTTTTTCTTTTGTTTTCAGTATTCTTTTTTCTGTTCCCGGTGTGATTTTTTTGTTGCTTTGTAAAGCCTTTGTTTTTTAGATATACAAATAGTGAAAATATATCCAAAAATTGCCGGCATATATTATATATTTTTTCTTGTTATTACAGTTGATTTTAACGTGATTTTAGTGTAATATGTATAATCGGACAGTAAAAAACTATGTTTTTTTAAAATATTTTTGGAGGATTTGTATGAATTATAAGCTTACAAAGAAGCAAGCAAAAGAAATGCTTGAAAATAAACTTCTCCACTTTTTCGGCATATCTACCGAAAATGCTACCTATGACCAGTACTATAAAGCGGTTTCAATGATTGTCCGTGATATGATGGCACAGGGCAGAGCGGAGCTTGGTAAAAAGGCAGATGAGGAAGGCAAAAAGCGTGTTTGCTACCTTTCTATGGAGTTTCTTATGGGGCGTTCTCTTAAAAACTCCCTTTTCAACCTTAATCTTACAAAAACATTTGAAAGCGTATTGAAGGATTACGGCATTAAGCTTGATTCCCTTTACGAGTGCGAGCCTGATGCAGGTCTTGGTAACGGTGGCCTTGGTCGTCTTGCAGCCTGCTACCTTGACGGACTTGCAACACAGGGCTATCCTGCTCGTGGCTATTCCATCCTTTACGAGTACGGTATTTTCCGTCAAAAGCTTGTTGAAGGCAGACAGACAGAGCTTCCCGACAACTGGCTTCCCGGTGGTGAGGTTTGGTTAATGCCCCGTGAAAGCAGCGCAGTAGATGTTTGCTTTGAGGGTACTCTTAAAGAGTCCTGGGATAATCACTATCACCACGTTGAAATTGAAAACGGAAATATTATTCAGGCGATTCCTTACGATATGTTTGTTGCAGGTAAGGACGGTAAGGGCGTAAGCTGTCTTCGTCTCTGGAGTGCAAGAGCTCCGGAGTTTGATATGAAGTCCTTTAATCAGGGCGACTTTATGCGTTCTATGGAGCGTCAGGCAATGGCAGAGGTTATCAGTAAGGTTCTTTATCCTATGGATAACCACCCCGAAGGAAAATCTTTAAGACTTCGTCAGCAATATTTCCTTGTTTCTGCATCTGTGCAGGATATTGTTCGTCATCACCTTCGTGAGTACGGCACAATAGATAACCTTCCTGAAAAAATTGCTATCCATATTAACGACACACATCCCACAATGGCAATTCCCGAGCTTATGAGAATACTCCTTGACGAATGTGGCTATGGCTGGGACGATGCCTGGAGAATTGTTACAAACACAGTTGCATATACAAACCACACAGTTATGAGCGAGGCTCTTGAGTGCTGGAGTGAGGACCTTGTAAAACGTCTTATTCCCCGTATATACAATATAGTAAAGGAAATTGACAACCGTTTCCGTGCTTATGTATGGGAAAGCACCCACGATGCAGATTATGTTGAGCGTACAGCTATCATTTCAGGTGGTGCAGTTCGTATGGCTAACCTTTGCGTTGCTGCAAGCCATAAGGTAAATGGTGTTTCAGCTCTTCATAGCCAGATTCTTAAAGATACGCTCTTTAACGATTTCTACAGACTCACACCCGACAAATTCACAAACGTTACAAATGGTATTGCTCACAGACGTTGGCTCTGCCAGGCAAACCCCGGCTTAACAGAATATATCAAGGAGCTTCTTGGTAACGATAAATTCGTTTACGATGCAGAGCATCTTTCTAAGCTTGCAGAGTTTAAGGATAATGAAGAGGTGCTTGAAAAAATCGGTGAAATCAAAAAGGCTAATAAGGAAGCCTTTGCAAAGCATATTAAGAAAACAACAGGCGTTGAGCTTGATACCAACTCAATATTTGATGTTCAGGTTAAGAGACTTCACGAGTATAAGCGCCAGCACCTTAATGCACTTAATATTGTTTCCGAATACCTTGCAATTAAAGAAAATCCCAATGGCGATTTTGTTCCGAAAACATACATCTTCGGCGCAAAGGCTGCTCCCGGCTACTTTGTTGCACAAAGAATTATAAGCTTCATTCTTGCACTTGGGGAAATGATTGATAAGGACCCGGATGTAAGAGGAAGACTTAAAGTTCTTTATGTTGAAGATTATAACGTAACAAATGCTGAAAGACTTATGCCTGCTGCTGATGTTTCTGAGCAGATTTCTCTTGCAGGTAAGGAAGCAAGTGGTACAGGTAATATGAAGCTTATGATGAATGGTGCTCTTACTATCGGTACTCTTGACGGTGCAAACGTTGAAATTCACGAATCAGTAGGGGATGACAATATGTTCCTTTTCGGTATGCGTACCGAAGAGGTTAACAAGCTTCGCAAGTCAGGCTACAATCCTCAGAGCTATTACAATAACAATCCTGAGCTTCGCAAGGTGCTTGATTTCATTACCCATAACGGTATTGACGGTAAGGATTTCTCTGATATTTCAGGCACAATCATCCACCATGATCCCTTTATGGTGCTTGCTGATTTTGCAGATTACCAGAGAGCACAGAAGAAAGTGAGAGAAACCTTCCGGGATAAAAAGAAATGGAACCGGATGTCACTTCTTAATATTGCATATTCAGGCAGATTTGCTGCTGACAGAGCTATTAACGAATATGCTCGAAATATATGGAATACACAAAAAATGTAAGTGAAATTGGTATTTTTGACGAAATTGAAAAAGTCAGTGCATTTGAAATAAAATGCACTTGACTTTTTTCGCTTTTTAGAGTAATCTAAAGATACTGAAAAATAATGTGTTATTGTATACAGTATTGTGTGCAGTATCACAAAGTTGAAAGGGGTATTATACCAATGAAAAATTCAGATATGAAGGTTATTGCTATAATTCTCAGTATAGCTTTATTCCTTACAATCGTAACAAGCAACGCAGTTTCTATCGCTTCTGTTGTTTTCCTTGCAAAAGGTCAGACAGCTACTGAAGGCACTGTAGACGCTCCCGCAACCGGTGAACAGCAGGGTCAGCAGACTCAGCAGGGTGGTCAGCAGGCAGTAGCAACAACAGCTCCTGCAGCCGGTGAAGCAACAACAGCTCCCGCAGGTGGCAACACAGCAACAACAGCTCCCGCAGGTGGCGAAACTCCCGCACCCTCCGGTGAACTTACTGCAGACGCAGCTCTTGCTATGTACCAGAAAGCAGCAAAAGAAATCAACACTAAAGGTGTTGCAGGCTACACCAAAAAAGGTTGGCAGACAGTTGAAGGCGAACTCCAGCTCAGCAAATTCGGCTTCCTTGCAGGTACTCTTACAGACCTTATCGGTAAGTTTATGACTCCCGAAGATAAGGCAGAAGAAAAAGTTAACGCTAAGGGTTCTGACGATGCTAAGAATCGTATGCCCATCTCCGATTGCTCAAAGAGCTATATCAAGAGCGTTAGCTCTAAAACAGAAGGCGACAATTACGTTATCACAATCGTTATGAACGATCAGGTTAACCCCTCTTACGCTGATAAAGACGGTCTTGTAAAAATGTCAAGAGAATTCCTTGATATTAACGACGTTAAGAAAACAGTTGTTGAAGACCCAACAGTTTCTAAGGTTGTAAGCAAGCTTGACGGTACAATTAACTACAAGGCTTACACAATTACAGCTAAAATGACAAAAGACGGTAAGTTCATTGATATCGTTCACTACGGTGTTGGCGACATCAATGCTGACCTTACAGCAGTTGCAGTTGGTGACCTTAGCGCTTCCGGTGCTCTTTCATTCAACGCACACTACTACGATTTCAAATATTAATTTGAGATACATAAACCCGACTCGAAAGAGTCGTTTTTTTTTTGTGTAAGCGGTAGCTGGTGTGTTATTAGAGTGATATTCTGCCAATAGGCAGAGTGATATTATTGCCTTTGGTAATAGTGGTATTGAAGCTTTTAGCTTCAGTGTTATTTTCTTCGCCAATAAACTTGCAAAGCAAATATCACTATGCGCAGCATAATAACACTGCGAAGCAATACCACTCGCCATAAGGCGAATAAAACTGCCGAGTGTTCACTCGGCACGGAGTCGTCTTTTTCTTTGTGCACAACAAAACGAAGTATCTTTTGTGTAATATATGGTATTGACTTTTTAAGGGATTTGGTTTAATCTTATAATGTTAATAAATATACATTTTTAAGTAAATGTAACTATGAAAGAGGTTAGAAAAATGAAAACCAAAGATTTGAAAATTATTGCAGTCATTCTCGCAGTTACTCTTGTTTTCACTGTAATTGCAGGTAATGCAGTTTCTGTTGCTTCTATCATTTTCCTTGCAAAAGGCGATATTGCAGGCGCTCCTGCACAGCAGACACAGCAACAGCAGGCTCAGCCTCAGCAGCAACAACAGGCTCAGCCTCAGCAACAGCAGACAGCAGCAACAACAGCTCCTGCCGGAGATAACACAGCAACAACAGCTCCTGCTAATAATGGTGGTTCTTCCAACACAGCTACAACAGCTCCCGGCGGCAACAACGGAGCTCCTGCAGCAAAGAAAACAGACAAAGAGGTTCTTGAAATTTACACAACCCTTATGAACAAGGCTAAAAAAGATAAGCCCGGCTACAAAAAGGTTGAGTACCAGGAGCTTCCCGGTGATGCTGAAAACCGTCAGATTTCAAAGGGTGCTAATTTCGTTGATACTCTTCTCAATCTTGTTACAAACACATTAGATCTTTTAACAACTAAGGAAGAAGCAGAAGCTTCTCCTGAAATCGTTGAAAAGGGTGGCGATATGAGATGGTTCCCTGTTTACAAATGCGAAAAGGGCTGCTATCTTACAGATGTAAGTGCAATTGAAAGCACAAGCTACGAAGATCTTGGCAACGGTAAAGCGAAAATTACAATCGAGCTTAAAGACGAACAGAATCCCGAACCTATGGCAGAAGGTGCATCAACTTCTCCCAGCAACACCGGTGCAATGTTCTCACCACTTTCAAAAGCTGATATTGACAATACAATCAATGGTGGTGTCGTTCAGGCAGTTATCAAGAACGTTACATATAACCTCACCTACCACGATTGCAAAGCAGTTGTAGAGTACGATACAAAAACAAATGAAATTATCAAGCTTGAGCAGTATATGAATGTTGCTATTCAAGGTGGTGGTAAGATTTTCGGCGTTTCTGAAATCAAAATCGACAAACAGGAACTCTTCAACACAATGGTTATCACAGATTTCAAATATTAATCAAAACATTTCCCCTTACCGAGCCGGTAAGGGGATTTTTTGTAAAAGCATTGCGAAGCTTATCCCTCCTTTTTTGTGCAACGAAAAAGGAGGGGGGACCGCGTTAGCGGTGGGTGATACAAAATTAGGCGTGTGGAGTCAGAGGGTAAAAGTTAGAGATTAAAAGATAAGTTGCCTTTTAGCTTTAATCTATTATCTTTTAACTTGTTATGTCGTTTTTCTTTTATAGTTTACAATCCTCTTTCACTATGCTATAATTATAATATATGTGGAATTATTTTGTAGTGAGGGGTTATGGTAAATGGTTTTGTGGATTTTGTTCGGTGTGTGTCTTCTTGTTGAGGCAGTTTGTACCCCCTGGTACTTAAAAGCTCTCTGGCCTCAGAAATGCAGAAAATCCTTAATATTAAAAATGGTCTGCTCCACAATGTTTGTGAGCGTAGGCGTACTTTCTATGTTTATTTCAGGTAATTTTTCAAGCTATGCAATAACAATGCTTGTTGGTCTTATTTTGGGCTGGATAGGTGACTATTTCCTTCACGCCAAGCCCACAAACGCTTATTTTGCAACAGGCTTTGTAAGCTTTCTTGTAGGTCATATTTTCTATATTGTCGCCTATGTAAAAGCCTTGCCCGTACTCTTTCAGGACTATAAAATGTTCAGTATTCCCGAGCTTATAATTGGTGGTATTGTTCTTGTTATAGCTTTTATAATGATGAAGGTTGTAAAAATGAAGATGACCCCAAAGATTGTTGCCTTCGGTATATGGCTTTACTTCATTATTCTCACCTTTATGTTTACTAAAGCAAGTGCTTTGGGGTACCATCAATGGCAAAGTGGTGCGGAAGGCGGCTTGCTGGCATTTGTGGTTTTAACTCTTGGTTCCTTCTTCTTTGTTCTTTCTGATGCTTCGTTAGGTGTTATCATGTTTGCGGGACAAAAGAAGAACTACCCCTTAAAAATATTCAACATTATTACATATTTCTGGGGACAGGTAATGCTTGCCTCCTCAATACTTTTTATAAATGCCTGAAAGAAGTTTTTATATGTTTGACAAAGTATTTAACCGACAAAACACCGGCTCCTATAAATGGGACACAGCTGTTCCCGAGGGTGCAATTGAAAGGGGAGCATACCCTCTTTCTGTTGCAGATATGGAATTTCAGACACCTGTAGAGGTAAGGGAAGCTGTAACAGAGTTTACGGAAAAAGGCTTTTTCTGTTATACAGATGCAGATAAAGAATACCGTGACGCTGTACGAGAGTTCCTTCTGCGTCGTCATAATTATAATATAGACAATGACTGGATTACCTGTGTAGGTGGAGTGGTATTTGCAATAAATACAGCAATCAGAGCCTTCACCAACGAAGGGGATAAGGTTATAATTCAGACACCGGTTTATTACCCCTTCTCAAAATCTATTATTAATAATAAAAGAATTATTGCCGATAACCCGCTTGTTCCCGATGGTAATACATATAAAATGAATTTCGAGGAATTAGAGAAGCTAGCATCACAGGAGGATGTTAAATTAATGCTTCTTTGCAGTCCTCACAACCCTGTTGGCAGAGTGTGGACAAAAGATGAATTAAAAAGAGTAGGGGAAATCTGCCTTAAAAATAATGTTGTTCTTGTAAGTGATGAAATTCACTTTGACCTTGTAAGAAAAAATCAGGAGCATATTGTAATTAACAATGTTGATGAAGCCTTTGCCAAGAATACAGTTATCTGTACTGCAGTAAGCAAAACCTTTAACCTTGCAGGCTTGGGTACATCAAATATAATTATTGCCGACAAGGCTTTAAGGGAGAATTTTCAATCAAGGCTATCAATAGACGGATACAGCTGTATTAATTGTGTTTCCAGACCTGCAACTATTGCAGCTTACACAAAATGTGACTATTGGATAGACGCTGTAAAGGACTATATTGAAGAAAATATCAAGCTTGTAAAGGATATTTTGAAGGATGTTCCTCAGATTAAAATTTATGACTGTCAGGGTACGTATTTAATGTGGCTTGATATGAGAGAATTGGGGATGACCGATTCCGAGCTTGATTTATTTTTACAGAACGAATGTAAAATTATACAGGACCCGGGCTTTTGGTTCGGTGAAAGCGGGCAAGGCTTTACAAGGCTGAATGTTGCTTGTCCAAGAGCCATTCTTGAAAAATCAATTAAAGCTATGAAAGAAAAAATATTGAACAGAGAGTGAGAAACAATGAAAAAAATATTAGCAGTTTTACTTTGCGTATTGGTTGTTTTACCTTGCTGCCTGCCCTTTGCTGCAGCCAAGGGTGAAAAGGAAACCGAAATCGAGTTCACGCTGGATCCTAATGAACGCTATACAGATATTATAGAGGTTAGTGACGGTGATATTTTAAATGCTGTTGCAAAAAGCGAAGAGGACAAAAACAGCGACGCAAAGCGAACTGTTTATATAGCAGTTCTTGTTGCAGCTTTTGTGGTGTCTGTTGTGGTGCTTGTTGTAACCTTGAAGCGTGTGCCCGATGAAAAGGATATTGATATTTCGGGAACAAACCAAAAGAAAAAAGACAACAAAACAGAAAATAACGAGGAATAACCCCCTATGAGAAAGCTTTTAAGCCGAACAAGAGCAGCTGTTGATGATTACAAAATGATTGAAGACGGCGATAAAATAGCTGTGGGCGTTTCGGGTGGTAAGGACTCTGTAATGCTCCTGAAGGTTCTGTGTGACCTGAAACGGTTTTATCCAAAGAATTTTCAGCTGGTAGCAATTACCCTTGATATGCGCTTCAATAATCAGGATGGGGATTTTGCCCCCATAAGACAGCTGTGCGAAGAATACGGTGTGGAATATGTAGTAAAAAAGACTGATTTGTATGAAATCATCTTTAATATAAGAAAAGAGGAATCACCCTGTTCTCTGTGTGCCAGAATGCGAAGGGGGATTCTCCACGACACTGCCAAGGAGATGGGCTGTAATAAAATTGCATTGGGGCATCACCTGGACGATGCAGCAGAAACCTTTATGATGAATTTGCTTATTGAAAGTCGCATAGGCTGTTTTGCCCCCGTAACATACCTTTCAAGGCGAGATATAACAATGATAAGACCTCTTATATACGTTCGTGAAGCAGCTGTAGAACAGGCTGTGGAAAGGCTTAATCTGCCTGTTGTGGAAAGCAAATGCCCTGTTAACGAAAAAACCAAAAGAGAGGATGCAAAAATTCTTCTGCAAAGGCTTTCGGAAGAGTATGGCGATGTCCCCGAAAGAATCATCGGCGCAATGCAAAGGGGTAGTATTGATAGGTGGAATGTAGAATAAAAAATTCGAAATTCGGAATTCGAAATTCGGAATTAAGCTTCGCAGGGATTGTAAATAGGATAAAAGCAAAAGATTCAGGATGTTCAGTTCTGAATCTTTTTATATGTCATAGAGTGAAATTTAGAGAATTATGTTTTGTTTAGAATAAATAATATAATATTTGGAAGCGAAGCTTCCCCCAACATTCCGCATTCCTCATTCCGCATTCTGCATTAAAAAAGTCACTCCCTGAGGAGTGACTTTTTTCTTAGTATCCAAATCCGTTACCGAAGTAACTGCTGAAGGGGTCTGTTGTTTGTTCTTGTTGGGGTGTGGCTGTTTCGCCTTTGTCCTCAACAAGCTTAACCTTAATATCGAACTTTGTGCTTACTGCACCGGAGTTGTTGAGTCTGCAAACGGAAAGGGTGAGTGTATCGCCAACCTGGCTGTTTTCAATTGCTTCCAAAAGAATATCGGTGGAGTCAAGAGCTTTACCGTTTACGCTTGTAATAATGTCGCCAACCTTGACACCCTGCTTTTTAATATCGCTGTCATCTGTCATAGCAGCAATAACAATTGAACCATAGGGCAGGTTGTTTTTCCAGGCAATTGCTGAATATGTGTAATCACTTGCTACTGTGTAATAGGAGATTCCGAGCATAGGTCTGTTTGTAACATAACCATATTCAATGATGTTTTCATATATTTCTATTACTGTGTTAGAGGGAACGGAGAAGCCCATACCTTCATAATCAGTATCAGTAATTTTCGAGGAGTTAAGACCAATAACCTGACCGTATTCGTTCAGAAGGGCACCACCTGAGTTACCGGGGTTGATTGCAGCGTTATGCTGTATGCAGGGAAGGTCGTATGCACTTGCGTTTGAGGGAACGGGACGGTCAATGGCGCTGATAATGCCATTTGTAAAGGAGCCAAAGAAAACAGTACCACCGGGGTTACCTATAGCATAAACCTTTTGACCAACTGTAAGCTTGTCGGAGTTACCGAAGGTTGCAGCCTTAAAGCCTGTTTTCTTAACTCTGAGCACGCCTACATCGGTTTTTTTGTCAACGCCAACAATGTCAGCATCTAATTCAGATTCATCGCTGAACTGAACCTGTACGCTTACGCCCTGGTCGGAGATTACGTGCGCAGCAGTAAGAATGTATGTGTATTTCTTCTCTTTATCTTCTCCAACAATAATACCTGAGCCCTCGCCAACCTTCTGGTTCTGGGCATAAACAATAACACCAACATTAATTTCTTTTGCTGTGTCATAAATCTGTTCAGGTGTCATAGCGCCCTTTCCCGAATACTCTGAGAAGGAGATGGGGGAGTCCTCAGTTTTGGGCTTTGCACCGGAGGAGTCCTTGTCTTTATTGCTGACCGTGTCACCTTGCTCGGTTTTTGTGTTACCGTCTTTTTCATCTGCCACAGAAGTGCCAATAGCAATGGAAGCAATAGCAATACAAGCACAAATAAGTCCTATGAAAACTTTTTTACCACTACTTTTTTTATTCTTTTTTTTGTAAGGTGTTTGTGTATTAAATGACGGTGCTTGTGTTCCGTAAGGGTTAGCCGGATTGCTGTAGGGGTTCTGTGTAGGCTGTGGATTATACGGATATTGATTATATTGGGAATTATAAGCACCATTATAAGGTGGGGTATAGGGTGCATTATAAGGGGAGCCTCCTGTGGGAGCAGTTCCCATTGGTGAAGTTGGTTGGGGGGTAACAGGCTCCTGAGACGGTGTGAAATTATTGCTTTCGTTTTTAGCTTCGTTTTCGCCGTTGAGGGGCTGGTTAGGGTTGTAAAAATCGTTCATAAAAAAGCCTCCGTAGGGTGGTTATATGTTTTTATTTCGGTAATTTTACCGTAAATCTTGTGAAATTGTCAGGTTTGCTTTCTACAGTTATAGTTCCACTGTGCAGGTCAACTATACTTTTTACAAGGAATAAGCCAAGACCTGTGCTTTTTATATCGGTGCTTCGGGATTGGTCAACCTTGTAAAAACGTTCAAAAACCTTGTCAATGTCTTTTTCGGGTATTCCCTTACCTGTGTTGGTAACTGAGAAATAAACATATTTTTTATCAGTTGCGGCATTGACCTGGATTTTACCATTATTGTTGGTGAATTTAACTGCATTGTCAACAAGGTTGTAAATAACCTGATCAATCATAGCGCTGTCACCGTGAATTGTTATTTGTGGCAAATCCTCAAAGCCTTCAACTTCAATATTTTTCTTTGAAATGAGCTGCTCAAAGCCTAAGAAGGTTGTAACAAGCTTTTGAGAAACATCAAATTGTTCTATTGTTAAATCAGCATTTCCTGTTTCTATTTTAGAAATGTTCAGCATCATTGTAACCATTTTGGAAAGTCTGTTGATTTCAGAGGATACAATGTTTAAATAATAATCCTGCTTTTCAGGTGGAATGGTACCGTCAAGAATACCGTTGATAAAGCCGCCAATGGTAGTCATAGGTGTTTTAAATTCGTGGGAAACATTGGCAACAAAGCTTCTTCTCGAGTTTTCCAGCTGTTCAAGGGAGTTAGCCATTGAGTTGAACTTGGTTATAAGCCCTGCCAGCTCGTCGTGGGAACGAAGCTCGGGTACTCTGTAGGTGAAATCGCCTGAAGAATAGCAACGGGTTGCATTTTCAAGGTTTCTTATAGGCTTGGCAATTCTTTCTGTCATAAAATAAACAGCTATTGTAACAAGTATAAGAGCTAAACCTGCTGCGAATAAAAACATTCTTAATGTGTTTTCCAGATTTTTTAACAGTGAAACCTCAAGAGGGGCAGAAACTACTGCAAAGCCTGTAAATTCACCCTTTATAACAATGGGAGCCATAGAAACAGAATGAACACTTTTATAAAAATCATCCATTGTTGAAAACTCTGCAATGCCACCGTTTTTTACCTTTTGTACATACGCCTTGGACAGAATAAGATTTTGATGCTTTTCACAAGGTGTATCGCTGATTCTAAAGCCTGAAATGAGCTCGGCACAGGCAGCAACAGACCCGTCCTTGTTGCAAATGAAAACATCGTAGCCTGTACAATCAGCCATAAGGTCGATTGAGTTCATTATGATAAGAGCAGAGCCTTCCGGATTACGTGTTACCGTAGAGGATTCAACAAGCTCTGTCATTGTGGAAGCAATTTCATTAGCATAAAGGGAGGTTGTATCTCTGTTCTGTGTCTGAAGAAAGCTTAAAACAAAAAATGAAAGAGCAAGACCTATTATAAGGAAGCTGACCAATACAATTGCTGAGAAAATGAAAAAGTACTTGAAAAAGAAAGCACCTTTTTTTGAGTGTAAACGAGCCATTATACTATCCTATTTGGTTTCAAATTTGTAGCCAACGCCCCATACGGTTTTAAGCTTCCAGGCGTCAGAAACGCCTTCAAGCTTTTCTCTCAGACGCTTAACATGAACATCAACTGTTCTGGAGTCACCATAGTATTCAAAGCCCCAGACCTCGTCAAGGAGCTGGTCACGGGTGTAAACTCTGTTGGGGTTGCTTGCCAAATGGAATATAAGCTCAAGCTCCTTAGGAGGAGTGTCAACAGCTTTACCGTCTACTTTTAATTCGTAGTTTGTAAGGTTAATTGAAAGCTTATCATAATTAACTTCTTTTTTATCAGGTGCTGCAATATCTTTGGAAACAGAACGACGAAGCACTGCTTTTATTCTTGCAATAACCTCTTTTGTTTCAAAGGGCTTTGTAATGTAGTCATCCGCACCTAATTCAAGACCTAAAACCTTGTCAAAGGTTTCGCCCTTTGCAGTAATCATAATTATAGGTGTCTGTGATGTTTTGCGGATTTCTCTGCAAATCTGCCATCCGTCAAGACCGGGGAGCATAATATCCAGAAGCACCAGGTCGGGCTTAAAGCTGTTAAAGGCTTCAAGAGCTGCAAGACCATCTGTAACAATTTCAGGCTGAAAGCCGTCTTTTTCAAGATATAATCTCAAAAGCTCACAAATGTTTATATCGTCATCAACGATAAGAATTTTTTCGTTAGCCATTTCAATTCCTCCTTTGGAATTTCTACAAGCATTATTATATACCATATTATTGTAAAAGTTATGAACAAATTTTAAAAAATATGTTCCGTTTATAAAAAGATGGCAGCTACCGTTTGTTAATTAAGTAAACTGCCATCTTATCTTATTTTTTCTTGTTTTCTTTTCTCTCTCTTTTTCTTTTTTCCTTTGCTTTTCTTGCTCTCATTTTGTCAGCGTCGGATTTTTTCTTGTTGGATTTTGAAAGAACCAGTACAACAATAATAGCAATAATTAAACAAATTATGCAGAAAATTGAAACTATAATAATGATTTTTCTTGTGTCTTCTTCAGTGACTTTGCCACCTGCTTCTTCTGTGGTGGGTTCTGTTGTCTTTTTGTCTGTAAGAACAACGGAAACAATACCATCATCGTTAAGTATGTAATCATACCCTGCAGGTAGTGTTTCGTAGGTGGAATCACTTACAATGTTTCCGTATTGGTCAACAAGCTGTCCCTTATCATTCAGGGAAAGAATTGTATTTAACATAGGTGAGGCAGCGTTGTTTAAATTGCCGAAGGCATCTGTAAGAGGGGGACCCTGTAAGCCACCATTGGAGCTTGGATTATTGTTTGTGTCCTTGCCTGTGGTTATTCCCAAGGTGGGAACAAGACCGGTAAGGTCACTGTCAGGTGCTTCCGTAACACCCTGGTGAACATTCACTTTATAAACACTTGTGTTTGTTACCTTTTGAGTAGTGTTTTTGCATATAATTGTAATTGTTTCCTTAGCCTTTCCTGCCAGCTCAACAAGCGCATAGGAGCCGGCTGTAACATCTACGCCATTTATTGAAATGGATGTTCCTGATTTTGTTATGGGGTTTGTGTTAACAGAAATATTCTTTCTGATATTTCCAAGGTAAATATCATATTCAAAAATATCGGAATAAAATTCATCCTCAAGGTTAAAGCGATTTGTTTTCTGCAAAACTATTTTAAAGCATTCCTCGTAAGAGTGCTTTTTTGGGGAAATTGTAACCTTTGAGTCCTCATAAGCCATTCTTTGAAGAAGGTAGTAGGGGGCTGTTTCATTATCCAGAGCCTTTTTGAAGGCTGCAGGGTCAACAGTTACGGAATACTGTGTACCAAGCATAGCTGCAAGGTATTTGTGACGGATTTCCTCGGCAGTAGCAGTTTCTGAATCTATGGCAATGCCTGCTGTACGGATTGTCATTATGGCAACTCTGCGATAAACCTCTTCCCTTGTAATGGATGGAATTTCAAAGGGGGAAACATAGCCCTGTGTGTAAAGAGCCATTAAGGATGTGTAGTAAATGTAATCGTCTAAATTACCAACAGATGCCTCGCCAAAGAATTTAAGCACGAATGCACTTAACTCCGAGCCCTCACCGGAAAGCGCCATAAGGTACATAACCACAGCCTCTTCAAGAGGTGTACCCTCAGGAATTTTAAGAGTTTTGCCCGTGTAAACGTAGTACATATCGTTTTTCATAAGGGCGTAAAGAGCAATTGCCATCAGCTTTTTCTCAGGGTCCTTTTCATCCTCTTTAGTGATTACAATACCCTGGTTTTTAAGCCATTCAAATTTATCCTCGTCGCTGGTTTCTGGTTCGGCAATAACGCCTAAAGCACCAACCTGCTGAAGAAGATAAAGGTAAGCAGCTCTCTGTGAGTCATCATCAAGCGTATAAATTTCAATGTACTCCTCAACCTGTGCTTTGAAGTGAGGTGCATCGCAGGTGTATGGGTAACTTGAAACGGGGTGTAAAATCTCTTCGCTCATAAGTCCGCTTGAGGAAAGCATATCCTCTTTAATTGTTAATTGACGAAGCCAGGAGGGGTCATTTTCCTCATATTTGTACTGGGTGTTTACACCTATGTTTGTAGCGTCAATAGTGGGAGCAAATTCCCTTGCGAAAGCAGACGGGCACAAAACTGTTACAGAAACAATAATTGCAATAATCAAAGCAATTGACTTTATGTATTTATTCACTTTTCTCGTCTCCTTTCTGAAAAATACCGGATTGAATTATACCAAATAAAACCTGTAAGGTCAATGAATTATTTGTTAATTAAATTGTTATTTACTAATAGAGAATGAAAATACCGTTGTGGTTTTGTATTCCTCGCCTGCATCATAAACGCATTTGCACCATTCGGGGTGGTTTGGGGAGTCGGGGAACACCTGGGTTTCGTAGCAGAAGGCATTTCTGAAATGCACGGGAAGACCGGCTTTACCTATAAGTGTGCCATCAAGGAAGTTACCTGTGTAAAGCTGTATGCCGGGTAAATCAGTTTTTACTTCCATTTTTATACCACTCTTGTCACCTACAGCAGACGCAGCAAATTTCAATGTGCCGTCAAAATCCTTGATGCAGAAATTGTGGTCATAACCATTACCGTTTTTAAGCTGAATATGGTCAGCATTGATATCTCTGCCAATGGTTTTAGGCTCTGTGAAATCAAATGGAGTGCCCTCAACCGCTTCAAGCTCGCCGGTGGGAATACTGATTTCATCAATGGGGGTGTAACGGTCAGCATTAATGGTTAAAATATGGTCAAGTACATCACCACTGTCAAAGCCGTTAAGGTTAAAGAAGGCGTGGTTAGTAAGGTTAATAACTGTCTTTTTGTCTGAAACAGCCTTGTAGTCAAGTACAAGCTCGTCATTATCCGTAAAGGTATATGTAACCTGCACATCAACATTACCGGGGAAGCCTTCACGTCCGTCAGGGCTGTGGTAGGTGAATTTAACTGCGCTGTCACCAACAATTTCACCACACCAGATTGCAGAGGAGTATTCTGCACCACCGTGAAGGGAGGTAATGCCCTTTTCGTTAAGGGTTACATTGTATTCGGTGCCGTCAATGGTGAATTTACCGTCTTTGATTCTGTTGGCGTACTGACCTACAATAACACCCTGGTAATCGCCTTGGGTAAGGTGGTCCTCAAGTGTGTCGAAGCCTATTAGAATATCAATAAGCTTACCGTTTTTATCCTTTATGAAAAGCTTATCAAGAGTAGCACCCTTTTCAATAAGCTGTGCTTTTAATCCGTTTTTGTTTTCAATAATGAAGGCATTTACCTCTTTGTTGTCAGTAATGCCATACGCAGTTTTTGTTACAGCCATTTTTTTACCTCCGTATTTATGGTATATTCTAATATATAAATATACAATATATATGTGTGTAAAGTCAAGGATAAACAGCTTAAAGGAAGAAATTAACATTATTTTATCAAAAGCTTAACATTTAGAGTGTATTTCTGCGTTGATTATTGTAATGGTTTGTGGTAAAATAAAGAATAGAGAAATTTGTGTCGGAAGGAGAGGTTGTCTGTGGAGCTTATCAGTGCAGCTGCGCCGTTTTTCAGGTACCTTATGTTAGGTATTGCACTTTATGTAGTTATCAGAATGTTGGTTGCACTTTTTTGTAAAAAGACAACTGACCCTGTAAGAGCCAAGCTTGTAAACTCAATAACAGGTGAGGGTATCGCCCTTTATGACAGGGAGGCATCAATTGGCAGAAACAGAAAATGCGACATTGTTCTGCCCTTTGAAACAATTTCCCGTCTTCACGCTGTTATTGTATACAGAAACAAGGGTTTTGTTATTTTTGATACCTTTTCAAAGTCCGGCGTTACGGTAAACGGTGAAAAAATCAACGGAAAAAGCCCTGTTTATAATGGCGATGTTATTGGTATGGGTGGATTGGAATACACCCTTGTTGAAGCCAGATACAAATACATAAAAGACAAAAGTGGTGTCGCAGGACGAGCCTCCTACGGCGTTATTCTTATTCTGTTGGCAGTTTTCAATCTGGTGTCAATGGTGCTGAATCTTTTCCCGAATGGCGAATTCAGTATACAGATAATGTGTGTTTACGTGGGCTTTATTGCTTTGCAATGGCTTTATTTTGCGTTTGCAGCTTTTGTTATGAGAATACACAATTTCGAGCTGGAAATGATAGGCTTTATGTTCTCATCTATAGGACTTGCAATAGTGGGGAGTATGTACCCGGAAACTGTGCTTAAACAGTTTCTTGCGATTGCATTAGGTGTTGTAGCATATTGTGCACTTCTTATGCTTATGCGTTTTGTAGCTGTTCTTAAAGCACTTCGTTGGCTTGTGGCTTTTGCAGCAATAGGCATTTTAGGTGTAACCCTTGCAATTGCCGAGCCTACAAACGGTGCTTTGAGCTGGCTCAATCTGGGTGGAATTTCAATTCAGCCCTCGGAGCTGGTTAAGGTTGCATTCATTTTTGCAGGTGCAGTAACCCTGGAAAAGCTACAATCTATAAGAAACCTTACTATGTATATTGTATTTGCTGCAATATGCGTTGGTGAGCTTTTCTTTATGTACGATTTCGGTGCTGCATTGATATTCTTTTTTACCTTTATTGTAATTGCTTTTATGCGTTCGGGGGATGTCAGAACCCTTGTGCTTATTTGTATTGTGGCAGCACTGGGAGCAGGCCTGATTCTTGCCTTCAAGCCCTACGTTGCAAGTCGTTTTTCCACATATCTTCACGTTTGGGATTATATGGATGAGGGTGGCTACCAGCAGACCAGAACCCTTATATATACTGCCTCGGGAGGACTTTTCGGTCTTGGCTTGGGCAGGGGAGAGCTTCGGAATATTTTCGCAGCAGCCGAGGATCTTGTGTTTGGTGTTGTCTGCGAAGAATTTGGTATGATAATGGGCTTTTTAGTGCCTGTTACCTATGGTGTAATTGCAATCTGGACAGTAATAAATTCAGGTAAAGCAAAGTCAACCTTTTATTCAATTGTGGGTGTTGCTGCAAGTGCAATGATGCTTTTCCAGACAATGCTCAATGTTTTCGGTATAACGGACCTTTTGCCCCTTACGGGTGTTACCTTGCCCTTTGTAAGCAAGGGTGGTTCAAGTGTTGTAAGCTGCTTCTGCTTACTTGCTTTTATTAAAGCAATTGATACCCGAACTTACGCAAGCTTTAAGCCAAACACTCAAAGCCCCGTAAAGCCTCAGAAGGGTAAAAAAGCAACTCGGACACAAAAAATGTCTCAAACACCCCAAGCAACCCGGGCACCAGAAGCATCTCAAATACAAAAAGCACCCCAAACACGAAAAGCACCCCAAACACAAAAAGCACCCCAAACACGAAAAGTACCCCAAACACAAAAAACACCCAAGGGTGCTAAGGTACAGAAGGAGGGTGGCAGATAAATGAAAATGACATCAAGACGAGGCTTTGTTGTACTCCTTCTTGTAGTTGTGGTTTTTGCAGGTATGGGCTTTTTAGGCTATAAGCTGGCAGTAAATGGTGAAAATTGGGCAACCCTTCGTGCCAATGAGCATTTGACTGAAGACGGAAGCTTTATTGCAGCAGGAAATATAACCGATAGAAATGGCGAAATACTTGCCAAAACGGAAAACAATAAAAGAATTTACAATGATTCCGAAAGAATAAGGCGTTCAACCCTTCATATTGTAGGTGATACCGAGGGCTATATTTCCTCAGGCGTGCAAACAGCCTACAAAAAACAATTAATCGGCTATAACCCTGTAACAGGACTTCATTCCCTTATAAAAAACGGTAGGGGGAATGATGTTGAATTAACACTTGACAGTGAAATCTGTGCAGTAGCTTATAATGAGCTGAATGGTAAAAAAGGTGTAGTTGCTGCATATAACTACGAAACAGGTGAGCTTCTTTGCTCCGTTTCAAGTGGTAACTACGATATTCGCAATAAACCGAGTGAACAGGAGATAGCACAGAATAAAAACGGACAATACAGTGGTATTTATATGAATCGTCTTATTGACGGCCTTTATACCCCCGGTTCAACCTTTAAAATTGTAACTGCAGCAAGTGCCGTTCAGAACAACAGCAAAATAAGTGGCTGGGAGTATACCTGTGAGGGTGAAACCACCATAGGTGGGGTAAAGGTTACTTGTCCACGTAAGCACGGAAAGCTGTCCTTTAAAACAGCGTTTTCCAATTCCTGTAACTGTGCATTTGCTGAATTAGGTGTAGAGGTAGGAGAGGATAAGCTTACAAAAACAGCAAGGGAGCTGGGCTTTGGGAAAAGCTTTTCCTTTGGCAATGTTAAAACAGAAAAAAGCAGATTTGATTTAAGTGATGCCAAAAAAGGTGATATTGCCTGGGCAGGGGTGGGGCAGTATACCACCCTTGTAAATCCTTATCATATGCTGACGGTTGTAGGCTCAGTTGCCAATGACGGAACAGCAGTTTTACCCTATGTGGTATCCAAAATTTCTACACCCGAAGGAACAGTTGTTGACGAAACAACAGCAGAAAGCCGTGAATACCTTTCCCCCAGTGTTGCAAATCTATTAAAGGATATGATGCGCTTTACCGTTGAGGACAACTACGGTGATTGGCAGTTTAAAGGACTGCAGATGTGTGGTAAAACAGGTACAGCAGAAATATCTGACGAGGAAGAGCCACATTCCTGGTTTGTAGGCTTTTCAGATAATCCGTCTTGTCCCGTAGCAATAGTTGTAGTGGTTGAAAACGGTGGATGGGGCTCTTCAGCAGCCTTACCTATAGCCTCCGATGTTATGGGTAGCATATACAAGTCAATGGCATAAATTTACAGTAAATTCAAATTTAATATTATTGACTTGTAGCACTATATATAGTAAAATATTAATTCAATGTGTAAACATATATTAAAACCGAAAGGCTGAAATAAATGAGTTTTATAGAATTTGATTCCGTTTACAAAAGATACAAAATGGGCGAGGTTGTTATTAACGCTGCCGACGGTGTTACCTTCAATGTTGAGCAGGGCGAGTTCTGTGTAATTGTAGGTGCCAGTGGTGCAGGTAAAACAACAGTTCTTAATATCTTAGGTGGTATGGACGATTGCGACGACGGTAAGGTACGTGTTGCAGGTGACCTTGTTAACGAATATGACAGCAAGCGTCTTATTGAATACAGACGTTATGATGTCGGCTTCGTTTTCCAGTTTTATAACCTTGTTCCCAATCTGACAGCTCTTGAAAATGTTGAGCTTGCAACCCAGATTGGTACAAAAGCTCTTAACCCCACAAAGGTGCTTGAAAGAGTTGGCTTGGGTGAAAGACTTAATAACTTCCCCGCACAGCTTTCAGGTGGTGAGCAGCAACGTGTTTCTATAGCCCGTGCTCTTGCGAAAAACCCAAAGCTTCTTTTGTGTGATGAGCCCACAGGTGCGCTTGACTATAATACAGGTAAGCAGATTCTCAAGCTCCTTCAGGATACAAGCCGTGAAACAGGTATGACAGTTATTGTTATTACCCATAACCAGGCGCTTACACCTATGGCTGACAGAGTTATTTCTATGAAGAGCGGACGTGTTGTCAGCATAGAAACAAACGAAAATCCCGTATCTGTTGCAGATATTGAGTGGTAAACGTAAACCGAAAGGATAGTAAGTAATAATGACAAAATCTTATGTTACAGACAGTTTGCGCTCAATAAAACGAAGCTTCAGTCGTTTTGTGTCGATTATAGCAATTGTTGCAATGGGCAGTGGATTGTTCTGTGGTTTAAATGCAGTGGGTCCCGATATGAAGGAAACTGCAAACGAATATTATCATACATATAACCTTATGGATTTAAAGCTTCAGTCTTATATAGGTCTTTATGAAGAGGATCTGGAAAGAGTCCGTCAGATTGAAGGCGTTAAGGCTGTACAGGGTGCAAAATTTGTTGATGGCTATGTTCAGACATATTCACAGGAAAATCAGGAATATGAGGGTATTGTTGACATTGACGGTTCCGAGCTTACAGTAAGAGTTTCGGGCGTTGATTTGCTTAAAGCAGTTGATTTCCAGAATGGTATTGATGACCCTAATTACATTAACAGATTAAAGCTTGTTGAGGGGCGCTACCCCGAAGCAGATAACGAATGTGTAATCACCTGTAGTAGTCTTACAACTCCCGAGCAGTTCAAAATGAACGAAACCATTAAGGTTGTAGGTGACGGTGAAGAAATTACATATTCCCTAAAAAACAATGTTTTCACAGTTGTAGGTATAGTACAGACACCTTTATGGGTTTCCTACGAGCGTGGTGTTACAACCGCAGGTAGTGGTAAATTAGGTGACTTTATTTACGTTACTAATGATGCTTTTACTGATAAGGTTAATTACTACAGCGAAGCTTATGTTACCCTTGAGGGCGCAGACGAGTTTGATGCGTATACCAAGAAATACGATGAGTTTGTAGCAGGTATGCGTCAGAAAATTGCAGAAGAAAGCGAAAGCATTGCAGCTGACAGACGTGCAAAGCTAAATGTTGGTCTTGCCCAGAAGCTTTCCGATGCAAAAATAAAAATCCAAGAAGCTGAAGCAACCATCGGTACAAAGCTAGAGGATGGTAAAAAGCAGCTGGAAAACCTTTATAAATTAGAGCGTGAAGGCGAGCAGATGCTCGCAGAGGCACAGAAAACGCTTGATGAAGAATATAAAAAAGCACAGGCACAGCTTGATACCGGTAACACACAGTATATGGCAGCTGTTAACGAGTATAACGACAAATATACTACCGTTGCCAACAAAAAGGTTGAGCTTGCAAACAAGAAAAGTGAATACAACGCAAAGCGAATGGAGGCTGACCAGGCAAAGACTAAGCTTGATGAAGCCAAAACACAGCTTTCATTGGCAGAGGCTGAAATAAAGGTAACTGAAAGCCTTATTACAAGCACACAGTCAACCCTCGAGACATTGGAAGCTAACCAGAATGTTTCCCAGGAGGATTTGCACCTTGACCAGATTGCAGACCGTCTTGAGGAAACAAACCCCGAGCTTGCAAAAATTCTTCTTTCGGCATCAAACCTTACTGCACAGGGTATGGCAGCAGATGCTATTGTTGAGGTTGAACAGCTGCTTGACCAGTATCAGACTGAGCTTGCAGTAGCAAAACAGCAGAAGGATGCAGGTCAGAAGGAGTACGATGCAAAAAAGGCAGAGTACGATTCAGCAGATTCACAGCTTAACTCAGCAAAGAAGCAGCTCGACGAAGCAGAGGTTCAGCTTGCAGAGGCAGAAAGACAGCTTGAGGATTTCAAGCGTCAGATTGAAGCAAGTGGTGACAAGCTTCAGTATGGTTCAATTGAAGCACAGACAAAATATATGGCAGCTCAGGCAGAGCTTGCTATACAGAGTACCAATTATCAGAATATTCAGGCAATAATAGAAAAAGCTGAAAAAACCTATCAGGAAAGCACCGAAGAGGTTAATGCAAAAATCGGTTCTGTTAAAACTGAGTATGAAAAAGGTAAAAACCTTTTAGCTAATATTAAAGATGGTGTGGGCTGGTCCGTATATACCCGTCACGATTCACCTGGTTACACAGGCTATGGTCAGGCAGCAGATAATATGGTGCGCCTTGCATACATTTTCCCCACCTTCTTCTTCATTGTTTCAACTATGGTTTGCCTTACAACCATGACAAGAATGGTTGAAGAGGAAAGAACCCAGCTTGGTACCCTTAAAGCCCTTGGTTATTCAAACAAAATGATTTCGGGCAAATATCTTCTTTATGCAGCTCTTGGTAGTGTGTTTGGTATTATCCTCGGTTCAATTGTAGGTTCATTGGGCATACCTCTTGCAATATGCGGAGCCTGGGGCATTATGTACGAAATGCCTTCAACAATACTACAGTTTATGCCCTTGTATATTATTTTAGGTGTTATTATTTCAATAGGCTCAACCGTGCTTGCAGCATACCTTGCTTGCCGTAAGGAGCTTGTTACTGTTCCTGCAGTGCTTATGCGTCCCAAGCCCCCCAAAGCAGGTAAGCGAGTATTCCTTGAGAATGTCAGTGCTATATGGAGTAAGCTCAGCTTTACATCAAAGGTTACTGTCAGAAACCTTTTCAGAAACAAAAAGCGTTTTGCAGTTACCGTTATAGGTATTGCAGGCTGTACAGCTCTTATTGTTTCGGCATTCGGCCTTCGTGATGCTATTGGTGGTGTTATTGATAACCAGTATGGCAAAGAAGCCGGTGTTGCACAGTATGACCTTCAGGTTGTTTTCAAGGACGGTCAGGTTGATTACGACAACAGCAATTTAGTTCACGATGTTAATGCACTTGAGGGTATTGAAGGCTCAATGCTCGGTTACCTGAAGGTTTGTACAGGCTACTCTGACAGATCTGATAAATCAATGGAAATTGATATTCTTGTTCCTCAAAATCCTGCTATTTTCCAGAACTTTATTGACCTGAAGCTTAACAATGACGACGTACCTCTCACCGACGAGGGTGCGGTTATTACAACCAAGCTTGCAAAGAAAACGAATACAGAAATAGGTGATACCCTTACAGTTTCCTGGACAGAGGGCTCAAAAACCTATGAGTATGATGTTGTGGTTACAGGTATTGTTGATAACTACATATTCCATTATGTGTATATGACACCTTACTATTTCAGTAACCTTATAAACACACCCCTCACATATAACTACCTTTTCTGTAAGGTAGATGAAGCCTTTACCACAGAGCAAAGGGCATATCTTGAAAAGACGGTTAACGAAATACGTGGTGTAAACGGTTCCGTATTTACAACAGTTGTTATTGATAACTTCAATAATATTGTTAATACTCTTAACCTTGTTATTATGGTGTTCATTATAGCAGCTATGTCTTTGGCATTTGTTGTTCTTTACAACCTTAACAACATCAATGTTAATGAGCGTATAAGAGAGCTTGCAACCTTAAAGGTGCTCGGCTTCTATAACGGTGAGGTTTCAGCGTATATCTATCGTGAAAATATTTTCCTTACCTTAATAGGTATAGCCGTGGGTCTTGTTTTAGGTATTCCTTTGAATATTGCAGTTGTAGGTGTTGTTGATATTGACCAGCTTACCTTCAACACAACCCTTAAACCTACAAGCTTCCTTATAGCTATTGTTATGACTGTTGTATTCGCAATCATTGTTAACGTGCTTATGCACTTTAAATTAAAGAAAATTAGTATGGTTGAGTCGCTCAAATCGGTAGAGTAAAAACAAAAAACGGTGTTCCGAAGCTAATTCGGAACACCGTTTTTTAGTTTTCGTAAGTAGCGTAAAGCTGTTTTGTTTTGTAGGAGCCGTTTATGTAAACATTGGCACAAAGCTCTGCCAGGTCCCGTGGTGGGATTTTCATTCCGTCATCCATCCAGTCAATGCAAACACCAATCATAGCATTAATAACATAATTGGAAATGAATTTTGCCGGATTGTTTTCTCCGAATATTTCTTTTGTATTCGGAATATTTGTCAGCATTAACTGTCTTATATATGTATAAAGCTGGTTGTTGATATCGTTATTTACTATAAACCTTACAAGTGCTTCATTCTCCTTGCAATAGTTAAGAAGTCTTTCTGCATATTCTGTAAAGCCTTCTATTGTTGAAACGGATATGGTAGCCTTCTGAATGACTGCCTTGAAGGCTTCAAAGGCTTCATTTTGTATCTGCTGAAGCATATCTATAAGGTCTGTGTAATAAAAATAGAAGGTAGCTCTGTTAACATCTGCCAGGGTTGTAAGCTCTGTAACAGTAATTTCGTTAATGGTTTTGTTCTTTAACAAAATTAAAAGAGCGTCATAAAGAGCTTTTTTTGTTCTTTTTACACGTCTGTCGTTGTTGTTCATTTTTCTGTAAATTGCCATTTGCTTTCTCCGATATTTATTTAAAATTCATCAAGTGTACAAAATTTGACAACTAGAGTTTATCATACATTTGTCGGAAAAGCAAGTAAAAAATAAGCCTGACAAAAAAGTCAGGCTTACTGTTTGTATATATCTGTATAGAAATTCTGAGTACTGTAATATTTGTAGTTAGCTTTTTCGTTGTATGCAAAACCCACACCCAAATATAAGTATCGCTTGTTTAAAATGTTGTTTCTGTGACCTTCGGAATTGTACCAGCCATTTGCAAGAGCATAGGGGTCATAAACTCCTGCTGCTATGTTTTCACCACAGGCGTACCAATCTATACCTGCCTCATTAAGTCGGTCACTTATTCTTTCTCCTTCGGGTGTGTCGTGACTGAAATAGTTTCGTGTTGCCATATCAGTACTGTGACCTTCTGCAACCTTAGCAACATCGTTACAATATTCCAAAGGTGCAACACCGTTTATTCCCCTTAATCCGTTTGTAAGGTGCAGGTTGATTTTTTCGTTAAGCGTATAGTTGGTAGTGCTTTTTAAGGTGTAGCCTTCACCAACCGTAGCACAGAAGCTGTATTCCAAACCATTGTTAAGAGTGTCAGCATAAGTGGTTAATACAATATCACCAATTTTTTCGGGTGAGGTCTTGCAGTAAAGACCGTAATGTGAGCTGCCTTGAGCAACCTTTGCTGTAGATGAGTTAGTAAAAAACTGTGTCAGCCTTCCGTCAACTAAAGTGAATATGGCTAAGTCTGTGTAATCTGTATAATAAACATAAACTACTGTTGTTTTTTCAGCAGTGCTGTCCTTATATTTGTTTTGAGGCTCACCTAAAACAGTTTTAACAGTTGAACCATTACAGCCGAAGGAAAGGCTTTTATTGCTGTATGTTAGGGTGGGGGAGGCTATTAAGGTGTTGCAGACAGAGCAATAGCCTTCAACCTCTGTGTGGCCTGTAGGTAAACCGAATGCTTCATTACAAACAGAGCAATAGCTTGCGCTTGTACAGGTGGCAGGTACAACACTGTGACCTGTTTCATCAAGAATTTTTGAAACCTCTTTTTCACAGTAAAAGCATTTACAGGTAGCAAGTCCCTTTTCTGTACAGGTGGGCGCAACAATCGTTTCCCAGGTGGTGAAAAAGTGATCGGGGACATAGTCAATATCTGCTGCTCCACGCATTATAAGGCGGACATCCTTAGTTGTTATTTCACCGTCGTAATCCAGGTCTGCCGAATGCTCCTGGTGCTCATCCGGAGTTTCAATGTCTGTTGCAAATTTTAAGGCAAGTACAGCGTCTTCTATACCAATGTACTCGTCATAGTTAACATCACCGTGAAGCGCATTTGCAGAAAGTGAAAGGGAAAAAATCAGTATTAAAGAAAACACAAAACAAAGAATAATACGCTTGCTTTTCATACGCTTTCGCCTTCCTTTCTGTAGCTCTGATATAATTATACTATATAACAGTGGTGTTTTTCAACAAAAAATAAAAAATAGATATTAATTCGTTTTGTGTAAAAAGTAAAAAAGTGTTTTTCTTACATATTTTGGTAAAAAGCTTATTGACAAGTACAATAATTAGTGTTAAAATACGTGTAGTTAGCAAAGGCTAACTCAACAAGCGTTTGTGAGGCGATAATATGACTTTAAACAATGCACAGGAAGGTGTAGAGTACATCATCAAAAGTATAGTTACTGATGATGAAGAGCTTGATGATTTCCTTTTTTCCTTAGGTTGTTACAGTGGTGAGCCCGTTACAGTTGTTGCCCACAAAAAAGGTGGTTGCGTAGTAGCTATTAAAGATAGTCGCTACAATATTGACAGTCAGTTGGCAGAAGCAATCGAAATTTAAATACGATTGTTCAACTGTGTTTTTTTTCTGACTTGGAGTTAGCAGTGGCTAACTCGTGTGTTTGAGTCTATGGAAAAATAAGGAGGATTTATAGTGAGAGTTGCATTAACAGGTAACCCAAACAGTGGTAAAACCACAATGTACAATGCCATTACAGGCAGAAATGAAAAAGTCGGCAACTGGGCAGGTGTAACAGTTGAAAAGAAAGAAAGCCCCGTAAAAAAGAGTCTTTATAATGGCGCAGAGGAAATGGTTGCAGTTGACCTTCCCGGTGCTTATTCAATGTCGCCCTTTACGTCTGAAGAAAGCATTACAAGTGATTATGTAAAAAACGAAAAGCCCGATGTAATTATTAATATTGTTGATGCTACAAACCTCAGTCGTAGTCTTTTCTTCACAACTCAGCTTCTGGAATTAGGGATTCCCGTTGTTGTAGCTCTTAATAAAAGTGATATTAATGATAAGAAAAAAACTGATATTGATATTAAGCTCCTCTCAGAAAAATTAGGTTGTCCTGTAATTAAAACTGTTGCTGCATCCTCCAAAAATGAAGGCCTTTCAGAGCTTATAAAACAGGTTGCACTTAAAAAAGGCTGTGGGCAGATAGCTCCTTATACTCAAGGAAATGTTGACCTTACAGACAAAAAAACGGTTAAAGAGGCTGACAGGAAGCGATTTGCTTTTGTAAACGATATTGTAGCTGCTGTTGAAACCCGTAAAGTACTTACCAAGGAAAAAAATACAGGTGATAAAATAGATGATATTCTTACTAATAAATGGTTAGGTCTTCCTATTTTTGCCGTTGTTATGTTCCTGGTTTTCTGGATTTCTCAGGCAGGTCCCGGTGTGTGGATTGCCGAAGGCTATGAGTTTCAAAACGGAACAACAATTCCGGGCCTTGTAACACTGCTTGAAATATTCCAGGGTTGGGTAGCAGGCTTTTTTGAAAATGCAAATCCCTTACTTTCTGCACTTCTTGTAGATGGTGTTATCGGTGGCGTAATTGCGGTTATAGGCTTTCTGCCTCTTGTAATGGTAATGTATTTCCTTATAGCCCTTTTAGAGGATTGTGGCTATATGGCAAGAGTTTCCGTTGTACTTGATCCCATATTTAAAAGAGTAGGTCTTTCAGGTAAATCTGTAATTCCCTTTGTTATAGGTACAGGTTGTGCAATTCCGGGTGTTATGGCTTGTCGTACAATCCGTAACGAGCGTGAAAGAAGAGCAACAGCCATGCTTGCTCCCTTTATGCCCTGTGGAGCAAAGCTTCCTGTTATAGCTCTTTTTGCAGGTGCGTTCTTCGAGGATGCAACCTGGGTAGGTCCCCTTATGTACTTTGCAGGTATACTTATTATCTTTATAGGTGCATTGTTAATAAACAGAATTACAGGCAACAAGGCCAGAAAATCCTTCTTTATTATTGAGCTTCCCGAATATAAAGCCCCCAGCCTTAAAAGAGCAACTCTTTCAATGCTCTCACGAGGCAAAGCGTACATAATAAAAGCTGCAACAATTATACTTATTTGTAATACAGCAGTTCAGATTATGCAGACCTTCTCCTGGGATTTGCAGGTTGCAGAAAGTGCAGACCAGTCAATCCTTGCATCTGTGGCAGGTCCATTCTCGTATTTACTTATTCCCGTTGTGGGTGTCCTTTCCTGGCAGCTTGCAGCAGCAGCCATTACAGGCTTCATTGCTAAGGAAAATGTTGTCGGAACATTGGCAGTTTGCTTTGTAGGACTTGAAAACCTTATTGATACAGAGGAGCTTGCTCTTATGGAAGGTGCAGGAACAGAGGTTGCATCTGCTTTTGCAATAACAAAGGCTGCAGCCCTGGCTTACCTTATGTTTAACCTTTTCACACCACCTTGCTTTGCAGCAATGGGCGCTATGAATTCCGAAATGAAAAGTTCAAAGTGGCTTTTGGGTGGCATAGGCTTCCAGATGGGTGTTGGCTTCACAGTTGGCTTCCTTGTATATCAGCTCGGTACTCTTGTTACAACAGGCGCTCTCGGTAAAGGCTTTGTGGGTGGCTTGATTGCAGTTCTGGTATTTGTTGCGATAATTGTAGCACTTATTTTGAAAGCCAATAAAAAGCTTAAAGAAGAAAAAGAAAATAAAGCAAAAAAACAAACAGTAACTAAATAAACACTATAAATAAGGAGTTGGACTATGGATAATTTTATCATAGGAGCAGTTCTTGCTGTAATAATCGGTGCTGCTGTTATCTATGTGGTAAAAGCTAAAAAGCGTGGCGTTAAGTGTATCGGTTGCCCCGATGGTGCAAAATGCTCGGGTAATTGCAGCTGCTGTAGTGGCTGCAGCGCCCAAGAGAATAATTCCTTATAATACATAAAAGACATTAGATTTCCATTTTTTCAGGGATGGGCTCATACCTTTATTGGTGTGGGCTCGTTTCTTTCTTTATGTCTTGTTATTTACGGCTGTAACTGCTATAATCAAAACAGAAAAATAGTGAAAGGTTGTTTTTTTATGATTTCAAAATGCTTTGCCCCTTGGGGACCTTACGGTAAAAAATATATGGGACTTTCCCGAATTGCCGAGCACGCCTTTAAAACAGGCATACGTTTTGACTTTACGGTAGCGCCTGCAATATTCGGTGCAGATATTAAAGTACCTAATGTAACAGTACCGTCCGGGTGTCACCCTTGGCTTGCAAGTGGTGATTATTCTTTCTTTTCCTATCGTTACGATTTAGAGTGGAAGGATAAGGTCTATGCAGATGTTTCCTATTCAAAAATTGATGATGAAAGCACCCTTGTAAGAACAGAAATTGTTAATAATTCAGAGCTTATGCAAAACTGTCTTATTAACTATTTCAGCTCTGTTGAATATCCGTATCCCTATTACACAAGGCTTGTAACACCTGAAAAGTTTACCTTTAAGGACGCAACCGATTACGACGAGTATATGTATAATTCACCACGTCCCTGGGACGAAGAAAACCCTGACGGACTCAAAAAGGGTGAATTTCGTAGTCCTGATTTCTTTAATGAATGTGGACTTGGTGACCGTGTAGGCAAATGGCATATGCCCCATAGGGTTATTAAACCCTTTGGTTATGAAAAAGGGGATAGGGTGTCCTATACCCTTGATGTTAAGGAAGCTTACAGAGATGCACTTCTTCTTGTGCGCTATCGCACAAGTGACCTTCACTATGAGCAGGGGCAAATGGTTGGTGTTAACCTTATCCCCGGCGAAGAGGATGCAGTTTTTACAATAAACAATGATAAAGTTGTTACCTTTATTGCAACTGATGACCTTAAAATTGCAGCAATTCCTTTCGGAGTAATTGAGAAAGGTGAATTGAAGCTTTCTTTCGTTTCTGAAGGTGAGGGTGCAGTTGAATTTGATTTCCTTGGTCTTGTGGAAAGAGAGGATTTACCTAAATTTTCAATTTTCAAGGATAAAAACGATACCTTCCCCGAAATTACCGAAGAAAAAAATGACAATGGCTATACTGCAAAATTAAAGTACAAAAACATCGAGGGCGAGTATATTTTAAAGACCTTCAACGATAATACCCGTTTCAGAAGAATTGAAACAGGTGCTTTGGAGGATTGCCTTACAGCCCGTCTTTCCAATTCCGATGTTACCTTTGATGATGTGCTTGAAAGCTTTACGGAAACCTTCTCAAGAAAGCATAGTGATGATGGCTTTTTCCATAACACAATAGTACATACAATTTTTGTGAATCCCGGTGAAAGTAAGGTTGAATATGCAGTTATCAGTAAAAACGAAACCAAGTATTTAACTGCTGAAGAGTACGAAGAAATCTACCTTAAACAAAAAGCAAGAGCAGTAAAATTCAATTACAATACTACAGGTAAAAAGTATGAGCTGAGTAACACAATTCTTGCTTCAACTCTGCTGACTAATGCTGTTTACCCCATTTATAAGCACGGGGAAAATATCATACACCATACACCCGGTAAGCGTTGGGATTGTCTTTATACCTGGGATTCGGGCTTTATCGGTCTTGGTATGGCAGAGCTTTCCGAGGATTTTGCTTATTATATTCTTGATACATATTTAAGTGACGAAAGCAACCCCGACTATGCCTTCCTGCATCACGGCTCACCTGTGCCTGTGCAGATGTACCTTTACCTTGAGCTTTTAAAACGCAATAACAATAAAGAGAAGCTTCTATCCCTTTACCCCAGAGCAAAGCTTTATTATGATTTCCTTGCAGGTAAAATCAGGGGCTCAACAACAGCCAAATTTAAAAGTGGACTTACCACTACTTACGATTATTTCTATTCCTCAAGTGGTATGGACGATTATCCTGCACAGGTTGCAATGATGAACGAAAACCTTCGTGATAAAGCTGCACCTGCGCTTTCCTCTGCACAGCTTATACGTTGTGCAAAAATTCTTAAAATGGTGGCTATGGCTCTTGGCAAAACAGAGGACAGCGCCGAGTATGACAAGGATATCAAGCGTGTGGGCGATGCCCTTAATAAATATTCCTGGGACGAAGAAAGTGGCTATTATTCCTATGTTCTTCACGATGAAAACTACGAGCCCACTGAAATTTTCAGAACCGAAGCAGGGGAGAATGTAAATAAAGGTCTTGACGGTATTTATCCCTTAATTGCAGGTGTTTGTGACAATAATCAGAAAAAGAAAATTATAGGTCACCTGAGTAACCCCAAGGAAATGCTTTCACCCTATGGCATCAGTGCAGTTGATATGACAGCCGGCTACTTTATGGTGAATGGCTATTGGAATGGTAACGTGTGGTTCCCGCACCAGTGGTTTATATGGAAAACTATGCTCGATATGGGCGAAAGCGACTTTGCCTACACCATTGCAAAGCTTGCCCTTGATATATGGAAAAGGGAGGTGGATTATTCCTACTACACCTTTGAAATGGTCAATGTTGTAACAGGCAGGGGTGGCTGGTTCCACAATTTCGGTGGACTTTCAGCACCCATAAACCTTTGGACAGCTGCATATTATAAGCCGGGCACCTTTAACACAGGCTTTGATGTGTGGGTTGAAAAACAAGAGTTTTCAAATAATAATAAATCCTTTGAAGCAGAGTTTAAATATTATGGTAATAACGAAAAATTCACCGTAATAGTTGCAATGAACGATGAAAAGAAGGAATATAAGGTAACCCTCAACGGTACCGAAATCCCATATACCACAAGGGACGAAAGCGCCATTGAGATTACAATAAACACAAATGAAAAAACAGAGAATTACAAATTAACAATTAACTAAAACTATTGCAACAACTATCCCTCTTTTTTGCAAAGCAAAAAGGAGGGGGGACCACCGAAGGTGGTGGGTGGTACACCAATGGACGGATTAATCCGTCCATTTTATTTTTTTTCTTGACAAAATCTTCCTACAAGTGTAGTATATAAGTATACTACAACTGTAGGAGATGATAATGTGAAGCTAACAGAAGCAGAATGGTCAGTTTTAGAGGTGCTTTGGTCAGGGGAGAGCTTTACCCTAGGTGAAATCACAAAGCAATTAGCAAGTGTAAACGGATGGAGCAAAAACACCGTCCATACATATTTAACACGAATGGAAAACAAAGGTCTTGTGAAAATAGACCGTTCAAGGAACGAGCCTTACTCTGCCTTGGTATCCCGTGAGGAATGTGCCAAGGAGGAACGTGAAGAGCTTTTAACAAAGGTTTACGGTGGCTCGGCAGGGGAGCTTATAGCTGCCTTTTTGAAGGAGTCCTCCATATCTCAGCAGGAGGTTGAGAAGCTTCAGAAAATGCTTAATGATATGGAGGTGTAAGCAGTGAATAATATATGGACTTTTCTTACACAGACATTATCTGTGTCTGTAGTTGCCCTTTTGCTGCTTTTTATTAAAGGGCTTATGGCAGATAAGCTTTCACCCCGTTGGCAGTATAGTGTATGGTGCTTACTTGCCTTGCGAATTATTATTCCTGTTGCACCCAACCAGAATATTTTTCTGCCTGTGCCCGTATGGGTAGAAATCATTAAAGGCTTTGTGGAAAGTAAATTGTCCTCAGCGTATTCCTCGGCTTTTGCTGTTTCACAAAATTCTTCTGTAATACCCTTTGTTAATGCTGTGCCCCGAAGTGTTACAGATTGGCTTATGGTGGTCTATATTGCAGGAGTGGTGGCTACCCTTATAAAATACCTTGTGTCATATATTAAGCTAAGAAAAATTCTGAAAAACGGTAGCGAAATATCAGGGGAAAATATAGGTCAGCTTAATACAGTTAAATTGAAATATAATTTAAAGGGCTGTAAGGCTGTAGAGGTAAAGGGCTTGTCCACAGCCTTTGTTTGTGGCATTTTCAAGCCTGTTCTTGCAATACCCAAGGGTACAGTTCTTGATGAAAAAGTGGTGCTTCACGAGCTTTTGCATCTGAAGTATAAAGATAACTTACAAAATGTATTCTGGTGCATTTTGCGCTCTCTTCATTGGTGCAATCCGTTGCTGCAGTATGCCTTTAACCGAATTGGTAATGATATGGAATCTCTGTGTGACCAAAGAGTTCTTGAAAGACTTGATGGCGAGGAGCTTCGTGACTATGGCAGAATTTTGTTGTCAATGGCAAACAACAGCTTTGCAAGGGCAGCAGGAACAACCTCTGTTTCCAATGGTGGAAAAAATATAAAAAGAAGAATAGCTGCTATTGTAAGGTTTAAAAAATTCCCAAAGGGTATGGAGCTGGTTTCCTTTTGTATTATTCTTGTTCTTTTGACTCCTACTGTTTTAGGCGCAACAAGTAATTATGGTGATGAAATCTATAACCCGAAAACCAAAGCAGAGCTTTATCGCTCAATGGCGTACACAAGGGTAGAGCGTTGCGAAACTGTTGCAGGTGCTTTAGATACCTTTGCCCGTGGTGTACTTTATAAAAACGGTCTTTGTGTTGCAATAGCTTCACCTTATGCCGAGCAAGAAAAAATCTTCACTCAAATGAGCAAAAATGAAGATGTAAGACACTCTTATTATGAAACAATAAAGGACTACGAATTAACTAATTTTTCAGAAAAAAGTGAATTATACCTGATTGCTAATCTGAGTAAGGTTACACCTGATTATTACACAGCAAGACTGATATTCAATATAAAAAGCAATAAAAAAACAGAGAGTATGCTTGCTTGTCCTGTGGAAATAATCAACGAAAATGGTTGGTGCGTCAGGATAAAGGAGGCGCCCTATGTCATAAAAGATTTTCTGGAGGCTTCTGCAAAGGGAAAAAACAGTAAATGGATTCAGCATTATAAAGCAGATACAATGTACGGAACCGTTTTTGTTGAGTGTGTACCTTTTACTGCTGTGGATTATGATGATGTTGTATGGCACTATGAATGGGCAGATAAAGCAAATTTTGATTTTATGAATGAACCTGTTGCAGATGTGCATACAAAGCCTGATTTTCATACAGACTGGCTTCACGCAAGGGTCAGCTGTGAGCTTGAATTAACAACAGAGCCTGAAGGTAATATCGATTTTGTACTGTATATTCCTGATGATAACAGCTCCTCCACTCTTGCAGGTGATGTGTACATTTTTTTGGATGAGATACTTGAAGGTAAAAGAAAATTTGAAGGAAACTCTTTTGTTAAAGGCACGTATTTACCAACACATACCACAGAGGATTTAAAAATGCAAATAAGAGTTGCATGTGCTAACTACGACAAGGAATATGTTGAGCTGGAAAAGGTGGATAGCGCAAATGGATAAAAGAAAAATAAATATAGCTCTTTGGTTAATAGTCCTCAGCTTTTGGTTTATGCAGTTCAAAGAGCCTCGCTATGATACTCTGTATTTTTTCCCTTATTGGGTCAGTGGCTTTTTTATTTTGATTTCAGTTGTGTTGTTTGAAAAAGATGTTCCGGAAATGAAGCTTTTGAAGCCACTTTGTATTATAAACGGTGCTCTTGATTTTCTTGTGTGGCTAGTGAGTATATTGGAGCTTAATATGCCCTTCCAGATATATTTGCCAAAGCTTATAAGCTCTGTGGTTTCTTTGTATGTGAATTATCAGCTTGTAACAAATCTTATACAGTTTGCTCAGAGGCACGGATATGAAAATACCAAACCACTTTCAAGGTTAAGGTTAGCCAGAACAATATACATAACTGCTTTCGCCCTTTTTCTGCCTTGGTATAATACCTTGGAGCAAGGCTTGTTTACAGATTTAACAGAATATTTCGGCTGGTGTACCGTGTTCTACAGTTCTATTTACATTAACCATTTCAGAAAAGATTTTTTCTCGTATTTAGCTTCGGTTGCCAGATTTTCAGATACTCCGAAAGGGTGATTTTATGGGTTTATTTACAGATTATATTTATGAAAAGCTTCCCTTTGATGACTTATCATTGCAGGATGTGGAAAGGGTTGCGTTGCATCATTTTCCTGAGCACAAAGTTTACACAGAGGGCAACAAGCTTTTTATAAAATGCAATAAACTAATGGATTCAAGACGACACGAGTTCAGAGCAAACGGAGAAATTACCATAAACAGAGGTAGGCTTTGCTTTAAAACAAGGGTTAATAAAACTACGCTGTTACTTCATTTTTTCCTTTTGCTTGTCCTGGTGGGACTTATGGCATACAGATATTATGATATTTACGAAATGAAGCAGCTGTATATAATGAGCATTTATCACTCAGGCTTTATGGCAAGTTACGGTTTTAAGCTGTTGGGAATGGGTGTAGTCTATTTAGTTGTTTTTGCTATCGGACTTGTATTTCAGTTGCATCGGGAAACAGAATTTTTAGTGCGAACCATAGTTGCAGCTTTGAAAATATATAAAACAAAAGAGTAACTGTGTTGTAGCTCTTAGGTGAGCAGGTGAGAAGCTTGGTTGATTATAAAAGACTGGAAAAGGGTTTGGGATTTTTGGTTGGTGCCTATAGCTTGTGGTATTTACAGGACCCTTTTTTTGATAGTGTAAATATTCTGAAATATCTTCCCTGGTGGTTGGCAGGACCTTGTTTTTTTGAAGCACTGGGCTTTATACAGGATTATATTCCCGAAACCAAGCTTTTAAAGCCCTTATGCCTTGTTATGAGTGTACTTGATTTGTCTGTTTGGTTGATTGATATTTTTGATGTGAAGCTTCCTTTTGAGTTATATATACTTCAAATTATATCCTCTGTCATAAATTTGTATTTTACTTTTCAGCTTATGACAAATCTTATGGATTATTCAACCAGAGTCGGTTACGAAAATACCAAGGGAATGAAAATTATAAGGGATTTACGCATTGTTTATGTAACTGTGTTTACCCTGTTGTTGCCTTTTTACGAAGAAATAGCAACAAATCAGTTAATTCTTCGTTGTGGATGGTATTCAGGACTAATAATTGTATATTCCATAGAATCCTTTGAAAAACACATTAAAGCTCTGCAAAAAGAAAACAATAAATAATAAAAAAAGGTTATTCAGAAGCTGATTTTCTGAATAACCTTTTAATCATTGTATAAAGCCTTTCATTGCGTCAATGTAAATCTGATTTCTTGTTGTGGAAACATTGGCAAGGAAAATAATGTCATCAATCTGGTTGTTAGCCGTGAAATCGCTTAAAGTCCCCTTGTAGTGACGTGGGTCAATAACATAAATATTCTTGTAGTGGGGAATAAGGAAGGGAACAAAAGCATTACCATAGCTTTCTTTTATTACAAGACAGCTCGTTTCCTCTTGAATATCAAGATTCTTTATGGTAACCAAAGCCTGGTCACCACCAATAAAGGTCAGGTATTTTAGGTTGGGAGCGTAATCTGTAACATCGCTTATAACCTCCCACTTGAACTCTCTACCGTCACCTTCCGTTAAAGTACATTCCACATTGTTTCGGGGTAGGTACGCAACAACTGTGTCGGGGGTGTTGCCCAATGCAGAGCTTTGTCCGGAGCTTGAGTAGAATGAGCCTAAAAATCCATCGTATGAAGCAGTAAGGTAATCTGTTACGGGAACAGGGGCTATACCCTTTGCCTTGCAGAAATCCTCATAACCGTAATATGCACCTAAAGCTGTCCAATGGTGATCGGTACGGAAATAGGTGTATTCGTTTTTGTGAGCCTTTTGTGTGTCATAAATGCTTGAAACTGCAGTAACATTTTTAAAGGAGGAATTGAAATAATCAAGAGCCTTCTTCTGGTCAGAGGAGTTAATGTCCTTTCTTATTTCATCGTGGAGAGTAATATCCATACTTGTAGGAATAAGCATAGAATAAACATTGGATTTGTTTCCTGCTACACCCTTTATGTTGCTTACACAGTTTATAAAATCGGGGGCTAATTTGCTTGAAAAATTATAGTATTCATAAGCACTGTTGCCTGCCACAAGAATTGCACCCAAGGATTGTGTTTTAATATCGGGCTTGGGTTCTTTCTTTGCCTCGGTTGTAGAGGGCAGAGTGGTTTGCGGAGCAGTGGTTTCAGGTGCTGTTATTTCAGACTCTGTGTGTTCTTCTGTAACGGGTACATCCATAGGCGCATCGGGAATTTCGTCACCAAAATCCACATCACCGTGAATGGCAATAGAGTCAAAGCCCGAAAGCTTTTTAACGGAAGTGTTAAGCTTCGTTAGTTGCTCACGGAATGGGAAGGTGTCAGAAAACCAGGTGCTTATATCGTCAAAATAGCTGCCCGAAAGAATTGCCTCATAAGAAAAATCGGGGAACTCCTTCAGGTCACGCTTTTCACTTTCGGAATACGTAGGGCGCAAGGGTAACATAAATGAAATGGTGGCACCCACATACAGCATAAGGAAAAAGGCTGTAACCTTTAAAGCAAGTGGCTTGTTAATATTCTGTTTTTCTTTTTTTCGGCGCTTTTTGCCGACGGTATGAGGGAACAGACTAAAGCTTATGTCCCTTGGTTTGTCATAAATCATTAAAACAACAACCTCAAAAAACTCAGAATTGGAAATAAAGGAACGGATTATAACTGTCACCCACAAGGGCAAGAGTTGAAAGGAACAAAATCACCAAAGGTAAAATAATGCTTAAAACCTTGTATAATACAGAGGGGAATGAACCCTTTTCGCTGTTCTGACAAGCCTGAGAAAACCTTTTAACAATTGGTGTAACACTGAATAACGCAACAATAATAAAAATGATGTTACCTATCAGAAGTGTTCTTGTTTCAAAGTCTATAAAGGTGTTTCCGTTTAAACCGAAAAGACCTTTAATAACAACGGGAATGTATCTGAAATCGGAGAATCTGAAAAGAATCCATCCGAAAAATACAACAATAAGAAGATATGCGTGGCTGAAAAATGCAGGAGCTTTTTCAAGAATTTTCGAAAGTCCTATTTTTTCAATAACAAGGAATACGAAAAAGAAAAGTCCCCAAAGAACAAAGTTCCAGCTGGCACCGTGCCAAAGACCTGTAAGAAGCCATACAATGAAAAGGTTTTTATATGTGTTGAATTTACCTTTTCTGTTGCCCCCAAGTGGAATGTATACATAATCTCTGAAGAATGAGCTTAATGAAATATGCCATCTTCGCCAGAAATCTGTTACAGATTTTGCAATGTAGGGATAGTTGAAATTCTCTTTGAAATGGAAGCCCACCATAAGCCCCATACCAATTGCCATATCAGAATAAGCAGAGAAATCAAGATAAATCTGCAGCATATAGAAAAGTACACCGAACCAAAGACCAACAGCAGAACGGGATGTAAGCTCTGCTACAGCAGCTTCAAAGGAGCTGCTCATTAAAGCATCCGAAACTAAAAGCCGATCGGAAAGGGAACCACAAGCATTGGCTATTAAAGCCTTTTTGCCAAGACCAACTGCGAAACGGGTAACACCCGTTGCAATTTCGGGTAAATTAACCTTTCTTTCTTTAATTTCCCTTTGAACATCACTGTAACGGACAATGGGTCCTGCAATACATTGGTAAAACAAGCTTGAATACAAAAGCAGCCAGAAAAAGTTTTTCTGTGCAGGAACGTCTTTTCTGTAAACATCAATTACATAGGAAAGCAGCTGGAAGGTATAAAAAGAAATTCCTATGGGTAATGCAATTTTTGGTATAATTTCGGGAATACCGAAAATGCTTTGAATGTTGGAAAGTACAAAGCCTGTGTACTTGAAATAGCCTATAAGCCCTAAGTTGACTATAACAGAGGCTATCAGCCAGAACCGTTTTTTGCTTGTGGATTCTGCTTTTTCAATAAGTAAAGCAGAAAACCAATCCCAGAAGGTCATAAATATAAGCAGCAAAACATAAACGGGCTCACCCCAGGTGTAGAAAAGGAGTGAGAATATAAGCAAAACGATATTTTTACCGTTTATGCCTTTCATCAGAGAGTAGAAAATAAGACATATCGGCAAAAATGCATATATAAACAGAAGACTTGAAAATACCATTTTTGACCTCGCCGATTTTGATTTTATGCAGTGACTAATAATATATATTCACATAAAAAGATTATATATTGATAAAATTCCAATTTAATATTATATAAACCGAGGTCGAAAAATGCAATACCTTTATATAAAATTAATAAATTTGACGAGAAATGTGTTATTATTTTGTCAATGAGTTAGTTATGATTGTACTTGACTTAAAGGACAAGATGTAATAAAATACTATTTGGTAAAAAATTAACATCCGAAAGGAGAAACTGACATCATGAATTATTCACATGAAGTTGAAAAAATGTGTATGGTCAAAAAAGGCCCACACCACGGTCCTGCTCCCATTCCTGAAGAAGGCAAATGGGTAAAGGCTTACGAAATTAAAGATATTTCCGCTTTCACACACGGTATTGGCTGGTGCGCACCTCAGCAGGGCGCTTGCAAGCTTTCACTTAATGTTAAAAACGGTATTATCGAAGAAGCTCTTGTTGAAACAATCGGTTGCTCCGGTATGACACACTCTGCTGCAATGGCAAGTGAAATTCTTCCCGGTAAAACACTTCTCGAAGCTCTCAACACAGACCTTGTTTGCGACGCTATCAATACAGCTATGCGTGAGCTTTTCCTTCAGATTGTTTACGGTCGTTCACAGTCCGCTTTCTCTGAAGATGGTCTTTCAGTTGGTGCAGGTCTTGAGGACCTCGGTAAAGGTCTTCGTTCTCAGGTTGGTACAATGTACGGTACAAACCTCAAGGGCGTAAGATACCTTGAAATGGCAGAGGGCTATGTTACAAGAATGGCTCTTGATGCTGATGATCAGGTTATCGGTTACGAGTTCGTTTCTCTCGGTAAAATGACAGACTTCATCAAAAAAGGCGACGATCCCACAACAGCTTACAATAAGGCTATGGGTACTTACGGCAGATTTGCTGATGCTGCTAAGTATATCGATCCCCGTGAAGAATAAGGAGGTAAACGAACATGGCATTATTTGAAAACTACGAAAGACGTGAGGCTAAAATCCTTGCTGTTCTTAAAGAATATGGCATTTCTTCAATTGAGGAATGTAAAGAAATCACACTTGCTAAGGGCATTGACTGTGACAAAATCGTTAGAGAAACTCAGCCTATCTGCTTTGAAAATGCTGTTTGGGCATACACAGTAGGTTGCGCTATCGCTCTCAAAAAGGGCTGCACAAAGGCTGCTGACGCTGCTGCTGCAATCGGTGAAGGTCTCCAGAGCTTCTGCATCCCCGGTTCAGTTGCTGATAACCGTAAGGTTGGTCTTGGTCACGGTAACCTTGGTAAAATGCTTCTCTCCGAAGAAACAGAGTGCTTCTGCTTCCTTGCAGGTCACGAATCCTTCGCAGCTGCTGAAGGCGCTATCAAAATTGCTCTTAATGCAAACAAGGTTAGAACACAGCCTCTCCGTGTTATCCTTAACGGTCTTGGCAAAGACGCTGCTATGATTATTTCAAGAATCAACGGCTTCACTTATGTTCAGACAGAGTTTGACCCCTATACAGAAACTGTTAAGGTTGTTAACGAAACAGCTTACTCCAACGGCGACAGAGCTAAGGTTCGCTGCTACGGTGCAGACAATGTTCCCGAAGGCGTTGCAATTATGAGACTTGAAAACGTTGGTGTTTCCATTACAGGTAACTCAACTAACCCCACTCGTTTCCAGCACCCCGTTGCAGGTACCTACAAAAAGTGGTGTAACGAAAACGGCGTTAAGTATTTCTCAGTTGCTTCCGGTGGTGGTACAGGTCGTACACTTCACCCCGACAATATGGCAGCAGGTCCCGCTTCCTATGGTATGACAGATACAATGGGCCGTATGCACTCTGACGCTCAGTTTGCAGGTTCTTCATCAGTTCCCGCTCACGTAGAGATGATGGGTCTTATCGGTGCAGGTAACAACCCCATGGTTGGTATGACAGTTGCTTGCGCAGTTGCTATCGAAGAAGCTTGTAAATAAAAGGCTTTTCAGCAGTTTAATTAAAAATTGCTAATTTAATCATTGATAAAAAAGTTGGACACATCATTTTGGAGTTTTCCACTATGATGTGTCTGTGTTTTTTTACAAATATTTTGCTTTTGTATTGTTCAACCTACCGAAATTTGATTTTTTTGAAAAAATTGTGTGACTTTTTTATCTTCTTTTGTCATATATATACGGAACCTAAAAAGGAACCACAAAATATAAATCAGGGGGTCAAATTATGAAGCAAGTAAAAAAATTGTTAGCAATAATTCTGACAATAGCCACGTTGATTGGCATATTTTCCTGCGGAACAAGTGTTTTTGCAGAGGATAACACAGGGGACGGTTCTCTGTGTTGACAAAACACCTTTGATAGGTTAGAATAAGATAACACAGGGGACGGTTCTCTATGTTGACAAAACACCTTTGATAGGTTAGAATAAAGCCGAGGTGAAATATATGCCAAGGCAAGCCAGAAGCAAAAGCAATAGTGGAATTTACCATATAATGCTAAGAGGGATAAATCAGCAGCAAATTTTTGAAGATGAGCA
>JAZPXQ010000004.1:0-426134 GCA_045543695.1 Acutalibacteraceae bacterium | reverse complement strand
TTTTCAATATCTACATCCGTCCTGAAACCAATAGTACCTATAAGATTACCTGTTCGTTCTATTTTAGGAAGCTTGTGTTGACTTTGTGTGGAAAATTCTTTAACAAGCAAATCCATATATTTTAATTGAGTTATTTCGCAAAAATCCTTTGCCAAAAGCTCTGCCTGGTTGTAGCCACGCTTTTTTAAGTCCTCCGACGAAGCAGGTACAAAGGTACAGGCATCAAAATCATAACCACTGTAATGAGTTTTAAAACATTCTGCCATATCCTTTGCAAGGGACTTTGAAAATCGTATTTTGTTGTTAAATTTCAGATTCCATACTGCCCTGCCTGCAGCACCCTTGTAATAAAAAGGGGCGCATACATATTTATAATAACGCTTTTTTCCTGTACAAGCACACTTGGAAATATCCATTCCACACTTCTTGCATATTTCCCCTTCGATTTTTTGTAAGGTATTTTCACAGGTATGGCACACCTGACGACGTAAATCTATTACATTATTACAGAACCTGCACCTATGAGGGTACAGGAACTTTATCAGTTTTATTTTCATTAAAGCATTTCTTTTCTTAATTCCTCAGGGGATTTAGCAGAAAGATATGCAGGTGGAATATCAAAAACTGTTTTGCAGCCACTTTGTCCTTCCTTGTTAAGCTTATAAGCAGCTCTTACGAAGGCTACAATAACACTTGAAGTAAACTCAGGGTTAGAGTCTAATTTAAGACTGTATTCAATAACGTGGTTATGTTCAAGGTCTTTTCCTGTTTTACCTGTTCTGATAACAAAGCCACCGTGGGGAATACCCTTATGGTCACGATTCAATTCTTCCTGAGAAATAAAGTTTACTGTTGTATCGTACTCTTCAAAATAGTTTTTCATTGTAACTATTTCATTTTTTATTCTTTCAAGATCTGCGCCATCTTCTGCCACAACAAAGCATTCTCTGGTGTGCTTTTGTCTTGTAGTAAGCTGTGGCTGACTGCCACTTCTTACTGCATCAAGAGCTTCTTCAACAGGTATTGTGTACTGTCTTGCATCAACAACGCCTTCAATTCTTCTTATGGCATCACTGTGTCCCTGGCTTACGCCCTTGCCCCAGAAGGTATAATCTGCACCATCGGGAAGAATACAGCTGCCATAAAGTCTGTTGAGGGAAAACATGCCGGGGTCCCAACCAACAGAAATAATACCGATTTTACCACCATTTCTTGCAGCTGCATCAACATTTGCAAAATGCTCGGGTATTCTTTTGTGGGTATCAAAGCTGTCAACAACATTGAAGTACTTTGCCATAGCAGGTGTCTGTTCGGGCAAGTCTGTTGCACTACCACCACACATTACAAGAACATCAATATCGTCCTTATGATTTAAAATATCATCTGTTTTGTAAACTGTAGCCCCCGAAATAGTTTTTACTGTTTCGGGATTTCTTCTTGTGAAAACACAAGTAACCTCCATATCCTTATTTTGTTTTACAGCACACTCAACACCCTTTGCAATGTTTCCGTAGCCATAAAGACCTACTTTTATCATTTGTATCACTCCATTACGGAAAACAATCGTTACACTAAATCATTTTCCTTTTTTTCTTATTTTTTCGCAGCTCTCTTTTCAGCTTTTTTTACAGCTTTAAGGTCAAACTCTTCTGCAACATTATTGCTTTGCTCCTTTTGAGAGCGTTTTAAAAGCCTGTCGCTTTTTTGCTTGTAAAGGTATTTATCAGCAGCAGAAACGAATTCTGCAACACTGTGAATTTCAGGTGTGTACTTAAAATAACCAATACTCATATGTAAGGTGTATTCCTTTTGATGCTTGTCAGCTTCCTCTTTAAGTGTGGTATTAATCAATTCCATAAATTCAGCAGGTTCAAAATCTGATTTGACCTCACCTATCACAACAAACTCGTCACCACCATAGCGACAAACAAAGAAATTAGTTTTTCTGACTACACTTCTGAGCGCATCTGCGACTATTGTAATAGCAGTATCACCCTCAATGTGACCGTATTTATCATTAATCTTTTTGAAATAGTCAAGGTCCATTATAAACAGATAAAGGTCCTTTCCCGGGCTTCTGTTTTTCATTTTGTTATCAAGGAAGCGTACCATTTCTGTTCTGTTATTCAGCTTTGTAAGAGGGTCAACAGAAATCAAACGCTCACGTGAGCTTACATAGACCTGAAGACTTGCAAAGGTAACACCTGCGCTCAAAAAAGGTGAGCCTACAAAAAGAACCTGTAAAACACCTGCTAACAACGGGAATATACAGAAGTATGCCAGGTTCCTGAGCAAATCCTTTTTCATAAAATTATCCTTACGGAAGGATCTTACAAAAGCTTTTACAGATGTAAAAATAATATAGAAGAAGCATATAGAAATATGAGCTATATACAGGTTTCCTCTTTCGTATTCACCGTTAGAATTTATGAAGAAAACAAAATGATTTTTTAACGAGCATATAATAAGTACTACATCTATTAAAAACGGAATCATACTGATGCCCCAGCCCACTTTGGTGCTGATGGTTCTTGACTCCTGTTCGCTTTCCGCATATAAAAACCACAAATAGGAAACAACTGTGGTAAATATGTGATAAATACTGTTTATTGCAAAATCTACTGCCTCTGAGAATTGCCAGGTATAGCTGTAGTCAACTATACCCCATAACAAATCACTGGAGCACAAAATTATGGAGGAAATAATAAACCAGGAATAAGCCACCTGTGATACACGCTTGTCCGAGCTTCTTAAAATTCTTGCTAGTATTGTACTCAGTATTGCAATACAAAAAATATTCAATGTGCAATACAACAAATGCTCCATAATTTCACCTTCTTTTCAAATATTTATAATATCAAGATAAATTTATATCTCTTTTCTTTGGATCAAATTTTACTATATGGTGTCCTATTACCTGGGTATCCCATCTATCAAATTCACCATCACAATTCGGATAATTGTCAATCCATTCCACAATGGGGAAGTGTAAGGATATTACACCACCTTCTGCTGCGCAAAGCACCTCGTCATAGACTTCTTTGCCACCGGTCTGAGCAGGAACATCAAATGAAATAAGCGATTTTCCTTTATTGTCACAAAAACGGATGTGACCTTTAGATTCAATTCCAACAACAATACCCTCTCTTTCAAAAAGAATTGTCGTGTTAGAAATGTGTCCGTTAGCTAACTGAATTTTTTTTAAATTCTTATCAGTTTCGCTATTAAAAATTTTATCGTATTCTTTCATTTCGTGTTCCTCCTTTTTGGGATATAAAACCAGCACCACAGAAATTCAAATCAGCACAATTCTATTCCTACAACACCATACTCAGCCTGCTCTTCGACAGGGTAATACTTTCCCATATCAGAGGGCTTTGCATTCTGAACATTGTCCTCAGTATAGCCACATTTTAAAAGTGGCAGGTTTTTGTAAAGCTCATCGAAGCTGTTGAAGCAATGCAAAGCAACAACTGTTTTTATTAAGCTTTCGCCTGTTTCCATATTTGTAAAAACAATGACATCGCCTATTTTAACCTGTCTGCGTTTTTCATCTAACAAACGAAGCTCTATGGTCTTTTCGCCACTTTTAATTTTCTCAAAAGGCTCCGGGCTTCAGCTTCATACTGTGCACTGCTTTTACCTCCTTAAAAGAACAACTGTTTCAACGTGTGAAGTATACGGAAACATATCAACTGGTTGTATCTTTTTGACCTTGTAGCCATATTTAATAAGATATTGTAAATCCCGTTGCTGTGTTTCAGGATTACAGGAAATATATACTATTTTTTCGGGGCCTGCTGCAACTGCACAGGAAAGGAATTTTTTATCACTACCTGCTCTGGGAGGGTCCATAAAAAGCACATCGCATTTTTCATTGTCTTCTTTCATTGAAAGCATAAACTCACCGGCATCAGCACAAACAAAGCGTATATTTTCAATGTTATTTATTTTGGCATTTACCTTTGCATCTCTCACTGCATCGGCATTAAGCTCACAGCCTATTACCTGCCCTGCAGTTTTTGAAGCAACAATACCTATTGTACCAATACCACAGTAGGCATCAACAACCTTTTCATTTCCCCGGAGTTCTGCAAATTCTATTGCTTTGCCATATAAAATTTCTGTTTGTACAGGATTTATCTGATAAAAGGATTTAGGTGATATTCTGAAGGTACAGCCACACAAAACGTCCTCGATATAGCCCTTGCCGTAAAGAACTGTTTCCTTTTCCCCTAAAACCATACTTGTAAATTTGTTATTTATATTCTGTACTATTGTTGTTATTTCGGGGTGTATTTTCAAAAGCTCTTTTACAAAATTATTTTTTGAAGGGAAAACAGATGTACCTGTAACTAGCACTACCATTATTTCGTTGGTAGAAAAGCCCCTTTTTACAAGAACGTGTCTTAAAAAGCCATTACCTTTTCTTTCATCATACACTGTAAGCTTAAATGCTCTAACAAGTTTTCTTATGGTTAATATTATTTCATCGGCTTTTTTATCTTCTATAAGACAGGCGTCTGTTTTAACTATATTGTGGGTGCTTGACTGATACACACCTGAAATAATTTCACCACTACGGGTTCTTCCGAAGGCTGCCTGCACCTTATTTCTGTAATGAAATGGTGTTTGCATACCAATTATTTCATTTACTCTGTGAAAGCTACCTAAAAGCTTAACCACCTTTGCCTGCTTGAATTTCATCTGTTCGGGATATGTCATATTCATTAGCTGACACCCACCACATTTTCTTGAAACAGGACAAATCCTTGTATTTTCGGTTGTTTTTTTATTTGGCATCTACTTTTTCCTTTTCTTTTTTGGCTGTATTCATACTGTCTTTGTAAACGAAGAAACGACAGAATAAAAATTCTGTAACCATATTTGTAATCATAGTCACACCCAAAATAAGGTATTCAGCAAAGTCCCAGCTTGTATTCTGAGCAACCAACTCCCCAAGAATAACAGAAACAGGAGTAAAAACACAGTAAAAACCGAAAACTTTAAGCATAGCAACAGGAATATTAGTTGCAGATTTAAAGGTAAATTTACGGTTAAATGTGAAGTTCCAAAGAACTGAAAGAATAAGTGCTACAAGGTAGCTTGCACCATATTCGGAATTGAAAAACCATTGTAAAATTGCATTTTCGCTGTCAGTTGTAGGTAAAAGCTCATTAAGAAGTGTAAAGGACACAACCTGGATTACACCTGCTGATGCAGAAAATGCAGCAAATTTTATTGCCTGTAAAGCATTTTCTTTTTTGGTCATTTTTTCGCTCATAGATATTCCACCCTATTGCATATACTAACTTAATTATAATTATAACATATTAAAAACATCAAATCAATTACAATTATGTTACAAAGTAAAAAAGCTCTGCTTTTCAGCAGAGCTTTTTATTATTTTGGGGTTATTCAACAATGTCAATACCTGCAGCCATTGCAAGGATGTATCTTGCGTCAGTTGTTGTGATGTCGCCATCCTCGTCAACGTCACCAATAATCTGGTGGTCATCATCAACCTTTTTCTGACCGGCAGCAACTTTAAGTGCAAATCTTGCATCTTCAGTTGTGATAGCTCCTGTATCGTCAAGGTCACCAATCATACCTGTGATGTTGATAGGTGTAACCTTTCTCTTGTATGTGTTGTAAAGAGAGAACTGAGGATAATTTTCTGTATCTGTGAAAACATCGTACTGTTCTTCTGCACTAAGAAGCCATACAACGATATCTGTTGTGCCGTAATCTACATTGTAAGCATTGTGCTGTAAGTTTTTGTAGAACCAAGTCTGTTCGGGGAACATACATGTTGAAGCATCTACTTTATAATCCCAGGAAACGTGATTGTGACCATCTTTGATTTTCTGGTTGTAAATATTTGTCCAGTCGTCAAATGCCTGAAGGTACTGTGCACAAGTTGCGCCACCACTTGCATATTTAACATCAATAATTGTGTCACTCTGCTCGTAATCGTCGCAAATCGGAATCATCTGGCAGTTGTAGCCAACTACGATACCGAAGTTCACACCGTCTGCCATAGCATTTTCAATGATTGTTTTAGCATTTGTCTGGATTTTGTAGTAAGCATCAATCTTATCTTTAAGACCTGCATCAATAGCATCGCCAAAGATTGTTTCGATACCTTTTTCGTAATACTCAGCAGGAACAAGGCTCCAGAAGCCGGGCATACCTGCAATGTTTGTGTTAACTACATCTGTATACAAACGGGGAAGGATACCGGCTGCTGCTTTGTTGATGTCGCCAAAATATTCCTTTGAAAGACCGTCGTATGTTGCTATAAATGAAATTATGAAAGCAGTAATATGAGTTGTAGCGCTTACATTAGCCATCTGAACAAGGTAGTTTTCAACTGTGAACATATCAAACTCAATGTTCTTTGTTGCAATGTTACCTGCGATGCTTGTGCCCTGCCATGCAGGTGATGTAAATACAAGGTTGTTGATGCTCTTTGCACCAAACTCGTAAAGATATGCAAGAACTACATTTGCGCCCATACTGTGAGCAACAACATTAACCTTTTTAACACCAAGGTCATCTTTAATATTTTCGATGTATTTGTCTAATTCTTCAGCGGCATCAATGGGAGAATATCTCCAGTCATAACCGAAGTTGTAAACATTTTCTTCACCGAATTCTTCAGCATAAGCTACAGCAAAAACAGAAAGACCTGCTTTTTCTTCGTCAGAATACTCAGCCATGGGCTTTTCATTCTGCTTAATGCCTACTGTAGCATCCTTAGCTGTTCCGTCGGGGTTGAAGCCGATGGGGTCAATGTACTTATTAACTACAGGGAAGAATTCATCAGCGAACTTGTCATAGCTCTTTTTGTTCTGACCATATTTGATACAGCCACCAATAAAGGAACCACCGATCTCCTTAATCATTTCTTCCATTGCAACATCGTCCATAGCGAAAATTTCTGCTTCTTCAGCTGTTCCGATGTTGGAGTACAATTTTGTTGAGAAGATACCATCAACAATAACAAGGGGGTAAACCTTTGCAGCACCAACGGGCATTGCAAAAGCTACAACCATAAGAGCTATTGCTAAGATAACACTAACAATTTTCTTTGTTGCTTTCATATTAATCCTCCTAAACAGATAGGATAGTATACACCTAAAGACAGTACACTACCATATATACAAACAGATTTTATCACACAATTCTTTTAATTGCAATAGTATTAAGAAATTTTTACATTAATACTGTTAAAATTTAAAGGGGGGATTATTGGTAAAAATGAATAATTTTTAGCTTAATCGCACAGATATTTCACCCGAATAAAGCTTTTTCACCGTTCCGTCAGACATTTCCACTACTAAATTGCAATTTTCATCAATATCTATTGCCCTTGCCGATTCTGTTTTTTCGTTTTGGATAACTGTTATAGCTTTTCCCAAAACAAAGCTTTTTTCTTTGTACTCGGTTAAATATTTTTTTAGGGAAAGCTCATTATAAAAACCGAAAAACTCATTAAGAAAAGCTGCAATAAATTCATTACGCAAATTCACTTTTCGTTCCTCGAAAACTGCACCTGCTATATTCTGAATTTCCTCGGGGAAGCCTTCTTCCGATTGATAAATATTTACTCCAACACCCAGAACAGCATAATTCAGCATATTTTTTTGTGCATCAAAGCTTGATTCAGTCAGTATCCCGCAAACCTTTCGGTTGTTTATAAAAATATCGTTAACCCATTTTATTTTCGGATTTGCTATTCCCATTGACTCCAAAGCTCTGCACACGCTGACTGCTGCTGCAGTGGTTATGTGTATTGCATCCTGTGGTTTTATCTGAGGCTTCAGAAGCAGACTCATATACACCCCGGAATTACCGGGAGAAAAAAACGCCCTTCCCATTCTGCCTCTGCCGGCAGTCTGCTCCCCTGCTATTATAACAAGACCTTCATCGCACTCTGTTGCACATTCACGAACAAGGGCGTTTGTAGAGGTTGTTTTTTCTAAAGCTTGAATTTTTATTTTGTTTTTTAACTCACTCTTTAAAAGAGGGTGAATATTTTCAGAACTAATAACATCAACCATAATAAAACCTTTACAGACTAAAAAACAGCGCCACAAGGACGCTGTCTTTATTTTATGTATTCCTTAATTAATAAGCAACTGTGTATTCTGTAATAACCTGGATACCAACCTTAGCATTATTAACCTCACCAAGAATCGGAACCTTAGCATAGCCGATATTAAGAACACAAGGTGCATCAAGATTAAGAGCAACAAGGTTGCCTGTTGCCTTATCAATTGTTGCAACAGATGTTACGTTTTCATAATCAATGCTGATACCTTCAAGTGTAAGACCGGGAACTGAACCGATTGCACCTGTAATCTGAGATTCTTCAATAACACCTGCAATAGCACCAACGCCATCAGCACCTGCTTTGGGGTTCTTTGCATTTTTAGCAACAAGGGTAACAACATATTTGTCACCTTTGTCTTCATAAGAAATCTTCTGAAGACCATTTGTTGTAAGAGCACTTGCGTCGGGAAGCTTTTCTTTTTCCCAAGCTTCGTTTTTAGCTTCAATAGCATCGGGACCATCAGCCATAAACATACCCATAAGAGTACCTGCTGTGCTGGAAAGCTTACCGGCCTCAACAATACCCTTGTAGTTGATAGCACCATCTTTAACACGAACTACTGAAGTTGATTTTGTTCTTGCAGCGTTAACAGCTTTTTTATACAAATCTACAACTTCTTTGTCAGAAAGCTTTGCACCGGGAGCTTTATTATCCTCTGCTTTTTGAGTTTCACCTGCTGCGGGTGCTGTTGTGGCAACAGAGCCCTGTGTGGTTGCTTCTGCAGGAGCAGTAGTTGCAGTATTGTTGTCATTTGAAGAAGAACCGCCCTGTGTGTTATTGTTGGTCTGGGGCTGCTGAACAGTAGCATTTGTCTGTACATTCTGCTGCTGTGCAGAACCAGCTTCCCTTGAAGCAACAATAAGCATAACAGAAGCCATATTGTTAGCTGTGATAAGTGATATAGCAACAGTGATTATTGCCAAACCGATAATTATTTTTTTTATAGGTGTCATTTCCATAACAATGCACACTCCATTCCAATTTTAATCCCCTTCATTATAAATAAAGAAAAGCAAATTGTCAACATATTTCAACGATTTGATAAAAACACTTATTAAAAAATTTTAGTTTCACTATTGTTTATTTCCTACAATTATTGTAGAATACTAAGGTATTACATTTTAAAGGAAGCATATATGAGCAGCTCTTTAACAAAACAAAATATAAAAACCGACATTCTTTCGGGTCTTACAGGTGCTATGCTTACAGGGTCTTATGCCCTTTGCACAGCTGCATCCGCAGGGCTCGGTCTTTGGAATGTCTTTTTTTGCGTTTTGCTTTGTGCTTTATTCTCGGTAAAAAGCAAAAACAAAATATACTCACCCGATGCTTTTCTGCTTTTGCCCGTGCACTATGTTATATCTGAATGTGGTAGCATTTACCTGCCTGTTTGCATAGTAAGTGGTGTTATTATTTATGTTCTTCTCACTTCCGTTATAAAGAAAAACTCAATCATAAAAGGCAGTATAGCGTGGATAACCTTAATACTTGCACTTATTGCAACTGTTATTCTTACAAACCAATACTTCGGTATTGGTGCAACCGGCAGCACAGCAATTGAAATGCTGAAAAGCTACCGTTCTTTAGGCTTTCACCCACATTTCAGGGGGCTTCTTTACGGAACCATTACCCTTTTTGCTATGATTACCTACCCCTTCAAGTTCAGAAAGCTCAATAAAATTCTTCCGGCTGAGTTTATGACCCTTTTTGTGCCACTTATTCTTAATCTAATTCTTAATCCACAAAGGGAATTAACCACAGTTAACGAAATTGAAAGCTTTGAAATATACAAGCATTCACCACCTGTTCCCTTTGGCTTTCCCGAAAGCTTTGAAGCAACCAATATTTTACCATTAATTATAGGTGCGTTTTTCTTTGGCTTTGTACTTTTCCTGCGCTCCTCTGATGAAAACAAGGGTAAAAACTCACTGGTAAACCTGACAGGTGGCGTTCTTTCCTTCTTACCTGTAAGGCAGTTTGATATAACCGGCTATTCTCCACTGTCAGCAGTTATAACAGTAGCTGTGTGTGGTGTTGTTATAATTCTTTTCCCAAATCTTTTAGCAAGAATACCTATGCATTGTGTAGGTGCTTTGCTTATTGTATCTGCCTGGCAGCAGGTTCCCTACAAAAACCTTTCCCTTTTATTCAAAAAAATGGATAAGGGGGTTAAGGTATGAAAAAAGACAAGAAAAAGCTTGCACGTGTTATTGCCACCTGGGTGGTAACAAGCGTTATGCTTTCAGTTTTTATTCTTGATATTGCAGTTGTTGCTCTCGGAAACAAATATGTTAACAGGCTTACCATTACAGACGAAGCCTTTGATTACAAAAACGGTGATGACAGAATACATTTTCTTAACACTGCAAACTCCGACTGTATTATATTGGAAAGCAACGGAAAATTTGCACTCATAGATTCGGGCGAGGGTGACGAAAACCCACGAAGAAAAACTGCCTACGAGGGGTATCGTGACGAGGTTATAGCTTATATAAAAAAGGTGGCAACAGATAAAAACGGCAAGGTTAACTTTGAATTTGTTTTAGGCACCCACATTCACTATGACCACGCAGGAAATTTTGAGGCAATTTTTAAGGATAAAGATATATCTGCAAAAAAAGCATATTTCAAAAAATTCAATGAAAAAGTAGCAACAGAAATGGAAACAGGTGCCTGGGGTAACAAAGCAACCTACGAGAAAATTCTGAAAGCCCTTGAAGGAAAAAACATTCCTGTTATAAGCGATTTACCTGACACAGAATTCGCCTTTGGTGATTTCACTCTGCGTTTTATTAACACAGTAACCCCCGAAGAGGTTTATTCAAAGGGTGAAAACGCAAGCAGCGTTGGAGTTATTATAAAAAAAGGTGACAAAACAGCCTTCCTGGCTGCCGACTTCACTAATGATTCAGGTCTTGAGAAAATTTACACCGATGACATTGGCGATGTAGACCTTCTGAAAATAGGTCACCACGGTTACTATGGTTCATCCTCAAAGGGCTTTTTGAAAACACTGAAGCCGGAGCTTACCATTGTTACAAACCATTTAGGAAAAATTTATCCCAATGTAAAATGGAATCTTACAATGGTTGCAAAAGCTCCAACCCTTTCAACAGCCCACAGAAACGGTATTATTACAACCTTTACGGACAGCAACGAAATTGTAATAACACAGAATATAATGTAAACAAAAAGAACCTCCTGTGGTAGATTGAACTACCATAGGAGATTTTGGTGTATTATTAATAAGTTTTTAGCATACCACATTTACTACATTTCTCGAAAAGAAAACCTTTTTTTATAGAACCACCACAAAACACACATAAACCTTTGCTCTTTCGTTCATCAATAAGTTTCTGGCTTTCGGCATCTTCTTTTTGTTTTTGGGCTTCTTTTTCTTCTTCCTCTTTCTTCTTTTCCTCGCATATTTTATTCAAAAAGGGCGTATCTACAAATGCATTAATAAATGATAGTCTGATATTCGCCCTCGGACTATTTACAATTTTTTCCGGAACTACAGCAGATTCAAGGCTTGTGCACCCCTCGAAAGCATAATCACCTATAAAATTCACACTATCGGGGATTGTTACTGAAGTAAGACTTATACAATTACTGAAAGCAAATTTTTTTATAATTTTTACGCTATTAGGAATGGATATTGATTTAAGATTTGTACAACCAGAAAAAGCCCACATAGGTATCGATGTTACACTATCGGGAATTACAAATGTTGTAAGACTTTCACAATGGTTAAGAGATATTTCAGTAACACAATTAGGAATTGTTATTTGAGTAAGACTGGCACAAGAAATGAAAGCCTCATCCCCTATACTAGTTACACTATCGGGGATTGTTATTGAAAGCAGTCTCTTACAACCGCTGAAAGTACGAGCACCTATAATAGTCAAGCCATCTGGTAAATTAACCTCTTCAAGAACTTTACAATCAGAAAATACGCCCGTACAAATCTCGTAACCTTCCTCATCTTCTTCATATAAACAACGTAATTCTTTAAGTGTTGATGGAAGTGTAACCTTAGTTATCATACTATTTTCAAATACTCCACCTTCAATAGCGATAACCCCCTCAGGAACAACAGGTGTTAACGACGCCCCTTGATATTTTTTCAAAACACCACCTGCAATAACAAAATCCTTGGATTTGTCCTCATAAATATTAACTACGGAACCCTCACCATAATTGTGGTTTGCAGTGTAATCACCGGATATGTTATAGTATGTATTAAAGGTATTGATTGCATCTTCCACAATAAAAGCATTGCCACAATGCTGACAGTTTGCTGCCTTTTTTTCTGAATTAACCTCAATAAGACCACCACATTCGGGACATTTTGCCGGTAATAACATAAATTTTCCACCTTTTAATTATATTACAATAATATTATAAAAACATACTACCATACATTTCAGTAATATTCAAATATTATTTGATTTTTCAAAAAAGCACTCCCTTGAAAAGAATTATCTTCTCAAGGGAGCTTGTGTTTTTATTATGCACTTTTACCGTTAACTACTTTATCGGTTTTGCAGCTTGTCAACTTCAGTGTTGAGCCCTTGCCCACATAGGCTGAGCCCTTTGTGTTGTTGGTAAGGGTTGCATACTTAATTACAGCCTTACTCTCGGTAGCCAGACCGATTGCATATTTTCCGTTTTCCTGTATATAGGTTTTTTTCTGTTCTGATTTCAGATAGGAACCGTTTTTAAGATAAATACCATATTCCTTGCTACCATTTATCTTATTACCGGTACCTGTTATGTAAAGCTTTGCTTTCTGGTCAACAACTATAGAGCATTGCTCCACAGAATTGCCTATTATATTATTTTTACCCAATCTCATAAGACCGTACTTACCTGTAAGGCTTATATTTGAGCGTTTACTGGATTTAATGGTATTAGAGGTCATAGTTTTAATAACATATTTGTTGTCGCCGGGGTATTTATGAGTACCCTGAATAGCCAAACCGCAAGAGCCTGCATTTGTAATGGTATTGCCGGAAAAAGAGCCTGTTATATAGCTTTTCTTTTCCAGCCATATTCCGTGTGTTCCTGTTTTTGAAATTTTATTACTCTTTAAATTACCTATTCTGACATAGCTCTGTTTTGTTTTACTTGCAGGGCTCTGCTCTGTATCTGTGCTTATACCGTGCCCACCTGTTTTTGATATGGTGTTGCTGTTTACATTTGAAGCTGTGGCATGGGTAATATCTATACCTGAGCCTTTTTTATTTGAACCAATATTAGTTATGGTATTCTTTGAAACAGATGTTGCATAAGAGCCGTATATTATACTGATACCACAGGCATTACTTGTGGTGCAGTCATAAATTTTATTACAACAGATACGGATATTTTTACAGCCTATTGCTTTGATACCACCCTTTGTAGCACCTGTAACAGTAGTGTATTCTATATTACCGTCAACCTGCTTGTCACCGGATTTTGTTTTTTCGAACACTGTTGAGTTTTTGTACTGAAGTGCATAATAGGTTTTATTTGCACCGTCATACTTGCCACCGTACACAGAGCCACTCACAAGAATCAAACGTTGCATAGACGAGCCAGCCTTTATAACTGTATCAGCTTCTGCTACAAGAACTACATTTTCGGGAACATATACACCCGATTGGTAGCCGGCTTTTATATTACCACTATTATGTACCTTTTCTTCTGCAATTACATAGGACCTGCCTGAAGGTATATACACAATACAAGGTGATTTATCCGAAGATTTTTCCAACGCTGCTTCAAACAAATCAGCCTGTAGGGTATCAACAGACTCATTGATTATAACATTTTTTGTGCTATAGGCTTTTTTAGCTGCCTCAAGATTTTTGGTTGTTACGTTTGTAGCTGTTACGCTAACTGAAAGCATTGAAAAAACGCAACACAACACCAAAATAATACTTGCTGTTTTCTTCATAATACATACCACCTCTAATATAATTTTCTTATATTCTTAGCTTTGGGATATAATATTTATAACCGGGAAAACGATATTTACAAGCTGTGGAAAAACAAGTGCAAACAACACAGATATTACTAATGTCACGGATATTCTTTCAAGAAGAGAAAAACCGTAAATCACTCCGAAAAACGGAGCAACAATTATTTTTACTAACAGGTTTGTATTTTTTTCAAAAAATGCTTCCTTAAAGGACAAAACATCCTCAAAAGAAGGTACACAGTTGGCAGCAAAGGAAATTCCCAACCACAAGAAAACCCAGGAGCTGAAGCTTTTAAAATCGCCTATGTAAACAATTCTGTATGCACCACTCAAAAGGAAGCAGCAGGCGAAAATAAAATTCATAACGAAGGGAAGAAAGCACACTAGAAAGATGTGTGATTTCTTTTTTATTAATTCGTGTTCAATATGACCACAAAGCTCAGAAACCTTAAATGGTCTTATATCCTCAACCGGGATACCACATATACGACAGGCAACCTGCTCCCAGAAGGCTCTCATAAATGTTCCGAAAACAGTCAGAACACGTGTAACAACATATAAATTTATCACTCTACATCACCTGTCCCTTCTGTAAACATTTCCTGTGCTGAAATTTTACCCTTTAAGTATTTTTCGATTTTTTCCGAAAGCTCAGCGCCATTTTCTTCCATAGTGTCTTTTATTTCCTGCACTCTGTCTTTATTGCCAAGCTCATTTTCAGCAACCAAAGCAACCATATATGCCAAACCGTATTCCTCCAGCTCAAGAGCTGTATCTATACTTTCCTTGGCAGCCTCATAGTCACCTTTTACTATATGTGCCATAGCCTTAACCCTGTAAAGCTCAGCATAATCCGGTATACATTCAATGCCATCCTCTGCATAGCTTATAGCTTTTTTAGTGTTACCCGTCATCCTTGCAACAGATGATTCCAATATATAGCTATTGGGATTCTCCACATTAATTGAATAAATTATTTCTGCCAGCTCCTTGGTTTCATCCACATTACCCTTCTGAAGCTCCACCAAGCCTAATTCATAAGCATAAAGCCATATAGCAGCAGGATCCAGGGCATAAACCTCTTTCATATATTTGTAAGAATCGTCAAACTGGTCAACTGAATATGCTACCATAAACTGACAGAACTTTACTATCTGAGGACTTGCAGACATAAGAGTGCTGTTTTTTCCGTCAACAGAAGTAACTGTTACCTGTTTATTTGCAATTGCGCCTATATCAGCTATCAAAGCTTGATAGGTTTCTTCATCCTTACCGTCAAAATCTGCATATTTTTCGTCATTCATTACGGTATAGAACTGTTCCATTGTTCCATACATAACCTGACATTCGTTGTACAAATTCTTATATTTAGCATACAAGGGAATATTCATTTCGCCGGGAGTAAGCACTTCTTTTATTCTTGCCTGAACCTCGCTCATTGTATACACACCATCGGGCATAGCATCAAACAGAATTTCTGCAGTTTTCAGATAAAGTCTTTCAGCAACAACTTCCTTGGAATCAAAGGAAGCTATAGCATCGTCATAGGCTTCGTATGCAGAAAACATTTTATTTTCAGACAAATACTTATCAGCTTTACGTACAGTGTCGTAAATATCGTAATCTGCGATAAAGGAGAACACAGAAACTACTGCAACAAATACTGTTGCAGCAAGAAGTACCCAGCTATATATGCTTATGGGGTATCTTTTCATTGCTTCACGACAGCTTCTGCAATATTCGTAATTTTCACCAAAGCTTTTGTCTCGTCTTTGCTCACCACAGCATTGACAAAGCTCATCCTCGGGAATAATACCCTCTTCATCCTCGTATTGCTGAATTATTATACCGTTTTTAATAAGCTCCTCTTCCGTCATTGCCTGAGCCTTTTTCAGCTCACTTCTGAAAGTGTCGGCAAGGCGTTCCAGCTCGTCATTAAGCTGAGCATTGGAATAGTTATTTGCTTTATCTACTACATTGGCAAAATCATCATCAGTTACAGCAGCCTCATCAGCTGTTTTTGCAATTTCATCCAACTCGTTCAATTTTTCTTTATCCAAGGAAAAACCTCCTCATAATAATCTATTTTCATTCTAGCACCTTTTACGGTAAAATTCAAATAAAAACAGAAATTAATAAGGAGGTTTACAAAATATTAACTTTTTACAGGCTTTTTAAGCCCTTTTACCCTTTCTGATTTTAATTTCGGGTGAAGAAAGGTCAAAAATTGAAGCAATAACAACGCAACCAACAACTGTTATTATCAACTCAGGCAACATATATCCTGCATTATAAGTAAGCGAATATTCCCAGACCGCCTGAGCACCCTCGGCATAATCCCCCCAGATTGTTACGCCACTTATGAAATGGCATATAAATCTTATAACGGACACAACTGCACCACCCAGACCAAGAGCAACAGCAGGATTATCTATTTTATTCTTAAACATACCACCGAAGCCTAAAGCACCAAAAGCAATTATATAATCTGCGAATATAAGGATAAGATATGCTGATATACCGCTTACATAAGCAAAATTGCCCATACCGAAAAGCATTTGAATTACGCCCATACAAAGTCCTGTAAAAGCACCCCATTTAATGCCATAGCGATATGATATAAATACCATTGGCACCTGACTGAAAATGGTAACACTTCCGCCAAAAGGGAAGTTGATTATGGCAAATTCCGCCAAAAGAGTTGAAAGAGCAAGCATTAAAGCACTTTCAACAAGTCTTCTTATTTTTTCTTTTTTTGTTAAAGATTTCATTAAAATACCTCCGAATAAAAATCTCCCTACGGCGGTAACACTGCCATAGAGAGATACTAATCCAAAGGTATTTTTCCTACGACGGCATTATCCGCATCAGGTTATTAGGGTCAGAAAAGGAATGTTTTCTTTCTCAGCCGACGTCCGTCAGCTCCCCTGTTTTATTTTCGGCAACTTTTGTAGCTACTTAAATGTTGCACCCATATTATATAACCGAAAAATCACAAATGTCAATAAAAAATTAAAGATTTCTGAGCTTTAACGGAATATTTTCACCACAAAGCCTTTGTGAAATTCTTAAAAATGCACCGTTACCCTTGCAGGCATAAGGTATTTTTTCACCATTTGTACTTGCATAAATCTCCTGCGAATCAGGTACTATGCCCAAAAGTCTTGCACCGACAGTATCAATAATTTCGTCTACATTTATTTTTTTATGTAGCTTTCTATTGAACTTATTTACAACAAGGCGCACATCAGACACACCATTTTTTCTTACATTCTCACAGGCGTAGGATGCTGCACGTATGCTTATACTGTCAGGTGTGGAAAGAATTACTGCACTGTCACTTGCCTTTGAAGAAAGCAAAAAACCACTTTCAAGCCCTGCAGGTGAATCCAATATAATAAACTCAAAATCCTTTTTGTATTTTTCGATACACTCTGAAAACCTTTCAGCTGTGTATTCCTCCGAAAAATCAATGGGTGCAGGAAGCAAAAACAAATTTCTGCTTACCTCAATAACAGCCTTTCTGTAATCCACATTGTTTTTTATAACATCGCCCCAGTTGTAGACTGTTTTTTCGGAAACGCCCAATAAAATATCCAGGCTCCTTACGCCGATATCCATATCTACAAGAAGCACACTTTTATCGTGAAGTGCCAGCATTTTGCCTACATTGGCACAAAATGTGGATTTTCCTACCCCACCCTTGGCAGAGGCAACAGATATAACCTTCATTTTATCATCCTAAATTCAATATTTTTTAAATAATACCTCATTAAGCTGTACAAGTCAAATATTATTCTGCAACAAATCCGATCAGGTTCTCGTTTGCGAATGTCTCAGCATAGCATCCCTTAGGGGCGTGTATTCTCAACCTCCAACACCCTTTAAAGGCATTTTCTGCTATTTGTGTCACTCCCTCAGAAAGAAAAACGGAGGTCAGATTTTCACAGCCGGCAAATGCCTTTGCGCTTATTCCTGCTATATTCTTTGGAATTGTAACAGATTCAAGGCTTAAACAATTTTCAAACATTCCCGCACCAATACCTTTTGTATTGTCAGGAAATATAATTGACGCCAACAATCCACATCCGTAAAAGGTTCTCTCGCCCATATATCTGACACTATGGGGAATTGTTACAGAAATAATAGTTTCATTAGCTTTAAAAGCTTCTTCGCTCAGTCTTTTTACAGTATCAGGAATAATAACATTCGTTTCTGTACCACAATAACCATACAATACATTTTTCACAATGATAAATCCACGTTCATCGGCAAGGGCTTTACAGCCTGAAAAAGCCTTATTCCCTATGCGACTTAACTCAGGTGACATTGTAAGCGTGGCAAGGTTTTCACAGTTTTCGAACACACAATTCCCTATACTTTTCACACCCTCGGGAATTGTGATTCCTGTAAGTGCTTCACAATAGCTGAAGCTTCTGTTTCCTATGTATATTACCCCCTCGGGAATCGTAATTGATGATAAGCTCTTACAACCCATAAATGCTCTGGAGTCAATAATATTTACACTATCCGGGATTGTAATTGACATAAGGCCCTTACAAGCGAAAAATGTACCTTTTTCAATAACGGATATACCGTCGGGAATATTTACTGCTGTCAGGGCAGAACATCCTAAAAAAGCTCCTCTACCAATACTTGTTACTGTAGCCGGTATAAAAACCGATCTTAGTCTCCTACGTATTTCTTCTGTTTTGCCACGTATATTTGACGCAACGGGACTGAAAGCAGACGGAGCAATGGCAACAACAGTGTATTTACCAATTTTTTCAGGAATAATTACATCAATATCCAAGCCTTTGTAACCGGTTATGGTTACATTTTCACCATCAACATCCAAGGAATATATTTTTTTCCATTCTGTAACGCTGCGCTCCTTCAGACCAAGCTCCTTGTCCAATTTATCATTCTCATATCTATCTTGCTTTTCCTGAGAGTAATTTTTTGCCCTGTAGTCCATAATAAAGGCTTTTACGCCAATCGCTGTGTCAGCTTGCTCTTCGTATGCTTTCAACATTTCAAGCGAAACCTTATCTTTATACAAGCTGAATAATTTCCCCACTATATCAGCATTATCAGCTTTTATTGCCAGCTCAAACAATTTATTCTTATTGGCTTTGAGTATTCCGTTTACCTTCATTGTATTAACAGCAATGCTGGGACACTGCTCAAGAAACGAGCACATCATATATATTTTATGCTGCTTCGATTCCATAAAATAGTCCCATATAACCTGAGCCGAGGAGCCTTCAAAGTTATCAATATTTTCAGGGAAATTGATATTATTTATTTTGTAACAACCATCAAAAGCATTCTCCTCTATACATTCAATACCGTCAGAAAAGCTTAACTCGACAATTTCTTTACAATAGGAAAACGCACGTTTATATATTTTTTTCACACTTTTAGGCAAAGCGATTTTTTCTAACCTTATGCAATATGCAAAAGCGTTTGTACCAATTTCTGCTACACCCTCGGGAATTTGAATTGTCCTGAGCTTAACACAATGGCAGAATGCAAACTTACAAATTCCTGTTACGCTTTCGGGAAAATTAACCGTTTCAATAAATCTGCAGGAATTAAAGGCATTTACACCAATTTTAGTTACACCCGAAGGAATATCGTAATCTGCAGCTCTTTTTCCGATAGGATATTTTATTAAAATAGTTTTTTCCTTATTGAACAATACACCGTCAACAGATGAAAAAAACGGGCTATTATCTGCTACATTTATCGCTTCAATTTCTTTACAATCACGAAGTGCTTCGGAGCTGATTCGTCTTACATTTTCAGAAATTCCAATTGACCTGAAGCGATTAGAATAATAAAAAGCTCCCTCGTCAATAGCTGTTACATTTTTGGGGATTACAACATTGTATGCCTGTCCGAAATAACCGAACAAAACACCTTTTATTACAACAAAGCCATCCCTGTTCGCAAGAGCGTTACACCCCCTGAAAGCCATTGACCCAATTGCTTTAAGGCTATGGGGGATATTTATCTTTTTTAGCCGTGAGCATTTGACGAAAGCACCTTCTCCAATGTCGGTTAAGCTTTCAGGCAGTATAACAGAGGTAAGATTATCACACTCGGAAAACACGTTAGCCCCGATAGACTTAACACCCTCGGAAATAGTGACTCTGCTGAGACGTTCACAGCCACCAAACATATAATCAGAAATATGCCTGACGCTTTTGGGTATGGTTATTGCTACAAGATAGTTGCAATATAAAAACGCACCCTCACCGATGCTTGTTACACTATCGGGTATTTTTATTGCAGGCAGCCTTGTACAGCTTCTGAATGCCATTACACCTATACTGATAACAGTATCAGGAATATTTATTCTATCCAGCCATGAACAGTTTTGAAACGCATGCTCATCAATATATTTTACGCCCTCAGGCATTTCAATTCTGTTAATATACGTATTACTGCTAAAAGCATATTTTCCTATTCGCTCCACACCACGAGGAATAATAACATACTCACTTTTACCCAGGTATTTCGTCAGCACACCATCTTCAATTACAAAATCCTTAATATCGTTCATTACGATATCTCCTTTTATTAAAGCTTTTTATTCTGCTTAAATTACTCAACAACAAACGGAATATTGTTTTTTCTTGCGTAGCTTTCGGCCAGACTGTCTTTAGTTGTATAAATGGTAAGCTTTTTACAAAAAGAAAAAGCATTTACACCAATAGCCTTAACACTGCCTGAAACCTTGACAGATTTCAGATTATCACATCTGATAAATGCACAGGAATCAATCTTTTTTACACTAGAGGGAATCGTAATTGAAGTTAGATCTCTACAACCGCCAAAGGCAAAAGCAGGAATGACTTTAAGGGTTTCGGGAAGTTCCAGTGACTCAATTTTGCAAAAGGCAAAACTATGAGCACCAATAGTTTCCAAATCAGAGGGCAGTGTAATATCACATAGCGCATAACAACGCTCGAAAGCACTTTCGCCAATACTTTTTATACTGTCAGGAAGAAAAATTTTTTGTATTTTCTTCCTTGCTTTTATTTGGTCAGCATCTAAAGAAGGCTGAGCAGGACTGAAAGCTTTGTCACCAATTCCCACAACTCTGTATTTTGTTATATATTCCGGGACAATTACAGCTTCTTCCATACCTTTATATCCGGTTATTATTACTTCATTATTTTCTAATTTTTTTAATTTAAATACTTTTTGCCAATCGAGATAGCTCCGCTGTCTGATTCCCAGTTCTTTTTCCAGCTTAATGTTTTCATACTTCTCCTGTATTTTTTGCGAATAGTGATTTTTCATATATTGTAAAAGCATTGCTTTAACACCCGTAGCTGAGCTTGCATTAGCTATATAAGAATTTAAATCTTCAAGAGGAATCTTTTTTTTATATAAGCTGAACAGCTTTTCTAAAACAAGTACGTCATCATTATTTATTGCATAATCAATTATTAAAGCTTTATGCTGCTTTATCTTTTTGTCTATTTCCGACTTTAAAAGAATTTCCTTTGATATACACCTGAGAAATGATGTCAAAACACACTCTGTATAATCTTGTTTATAAAATCTATTCCAAACTACCTCAAGCGCAGAGAGCCCGATAGTTTCAGGTAACTCCAAATATTTCAGGTTATAACATTCTGAAAAAGCGCTGTAGCTGATATATTCCAAAAAGCAGGGAATTTTAACTGTAGTAAGCTTTCTGCACTCTGAAAACAGACCCATACCAAGCATTTTTATTTTGTCAGAAAGCACTACCTCCTCAAGGGACTCACATTTACAGAAGACGTAGGTGCCAATAGCTTCAACAGTTTGGGGAATAGAAATTGATTTAAGCATAGTACACCCGGTAAAGGCCTCATTACCGATACATTTAACTCCATAGGGAATTGTAACTGAAGCAAGACGTCTGCAGCCACCAAAGGTATCTCTTTCAATTTTTGTAACACTGTCGGGGATATCAATTGACACGAGATTTTCTGCACATGAAAAAGCTGATGCGCCAATTTCTGTTACATTCATAGGTATTTTTACAGTTTCAAGATTCAAACACCCCTCAAAGGCTGAATCTCCGATTTTTGTCACGCCAAAAGGAATACTGTACTCTGCTTGTTTTTGGGCTGATGGATATCTTACTATAGTAGTTTTTGATTTATTGAACAAAACACCATCCACAGAGGAAAAATAAGGGTTTTCCTTAGCCACATTTATTTTCGTGAGATTTTTACAATTAATAAAAGCATCACCGTAAACAATGTCGACAGCCTTGGGTATTGTAACAGAAGTAAGACCGGTACAATTATAAAAAGCTCTATGAAGTATACCTGTTATCCCATCCGGAATTTTAATTGATTTTATGCTTTCACACCCTGAGAACACATCACACTCTATAACCCTCAGTGCTTCGGGAATTGTAATTGCAGCAAGGCTTTTGCAACAACTGAAAGCTCCTTCAGCAATTTCCGTTACACCATCAGGAAGTGTAACCGATTTAAGTTTTTCACATTCAAAAAATGCAAATTCGTCGATTTTTTTTACACTATCCGGAAGTGTAATCTCAGTAATACTTTTGCAACCCGAAAAAACTCGCTTGGAAAGACATACTAAACCAACAGGGAGCTTAACCGATGCCAGAGCTAAACAAAAGCTGAAGGCATAGGGTTCAATATTTATTACACTATCAGGAATTTCAATAGAAGTAAGCGATGAACAACCGGAGAAAGCAGCGTGTCCTATAGTTGTCAGGCTTTCGGGAAAAGTAATTGAGGTAATGCTTCCACAAAATTCAAATGCACTCTCACCAATACTTATTAAGCCGACGGGAAGCTTAACCGAGACAAGGCTTCTACAACAAGAAAAAGCCTCATCACCAATGCCTGTTACTGTATCGGGAAGCTGAATTGTTCTTATTGAATCTTTCATATAGAATGCGGATTTACCTATAGTTGTGACGCCATCGGGTACAACAACATTCGTTTTTTTACCAACATATTTTGTAAGAACACCATTTTCAATTATGAAATCCGTTTTATTCTTCATAGTAACTCCTTTTTTTGGATTACCCTTCAATAAAATTAATTCCTTTTTCCTTTGCATATTCTTCGGCGTAGCTGCCTTTCGGGGCATAGATAGTCAACTTTTTACAAAAGCCAAATGTATTGTCCCCTATACCGGTTACACTGGCGGGTATTTTAATGGTATCAAGGTTTATACAACCATTAAAGGCATTTTCACCAATTGATTTCACACTATCAGGAATTGTAATAGATGTAAGCCTTAAACAGCATTGAAAAGCACTGTTACCAATACTTTTTACGTTATCCGGTATTATAACGGATTTAAGAGCTAAACAAAAGAAGAAGGTATCATCCCCGATGCTTGTTATACCTTTTGGTAGTAAAATTTCAGCAACACTTTCACAACGTACAAAAGCACTGTTACCGATATAGGTTACACTATCCGGAATTGTAATTTCAGAAAGATTGCAGCAAGAGTAGAACGCTCCCTTACCAATGCTTGTTACACCTACAGGAAGCGTAACCTTTTGCAGTGCTCCCCTTGCTTCACATACAGCCTTTTGGATTCTTGAAGCTTCGGGACTAAAAGCATACTCGCCTACAGCAGTAACCTTGTAAGGACCGATTTTATCGGGAATAAACACATCTAGCTCTTTACCCTTATAGCTCTTTATAGTTATATTTTCATCCACTTTATCAAAAGCGTATATTTTTTTCCACTCAGCAAGGGTATACTCCTTTAAGCCCAACTCCTTGTCCTGCTTATCTGTTTCATATTTTTCTCGTTTTTGAGGTGGGTATTGTTTATTCGTATAGTCTAAAAGAAAGGCTTTAAGGCTTTTTGTTGACTCGGCTCTTTGCATATATCCGTTCAGTTCATCAAGCTTAATTTTCTTAAAAAGATCAAATAGTTTTTGAGCAATTTCTGCCTCATCATTTTCAATTGCATAATCCATTATTATATTTTTATTAGCTTTGATTTTTCTGTAAAGAGCACTGTCGCCAAGAACCATATCGTACAACTGTGTAAAAAATGAGGTTACCATACACCCCTTATGTTCAGTTTCATAAAAGCTTTCCCAAATAACCTCCAGAGCAGAGCCTTTAAAACTCTTCACATTTTTAGGCAATACTATGGTTTTAACATTTTCGGAATTTTTAAGCAAATGGCGCCCTATACTGATTAAGCTACCAGGTAAAGTAATTGCAGTAAGCTTTCTGCAGCCTTGAAATGCCATATTGCCAATACTTGTAACACCTTCGGGAATTATTATTGAGGTTAATCCCCGACACCTCCAGAACGCCATATCACCAATGGTTGTTACACTATCAGGAATTGTCATTGAGGTAAGTCTGGCACAACAGTTAAAAGCACCTTCGTTGATGCTTGTCACACTAGCGGGAATTGTAATGTTATAAAGACCGAGACAATTATAAAATGCACCGTCACCGATAATTTTTACACCCTCAGGAATACTATATTCACGCCCTCTTTTCCCCTCGGGATATTCCTTCAAAACAGTTTTTTTCTTATTAAACAGAACACCGTCGCAGGACGAAAACTCAGTATTATTTTTATCTACATTAAATTCACTGAGTCTTCCACAACCATTAAACACGCCGTTCCCGATGCTTGTTACACTTTTCGGAATGGTAACAGATTCCAGATTAGGGCAAAAAATGAAAGCTTTATCCCCGATACTTGTTACACTATCCGGAATTGTGATTGAATACATATCATTGGAATAAGCAAATGCCTTATCGCCAATGGCTGTTATTCCATCCGGAATAACAACATACGCCTCGGAGCCATAGTAGTCCTCTATCACGGTTCTGTTTATTTTAAAATCTGATAAATCACTCATAATTTTAACCCTTTTAAAATTTACTTGCTTTTTAAATAATTTAAACAAAAAGAGGTAATTCCCGGATGACAAATTTCAAACCAAGAACCACCTCTGATTACTTATATTACGGTATTAATTCATTTACCGTTCCCTCGGAATGGAAGCTTGTTTTCTGTCCGAAATAGTAGTTATATACAGGAACTGCTGCCTGAGAGGTCTGGCTACCTGTCAAGGCATTTTCAGCCACAATTGCAATGGCAATTTCAGGGTCATCGTATGGTGCAAATGAAATAAAGAAACCATTGTTGCAATCCATTACAACACCACCCTCAGTAGTTCTTTTAAGCTGTGATGTACCTGTTTTACCTGCTGCTTCAACTATGCAATCCTTGAAATAATAAGATGAACCACCATAAAGAACAACCTCTCTCATACCTTCTTTTACGATATTGAGGGTCTTTTTGCTTACGTTTATGGTGTTAAGCACCTCCGGTTCGGTTTCATATACAACCTCTGACATATCGGAAGAAAGAACGGATTTAATAATATATGGCTTATACCTTGTGCCTCCGTTAGCAATTGTTGCGCAGTAGTTTGCAAGCTGTAAGGGAGTGAAAAGGTTGTCCGACTGACCGATTGCCGCCTGAACAGTATCACCGGGATTCCATACCTGTCCTGCTGCCTCTTTGTTGGCAATGCTTGCAAGTACCCCCTCTGCCTCGGGAAGCTCAATCCCCGTTTTCTGTCCTAAGCCTAAAAGACTGCAATATTTATTCATTTTGTCAATACCCAGCTTTTTACCCATTTCGAAGAAATATATATTACAGGATTTCTGCAGGGCTGTTGTTACATTAAGATACCCGTGAGATTGCAGACATTTAAAGGTCTGGTCCTCAAGCACATAAGTACCTCCACAATAGCAGGTTGTTCCTATTTTTGCAGCATCCTCCTCCAAAGCTGCTATCGCAATAGCCGGCTTCATTGTTGAGCCGGGAGCGTAAGCACTCTGAATACCTCTGTTCCACAGGGGACTTTCAGTATCGGCTGCCAATTTCGAGTAATCTGTAAAATACCTTGTTATATCATAAGTGGGCAAGGAAACATTGGCAAGAACTGCACCTGTTTTGCAATTCATAACCACCATAGCACCTGCTGTACCGAAATACGATGAGTTTTTATTATCTATAAGCATATCCTGAAGGGCTTGTGCAGCAACCTTCTGAAGCTCTGCATCTATGGTTGTTACAACTGTATTTCCTTGCTGAGGCTTGGAAAGATAATCCTCTGTAACAGTACCGTCTGAAGCTGTAGTTGTGGTTTTAATTCCGTTAACACCACGAAGATATTGCTCCATAGCACCCTCAATACCACTTTTACCATATTTATCGTTAAGGGAATAGGCATTGTTTTTCAGAACAGAAATTTCTTTCCCTGTCAGGGATTCATCGCTTAATTTTTCTTTTAATTTTTTTGATTCAAGCTCATATTCAGTCTCACTTATGGAGCCTACCACACCAAGAATATGTGAAAAGCTTGTTTTATCGTTATACTCACGGTAGCTCACCTTATCCACTGCTACACCCGGGTATTGAGTGCTTTTCTCCATTATTGCAGAAACAACCTCTGTAGGAACATCCTCTGCAAAGGTGTAGGGCTGTGAAGCCGAAAAATACAGATATTTCATACCGAAGCAAACAGATGCGACCTTTCTTGCATCCTTTCTGCTGTAGCCCTCCAGACCGTATCTTTCAATAAGAGCATCAAGACATTCCTCAGCCGAAGCTTTTTCGCCCTTTTCCATTTCCAGCATATTTTCTGAAACCATATATTCAAATTCGGCTTCTTTATCCTTATCAACAACCAGCTTACCTTTTTTATAAACAAGGGGGAGTCTGTCAATCCACTCAAGGTCATTTTTTTCAAGCATAGTAATCAATGAATAAATTATTTCATTTCTGTCAGCCTGATGCTTTGATGAGGGGAACTCCGAATATTTAAACACCACAGAATTACCCTGTCTGTTTGTGACAAGGGGATTTCCGTTGCAGTCAAGAATTTCACCACGAGCAGCCTTAACCGTACTGCTTGAAACAGCAAGGCTATCTGCTGCGGCCTTGTACTCCTTTCCGTCAATCAGCTGGGTTTTTACGAAACCAAAAACCAAAAACAGAAAGCAAGCACCAATAATTATTGTTCCTGCTATTGTTCTTTTTTTACGCAATTCCATAGACATAAGCTTTTACTCTGCAATTCTGTATGAAGTATATATTTTTTTTACGATATAATAACAAACGGGTATAAAAAGAGTGGTTAATGCAAGTGAGGGTAAATAAAATTTAAAAATCTGTATAATAGGATTTCCCCCACCCCAGAACCTTGTAAGGAAATAAATCAATTCATAGGCAGTAATTCCACCCGCCCCCAAAACAAGGGCTGTAACAATATTATTTCGCATAAGGTGACTGATTAAAAGACTACACACAGCACACAAAAGCATAAGCACCAATGTGTTAAATCCGTCTACACCACTTGAAGCATCCCACAAAACACCTGCAAGAACACCGAAAAGTGCAGCAGGAACCTCTCTTTCAAACATTGCTATTGAAACGCAAAGAGGTATGCTTAAAAACACCCTTGCGCCGAAAAGCCCCAAAGCACCTCCTGTAGAATTCTGTAACAAAACAGACATTGTAACAAGTGCACAGAAAATTAACCACCTGATATATTTAGGCTTATTGTTTCCGTATGGCAAGGGTATCACCTCTTTTCGTTTATTTTTAGTTTAAGTTTTTTTATTATTCCTCGCCCTGTCCTTCAAAGGAGGTTATAACAAAAACATCGGAAATTCTTGAAAGGTCTGCATAGGGCTTTACCTGTGCGTAATAGCCCGATGAAACATCATCATCGCAAACAGCAGTAACTTCGCCTATAATAAGTCCTTCAGGGAAAATACCACCTGCACCGGATGTGCAAACAATTCCACCACCAACTACAGAAGTGGAGGAATCAAGTCCCGAAAGCTTACAAAGCCCTTTATCGTAAAGGGCTCCGTCACCTGAAACATAACCGTATTCCCTCGTAGCTGATTCTATAGCACCAATATTTACTTTAGGGTCAAGCAAGGTATACACAACACAGGTTGAGAAATTAACCTTTCTTACAATGCCCACAACATACTCCCCATATATAACGGGGTCATCAACACTAACGCCATCCCTTGAGCCAACATTAAGCACAAAGGAGCCATAAGCATCTGAAGCATCCTGTGAAACTACGGAAGCATAGCTGAATTCAAAATCAGGATTCTGCTGCTTTATTCCGTAAAATTCCTCGTAAGAGGCAACCTTCTTTTTCATTTCGTTGTAATCTGCAAGCTTTTTACGATATGCCTCCAATTCCTTTCGGAGCGCCTCGTTTTCTTCTTTATAAACAGATGCAGATTCAAAGGAAGCATCTAAGTCCTTAAAGCTGTCGGTAATTGCTGCCGAAAGCTTTTGCAGGGGTGAAAAAACCACGCTTATTGCAGATGTAACAGGTGATGCTGCATTATGGGTAAAGGCTGCAAAAAGCACACCTAAAACCACAACCACGCCTATTACAACAAGGTTTTTAAAGCCCTGACTATGAAAAAATCTTTTCATTTTCTTTAGCCTTTCTTAAATCCTAAAATATCCTTCTCAAGGCAAATACCTGTTCCGTTAACAACGCAATCAATGGGATTTTTTGCAACATTTACGGGCATACCTGTTTCAGAAGAAATTAATTTATCAAGACCACGAAGAAGAGCGCCACCACCTGTTAAGGTAATTCCTCTTTCAATAATATCTGCTGCAAGCTCAGGGGGAGTTCTGTCAAGTGTGTAGCGAATGGCGTCAAGAATCTGGTCAACGGGGTCAGCCAAAGCCTGACGAACCTGCTCACTTGTAATTTCAACAGCTTTGGGAAGTCCGTCAATAAGGTTTCTACCCTTAATTTCCATAGCTGCTTCTCCCTCATAGGGGTAAGCTGAGCCTAATTTTAATTTAATATCCTCTGCAGAACGCTCACCTATAAGAAGGTTAAAGGTTCTTTTTACATAGGAAATAATTGCTTCATCAAAGGTGTCTCCTGCAACCCTTACGGATTTGGATGTAACAATATCACCTAATGAGATAACTGCAACCTCGCTGGTACCACCACCGATATCTACAATCATACTGCCTGTTGCATCAAGAACCGGGAGCCCGGCACCTATAGCTGCTGCCATAGGCTCTTCAATAAGGCTGACATAACGGGCACCTGCGCTTTTAGCTGCATCGTGAACAGCACGTCTTTCAACCTCGGTTACACCTGAGGGAATACAAATCATAACCCTTGCTCTGTTAAAGGGTGAGCCGCTGATTGCTCTTTTAATAAACGCCTTGAGCATATCAGAGGTCATATCGAAGTCAGCAATAACACCATCCTTTAAGGGTCTTACTGCTGTAATTGAGCCGGGAGTTCTGCCTATCATTTTTTTTGCATCTGCACCAACAGCAACTACTGTTTTCGGATTTGTTCTTTCGTCTACTGCCACAACGGAGGGCTCTCTTATAACAATGCCCTTACCCTTAACAAAAACAAGAGTATTCGCTGTACCTAAATCCACACCTATATCCTGTGAAAATAACATATATATACATTCCTTTCGGATTATTTTTCTTATTTATTTTTTCTGAAGAAATACGTTGCAAAGAATACCACAGCCGAAGCTGTAACAATGGTAGCACCTGCAGAGGTATCCAGATAAAAGGATGTCAGAAGTCCCGACACGCCACAGACAACGCTTATAACAACGGAGCTTACAAGGTATTGTCTGGAATTTTTTGATATGTTTCTTGCAGCTGCCGCAGGTAAAATCAGCAATGAGTTAATAAGAAGAATACCTACCCATTTTATTGACATCATAACTACAACAGCAACCACTGCAACAAAAATATTTTCGTAAATTACTGTTTTTATGCCCCTGCTTGCTGCAAGCTCTTTATTAATTGATATAACAAGGAGCTTGTTATAAATCAAGGACCATATAACAACTACAACTACAAGTGTAATAAACAGACTTAAAATTTCCTTTGGGGTAACACTTAAAATATCACCTACAAGGTATGTACTGTATTTAGAAAAGCCGCCACCATAGGAAAGAATAAGAAGACCCACTGCCATAGCCGTTGAGGAAAACACGCTTATTACAGTATCCGATGAGGCATTTCCTTTGTTCTTCACACGGGTAATAACCAATGCAAGGAAAACACCAAAGGCAATAAGAGAAATCATTTCATTTTTTATGCCAAGAAGCACACCAAGGGCAATTCCTGTAAATGCACTGTGACCGAGAGCATCGGAGAAGAATGCCATTTTATTATTTACAGCCATAGTGCCGAGCACACCCATAAGGGGAGCTATAAGAAGTACTGCTATAAAGGCATTTATCATAAACTTATATTCTGCCCAGGCAAAGGGTAGAACAGTTTGTATTATGCTGTAAATAATACTCATACCTCATCCCCCTTTTCATCCATACAGTAAAAGGTGTTTTTAAATTCGGGGGAATCAAAAACCTCCTGGGGCTGTCCGCTTTTAAGAACAGATTTATTTATAAGCACCACATTGTCGGCATACTCCTTAACAATGCCTAAATTATGGGAAACCATTGCAATTGCCATGTGGTAATTCTGCTTTAAATCCCTTATAACCTCATAGAATTTTTCACTACCTGCTGCATCCACACCCGACACAGGTTCATCAAGCAAAAGCAGCTCGGGTAACGGGTACAGAGCATTGGCAAGCATAACTCGCTGAAGCTCGCCACCTGACAGAGCCCCTAATGTACGATGCTTCAGCTCCTTACAGCCTACTGCTTCAAGAGCTTGGTCAATATCCTGTTTTATTTTTTTATTTTTAAAAAAGCAAACAGGACTTTTCGTTCTGCCTGAAAGAAGAAAATCCTCAACGCTTATGGGAGCAGAACGGTCAAAATCAAGATACTGTGGCACATAGCCAATGTTTATGTTACTTATTTTTTTACCCTCGTGGGATTCAAAGGAAACTGTACCCTCGTGATGAATTTCACCAAGAATTGATTTTACAAGAGTGGTTTTTCCTGCACCATTAACACCAATTAAGGCAGTAAGCTCACCACAATGAAGGTGGAATGAAACATCCGAAAGCAAAACCCTGTTGCCTTTTTTGACACCAATTCCATCAACTTTAATTTTACAAAGGCCACAGCCGTTTTCGTATGCCATCATTTCACCGCCTTTAAAATAGTTTCGTAATTTTCGGACATTATGTCCTCGTAGGCTGTAAGAGCTTTCTCTCCTCTTATAACGGGGTTGAGAGTATACACCTCAAGGTTTGTTTCCCTTGCAAGTATTTCTGCCCCGGAGCCTTCATAATAGGGCTCTACAAACAAAGCTTTTACCTGCTGATTTTGGATTACAGAAGTCAGCTCTGCTATTTTTTTTGCAGAAGGCTCACCACCCTCGTCGCTTTCAACTGTAGCAGAAATGTGCAAGCCTGTTTCCAACGCAAGATAATCATACGCCTTATGGAAGGAAACAACCCTGGCACCCTTTACCTGCTGTGAAAAAGCATCTCTTTTTTCGCAAAGCAGGTCAAGTCTTTTTATATAGGACTCGTAATTCGTGGAAATTTTCTGACTGTATTGGGGGAAGCTTTCAAGCAAGCCGTTTTTGATATTTTCCACCTGAAGCTTTGCATTATCCACCGAAAGCCAGATGTGGGAATTTCCTTCGTGGTTGTGCTGATGATTGTGCTGCTCCTCTTCGTGGTGTTCATCACCACAAAGCAAGTCCACATTTTCGGAAGAATCAATTATTTTAAGCTTTTCAGTATTACTGAATACATCTTCAACAAAGCCTTCCATACCTGCGCCGTTAATGACAAGCACTGCTGAGTCATTAAAAAGCCTTACATCACCTGAGGTCAATGTATAATCGTGCAGACAACCAATATTTTGTTCTGCCATACACTGAACCTGAATTTGCTCAATACCATCCAGAAGATTCAGTGTGAAAATATATACGGGATAGAAGGAAGCAGCTACAATTGTTTTGTCCCCTTCCTCTTTTTCCGTTTTTATGCCCTGACAGCTGCTGAAGAGCAGAACACACCCCAGCAGCAAGCAAAGTAATTTTTTCAAGCCTTTGTCACCTTACCAATTTGAAGTAATAGGGAGATTCGGAGCCGTACATACCTGTTTCAATCTTCACATAGTAAGTACCCGGTTTAAGCGCTACAACACCTGTGGAAACAAGACCCTGGTTAAGTGAAGAGTCTACAGATTTTACAACATTTCCGTTTTCGTCAATAATACTTGCAATCCAGGTAAGTGAGCTGTCAGTAACCTTTTCGTGCCACAATTCAAGGCTGACATTTCTTTCCTGTGTAACCTCAAATTTATAGTAATCCTCATCGAAGTCCACATCGGAAGAAATAATTGCACCGTAGTAATAGGTATTTGCTTCAATAGGTTTAGCAGTTTCAAGGCTACCGTTAGGCTCTACCTCAAAATCGTTTCTTTCCGTGAAGCTCCACTGCAGGGTGTATGCTGTGGAATTATAGGCTAAGGAGTCACCATCAATAAGAATGTAGTACTCACCGGGGGCAAGACCCATATTACTGATTGTATATCCGGAGCTGTTCCAGGTAGATATTTTCTTGATTATTTCAAGATAACTGCCATCCTCCTGCTCCTTGAGAAGTCGGATATTCCAACCATTTTTATCTCCCTCTATTTCCTCGTGGGAGAACACAATATCCACAACGCCCTCTGCAGGAACATTGATTCTGTAGTAGTCCTTATCAAGACTGAGAAGTCTGTCTGCAAGCGAGCCGCCTATTTCTATATTCTGTGGCAGGTTAGTTGCAGTTTCGTAGGAATCGTTAAGCTCAAATTCGTTATTTACCGCTTTTTCAGAACCTAAAGAAATACTGTAGGTGTCAGCAATCTCAGATACGTTTTCTACCTTTATGTAGTAAGTGCCTGCCTCAAGACCGATTTTACCTGTTTTTATCAAGGTATCTGTAAGCTTTGATGTAAAATCACAAATAAGCTCATCATTTTCATTAATAAGCTTTACATTCCAGCCTGCCTTGGGGAAGGTAAGGTCATCGTGGGTAAATGAAATATTTATACAGCTATCCTCTGCAAGCTCAAAAACAAACCAGTCGTGGTCATAGCCCTCAGAGCGTTTTGATGAGGATGCAAAAAAAGCACGTCCCATACCCAAGGGGTTTGCTGTTTCCTTTGTATCGTTAAGCTCTTTTTCAAAGGTTATGCTTGGTGTAAAGGTTGTCACAAAGGTAAATTCACCATAAAGAATATCTGTACCCGGCTTAACAACTGCACAATATGTACCGGGAGCAACACCAACTTCACCCCAGCTTTTTGTTACATCGCTCCAGAAGGATTCAAAGTACACAAGCTCCTTATAAACACGCGCTGCTTCGTCAACAATTTTGTAAAGGGTTACAACATAACCACATTTTATAGAGTCAAGCATATTATCGTGGTCAAGTCTTACGCTTAAAGCTCCGTCCTTTTCCACATCAAAAACAAAAGCCTCGTAATCATCCTTGGATTCAATTGTACCCAAAACTGTTGAATTGGCTGTAATTTTGGTTGGTGTATTCATATTGAACATACCGTCTGTTATATTGTCAGCCATACCTACAGCACACAGCGTTCCTACTAAAATTGCAGCTGCTGCAACAAGGGCAATAATTTTCACCTTTCTTTTATTCATCTGCTAAACTCCTTTTGAGTATCTTTTTTAACTGTACAAGAGCCTCCTCGTAGGTAGGCTCTGTGTCCGTAAAGGCACACAGTACAGAGCCTGTAAGCTCCATATTAAGTATTGTAAAGGCACAGCTCAGATCCTTTTCCATAACCTGCAAAGCAGCTCTTCCGTTTCTGCCTGCACCTGCAAGAAGAACTCCTTTTCTTCTTTTGGTTATAGGCTGAACCTTGCCATTTTTATAAAAGCTTGTGTAATAAAACTGAAACCTGTCAATTAATGCTTTAAGGGGCGCTGAAAAGCTACCGTTATAAACGGGACTCGAAAAAAGCACTACATCTGCATTTTCAAACTCCTGAAAAAAGCTGTCCAGATCCCTGTGGACACATTTACCGTTGCTTTCACAATAGTTACAACCATTACAGAATGCAAATTTTTCAGAAAAGGTATCGAAAACAGATATTTCTGTATTCTGAAAATCCTTCAACGCTTCCTTCCAAAGCTTATTTGTAAAGCTGTCCTTTCGGCAGGAGCCCTTTATTACTAAAATTTTCTTTTTCATTTTTTCAATTCTTGACCACAATATTTACAGAACAATTTACCCTCTGCAGTTTCGTAAAAAAGATTAGGAAGATATTTTTCCTGTGAGGTTATACAATCCTCTTTACCACAATATGCCTCGTGGGTTGATTCTTCGAAGCAAGGCTTTACCGGTCTGCCCATTCTTGTTTTTGTAACCTGTGAAAGAATAGCAATACAAGCATCAACATACCTGTTAAGTCCCTCGAAATATTTTGCTCTGGAATCGGAATCAACTGACGGGTCAAGCTCCTCCCCTCTGGGGAACTGGTGAAGAATAACAAGATCGGGCTTTGCAGTAAGCAGCATTCTTTCATCAAGTGTGAAATTGTGCTTTCTTGCCTCGTACATTATTTCGCTGTCAAAGGAGTCCTTTTTTACCTCTGTCATATAAAGCACATCAAGCTCGGGGAGGATTTCAAAAAGGTTGTCGTAAACAACAAACTCCTTTTCTCTTTTCTCCATAATATTAACATAGTCCTCACTCAAGGGCTTTCCGTTAACAGAAATAAAGAAAAACTGATTACCCTTATACAGATTAAGGCATTGAAGAAGATTTTTCACAAGGGCATTATTTGAAAAATCACCTAAGAAGCCGATGTTCATATTGGAAACATGCTTTTTCTCAACCCAAACGGAAGAAAAATCACAAAGAGTTTTAACCGGGTAGGCTCTTTCACCATCACCTGCGTTGACAACAGGTACAGTAGCGTACATAGCTGCTGCTCTGGCTGCACCCTTTTTACTGTGAGAAAGGACAATGGCATCACCAAAAGCAGACATTTTCTTAACTGCATCCCTGAGCGACTCTCCCTCACAAGAGGAAAACTCCATTGGTACGCCACCCATTTTTACAGTTGCACTTGAAAATGCTGCCTCAGCATCTCTGTCAGCCTCATAAAAAGCATTAACAACAATCTTTTTTTCAAGGTCTTTAGAATAGGCTCCACGATTTTCTTTAATATAAGAAATTACATTAAGAATTTCTCTTAAACCTTCTCTTGAAAAATCGGTGATATCTATAAATTTATCCATAAACCCAGCCTTCTTTCTGTAATTTAGTGACACCAATCCATTATCTATGTAATTATAACATATTATATATACAAAAATAAATACTTTAGATTATTTTTTTAAATTTTTTTACAAATTCGGGCAAAAGCAAAAACCGTCCCCCAAAAGGAACGGTTCAATGCTAAAAATAAGTATAAATTAGTCTTCAACAGGAGCGCCTACGGGGCAAGAACCTGCACAAGCACCACAATCGATGCAAGTATCTGGGTCGATAACATAGATGCCATCGCCTTCAGAAATTGCTTCTACGGGGCAATCTGCTGCACATGCACCACAGGAGATACAATCTTCAGTGATTTTATAAGCCATTTTCCTGACCTCCTTGTATTAGAGTACTTGGAAATTAACCCACTCAGGTTAAATCCTTGCATTTATTGTAGCACATATTTTTCTAAAATCAATAGAAAATTTATGTTTTTATACTTTTTTAAATCATTCTTGTAAATCTTTGTCGTCAAAATCATCCTTAGGAGGCTTTGAGCCTTTAATGATTCGTACTTCTTTTCTGTGAAACTCCTCAGGTACTGCCTCGGGTCTGCGATCAAGCTGAACCTTGATTTTTCCTGTAAGAAGGCTGTTTTCCGTAACAACGCCCCTACCCTCACGGGTGTCTACAACGGAGCCGACACGAGGGGTAACCTTTGCAAGATATTCGTAGCTTTCCTGCTCATATTTCAGACAGCATAAAAGTCTGCCACAGGTACCACTGATTTTTGAAGGATTAAGGGAAAGCCCCTGCTCCTTTGCCATTTTAATTGAAACTGCGTGAAAATCATTTAAAAACTGCGAGCAACAGAAGGGTCTGCCACAAATACCCAAACCACCCAGCATTTTAGAAACATCTCTTACACCTATCTGGCGCATTTCAATTCTTGTTCTGTAGTTGCCTGCGAGAATTTTTACAAGCTCTCTGAAATCCACTCTGTCATCAGATGTAAAATAGAACAGCATTTTGCTTCCGTCAAAAGCACATTCCACCTCAACAAGATTCATATCCAATCCGAGGTGATTAACTTTTTTCTGACAAAAATTAAAGGCGTCCTTTTCCTTTTCACGATTCTGCTGAAGAATTTTCAAATCCTCATTATTTGCCTGTCTGACAACCTTCTTCAAGGGGTGAACAATTTCACTGTCCTCTACCTTGTTATTGGGAGTAGCAACCTCGCCACATTCTATGCCACGGACAGTTTCAACTATAACCATATCACCCTTGGAAAAGCTTTTTCCGTCAGGGTCAAAAAAGTAAACCTTTCCGTTTTCTTTAAAACGAATACCAACAACCTCTGCCATAAGTTAATATATCTCCATTTATTTTTAAATTTTTAAAGTTTTGCGCAAAAAATTGCAGAAAGCAATGTGTAATTGGGGTTATTCTCTAACGAGCGCAATAATTTATCTGTAGTTTCATACATTTCAAGAAGCTTCTGCAGTGAAAATCTTTCTGCAAGCTTTTCAGATTTGAACTTGAATTCCAGAAGCAATATTTTCCCACCGGATTTCAAGGCTATTGCATCACGAAGAACTGCTGCAAAAAGGTCCAGCATTTCTGCTGCAAGCTCTTTGTTCCCGTCTACGGGAGCAGTTGCTTCTATTCTGTCATATTCATAAGGGGTCAAAATAGCTTCAGCTAAATTTTTCACAATATCCTTTGCCTTCTGACTGTATTCCTCGGCGCTGTTTTCGCCCATTCTCAGGCGCACCACACGGGAAAGCACTGTCCCTATAACAGCGTTTGATGTCTGTGAGGTAAGAATAAACGCTGTGTATACAGGCGGCTCTTCAAGTATTTTTAAAAGCAGATTCTGACTTTCCTCAGTCATAAGCTGCATATCCTTTACAATAAAAACCTTTGTATCTGCTTCGTTTGGGGTCAGATAGGCATCTGCCACCATTTTTTTTACATCATCTTTTACAAAGTGCTTTTTATCCTCGGGCTTTGATATTGTAATAATATCCGGGTGAATATTTTCCTTTGCTTTTCTGCAATGCTCACACTCACCACAGGGAGCTCTGTCCTTGTTTTCACAAACCATCATCCTTGCAGTGAGCAGTGCAAGGCTCATTCTTTCTTCCGTTCCTGCTCCGTCAATAAGCACTGCGTGAGGTCTGCGTCCCTCTGAAAAAAAACTGTCTAAGGTTTTTAAAATATTCTCGGAAAATGTTTTTTCTTTAATCATAATTTAATCATTTTATCCACATCTATAATAAACAGGGTTGCTCCACCAATGGTAACCTGAACAGGAGCAGCGCTGACAAAGCCCTCTCCTAAATAAGGTGGTGCAGCGGGTATCATCTGTGTCCTGCGAGAGCAACAATTTCTGAATATTTCAACCACCCGGTCTACCTGCTCGTCCTCAACACCCACAAGCACAGTTACATTTCCCATTTTAAGGAAACCACCCGAGGTAGCAAGCTTTGTTGCCTGAAAAGATGCTTTTGTAATTTCTGCAAGAAGGTCATTTGCATCATCACTATTAATAATACCGATAACAAGCTTCATAAACAGTCACTCCTTTTCTTGTTGTTACACCTATATTATATAGCATTTTATAAAAGTTTACAACACAATATTTACATCTTGCTCAGAGCAATCATAATTGGCATTGTAAGCACTGAAACCAAAGAGCACATTGCCACAATTTTCGATGCAACACCTGTATCCTTTCCGTACTTTGCAGAAAACATTACAGTGTTGTTTGCGCTGGGTACAGATGCAGAAATCATACAAGCTGTAAGCAACGCACCTGAAATACCGAACACCTTGAATATGCCGAACATAACAAGAGGCAAAACAATGGTTTTAAGGAGAATAACAAGATAATTGTTTTTTTCCTTAAACATATTTTTTAAGTCTGTGTTTGCAATGTATGTTCCTAAAAACAGCATTGCAAGGGGTGTGTTCAGGTTTCCGATATGAGTCATTGCAGTGTTAACCACCTGTGGAAGCTCAATATCAAAAATGAACAAGGGCAGACCTATCATAACAGATATAACACCGGGGTTCAGAATAAGCCTTTTCAGCTCAAATTTGGTTTCACTCTCACCCTTGTTGATACACCATATACCGTGTGTAAAGGAAAGAATATTAAAAGCCACAACACCGGCTGAGCAATAAAACACACCCTCGCTGCCCAATATAGCATTACAAAGGGGCAAAGCCATATAGCCCATATTGCCATAGCTTACAGCGTATTTGAAGACAGTTGCATTTTTATCGCCTTTTTTGTTAAAAAAGGGAATTGCAAGAAGGATACCTACAGTAAGAGTCCCTGTCATACAAAGGAATGCAATTAAAAGGGATTTTGCTGTTTTTACATCGAAATCCATACTCATAAAGGACTGCACCATAACCACAGGGGTTATTACATAAAACAGCAAATCATTGGAACGTTTTGCAGTATCCTGACCGAAAATGTGCAAACGGTCGGCAATAAAGCCGACCGCAACAATCAAATACAGTATTATAACCTGCTGTGCGGCCATTGTCATATTATCTAAAAACATACATATTCCTCCTACCGCACAATAAACTTATTCTTTGTTTTTATTTTTTAAATCTGCAAGGGAAACGGTAGTAAGCTCACTATCCCCTGCATCACTTCGACTTGGCATTTTCTTTGTTTTGGGCTTCTTTTTGAAAAGCTTAGATTTTCTCTTTTCTATCTTTTCAACAGGCATATTTTCAGAAATTTCCAAAGTCTCATAGGGTACTGATTTTTTGGGTTCTGCTGTTTTCTCTGCTTCTTCAGCAATTTCCTCAACAACAGGTTCCTCTATAACAGGTTCCTCTATAACAGGCTCCTCTATAATGGGCTCCTCGATAACAGGCTCCTCGATAACGGGTTCCTCGATAACGGGTTCCTCGATAACAGGTTCCTCGATAACGGGTTCCTCTATAATGGGCTCCTCGATAATGGGCTCCTCGATAACGGGCTCCTCGATAACGGGCTCCTCAATAACAGGTTCCTCGATAACAGGCTCCTCAATAACAGGTTCCTCGATAACAGGTTCCTCTATAATGGGCTCAGAAAGAACGACTGCTTCCTCTTCCTCGTCTTCTTCAGCAAAGAACTCGTTGTAATCGTCTTTCTTTGTAATTACAGCATCATCCTCGGGAAGCTCAATTTCGCTTACCTCACGTCTTGCTCTGAGACCTTCCTTAAAGCCAACACCCAATGAAGCGAAAATATAAGCAAGAATAAATGCCATTGTTGTAAGGTGAACAACATTAAATTCGTTACCTTCAACTGCATCAAGACCTACAAGCATAATAACAATTCTGGGAATTGTAACAACAGAAGCCAAAAGTGATGCAGAAAGACCATAGCCATAAATGCCCCACATACTGTCCTCGGTAAATACACCGGAGGAAATACGGGCAAAGGTAAGGAAGAAAAGCATTACGAACACAAACATAAATATTTCAAAAAGAAGCTCTGAAACCTTTATGAAGCTGATTGCGTTCATAAGATTTTTAACAAGATTTGTCATAGCCCAACACAATGGTGAAAGAGCAAGTATTTTAAATTCCTTATAGGATGCCTTACCGTTAAGGTGACTGATAGCAAAAACAAGGAAATAAATAATAGAGAAAAACGCAAAAACAAAATGAAGAATGGTAAAGAAACCACCATTTTGCTCAAGGTTTGATTTTAAAAGAGCTACAAAAACTCCTGCGCCACCCTGATTAGCAGGCAAAATATCCATAAGAATTTTAAACATATCAATACCAAGGCCTGCAACCATTACAAAGGAAGCGATACCTAATACAGGATTTTTACCTGTGGGAAGCTTTGGAGAGGGAACCTCTTTGCTTACAAAGCTGAGTACAAGAAAAAGAAGACCGAATACTACAATAACACCATAAAGAACGGGAATTGTAACATCGCTTTCTTTGAAAAATCCGTTTGTTGTATCCACCAAAGCCAAAAGCTGATAAACACGGGTAGGAAGTGACACAAGCACAGCAGCTGCAAAAACAAAAAGAAGATATTTCATTTTAACAGCACTTGAAGAACCTTTAAGTTTATTCATTTTTTACAGTCCTTTCAAATTATCTTTCATCAAGTGGGATATACACAGTCGGTTTCCTGAAATTAGAAATTCTTTCTTCAATGGGAGCATAATCCTTAGGAACCGCAACGTTCTTGTATGCAGGTCTTATAACCCTGTTACCTGTAATCAGCTCCTCAATTCTGTGAGCTGACCAGCCTGCCACACGGGCAACTGCAAAAAGAGGTGTATATAAATCCATTGGAATACCGAGCATTTCATAAATAAGACCTGAGTAAAGGTCAACATTAGCACAGATTTTTTTAGTATTGTGCTTTTCGCTTGCGAAAATTTCGGGAGTAAGCTTTTCTATAAGCTCCAAAGCTCTGAAGTCCGCACCGAAGCCTTTCTCCTCGGCTATTTTACCTGCTTCACGTTTAAGGATAACCTGACGGGGGTCAGAAAGAGTATAAACTGCGTGACCCATACCATAAACAAGGCCACTTCTGTCGCCTGCATCTCTGTTTATAATCCTCTTGAGGAAATCTGCAACCTGACCTTCGTTGGTAATATCGGAAACATCTTCCTTCAGGTATTTTATCATTTCAGCAACCTTTAAGTTTGCACCACCGTGACGGGGACCTTTAAGCGAGCCGATACCGGCTGATATAGCTGAATATGTATCTGTACCGCTTGAGGTAAGAACACGGGTTGCAAAGGCTGAGTTGTTACCACCACCGTGCTCTGCATGGAGCATAAGACAAAGGTCAAGCAGCTTTGCCTCCTGGTCGGTAAACTTTCTGTCAGAACGGGTTGTATAAAGCACTGTTTCAGCTGTTGAAAGACCCGGCTTTACAGGGTGAAGGTACATACTCTTTTTAAGGTAATGCCTTCTTTTAACCTGATATGCATAGGTCATAATCATAGGAAGCTGTGCCATAAGCTGAACGCTCTGACGCAAAACATTTTCTATTGAAATATCATCCGGATTTGAGTCATAGGAGTAAAGTGAAAGAACAGAACGCTCCAATTTGTTCATAATGTTGGGCGAGGGTGCTTTCATTATCATATCCTCAATGAAATCCTCGGGGAGCTCTCTGCACTCAGAAAGAACCTTGTTAAATAATTTAAGCTGGTTTCTTGTTGGTAAGCTACCGAAAAGAAGAAGCCAGGCAACCTCCTCATAACCGAAGCGATCCTCTTCGATACAAGCATCAACTATTTTATTTACATCAAGACCTCTGTATTTAAGCCTGCCTTCAATGGGCATTCTTTCGCCATCCTCAATGTAGTAGCCCTCAACAGAGCACACCTTTGTAAGACCTGCCATAACACCGCTGCCGTCACGGTTTCTTAAACCCCTTTTAACCTCAAATCTGTCAAAATAATCCTGGGGCATTGCGCTGGATTCTTTAAGCTCATCACAAAGTGATTTTAAATCGGCACTTTTGATTGGTTCAATGTATGTTGGCAAACATCTCACATCCTTTCATATTTTCAGACATACTTTTAAATAATAATTCATAATATTTTATAACATATCTCCCCTGTTGTCAATAGAATTAGTATGCACAATACTACTCAAAAAAGTAAAGGAATGGTTAAAATTTTATGAAAAATTTTCTATCTGTTATCTTAGCCTGTGCTATAGTCATTTTATTACTTCCCGTAATTTTTTTAAAAAACAGTGTAAATATTCAGTCTTCCACACCACAGGAGCAGACTACCGATAACCAGACCAACACCACTAAAGCCACAGAAAGCAGCAACACTATTACAGTTTTCAGGTCTGTTACACAAAGCAATGTCGAGGTTGATTTTTTCGAATATGTCTGTGGAAGTGTTGCAGCAGAAATGCCCCTTGCCTATGAGGAGGAAGCCCTGAAGGCTCAGGCAGTCGCCTGCTACACCAATGCCCTGCGATTAAAAAACAATGCCAAGGACAACCACACCTACCACATCAGCGATGACAGCAGTATCCACCAAGGCTACCTTACCCCGGACCAACGGAAAGAAAAATGGGGTGAAGATTTAGAAAAGTACGAGCAAAAGCTGGAAAACATTGTAAAATCTGTAGAAAACAAGGCTATTTATTACGATGATGAGCTATGTATTGCAGCATTTCACGCTATTTGTAGCGGTACAACGGAAGACGCCGAAAATTTATGGGGAAAAAAAGTTCCTTATCTTGTCAGTGTAAAAAGTACCGGCGACAGTCTTTCTCCCCAATATGCTTCAACCGTTGCTTTTGATAAAGAGGATTTTTCAAAGCAGGCAGAAAGCCTTGATTTGAAAAAGGAAATTAAAAATCTGAAAGGCGTTGTAAAAATAACAAAAAAATCCAAAGCAGGTACAGTTTTGAAGGTGACTGTTTCAGGTCAGGAATTTACAGGTGACGAAATACGAAAGGCTTTCTCGCTGAAAAGTCCTGTTTTTACTGTGAAATGCACAGAAAAAGCCGTAACCTTCAATGTTTCGGGATATGGTCACGGAGTTGGTATGAGCCAGTACGGTGCAGATTTTATGGCAAGGCAAGGAAGCACCTACGAGGAGATTCTGAAGCATTATTACAAGGGTGTGGAGATAAAGTAAAGTGTGGAGTGCGAAGAGCGAAATCAGAAATTAGCAATAAACCGTAAGCTGATAAAAGGGAGAGGCACTTGGTTTGCCTCTCCCTTTAAATTAAAGCATATTACTGATTTGCTTTTCTGTAGTTTTTGCCCACTCGTACTGCTCCATATATCTGCCGAAAAACTTTGTGTTTTCGGTTTTTCCTTTTTCAAGAAATTCATAGTAATCGCAGGCAAATTTACTTTTATCAATGCTTCTTTGGTTTCGGTTATCCACAAGTATATCAGAAATACCTGCCTCTTCAAGAGAAAGTCTTAAAGACTTTAAAACCTTTCTGAAAAGTGACTGAACAGTTTCGTCATACCTTCTGCCTTCCCAAAGAACTGAAATTGCTTGCTCGGTATTAACAACGCCACCGTTTCTGTCTACAAGAAGTGCCAAAAGCTCCTTGCTTTTTGCGCTGGGGAAGGAAACAGATTTACCGTCCACAAAAACATCAAAATAACCAAAGGTTTTTATAAACACTCTGTTTTCTGTTACAGCATCACGAACCAGCAGAGCCTTTTCATAAGCCTTTTTAATTGCTTCAGGCTCATAGGGCTTCATAATGTAATCCACAGCATCAACGCCAAAGGCTTCAAGGGCATAATTACCATAGCTGGTAGCAAAAATAACCCTTACATTTTTGGAAATTGCTTTTATTCTTTTTGCCAGCTCAATGCCCTTTATTACAGGCATTTCAATATCAAGAAAAGCAATGTCAATTTTATTGGTAGCTACATAACCCAAGGCATCAAGGGGATTATTGAATTTTATTATTTCGTCGGTAATTCCTACCTCTCGACAGGTGTCCTCAAAATCTTCAAGGGCAAGGAATTCATCATCGACTGCCATTATTTTCATTTGCTCTTATCCTCCTTGGGTATTTTTATTGTTACGGTTGTCCCCGTGTTCATGGTGCTGTTAACCATAACCTCTGCATTAAGCATTTCCTTTAAACGATTTTTTATATTGTTCATTCCCACATGGGAGCGACCATCGTTTTTAGTCTCATTTACATCAAAACCAACACCATTGTCCTCAATTACAACAAAAATGCTGTCTCCTTCCTCATAAGAGGAAATTTTCAGCGTACCACCATCAACACGCTGATTAATTCCGTGCTTTATGGCATTTTCTGCAATTGGCTGTATTGTCAGAGGTGGTATTGTAAAATTATCAAACTCAATATTATATTCCACATTAAGCCTGTCACCAAAGCGCAAATGCTCAATGGAAATATAATTTTCAACGTGCTCCATTTCCTTGGTAAAAGGAATCGGTTCCTTCTGTGTCAAGGAATCCATATTTGCTCTTAAATAATTGGAAAAACGCACAATAGCATTTTCTGCTGCTTTAGGATCCCTTTTTGTAAGAATCTTTATGGTGTTAAGAGCATTGTAAAGGAAATGAGGCTGAATCTGACTGAGCATTAAGGTCATACTCATATCACCAAGCTCTTTTTGAAGCTCAGCTGTACGTTTTGCCTGCTTATAAGCCTCAACAATATCAAGAAAATGCACAAGTACCATCAATGCAATAAACACCACACAGGCGATGGGCATTATATAGGTAACATTCTGGGAAATATATCCGTTAATGTAGAAATTATCTACCATAATTGCACCTGATGTCAGACAATAAGCTACAAGATAAAGAAGTGATATCTTCCTTTTTTCCACAATTGCCTGTGAGATCTTAAAAATCATAAATACATCAAGAATATATGTAACCGACTGAAGCCACATATAAGAGGTTGCAACATAAATATAATCGTAAAGAATATATGGTACAAAAGCACATATCAGGAAAAGACCTGCTATTGCCACAATAAAGCTTTGACGGATTTTTATATCCAGCACATTGATAACGTGCATTAACATTGACAGCTTGAGTATGTAAGTAGAGCCATAAACAAGTAATGTCATTATTTCATAGTCTATGTCAAAAAACCAGCCGTGGGAAACAACATACCCTTCATTGGTTATAAGCATTCTGAAGGCAAAGGTAATACAAAGCATAAACAGCCAGAAATTATTGTTGTTTTTTTTGTTCTTATTAAGTATTGCCAGAACAAGTGCTGAAATTGCAAAGAAAACTACAATACCTATGTAGAAATACCTTTGTGCTAAAGTTCCCATTTCCTTTGAATGGTATTGCTTATAAGAAGAAAGAACAGGAACAGAGGTCAGACCACTTGAATAGTTACAGGTCATCTCTATAACTATTTCGTAGTCATTATCCTCAGCGTCCTTTGGTTCAAACGGAATTGCATAGGATTCTATAACTGTTGAGTAATTAGTCCCGGGAATTTTATGGTTCGAAAAAACACATACGCCATCTATAAAAACCTCACACTTACCGGGTAAATTGGGAACACTTACCACAAAAGGCTCTTTTATGTTGACATTTTTTAAAACCGTTCTGTAGCTTGCCTTTCCGCCATTTGGAAGCTTTTGACCATTCATTTCATAGTCAGTCCAGGAGGCAGGAACCTGAATATAGTTCGCTGACTCCGAAATAACCTTTTTTTCGGTAATAATGTGCTCGTTCCAGAAAAATTGCCATTCACCCGACAAGTAAACAGAAACGTCCTTTTTTGAGGTATATTTCCCCAGATCTGCCTCGGCAGAGGATATGTTCACCTCATTGAGCAAGTCGGGTGCGTAGCTTGAAAAGAAGGGTAAGGTAGTACCTATTGCAAAGGTAAGCAATATCGCAAAAAGGCTTATAAGCATTTGCTTGAACTTTTTTGACATACTACCCCCCCTAAAAACTCATAATAATATTATATACCACGAATGTGAATTAATCAACATTTTTTTGTAACAATAACGAAACTTTTTCGTGAAAACAAAACAATCAAAAAATCCTGCCCCATCAGGGGCAGGAGAAGTACAAAAACGAGTGAAGCAAAGGCTTCATTATAATTAAATACACAAATGCAGTTACAACGCTAAAAATCAGCTTTTGCCACCGGCAGTTATTTAATCTTCATAACAACCCCAAGCACATGCTTTGCAACGCTCTGCATTTCACCAAGAGTTATACCGTTCTTTTTGCCATAGGTTTTAAGTAGTGTTCCGTCAGGCTTTTTCTTGCCCGTTCTTTTACCACCGGGCATAAGCACGTCAACACCTGCTCGCACTCTGTAGGCATTATCCTTCATTTCAGGAAATTCAGGGCTGTTGGTGTACTGCATCCACCAATCGGTCATAACAAGACCACCGAAGCCCCATTCGTTTCTTAAAATTCTTGTACAAAGGTCATAATGATAATGGCCCCATACACCGTTTATTTTATTATAAGAGGTCATTATGGTAAGAGGCTTTGCTTGCTTGACACAGATTTCAAAGCCTTTAAGGTAAATTTCTCTCAAGGCTCTTTCTGAAAGCCTTGAATCTGTATGATTTCGGTTGGTTTCCTGACTGTTACACGCAAAGTGCTTGGGACAGGCTGCAACGCCCTCACTCTGCACACCTTTAACAATTGCAGCAGCGGTTTTACCTGTTACAAATGGGTCCTCGGAGAAATATTCAAAATTTCTTCCGCAAAGAGGGCTTCGATGAATGTTCATACCGGGGGCAAGAAGAATGTCAGAGCCCTTGGCTTTCATTTCGCTACCGACTTTTTTATACATTTCGTAGACTAGTTCTGTGTTCCACATTGCAGCAACAGATGCACCAATGGGAAGAAGTGAACAGCAAGCCTTTATACGAATACCCGAAGGTCCGTCTGTGGTGGTAAGGGGAGCAACACCCTTGTCACGCAAGGATTTTGTTACACCACCCAATGCACCTGCATTGCCCTCTTTACCCAAAGAGCTGTTCATAGTGTAATCCCCACGTGAAATAGCCTCAAGCTCGGTGGGGGAAAGCTGTGCAACAAATTCATCAAGGGTGCATTTTCCATCCTTTACATCCTGAAGCTTCAAGCCTATATCACCTGTGTAGCCACAGTCCTTAGGAAGATTTTTAAGTATTATTTCTCTTAAATTATCGGTTGAAACAGGAACTTTTTCTTCAAAATTGATAATCCCTTTATCATCATTGCTTGCCAAGGTTCGCATAAAGCTTTCCTTAGGGGCGCAAACCTGTTTGAGTGTTTCCAGAACTATTGTTTCAGGCAAATCGAATGAGAAAACCTTTTCAGCAGAACGCACATCTGAGCCAAGGTAGAAGTTATATGTACCATTTTCCAGAATGTAGCAAGATTTGTGACCACTAACGCCACTGTCATCGTAGGAAGCAAAAGTATAGAAAGGGATGTTAAATTCAAATTCTTCCTTTTCACCCTTTGCCAAAGACTTTGATTTTTTGAAATCACAAAGCAATCTGGAGGGCTTACCTAAAGTACCTTGGGGAGCCTCGGCATAAACCTGTAAAACATCCTTGCCACAGAAATCCCCGATATTTTCGGTTGATGCTTTAAGCGTTACAGTATTGTCTTTGACCTCACCCTTTATAAACGCTCTGTTGTACTGTGAATAACCAAGGCCGAAACCGAAGGGGTAAAGTACCTTGTCCTTTGCAAAGGTTTCAAAATTTCTGTAGCCTACAAAAATATCCTCGGTGTAATTGTTGTATTCCTTTTTACCAAAATTATGTGCACAAGGATAAACCCAATAGTCCGTAGCAATGGTGTCAGTTAATTTGCCTGATGGCTCTTGCTTTCCTAAAAGCACATCTGCAAGGGCGTTGCCACTTTCCATACCACCCTGCCAGGGTATGAGAATTGCACTGTTATTTTTGAGAAGCTCTTTTTCCCAGCTCATATCAATAATACTGCCGATATTGAGTACAACAACAGTCTTTTTGAAAGCAGAATTAACTCTTTTTATAAGGGATTTTTCATCCTCGGTAAGGTAATAACTGCCAGCTTCAAGCTTGTTTTCTCTGTCTTCACCTGCAGACCTGCCGATTACAACAACTGCACAATCACTTTTTTTAGCTGCATTTTCTATTACACCTGTTTCAATGGGCATTTCTTCATAATACAAAGGCCAATGCCCCCAAAAGCCGTGATCAGGAGGATTCTTCTTGCACCATTTTCCGTAAATATCTGCAAGCTCTGTGTTAATTTCAGCTCCTGCGTTTTTCAGACCCTCCATTAAGTTAACGGTGTAGGGCTTAATAACGTCACCACCCGAGCCGTAGCCTACAAACATATAGTCATACTGTACTCTGCCGAAAACGGAAATTTTTTCACTTCCGGAAAACGGGAGTACATTATCATTTCTTAAAAGCACAGTACCCTCTGCTGCTGCAGCTCTTAAAAGCTCCGGCATTCCATCTGTAACTGTTCTGTCAAGGTTTTCTGTATTCTGTGCCTCGTTCTGACCCACCTTGTTGACTACAAGTCCGATCAGGTTAAAGGTTTTTCTTTTTATTTTTTCAAGTGATTTCATAAATGCACCTCCAAAAAAAGCTTTATTTGGGTAAATTATACGAATTTTTATTTGTTTGGTCAACATTATGACGAAAAATATATTATATTATCCTTTTAGTTGAAAAATTGTAGTTTTATATGTTATATTCTAGAAAGGAAAATATGACTATGTGGGGGTGTTCTTTTGATAGGTCCGGGAATTAAAAAATATGCTCAGGAAAAGGGCTTAAAAATCACCGAGGATGTAGCATACGGTTACATTGACGGGTATATGGTTACTTTAATTGATGGCTGGGATACAAAAACGGCTTCTTTCTCATGCGATTTAACAAACGAAGCTATTGAAATGCTTGATTATATATTTTCTGAAAAAACTTTTAAGAAGAAGTATAAGCTTGTTGATTATGAAATCGACAAGGATGGTCTATCTATCATATTTTATGATACTATCGGCACTATGGACAGGGTTGCTGCAGGTGTGGAATATGTTATAAATATACTCAAACATAATTCAATTCAGGGTGATGGTATATGTACCTGTTGTGGAGAGCCTCTGAAACCTGATGAGGAAACAAGATTTGTTCTGAAGAATAATGTTGTTTGCAAAGTTCATGTTCCTTGTGCAGATATGTTAGCCAGATACGGAGCTTTTGCAGAAGAACACCGTAAGTTTGATAAAAAGTCCATTGTTAAGGGTGTAGTAGGAGCGTTTTTAGGCTGCCTTATAGGTGCTTTGCCTATGATTATTGTTTGTTGTTTCAATAAAATGCATCCAATTTTAGGTATACTTATTGGCATATGCACTAAATACGGCTACGAACTTTTTAAAGGAAAAGTGGGCGCAACAAAAATAATATCGGTTTTCTCCTTCAGCTTTATCGGCTCGGTTCTTGGAATGTTGCTTTCCGTACCGGCAATCTATTTGTCAAGGTTTGAAGAGCTTAATATGAATATGGCAGAGGCATTGAGTTTTTTTGTGTATCGGATGATGAATATTCCCGGTTATGCCGTAAGCTTTATTATCGACTTTGTAATAGTAGCTCTTGTGGCTTTTGCAGGAGCATATATATTCCTTAAAAGCTCTAATGAGGATGATAAAAGGCGCATATACAAAGCCAAAATCATTGAATAAGTCAAAGTGTAAATAGGAGAATAAAAATGAGTTTTAAAGATTTTATGAAAGCAACCTTAAATAAACCACTTCCTGAGGATACAGTAAAATATTTTGGACTCAGAAGCAGGGTTTCGGGTTATATTCTTACAAAGGCACAGCAGAATTCCCCCACCTGTGGCTATAATTACGAGGCAGACATAACAAAATTGTGGGATGAATTTGAGAAATTAAAAGACAACTGCGGTTACGAGCTTTCCTTTAATACCCTTATGATGAAAATTCTTACAGAAGGGCTTAAAGCAGCACCGAAGCTTAATTCACATATTGAGTTTAATACAACAAATTCCTGCGGCACCATCATAATGAAAAAGCACATTGACATTGCAATGCCTGTGCTTCTTGACAACGGCGAAACCTTCCCCATAAAGGTACGAGAAACAGAGAACAAATCCTTGAAAGAGCTATCCGAACAGATTGCAGAACTCTTTAAAAGACTTAAAACAACAGACCTTGATAAGGTTATGTTTGATGTTGTTACTCAAAGAACAATTGGTCTTTTGCTGAAGGGCGATATTAAAGCCACTATTGCCCAGACTATTACAGGCTATGTGGGTAAGCATAAGGTGGCAAAGCTTGACGGACGTTTGAAGCCTGCTCCACGTGATGGCTCAATGTTGCTTATTGAAGAACTGAACGAGGGCTCTGTTTGTATGACAAACTGGGGCGTTTTGTATGATGGCTTAAACGGAAATGTTACCTATACTCCCTTACTTTATCCACAGGTATTCCTTTTCGCAATGGGTGTGGTTAAGGACACAGATTACGCCTTCAGAAATGAGAAAGGCGAGGTTGATATAGCAACCAAAAAGACCTTGCCCATAACACTTATGTTTGACCACAGAATTGGTGCATTCAACGATGTAATGCCCTTTATAAAAAAGCTTGATGAGATTTTCGAAAATCCGGAAATAATTAAAGAATGGTAAAGAAAAAACCTTTGACTCTTATGGGTCAAAGGTTTTTTAGCTACCAGTTGCCGGTATGTAAAAGTATTTCGAAGCCTCACTTTGCATTTTGCGTTTTGCATTTTGCACTTAAAAAGCTTAACACACAAAACACTCCCACACCTAAAACAATACCTGCTGAGTCCACTGCAAAATCACTTAGCTGGAAAGCTCTTTCGGGGACAAAAATCTGGTGTATTTCGTCAGTCAGGGCATAAGCACAGGAAAACAGAATACTCATAAGGGGTTTAAGCTTGTCCTTTAAAGCAAAAATAAAATTAACCATTAGAAAGCCCAAGCCTGCAAATTCACAGAAATGGGCAAGTGTTCTTATAAAAGCTTCATCAGCAGGTTGTCCTATAATGGCTTCAATAAGCTTTGTGAAAAATCCACTCGTAGAAGAAGATTCCTCACCTGTCTGTGCTGATAAAACAAATATTGTTATAAGCACTGTCACTAATGCAATTGCCGATAAAGCTATATAAATTTTTCTTCCTTTTGAATAGTTCATTTTAACCTCATTTATTGTTTGTTGAATAATGCTTGCAAACAGTATTCAGACAACACTCATTGCATTTGGGACGCCTTGCTATGCACACAGCTCGTCCGTGAAGAACAATTCTGTGACAGAAATCGTTGCTTTCTTCCGGGGGCAAAAGCTTTTTTAACTGCATCTCAACATTTTTAGGGTCCTTGGAGTCAGTAAGTCCTAAAAGATTAGTGATTCTTATAACGTGGGTATCAGCAACCACAGCAGGTTTTTTGTAAACATCACCAACTATAAGGTTTGCTGTTTTCCTGCCAACCCCCGGGAGCTTTGTCAATTCCTCAATGGTATCGGGCAAAATACCTTTATAGCTGTCTCGTACCTCTTTTGCCATTCCTACTAAATCCTTAGCTTTGGCTCTGTAGAAGCCACAGGAGTGAATAAGCCCTTCAACGTCCGAAACATCTGCTTCGGCAAGCTCGTTTTCTGAGGGGTATTTTTTGAATAAATCAGGTGTTACAAGGTTCACTCTTGCGTCGGTGCATTGTGCAGAAAGTCGTGTTGCAACAAGCAGCTGAAAGGGAGTTTCAGCATTAAGCTGACAAATTGCTTCGGGGTAGTCAGCCTTCAATAATTCGCATATTTTTATAGCCCGTTCTTTTTTAGTCATAGCATACGCACCTCACAAAAATAAAGAGTGGGTATATTCTAGCATTGTTTTGTTAAAGTGGCAAGCACAAAGTTGTCAGTCACCGGTATGTAAAAGTATTGCAAAGCCCATTCCAAATTCCGAATTTCTAATTCCAATTTTATTTATAGTTTTCCATATAGTATTTATAAAACGCAACTGCATTGCCTATGGCTTTAAGGGAAATGTTTTCATTCTCACTATGGACACTTGCAAATTGCTGTGAGTCCATTTCAATGGGCGCAAATCTTATAACACAGTCACAAATATCGCTTAAATGCCTTGCGTCTGTACCTGCAGGAAGAATATATGCAGCACTTGCAACATTGGGAAAAATTCTTGCAATACAAGCCTTCGTATAAGCAAAAGCAGGCTTTGACATATCAGCAGGCTTGTGGTATTCATTATTTTCCCCGTCAGAAATTTCAACACCGTACTTTTCTGCGATTTTCTTAATAGCCTCTATATCCTTCTTCAAGTCCTCGTCATTTACACAACGAAGCATTGCCCTTGCCACACATTTTTTATCATCCCTTGAGCCGGAAATCTCGTTAAAGGAGCAGGATGTGCCAAGCATTGCCCCTGCCTGTGTATTAAGTTTAGGAATTGCCCATTTCAGAAGAGGAGCAAAGCACCACAAATTACTGAAAAGCACCGTCATAACAAAGGGTGTGTAAGGACAAAGACCCTCAAACATAGCTTTCATTTCAGGGTAAAGACGACGAATGAAAATATTTTTCGAATTGACCTCAGCAATAAAAGCTGACATTCTTGCAACAGGTGTGTTTACATTTGCTGCAAGACCTGTGTGGGTGTTACCCTCCTCAGCAGAGCACACAAGTCGGTGAATACCTTTTTCGTGGACAGCCATCATAGCACATTTGCACTTCATTCCGGCAAGTGGGGGGTCAATTATTGCACCACCCTCGTCAAGTATGGTTTCAAAAATTATACCCTGCTCTTCAAAATATTTAAGGGCTGTGGGTATACCGTCACCAGAAATTTCTTCGTTATGGGAAGAGCCTATGTAAAGGTTGGTTTCAGGTACAAACCCTGCTTCAAGCAATTCTTCAAGCGCCTGAAATTCTGCAAAAAGAGGTGTTTTTGTATCGACTGCTCCCCTTCCCCACAGGGCGTTGTCGAATATTTCTCCACAAAAGCCGGGGTGGATCCACTCACCCTTTGCTTCAACAACATCGTGGTGGGACATTACCATAATATTTCTGCTTTCGTCCTTACCCTTTAATTTGTAAAGCCAGCAGTCATCAGAAAAGGTCATTTTTTCACATTTTTCGTGAACCAAAGGAAAAAGCTCTTTAACTGTATCTCTTAATTTTTGGAATTCTGCATCGTCATAGCTGTCTTTTTTTGAAACAGTTTCACAACGGAGCATTCTACCCAATTTTTTCGCATATTCTGTCTGTTCCTGAAAATTTCTGTGTATAATTTCATCCGTTAATTTCCTAGCTTTAAGCTTAACCTTCAAGGCATTTACAATTAAAGCTGCCACGAAAATCAAAAGCAAAAAAGCCAAAAGCATAAAAAAATATTTCATTATCATCACCTGAACAGAATTATACCACTAAACTGAAATAAATCAAGGTAAGCAAATTATAATACACTTTATAAATTCTTGAAAAACAGCATAATATATGATAGAATATTAAATTAGAGTAATATCGCAAAGGAGAACATACCAATGCTTAACAATGCGAAAAGAACAGAAATAATTGAAAAATTACTTGGCGAGGGCGTGGAAATCCCCTGTCCTGACGGTGTTATAATTGAAAAAGATGTTAAAATCCAAATAGGTACTGTTATTATGCCCAACACTGTTATTATGGGCCAGACTCAAATAGGAAAAAACTGTGTAATTGGTCCTAACTCATATATCTGCGACACAATTATCGGTGATAACACAAAGCTTAACAACACACAAAGCTTTAATTCACAAATCGGCTCAGGTGTTACAGCAGGACCTTTTGTTCATATAAGACCCAACTGCAAAATTGCTGACAATGTTCACATCGGTAATTTCGTTGAGGTTAAAAATTCAACCGTAGACGAAGGCAGTAAGCTCCCCCATTTACTTTATGTGGGCGACTCTGATGTGGGCAAGGAAGTTAATTTCGGTTGTGGCTGTGTAACAGTAAATTACGATGGCAGAAATAAATCCCGTACAACAGTTAAGGACGGAGCATTTATCGGTTGTAACACAAACCTTATTGCTCCCGTTACAGTTGGAGAAAATGCTTTCACTGCCGCAGGCTCCACAATAACAGAGGATGTGCCCGACAATGCACTTGCCCTTGCAAGAAGCAAGCAAACAATAAAAGAAAACTGGGTTAACGTAAAAAAACCATATAAAAGACAACATACAAAATAACGGAGAAAATAAATTACAATGTTTAACAAATTCAAAAAAGACGGTAGTAGCTCAACCTACGACTTTTTGGTTGTAGGCTTGGGAAATCCCGGTACAAAATACGAAACCACAAGACACAACGCAGGCTTTTTATTCATAACACACGCAGAGGACAAGTGGAGTTTCAAAGCAAAAAAGCTGAAATTTCACGCACTTATAGGTGACGCAAAAATAGGAAGCCACAAGGTGCTTTTTATGAAGCCCCAGACAATGATGAACAACAGTGGTACAGCAGTTGCCGAATGTGCAAAATTCTACAAAATTCCTGTAGAGAATATCATTGTTGTTTTTGATGATATTTCCTTGGAGCCCGGTAAGCTTCGTATAAGAAGAAAAGGCTCTGCCGGTGGTCACAACGGAATAAAAAGCCTTATTGCCCATTTAGGCACGGAGAATTTCCCCAGAATTAAAATCGGTGTCGGCGCAAAGCCCCACCCCGATTATGATTTAGCTGATTGGGTACTTGCAAATTTCCCAAAGAAGGATATTCCTGCTGTAAGGGGTGCTATTGAAGATGGTGCAAATGCCCTTGAAATGCTTTTGAAAGGCGATTTTGAGGGAGCTATGTCAAAATACAACGGTTGAGGTTTTTATGTCAGGCTACAAGCAACTACTTAATTACTCAAAACAATACCAGGATGTTGTACGCTACATTGGTGCCGATATGTTCCCCTTAGGAATACTCGGACTTACCCCTGCACCAAAGGCACATCTTGTTTATTCGCTTTGCGAGGAGTTTTCTCGCAGGGCTGTTGTTGTTTTGCCCGATGAAGCCTCTGCACGAAAATTTACAGCAGATTTAAATGAATTTAACGCAAATAAAGAAATAGCCAGATTTTATCCTGCAAGAGATTTTTCCTTTAATACTGCACAGGGGCAGTCAAGGGAATACGAGCAACTAAGAATCAGAACCTTGTGCGCTATTTTAAAGGATGAATGTAAAATTATTGTCTGCTCTGCTGAAGCAGCCACACAGTTAACCATTCCACCTGATGAATTAAAAAAACGAACCGTCAGAATTGATTTTTCTACAGAAATTTCAATTGAGCAAATCACTGAATTACTCTTTTCAGCAGGCTTCAAGCGCGCCGAAAGCGTTGAGGGTGCAGGTCAATTTGCCGTAAGAGGTGGAATAATCGACTTTTTCCCACCGGATTCACCACATCCTGTAAGAATTGAGCTATGGGGAGACCAGGTTGATACAATTTCACTGTTCGATGTCAGCTCCCAAAGAAGAACTGAAAGCCTTGATTTTTGTGAAATTACACCTTCAACAGAAATTATTTTCAGAAGCGAAGAGGAATTAAAAAACAAAATCGAAGCTTTCATTAAAACCGTTTCGGGCAAGGGCTCAAGAAAAGCCAAGGAAGCACTGGAAAAGGATATTGAATTTTTAAATTCCGGTATAAAGCTTCAGTCTGTAGACAAATACCTTTCCCTTGCCTACGAAAAGCCTGCTACTATTTTTGATTATTGCAAGGACGCCTTTCTTTTCGTTTGCGAAAGCGCAGATATCAAGGAAAAAGCCCAAAGAGTTTCAAAGGTGCTTATGCAGGAAATAAAAGCACAGTTTGAAAACGGTGTTTTAACAAAGGGACTTGACCGTTTCGCATTAACCTTCCCCGAAATTCTTTCAATTTACGAAAACAACAAAACTATTTATATTGATAATTTAGCAAGAGGAAGCTTTGACACACCTGTAAAAGGGCTTACCACCTTCAACATTCAGCAAATGCCCTTGTGGAATGGCACTTTAGAGGTGCTGCTTGATGACATAAGGCCTTCTCTTGCAAAAAAAGATACCTGCATTGTTTTTGCAGGCACGGAAAAAAGCGCTGTTGCACTTGTAGAGGCATTGGAAGCAGAGGATATCAAGGCAATGTACTTCCCTGTTCCACCTGCACAGTTCCCCAGAAATATTGTAAGTGTTTTATCAGGAACCATATCCGGCAGCTTTTATTATCCAAGCGAAAAATTCAATATCATCTCCTATGGCAAGGGTGTTCACAGAACACTGAGAAAGCCACAAAAAAAATACAGAGCAGCCGATGCCATACAAAGCCTTGAAGAGCTTTCAAGAGGCGATTATGTTGTTCATTCCGTTCACGGAATAGGAATTTTTGACGGTATACAGAAATTAGAGGTATCAGGACTTACTAAGGATTTTATAAAAATCTCATACGCTAAAGGGGACGCTTTATATGTTCCCGTTACTCAGCTTGACCTTGTTACAAAATATATCGGTCCTAAGGACGACACAAAAACTCTCAAGCTATCCCGTTTAGGTGGTAACGACTGGGAGAAAATGAAGGCCCGTGTCAAAGCCTCTGCAAAGAATATGGCAAAGGAGCTTATTCAGCTTTATTCAAAACGAATGAAGACAGCAGGCTTTGCCTTCTCCCCGGATATTGATATGCAAAACGACTTTGAAAGGCGTTTTGAGTATGACGAAACTGATGACCAGCTTCGCAGCATAAACGAAATTAAAAAGGATATGGAAAAGCCCCACCCTATGGACAGACTTCTTTGTGGTGACGTTGGCTTCGGTAAAACCGAGGTTGCTTTAAGAGCAGCTTTTAAATGTATTGCAGATGGCAAACAATGTGCAATTCTTGTTCCCACAACAATTCTTGCCTTACAGCACTACAATACAATTATGCGCCGTTTTGAGGGCTTCCCCATTGAAGCAGAAATGCTTTCAAGATTCAGAACCACAAAAGAACAGACAAAAATCATAAAGGCTCTTAAACGTGGAGCAATTGATATTATTGTAGGCACTCACAGGCTTATTTCAAAAGACATTGTCTTTAAGGATTTAGGGCTTATTATCGTAGACGAGGAACAACGCTTCGGCGTGGGTCAAAAAGAAAAGCTCAAGGAAATGTACCCTGACATTGACTGCCTTACCCTTTCTGCAACCCCCATTCCCCGAACAATGAATATGGCATTGTCAGGTATTCGTGATATGTCTGTTATTGAGGAGGCTCCCCAGGACCGTTTCCCTGTTCAGACCTATGTGCTTGAGCACGACTGGGATGTTGTTGCAGAAGCAATCTCCAAGGAGCTCCGACGTGGTGGTCAGGTTTATTACCTTCACAACAATGTTGGAACTATAGAAAAAACTGCAGCAAAAATACACGAGCTTGTGCCCGATGCCAATATTGGAATAGGCCACGGAAAAATGAACGAGGATGAGCTTTCGGAGGTATGGCGTCAGCTTTTAGAGGGTGAAATTGATGTTCTGGTTTGTACCACAATTATTGAAACAGGTGTAGATGTACCTAATGCTAACACTCTGATAATTGAAAATGCAAACAGGCTCGGACTTGCACAGCTTCACCAGATAAGAGGGCGAGTCGGACGTTCTGCCAGAAGAGGCTTTGCTTACCTTACCTTTGACCGTAATAGTCAATTGTCTGAAATTGCCCAGAAACGACTAACTGCAATCCGTGAATACACAGAATTTGGCTCAGGCTTTAAAATAGCTATGCGTGACCTTGAAATTCGTGGTGCAGGTAACCTTTTAGGTGCTGAACAGCACGGACATATGGAAGCTGTTGGCTATGATATGTATATGAAGCTGCTTTCAGAGGCAGTTATTGAAGAAAAGGGCGAAAAAGTAAAAACCAATCAGAAGGAATGTCTTATTGATATCCGTATTGATGCCCACATTCCCGAAGATTATATTGAAAGTCTGTCTCAAAGACTTTATGTTTACAAACGAATTGCTGATATAAAAAGCAAAGAAGATTCACTGGATGTTATTGATGAGCTTATTGATCGTTTCGGTGAACCTCCTGCCGGGGTTGAGGGCCTTGTCAAGGTTGCCCTTTTAAGAAATATGGCTGCAGCAATGGGTATATACGAAATAGGACAAAACAATAACAGTCTTCTTTTGTACGTAGAAGAAATTGATATGCAGAAGGTTGCACTGCTTGTTAAAGGAATGAGGGGTAGAATACTTGTTTCAAAAGGTCCTAAGCCATATATAACCGTAAAAAAAGCAAGTGGTCAATCACCACTTGATACATTGGAAGAAGCTTTTAATCTGTTAAAAGCTAATGAAAGCGAAAGCGAGGAAAATAAAAATGACATTTGAATATAAGCCCCAGGGTGTTTGTTCAAGAAATCTCACCTTTGATATTGAAAACGGAATCGTGAAAAATGTTAAATTCCAGGGAGGTTGCCACGGTAACCTTCAGGGTATTGCAGCACTTTGTGAGGGTAAACCTGTTGAAGAAATTATAAATGCAGTTTCAGGAATCCGTTGTGGCTTCAAATCCACTTCATGCCCGGACCAATTAGCAAAGGCTCTTACAAAAGCACTTGAAAGCGAGGAATAATAAAATGAAATATCTTATTTTAATTGCAGATATCGACGAATTCAACCCCTGCAAAAACAGCTTGGGTGAGCTTGTAAAAAGGGAATACAAAATCAAGCACATGCCTGCCTTTGATTTTACATACAACAACCACGACTGCACTGTTGTATGCTTCGGTATCGGCAAGGTTAACGCAGCTTTGGGTGCAGCTCTTGCTCTTGAATATGCCGATTTTGACGGTGTTATAAACACAGGCTGGAGTGGCGCAGTTTCAGGTGTTTTCAAGGGTGATATTATTGTTTCCGAGTCCTGTGTTGAATGTGATTTTGATTTAACTCCCATTGGCAGACTTCCCGGTCAGAAGCCCGGCCAGGATGATTATATTTATAAATGCGATAACAACCTTTACAAGGCTGCCTGCTCCGTTGATGGCTTCAAGCACGGAAAGCTCGGCACAGGTGATTTCTTCCTTACAAATAAAGAATTAGGACAAAAATACAAAGATATTTTTGATATAAATGCCTTTGATATGGAAAGTGGTGCTTTAGGTGCAGTCTGCTACCTTTTAAATGTACCCTTTGTAAGCATAAGAAAAATTTCCGACAACGCAGACGATGTTTCAGTAAATGAATATACAAATTCAGTTGTTTCCGATGTTACAGCGTTTTCGGATATTGTTCTTAAAGTGCTTGAAAAATTATAATTTCATATAAAAATTTACCACCCTCGGTTTTGCCGAAGGTGGTTATTTTTTGCACAGCTTTTTCAGGCTATTCACGGACGACAAAAGCTTTTCTCGTCGCCACCTGAAAAAACACCACTGACGGCATAGTGCTTGTTTACCATATACTATGCTTGTCAGTGGTATTTTGTTAATCATCAAATTTGCTTATGAACGCACGTGTTCGCTCAGACTTAGGATTATCAAACACCTCTTCGGGTGTACCCGCCTCAGCAATAACACCATCATCCATAAAAATCACCTTCGTGGAAACAGCTCTTGCAAAGGACATTTCGTGTGTAACAATTACCATTGTGGTTTTTTCTTCTGCAAGGCCCTTTATAACCTTGAGAATTTCACCCGTAAGCTCAGGGTCAAGTGCTGATGTAGGCTCGTCAAAGAATAACACCTTTGGCTCCAACATCAATGCCCTTGCAATGGAAACACGCTGCTTCTGACCACCGGAAAGCTCACAAGGATAGTTTTCCAGCTTATCGGAAAGTCCTACCTTGCTTAGAATTCCCTTGGCTTTTGCTTCAATTTCCTCATAGATTTGCTTTTTATTATGCTTGTAATCCTCTCTCTCCTCTGCTAAAAGCTCCGGAGCGAGAGTAACATTTTTCAGAACATTGTACTGTGGAAAAAGGTGAAAATCCTGGAAAACAAGTCCCACAAGAAGCTGACGGCGACGTCTTTCCTCATCGCTTTCCTTTTCTGCTTTACCATCAAAAAACACCTGTCCGTCAACAGCTATGTAACCCGAATCCGGAGTTTCAAGCTGATTAACACAACGAAGGATTGTGGTTTTGCCACTACCGGAGGAACCGATAATGCTTAAAACCTCGCCCTCTTCAACAGTAAAGCTGACACCCTTTAAAACCTGAGTTTTCCCGAAATTCTTTTTTAAATCTTTAACTTCTAAAATTGCCATAGCTTAACTCCTGAAATAACTCAGTTTCTTTTCGCCCTTACCAAGAATAATGGTAAGCAAGCCTACAAACAACAGATAGAATGCTCCTGTATAGAACAGTGGCCATATCATTGCTTTTGTTGCTGCAAGCTCCTTTGCCTGCTTAATAACCTCACAAACCATAATACAGTTGGCAAGTGCAGTATCCTTAATAAGAGTTATAATTTCATTGGACATTGGGGGAACTATTCTCTGAATAACCTGTTTAAGAATAATTTTCTTAAAAATCTGTGATTTTGTCATACCAAGAACAATACCTGCTTCGTACTGTCCCTTTGATATGCTTTCAATACCACCTCTGTAAATTTCCGAGAAATAGCAGGCATAGTTAACAGTAAAGGCAATTAACACAGCCATAATTCTGCCTGCATCCATAATTCCGTATTCAATTAAAAAGAATCTGTCTACCTGACCGAAAAGCTGGAAATTAAACAACAATCCGGGAAGGTAGTAAATTATAAATATCTGCAGCATCAAGGGAATACCCCTGACAATCCAGACAATAACCTTAAATAAGTATTTGACGGGCTTGAACTTACTCATTGAACCAAAGGCTATAGGCAACCCAAGGGGTGCCCCTAATAATAAGGTCACCCCAAAGATTAACAATGATATTTTAAAGCCGTCAAATAAGAAAGATGTAACTTCTAAAAAAGACATACTTTAACTCCGTATGATTAATTTTATTTCTGGTCTGAGAAATCCTTGATAGCTGTTGTTTCAACGCCATATTTCTCAGCAAGTGCTTCGATAGTACCGTCTGCACCTAAAGCTTCGAGCTGCTCGTTAACCTTTGCTGTAAGCTCGCTGCCCTTTTTAAAGCCGATTGCATAGTATTCAACATCGCTTGAAAGCTCTTCAACAATCATAAGATCCTTGTAGTCGCCATTACCAACATAGCTCTTTGCAAGCTGTGCGTCAACAACTGCGAAATCTGCTGTATCAGCTGTGATTTCAAGCAAGCAATCTGTCTGCTTTGTGAAGCCTTTGTATTTTGCACCTTCAAAGCCCTTTGCATAAGCTTCACCTGCAGAACCACTTTCTGCAATACCCATTTTGCCTTTAAGGTCTTTAGCTGTTTTAATGCCGGAATCCTTAGCAACAACTACTACCTGACGGTTTTCCATATAGTTGTAAGAGAAATCAACCTTTTCGGAACGAAGAACACCGTCATCATCAGCTGTGTTTGCTGTAAAGCCGTTCCATACGCAGTCGATTGTACCGGAATCAAGGTCTGTGTATTTGCTTTCCCACTGAATTTCAGTGAAGATAACTTCATAACCAAGATTTTCAAAAACTGCTTTTGCAAGCTCTGTGTCGAAACCAACAAGCTCGTTGTTTTCATCAAGATAGTTCATTGGCTCGTAAATTGTGTAACCAACTACAATTGAATCCTTGCCACCGCAGGATGCGAATGCGCAAACGATACCCATAACGAGAACCAAGCTCATTACAATAGCTAAAACTTTTTTCATAATAATTTCCTCCGTTTAGACATTGCTGTCTTTTTGTTTGTGTCAGCATTTTATCACTTTAGCGTGATAAAGTAAAGAGGTTTTGCGCAATTTATTTTATTTTGTAGGTTTTGCCATACACTCCCCTACTATATACCTTTCTTTTATGCAACTTTACCACTTTAACGCACTAAAGCAAACAAAAACTCAACTGTGGATATATATTCTCATTGTAAAATCTTATAGCTCGTGGTAAAATACTTTTAATAAAATAAACGAGGTTAAACTATGAATTCATTTCAAGGTTCAATTAACATTAAAGCTGTAATAGCAGAGCTGGACCATATTTTAAGCAGAAATAATTATACCCTTGCTTGTGACTTTTTGGAAGAATGGGTTGAATCTTCAAAAGAGAAAGGTGACAACAATGCACTTTTCTCGCTATGCAATGAGTGTATAGGGCTTTACAGAAAAATCAGTAACAAAGAAAAATGCTACAGCTATTGCGAAAAAACTTTAGAGTTGGTAAGAGCATTAAACATCAAAAACACCATTTCAGGTGCAACTGCATTTATAAACTCCGGCACAGCCTACAAGGCATTTGGTGAGCCGGAAAAAAGTATACCACTTTTTGAAGAAGCTGTTACCCTGTATGAAGGGCTTTTACCTGAAAATGACCGTAGGCTGGCAGGGTTATATAATAACTTTGCGCTGTCACTTGTGGATATAAAAGATTTTAACAGGGCTTTCACTCTTTATGAAAAAGCCATCAAGGTGCTTGACAAAAACCCTGATTTCAATTTGGAGCAGGCTGTAACATATCTGAATATGGCAAATGCTGTTGAAGCACAAGAAGGTCTTGAAAATGCTTGCGAAAAAATTGATGTTTTATTGGATAAAGCAGAAAAGATACTCGACGAAAACTATTCGGAAGCTGACGGAAACTATGCCTTCGTGTGTGAAAAATGCGCCCCCACCTTCGGCTATTACGGAAGATTTTTATACGAAATTGAATTAAAAGAAAGAGCGAGGAAGATTTATGAAAGGTCTTGAGCTTTCAAAAAAATACTACGAGGAATACGGAAAGCCTATGCTTCAGGAGCAATTCCCTGAAATTGAACACTTTATTGCTGTGGGGCTTGTGGGTAGTGGTTCTGATTGCTATGGATACGATGATGACATTTCCCATGACCACGATTTCGAGCCGGGCTTCTGTTTGTTTTTACCCGACGAAAACATAATTGACGAAAAAACCTTTTTTCAGCTTGAAAGAGCATACAGCAAGCTTCCCAAAGAGTTTTACGGATACAAACGCAGTCTTATAAAGCCTGTAGGCGGAAGCAGAAACGGGGTTTTCAGAACAAGGGATTTTTATAATAAAAAAATAGGCTCACCGGATGGCGAGCTGACATACGAGCAATGGTTTAATATCCCCGACTATGCCTTTGCCGAAGCTACAAACGGAGAAATTTTCAAGGATGCTCTGGGTGAATTTACAGAAATACGTAACAGACTTATGTATATACCCCATGATATTTTACTTAAAAAGCTTGCAGGAAACCTTCTGTTGATGGCACAAAGCGGACAATATAACTACCCCAGGCTTATAAAACGTGATGAAACAGCAGCTGCACAGCTTGCACTTTTTGAGTATTCAAAATCAGCTATGAAATGCTTTTTCTTGCTGAATAATAAACACCAGCCCTACTACAAATGGCAATTCAGAGCATTAAGGGATTTATCCGGTGGCGAATTTATTGCAGATTCACTCGAATTTCTTATTTCAACAGATAACTCCTTTGAAAATGCCAATATAAAAAATGAAATTATAAACAATGTAGCAGAAGCTATAATCGACATTTTAAAACGAAAGGAAATAACAAAGGCTACCTGCAACGATTTAGAAAAGCACGCTTATTCCGTTAATGATTTTATCAAGGATGGTAGCTTGCGAAACACCCATATTCTTTTTGGTGTATAAGACTAAAAATAAAAAGGCTCGGAATTGATTAAAACTCCGAACCTTTTTTATATTAATTAAAGACCTTTGAAGAAATTAACAATGAAATTGTAAATTGTTGAGAAAAGCTTTTCAAAGGTATAGAAGAAATCATAGTTATCTCTTCCGTCCATATCACCCAACTGAGAATCATCTCTCTGAGCAAGTGCGTTTGATGTTACGTTATAAGTTTCGTAGGTTGTAAGGTCAGCCTCGTTAAGCTCAATAACTCTTGCGCCCTGGTAAATATTAGCATAGTATGAGTTGTATGTGCAGCCGGGAGTCTGAATAAGGTCAATGCCACCACAATCTGCAACAAAGTTATTCTGATGGTCATGTCCAACTACAAGACCAAGAACATCGCCACCTGCAACCATTGCATCCCACTGACCGTCATTACCGTAGCTGGGACAGCTCTTTTCGAGAATTAAGCCTTCATACTTTGTAATGTCGGGAATGGGAGTGTAAACAGTACCGTCGGAGAAGTTAATAGTTGCTTCACCGAGAGCAATAGCTCCCTCATAGAAAATCATTTCAACTGGTTCCTGGGGAATGATGTGCTGGAATGCCATAGCAGGAACTACCTGGCCACCATTTTCAGCAGCTAATTCCTGACGGGTTTTGTTGTACCATTCAATCTGGTCAGCGTGAACGTGGTCATAGCCAAGCCATTTGCCGTTTTCATCGTGAATGCTTCCGCCACTGTCAAAGCACCAGATGTTGAATGCAACCTTGCTTCCGTCACTTGAAAGGATAGGAACATTGTGTGTTGCACAGCCTGAAAGTGCAGGATCTGCATCATAAGCCATACAACCGGGTGATTTCTGGTATTCAGCAAGCTGGTCTTCCTTAACCATACCGCCTTCATCATCGTGGTTACCGAAAACAAATGTAAAGGGAACATTTCTTTCGTTGAGAGGTGCAAGCATTTCGCCGATTGCTCTTATATCCTCGCCAACAACATTATCGCCAACGAAAACAACAAGGTCAGGTGCAACGAAATCAAGAGCCTCTGCAATAAACTGAAGCACATCAGGCTCCAATGGATAATCGTCCTGTACGTCTGCAAGGCAAAGGATTTTAAACTTACCATTTGAGTTGAACTGAAGCTTTGCATTTTCTTTATGACCTGCAAAGCCGGTTGTCATAAAAGTGAAAAGCATTGTAACTGCAAGAACAACAGAAATAATCTTTTTCATTTTATTATCTCCTTTTTCATATTTCTGATTATATAGTATATTCCTATTTTTTTAATTTGTCAAATTCTGTATAAGGGATTTATAGTGTTTTCCCTTTTCTTCAAAGTTTTTGTAGTAATTGTAGCTTGCAGCAGCAGGTGAGAATAAACAGATTTTTCCTTTATCGGTTACTCTTGCACAAGCTTCAACTGCATTTTCCATATTTTCAGCACAAATCATATTTTTATTAACACCCATTTCTTTAAGAGTGCTAATTAAATTGTGTCCCGTTTCGGGAAGTCCCACCAAATTCGGAATATCACATTCAGCCAGAAATTTGATAAAAGCTTCATAATCAATTCCCCTGTCAAGACCACCGAAAAGAAGTGTATCAACACTGCCCAAAGCCTTTACTGCGCCCATTACTGCAGTAGGAATTGTTGCTATGCTATCGTTGTACCAGGTAATCCCATTGACAACACCCACATATTCCATTCTGTGTTCAATTCCACCGAAAGCTTCAATTGCATATCTTACTGCATCATCACTTACACCAAAAATTCTTGCAACTGCCAGGGCATAAGCAATATCCTGACGGTTATGCTCGCCTTTAAGGTGCTCCGTTGAATGCCATAATTCATTTACTAAAGCATCATTTTTTGCATCCGTAAAGGTTACGGGCTTTCCGTTACCTTTAAGCACCTTTGCCCAATCAACAATGCCTTCAAGGTCCTGCTCGGGATTATATATCAAATAATCATTATCCTTCTGATGAACGGCGATATTCAGCTTTGCCTCCACATAGCCCTTAAAGCCTGTTTTGTAGTGGTCAAGGTGCTCCTGGTAAATATTCACAAGTACTGCTACGTGGGGAGAAGCCTTTGTAAACTCCAGCTGATGTGAGGACATTTCAATAACTGCAATAAGACTTTCGTCCTCGTCAGCCTTTTCAAAAACGGGAACACCGATATTGCCTATAAGGCAGGTATTAAGCCCACCTGCTTTAAGCATTTCGTATATAAGTGTTGATGTGGTTGTTTTACCCTTTGAGCCTGTAATTCCCACAACCGTAGGCTTACAAAAGCGTAAAAACATATCAGTCTGGCAGGTAATTTCGGTAGTTTCCGGGTAAATAACATCATCTAAAAATGCAATTCCCGGACTTTTGAAAACAATATCGAAATCCCCCAGAGAGCTTAAATAACCATCACCTGAAATAACGCTTATATTTTTATCATCACTTTCAAAACCGTTTTTATCGGAAATTGTCAGATGCTTTTCGGGAAGGTGTTTTCTTATATAAGCAAGGGTGGATTTACCCTCTCTGCCCATACCAAGAATAAGAATTTTCTTGTCTTTAATGTACTCAATTATCTGTGACATTTTTATTTATCTCCAACGGGATTTTCGTAAAAAGCGAAATTGTTTTTACCGTTTTTCTTTACGTAATACATAGCTTCGTCGGCTTTTTCGTAAAGCTGAACGTAGTTTGTACCGTTTTCAGGTGCCAGGGCTATACCGATACTACACGAAAACTCTCTTTCAGGAGCAACATCAAGCTTGATGCTGTGACAAATATTCTGTATCTGCACAGCCTTTTCTTCGATATAGTGCGTATTGTTACCTACACCTGTTAAGTAAAGAATAAACTCCTCGCCACCAACTCTGCCGAAAATATCCGTAGGACGGAAGGACATAAGCAATTTGTTCGTAAATTCCTTTAAGAAAATGTCTCCGACACGGTGTCCATATGTATCATTAAGCTTTTTGAAATCATCAATATCAAAAAGGAAAAGGGCACCATCCTCTTGTTCACGGATAAGCTCATTTACTTTAAGCGCTGTTGATATTTTGTTAAGGAAGCCTGTCAACTGGTCAGTTTCAGCCTGAACAATCAGTCGGTTTTTCTCCTTCTTTTCTTTATCTATGTCAGTCAGAGTACCAACAAATTGAACCGGGTCACCATTCTCGTCATAAACAACATAAAACTGAATTCTGTGCCATACACCATCACCACGATTATTAATTACCCTACCGTCAAAGGAGTTCTTTTTCTGACCGGACAAACCGTTACTTAAAGCACTGATAAAAGCAGGAACATCTCTGGGATCAAGAATATCGCCATAGGTTATACTTTCAATAGCATTTTCTATTTTTGTTCTTGTGCCCATAGAGCGAAGTATTTTTGAAGAAGCCTCAAACACATCTGTAGTCACATCGTAGGTGAAAAGAATATTATCAGAAAGCTCCTCAACAATTTCGTAGCGTTCCTTACTTCTCTCAAGCTCTATATGTTGTTTTTTCATTTCAGTGATATCAACAATACTGCAAACAAGTGTTTGTTCCCCATTCTCAGATTTACTGGACTTACGGGTAGAAATAAGCACCCATGCCCTTTCGCCGCCCTTTTTATTGATACGACACTCTAATCTTATAATCTCACCGGGAGCATAATCGGTATTGATTTTTGTTATAATATTCATAAAATCCTTTTTGTCGAAAAGATTCAGACGAATATCTACACCTAACTCCTCGTATTCCTCTCTTGTATAGCCAAAAATCTGAAAAAAAGCATCATTGGTATAATCCAGTCTTACACCATCCATATGGGGTGACACAAGGGCAATACCGGCAACAGTTTCCTGAAGTATAGCCTCCAGCTCTTCTCTTGCCATATTTGCTTCGTATTCTCCACCGATTCTTCTCATATTTACCCTTCTTTCTTAAAAAGTACAAATCTCCCGATAACAATATAACACAAACAATTTCAATTAACAAGGATTTTTCAAAAACACTTGAATAAACATATAAAGTTGTATATAATTTATAATTGATAAAATATGCAAATAAAATAATACATTTTTCGGAGAACATTATGCTGGAATTAAAAAACATTTCATTCAACGTATCCGACGAAGCAGGTGAGAAGGAAATCCTTACCGATATTTCTCTCACCCTTGAAGACGGAAAATTTCTTGTTATAACAGGCCCTAACGGTGGTGGTAAATCCACTCTCGCAAAGGTTATTATGGGTATTCAGCAGCCAACAGGCGGACAGATACTCTGGAATGGTATTGACATTACAAATATGTCAATAACAGAAAGGGCAAAATTAGGTATTGGCTATGCCTTTCAGCATCCGCCCCGTTTCAAAGGTCTTTCCGTGCGTGACCTTTTGAGCCTTGCACACGGTGAAGCCTTGCCCGAGGACCAGTGCTGTGCCTACCTTACAAACGTAGGACTTTGCTCAAAGGACTACCTTAACAGAGAGGTTGACGCCTCTCTTTCAGGTGGCGAAATTAAAAGAATTGAAATTGCAACCCTTATGGCAAGGGATTTGCAGCTTGCAATTTATGACGAACCCGAAGCAGGTATTGACCTGTGGAGCTTCAATATGCTTGTGGAAAGCTTTAAAAACATTTCCAAAAAGCGCAAGGAAAGTATGATAATTATTTCCCACCAGGAAAGAATTATGAAAATAGCAGACGAAATTGCCATTGTCGCAAATGGTGTTGTAGCTGAAAAAGGACCTGCAGAGGAAATATTCCCCAAGCTTATGTCCCAGTTTGACAACACCTGCACATTCAGATAAAGGATTAATGAAACTATGAACAATACAGACAAAAGAATGCTTGAAGCTGTTGCGGATTTGCACGAAATCCCCCAGGGTGCTTTCAGTTTAAGAAAAAATGGTGAAAGTGCAGAGTTACGCTCCAGCGCCAATATTATAATTGAACCTAAAAAGGACAAACCGGGTATTGATATAACCGTTAAGGCCGGAACAAAAAACGAAAGCGTACACCTTCCCGTTATTATCACAAAAGCCGGTGTAAATGACCTTGTATACAACGATTTTTACATTGAAGAGGATGCAGATGTACTTATTGTTGCAGGCTGTGGAATCCACAATTCAGGTGACCAGAGCAGTGAACACGATGGTATCCATCGTTTCCATATCGGCAAAAATGCCCGTATTAAATATGTAGAAAAGCACTATGGTGAGGGGGACGGTAACGGCGAAAGAATCCTTAACCCCACTACAGAGATTTTTATGGAAGAAAATTCCTTCTGTGAAATGGAAAGTGTACAGATTAAGGGCGTTGACTCCACTAAAAGAGATACTGTTGCAAAGCTGAAGGCAGGTGCAAGCCTTGTTATTCTCGAAAAGCTTATGACACACGGTAACCAGATTGCACATTCCGATATGGTTATTGAGCTTAATGGCGAGGGGGCTTCATCACAGATTATTTCCCGTTCTGTTGCAAAGGATAATTCAGAGCAGGTATTCTACCCCCGTGCAGTAGGTAACGCTCAATGCAAGGCACATGTTCAGTGTGACTCAATTATTATGGGCAATGCCCACATCCGTTCAATTCCCGAAATTGCAGCAAACCATTGCGAAGCAAACATCGTCCACGAGGCTGCAATCGGAAGAATCAATAACGACCAGCTTTTAAAGCTTCAGACTCTGGGTAAAACCGAGGAAGAGGCTGAAGAAATTATCATTAACTGTTTTTTAAGGTGATTTTTATGAAAAGAGTTTTAGCTTTTGACTTTGGTGCATCCAGCGGCAGAGCCATTCTTGGTATATTTGACGGTAAGAAAATAGAGCTTCAGGAGGTTCACCGTTTTTCCAACGACCCCGTCAAAATTAACGGAACCGTTTATTGGGATGTTCAAAGACTTTTTCACGAAATTAAGCAGGGTATTCTCAAAGCCAAGGAAAACGGTGGCTTTGACTCCATCGGTATTGATACATGGGGTGTTGACTTCGGTCTTTTGCGTAAGGACGGAACATTGGTTGAAAACCCTGTTCACTACCGTGACGCAAGAAATGACGGAATGGTAGAAAAAGCACAGAAATATATGTCCAAGGAAAGAATGTACGATATTACAGGCATTCAGTTTATGGATTTCAACACTATTTTCCAGCTTCTTTCCCTGAAGGAAAACAGACCTTACATATTGGAGGAGGCAGAAACACTTTTGTTTATGCCCGACCTTCTTAACTATATGCTTTCAGGTGTTAAATCCACTGAATATTCTATTGCTACCACATCACAAATGGTGGATTTAAAAACCAATGACTGGTCCGACGAAATTCTTGACACCTTAGGTATAAAGAAAAATCTTCTCACACCCATTGCGCCTACAGGTGCAGTTATCGGTCAGCTTTCTGACGAAATCTGTGAGGAATTAGGCGTTCCTAAGGCTGATATTATAAGTGTTGCTGCACACGACACACAAAGTGCAATTACTGCAACACCTTGTGAATATGACGATTTTGCATTTATAAGCTGTGGCACCTGGTCCTTATTCGGCACCGAGGTAAAGGCGCCTATCATAAACGAAGCTTCAAAAAAGCTTAATGTTACAAACGAAGGTGGCTATGATTACACCACAGCCTTCCTTAAAAATATATGCGGACTCTGGCTTATACAGGAAAGCAGACGCCAATGGATTCGTGAAGGTAAGGAGTATTCCTATGCAGAGCTTGAAAAGCTTGCTTTGGAATGTGAACCCTTCAAATGCTTCATTGACCCTGATGCTCCCAAATTTGCACCTATGGGTAACCTTCCTCGCAGAGTTAAGGAATATTGCGAAAAAACAGGTCAGTATGTTCCCAAAACTGTGGGTGAAATTATCCGTTGTATTTACGAAAGCCTCGCCCTAAAATATCGCTACACCTTTGACGGTATCAAGGAATGTACCCGCAAGGATTATGACAGAATCCACGTTATGGGTGGTGGCACAAAGGACAAATTGCTTCTTCAGATGACAGCACAAAGCTGTAATGTAAAGGTATTTGGTGGTCCCATTGAAGCAACTGCTTTAGGTAACGTTGCTATACAGCTTATGTCAACAGGCGCTGTTAAGGATATTAAAGAAGCAAGAAAAATCATTGCTGAAGGTGAAAATCTTAAAGTTTATGAGCCCTCTAATAACGAAGATTGGGAAAAAGCATACGAAACCTTTAAAAATATCATAAAACAATAAATCGGGGGATTGAATATGACTGCATCCCCACGTTTGGACTCAAATAATATTGAATATGTCCTTGATACTGCAGAGCTTGTTCTTAACTCCTCAAGGGAGCGTAGAGCAGGCTCAACAGGTGAAGAACAGGCACAGCATATTTTTATGAATGAGCTAAAAAAATTCTGTGACGAAACTCATGAGGAGAAATTCAGAACACACCCGGGCGCAGGTACTTTAGCCGAAAAGCTTTTGTGCGCCCTTTTAGTTATATGTGTAATTCTTTTTTCCAATGCTGTAAACACAGGCTCTGTTGCAGGTGGATCAATTGCCCTTGTGTTGAGTCTTGTTGTATTTTGCGTTTTTTGTTATAAATTTATTTTTGACGGAAAAAAATTAGATTTTATTACACCGACAAAAACAAGCAAGAATCTTTTGGGTGTCAGATACAGTCGCAGCGAACCACACAGAAGGGTTGTTCTTGTTTCCCGTTCCGATGCACCTCAGAGTATGCGAGCTCATCTTTTCGGAAATCGCTCCCCTTTTATTTTAAGCTTATGCGCTCTTATAGGAAACACTATTCTTTTTTGCAGTGGCTTATTGTTTCTGTTTTCGGGTGCTCCGGAGAAAGCTCCTTTTTTCTCATTCCTTGCAATAATCTGCATTGGCTTTGTACCTATTTATTTTATATCAGCCTTTCTTATAAATACCCGTAAGGTTTCATCAGGTATAAGCGCCAGCATTATTCCTACAGGTATTCTGTTAAGCGTATTCAAGCAGCTTCACGACAACAGCTTCAGATACGAAACAACAGAAATCTGCTGTCTTATTGTGGGCAGCGACTATTCCTCCCGTGCAGGCGCATACCATTTTGCAAAAAAGCACAAACGTCTTTATACAGATGTTCCCACTGTATTCATTCCCCTTGAGGAAATTACAACATCCCGTAAGCTGTCTGTGTTTTTCAAGGATGGCAGTGGTACAAGTGGCAGCGCCAAGGTTGCTTCAGTTATAGGCGAAGCTGCTGATAACCTAAAAATAGATATTAAGAAAGAGACATCCCTTTTAGGCTCAAGCTCCTACACACCCTTTTCAAAAAATGATTTTGCTGCTTGCGCCTTGGGTACTTCAAAAAAGCATATTTCAAAAACCATTTCAGCAAATGCAGATAAATTACAAAATGTAAGCAGATTAGCTGTTGCTGATGTTGGTGCTCTCGTTATAGAAACATTAAACTATTGTGATTATAATTGAAAAAACAACTAACAAAAGGCTTATGTATTTTATTAAGCTATAATTATATTATGACATAAGAGGTGTTATTATGGCTAAAATATTAAACTCAACAGTAAAAAACATTCCCTGGCAGGATAAACCTGTAAATTGTAATGACCCTGTCTGGAGATACACAGAAAACCCCATTATTGACCGTTCCTTTGTAAAAGAGGCAAACAGTATTTTTAACTCTGCTGTTGTACCCTATGGCAACGGTTTTGCAGGTGTTTTCAGAATGGATGACATCACCCGTGAGCAGTACCTTGTAACAGGCTTCAGCGATGATGGTATCCATTGGAATTTAAACGATGAAAAAATCTTTCGTGGCTATGATCCCCGTCTTTGCGAAATTGACGGTAAGTACTACCTTTCCTGGGTTTGCCACACAGACAGAGGCACATCAATCGGCATTGCTGCTACAACTGACTTTGAGTCCTGGGAAAGATACGAAAATGCTGTTCTTCCCGTTTCAAGAAACGGTGTGCTTTTCCCCAGAAAGGTTAATGGGGAATATATGATTTTTACCCGTCCCTGTGACAAGGGTCATACCCCCTATGGTGATATCTTTTTAAGTCACAGCCCCGACCTTACATATTGGGGTAAGCATCGCTTTGTTATTAAGCCCGAACAGAACTGGGAAATGACAAAGGTTGGTGCAGGTCCCACTCCTATTGAAACAGATGAAGGCTGGCTTTGCTTTTACCACGGTGTTATTACAAGCTGTAATGGCTTTTCCTACAGTATGGGTGCAATGATTACAGATATCAACGAGCCCTGGAAGGTGCTTCACAGAGCAGACTGCTACCTTCTTTCACCTCGTGAAACCTACGAATTTGTTGGTGATGTTCCCAATGTTGTATTTCCCTGTGCAGCACTTGCAGATTCAGAAAGTGGTAAAATCGCTATTTATTACGGTGGTGCAGACACAGTTGTTGGTCTTGCATTCACAACAGTTGATGAAACAATTAAATTTATTAAGGAACATGATTTAATCAAATAATATGGCTTTTCTCAAAAAATTTATCGGGGACAAGGCATTCTATAAAATGACTCTTACAGTTGCCCTCCCCATTATGATTCAAAATTTTATAACAAACTTTGTCAGTATGCTTGACAATTTGATGGTTGGTTCTCTCGGCACCGAACAGATGTCGGGAGTTTCCATTGTCAACCAGTTGATTTTTGTATTTGGTCTTGCTATTTTCGGTGCATTAAGTGGTGCAGGAATTTTCACAGCACAGTTTTACGGAAAAGATGACAATGACGGAATACGCTACACTCTACGCTATAAGCTGATTGTTTCTGTAGTGCTTTTTGTAATTGCTTTAGGAGTTTTCTTGTTATTTGATGACAAGCTCATAAGCCTTTATTTACATGAAAGCGACGGTACAGGCGATATTGCACTTACATTAAGCTATGCAAAAAAATATCTCAGAGTTATGCTTTGGGGACTTCTCCCCTTCTGTGTTGCTCAGATTTTTTCAAGCACCCTTCGTGAAACAGGAGAAACCGTTGCACCTATGGTTGCAGGCTTTATTGCAGTTTTAACCAACTGTGTTTTTAACTGGGTTTTGATATTCGGTAAATTAGGTGCACCTGCTTTAGGTGTTGTAGGCGCAGCTATAGCAACTGTTCTTTCAAGATATGTCGAATGTGCTGTAATTATTATATTTGTTATAAAAAACAAATACAGCTTCCGATATTTCAAGGGTGCGTTCAGAAGCTTCTCAATGCCCCAAAAAGTGTTTAATGATATTACCTTCAAGGGTATGCCCTTACTTTTCAATGAATTTTTCTGGTCCTTGGGAATGTCCCTTTTAAGTATGGCTTACAGCCTTTACGGCATTTCCGTTGTTGCAGGCTACAGTATTTCCTCAACTGTTATGAACCTAGCTAACATTGCTTTCATTTCCCTGGGCAGCAGCATCGGTATTATTGTCGGTAAACAGTTAGGCGCCAACAAATTCAAGGAGGCTGTTGATACAGACCGTAAGCTGATAGCCTTTTCGGCATTTCTGAGTGCAATTATCGGTATTGTTGTTTTCCTGATAGGTGACAAAATTCCTTTGCTTTATAACACTACAGAGGAATCGAAAGAATTGGCAGGTTATTTTATAAAAGTATGTGCCATTTTCATACCCGTACATTCCTTTGCCAATGCAACCTATTTCACCATAAGAAGTGGTGGTAAAACACTTATTACCTTCCTAATGGACAGCGTGTTTATAATGTGTGTAAGCGTACCCATAGCCTTTTCACTTTACTATGTATTCAAGCTACCAATATGGTATACCTTCCCCATTGTGCAGTGTATTGACATAATAAAGGTTGTAATCGGTATAGTCCTTGTAAAGAAAAAGGTCTGGCTGAACAATATAGTTGCAGAATGAAAAAATTCCCCGAACTCAATGCTCGGGGAATTTTTTCATTTTAATTTCTTATTTTACTGCATCTTTAAGAGCTGCGCCTGCTTTGAAAGCAGGAACTTTAGCTTCAGCAATAGCGATTTTTTCGCCTGTTTTGGGGTTACGACCCTCTTTAGCTGCTCTTTTACGAACCTCGAATGTACCGAAGCCGATAAGCTGAACCTTTTCACCTTTTGCAAGAGCATCTTCAATAGCACCGAAAACTGTTGCTACTGCTTTGTCAGCATCTTTCTTTGTGAAGCCTGCTGCTGCTACTGCATTAACAAGATCTGCCTTATTCATTATAATTCCTCCAATATTTTTTATATTCCACGCCACATAAAATGGCTTAAACTGGACTGATTAAAATTGCTTTTTAGCTTCATCCCAAAGCTCATCAAGAGCCTCAAGGGAAGCTGTTTTCATATCAATACCCCTACTTTCAGCAAGCTTTTCAGTAACGGTAAAGCGCTTCATAAACTTCTGTGTTGCTTTTTCAAGTGCAGTTTCTGCATCACAACCACAGAAGCGGGCAACATTAACAACTGAGAAGAAAAGGTCACCTAATTCATCTTCAATCCTCTCTCTATTACCTGTTGCAAGAGCCTCTTTAAGCTCTGAGGATTCTTCTGTAATTTTATCAAAAGCACCTTCAGAATCACGCCAGTCGAAGCCTGCTTTTTTAGCCTTTTCCTGTACCTTCTGAGCCTTCATAAGTGCAGGATATGTGGCAGGAATTGCTGCCATTGCTTCGCTCTGACTTTTCTGCTTTTTGGTCTGACGTTTAATATCATCCCAATTTTTAAGAACCTCGCCGGTTGAGCTGACAGACACATCACCAAAAACGTGAGGGTGCCTTATAATAAGCTTTTTGCAGATATCGTTGGCTACATCATCAATAGTAAACCAACCGTCTGTACGAGCCATATCAGAGTGCATAAGCACCTGAAGAAGAACATCGCCAAGCTCTTCCTGCATAAGCTCTTTATTATTAGTATCTATAGCCTCGATAACCTCGTAGGTTTCTTCAAGAAAATTCTCCCTGATAGACTGATGTGTCTGCTCCATATCCCAGGGACAACCACCGGGCTCACGAAGAATACGTACAATATCAACTAAATCCTCAAACCCGTAGGAATCTTTAAACTGAAATTTAACTTCCATAATTTACAACCTCTATTTTAACCTATTAACTTATATTTTTCAAGTATTTTTGCCAATTTTTCCCCCTTGGGAAGCATTAAAATGTCATCTTTTACCAAAGTTTTCATCAAAAGCACGGAAATTGCATACACAAGCACTGCAACACCGATAGAAACAAGGCAAGCAAGTGACTGTCCGTTAAGTCTGCTGCTCATATCACCGAAGGTTAAAACCTTGCACAAAACAGCATAGGAGCCATACGCTGCACCACCACAAAGCACTGCTGCAATAAGTGGCTTAGCTATAACAGTTTTAATATCAATTCTGACGCCTGTTTCCTTTCTGAGCACAGCATAGTTGTAGAAAATGCAAAGCAGATAGAAAAAGGCTGTACCGAAAACTGCACCCTTAACATTAATTTCAGGGATACCTATGAGAATGTAGTTAAGCCCGATTTTGAATACACAACCAAGAGCAAGTGCCTTTGCAGGAACATCTGCCCTGCCAATTGCCTGAAGGATGTTTGTTAATGGAGAGGACAGGGTAAGAATTGCCATCATAAGACCATACAAGCCTAAAACAGGAGCAGCTATTGCAATACCAGCTTCGTTTTCTGTGCCCTTGTAAAGTAAATTCATAATGGGCTCAGAAAGTGCAAAGAAGCCTGCACCTGCCGGAAGCGCAATAAGCATTGTAATTCTGAAAACCGTGTTAACAGTTCCGTTAACAGTTTTAAAATCCTTTTTGGCAACAGCAGCAGAAATAATAGGAATTGCGCTAACCCCCAAGGTCATCATAACCGTAGGAACAAGATTTCTGAAATCCAGGGTTGTGTCATAAGCACCATAAAGGAAGGTGTGGATATTTTCTTTAGCTATGTTTGCTGCATTTATTGAGCTGCCATAGAAGCCCATAATAGTATCATAATTTTTGGCAACAACACTTTCAAGACGGTTCTGAATCATAAACGTATCAATGAAATTTGTAATATTAAGAACCAAAGAGCTGGCTGCCGTAGGAACTGCAATTGCAATAATCTCTTTCAGAGTTGTTTTCTTAGGTGAAGCAAGGGGTGAATTTATAAGCTGCTCCTTGCTTATTCCGTCTTTTCTGATTTTATGGCGTAAAATTGTATAAATTGCCCCCAGAACAGTACCAAGTGTAACACCGATAATTGCACCTGCTGCTGCAAGAGCATAGGCTATTGCACCATCTGCCTCGGTTTCTACCTTAAAGCCTAAAACCGAACCGTTGAGGGCGATTTGTGCGTTGGCATAATCAAGCAGAGCATAGGAGAAAACAAGACCGAAAATTAGCTTTCCTATAGATTCAATAACCTGGGAAATCGCTGTGGGGTACATATTGCTCAAGCCTTCATAATAGCCACGATATGTACTCATAATACAGCAGAAAAGAATAGAGGGCGCAATCGCAAAAACACTGTAAATAGCAAGGGGGGAGCCTACAGAATCAACATAGGGCTTTGCTGCAAGCAAAAGCGCAGCAGTACCCACAAATCCTAACCCAAGGAAAAGGGGAAAGGTAAGCTTTAAAACCTGCTTTACATCACGGTATTTTCCCAAGGCTGCATTTCTTGAAACAATTGTGGAAACTGCAACGGGAAGACCTGCCATAGAAATTGCATAAACAGGTGTGTAAATGTTATATGCAGATGCAAAATAACCTCTACCCAAAGAACCGATTATACTGGTAAGAGGAATTTTATAAACTGCACCAATTACCTTTACAAGAGCTGTTGCAATAACAAGCACCATTGCTCCGTTTAAAACATTTTGTTTTTTCAATGATTTATCGGACATTTTTTACTCCTTTCCAATAAACTCTCTTAAAAGAGAATCCTCAGGGACAAATGACGAATCTATTTTCGGGAATTTATACAAGGAACGAATCAACCTCTGCGACTCCTTATAAAATTCCGACTCCTTACTTACCTGCATAAGCAGCTCTGCTGCCAAATCCTTTAAAACACAGGTTTCGTAAAGGTGAATTGTGTTGATTTTTATATCTGCATTTTCCTTAAAGGGGAAAAGGTAAGCATCCTCGCCGTAACGAACGGTAATCCACATTTTAAAGGTTTCTTCCACAGAATTACCACGGAATTTGTAATCTCTTACCATTCGACGGATAAAACGAAGATTTCGTTTATTTAATACAATATTCTTCTTTTTATCGTAAATTCTTGAGGATACGCTGATATATATTTTTAAAAGTCGCTCTTTAGGAAGATTTTCTGTTATTACAGGATTAAGTGCGTGAAGCCCCTCAACAATAATAACGTCATTCATCCCCAAATTCAGCTCATTGTATTTTTCTTTCCTTCTGCCTGTCAGAAAATCAAACTCAGGCATTAAAGCACAGCCTGTTTCAATAAGAGTCCTCATAGTCTTTTCAAAGCAGGGGATGTCTAACGCCTCAACAGTTTCGTAGTCGGGGGTACCGTCAGGAAAGCGAGGAGAATCCTCATTGTTAAGATAAAAGTCATCAAGGGAAACAGTGTGGCTTTTAACCCCTAATTCTGCAAGAGCCTGACAAAGCTTTTTAGCAGTTGTAGTTTTCCCCGATGAGCTGGGACCTGCAAGCATAACAATTTCTGTCTTTTCGCTTTCAGCAATATTCTTTGCTATTTTGAGTATTTTGTTGTTGTATTTTTCTTCACATTGTAAAACAAAGCCTTTGGGGTCAGCTGCTTTTTCGGATATATACTCCAAGGTATTATTAACATTAGCCATTGCTTCACCACCCTATTAATATATTATTTTCTAAGTTTTTAGTTATTCATTTAAAAGTTAGGAGTGAGGAATGAGGAGTGAGGAGTGTTGGGGAAGCTCCGCTTCCAAACATTATAAATTTTTTAGCAACCAATACTTTATACATAACGCCCTTTTGTCTTAGGGTGAAAATCAGAAAAATACGGTTGTGGTTTTCCTTTTTTTAATCACCGACCGCAGGTCCCGACACTCCTAACTCCTCACTCCTAATTCTTCTCTATAAAATGTCTTCATCCGTTCTTTTTTATCTATTATTTCATCAAAGCGTGATATGTATTCAAAGGGATATTTGAAATTAAAAATTCTTTCAATAATGCTACCATCCTCGGTGCGCAGCTTTGTTACTGCACCTGCACCAACGGAGAAAATACTCTGGTATTCCTCCATCATAAGAACATTATAAAAGCATTCCTTATCTTTTTTGCACCAGCCCACATTTTCGAGGTTACCCAATGATTTGCTCTGTCGGTACATATAGTATGGGTAATACCCGTTTTCTGTAAGAGCTTTACCTGCATAATCAAGCATTGCCCAAATATCCTTAGCAGAAACAGAATCACTTTCGTTTTCCGTAACAATTGAAGATGAACGTTTAAGGGCTAAGGTGTGGACAGTTATATTGTCAGCCCCAAGCTGAATTGCTCTGTCAACACTGTTTTTAAAGCCTTCAACCGTATCTGTAGGCAGCCCTGCAATTAAATCCATATTAATTGCATCAAACCCAACCTCTCTGGCAAGAAGAAATTTCTCTTCTGTCTGTGCTGTGGTGTGCTTTCTGCCGATAGCATTAAGGACACTGTCGGAAAAGGTCTGGGGATTTATACTTATTCTGCCTACATTGTGTTTTTTAAGAACCTCTAATTTTTCTTTTGTAACGGTATCAGGGCGCCCTGCCTCAACCGTGTATTCAAGGCAGGCGGACAAATCAAAAACATTTTCAATATGAGTAAGAATTTTATCTAATTCTTCTTTTTCAAGTGTCGTGGGCGTACCACCACCCCAATAAACACTTGTAAGCCTTAAATTGTTTTCCTTTGCCATTCGGGCTGTAAAGGTCAACTCCTCTAAAAGCTTCTCAATATAATCAGGAATAAGGCTTTTTGCTTTTTCTGAATTAATTGAATGAGAAACAAATGAGCAGTAGCTGCACCTTGTAGGACAAAAGGGAATGCTTATATATAAGCTAAAGGAGTTTTTCCCTGCTTTTTCTATTATTTTAAGCTCGGTTTTGGCAACACTTATAGCAAGCTCGGTTTTCTCAGGTGAAACCTTGTAGGTATTTAAAAACCAATCCCTTGCATCGTCCTCACCATAAAGAGAAAGACGTTTTACTATAAGCTTTGATGGTCTTACACCTGTAAGTATTCCCCATTTAGGAGTAAAGCCACAGTTTTTACACAGTAAATCAAAGGCTAACAGCAAAAGCTCAAGCTCCAGATCATCACATTCTGATTTTTTTACTGTTTCAACCCTTTTCTCAGCCTTCCCGTTTAGTGAAAGCTCTGCTGTAAGAGTAAGAGCTTCATCACCGTCAATACGGGTCAAAAGATAATCCTCTGTTGTTTCGGAAAACTGGGTATATTCAATTATTTTTTCAAGAGGGAAAAACAATCTTAAAAGCTTTTCTGCCTCATATCTGTAATTATGATTAACGTAATATAAATTCATCTTAAAAACATATTGTTTCTTTTTTCGTAGCCTATGGTTGAGCTTTCTCCGTGACCCGTGTGAATAGCATAATCATCAGAAAACTCTTTTATCCTTAAAAGGGTTTTCATAAGCTCCATCGTGCTGCCACCCTTAAAGCTTGTTCTGCCTACACTGCCACAAAAAAGAGTATCCCCTGTGAAAATAATTTTTTCGTCCTTCAGCACATATAGAACGCCACCCGGGGTATGACCGGGAGCAGAATGAATTTCCACACCTATATTTCCGATAGAAAATACATCTCCGTTGGAAAATTCCACATCGGGCTTACAGGGCTCAAAATCAGCCTTGAAGACTGTGGCAAGGGATAAAAGCCCGTTTGCAAGGTACGGGGTATCTTCCTTACCAATACAAATTTTTGCATTTGGATAATCTTTTTTTATTTTTGCCACGCCACAAACGTGGTCAAAGTGACCGTGCGTACAAAGGATGTACCCAAGCTCTGTCATACCGGAGCGTACAATTACATTTTTTAATTCCTCTGTATATTCACCCGGGTCAATAACTGCACCGATTTTTGTTTCTTCATCACAAAGAACAAAGCAATTGGCTTCCAGCTCCCCTACCACTACACACTCAAGAAACATTATTTTCCACTCCAAATATCTGTATCAAAGCAAATTGTAACAGGTCCGTCATTTATAAGCGAAACCTTCATATCTGCTGCAAAAATACCTTTTTCAACCTTTCGCACACCATTCTTTACAAGCTCATTACAATAAAGCTCATAAAGTCTGTTGGCGTTTTGTGGCTCCTCGCTATCAGTAAAGGAGGGTCTGTTGCCTTTTTTGCAATCGGCACAAAGGGTAAATTGAGAAATTGCAAGAATTTCTCCGTCTATATCCAGAACAGACTTGTTCATTTTTCCGTTTTCGTCCTCAAAAACTCGCAAGGCTGCTGTTTTTCGTGCAAGAAGCTCTGCTTCCTTTTCAGTATCGCCTTTTACAACACCTACAAGAATCATATAGCCCTTACCCGATTGACCAACAATTTTTCCGTCAACACTAACCGAGCTTTCAAGCACTCTTTGAATTACAGCTCTCATTAATTTTTGCTCCTTGTAACATTTTCAACTCCGCTTATTCCCTTTAATTTTGAAATAACAATATTAAGGAAATCTGTGCTTTTTACTGTAACTGTAAGGTATATAAATGTGTTTCCGTTTTTAGCATCCCTTGTGTTGATTGCATTTATCATAACACGCATATCTGCGAGCACATTGGCAACGTCAGCCATCATAGCCACACGGGATTCACACTCAATAGCAAGACTCGCTTTAAACTCCTTGGCTTCTGTTCCGCTTTGCCAACGTGCGCTGAGCCATCTGTTTGGCTCCTCACAATTTGTAATATCAGCAGGAACATTGGTGCAATCCCTTTTATGCACGGAAACACCATGTCCTCGTGTAATAAAGCCAATAATTTCATCACCGGGAATGGGGGCGCAGCAACGGGAAAGCTTAATAAGACAGTTATCAATACCATCTACAATAACGCCCTCACCCGCTGAATGCTTTGTGGGCTTGTTGTCATCTGCAATTTTAATTTTTGCAGGCTGACGGGAAGTTACAATGCGATGATATTCATCTCTTATAAATGGAATGACTCTGCTTATGGGTATACCACCGTAGCCAAGAGCTGCATAAAAATCTTCTATGGTTGCGCAATGCTGACGCTCCGAAAGAGTTTTTACAACATTTTCAAATTCTTCATCGGTAAAACGGATTTTGTTTCGTCTGATTTCTCTTTCAAGCTCTGCTTTACCCTCAACAATATTTTCTTCCCTACGCTCTTTTTTGAACCAGGCACGGATTTTTGTTTTTGCCGAGCTGGTTTTTACAATATTCAACCAGTCACGGGAAGGGCCTTTACCGGGCTGTGAAGACGTAAGCACCTCAACAATTTCACCTGTTTGCACCTTATAATCAAGGGGAACAATTCTCCCCCCTACCTTTGCACCTACCATTTTGGTACCAACTGCAGAGTGAATTGCATAGGCAAAGTCAATAACAGTTGCACCCATAGGCAGGTCAATAACATCACCCTTGGGGGTGAAAACAAATACCTCCTCGGGTACAAGATCACTTTTGATTGTGGTAACAATGTCCTTAACATCGTCTGCTTCCTGCTGTGCTTCAAGAAGCTGACGAATCCAGGTAAGCCTTTCCTCGAAGCGTTGTGTACCTTTAAGACCTAATTTATATTTCCAGTGTGCTGCAATACCAAATTCAGCTGTATGGTGCATATCCCAGGTTCTTATCTGAACCTCAAAGGGAATACCTGCCTTGCCCAGAACGGTTGTGTGCAAAGACTGATACATATTGGGCTTTGGCGTGGAAATATAATCTTTAAATCTACCCGGAATAGGTGTAAACATATCGTGTATTATACCTAAACAGTCATAGCATTGAATGGTATTATCCACAATAATTCTTACTGCATAAATATCATAAATTTCATCAAAGTTCCTTCCCTGCATATACATTTTTCTGTATATACCGTGAACACTTTTGATTCTGCCTTCAAGCTTAGCCTGTGGCACAACCTGCTGAACCCTATCAGAAATCTGTTTTTTTATTGTTTCAAGAAATTCCTTATGAGATTTACCCTGACTTGAAAGAGCGTCCTCAATTTCCTTGTACGCAATGGGGTCAAGGTAGCTGATAGCCTTATCCTCAAGCTCCTCTTTAATAGTCCTGATACCTAAACGGTGTGCAATGGGAGCATAAATTTCAAGAGTTTCTACTGCTTTATCCCTACGCTTCTGTGGGGGCATAAAATTAAGGGTTCGGATATTATGAAGTCTGTCTGCCAGCTTAATAATAATAACTCTGATATCCTCGGACATAGCAAGAAGCATTTTTCTTACATTTTCAGCCTGCTGTTCTTCCTTATCCTTAATATCAAGGGGCACCTTACCCAATTTTGTCAAGCCATCAACTAAAGCAGCAATTTCCTCACCAAAGTCTTTTTTTACATCCTCCAAAGTAAGATCTGTATCCTCAACAGTATCATGAAGCATAGCTGCCGCAACGGATTGATAGTCCATTCCATAATCCAGAACTATTTTAGCAACGGCAACAGGATGGATGATGTAGGGTTCACCGGAAGAACGCTTCTGTCCCTCATGATGGTCATTTGCAATTTTAAATGCCTTATCTATAATCTGTGCTTCTTTGACACCGAAAATCTCTGCCGCCTGTTCCTTTAATTCATCATACATAAGCTCAACTGACATATTTTCATCCATTCGAGTCACCTCCAAATATTTTTATATTATTCTTTGATTATATGCTTGCTTTTTTGAATATTTTGCTGTTTTCTATGGGATTTTTCACCATTTCCTCAGGAATTATATATTTTCCATCCTTCAGAATTAAAATTCCCAGCTCTGTTAACGCATCAAGAGAAATCTGACAGGCAGCAATCCTGTCGTAGGAAAGACCAAGTCTGTGACAAAGCATCTCGGCAGAGAAGCTCCAACCATTGTTGTTCTTTACATATTTGTAGACACTACCACAAAACTCTCTTGTTATACAAAGCTTTTCCTTTTTATTTTCAGCTATTTCAGAAAAAGCATAAAAGCTTTCATAATCCTGCAAGGAAGAAATTACTTCATCATCATTAGTATTACTGAGCTTTATTGCCTTCACCTGAATATTAACCGATGTTTTCCCCTGGTGCTCATTCTGACTGAGCTTAACAGCCAAATCCACCATATCCCCTACCACATAAGGGAACTCCTCAAGAGTAACTGAAAACATAATTGCTGTTATGGTTGAACCTTTTTTTCTCAGGGTTAATCTTAAATGCTTTCCTGCACCTACAGGCTGAATTGCTGCCAGCTCCATATTATAAAGTCCGAAAAGAGGCTGAGCATTCTCTGCGCCGTATGGCTCAAGAATTTTAAGTGATGAAAGCATATCAACTGTAATTGATGCGGGATTCAGCTTACAATCTATCTTCAGTACGGGAACAGGTGCATCAAAGCGCTGGGCATATTCGTTGATTTTATCACGGAATGCAGCAATTTTGTCACTTTCAACCGTTAAGCCTGCTGCAAGCACGTGTCCACCATATTGAACAAGAATATCACTGCAATATGAAAGCGCATCATAAAGGCTGAAGCCGTTAATACTTCGGCAGCTCCCCTTTGCCACATCACCATTTTTAGAAATAACAATACAAGGCTTTCCGTATTTTTCTACAAGACGGGATGCAACAATGCCAATAACACCCTGATGCCAATTCTCACTATCAACCACAATAACTCTTCTGTATTTAATATGGGGATTTGCCTCTATGTATTCAATAGCTGCATTGGTAATTTGTGTTTCTGTTGTCTGTCGCTCAACATTGGCATTGGAAATTTCCTCTGCTATTTCCCTTGCTTCGTTAACATCATCAGTCAAAAGAAGCTTTAATGCTCTTTCAGCAGAACCCATACGACCGGCTGCATTAATACGGGGGGCAAATTTATATGCAACAGAAGAAGAATCCAAAGAACCTGTAGAAGCACTTACATCTAAAAGGGCTTTGAAGCCAAGTCGCAGGGAGCCATCCTGTAACCCGGCGTTTATAAATGCTATTCCACTTCTTACAATTATTCTGTTTTCACCTTTTAAGGCAACAATATCTGCAACTGTTCCTAATGCAATAATATCACCATATTGCTCCAGAAGCTCATAGCCCTCGCTTTCGTCGAGAGCACTTATAAATTTAAAAGCTACTCCAACACCCGCCCAGTCGGAAAACTCACAAAGCGAATCCTCTCGGTGGGGATCAACAACTGCAACTGCATCGGGCAAAGCCTCGCCCACACGGTGATGGTCAGTAACAACAACATCAATGCCCAGTGTCTTTGCATAAGCAATCTCCTCTATAGCACTGATACCGTTATCAACAGTAATAATTAAATTTGTTCCTCTGCTTTTTAAAAGATTAATTGCATCTAAATTCATTCCGTACCCTTCAGCCGAACGGTCAGGAATATAATAATCTACATTTGCTCCACGAGAAGAAAGATATAAATATAAAAGAGCTGTCGATGTAACACCGTCGCAATCAAAATCACCAAAAACAGTAATTCTTTCACCATTTTCAAGAGCTTGATTCACTCTTTCAACTGCTTTCTCCATATCCGGAAGAGTGTAGGGGTCAATTAAATCCGTATCAAATAAAAAGCTTTCAATTTCAAATTCGTCTGTCATTCCACGAGCACACAGAAGAAATGCTGCAAAAGGCTCAACACCACAGTTTTCTGCAATGGTTGCCGCTGCATCTCTGTCGCAAGGTGAAACAACCCATTTCTTTCGATTCAAAAAATCACCCTATTATATTTTTACAGTCTAACATTATAACATAAACCCCTTGATTTTGCAACGAAAATCAAGGGGTTATACTCATATTATTTCAAAAAACTTTTTTACAACAGGAAGAATTAAAAAATCGGTTTTTCTGAAGGCTGTGCTGTGGCCACCATTGAGCACCATAACCTCTTCTGCGCCTTCAACTGCTTTTGTGATTTTTCTTGAATGTCTGCGTTTTATCATATCAAATTCGCCGAAAACATTAAGAAAAGGTACTTTAATTGCAGAAAGCTTTTTATAATTCAAATGGGGTTGACCTACCATCATCCCCTCAATTTCTCTTTTTCTTATCATTTCAGGGTCTTTTGTAAGAGCTGCCTTAATTGCATAAATTCTGTGGTCTTTAATAATACCCAGCTGGTCCCCTGTTTTGGTTCCTCTTGTATTAAGATTGGAGCCGAAAACTGCAAGACGCTCTACATAAGAAGGATATGCTACAGCAAAGCACATAGCAAGATTACCACCATCTGAAAAGCCACAGAAGCCTGCGCTTTTCACTCCTAAATAATCAAGCAAAGCCTTTAAGTCATCACAAAAAAGCTCAAATGTAAGCTTCTTGTCCCCCAAGGGTGTTTTACCTGTTCCCCTGGTAGAAAAACGGATAATTTTAAAATGCTCTGAAAGGGGCTTATACAAATCCCCCTCAAAGCAACGGTAGTCACCACCGTTACCATTTAACATAACAAGAGCCTTACCCTGCTCGTTTCCGCTTATATGATATTCAAAATCCAAGCCATCGTGCTTAAAAAAGCCATAATCTATAACCTTTACATCTTCCATAATGCACCTCCGAAAATTATAAAACAATAATACCTCAAAACTTTTAAAAGTGCAACGGTTGACGAAAAAGAAAGAATTTAGTAAAATATTTTTTATAATTTTTTTACGAGGTCAAAAATGAATTTAAGTACTTATTTTTCAACATTGTGCAGACAATTGGGCGTTAATTTAAAAACCGAAGTTCCAATAGTAAAGCCACTACTTTTAAAAAAGAAAAAAGATAACAAAAACGGTTCTGTTGCCCGTTATAATTTCGGCGAGTTCACTATGGATATTTATTATATAGAAAATCTCAAGGGTGGAGCTGTTCAGCAGGTAATATGGCTTTCCTTCTTTTTCGACAAAGAGCCCTCTATAACTTTTTCTGTGTATGATATTTTATCAGTAACAGACCCACAGAACTTTAACCGCTATACCTACTCTTATGTAGATTCAGTTTCGCTTTTAGAGGCTTGCTTTTCAGAAATTGAAGCTTTGTTAGAAGCACTTTTACCAAAGCTTTCCGATATTGCCGGCAACGGTGTTGAAAAAAACAAGCTCATAGACACTCAAAAGCAAAAAATCAACTCCTATTTTGGTGATAATATTTTTGATGCTGCTCAGTTTTTAAATGATTCTGCCGACAAAATATTATCTATGATGTTCTACAATTTTTTTCAACATCAAATCGACATATATGTTATTGGCTCTGCTGCCCTTTTCTTTGATGGCAAAACAGAAAAAGCCCTTAAAGTATTAAAAAAAGCAAAATATCGTTCTCTTTATGAGGACAAGCTTTTAGAGCATCTTGAAAACGGTGGAAAAGCACCAAAGCCATCTGAAGCAGCAGAAGAAGCATCAGCCAAAAAAGGCAAATCCCGACAGGGAACAGATGCTAAGGGGTCATTAAAGCTGTTTTTATGCACGCTGTTGCTCTCCATTCCCGTTGCTGTGCTTCTGACAGGAGTTTTCCTGCTTTTAACCTATATAACAGCAACAGATGGTCTTTTTGTCTTTGGCATAAAGGAAAATATACTTTTCATCACATTAACCTCCTTGCTCCCTTCAATAGCAGTAACACTAAATATTTTTTCCAATAAAAAAATCAAAAAAGGTGACATTCAAGCACCACCACTCCCCCAAAGCGCCAAGGCACTGTTAAAATACTTCACAATTCTTATAGAAACCTTAGCTTTAATTACTGCTTTTACCTGCGCAAACTCCACTCTTGTGTTGCGTGATAACGATTTCCTTTATTCAACAGAGGACTTCCCGTTATCAAGATCAGCTTGTGAATACAGCACAATTGACTATGTAGCTGTGGTGGAAGGCTACACCTACAAAGGTGAATTTCAAAAGGATCCGCATATAGCCTTTGTTACAAAAAGTGGTACTACAATTGATGTTTACAACGCCACCTTCTTCTCTGCCGAAGAATTCAAGGAAAAAACAGAAGAATTTTGGGAAGAAAAGGGTATACCATTTAAACAAATACAAGCTATTGAGTAATTTTATCCAATTCCCGACTGTAAATTTATTCAATTTTGAACAAAGGTCTTGATGTTACTTATTTATCGTGTTATAATGGTATGTGGTTTACTAATTCTATAGAAAGAGGGACTACAATGCTTACCAATGTGCTTGATTATCTGGATAACAGTGTTACACTTTATGGTGATAAAATTGCTCTTTCCGACAATAAAAACCAGGCAACCTACAACGAGCTTAATAACCTTTCCCGTTCAATAGGCTCTGCAATTATAGAAAAAACCGGCACAAAAAACACCCCTGTTATTGTATTCATAGACAGAAATATTGAATCTGTTATTTCTTTCTTAGGAATTGTAATGAGTGGTAACTTTTATGTACCCATTGATCGCAAATTACCTGCAAAACGAATTGAACTGATTATAGATACCCTTCAGCCCAAATCTGCTGTTATCTGGGAAAAGGATAATAAAATTCTTGACGAAATTAATTTCACAGGGGAAAGACTCCTTTATGATGAAATAAGCCAATATCCTCATAATGCTTCTGCACTTTCAAAAGTAAGAGAAGTCGCTATCGACACTGACCCGCTTTATGCTATATTCACCTCCGGTTCAACCGGAGTACCCAAGGGTGTGCTCGTTTGCCACAGAAGCGTTATTGATCTTATAGAAAACTTTACAGAAACCTTCAATTTTGATGAAACCCGTATTTTCGGAAACCAGGCTCCCTTTGACTTTGATGTATCTGTAAAGGACATTTATTCCTGTATAAAAAACGGTGCTACAATGCACATTATTCCAAAGCTTTTTTTCTCAGTTCCCACAAAGCTGATTGCTTGTCTTAACGAGAGAAAAATTGATACAATTATCTGGGCTACTTCGGCTCTTCGTATTATTGAAAACCTTAATGTATTTGAGAATAATCACCCCGAAACACTGAAAACGGTTATGTTCTCAGGTGAGGTTATGCCGAATAAGGTACTGAATTATTGGCGACATAATTTGCCTGAGGTTAATTATGTCAATCTTTACGGACCCACCGAAATAACCTGTAACTGCCTTTATTACAAGGTAGACAGGCCCTTCAATGATGAGGATGCACTTCCTATTGGTGTCCCCTTCAAAAACACAGACATCATTCTTCTTGACGGTGACAACCTTGTTACCGAGCCCGGTGTTAAGGGCGAAATATGTGTCCGAGGAACATCTCTTGCTCACGGTTATTATAACAATCACGAAAAAACAGCCGAGGCTTTCTGTCAGAATCCTTTGAACAAAGCCTATCCGGAGCTTATATACCGTACCGGTGACCTTGCAAAATATGGTGAAGACGGTTTAATATATTTTGTATCCCGAAAGGATTATCAGATCAAACACATGGGACACAGAATAGAGCTCAGCGAGGTTGAAATTGCTATTAATTCCCTCCCCTATATTGATGCAGGTTGTTGCATATACGATAAAGCCAATGAGCAGATTGTTCTTTTCTATCAGTCTGCCAACGAATGTGAAAGAGATATAATGAAGGATGGTACAAAGCTGCTTCCTAAGTATATGATGCCTAACCGGTTTATTCATTTCACTGAGCTCCCCATGACAAAAAATGCTAAAATTGATCGTGTCAAACTGAAAGGAGAGTATCTCGATAATGACTGAGATAACTTCAACACAACAGTATTATGACATTGTCAACACATTTAAAAGCAAATTTGAAAATACATTAACAAATTGTTTTTTGATGTCAGAAGAAATCAGCAATTTAATTTCACAAAAAAGAATTTTTATAAAGGCTTATCCACAATGGCTTTTCATCATCTGCAAAAGAGATGATTATTCCAATTTCTACTATTATACAACCGAAAACTCTCCCGTTTCTTGTGTTAAAGAATTTTTAAATTCTTACCATAACAGCGACATTTATGCAGATGTGGTTTCTCGCTCCGGAAAAGGTGATCTGGCAACACCCGAAAGGCTTGTGGCAAACGGATGTGCAGAAAAATATAAAACCTATCAGCGCATGCAGCTTTCCTTAAAAGCTTTTGAGCCTGACCTTTTCGAGCCAAAGCTACCCGAAGGCTACAAAACAACCTTTGAATACTGCGATTACACTGCATTGTCAGCTTTATGGAAGCAAACACTTGATGAAAAAAGCACCCCCTTACCTCAGAAAGAGGAGCTTTTACAATTATGCAAGGAACAAAAGCTACTTACAGTTTTAAGTGAAAACAACGAATTGGCAGGCGTGATTATTCTTTGCGCATCCCCAAAGCAAGGGCTTATACAGCATTTAGCAGTTGCAAACAGTCACAGAAGAAAAGGCTTAGCTATGTATTTGGCAACCTCTGTAATTCTGAAAGCGAAGCAGCTTAATCTGAACACAATAAAGCTCTGGGTAGATTGCAACAATTCATCAGCTATCGCATTATATAATCAACTGAATTTCAAACCGGATGGTATGTTATGCGAACAATTATATATGAAAGGAAAATGAAAATGAAAGAAAAAGTTTTAGAAATCCTCACAACACTTCGTCCCGACGTTGATTTTGAAAACGAAACCGAGCTTGTAACAGATGAAATTCTTGATTCATTTGATCTTGTTTCACTTGTTGCAGAGCTCAACTCAAAATTTGATGTCACAATAGGAGCTGACGATCTTGAAGAAGAAAACTTCAATACCGTTGATGCTATGGTTGAACTCATAGACTCTCTTTTAGACTAATCAAATATGCAGGCACCACCTTAAACAACAAGGTGGTGTTTTCTTGCTTGTTATGGTAATAGGAGAATTTTAAACTATGACATTAATATCTGTTGAATTTGCTTTGCTTTTAATTGCAACAGCATTTATATATTTTATTTTCCCCTTGAAATATCGCTGGACTGTATTACTCCTTTCCAGCTTGGTTTTTTATTTCAGTGGTGGGTTAGGCACAGGTTATTTTATGATATTCGGTGCCATAACAATTTGGATAATTGCATTAATTCTGGATAAATACAATGAAAAGGTACAAATTCACTTAAAGCAAAATCCCGATTTAACAAGAGCAGAAAAAAAAGAATTTAAAACAGCAATTCAAAAAAAGAAAAGGGTAATTCTTGCAACAGGCTTAATTATTTGCTTTTCATTTCTTATTTTTCTTAAATACTTCAATTTCCTTTCCGGACAAACAACCGAGCTTTTAAATAAATTCGGCTTAAATATTATTGCACCAAAGCACGATCTTGCCCTGCCTTTAGGTATATCCTTCTATACACTTCAGGCAACAAGCTATATAATTGATGTTTACAGAGGAAAAATAAAAGCAGAAAAAAACTTTTTCAAAATTGCACTTTTTGTTTCGTTTTTCCCACAAATTGTTCAGGGTCCTATAGGGCGTTTCGGTAAGCTTGCTCCACAGCTGTACGAGGGTCACAAATTTGAATTTAAAAATTTCAAATATGGTCTTCAGCTTGCTCTTTGGGGTATTATCAAAAAGCTTACCCTTGCAGAATATATGGGCATACTGGCAGATGAAATTTTTAACAACTACGCCAACTACTCCGGTATTATAATACTACTCGGAGCAATGATTTACGGAGTACAGGTTTATGCTGACTTCTCCGGCGGAATGGATATGGTGCGTGGTGTTGCACAGATTTTCGGAATTGAAATGGCAGTAAACTTTGAACGCCCCTATTTTTCAAGGTCTGTTTCAGAATTTTGGCGCAGATGGCACATAACTCTGGGCGCCTGGATGAAGGATTATGTTTTCTATCCTCTTTCACTTTCAAAAGCTTTCGCTACAATCGGTACAAAAACAAGAAAGCTTTTCGGTAACTATGTGGGCAAAATGCTTCCCACCTTCCTTGCCTCATTTATTGCTTTCTTTTTAGTAGGTGTATGGCACGGTTCGGACAATAAATATGTTGCCTACGGACTTTGGAACAGTATTATAATTTCAGGTAGTATTTTGCTTGACTCAACCTATAAAAAAGTCATTTCAAAGCTAAAAATCAACACAGACTGCTTTTCCTGGAGGCTTTTTCAGATTTTAAGAACCTTTTTCTTAGTAAGCATTGGGCGTATTTTCTCCCGAGGCAATTCTCTTGACGATGCTTTATTAATGCTGAAAAGTATGTTCTCGGAATTTAATCCCTGGGTACTTACTGATGGGTCAATTTATAATCTTGGTTTACACCCCAAAGAATTATTTTTACTCTTTATAATGATACTTATTCTGTTTGTTGTAAGCCTTATGCACGAAAAAGGTATAAAAATACGAGAAACTCTTGAAAAACAAAACATTATTTTCCAATGGATAATAACCATAGGTGCTATAATCTTCGTGTTAATTTACGGTGCTTACGGTGGCGATTTTAATGCCGCTGATTTTGTATATCAACAGTTTTAAAGGAGGGCTGAAATATGAAATATAAAGGCTTGCTGCGTTGCATCGCCTTCATCTTATTGTTAACAATTTCTGTTTCAGGTGTTCTCCAATGCTACGGACTGCCCAGAACCTATGATACACGAAACATTGCAGCATTTGATGCAGAAAAGGACAACCTGGTTGACGGTATTATATTGGGTACCAGCGTTGTGTCATACTCCTGGCTGACTCCGATGGCCTGGAAAAACTACGGACTTTCAATTTATCACCTTGGCACAAGCGTCCAACCCTTTGGCATAATTACAGATTACCTTGACTATGTTAACAAATCGCAGGATATAAAATACGTAATAATTGATATTCACGGGTTACGAACAGAAGCTATTTATGCCAGCTTAGCGCCTGCAAAGTTCGGAACTGCATATCTTAACATTCCCGATTTTGCCTCTCGTATAAGTATTCTGAAATCCCTTTATAAATATGCTGAAGAAGTGTATGATTTTTACGGAAAGCCGGAAGAGACTCCCGAGCCTGAAGACTCTACTCTTTCCGAAGACACTACCCAGCTTGTGGATATTAATGATAAATCTTATTTTTTCCCCTTTTTGAATTTCCACAGTCGTTGGGTAGACGGATTGAAAAAAGCTGATTATGTAACCGTAAAAAATATATATATGGGTGCCGATGACAGAGATAACGCATTCAAAGTAAAAAATTGCTCGAAATATAAATCCGTATGGAAATTTGGTGAAGTAAAGGATATAGACGATTTTCAAAAATCACAGCTTCAAAATATTTTTGACTATGCAAAAGAAAATGATTTGCAGCTGCTTTTTATCAATATGCCCTCCTTCAGAACCAGAGCAGAGCAAGAGGAAATGAGAAACATCATAGAATATTGCAAAAACCAGGGCTATAACACTATTGATTTTGCCAATATGGAAATGATTAAAGAATTAAACATTGATCTATCCACCGATTTTATAAACAGAGGTCATTTAAACTCTGCCGGTGGTGTCAAGGTCACAAACTACATTTGCGAATATCTTATCGAAAATGATTATTATTCTGTTGACCACCGTGGCGATCCGGCATATTCACATTGGGATACTGCCTACGAAGAATACAATAAATTTTTCAAAGATGGTTGGTCAGGAAAAAACACTCTATATCAATATGACGAATGACAAAAAACATCCCGTTGATTTTATTTAATCAACGGGATGTAAATTTTATATACTAACGCAATCAAGATATTTTTCTATATACTCCCAAAGAAGCTGCTCTGCAAGAGCCATATTTTCTGCATCCAGCTCCAAGCCGTGACCTGATGTGGGATAGGCATTGAGTACATGCTCTATTCCGTATTCAGTAAGCTTCTTATCTAAATCGACAGCATTTCTATAGGGAACAATATTATCCACCATACCGTGATTTATAATGGTAGGAACCGTATTTTCATCCACATAGTAAATTGGTGAAACAAATTTCAAGGCTTCTTTCGCTTCTGCACGTGTTGCATAGGTGTGTGGATAACCACTTGCATATCCAAGCACCGTAGCAACAAATTCTTCATCCCCGAGTCCGTTGTTAGCTTGAAGGTCCTCATTGTAATAATAATATTCATCTGCTAAATCTGCAGGACCACAATAGCTTGCAACTGCTTTTGGCGGAATTGGTGATGAATCTGCACGAGAGTAAGCATAGTGGAGAGATAAATGTCCACCAGCTGAACCACCTGTGGAAAGGAAGCCTGATATTTCAACGCCGTGAGATACACCAATTTCCTTTACAAGAGTCATAGCCTGCTCAACATCATCCATTATGTCATCAAGGTTTACCTTTTCATCAATATAACGATACCTTACTGCCACACCTGCATAGCCTGCCTTGGCAACCTGCTCAAGTCTGCCCGAAAACTCATTTTCGTCTCCACCCATCCAGGCTCCACCGTGAAGCATAAGAACTATACCGACTGTTTTTTTATCCTTTGGAATGTATAAATCGAAGTAATGCCTTTCATTATCACCGTATTTTGTATCAAAATACACATAATTATCCACAGCAGAAATATTGAATGCTTCTTCTAAATCATAGCCGTCCGCACTACCGTCTCCGTTAAAGTCACAGGACATCAGTGCAGATTTACCCACATAGCATTTATTGGTTACGGTTTGTTTTATATTTGCTGTGTCTTCATCTGTGCAAATACCATCGCCGTTAAAATCCCCGGGACCATATATATTTAATGTCTGATAACCAAAATAGAGTCTCAGTGCTTGTGATACATCTAAAACGTCTACTACTCTATCACCGGTAATATCTGCTCTTGCAAAGGTCACACTATCCTCAGCAGTTTCTTCTGTGTTGTGTTTTCCTAAAGCAGTATTAACAAAAATCTGGTAATCCGATGCACCTATACTCTTATCATCATCTAAATCACATATACTACCAACAGAATAACCTGTATCCGAGTCATACTTAGCAACTGCGTGCATTGGTTTGCCTGATACTACAGGAAGTGTACCGGGCATATTGCTCTTCTGCCCCCAAATACGGCAACCATTGCCGGATTGAAGCAAGTAAGCAACCTCTCCACTGCTGAACTGTTGGAGCGTTTTTACTGTTGTAACACCGGCACTGTCAGAGGAACTGCCCCATCTTGAGCCACCTATTCCACTCTGAGCGCTTCCGTCTGCACTTGCAGAACCACTTAAATAGTAGCAATTCGACACTGTTTCCCCGTTATCACCACATATTGCACCTACATAATATGTAGAAGTAATACCACTCTTTTCTCCGGCAATTCCACCAACAGAATAACAATTACTTATAGTACCTTTATTCTGACCTGCAATACCACCTAAATATCTGACACCACCTACAGCACTGCTGCTACAGGAATTTTGAATTACACCTTCATTAAGAGCAACTAACCCCGAAACATAGTTCCCACCTTTAAAATAGGATGAGCTGATATTTACATTTCGTACAATACCACTGCTACCAAGATAACCTATCAAAGCTGTGTAATCATCTTCATCGGCATTATAAAAATTTCTAAGAGTATAACCACAACCGTCAAAGACTCCGTTATACGCAACACTACTACTGCTTAAAAAGGCTTTTTTTCCTATAGGTGTCCATACACGGAAGTTATCGGATTTAAGATTGCCGTTTGCATCATAAATATCTATATTGTCGCTTATATCATTATAAAGTCTGCAGTTAATAGTATCGCTGCCATCGTTAACCTGCTGACAGAACCAATAAAGATTACCTGCATTTTCTATTTTATAAAATCCACTGGCATCTTTAAAGGGCACTTCATAATGGCTGTTGTCACTAAGGCAAAAGCCGTTGGATAATGTTCCTCCACAAGTTTTACAAGTGCTAAGCTTTGCAACAAGGCTGGGACGATTTGCCCAGGTGTAATCCGGACCTATTTCACGGGCAAGCCAGGATTTTACTACCTTAACAAAATAGAAATCCGGACTTTTTTGATAGCCATAGGTACCGGTTGCCTGGTCATAACCAAAAACTGTTATAAGCTTTGCATTACCACAAAGACTTTCTTCAAAATATTTGGTACAGGTTTCTACATTATCATAATGGGCATATCCCTCTGCATTAACATATTCATTTCTGCCGTTTTCTCCAAGCTCTTTTTCAAGCTGAGTAAGATTATACTGACAAGTTTTAGGACTCATTGTCCAACCGGGAGTACAATAGTCGTTAATACACACATCTGTAGGAGGATATTCCGTTGAACAACCACCCAGATATGACGAAACAGATACTATATGAGAAAATATTTTAGACTTTTCTATGCCTGCATCATAAAACATTTTGCAGGTAAACTTTATATAATCTGCAATAACCTCGTAAAGAAGTTCTCTTATAACTTCGGTTTCGCTGAGCATACGGGTTACAGCTTCATCAAAAATAGACTGGGCATCATAACCGAGGTTATGCAAAGCATGCATACCATATTGAGCCTTTTCAAACTCTTCAAGGGAAGCATAGGTTTTATCTGTGTAATCGGGTATCTGTGTTTCCCAACCGGTGTTTATACCTGCAAGTAGATAAGCCTTACCCTCTTTTTTAAGTCTTTCATAATTTTCAACCAAAGGCTCTATAAAGCCTTCTGTCACCTGCTTTTCATACCAGGCAAGATATTTTGGCGAATTGAAACAAGGAAAGCCACCTGCAGTAGCAAAGGGAGTACCGCTCCAGTTACAATGCCATCTGGGAAGCATACCATACTTTTGACCTCCCCATTCTTCGCCCTCCTCAGGAAAAGCAATCCATTCACACATTTCAGGGTCTTCATAAAATTTATTGCCTTCCTCATCAATGGTTGCACCATCACCAAAACCTGTAGCATAGTTTGTGCAGTCATCCATCTGGAAGAAAACAGGTACATTATATTTTTCTGCCAGAGCAAAAACCGTATTAACCTCTTCATTCATCTGCTCAATGGACTGAGTGAGGCACATAGGTCCTACGACACCAAAAGCAAACATTCTGTCAGAAGAAGCATCTATTTCACCGTGAAGCTTTACCATTTCCGAAACATAGGGTTCCAGATTGTTATAATGAATATTTGTCACCATAAATACTACATACTGGATTCCGTCTTCAGATGTAGCAGTAATTGTTCCATCAGATGCTACAGAAATGCCGCTTTCTGTATTATCTGCACCAAAAGCCGGTACGAGCATACAAGAAACCAACAATAATAACGCAATGATTAAACTTAATATTCTCATAATTATCCCCATTTTCATAAAGTCTTATAAATTTACAAATGTGCTTTATTTTAACATTATTCCTTCTACTTTTCAATATTTCAAGCACAAAAAAGGAGCTGTAAAAAACTTTCGTTTTTTACAACCCCTTTTTGGATTTTTCCTATTTTAAAAGATATATGAGAAAGTGAAATTAACACCTTCATTTATTCCTTGAAGAATAGATGTCAATGTGTTTTCTGCAGCAGTGGGATCTGTGTTTTCCAGTAAGCCTGCGCTGATAAGAGCTACACGAAGCTCCTCCTCCGCCTCTTTCCATTCTTCTGTAACAACAACTGTTTCGGAAAGCTGCTTGTTTACCTCGTCAACCGCCTTCTGTACGGAAGCTATATCGCTTTCGGAAAGCTTAGATTTATCTGCTTCCTCCCAGATTTCAAGGTATTCTCTTGCCATATGAACAAGTCTGCCCTCGTTGTACTGTGGGTAAACATCAGGTCTGCTGTAAACATCAACAATAGCGTCATCTGTCATAATATCAAAAGCCATTTTAAGAGCAACGTCATTGTTAGGAAGCTTTTCATGATCCTGATTTTTAATGTACCAGGTTGTACAAGGCAAAAGACCTGTTGTGGGGTCAACTGTTCTGTCGGGAGAAATGTGGTTGTGAGCAGGGTTGTTACAATATGTACCTGCAGCAACATAATCTTCGGGAAGTGTTTTGCCTACATCTGCAAAGGTTGCACCCATAGAGGCAGATGTTGAATGAACAATACCGTCACCATTTGTTACATTGTAGTCTTTGCAAAGAGGGAACATTCCGCCACCATAGCAAACAATGTCAAAAACCTCCGTACCGTTGTCCATTAACTTATAAAGATTTTCACCAAAATCAGCTCTTGCCTGCATATAATAATCCACTTTTTCACGAATAAGAGCATACTCTTCATCAGAAAGCCATATTTCTCTTGCTTCCTCGTAATAATCAGTAGGACAAAGAGCCCAGATAATTGTTGTGGAGCGAATACCGGCATCAACAACGCCTTTAGCAAGACCACTCAAGGCACTTTTGAGAACCTCATCGGGCAAAATACGAAGCACAATGTTAAGGAAATATGCCAAGGGAGTTTTTCCTAAAAGAGAGGGAAGGAATTTGCTGTAAAGCATTTCATCATCGTGAATAATGCTAAGGTTGTTTGTAAGAATATCACCTATAATATCGGAGCCATCAATAGCAGGAATAACAAACAACATTCGCTTGATTAAGAAATAGTCCTCGGGGTAGGTTTCAAGGTAGTTAACACCAATTGTACCACCAAGGCTGATGTTGCAAAGACGAACCTGCTCAGCGCCACTCTGGGGTAAAACAACTTCGTGAATGTAATGGTGAAGCTTTTCTGTTTCACCTATAACATCACCAAAGGAGTCGTAACCGAAATAATAAATATTTTCTTCACCAACAATCTCAGCCAAGCCCTGAAGAGGAAGAATATTGTAATAATATTCTTTTATTTCATCTGTCATTTCACTCATTGGGTATTCATAGCAAGGAACCTCAACAGGTGTAAGGTAATTTCCCTGAGGGTCCTTGTGAATTGCATAAAGACCGTCATAAGCACCTTTTCTCATAGCCTCTGTAAGACCCGCATCACTTCGGGAAACAACTGATGCAATAAGAGGAACAAGGGCATGCTTGAGAAGACCCATAATGTCAATTTCAAGGGGCCAGCCTGTAATATAATCACCTTTATCATCAGTCATTCGTGTGCCATCCTCGTTAAGAAGATATGTATCATTCTGGCTCATACCGTGAACTATAATAACAGGAGTATCCCTATCATAATCTCCTACATAGTCGGAAAGTGTTCCGATTGTTGCAACTCCCGTAGCTTCCTTTGCAGAAACAGGCACAAGCATTACTGAACAAAGCATAACAAGTGCGACTATTAAGCTGACTGTTCTTTTTAATTTCATAAACCCACCTCAAATATAATAGATAGTTAACTAAATTTTAACATATTAATAAAATATTAACAACAAAAGAAGTGCACAACTTTTATTACTAAAAATTGTAAAAAAGTACGAAAGGTACGTACTTTTTTGCTTTTTGTATTGTTATTATGAACTTTTGTGATATAATTTTAAGTGCAATAGAAAGTTTCAGGAAGTGGCAAAATGGAAAACAGAATTTATACACTCAAAGGTGCCTATGTTCTTCGCCAGATTGCAGGGGAATATTTGGCTGTACCCATAAGCAACGAAGCCGGCGAAGATGCAAACATTGTAATCCTTAACCCTGTCAGCCAGATTATTTGGAGCAAGCTTGAAAAGGGCTCGACCTTCGATGAAATTTTAAATACTATTACAGCTGATTTCGAAGTTTCAAAGGAAGAAGCCACAGCAGACATAAAAGAGTTTTTAGACGGGCTTGAACAGTCAGGGTTGTTGAAATAATAAATATTAAATCGTGTAATTAAATGGCAAACATTTAATTACACGATTTATTCTTTTTCAAAAAGCTTTAATTGGTCAAATATTTTTTTTCTTTCATTTGCTTCAGAAATAAAGCTGTTAACCTTAATTTTAGGTCTCTCGCTTTTTAAGGAACGAAAAACATATCTTCCACCAAAATAAACCCAACCAACGGGCAAAAGAAATTTATTTTTCTCTGCGCTTTTCCAATTATTTTTCACGGACTGATTTACATAAGAAATAAATCTTTTTGAATTGTTTTTTCCCTTATGCTCTTCGTCGCCGTATTTGGGCATAATCATTGCTTCGTGACTTCTGTCGTCACTTTTCTGACCAAGGTTTCCACCCTCAAAAATATCCTTTGCCAAGGCATCAACCAAAGCTTCGTCGATCTGACCTATCCAGGTTTTGGCAGGACAGGATAGGTATTTTTCGCATAATTTTGTAAGAACACAAGCAAAATTCCATAGGCCGATTCTTTTGAGTTTTTCCTCAAACAAACCACAAAATTCGGTATTGGAAACAGAATTTACAAAAACTGCCCAATCACAAAGGTGACGAAGTCCTATACCCGAGCTTGTAAGATGGTGGCAGGTATGAAGCAGGATTATGAGCCCGTGATGGAATTTAGAAGGAACGCAAATTTCACCGAAAAGAGTGTTCTGTAGTTCTGCTTTTTCCAATAGATCAGCTAAATAATTCTTAACCAACTCCCCTGCCTCACCTTTGGGCATTCCTGCAGGCTGTGTGTGAAGCTCATATCGGCAAATATTATCCGTATACACCAAATGATCCCCGTGAGATTTTTCTGATACAACGAATCCGTTTTGTTCCAGTACCTGACAAGTCTTTTCCAGATCGCTTTCAGAAATAAGAAAATCCACATCACCCATAGAACGCAAAAGAAAATCCGGATAATACAGAGCAGACGCCAAGCCCTTTAATATTACATAAGGAACACCTGCATCAGTAAGTACTTTATGAATTTTAAAATGGCTTTTGTTTACTAAAAGATTTTCGGACATTCTTTCCTGCAGCTTCTTTCTTATAGCAGAAAAATCTACCGATTCAGTCAGCTCTGCAGGAAAATCCGCAAAGGCATTAAGGGAAACACCTTGCATATATGACTCATACCACACAAAGCGCCAATCTGCCGAAACGGCATCAATGGACTTGCCTGCATCAAATAGATTGTTTGCAAGCAAATCCAACAACACCTGTTCAGTTTTATTCAAAACGCTTTCAGTCATTTTTTAGTCCTGTTTTTTCAATAATATATCATATTTTTTATTCCTCAACCTGCTCAACACAAGGAAGTACGGCATTACCCCAAGCTTTAAACCAATGTCTTAATTTTTCTGATTCTTTGTTATGTTCTATACTAAATCGCAATGCAGTGCAACGATCATGGTACGTTCCTCTTCCATCCAGATTTTCTTCGCAAAGGGTAACATCAACGGTATATTTACCCGGAACAAGATAGGAAGTATCAAATATAAAATCTTTTGTGTTTTCACCAATGTTATAATCAACATCACCACACAAAACAACCGCTACCGGTGAGGAATCAATCCCGTTAATAATCAATTTTAATTTAACTGAATCAGTATCGTACAAACTGTTCCAACTGAGTCGGAATTTAAACTTTTCACCATAGGGGATTTTATTAGATGCTTTATCTGTTATTTCTAATGTTTTTAATGTATGCCTTCCTGTACACTCTTTAATTCTTTCCACTTTAGAAAGATCAAAAAACGTTGTATCATCAAGCATTTCATTTTTCATATAAATTGCAATTGCTTCTTCTGTGTTACCCTCGAAAATAACCTGACCTTTTGAAAGAACGATACATCTGTTACAAAGGCTTTTAACACTTGCCATATTATGACTTACATAAAGAACTGTTCTCCCCTCTTCAGTGGCAACCTTTTTCATTCTCTCAATGCACTTGTTCTGAAACCTAACATCACCAACAGCAAGAACCTCATCCATAATCATAATTTCGCTATCAAGGTGTGAAGCAACCGCAAAGGCTAATTTAACCTTCATACCGCTTGAGTATCTTTTAATGGGTGTATCAATAAACTGACCAACCTCAGAAAACTCTACAATTTCATCAAACTTTTTGTCAATTTCAGATTTACTCATACCAAGGATTGCACCATTAAGGTACACATTTTCTCGTCCCGTAAGCTCCGGATGGAAGCCTGTTCCCACCTCAAGCATAGAGGTAATTCTGCCATTCAGATATATATTACCCTTAGTTGGTGTTGTAACACGACAAATAAGTTTTAAAATTGTAGATTTACCTGCACCATTATGACCGATTATGCCAATTGCTTCGCCCTTTTTTACCTCAAAGGACATACCGTTGATAGCCATAAAACGCTCATTTTTTTCGTGAGCTTTTTCACCGATTTTAAGATTAGGATCTTCCTTTTTGCGAAGCTTAGCGATTTTACTTTGTATTTCGCCCTTTAAGGTTGCACCGCCGATAGCACCAAGGCGATATTCTTTATAGACATTTTCAACTTTTACTGCTAATTCTGACATACCGCACCTCACACCGTATCCATAAAGGTTTTTTCGGACTTACTGAACATTAACGCTCCGATTATTGCCACAATTATTGTTGTTACCCAGCTGATTACATAGAAAAGCCAGTCAATTTCACCACAGCCTAAAAAAGCATATCTGAATACATTTATTGCCGGTGTTACGGGGTTAAGCATATAAATACTATAAATAAGATTATTTTCCACAAGCTGTGATCGGCTGAACATATCATAAGCCACAGGGGAACAATAACTCCACAGGCTTACACCAAAGCTTACAACCATTACTAAATCCCTGTATTTTGTGGTAAGAGAAGAAATAATCATACCAAATCCCATACCGAGAACAGCTAACTGAACAAGCACAACAGGTGTTAAAAGTATGTACCAATTTGGCGCTACACCTGCATCGGTTACAGTATAATACACAAGGAAGCAGAGCATAAACGCGAACTGAATAAAGAAACCTATAAACTGTGAAATTGCCGTTGAAATTGGCATAACAAGACGTGGGAAATAAACCTTACCCATAATTCCCGCATTTCCTGTAAAGGTATGGGAGGTTTCAGTAAGGCAGCTTGCAAAAAGAGTCCACACAATTGTACCTGCAAGATAGAAAATAAAGTTTGGCACACCTGAAGCACCAAGCCCTGCAATATTACCAAAGAAAACGGAATAAACAACCGTGGTAAAAAAGGGCTGAATAACCGCCCAGGCAGGCCCCAGAATAGTCTGCTTATATTTTGCTACAAAGGTTCTGCGAACAAAAAGGAAAATCAAATCCTTGCAGTTTTTGAGCCCCTTTAAATCCAAATCCCATAATTTATTATCGGCTTTAACAACCGTTGTCCATTTTTGTTCTGACATAAGGCTTACTCCTGATTTTTTACCTCGTAATATTTTACTATTCTAGCAGGATTACCTGCCACAAGAACTCTGCTTTCTGTTACATCCTTTGTAACAACAGCACCTGCTCCAATAACAACATATTCCCCTGTTATATTAACACCCGGAAGAATTATTGCATTTGCACCAATCCAACAATTATTTCCGGTAACTATTGGTTTGTCGTCGAAATGCACTCTTTCTCCTGTTTCCATCCAATGCTCCACATCATATCCAGTAGAAATAATCTTTACGCCATGAGAAAGTGTAACATTATCGCCGATTGTTATTCCACTTCTGCCGTTTAAAAAAATAGCGGAGTTTATTTTGCAGTTGTTACCTATAGAAATATTCTTACCAGAAAATATTTCCTCTTCTCCGAAAACTTTAAGATTTTTACCACAAAAACCAACCTTACTTTTGATACATTTTATTAAATTTTCTGTAGAGTTGTTTTTTAAGCGATATTTTTTAATTCGTTTTCGTAACTTCTTTATAAAGCGCATTTTTCACCTCATTACAAAACACCTATTTTTTGTTATACCAAAAATCCAATGTATTTATAAGCAGTCTGTTTTGATTTATCAATTTACCGAGTTCATCAATTGATGATTTATTGACTATCACAGGCATATCAATATCAGCCTTTTCTCTAGACATAAATATATTTTTTTGATTAATATTTTGAACTAAACCACATTTTCTTAAAAATGACTCAAAATCATCAAATTTCCCAGGAAAGTTCTTGTTGAAATTAGTGTAATCTGTTTCTAAATACCAGTCATATAAATCTCTTTTCTTCAAGTTTTTAGACGGTACAACATGAGGTATATCAAAAAACTCTGTCATTTCTCTTGTCCGGGCATCCATTGTGTAACATAAGGATGGTACACCTGATAAAATCGGCATAATTGTTCCGTGAATCCGGCTTCCGAAAGAAAAGTTCACATCATTTTGAACATAGTAACTCATCCATTGCTGTGTATCTGCAAACAATTTTATTCTGTTATCAGCAAGAGCTTTAACAAAATCGTAATCTCCACGCTTTACATATTTTAAAACTCTTCTTAAAGTAAACGGATTATTTTTGATATACTCAGGATCATACAAAAATTTACCATATTTATCCTGACAAATAAAATCAGATGATTTTGTGTTTTTATAAGTTATCGGAAGCTTAAATGTTCCGTTTATAGTTGCTGTAAAATCACTTTCTGATACCTTATCATTAGAAATAGATAAATCCCTACCCATTTGGAAAAGCGAGGGACATCCGGTAACAACCGCATCTTTAAACCCTAAACGGTGAAAAAATTCCTGAGTAAAATAGCCTCTTAATGCAAATTCTCCACCCGTATCATAAACCGATTTTATAAATTTAGTAGCGGGTTCCTTTAAATCTTCAACAAGCCCATCAATTTCATCATACGATTCTGCCTGAATGCCGCATGCAATAACATACACCGGTATTTTTATTTTTTGTATGTATGATGTTCTTTTTTCAAGATATTGAATCCAACCTTTATGAAAGCAATTTGCTAAAGGCAACAAAACACAATCAAAATTCCTGTTTATATAATCAGCAGATAAATTCTCATAACCATATTCATATGTATTTTCAGGTGTACTTATTGCCGATATTAGTCCCTGCAACCAAACCTTATTACCGAAATTAGGAATCTTGCCATCCAACTCTTTTCTTGCTCTTTCTGCAAGAGTAGTGTAATCAGTTGGTCTGAAATCGCTCATTCCTAATCTATTTGGTGGATAAAAAATCAAAATTTTCATTTTGCTCTCCTAAACACAATCTTATATGCTCTTCCAACAACTGCACTTTCGGTAAGAAAATGCATGATTTTGCTTTTGATATGTTTTTTTCTCTCTATCTTCTTTCTATATTTCGGAATGAAATCCACAATTTTTTCTGAATTTTTTTTGCAGATTAATTCGTAATATTTTTTATACACGGGATTGAGTTTTTCTAATGGAATTTGACCATAAAAACTTTCGCACAATGGGTCATTAACTATTTCTTTTACAAGCTCAATCTTTCTTTCTCTGCTGTTGGGACAAAGTGGTTTAAACTCGTTATCTATGCATTCTGTTACAAAGAAAAAGTTTCTTAAATGCATCTGCGGCATCAAATCAAGTTCTTTAAATTCTTGTGTATCTTTATAAAGTCTTTCTATAAGCAGAACATATAAGGGCCACATATTTTTTGTGTAACCCCTTGATAAAGAATCGCCAACTACTCGGTTATGATAAAGATAATCGTCACCGAGATAATAGAAATTCTCTGCTACGAGCATCACTTCGTAAGTCAACTGTAAATCCTGACTTCTTCTGAAACGACGATCGAAACGAATATTGTTTTTATCAAGAGTTTCTTTTTTGTAAATTCTAAGACAATTGGACCATCTTATTGCTCTTTTCCCGCCATTTTTATCTATGTATGCAAGGGTCCTTGGAAGAACAATATTTTTTATTTTCTCTCTGTCATAAGGTCCGCTTTCCATTTCCGGTGTAAACCTATGTCCGCTTTCGTTTTCAATGCAATTGCAAAAAACCACATCAGAATTATTGCTTTTTGCAGCTTCGTACATCTTTTGGTACATATTAAGTTCAAGCCAATCGTCCGAATCCACAAAGCCTATGTATTCGCCTGTTGCCTTTAACATTCCGTCATCACGGGCAGCGGCAAGGCCTTCATTTTCTTTATGGTAGTATGTAACTCTTTTGTCTGCAAGATATTTTTTACAAATTTCGGCGCTATGGTCTGTTGAGCCATCATCAATTAAAATGATTTCAATTTCTTTTAAAGTCTGGTTCACAATGCTGTCAAGGCATTGCTCAAGATATTTTTCTGCATTATATATTGGGACAATAACGCTGACCTTAACCATTTATAAGCTCCATCCATTTTTCTATAATTTTTTCTAATGATTGAATTTCTCTTACTGCTGCCGCATTTGTGGAAAGTTTTTGAGAAAGCTCTTCATTTTCTGCAATTCTTTTCATAGCCAAGTAAAGCTTATCGCTATCACCTACTGGAACAAGCAATCCATTTTCACCGTCTTTTATTACTGCTCTTGCTCCCCCAGCAGGACAATCGGTACAAACAACAGGTAAACCTAACGCCATAGCTTCAAGCATTGAGTTGGACATTCCCTCAAAATCTGAAGATGAAACAAACATGGCATAATCTTTTATTTCGTTATGAACATCTCTGCGAGAAGGAAGAAGAAAGATTCTGTCCTTACTAGGGGCTTTTTCTATTTTTTCTTTAACTAAGTCTATATATCCTTCTGCATCGTTGCCAACAGGATCTCCAAAGATACATAATTCATATTCAGGAAAATCCTTGTTGAATTTTTCAAAAGCATCCACAAGCAATAAAAGATTTTTTTGTGCTGAAACACGGCAGAAATTCACGATTTTCTTTTGCCTTTCACCGTGATAGCTTTCCGGCAAATCTGCTTTTATAGGGTTGTAAATCACTGCACCTTTAACAGAGGTGTTTTTTTCATACCATTTCTGTACGTCTGGTGACTGGAAAACAAATTCGTCTGCTTTCTGAAATTCATTTTTCAAAAATGCCATAGTTGTTTTACTATTAGATTGCTCCGGATCGCCACGTTCTGAAATAATCAGTTTATTTTCATTATGCTTTGAAAGCAGGGAAAGAAAAATTGAATCGTACAGAAAGGCAACGACAGAAGCTTTCTTATGCTCTTTAAAAAATCTTTTTAAGTATGTAACATTTTTATAATTACGAGAATGATATTTCAAAACAGAGCATTTATAATTTGCTTTTTCTCCCAAAATAAAACTCATCTTACCAATAACTTTTGCAATAAGCATTACTATTTTGGGAATAAGTGTATTTACCTTTATTTTTTCTGTTTCATCAAGCAAAGAAAGAACTTCAATGTTTGGATTTATATCGCTTAACAAAGCTTCTTTTCTGCTTTGATGAGTAAGAATAAGGGTGGTTTTAAATCCTTTTTCAGCAACAGCATTACTAAGCAGCGAAACAACTCTTTCTGCACCACCGCCACACATAACCTTTATTAAAAAAACAATTTCTTTTTGTTTTTTCATAACCCTTTAATTCTCGATTTGACTTTCTTATATTTTTTATAGATTAGTTTTTTGAGAAAATACAGTTTTATTCTATGAAAATCATTTTTTGACAAATAGTAATATAGTTTTATATATTGTGGATTTGCATACTTTTCAAAAAACTTCAATTCAATATCCGGTAACATATTGCGCCAATTTGTTTCGAATATGTTTCTCCAATCACTTTTATCTTTAGCAAACTCACACGTTTTTGAAAAAATATACATTACATCCCCAAACCAGCGGGCGTATATTTTCTTCTCAATTTCTTCATCTAATTTCCAACAAGGTAATATTTTCAAAATCTCTCTGAAAACATGGGAACTATCCTTTTTTTCTATGTTCTGAGAGCTATAATTTCTGGAAATGCTTTCAAAATTATAGCGATAATTATATAAGGGAACATCCGCATAAATCACTTTTTCTGCATAATTCAAAGGGTATATAGACTGCAAAACATCCTCTGACATATTTTTATGATAGTATTTGCTATAATCTATTGGGTCTTTTTTCAGATATACTGTTTTTATAGATTTTATCCATAACGCATCAATAACATCACTTGTAATCAATGCTTCATATAAATATTTCTTTTCTTTACCACTCCAAACAGTTGAATCTTTTGCGAAATGCCTTTGATTCTTCTTTTCACCATCATTATAGAAAGAAAAAGAATAAATAACCATATCAATTCCATCTTCTTTAAGAATATAGTTATTGATTGTTTCCAACAAATTACTTTCCACAAAATCATCAGAATCAACGAACACACAAAATTCACCTTGTGCTTTTTGAATCGCTATCTGTCTTGCTGAAATCAAGCCCTGGTTTTCTTTATGAATTACCGTTACTTTGTTGGGGTATTTTTTTTCGAAAGCGTCACATAAGCTCGGACTATTATCAGTCGACCCATCATCTACAATAATAACCTCAAAATCATTGAAGCTTTGATTTATCACTGAATCTAAGCATTGTTGGAGATAGTTTTCCACATTATAAACAGGTATTAACACACTGAATTTCACGTTTTATCCTCCAACAATTTTCTCCAATCATTCTCATATCTGCTTTGCTCTTTTGAATAATCTATGCTTGAAAGATATTCTCTCATTTTTGTTCTTTCATCAGAGTTTGTTATCATTTTTTCTATTGCAGCTGCCAAAGCTTTTGCATCGATATCTGCAAGATAACCATTTATTCCATCTTTAACCATAGCAAGTCCACCTGCTGTTTTGGTAGAAACCATAGGAATGCACAGAATTTGTGATTCTAACATAGAAATTGAAAGCGCTTCCTCGTACGATGGTTGCACATATATATCGCTCACAGCCATATACGGATATGGATTCTTTTGCATACCGGTTAAAACAATATAATCCTCAAGGTTATATTGTTTTATTGATGCTTCTATTTTATCACGAATTGGTCCATCGCCCACAAAATACCATTTGTAGCCTATATTTTTCTCTTTTAATATTCTTGCAGCTTCAACTGCTAAATCGATACCCTTTACTTTAGAAAAACGAGCACAAGTACAAAGAATAGTTACATTTGTTTGTTTTTCTATATTCTTTTCTTTGCTCATAGATTTTAACATCTGCGAATTCGTGTGATTTTCAAGAACAACAGTTTTCTCATCTATGTTATCATACCAAGAACATAATGTTTTTTTTATGTCTTCGTGCTCTACAACAATGTTATCAAAATGCGGCATAACAACCTGATGAACCTCGTGTGTCTCATCTACAGAACCTTGGAAAAACATAATTTTTTTCTTGGCGTTTACATATTTATCAACCAAAAGTGTATTGTAGCCTTGCCAATAAGAAATAGCTACATCATATTCTTTTCCTTCAAAGTAATTTTGGGCTTCATATTTAAACATTAAATTTGTAATGTATTCATTCAACCGAAACTTTATTTTTTTTACATTATTATTTAAAGATAAAGCTTTGCTAACAAAAATTAAAAACTGCAATAGAACAGCTTTTGGTTTTCTATAATAGCGAGTTTTATCAGTATTAACAACAACCGCTACATTTTTGTTTATATATGGTAATAAATCAAGTCTATCCTTTCGAACATACAATGTAACCTCATTGGTGTCATAGTCTATGCTATTAAGAGCTGACACTAAAGATTTTTGAATGCCACCAATAGTCAAATGGTGAGCAACAAACAAGACTTTTCTCTTCATATCTTACCTCTGTTATTTAATAAGCTTTGCAGGTACACCCGCAATAACGGATCCCGGTGTTGTAAAGGATTTTGTAACCACTGCACCTGCTCCGATAACGCAATCATCAGCGATTGTAACATCGCCTATTATCATAGCACCTATGCCTACATCAACATTTGAGCCTATCTTTGGAACCTTGGTTTTTTCACCGGTAGCTTTGTTACCTAAAACATTATTTCCGTGGAATGTGCAGTTTTCACCAACTACACCATTAATTATTACATTCGGATGACATATTCTTAAACCTTTACCGACTCTGTTAGGTGCTATTTCAATTTTCAATACCAAGCCAAGCTTTTTTATTTTAATATCCAACAATTTAATTTTTGTTGAATATACTTTTGAGAACAGTAAGCTCTTTGTGTTATCCCTTTTGAAACACATGTACTCGTATTTGCGTAAAAGTCTTAAATATTTAAAGGTTTTATTTTTAAAAGGGTTTCTCAATTTATATTCCAAAGAGTCTTTGCCATTTGGTAGATATATATTTTTTTCAAATCCAATAACAGATTGGAGTTTTTCTTTGTTATTTATAATATAATCTGACATTAAAACAACTCCATCCATTTTCCTGCAATATTCGAAAGAGAAAGTTCTTCCTTGATTTTAACTGCATTTACTGAAATTTTTTCAGATAAATCCTTATCTGAAATTACTTTTTTAATCGCTTCTTCCAAGCCTTCTGCAGCACCAACAGGAACAAGCATTCCGTTTTTCCCGTTTTCTATAATTGCTGCTGCACCACCTATAGGACAGTCTGTACAAACTACGGGCATACCGATTGCCATAGCTTCCAGCATTGCATTGGACATTCCCTCATAATCGGAGGAATTCACATAAACAGCATCTTCAATTATTTCTTTATGAACACTAAGTGAGAAGGGCTCAAAATCAACAAAATCTGCAATGTTTAATTTATCAATTAAAGCTTTTGTTTCTGCAAGAGCCTTTTCATCGTCTTCATTCTGTGTATTACCAATAATTCTCAAACGATAATCACCGTATTGTTTATGAACACCTGAAAACGCTTCCACCAAAAGTGGTAAGTTTTTCTGATATGAAATTCTGCAAAAGGTAGTTATATTTTTATTCCTTTCGCCTTCATACCTTTCAGGCAGATTTTCTTTTATGGGATTGAAAATTACTTCACCTTTAGCTGCAATGTTTTCTGGGTATGTATTTTTAGCGTCCTCTGTCTGAAAAACTATTTTGTCGGCTCTTTCATAATATTTTTTTATGAAATTGTAGCCGTAACGGTGCCTCATTAACCTTTTGGGGTCCCCACGCTCGGAAATAATTATTTTATTACCGTTTTTTCTACCTGCCAAAAGTACCATTGGTATTGATGGCTGTAAAAATGTTACAACGGTCGTATTTTCTCTTTCCTTCAACACATTTTTTAGTGCTTTTATTTCTTTATGATAATTTGCTACAAAAGAGAGATACGCAAAAAAAGTCGGGACTGATTTTTTTGTTGTTTCAAAAGGCTTGCACAACACAGATGTTGAAATTCTGAAAAGCTTATAGAAAATATCAGCAAAGGATTTTTTGAAATATTCACGTAAAATCAAAACAGGAATATTTTCATTTAAATCTCTGCTTATAACCTCTGTTCTGTTGCAGGAGGTCAGCAAAACCTCGCAGCTGTACCCGTTTTTATAAAATTCATTTGTAAGTATTGAGGCAACTCTTTCTGCTCCCCCACCCTTTAAAACGGGTAAAACCATCAAAACCTTTTTGCTCATACAAATAATCTTCCTACTGTTTTTTCAAACACTTTATAAATAAACCAGAAAATTTTACCGTAACAACGCATTTTTAATGCTGGATTGCCGTATGCATTGTCTTTTAAAATTGATTTTTTTAATATTTCATAATCTTTTTTATATATTTTCTTTTCTGCTTTTGATATTTTTAAATAATTATCAAGAGCGTTATATGCACATCTTACAACAAAAGCCTTCGCTGTAGCATCCTGAAGCCTTCCTATCTTTTCAGAAAATGCTTTTATCTCCTCATAAACTGCTTTACAGCTTAAATAATGTCGTGCTGTTTTCTTCGACGTTACAATTGAACTTTTTCTATAGCGTCTGTAATACAATACTTCAGGACATTGTGTAACTCTTTCTGCCATACAAAAAAGCTGATAGGTAAACAACATGTCCTCTGAACAGTATATATTTTCGTTAATCAGCAAACCGCTCTCACACAAAAACGCTCTTTGTATAAACAGGAGTGGTATGGAGCAATGAAAATCTTTATTTTTATTTAGTTCAGTTAAAACGCTATAGCCTGTATTTGCTTTATATTTATTTTTCCTTAAATATCCCTGTTTCACATTGAAAGAATTTTCAAAATCAGCAAAGGATAGCGCATCAAAGAAAACTATGTCAGCTTTTTCTTCTGTTGCTGTTCTTATAAGCTTCTCAAAAGCCTCTGCCACGAGATAGTCGTCACTATCAAGAAAATAAACAAACTCGCCTTTAGAAGCCCTCAGTCCCATATTTCTTGTTTCTGATGGGCCACCATTTTCTTTGTGGATAACCGTGATTTTTTCGTATTTTTCAGCATATTCATCGCAGATTTTTCCTGAACTATCTGTAGAACCGTCATCCACAAGAATAATTTCATAATTCTCGTAGGTTTGAGAAAGAACGCTGTTGATACACTCCTCCAAATATTTTTCAACATTATAAACAGGAATAATTACGCTGATTAAACCGCTGTTTTCCATACTCTCAACCTTTTAATTTGCATTTAATAACAATAATTGTTGTGACAATAAATTTTTTTATATCTGAAACAAATCCGTAAGAATAATGCTTTTTCATTGCTTTTTGAATTTGTTTATTTATTTCCACATTTGTAATTTTAAGGGCTTTTATTGATTTACTTAAATCCACTGCCATTTTCTCGGCATCCTCAATTTTACTGTGAACGCCGGACGCATCGCAACCAATATTTTTTATGTATGAATATCTGGGATAAACCGTCAGCCAGTCATTTTTCACAAGATGGGCTCCGAAACGTACTGACCAGGAGCTTCCGTTGCCTTTAGTCTGACGGTAAAGTCGCATAAATCTATCGTTACCATTGGAATTAAGCTTTTTTATGAAAACGGGATTTTTACAAAATTCAGCAAAATCTTTTAATTCCCAATCAACATTCTCCCAACGGTCTGACCAGGTTCCCCAGGACCAGCTACAGGAGCGATAAGCTGTAAAAATATCTGATTTATATTCTTCAGGAAACTCAATTGCAGGAGAAAAGCCTGAAACAGCACCTATTTTTTTGTTATTCTCATAAAAATCAAGGCACCTATTCATATAATTCAGAAAATATGGCGAACAAGCACAGTCATCTTCTAATACTATTATCCTGCCATATTTATTTACCACTTTTGTAACGCCATCAATAATTGATTTAGCAAGGCCCTTGTTGACTGGACTTTCAATTATTTCAACAGTATTAAAATGTTTTTCATTTTTTATTTTTTTTGCGAAAGCACGAACATTATCTACTGCTTCTGCAGTTTTTTCATTTTTGGCACCATCTGAAAAAATAATTAAGTCTGTATATTTAGCCTCTTTGCATTTTGACAAAGCCTCGTAGGTTTCTTTAAAATGATCCACTCTGTTATACACAAACATTGCAACCGGAGCATAATTCATACTTTCACCTTCTTCATATCAGTTCTTTAATATATCTTTATATGCATAAACAAGGTCTTCTGCGTTTTTTCCGGGACTATGAGTAAGCTCAGCTCTTTTTTTTGCATTTTGAGATAGCTCTGACGCCAATTCATCACTATCGAAAATTCTCTTGATGTTCCAGGCTAAGAGTGCAGCGTCATCATTTCTGTAAAACAACGCCTCTTTTCCGTCCACTGCCATATCGGACACGCCACCCACATAAGCAGCAACACAAGGTGTACCCACAAGCATAGCTTCGCCTAAGGTATTGGGGCTATTTTCAATAGTTGAGCAAAGCACATAGGCATTCACCCTTGAAAGTCTTTCAGCCACCTGCTGAGCCTTTAACGGGCCTGTGAAAATAATATGCTCCTTTACACCTGAATCTTCAATCAGCTTTTTTAAATAGGCTCCATAACCCTTCTTGAAAAAAACACGTTTATCATTTTCTGTATATGGCTTGTGTCCTGCCACATAAACCTTTATGTCAGGATATTCCCTTATAAGCTGAGGCAAAGCCTCAACAACAAAATGGACGCCCTTTAAAGCACTGTAGCCATTACCTACATATATTGAATGTCTTTCTATTGTTGAAATGTCCCATTTTTCTGTATAAAAAGGTGTTCGCAAAATTCTGTTGCAGGAATAATACTTAGCTTCGGGATTTATTGCATAAGAATGAGCCCTGTCCCAGGTGGTTCTACCTAAGATATATTTTGATTTTTCGATAACCGTTTTTTCGTGAGCCAATCGCTTTTTAAACCATTTTGTTTTTCTGAAATGCAATAACAGTCCGGCAAAAATATTTGTTAACGATTTTGAAAAAAACAGATCATCCATCTGAAGCTGTCCGCATTGATAATTGTAATAGCCTTTTAAAATACCTTGCATGGAAGTTACAACCGGAAGGTTTAATCTGTTTGAAACTTCCAATGCTGCTTTAGCATGTAAAAACTCTGTTCCTTCAACATGTATCAAATCAGGGTTGAATTTTTCTATAATATTTGAAAATCGCATTTCAATTTCTTCACAGGGGGTTGCTGAAGTGTATGAAACACTAAAATATTTAATACCATCTATTTCAACTTCAAAGCTTTCACCGTTTTCACATTTACATGCAACTGCCAGTTCAATATCCGAGAAATTTTTTAACTCTCCTGCCATCGCTTCTACCCAACCACCTAAAACATCGGAAGAAAATCCAAGCTTTGAAGCCACATTGGCAGGTATTAAATTAACTGTCCACAGTATTTTCATCTTTTATTCCTTCCCATCTTATAATATCTTCAAAAAACAATGGCAAAACAAGTATAACCACACAATGTATGGAATATGTTACAGAATTCAATAGTGAAACAATAAGCAAAGCAACCAACACAGCATTACTCATTCGTCTTACTAACAAAGCATCATATTTTCCTTTATAGTAATTCGGTACTGAATAAAATGATTTCACAAAAAACCAGCCACCCCATATACCATATTTGGCGATAGTATCCAATAAGCCGGAGTGACCTCCACCGCCGCCTCGCCACAAAGCTCCCACAATAGGATACTTAACAATAACCCCTAAACTTGCCATATAACGAATCATTCGGGATTCAATAGAACCTTCTGCTTCACCTGCTTCGCCTGTGGCAACAAGGTCATTGATTTTTTTAGCAACTGCAGTACCATCAAACACTTCTAAAAGCCAATTCCGGAAATCAGATATATAATAAATTGAAAACATAATAGTACCAAATAGGACTCCGGCAACTAAGAATGCTTTTATACCACTTTTGCCATTGTACAAAAACAACAATATCGCACTAATTACACTTGTAAAAATTGCAATTGAATAACCTGCCTTTGCAATAAGTTGTACATAACTCATTCCCCATATTAACCCCATTACAAAATAAAGCTTGTTGTATTTAAATGCTTTTATTACCCACGTCAATACAGCAGGGAATATACAAACCTGTGGATACACAAGACCGTAACCACCCACGCCCTGACGAAGGTATTGATACATTTCCTCATCATCTCTTACTATTCGTCTTGCTATTGAAGGGTCAGTAATAAGAACTTGTACTGTTTTATAGTTATAGATTATAAATAAAACTAAAACTACAGGAATCAGCCACCGGAGCTCCTCCCAGTTTTGTTTATAATAACTATTGATAATAAAGCAAACAACCAGCATAAAAAATGCAATTTGCTTTAAAATCCCCCGAAAATCCCCGTTGCCTATAAATGTAACTGCAACAACTGTAAAAAGGAAAAATATTGAAACAAGCTGGTTTTTATCTAGAATAATTGGATTTTCACGAATCAGCCAAATCCCTGCCCATATAGTAACTGCACCAAGCGCCAATATTCTGTATATTAAATCAATTTCCAATGGTGGAGAAATTGACCAGATTACAAGGTATGCTATAGCAATTGATTGAATTGTTCCGTAATTGAAACCTTTTTTTACCATAGCAACCTCCTTTTTTTGATTATTCTAACCAGTTTTTCGTTTTTCTTTTATATTCTTCGTAGTGAAAATTGGTCTTCAAAACAGATTTTTGTTCTGTCCCGACTTTATCCAAAACAGCTTTCATTGCTTCTTGTATACTTTTTATTTCACAATTTTCCAGCAAAACACTGTTTGATGAATAATTTATATATTCTTTAACATCACTTACATTGGTTGTAATAACAGGAACACCACAAGTAAAGCTTTCAACAAATTTTGTAGGAAAACCCGCATTGTTACGCCTGTCCGAGGGACGAATAAAAATATAACAGTCGCACCCCGATATGTTTTTAATTGTGTCCTTGTGAGTCTGTTTCCCCAAAAATCTTATATTATCTGTAGGCTCCGTATCGGGATACATAGCAGAAAACTCACTTTCAGTTATTCCGACAATTTTCAAGTCGACATTGGTTTCTTCAAGCCCCTTAAACGCTTCAACAACCTTATCAAGTCGTTCCTTATTGCCACCGGGAAAACCGGCAAAACAGAAAGTAAAGCATTTTTCTTTTTCTGCTTTCTGGTGCCAGATAGGGTCATTTATATCTACCAATGGAGGTAATTTTAAAAGCTTGTCATTTGTTTTGTATGCATTTTCCATCATATTGCTGATAACAATCATTTTGTCTGCAATTCTGTGGGCAAAATTTCTTACAAAAAATTCGTCCGCATACTTAAACAACCTTTTCAAAAAAGAACCTTCGGTGAATTTTGTCCATTCTGTACAATCGTAAGCAACTGTAATGCCTTTTTTTGAAAAAATTTTCTTTGCAATACAAAGAGTTACAAAGGGAACATTGTAAAGAAGCACCAGCTTTACATCCTCATATTTGTTTACGACTTTTTTCAGATTTTCTATACTGAAAATGTTTTTCAGCCATTCCGTTGAGCTTGTAGGATGCGCTTGTTCAAACATATTTTCATCAAGCTGCCTGATATCATCAAAATGATTTTCATAATCGGCACCAAGAAACACTGTGGTGTAGCCTAAAGAAGCAAACAGCTTACCGTTTGATACCACACGGTTTGCCGAAGCATTTTTATCCGGAAGTGAAAAGCCACCGTAATAAACTATTGTGCCCTTCAAGACAGATTCTCCTTATACCACTCTATGGCAGCCTTAATGCCTTTTTCAAAGCTCCATTCAGGGTCATAACCTAAAAGCTCTTTAGCCTTTGATATGTCTGCATTACTGTGTTTAATATCACCTGCTCTGTCAGGACCAAAATTAGGTTCAATATCCAAGCCTAAAGCCTTTGTCAAGCCATAATAAATATCAATAAGGTATTCCCTGCCACCAAAAGCTATATTATAAGCCTGACCCGCTGCTTTATGAGAAGCAAGACAAGCTTTAAGGTTTGCTTCTATAACATTTTCAATATAAGTAAAATCACGGCTCTGCTTTCCGTCACCATTAATTGTAGGCGTTTCGCCATTTAAAAGAAGCTTTATAAACTTAGGAATGACTGCTGCATAAGCACCATCGGGATCCTGGCGACGACCAAAAACATTGAAATACCTCATTCCGTAGGTATCAAGACCATAATGCATTGTATACATCTTAGCCCATTCTTCATCACACATTTTTGTAACTGCATAAGGAGAAAGAAGATTCCCTTCTCTGCCTTCTTTTTTGGGAAGATTGGGTTCATCACCATAAACAGACGAGCTGGAAGCATAAACGAATTTCTTCACACCATTTTGCCTTGCAGCTTCAAGCATATTAAGAGTGCCCTCGATATTATTCTTACAATAGAAAAGTGGCATTTCTATGCTTCTGGGAACACTTCCCCAGGCAGCCTGATTAAGAACATAATCCACGCCCTGACAAGCCTTCATACAGGTTTCAAGGTCTTTTATGTCGCCTTTTACAAACTCATAGTTTGGATTACCAAGGAGCATATCTACATTTTTCTGTTTTCCTGTTGATAAATCATCCAGACCACGAACTCTATAGCCCATCTGAAGAATTGCCTCACAGAGATTGGACCCGATAAAGCCTGCACAGCCTGTTACTAAAAACAATGAATTTTCGGGGAATTTTAATTCTTTATAACTCATTATCTGCACCTATAATTATAATCTCCAATAGGAGTAACCGTTTTCTTCGTATTCTTCTCTGTTAAGGAGTCCCTTTATATCAAGAAGCACCCTCTTACCCTGACCACAGAAGCTGTCTATGTCATTTCTTGAAAGATTACCAAAGCTATCGTGAGCAACCGAAAGAATAACCGCATCCATACCCTTAATTGTATTCATATCAACGAACTCAATACCATAGAGCTGCTTTGCTTCCTCGGCATCAGCCTCAGGGTCTGCAATTATAGGATTTATTCCGTATTCTTTAAGCTCGTTTACAATATCAATAACCCTTGTATTTCTGGTGTCCGGACAGTTTTCCTTAAAGGTAAAGCCAAGGATGGCAACCTTTGCACCTTTAACATTTTTGTCTGCTTTTATAAGATTCTTTACTACATTTTCAGCAACATATCTGCCCATATCATCATTTATTCTTCTGCCTGCCAAAATAACCTGACTATGGTAGCCCATCATTTCAGCCTTGTATGTAAGGTAATATGGATCAACACCAATACAGTGCCCACCAACAAGACCGGGATAAAATTTAAGGAAATTCCATTTTGTTCCTGCTGCTTCAAGGACAGCTTTTGTGTCTATTCCCATTTTATTAAAAATAATGGAAAGCTCGTTCATAAATGCAATATTTATATCTCTCTGGCTATTCTCTATAACCTTAGCAGCCTCAGCTACCTTAATGCTCTGAGCACGATGAACACCGACTTCAACTACAAGCTCATATACCTTTGCAATAACATCAAGAGCTTCTTCATCCATACCCGAAACTATTTTTACAATGGTTTCAAGTCTGTGGACCTTATCACCGGGGTTGATTCTTTCAGGTGAATAGCCCACCTTAAAATCCACTCCACATTTAAGACCTGATTCCTTTTCAAGAATGGGAACACATACATCCTCGGTCACACCGGGATAAACTGTGGATTCATATACAACAATTGAACCTTTGGTAAGGTTTCTTCCTACAATAGTTGATGCACCTTCAACGGGAGTAAGGTCAGGAGTATGGTCATCGTTAACAGGAGTAGGAACTGCAACAATGTGAAACTTTGCTTTTTTCAGCTGTGTTTCGTCTGCTGTAAATTCCACCTTGGTTCTTGAAATAACATCATTTCCCACTTCGTTTGTTGGATCAATACCATTTTTATAAAGTTCGATTTTCTTTGCGTTTAAATCGTAGCCTATTACATTAACCTTTTCAGCAAAAGCAACAGCAATCGGCATACCAACATACCCTAAGCCAACTAAAGAAATATATTCCTCTTTGTTAACAATTTTCTCAAACAAATCTGAAAAACGAATCTTTTCTGACATTTTAACCATCCGTCCTTAAATCAATTCCTTGATTTTTTTCATATAAGCATCAATAACTATATCTCTTGAAAAGTTCTCTTTTATGTATTCTCTACCTTTTTCACCCATACTTTTTCTTGTTTCATTAGGTAAAGCCAGGAATTTTTCAATTTTTTCAACAAGGTCATCCACATTTCCACTGCTGTATACAAAGCCGGTAACCTCGTCAATCAAGGTTTCCCTGCAGCCTTGGTTATCTGTTGTTATAAGCACTCTTCCTGAAGATGCGCTTTCAAGCAAAGCATTACTCATACCCTCTCCGTAAGACGGAAGAATAGTTGTATGAGATTTTTCTATAAAAGGTTTTATATCCTTTTGATTGCCAACATAGCTTACAATACCTTCTCGAGAAAGCTCCTGAAGCTCTTTTTCGTAGTGGTTTTCCGTAGGCTCTATAAACCCAATCATATTGAACTGTGTAGCAGGATATTTTTCTTTTATGCGACGAGCAGCCTCAATAAAATCATCTACACCTTTATCATAAAGTATTCTTCCGATATAGTTGAAAACTACCGGAACACCATCAATACCGTTGCCTCCGTCAGGATACGTCAAAAGAGGAAATCTTTCTGTATTGACTCCGGAACCCGGAATAAGCATTCCGTTTTCTTTTACCATTTTCTTTGATTCGGCAAAAGCTTTATTGGTTGAATTCTGAAACATTACACAGTCAGCTCTGCGAAATACAAGCCTCAAAAGCATTGTAACAAAAGCCGCAACTTTTTTGTTATTCATAAAAGCACTACCAAAACCTGTTACATTGCTTATAAACGGAATCCGCAATAAAAATGCTGCAAAACCACAATAAATATTCGGCTTGGCTGTATATGTCAAAACCACATCAGGCTTATATTTTATTAAAAGCTTCAAATAATGGAAAAATAGTTTCCCGTCATTGACAATATTAGTTCCCCTTCTATCTATTTCGGGATTATCGTAAATGTATTCTATATGCTGCATCAATTCGAATTTTTCACCATAAGGACAGGAAATCAGAACATCATAGCCCTCATCAACAACAGCTTCTACAAGCTCTTTTCTGAAGCAATAAATATCGTCGTCGTTATTTGTAAAAATAGCCACAAGCTTTTTCTCTTTGCTTTTTCCCATAAAAATCTCCGTAATTTATTTTTTTACACGTAAATCCTCAGGTTCTTTATTAGAATACTCTTTTCCTAAAATTGCAAAAAATGTTTTAACTGTTACCCTTAAATCATTTGTCAAGCTGAAGTTCATAATGGATTCAAGATTATATTTCATTTTGTCAGGCAGGACTACATTTATGTACATCTCATCAGCATCATCAGCAACATCCAGCAATTTGTTTTCATCCTTGTAATAAATGCTTGCCTGTGAGGTAATTCCTGCAGGCAGTAAAAGAGTTGCTAACATTTCAGGTGTATATTCGTTCACATATACAGGAACCTCAGGACGAGTGCCGACAAAGGTCATTTTCCCCCTGAGCACATCAAAAAACTGTCCTATTTCATCTAACTTGTATTTTCTTATAAATCTGCCTATTTTAGTTATTCTGGAATCCTTGCCAACAGTCAGTTGTGAACCTTTATCAGCTCCAAGGAACATAGTACGGAATTTAAAAATGCCAAATTCCTCACCGTATTGAGTAACCCTGATTTGCCTGTAAAAAACAGGACCCTTAGAATCAAGCTTGATTAAAACTGCTAAAACAAGCATTACGGGAGAGGTTGCAATAATTAAAACCAGCGACAAAAAAATGTCACATATTCTCTTCAAAAACAAGCTGAAGCGCTTTTTATTCAGTGCATCATAGTAGGGCTTAACCTGGGGAATTTTAAGATATTCCGGTAAATCCTCCCATTTACGAAGCATTGTCACCTCTCCTTTATAAATTATTATTTATATTTATTCTTCATCTTCCTGATTACGGGAAGCTGATTCCTTTTCGCCATAACCATAGCCGTATTTTTTATAGCCGTAGCCATAGCCCTTGTAGCCGTAGCCATACCCGTAGGCTTTATACCCGTAGCCATAACCATAGCCGGATGAACCACCGATTGTTCCGTTAAGCACACAGCCTAAAACCTTCACATCTGTGGAAAGCAGGTTATTAAGTGAGCTTTTTATTTTTGAAACCCTTACTACATCCTGATGTACAACATAAATTGCCGCATCTGCTGCCTGAGCAATAAACATTGCGTCAGAAACAAGACCACAAGGTGGAGTATCTACAAAAATATAGTCATAGTCTTTTCTTAATTCGTCAAACACGGATTTTGCAAAAGCAGTTGAAAGGTAAGTATTTTTCTTTTCCTCAGGGAAAATAAACCTTAAAACAGAAAAATTAAAATCCTCGAGGTAAGCAATTTCGTAATTATCTCTTTCAATCTGATACTCAAGCTTTTCCATATCAAGCCCTAATAACGGGGCTATACTCGGGTTTCGCAAGTCACCATCGATAAGAAGAACCTTTTTCTTCCTTTTAGCAACCGCCATAGCAAGGTTTGTAATGATGGTTGTTTTGCCCTCACTGGGAGCAGTACTTGTAACAAGAACAACCTTTTCATCCTCTTTTAAAGAGTTAATGAATACATTTCTGCAAACTCTGAAGGATTCCGTAAAGCCGGTAGAAACCTTGGGATTTGTAATAAGTATGGATTTGTCAGCATTAGCACCACGTTTTCTGAAGGTAACCAAAGGAATTGTGCCTAAAACAGTGCTGTTAAGCTCTGTGGTAATTTCATCCTTGGTTCTTATTGTATTTCTGAAAATTGCATAAACAAAAATCAGAATAACACCTACAAGCAAGCCAAAGGTTGAGCCTGTTACGAAATTTTCTTTAATCTCCTTTGAGTTGGATGGGCTTGCAGGGACAACAGGAGCTGTAATCATATCCATTTTTATGTTGCCTATAACGTGCTTGGCAACTATGGGATAGTTTTTAATTACCGAAAGTAGGGTATCATATGTTTTCTGTGGGTCCTTGCCCACAGTGGTCAGCTTGAACATATTTGTTCCGGTCACCGACGATGCAGACACCGAAGCCGGCATACCTGTAACACCCAATTCTGTACAAACGATTTCCTGAAGGAGATTGCTGCTTAAAATATGGGGAAAGGTGGAGGCCAGCTGTTCAGCAGTTGTTGTGTCATAGGAATATGAATACTTTGACAATCCGGTATTGGCACCGGAGACACTTTGTAAGCTAACCACAAAGGTTGCAGAAGCTGTGTATTGCGGTCTGTATTGCAATACGCCCCTGGCAGCAAGTCCGCCGCCGAATAAAACAGCCAAAGCAATGCAAACCCACCAAAGCTTTTTTATGCCCTTTATAAAGTCGGTTAAATATATTTTGAAATGAGCCTCAACCTTCTGAGTACTCTTCTGGGTTTTTTCCATAAAAATTAATCCTCTGATTCATTTTCAGAATCGGCGTATTTGGCAAACTTGTTATATTTGTAATTACTTGTGTTGCCATAAGCACCGTATTTGTTATATTTTCCGTATTTGCTGTATTTCCCGTACTTACCATACTTTCCGTATCTGTATCTGCCATAGTGTGAATAGCCTGTTTCATCAATTCCGGACATACCCAACAAAGCAAAATCAGGATAAACATCGTTTAAAATACAGCCGGTAAGCTTACCACCTACATTACCGATTGTTGCTATGGTATCGTTAATAACAGCTGATGAAACAACATCTGTACGAACAACAAGTATTGTTTCATCTGCTATAGCACTCATATCAGTAACGGTTGTGTCTGCAGAAATAGGGGCAGTGTCGATGATAATAAAGTCCATATTTTCCCTAAGGAAAGCCATAAGCTTTTTACATTTTTCTGAATTCAACCAATCCTGGTAATCCTTATGGGGTCTTGTATTCAAGGCAAGGTATAATGAGGTATTTTTAAAACGCTTGAATCTGAACTCTGTTTTTTCTTCATTGGTGAAATAGTTACCAAGCTCAGACTGATCATTTATTTTCTTTCCGAAAATTTTGAAAAGAGCGGGCTTTTTGCCATCAAAGTCAATAAGAGCAACCTTGTTTCCTCTGTCTGCCAAAGAAACTGCAATATTGGAGGCAACGGTGGATTTGCCTTCATTTTCGGCAACACTTGTAACAGCAAAAACCTTGCTGCCGGTATTACGTTTTTTACGCTCCAGCTTTGCTGCAATTGTGTGGAAATGCTCAACAAATTTCAGGCTTATAAAGGCATTGCCAACTATAAGCAAGGATTTTTTTCTTTTTTTCAAGCGATCTTCAAAGGTCATTTGCTTATTTTCGTGAGGAACAATTCCAAGAAGCTCGCCATCTATTCTGTCTTCAAAGGCTGCTTTGTTCTTTACGGTATCTCTCATAATTGAAAGCACAAGAATTGCGAAAATACAAAGCACAACAATACCGGAAATTATGAGGTTTGCGTTTGTCTGTGAAACAGCATTTGTAGCATTTTTCGGAACTGAAGGGGGCGTAAGAACATTTATGATAGCATTATCGAAAATATTATCGGAAATTTCAGGGTGAACCACAAGCACAGATTTGAGAAGCTCGTAGGCTACCTGAGGATTACCGCTTGTAACGCTGATTTTTAAAAAGTTTGTAGATTCAATAACAGAAGCAGAAATTTTGCCGTTAAAGTAGTCATAACCGGCATTCTCAGCAGCTAAATCCATCATGGTTGAGTCGGTAAAAACGTTTGTATAAAGCCCAGCCATTTCCGAGGAAGTGGCAAAGAAGGAAAAAGCATTACTGCCTGCACCCTTGGTAGTAACAACCAATGTAGCGCTGGAGGTGTACTCAGGTTCATATACAATTGTGTCCACAATGTAAATTCCCATATAGCCTATGAGAACGCACAGCACAACAACCCAGGCATTTCTTATTAAATCCTTCAGAATGCTATGCCATTCAATTATAATTTTGTTTCTTTCCATACCAATTACCCAACAACCACAGTAAGCACGGTGTGACCTTTGTTATCATTGTCATCTACAGCATAGTAATGAACAAGGTAGGTACCTGCTTTTTTAGTATTTATTTTTGTTTCTATAGTAACATCATCTGTTATGTCTTCTTCATCGTTATTAGTTGCCCTGACTAAATAATCTTCATAGTCTATTTTTTCGCCTTTATCAGCATAAATTAAATATTCTTTAAGCTCAATTTCGGGAGCAGCTTCACTTCTGTCCTCAACAATAAGTGGTAATTCAAGTGTTGCTGTGTCACCTTTTTCGGTAGTGACCGTTGCTGTAACAGTAAAAACACCTGTAACAGATTTTGTGTAGTCGTCGCTGGTTAAAATCATATCAGAGGTAATATCACCTACAAGACTGTCGGAAACGGTGATAACGTCGTTAAGTCTTGGAGTTTCATATACGGAATAGCACAGTGCACGACTTAATGCGAAACGGGGCGATTCATAACCCTTGTAACGGATTTTTCGGGTAGCAGTTGCAATATTATTGTCGCTGTCGCAAACAGCATAAGTAACCTTGCTTACACCCTTTTCTACGAAACGGGAAACAGATTCAATGATTATTTTGTCTGTTAAATCCCCATCCTTTTCATCAAAGGCAGTAATACCCTTCAACAGCTCTTCGTCTGTAGCCTCAAGGCTGACATCAATTATTTCGCCTTCAACAGTGATTGCAGGAATAGTATTATCAGTATTAATTTTCTCCCGTATAAAAACGAAGGAAAACAAGGCGAAAACTATTATAAAAAGTGCTAAAACAACACCTCGTAAAATTCGCATAAATTAAACCTCTGAAAAACATATTTATCAAAGACAGCCTATGCCCATAAATCCCGGTTGAAAGCAAGGCAAAACTATCGCATTATTAACCATATTATATAATACAATAATATAGCAAAAAAATCAACAAGTTACGACAAAAAATTGAGCACCTGTCCCGTAAGAGACAGATGCTCGTTTAAATGTTGAGTTTTTATGTGGATTTAAGAGCCGAAAGCCTTAGCCACACCCAAATTTTCGTCATCACTTGCAGTGAATTTACAGTAATTGCTAATGGGGATTGAACAACCCTCATCAGGGTGGAAGCCGTTTTCCTTCCAGCCCGGTGCCCAAATATCAAAAATTTCCTTGTCTGCATCTGTAATTACATAGCTACAGCCGGAGGCAGCAGCCAAAGCAGTAACTCCCAAAGAGGCTAACACAAATGTAGGTTTTGTATACTTATTCATATTTATTCCTCCTTTAAAAGCCAAATGAGCCCAAAAGCTTACTGATAAGCTCAAGCAATAATTCAAGGAATGATGCAACAGGTGCAGGGATTCCGGGGAACATTGTTGTAACACTATTGTCTGCATCTTCCTCGGTATTATCCTCAACATCGGCATCATTTTCAGGAACAGTGTTTTCTGTATCAACATCTGTTTCGGGAGCATTGCCGATATTTCCTGTTTCATTCTGTTCTGAATCGGGAGCAACAGGTGTAACGGGAGTAACGGGAAGAACCGCCTCAGGAACAGAGGAGCCTCCACCAATAACATCATTTGAACCTGCGGGTGTTTCACCTGTACCGGATTTATTCAATGCACCATCAACAAGCTTGAGGTTGTTGACTGCAAGAACCTTTGAACCTGTATTTGCAATAGCTATGGTTATTACGCCATTTTTAACAGTACCGGCTTCTGATACATCATAGTACATTTCAGTTGCACTGTTAACCGGGACAGAATATGGTGAGCTTATATTATCAGTTGTACAAACACTTGCTTGGGTAGAACCAGTAAGAGCTCTCATACCAAGCATTACCTTAGACGGTGTACCATCGGTTGAAGCAGTAAATGTAAATGCAATTGCCTGATTGGGTTTAAGGTAAATTTCACCACTGGGACCACCGTTAGTACGGAAGCCGTTATAATCGAAGGCTTTAAATGCTTCAGAAGTAAAGTCAAAGTCAACAGCACCGGATTCAATAATTTTGAAATTATTGCTGTAGGTTTTACCGATTTCTTCAACAATGTTGTAATATGTGTTATTCTGCTCTGTTTCGCTATCGTATATGGGATCGCCACCCTCTAAGGGGTTGTAAATACGGAAGCCGTCAATATAGTTAGCAAGAGATGTAACAGAGCTACTGAGATATTGCTGAGCGTATCCGCTTAACAAACCATTCTTAGGAACAGTAGTTGCAATTTCAGTTGCACCGGTACCACCATTGAGAATGGAGTTGTCATCCATCCATATAAGCTCTACATTATCACCCATATCCACACCCATTTCTTCAAGCTCGTTGATTAATTCACTTGAAGCTGTGGATGTTGTTGTGGAAATTTCAACACCGTTTCCTGCAACGACAGGAGCACTTGCATAGGAAACAGCAGCCGTACCTGTGTGTTTAAGAGCCTGAGCCATTGAAAGATATGCTGCAGTAACCTCAACAGTATAGGTACCGTGATTTTCGGTTCTGTATGTCAGAATAGGCACCTGATGGAGCAAGCTGCCATCAGCACCGGTTGTCATATAGCTTGTGTCGGATAAGTATGTGTCAATAATATATGAGTCAACCAGTTTATCGGTAGAAGAATCCTTAACCTTAATAAGCTGAATACCGGTGTTTGTACCACAAGCGGAAATAAGATCAAAGCCTGTGCCTGTGAAAGTAAATGTAGCCGCATCACTCATATTTTCTTTAACGGTTGTTCCTGTGTTATCTGCAGTTACAGTTACCTTACTGTATGAACCGTCAGCGAAGTCATAGTTACCTTCGTATTTACCGTTGTAGCCGTGAACCTCTTCGGGTGTGTCTTCTATCAAGTTTTGGTCATTGTAAATGCCGGTATTCTTATCATAGAGCTTTTCTGTATAAGAAGAGCTACCTGTTTTAGTCCAGGCTTTATAAGTCTGACCATTACCATAAGTAACAAAGTCATCCTCTTCATAAAGCATATTTGAGGCAGGTGCCACCTTTATAGTGCTTGTGAATACTTGTTTTGTACCGGTATCGTTATATTTCAATGTAGCCTTAATTTCGGCTGTGTCTATACCTTGCATTACAGATGTAGGTGTGTATGTAATGGTGTATCCATCATCATTTACACTGAATGTACCATAGCTACCAGAATATTCCTTTGAACCATTGGAGAACTCTACGTTATACGTGCTGAATCTTGGATCTACATGATAAAGGAAAGCGGTTGAGTCGCTCATTTGGTAAGGACTGATTGTTACAGGCTGACCAAAGTCTGCTATGACTGTGTCATTAACCACCACAGAGGAATTTAATTTCCAAACAGCGTGGATTCTAATTACAGGAACATCACCTGAAGCATCTATAGCAGTTTCCGGAACCTCGCTTACCTTTACGGTTGAACCCGCAGCTTTGAAATCACTACCGTAGGGGTCTGCAAATTGATCGAATGACCAACCCATAAATACACCATCGTCCCAGCTGAGAGCTGCAGGAAGTGTAATTGTTCCGGTATAACCAACATTCTTGTTGTTTGCTGTTGCATCAACATCGGGACCATTGGCCGAGTAGTTAAGAGTATAAATTATTTCATTCCACTGGGAATGAAGGTTAACTGTGGTAAGACTAGCCATCTTATCTGTTTTGTTAACCCATTGATTACTGTCGTTTTTCCAACCAAGGAAAGTATAACCTTTTCTGGTAGGTGTGGGAAGATCACCATATTCATTACCATAACCAACAGTTTTGTTAGCTGTAGAAAGTGAAACGCCATTATCCTCATATAAACGGATGTTGTTGACAGTAAGTTTATTATCTACTGCATTGGCATCGAATCTTATTCTTACATAAGCCGTACCCGTACCTGCAGTAAATCTGATATAAGGTGTTTTATTAGTTGTCTGACCGGTCAATGAAATATAAACATCGCCTTCTCTACGTGCACCGTTTGAAGTGTCGGGAGTGGCAGTAGTTTCACCGGCTTTATTGGAGTCTAATGTATATATATATATATCATAGCCTCCGGAAACCTGTTCAAAGGATGCTTCTGCAGATAAAATATATGTTTTTCCGGATTCTACAGGAATATATTCACTCCAACCGGTGTTAGCATCTGTACCACTTGTAGATGTAATTGTAAATCCTGTACCTGTTCTTTCATTAATTTCGAGAGAACCTGTACTAATATTGAATTTACTGAAATCGAACAAGTTATCAAATGTTACGTTGATATTTGCTTCAGCCCAGACAGCATAAAGCTTGATATTGCCACCGTTTTCGCCACTGAGTCTGTTTACTGTTTGACCAAGCTGATACTGTGCACTGGTTGCATTGGGAATTGTTGACCAACCTGCTATAACATAATTGGTTTTGGTAAAACCGGTACCATCTGACAATTTAACATCAGCTGTATACTTGTTGCTTGGTGTCGTACCCGAGCCGGAGCCACCATTTGCATCATAGGTAATTGTATAGGTGTTTTCTTCCCATTCGGAGAAAAGATGCCAGTTCTGGTTAACAACAAAGGTATCATCAAAGCCCTTCATTTCAAAATCGCCGACATTGTCGCCATTTGTATCAGCTTTCCATGTACTAAAAGTGTAGCCGGGTCTTGTGGGTGTATACTCAAACACATTACCAATACCCATCTCCGTAGGATAATAACGCATGTACTGACGATTTTCTATTGTTTTTGCCGCTTCTTCAAAATCTGCTTTATAAACAGCAATATTTGAATATGTTACTGTTGAACCAGCTTGAACATTATCAAAACGCAGGGTTAAGTTTGTATTATCACCAGAATTGAACGGTACATATTGTGTACCCATATCCCATCTTGTCAGTGCACCTGTTTCGGGATATTGTGCAGTACCACCTGTCAGATAGAGACAAACATTTTGTTTACCACCATCATTAGATGATGTAGTGTACTCAAGAATATAGTCGGTGTTTTGAGTAAGTTTCATTTTATGAATATTACCATTATCCACCCAATAGTTTGTTCTTGCATAGGTATTTGCGTCCACATCGTTGGTAATTGTAATTGTTCCATTTGATGCGTCTGCAACGATACCTTCAGTAGACACCTGCCTTACACCATCAATAATTTGTGTTTCGAGCTGGTTACAGGAGGATTTTGCCCAATCGGAGAATGAGAATATACTATCATAAACAATGTTATAACCTGCTTTAATCCACTTTCCATAAACAACTGTTGTGGGATTATTAAGTTGATTTACATTTTCGATTTTTATACCACTTCTTGTATACCAACCACCAAAGGAATATCCTGCCGAAGGGTTTGGATAACAAAGTTCTTTGCTGTAACCGGGATAGAAGCCAAGACGTGCATCAGCTGTTGTTTTCGCAAACGTATCAAATGACTCTTTTGAGTAAACACCTATCTGAGAGAAGGTTGTAGTACCTTGAACATTACAGTCAAAACGAAGCTCTATGTATGCTGTAGTTGCATCTACTGTAAATTCTTTTGAGAATGTACCATCAGTACCCGAAACAGGTGTGTCACCGTATGAACCGGTAAGGTTACCGTTTATGTCATATTTGAATACATGAATTTCGCCCTGAACACCGGATACTGTAAATTCAACAACATAAGTTCTGTTGCCCTTAACAGGAATACAATAGCAATCCCATGTTCCGTCACGGTTGGTACCACCGGAAGTGCTTGTTACAGCTTCGCCTGTATTAGTGTTATTGATTGTAATTGTACCATTAGCAGAATTCGCAGAAAGTGTAGCTCCGCCACTAACACCATTACCGTTATTATAGCTCAATGAATCAATCCAGCCATTGAGCGAGAAAAGGTTTTCATATCTTACGCCACTTGCCTGATACTCAATCTTCACACCACAAACAGAACATTGTTTGTACTGCACACCATTTTCTGTAATATCTGTGAATGTGTGTGCAAGAGGTGCAAGAACCTGCTGTTCTTTAACAATTTCACCGCAAAGAACACAGTATGAGCCAGTTGTGAGACCGTTTTTTGCACAAGTTGCTTCTCGTTCTTCAAGCTCTGTACACTGGTGGCCGTATGTCCCTGCAGACTTTTCTCTTTCAATTTCGGCAATAACACCTTCGTATGTACCGATAGCTTCACTAATAGCCTTTGCACAAGCCTTTGTTGCTGTTAAGGGAGCTGCATCAAAACCATAGTTCGTGGGATCCATCGTTCTGATTGCATAAACAGCGGAAGCATATCTCTGCTTAAGCTCAGGGCAAAGGGCAGAGTTGTTCATAACCTCGTTATACATAGCTTCTGTTATAGTATTACGAAGGTCAAGAATGGGTTTGAAGTTGATAACATAGATGTCATTGTAAGAGGTCATATTTGCGCTGTGGTCAGCAGCATATGTGCCATCCACACCACCATTAACCTGCCATGTAAGGTTGAATTTTTTATAATATTTTCCATTAAAGTTAATTTTATCTCCATTAACCTTTAAAGGGGCGCCCCAATGACAGTCGTAGTTCTTTTTGTCGGTAATATGCGACCAACTGCTGGTAGTTGAGTTTCTTCCTATATATCCGTCTGCATGACTTACTATACATTCATAATAGTCACCATTGTTATACCAGCCACCCCAGTTCTGAGATATTTCAAGCTCACCCAGGTCTACAGTGCTTCCGGAGCCGGTTGTTGGGTATATGTTCAAAAAGCCTTTCTCCGGTCTTGAGTTTTGACAATATGCACCAAAGGAAACAGGCATAATGGCATCCTTAACGCCATCATACAACAATACAGTCGTTTCAGGATAATACAAAGCAAAATAAAGGTCGTTTCCGTTATAATGATAAACAGCAGAATCTGCGCTCATATTATTGCCGTCATAGTTTGGTACTGTATTAGAGGTATAAAGGATGTTGCTGAAATGCTCTGCTTTGTTAGGCAAGGAGTTCATACGGTCAGCATTAGTATTCTGGAATGTAGGAACAACAGATGTAATACCTGTATAATTAACTTCATCAACCCAACCAAGGTTTTCCTTATAATCATCATTCATTGACTGGGCATCGTAGTATGACATTGAGCAGTCGTAAATGCAAAGGTTCTGGATATTACCTTTGAACAAGGGGTCAGCATCCCAACCGGATTTACCAATTCGCATTGTTGCGTTTGAACCCAGAGCTTTGTACCAAGAGTCATCAAGATTTACACCTGTAAAACGGTTTCTTGAAATAACAAGCTGACCGTCAACATAAACCATTACGTTACCGGTTGCATAGCTGATTATGTATTCATGGAAGCACTTATCATCTCGGTTTGCACGATTAATATCGTTAAGCCAGTCGTTACCACTGTCAACGGGACCATTGTAGTTACCTAAGTACGAACCGTTACCACCACCACCGGGTGAGAAGTGAGTGTAATGCTCGGTTCCTGTTCTTGAACCGAAAACATCGGCAATTTCATAAATACGGTCATTGTTTTCATTATTAGTGCTTTCATTAGGTTGAAGCATAGCACTGAAGGTAATTGTAAAACCGTCCTCATAGTTAAGACCGTTAGTTTTAAGGAAAAGGGAGTCAAAATCGACCTCTGCCCAGCCACCATTTGTTGAGTCAAAGGATGCATAATAACCGATACTTGGATCATCAACCATTGTGATACCTGTTGAGGATGCAAGGTTAGGCTGACCAATAACATTGTTCCATAAAACATTTTCTGTTGTGAAAAACTGTGCTACAAGGTGGTCCTTGAGGACCTCTGTATCAGGATATGAGGAGGAGGTAATGTTATATGAGTTATTAAGAAGTCTGTTGTATTCAGCTTCTGTAATTTTTACAACAGAACCATGTCTGGGTGAAAGTGAGTTAATGTTATGCTGTGAAACATCGGGGTAAGACCATGATGTGAAATCATAGCCGTTTGATTTTGCAATATGAAAATATGCCTCTGCTTCACCATTTGCATTTGTATGCTCAAATTCGTCGGCATACATAATAAGGTTACCGTCATTATCAAAGAAGGAGTTACAGCCTTCAAGTGAAACAGTGTAGTTGGGGAAAATTGAGAAACCGCAGTCCGTCCACTTAGTATCACCGGGGTTTCTGAAGGGACCTGTGGGTGTATCACCAACATAATAGTGAATAGTTTTAAGAGAAGTACCTTTATTAGTGGTTCCTAATTCATTACTGTTACATTCGGTTTTATAGAAAAGGTAATATAAACCGTCACCGGGATTGTGGATAATATCAGCATCAATAACACCGTATCTGTCACAAACGCCATTGCCGGTAGAGTTACCAAGAATATAGTCAAATTCATAATACGCGTTAGGGTCTAAAAGGTCAGTTGTTTTAAGGTAAACAATATCAAACCAGCTTGTTGCATTACAAGCAAGTGTGAAATAAACAACATAAGCAGAACCGTCCCAAAGAACCTGGGGCGCCCAAACTGCACTCATATTTCTTGTGTCACCAATAAGATGTGCCATTTTTGAAACGTCAATGAAAGTTTCATCATACCAGTTAACAAGGTCCTTTGAACGCCAGATTATAAAGGACTGGCTGTTGTTGGAATATGTTCCGCCACCATCTGTAAAGTCAAGGTCAGTTGCAAGGATATAGTAGTAGTTATCCTGCTCGTTGTACCAGATGTATGGGTCACGAACGTTACCAACACCCTTTGAGGGGATAATAACAGGCTCGTTGTTACGAAGGGCGGTATAGTTATACCCGTCCTCTGATACAGCAAGGTGAATTGTCTGACCTTCCTTGCTTGTGCCTGTGAAGTATGCAAAAAGGTAGTGGTCCTTAACCACATCATTAGCAGCTTCAGCAATAAGCTGATTAGGCTCTATCCATACCCAACAGGACAGAACCATCATAACTGCCAAAAGCATTGACAGCGCTCTTTTTCCTTTCTGCTTTAAATTATGTTTTTTCATTAACATTACCTCCCAGTATGTAGAATGAATTGTTTATTTATATAAAGTGCAAAGTGCAAAACGCAAAGCGCAAAGTGATTATTATTTTGTGTTTAAAGCGTTTTGGGTTGTTTTGCATATTGACGTTAGTAACGCTATTAGTTCCTTTACATCTTTTTCTAAACTTAAAAACTGTGTTTCATTTATATAATTGGTAGCGTTTAATAAACGCAACCAATAATGTGTTTCGTTGGCTTCTTTCAGAGCTATGCTCATTTTCGAGTAAAAATCCGCTTTAGATTGTCCTCTCTCCCCTTCGGAGACATTGGCTCCGATACTGGTGCCGCTTCGTAATATCTGTTTTGATAAAACAAATTCTTTCTTATCTTCTATAAGGAACCTATACAGGTTTACAATTCTTACGGCATAATCAAAACTTTTAACTTCTACGGTGCTATTGTCCATATTTTTCCCTTCACATTCATTTCATTTTGAATTTTGCACTTTGCACTTTGCATTTTGCACTTACAATCGGCTTCGCCCCGACGTTTTGCACTTTGCACTTTGCATTTTTCACTTACAAAATTTGCTTCGCAAATTTTGCATACTCTTGTGCTTTTTTGCAGGCATAAGTGGGAGCTTCCGAGAAGCTGCCGGTTTCTGCAAAGGAAACGGCTGCGCAATTGTCGCAGATTTTTTTGAAGTTACAGTCCTTGCATTTTGCAGGAAGAATTATTTTTTCCCTTTCCTGACGAATGAAATTAAAGGAGTCATTAAAGGATTTGATTTCACTTTTTGGCTGAGGAATCATTCCGCAGGGAAGCATAAAGCCGTCATAGGTTACCCAATAGGAGCTAAGCCCTGCCCTACAGGTGATTCTGTCACCGTTTGGATTTCTGCATTCACCGAAATCCTCAATATCCGGTGGCAAATCCTGAGATTTCACAAATTTGTCCATATCATCCCCGAAGCTACGTTTATGCCACAAAAATTGTTCCCTTGCAGCGTCCTCGGGGCTAAGGCGAACCTTTTCACCACACACTCTTACAGGTGGAAACATATAGCTTACAGGCTGAACGGGTAATTCCCACTCCTTCGCCCACTGCTGCACCGTTTCGGCATCCTTATAATTATGTGGGGTGATGCTGTAATTCAGCTTGATTTTCACTCCGGCTTCCTTCAGCTTTTTAATGGCGCTTACAACCACATTGAAAGCCTTACCGTTTCCACAAAGGGCTTGGTAGGTTTCCTCGCTTGCACCATAAAGCGTTATATTCAGCCTTTGGGGTGGATTCTCTTTAAAAAATCGCACCTTTTCGTCATTAATGAGTGTTGCGTTGGTATTTACACTTACAAGCAGACCCATTCCACGACATTTTAAATATATATCTTCAAAATCAGGGTGGAGCATTGGCTCCCCACCTGTAAGAAGCAAAAGTAATGTGCCCGAATCACGGGCTTCTTTGGCTAAATTCACCCACCATTCGCCGTTTTTTTCAGCTGAGGGGCAATTCCCTCCGTTTTGGTGAATATAGCACATTTTACAGTTCAGGGTACACCTTGAGGTAAGCTCAAAGGCACCTGAAAGAGGAATTGAGGCACTGTCTGCCTTTGCAAAGAGGTGGGAAATGAAATTGTCATACGTAATTTCCATTTTCATTTCCTTTCTGTTTATGTATGTTACATTAGTGTTTGTGCCTTCCTTCAAAGTAAGGCTCATAAAACATCTGCTTTATTGCCCTATATCTATTTTGTCTCCAACAAAACAGGGATGATAAGATTTGCTCTAATCTGCTTAAACTAAAAATTTTTCAAGTTCCTCTACTGCGCTTTCGTCCGGGGTACATTCCAGAGAAAGCACGGGGACTTTATTTAAGAGCTCAATAACAAAATCTATGCACATCTGTTTTTCAAGTGGCGCCAACAATTCAAGATATATGTTGCTGACAACCTTCTGCAAGGCTTCAAGCCCTGTAAGGCGTTTCACGGAATTTTCTTTACCCTGACTTAAAAGCACAATGGCTTTAAGGGGTAAGTCTTTATTTTTGCAGATTTTACTTGTTCCACAAAAGGGAACACCACCTGCAAAGACTTTATTGTCTTTAAAATAAACGCCTGCTTTGTCACCGTTTATGATTTCGGCATTTCGGTGAACTCGCCAAAGCTCTGCCTGAGTGCTTTTTCCTGTTCCGCAGGGTGCAGAAAAAAGAACTGCCGAACCATTGACCTCTATAAACGAGGCATGCATTATTATTGCTTTTTTCGGCAACAAAAGCTGTGACAACGGAACCGATGTCCAGAAATAGCGTTCATCCATAAAAACAGGAAAGCTTTTTGGTGTAAAATACACCTGACAGCCAGAACCGTTTATGTAGTTGTATTCCGTAAGAATACCCGGGAATTTTGCCATTTCCCTTTGACGGAAAACCATATCACCCTTACAGCTTATAGTGAAATCCTCTAAGCTGCCACAAGGTACTCCCTGTGCAGAGGGAAGCTCTGCAACCACGTTGCAGGTAACGGAAATATCCGGCTCACTGAGCTCTGCCTCAAACAGCTGCCAATCTGCGCAATCTGTAGGAAAATCAGGGGCTTCAATGCGAAATTTCTGCCCACAAATAAAGTAATTTTTGAACATAATCAGACACTTTACCACTTTAAAGATATGCTACTTTATATTATAACAAAAACCTTTATTTGTCAAGGGTCTGGAAAACAAAAAGAGAAAGGGAAATCATTCCCTTTCTCTCAGCTTTAATGTTCCGTCCTCCTGCAATTCGTATATTCTGTGACAGTATTCCAGCATACTGGGACGGTGGGTTGTTATAATGCAGGTGCGTTTTTTGTCACTTGTCATAAGATTTTTAAGAACACGCTCCTCGGTTTCTTTATCAAGTGCCGAGGTTGCTTCGTCCATAATCAGTAACGGTGCTTTGCACAGCACTGCACGGGCAATGGAAAGCCTTTGCACCTGTCCTTCGGAGAAATTAACTCCCCTTTCCCCTACAACTGTTTCCACACCCTTGGGCAGAGTCTCTATAAATTCCAGAGCATCTGCAATTTCAAGTGCTTTTTTCAATTCTTCATCGGTGGCATCGGGATTTACTATTCTGAGATTTTCAGCAACTGTACCTGAGAAAACTGAATTTTCCTGTGGCACATAAGAACAAAAACGTCTTGTGCTTGGCGAAACCTCTAATTCCTCTCCGTTCTGCACCCTCAATTTAAGGCTACCCTCAGATTTATTAACAAGTCCCAGAACAAGCCTTAAAATTGTGGTTTTGCCCTCGCCCGAAGGTCCTACAAAGGCAATAGTTTCACCGGGATATGCACAAAAACCAATCCCGTTAAGAACAGTCTTTTCGCTGTCGGCATAAGAGTATGTAACATTTTCTGCTTCAATACTCACACCTGTTTCTTTAGCTTGTTCAAGCAATTTTTCAGAAAGCTTTTCATCCTTGAAGCTTTCAGTGGGAAGCTCTGTTATTTCTTTAATACGCCCTGCTGCTGTTGCAACGCTTATAACGCCGGGGACCATTGACACTATTGCAGAAAATGAAGATGTCAGGCTACCTGAAAGCTGTAAAAACAGAGTCATTGTACCATAGGTTATTACACCCTGCCAAAGTCTGTAAACACCCCAGCCATAGCAGGAATATGACACCAGAAGCCCAATTGCCGAAAGACACAGGGTTGTTAAAATATTAAACTTATCGTGAGCTAAGCGCATACTACGATAATTAGCTAAAAGAACCTTGAATTTCTCCGAATATTCTTTTGTTAAACCAAAGGCTTTAACCATCTGCAAATTCTGAACGGATTCCTCACTGAAGGATAAAATTTTACCGTTCATTTCTCTGCTTTCAAGGTTATATTTCCTCATCATTTTGGTCATAAACCTTGATGAGAAAAACAAAACAGGAGCGCTCATCAATGCAAGAAAAGCCAAGGTGGCGTCATAGTATAAAACTATTACCAGACAACCGAAAAACTGCATTAATCTTGTAACAAGACCCGGCAAAAATGATATTGCATTACCCGAAACAGAGTTCACATCACCCTCAAGACGGTTAATAAGGTCACCTGAATGATATTTGTTAATACTCTCCCAGTCAGCATTCGCCATACTGCTGTATATTTCAGAGCGGATTTCATTGCTGACACGGGTTCCCACCCGGGAGGAAATAGCTGATGTTCCTGCATTTATTGCAATTTGCAAAACACCCAGGCCCACAACGGAAGCTGCTGCGGCAATAATTGTTTCGTTATTGTGGGTTATAACTGCATCAATAAGGTACTTTGAGGCAACCGATGCACCAAGCCCCATAACAATACCCACAACACCGATAATTGTATACACAACTATTTCAGAACGATAACGGTTCATTACCTTCAGAAGCCATTTCCATTCTGCCTTCAGACTGTTAAAAAGCGTTTTATATTCGCTCACTTTTTTCATTAAGCTGTTTTCTCCGTTTTTATAAATAATTTACGAATTGGATTTATTTTTCTTAACCTTTGAATAAAGCTTGTCCAAGCCTTTATCCACAACAGGGAAAAGGTATTTTACTATAAGCACTGCAACCAAAGCACAAATTGTACCTGAAACCACACCGGCAATTACGTCTGTGCAATAATGAACTTCAACATAAATTCTTGAAAAGCCCATTAATGCTGCAAAAATTGTTGTAGGAATACCGAATTTTCTATTATGCCACAACAAAGCAATTGCAGCTGCAAATGCTGATGCTGTATGCCCGGAGGGGAAAGAAAAGCTAGTGGGCTTACCTATAAGCTCAGGGTACACATAGCCTTCAACCCAGAAGGCATATTTTTCGGGGTTTGTGTCAAAAAGGTTAAAGGGTCTTGGTCTTGCAAAAAACTCTTTTAAGAAAAGATCGTTACAAAGAAGCATTACAAGAAGTGCCACAATAACTGCAAGTCCTGCCTTGCGATATTTTTTTGTGAATAAAAGTACCAACCCAATAACAATAAAAGCTGCCCCACCATTACCCAGGGTTGTTATGCCTACCATTAAAGTGTTTAAAAGCTCATTCTGAATACCTTGTATCCATTGAAATACGCTTAAATCAAAGCTCAAAAAAGCATCAAATATTTCTTGCATTTTTACACATCCCTTTATTTAATTTCATCAAGGCTTGCTCCTTTTGTTTCTTTAACTTTAAGGACAAAAATAATTGCAGCAACAGAAACTGCGGGAATTGAAACCACAAGACACGCTGACCAGATAGACATAGCTGTCATACCGATTATTGTTGTTAAATAACCAACCGCAAGACCGATTATTACCAGAAGCCCTTCTGCACCCACAACCGATGCACGAATATCCGTCGGAACCTTTTCTGTCATCATAACATTCATGTAGTCTCTGCCAATCCAATACGAGCCCTGATAAAGTCCTGCAAGTGAGCCTATAAAATATGGATTCCAGTTGTTAAGAATACCTATCACAAACAGAATATAACCTGCAACACAGGCTACGGAGAAAAGTGTAACTGTAACCTTTCTTCCTAATTTATCGGCAATAAAGCCTGAAAGGAAGGTTATTGTGGCATAAATTACAGGAACCATAAACAAGGCTTTGGTTATGCTGCTTGTGCTCATACCTGCTCTGTGCATAGAGGATTCAAAATACAAGGCTATTGCAGGCATTGCTGCATCGAAAATTATGTGGGCAATAATAAGCATTTTTGTATCTTTGTTTGAAAAAATGTACTTTACGCCATTAAACACACCTGACTGATTACGCTGTGCATCCTTTTTTTGCTTTTTAACAGCCTTCTCTGCCTGTCTTTGTTCAAACGGACGGGAAAGGTATGCTATTCGTTCTTCAAGAAAAACCTTCGTATCCTTTGCAAAAACAAGAACAAGACCAACTGCCACGAAACCAATCAGGGCAGGAACAAGGAAAATTTCACGCCATTTCGTTGCATCATCACCCATCAGCATATCGCGAAGGGTGGGTATGAGAATAACACCTAAAATACCAAAGCTTTTAAGAAAACTGTAAATTTTTGCTCTGTGTTTGCTGGGTGCTTCTTCAAGAATATAAATAATCTGAATATCGTGACCCATAAAAAAGCTGATAATTGCAAAGCCCACAAGGAACATTATGTAGCTTGATGACAAGTGAATAACCAGAAGTCCCATTGCCATTCCCAATGTAGAAAGAACGAAAAGCGGTTTCCTTCCCCATTTGTCAGCAAGGGCTTTATAAAATGGTGTGAAAATCCCCAGAACATAGGTAAAGACACCTATACTTGAATGGAAAGCAAGTCCATCCTCATAGGTATAATATTTACCCATAAAGGGGTTATTCACAAAAAACTCTGTTACAAAGCTTGACTGCACGGTGACGGTCAGGTTGCTTGTAACCTCGTCGAGAATATTAACTATGGCAATAAGTGAAAGCAAAACCAAAAAATATTTACTTCCCAAATTGCGTTTTTTTTCTTTCTGCAGCCTTGTAAGCTCACGCTTTTCCCGTTGCAGGTTTTGGTTAATAGTCATTATATCACCCATTTTTATATTGTACACATCTAAACTTAATGCTCACTACGCAAACAGCTTTATCAAATACAGAATCAGCATATGCACAGGGTAGAAGGCGTAAAAGCCATACTGCATAATTTTGTTTGATTTTCCCTTTTTACCACCATAGAGCCATATGGGAATAAGTGCAAAAACTGCAAAGCCCTGATAAGGAATTTCAAAGCTTTTACCGAGTATTTCAACAGGGAAAACCTGACCTTCAAAGAACACAATGTTTATAAGCACCATTGCAACAGCTTGTGCAACCCAGGCAAAAGGAAAATCCCTCAACAAATAAAACATTACTACCGTGAGCATACCAAGGAAGCCATAATCCACAAAGCCTATGAAGGATACGACGGATATCAGAACCAGCCACAGCACAGAAAGGCCTATATTTTTTGCTGTTCTGTTCTTTTTTACATTATCTATTACGGTGATTGCCAACAAGCCTAAAAGTAATGTAAAAAGAACATTCTGATGATAGGGATTGAACCACCTGCTGCTGTAAAAAAGATTGAAGGGTATCTCTGTTACCAAAGCAAAGCCCAGAATCCTCAGAAAATATTTTTTCAGGTTCGAGGTATGAACAAAGCCTTCGGCAATCTGAAAGGCAAATATAGGGAATGCCATCCTGCCTATGTAGGTCATCCAGTTACCAAAGCTCATATATGTTGCCCATACATGGTCACTTATCATAAGCACAACTGCAATTGTCCTTAACATATTTGAGGTAAGCCCGCCAAACGGAAGCTTAGTTAACGGTCTGTTTGTAGGGAGCTGTTTTTTTGTTTTTTCGTTCATATATGTCACTCTTTCGACTGATACTTTTACAAATTCAGTATACCACAACACATTTTGTGTTACAAGTAATTTAAATTTAAGGGTTGGGGCTGTGAAAAACGAACATCACAAGAAGCTAATAAAAACATCGGTAAACAAAGTCTATCACGATGCTGTTATGCAGACTGCAAAAAAACAAGCCCAACAGAGGGTGAAGGCGATTTCATTTCACACTTGCTCCACCGGAGTATTATACAACATATTCAAGCTACACACATAGCTTATTATTGTAAATCCGGTTGCTGTCCCTCATGAGCTAACCATTTGCACTCTGTAATTTCCATATTTGTAAATATTGCTTTAAATGATGAATCTTCAGGGCTACAAGCGTAAACACCAAAATGAATTGTACCATTACCATTACACATGTGGCATATTCGCATTTGCTTGAAGGTTTCACCATCCTCTGAGCACTCAATACGGTAATCATCCTCACGTCGGCTGAATCTATACCACATTTCTTTTATGCTTGCTGCAATCTCTGTAGTTGCCCAATCAGAATAACCATTATTAGTAACTACGCTGCCCAAATGCTGAAATTTAGCGTTTTCATATTCAACAGAAGCTTTAAGCCAATTGTCGCTGTCAAGGTACATAACTATTCCACATTGGTCAAACCTGTGTTTACTGTAAAATTGTGTTTTCACAGTAAAACTAAAATATTTATCCTCTGTTTCCAGCTGTAACACAGGGGCATTGTCATTTCTGAAATGGTAATATGTCCTTTGCCATAAATCCGTTTGGGGCTTGGTAACCATTTCGATTTTCGCATCAGATATTGTGTAGCTTTCAGGCTCTCTTGTCCAACTTAATTTATTAACGTCAAAAACCATAGTAACTCCTCATAAACTTTTAATTTTCAAATTAATAATAGCTTTTTTCAGTAGTTTATATAAACCTTCAGTTTGTTTTTGTAAGAAAATCGTTCAGTAAGTATTCCTGAAGCTTTTCCACCAATTCTGTTGCCTTTCCGCCAACCGTCTTACCGTCTGTTTTATCAGCGACAAGACAAAGTGCACCTGCGGACGAAACCAAAACCTCATCCGCATCAAATAATTGCTCTAAAAAGTAGGGCTCCTCCAGCACTTCAATACTCAGCTTTTTACATGCATCAATTATATGCTTTCTGGCAATACCCGGCAAGATAAGGTTATCTGTAGGAGCAGTAATTAGTTTACCATTTTTTATAATGTGGATATTACTGTGAGCACACTCGGTAACCCTTCCGTTTCTGTGAAATACCGTTTCAAAGCAGCCTGCTTCCTTTGCTCTTTGCGATGCAATAACTGCAGGAATAAGATTTAAGGTTTTTATATTACAATGCAGAAAACGAGTATCCTCCATTGTAATAAGCTGTACCTTTTTTGTTAAATCAAGAATTTTCTTAGGGTAAATATTTATCCATATATTCGCTTTTGTAGCATTAGGGAAAACGTGGTTTCGTATTGCGTTGCTTCCCCTTGTTGCCTGAAAATAGACAAAGTTTTCACCTGTATCCATTTTAGCAACCATATCATTTAAAATTTCTTTCAGCTCGTCTTTTGTGTGGGGCAATTCTATTTCAAGAAGCTTTGCACTGTTATAGAAACGGTCTATGTGCTCATCCAGGGAAAATATTTTATAATTCCTGCTATATGTAGCATCGTAAACTCCGTCACCAAAAAAATGAACTCTGTCAGTCATAGGAATGGACATTTTTTCTATTTCATCCCATACACCATTGTAATAGCCCAGATTTTTCATTCTGTTCCCCCCTGGAATTATTTCTATTATGGTTATTTCTGACACCCTGCCATTTCTATGGCAGCATCAATATTGTCAGCTATAAGTATTTTATCAAGAAGCTTAGCCTTCTCGAGAATTTTCATAGGCTGTTCATTAATATGTGAAAAAATAAGTGTTTTGTTCTGTTTTTCGCACAGCTTGATAATTGTTTCAAGGCTGTGAAGTCCTGTAGCATCAATAGCAGGAACACTTCTCATTCTTAAAATAAGAACAGACTTATCGGCACCTTTAATAACATCTGCTATTTTTGTGGATGCGCCAAAGAAAATGGGACCTGTAATTTCAAATACCATAGTATTATCGGGAACTTTTTTGAAACGTATATTGGCATCATCTGTGTTTTCGTCAAATTCCTTCCAACCGTGAGCATCTGTAACATCGCTCATTCGTTTCATAAACATAACCGTTGCAAGAATAATTCCCACAATTATTGCCACAACAAGATCAAACACTACCGTAAGAATGAATGTAACTAACAGAACAAGTGTATCGCTTTTGGGCGCTTTTTTCATAATTGCCACAAACTCACGCCACTCACTCATATTATATGCTACAACAAAGAGTATAGCTGCAATGGTGGGCATTGGAATAAGTGCTGCATAGGGCATAAGTACCACAAGCACAAGAAGCAGCACAACTGCGTGAACCATACCTGCAACAGGTGTTCTTCCACCATTTTTTATGTTTGCAGCAGTTCGTGCTATTGCGCCTGTAGCAGGAATACCACCAAAAAGGGCAGAGAAAATATTACCTGCGCCCTGGGCTATAAGCTCTGTGTTTGAATTGTGTCTGCTACCTGTCATTCCGTCTGCAACCACACAGGAAAGCAGCGATTCAACTGCAGCAAGAACAGCTATGGTGAATGCATCCGGAATAATTGCTTTTACTGTTTCAAAGGAAAACTCAGGAAGTGAAGGAACAGGAAGCGCAGAAGATATTGTATAAAGTGAGCCTATGGTATTTACATTCATATCAAATACTTTTACAAGTGCTGCTGAAATAATTATTGCAAAAATTGATGGTGGAATTTTTTTGATAAACTTAGGAAAGACAATAAGTACAGCCAAAGAAACTGCGCCTATTACAAATGCTTCAAGGTTAAAGGTGTGAAGCTGATGTGCAACCTCTTCAACCTTTTCAATGGTTTCAATAGGTGAATTAACAAAGGTAAGACCCAGAAAGTCCTTGATTTGTCCAATAATAAGAGTAACAGCAATACCCGTTGTAAAGCCTGTTGTAATAGTATACGGAATAAATTTTATAAGGCTACCAAGCTTGAACACACCCATAAATATAAGTAGCAATCCTGCAATAAGGGTAGCAAGAACAAGACCTGAAAAGCCATTTTCTGCAACTATACCGGCAACTATTGTGGCAAATGCAGCAGTAGGACCTGCAATCTGAACACGGCTGCCACCAAGCATTGATATAACAAAGCCTGCAATTATTGCAGTATAAAGTCCCTGCTCCGGAGTAACTCCTGAAGCAAGGGCAAGGGCAATTGAAAGAGGAAGCGCAATAATGGCAACAATAAGACCCGCTGTCACATCCTTACCAAATTGCGCACCATCATATCCCTTCAGACACGAAATAAGCTTAGGTTTAAAAACTGTTTGCTTTATTTTTTCCATATATTCCACCATTTTCATTCAAATTACTGTTTGATTATATGCTTTAATCTGTGTATTTTCAAGAAATTCTGTCGCTTCCCCACTTTTTTAATCATTATAATCTTCAACAAAATACGCATTGGTGTTCGCCTTTTTTCCTGAAGGACCTATTACTTCAATTCGGAAGTATACATCCTCATCCTCAAGTTGAAAATCTGCTTGGGTTACATATTCGCCCACAGGGGCGTGTAAAGCTTTTGAGCGTCTGCCTGCTGTTGAGAGCGCTATACGTTGAGCCTGTGAACATTCGATATGAACCTTGCCATCTTCTAATGTGAGTTCAAAAATTCTCGGCTCACGGGTACAATAAAAGGACCCGCTCTGCATAGCAGATATAACAGATTCATAGCTAAGAGAATCACAGAGAAAAACTGTTTTTCCTCCGAAGCTGTCACAACGAACATCACCAAAAGGAAATTCATTATGATTATCGTCTGCCATAGTGCAAAACAGTCGCTTTCCACTACGGAGCATTTCATCATAAACCTGCTCTTGTCCGTCATCTCCACCCTCAACAAACACAGAATTGTTATATATTTCTACAATACTACAGCCTTCTAAGTCACGATAATCATCAAGACATTGCATTGACCAATAGGGATGATTATACGCAACTATAAAGCCTAGTTTTTTTAGCTTCTGTATATATTCGTTCACAGCTTTCATATCTCTGTAGTCAGGTGTGTCAGGAAGCACAACTTCTTTGTCACCATTTATATTAAATGCATTGAGGTGATAGCACCTACGGAACTGACTGCTACTGACAACATTGTCGCTGATATCTGCCTCAAAGGAATTAATGGCAACAAAATCATCTGTACAAAAATCGCTATGATCAAAATAATTGTCGTGGTCCGAAAATGCAACTATGCTGTACCCCTGCTCCTTATATGCATCACGAATTTCCTCAGGAGTTTTTCTGCCGTCCGAAAGTGTAGTATGACAATGCAAATTAGCAATGTATTGGTTTTTCTCTTTAGAAATTAGTATATGCTTCATAGCAATCTCCCCTTCAATAGCCACTTGGTTTTTATCCGTATTTTACCATATTGAACACATATAATCAAGCAACTATCCGAACAAGAATTGTTGTCTAAAGCAAAACACATTGCGTGTAAAATACATATCGCTTTCCGAAGGAAAATAGCGCAAATCCCAACAGGGATTTATATCACAAAACAAAAAACCTGCTTCCCGAAGAAAGCAGATTTTGTTGTTTTATCAGGAATTAGTCCTTGATAGCTGCCTGAGCTGCAGTTAGCGAAGGGGGGGAATTAAAGTTAATTGACTTGTAGTGTTTAATATGTAATTATTCATACTTTGACTCTATCATTTTTGTAAACGGTTTTCAACCCATTATTTTCACTGAACACATAGCAATAGCCGCGATAAATTAAAATAACGCTATCACCATATTCTTGTTCTTTTTCTTCTATAATTCCTCTTTCGGATTTCATAAGCTGTAGTTTACTTTTACCGAACTGGTAAGCTTCAAATGCGAGCTCGTCCATTCTACAATAATCTTTTATACTCATTCGTTCATACATTCGCTCACGGGCGTGATTGGTTAAATAAAGAGGATTTTCTCTAATATCCAAAAAACCTTCTTCACTATATAAATTCGTTTTATAGCATTTCACATTATAAAACCGATTATACTTACCTTGTCTGTTTCTGCCAACTTCATTATAACCTTGTCTGTTATATCCGTCGTCATCATACTCTTGGATGGTTTGTGGTTGAGTTTGCTTTGATGGCTTTTGAGAATCTTTTTTCTTCGGTCTAAATAACAATAAAAAACACACAAATATCGCAACAACAAAAAGCAATATCAACGGTAAGTATTCCATTATATTCACCTCTGAATTATTATAGCATTTATAACAAACGTTTTCAATAAACAAAAAAACCTTGGATTTCTCCAAGGGGATTCGTTTAATTATTTGCTTTTCCGAATAATTCAATTAAGAATTATTTATATTAGTGATATTCCTCCTGCGTCGGAGTGATATTTTCGCTGGGCGAAAGTGATATTAAAGCCTTCGGCTTTAGTGGTATTGTATTCGCCTTTTCAAACTGCCCGAAGGGCAATATCACTCGGCTTTAGCCGAATATCACTGCATAGCAATAGAGCTCGCCGAAGGCGAATACAACTCATCAAAGGCACAAATAAAAAATGCTGACCCGAAGGTCAGCATTTTATTATTTGCTATTAGCCTTTGATGGCAGCCTGTGGTGTAACGAAGAAATGTAGGAGATTATTTATAGAAATCGAAAAATTCTTCATATATTTTTCTTGCTTGTTCTTCATCACCCCAAGATAGCGGGTCGTCAGCATAACATAAAGTGTGAAAAGGTTCCATTGTATTTAATTCGTTAGGCAACTGTTGCCATATTGAATAGCATTTTCTGCCAAAATCTTCTATAGGAAAATCATTAGACTCATATACCGTTTTCAAATCTTCAGTTAAGCATCTACCAAAAATATCAACAGAAAAGTTCTTGCACTCATATTTCCAAAATCTTTGTAAAATGTCAAATGCAGTATCGTAGTCATATGAACAACTTTCTAATTCCAAAAGCAACTCGTTATTCACATCAGAAAGAAACATCTTATCAAGGGTTTTACTATAATCAGTCCCATCGGTTAAACCAATTTTCCACAACAATGATTTGCATATCAACTTTTCCATACTGCACCTCCTTTTTTATGATTGTATCATATCGCACATCGAATTTCAATATACACAAAAGCTCCCCATATTCTTTCGAATACGGGGAGTTGATTGCACATTTAATAGCTATTATACAGCTACAACTGATGTAGGAGAAGTCGCAAAACCCTTGATATTACTGGGGTTTCAACTTATTTCATCTCAGCGATTGCTGCCTGTCCCGCAGTTAGCAAAGTGGGGAAAGCCTGTATTTAAACTCTCTTTTCCATTAACCCATGTTTATTACAGTAAATGTACAAATATCCCCTGCCTCTGAATTGCATACGAGTTTCTGCATTGCCCTCAGGGTAAAATTTTACAAACTGCACTCTATCAGTTGTTAAATATGCAATAAACGAGATATAGTGGTCTTTACTCATAGAATGACTTATAGTTATAAAATGCTCATCCTCTACTCTTTCAATAGTTATTTCGTGATTATCATCAATATCTTCTGTCTCAAGTGGTGGGAGCGTAATTCCACAACAACTTATAAGAGTGTCACCCGTAGTTCGTATAATATTTCCACACAAAGGGCAAGCATAAAATCTGGAGAGCAAAATATTTGAAGAGATATTTTTATTTATAATAGTATCTCCCGACATCAATTCCATCACCGAAACACCAAGGGCTTTTGCCAAAGGCTCAATCAACGTTATATCGGGTAAGCCCTTTGCTGTTTCCCATTTTGAAATCGCTTTACCGCTGACGCCAAGTACATCTGCCAACTGTGTTTGTGTTATCCCCCTTTTTTCACGCAAGGTTTTGATAGTTGCTCCCGTTATATATGTATCCATATAAGTCACCTCACAAACAATTATACTGCCTTGTCATCCATACTGCAACCTACTCTGCGTAGACATAGAAATCCCCACCGAAAATCGGTGAGGATTCGTTTAATTATTTGCTTTTCTGAATAATTCAGTTAGGAATTAGTCCTTCAAGCTTTCTGTCCAGCAGTTAGCGAAGTTGGGAAATTGTCATCTATTCGACAAATTGGAATTTGTCTTTCCAACAGCTTAAAAACTTATTATTTCAAACTGTTAATTTCCTCTTGTAAATTTGCCAAAAATCTACCTGCATGAGCACCATCCATCTGTGTATGATGAAATTGAAAAGAAAGTGTTAGATAATATCGAAACCATTTCTTTTTATATCTACCCCAAATGATAAATGGATTATTGAAAATGCCACTGTTCATTCCAACAGCTCCATCAATTTCTGTATCTATAATTGCTGATGTCCCTATTACCATACTATCAGTGGATAAGTCTCTATCTTGACAGCTTTCTGCAACCTGAGAAGTATATTTTAGATATTCCTTATTGTATGTATCTAAATCTTCTACATACAAAATATCACAAGAACTAACCTCTCCATCTTTATTCTTTACAATCGTATTAACAGCAATCGTATCATATTGCATAAGTTTGTCGCCGACAGGGAGTATATAAAACTCTTTTATGCTTACAGCAGCTTTTCCTATACAATAATCCAAAAGCATATTAAACTTGATATTTTTCCTTTTATTAACTTTAATTAGATTTGTTACATCTAAAGTCTTAAAAAAAGTTACCATAGGGTTTGGTGCTTTCATCCATAATTCATATGCCATAGCTCTTGATGTATCTTTAGGTTGTATTTCTTTTGCCATTATGTCCTCCACAAATTCAAGTTTGTCAAATTGATTATACCACTTTTTCCCTTTCTGTTCAACACATAAAAAATCCGCCCGATTTCTCGGACGGATAATTTTTAGTTAGGTTAAACTATTCAAGTGCAATTCAATTTATCACCAAAAGTGCGATTTCGATTATCATTTTCTCTTTTCTTTTCTCACACATTTCACGGTATTTTTTCTCTTCTTTTCTCCGGCTTCACTCAGCCTACCAACACTCCATTACCGGCAACTCTTTTTGAGTTAATCTCTTTCTGTTTCCGGCAACTCTTTGGTTCTAACACATTTCTCTTTCCGGTAACATAAACAAGCTGAAAACCTTTGTGTTTCAACGGGTTTGAGTTTTCTTTCCACTGTTCTTTCACCTTTTTTTACCGGTATTTTAGGTTCTGGTAACTCATTTTACCGGGGTTTCAAAATTGAGTTGCTCACCTTTCCGGTTCCGCAAAATCGTAGTAGCTTGTAAGGTTTACGAGAGCATAAAAAAAGACTTCAGAGAATTTCTTCTCCGAAGTCTTGATTTGATATTTAATTTTACACCTTACGTGCTAATCAGGTTTGCACCTGGATATAAACCTGAGTTTTCCCCTTAGTCTTTAATTGCTGCCTGAGCTGCTGCGAGGCGAGCAATCGGAACACGGAAGGGAGAGCAAGATACGTAGTTAAGACCGATCTTGTGGCAGAATTCAACGGAAACGGGGTCGCCGCCGTGCTCACCACAGATACCGTAGTGAAGGTCTTTACCACTTGCTTTACCTTTTTCAACAGCCATTTCCATAAGAGCGCCAACGCCGTTCTGGTCGAGCTTTGCGAAGGGATCGTTCTCGAAGATTTTGCTGTCATAGTAAGCTGTAAGGAACTTACCAGCGTCATCACGGCTGAAGCCGTATGTCATCTGAGTAAGGTCATTTGTACCGAAGCAGAAGAAGTCAGCTTCTTTAGCAACTTCGTCAGCTGTGATACATGCTCTGGGGATTCCGATCATTGTACCAACTTCGTATATAAGGTCAGAACCTGCAGGTGCGATTTCAGCGTCAGCTGTTTCAACAACAACCGTTTTAACGAATTTAAGCTCTTTAACATCACCGATAAGGGGAATCATAATTTCAGGAACTACGTTCCAATCAGCGTGTGCTTTCTGAACATTGATAGCTGCACGGATAACAGCCTTTGTCTGCATTGCAGCAATTTCGGGGTAAGTAACTGCAAGACGGCAGCCACGGTGACCCATCATGGGGTTGAACTCGTGAAGAGAAGCAATGATAGCTTTGATATCTTCAACGGATTTGCCCTGAGAATCTGCAAGGAGCTTGATATCAGCATCTTCAGTGGGAACGAACTCATGAAGAGGGGGATCAAGGAAACGAATTGTAACGGGGTTGCCTTCAAGAGCTTCGTAAAGAGCTTCGAAGTCGCCCTGCTGATAAGGAAGAATCTTATCAAGAGCTGCTTCTCTCTCTGCAACTGTGTCAGCACAGATCATTTCACGGAAAGCAGCAATTCTTTCTGCCTCGAAGAACATGTGCTCTGTACGGCAGAGACCAATACCTTCTGCACCAAGCTCACGAGCTTTCTTTGCATCAGCAGGAGTATCAGCATTTGTACGAACTTTAAGAGTTCTGAATTCATCAGCCCAAGCCATGATTCTGCCAAATTCACCAGCGATTTCAGCGTCAACTGTGGGGATGATGCCATCATAGATGTTACCTGTTGAACCGTCGATTGAGATGTAATCGCCTTCAACATATGTTTTACCAGCGAGTTCAAATTTCTTGTTTTCTTCGTCCATTTTGATTTCGCCACAGCCGGATACACAGCAAGTACCCATACCACGAGCAACAACAGCTGCGTGAGATGTCATACCGCCACGAACTGTGAGGATACCCTGAGAAGCTTTCATACCAGTGATATCTTCGGGAGATGTTTCAAGACGAACAAGAACAACCTTTTCACCACGAGCGTTCCAAGCTTCAGCATCTTCAGCAGTGAATACTACTTTACCGCAAGCAGCACCGGGAGATGCGCCAAGACCTTTACCTGCAGGAGTTGCAGCTTTAAGAGCTTTAGCATCGAACTGGGGATGAAGAAGAGTGTCAAGGTTTCTGGGGTCGATCATTGCAACAGCTTTCTTTTCGTCGATCATTTTTTCATCAACGAGGTCGCAAGCGATTTTAAGAGCAGCCTTTGCAGTTCTCTTACCGTTTCTTGTCTGAAGCATATAGAGTTTGCCTGCTTCAACAGTGAACTCCATATCCTGCATATCTCTGTAGTGATCTTCGAGGATAGCGCAAACCTTTGTAAATTCTGCGAATGCCTCGGGGAATTTTTCAGCCATTTCAGCGATGGGCATAGGAGTACGAACACCGGCAACAACGTCTTCACCCTGAGCATTTACAAGGAATTCACCCATAAGGCCTTTTTCACCTGTAGCGGGGTCACGAGTGAAAGCAACACCGGTACCACAATCATCACCCATATTACCGAATGCCATAGCCTGAACGTTAACAGCAGTACCCCATGAATAAGGGATATCGTTGTCACGACGGTAAACGTTTGCACGGGGGTTGTCCCATGAACGGAAAACAGCCTCAACAGCGCCCATAAGCTGTTCTTTGGGATCTGAGGGGAAGTCTTTGCCGATTTTTGATTTGTATTCAGCTTTGAACTGACCTGCAAGTTCTTTGAGGTCTTCAGCAGTAAGCTCAATATCCTGAGTTACGCCTTTAGCTTCTTTCATTTCGTCGATGAGCTGCTCGAAGTATTTCTTACCAACTTCCATAACAACGTCGCAGTACATCTGAATGAATCTTCTGTAGCAGTCCCAAGCCCAACGAGCGTTGCCTGACTTTGCAGCCATAACTTCAACAACATCTTCGTTAAGACCAAGGTTAAGGATTGTATCCATCATACCGGGCATAGATGCACGAGCACCGGAACGAACAGAAACGAGAAGGGGATTTTCCTTGTCGCCAAATTTCTTGCCAACAATTTCTTCCATTTTGTCGATGTATTCCATAATCTGTGCCTGGATATCATCGTTGATTTTTCTGCCGTCCTCATAGTACTGAGTACAAGCTTCAGTTGTGATTGTGAAACCCTGGGGAACAGGAAGACCGATGTTGGTCATTTCTGCAAGGTTTGCACCCTTACCACCGAGAAGCTCACGCATTGAAGCGTCGCCCTCTTTGAACAAATAAACGAATTTCTTGCTCATAATTTACCTCCAATAAATTTTTTGTATGGTTTTCACACAATTAGAGTCATTGAACCATTCACAATTGTAGCACATAATTTCAAAGATTTCCATATACTTAAAGATAAAATTACCTATATATTAGGGAATAATTTTTGGTAAAGTTAGACAACTGAAATAAGAGGTACCGACTTTGCGGTACCTCTTACTAAATCAATATTTATCTTTAATTGCTTTTGTATTGGAATATGCACCATAGGTTTTGCTCTTGTAAGCTTTTACCTTGTAGGTATATTTCTTACCTTTTTGTGCATCTTTGTGAGTGTAAGACACTTTTGTATAGCCTTTAACTGTTGTAAGCTTTTTATAGCTGCCGGTACCGGTTTTGTAATAAACCACATAACCCTCTGCACCCTTTACTTTTGACCACTCAAGCTTAACACCACTTTTTGTACTCTTTGGTGTTTTCAAGGTAGGGTCTGAAAGGTGAAACTTAGAAAGCAAATCAGAAAGACTTGAATTACCTGCTTCATTTCTTGACCTTACAGCATAGTAGTATTTAGTACCTGATTTTGCAGTTTTGTCTGTATAATATGTTTTGCCGGTTGAACCTAAATATTTCCAATCGCTTTTGCTTGTTTTACGGTATACTCTGTAAGTATCGGCTCCGCTTACTTTACCCCATTTTATTAAAACACCGTATTCAGTATTGGAAATTGATTTCAGCTTGGGTTTAGCTGCCTTGAGCTGTGCAATTGTTGCAGTTTCAAGAATTTTACCACACTTAGTACATTCCTTGTGTTTTTTTCCGGGGCTATTTACAGTTGCTTTTTTATCTGTAATCCAGGAAGAAGCTGTATGGCTACAAGCGAGAACCAAATCTTCTTTTTCAGGCATTTCATCAATTGTTATCGTTTCCCAGGAAATGAATTTAACATCCGTACCGTTAAATTCAATTGTAATTCTCAAGCGATCACGGATTTCTGCTGCATTGCCGTAATCGGGCATTATGATATAATCAACATCTAAAACTGCACCCTCGGGCTTTTCATAAGCCTGTTCAACAGTATAGCCATAAACCTCATATTTGCCGTTACCAAGGTCTTTATAGCCCCTCATTGAATAGGTAATGCTGTCGCCCAAGCCACCTGCATCGGGCATATCATAGGTGTTTGTTTCTGCATTGTAAACAGGGCTATGAGTTTCATCATTTCTTAAAGTATTGATATCACTTATATTGAAATGCTTTAAAGCCTCTGCTTCATAAGCATCTGCAGGAATTGCATAATAACGGACAGTGTATGTGTGAACCTCACCGTTATAGGTGTATTCATTTTCCACCTCATACCAATCATACTGATACATATCAATTTTATAATTTGTGTACCATTTTATCTGATGAGGTTGGAACTCATAAATATTAGCTTCACCACCACCGAAAACAACAGCAAACCAAAGCTTGAAGGTTTCTGAACGGAATGTGTCAAAATGATTTTCTGCAGCATTTACAGTAACAGCAAACATACTGCAAAGCATAACAACACACAGTAAAAGTGATATTATTCTTTTCATAACTGATTCTCCTTTTAATTATTGGTGTTCTCCCACGGTAACAGCCATAACGGATATTAAGTTATATCCTGTTTCGGTTTCTTTGAGAGTAATGTCAGCATATTTATCCGGTTGAGTTGCACCCACTGTACCATCGGGAGCAACTTCAATATTGTTTGTTCCTACGTAGCCAACACGAAGAATTGCAAAACCACCTGTTTTTTCAACAGATTCGATTCTTACGGTAAACGGAGGTGTTACACCTGTAAGGGGTACCGTGTATGTCTTCGCACTTGCATCATAGGTAAATTCGTAACCATAACCCATAACGCTTGAGTGAACAATTTCCACATCAGGTCCGAACATTTTAAGGAAATACCCTGCAACATCTTCTGCAGGAATAATAAGACCCTTTTCTGTTACGTTGTAGTCCCCCGTTTTGATCTCGTCAGTCAAAAGGGTACATATAGCGATATTCAGAAGAGCTTCTTTATCGGCTTTGGTTATATCAGAAAATGAATCCGGGTCCACACCCACAACCCAGGTTAAAAACTCTGCATAGCCTGAGTAGTCTACAACATCCTCATCCCCCGAATAGAATTTATCTATTGCAAGCTTTACAATGCTTACAACACCCGTAACGGCAAGGGCAATAACCAAAATACCGATTATAAAAGAGCCTATATTTTTCTTTTTATTTACGGTAACAATTTCACTCATAATATTTACCTGCTGTATTTCTTTTTAGCTCGTTCTGTACGTCTTTCAATAGCTTCTTTTCTTGCTTTTTCCTGCTGACGTTTTTTCTTTTCAGCTGCCTTCTGGCGAAGTATAAGGTTAATACGGAAAACAACAATTGTTCCACCTATAACCTGTACCACATCACAGCCTGTTGCCTGAGAAATTTTTGTTGCAATTTCCTTTGGCTCCTCAGGAGAGGATTCGAGATGAACCTTTATTTTAAAAAGCTCTCTAGTATTGAATGTATCTTCGATTTGGGCAATAACTGCATCGGTGACGCCCTCTTTACCTATTTGAAAAATAGGGTCAAGACCATTTGCTTCTGCACGAAGCTTTGCTCTTTCTTTACTTGTCATAATTATTCTTTACTCCATTTTGTGCCTTCACGGGTATCAAGAAGTGTAACACCCTTTGATGCCAATTCGTCACGGATTCTGTCTGCTTCTGCGAAATTTTTAGCTTTCTTAGCTTCAACTCGCAAAGCGATTTGTTCTTCAACATATTTTGCAAAGTCATCCTGCTCTGCATTGTCTTCTTTCTTTTCGTTAAGCTTCTTTGCACCCTCTACCAAATCAAGTGAAAGAACCTTGTCAAAATCATTAAGAAGATAGATTTTTGTTTTATCGTTTGTTTTCTCTTTAAGAACATCATAAACTGCTGTAACTGCAAGAGATGTGTTTATATCATTATCAAGGGCAGCCTTGAATGAGCCCTGAAGCTTTTCAACTGCAGCCATATCAAGCTCGTCGCTTTCACAAGGGTTAAGACCTGCAATTTTCTTCAGAAGCTTGTCATAAGCAGTTGCTGCACCATCAAGATTTTCGTAAGAGAAAACAAGCTGTTTTCTGTAGTGGGACTGCAAGCAGAAAAATCTGTAAGCAAGGGGGTTATAGCCCTTTTCTTCAAGAAGGGAAACTGTAAGAAACTCACCCTTTGATTTACTCATTTTACCCGTGTTTGTATTAAGGTGTAAAACGTGGAACCAATAGTTACACCATTTGTGACCAAGGTATGCTTCACTCTGGGCAATTTCGTTTGTGTGGTGAGGGAAAGCATTGTCAATACCACCACAATGAATATCCATATATTCACCAAGATGTTTAAGGCTGATTGCAGAGCATTCAATATGCCAACCGGGATAGCCTACACCCCAGGGTGAATCCCATTTAAGAGCCTGCTCCTCAAACTTTGATTTTGTAAACCAAAGAACAAAGTCATTTTTATTTCTTTTATTTGTATCCTCCTCAACACCTTCACGAACACCAACCATTAATTCGTCGCTGTCGTGCTTGTTGAAAACATAGTACTCATCCAGCTTTGATGTATCAAAATAAACATTGCCACCGGCTACATAAGCATAGCCCTTATCCAAAAGCCCCTGTACCATTGTAATAAATTCATCAATACAATTTGTTGCAGGCTCAACCACATCGGGAGTTTTGATATTAAGCTTTTTGCAGTCCTCAAAGAAGGCATCTGTATAGAATTTTGCAATATCCATAACAGATTTATTCTCTCTTTTTGCACCTTTAAGCATTTTATCCTCGCCTGTATCAGCATCGCTGGAAAGGTGTCCTACGTCAGTAATATTCATTACACGCTTAACATCATAGCCACTGTAACGAAGATGCTTTTCGAGTATATCCTCCATAATATAGCTACGAAGATTACCTATATGAGCAAAGTGGTACACTGTGGGTCCACAGGTATACATATTTACCTTACCGGGTACATTTTCTTTAAAATTTTCTTTTTTTCTTGTAAGAGAGTTATAAAGTTGCATAATTTCACCTTATTTTGAAAAATCTATAAGTTTAATGGACTGTTTAACATAGATTACGCCGGATACTACACAAAGGGCTGCTGTAATCCATAAAAGTCCGTTTGATACTGCAGAAATGGGGAAGCTTTCACCTAAAAGACCTATATCATTAAGCTCTGCAAGAATCATAATTACCAATGAGAAAACCATTTGTGAAATAGTTTTAAGCTTACCGTAAATATTAGCAGGAATAACTATTCCCTGGGCTGTTGCAACAAGACGGAAGGAAGTAATTGTAAACTCTCGAAGTAACACAATCATAATAATCCAGATATTGCAAAGACCGAACTGCATAAACGCAAGTAAGGCAGCTGTTGTTAAAATTTTATCTGCAACAGGGTCTGCAAGCTGACCAAAAACTGTTACAATACCTTTTTTCCTTGCAATATTACCATCAAGGAAATCCGTAAATGAGCCAATTGCAAAAACAATTAAGCCAAGCAAATAATGGTGTTCAATATTGCTCAGAAACAAAGCAAGAAAAACAGGGGTAAGAATTATCCTTATAATGGTTAATTGGTTGGGTAAATTCATATTTTTCATACTGCTTCACCAATGAGGGAATACTCATCCTTATCAAAAATTTCAACAGGGACAATTTCGCCCTCTTCAATTTCGTAACCACAAGTAAAAACAATATTGTTGTCAATATCAGGGGAATCCATATAGGTTCTGCCATAGTAGCTGTCTGTGTAGGAATCATAGCCTTCAACAAGAACATCATAGGTTTTGCCCATACACTCTTCCATTTTCTGTTCAGAAATTGTGTATTGCTGAGTCATAATAGCTTCAACACGGTCAGCTGCAATCTCAGGGTCTACCTGGTTTTCAAAATCGTATGCAGGTGTACCCTCTTCACGGGAATATGCAAAACAGCCAACCTTGTCAATTTTTGCTTCGTTTACAAACTCAGAAAGAGTTGTAAAAGCATCCTCTGTTTCACCGGGGAAGCCTACAATAAACGTAGTTCTCAAAACAACATCGGGAATTTTTTCTCTGATTTTTTCTACAAGGGCAAGAAGAGACTCCTTATCACCCTTTCTGTTCATAGCTTTAAGAATTTCTCCATCTGCGTGCTGTAAGGGAATATCAATGTAATGACAAACCTTTTCATTTTCTGCAATGGCATTTAAAAGCTCATCTGTAATTCTGTCAGGATAGCAATAGAGCAAACGAATCCACTGAAGCTTTTCAATTTTATTAAGCTCGCCTAATAATTCCGGAAGTTTAAGCTCACCATAAAGGTCCTCACCATAACGGGTGGTGTCCTGTGCTACAAGAATAAGCTCTTTAACGCCTTTTTCACAAAGCATATTAGCTTCTTCAAGAACATCCTCCATTTTTCTGCTTCTGAAGCCACCTCTTATAGAAGGTATTGCACAGTAAGAACAGCAGTTTGAACAGCCATCTGCAATTTTTAAGTAAGCAGTATACTCAGGTGTTGTAAGAATTCTGCCACCATCAAGCGGAAGCTGCTGTTTATCAGGGAATGCTTTGTATTGCTCTTCTTTTTCAAAAATAGCATCACAGACAGCAACAATATCGGCATTAGCACCAATACCGATAACACCGTCAACCTCGGGAATTTCTGTAAAAACCTCTTCGTTATATCTTTCTGCAAGACAGCCTGTAACAAGAATCTTTTTGAGAAGTCCGTCTGCCTTTAAATCTGCCATTTCAAGAATAGCCTCAATAGACTCTCTTTTAGCATCCTCAATAAAACCACAGGTATTAACAATTACAATATCTGCCTTGTCTGCTTCCTGAACAAGGATATACCCTGCATCAACAAGCTTTTTGAGCATTAGCTCTGCGTCCACCTGGTTTTTCGGACAACCCAAACTAATCATTCCGATTTTTCGTGACATATTTTTCACCTTAACCTTTCGGCATTTCAAATCCACACTCATAAAATGCGGATTTAATATCAGAATAGGAATACCCCATTCTTACGAAACGGTTGACAATTCTTTTTCTGTCTTTTTCCGTTTCCAGCTTATTTTCGTATTTTGTCCTTAACATTTCTATAATACGCGAAATTGGCTCGTTGTCAAGTATTTTCAAGGTATTGTTAATAGTTTCGCCATCAACACCCTTCAATTTTAACTCGTATGTAATCCTCTTAACATCATATTTTTTTACTTCAAAAAGATACCTTACATATTCTTTACAAAATGCTTCATCGTCAATATAGCCTCTGGCCAGCATTTTATCTACTGCCCTGCGTGATGCTTCTGCACCGAATTTAAGCTTCAGCTTATCGTAAAGCTCTTTTTCAGAATATGCCCTCATAGAAAGATATGTAATACCCTTCTCATAAGCAGAGCGAAAGCCTGCCTCCTCTTTCAAGGAAGCAAGCTGTGTCTCTGAAATTTCCTGACCATCCTTGATACCACAAAGGTACCAATAGTCATCATAAAGTGTCAGGGTATACTCTGAATCAATATAAATATGAACCTTGTTCCCGTTACCCTGTTTAGATGTAATTTTCATAACAATTATTAATCGTCGTCAACTGCAATATCAATTTTAGCCCGTGCAGCTTCTTTTGAAATGGGCTCTGCAGGTACAGGAGCAGACTGCTCTCTTCTTGAAATGGGGTTTCTTGCAGAAATAATATTCTTTATACCCTCACGCACCTTACCTTCAACCTCTGCGCAAAATTCGGGATTGTTTCTTATATATTCTTTTACGTTATCTCTACCCTGGCCAAGTCTTTCCTCACCATAATAGAACCAGGCACCACTTTTTCTGACAACCTCCATTTTAACTGCCAGATCAAGAAGCTCGCCATATTTCGAAATACCCTCTCCGTACATAATGTCAAACTCGGCTTCTTTGAAGGGAGGAGCAACCTTGTTCTTTACAATTTTTGCTCTGGTTCTTGAACCGATAAACTCATTTCCGGGTCCTTTAAGCTGTTCAACTCTTCTTACATCAATACGAATTGTTGAATAGAATTTAAGCGCACGACCACCTGTTGTTACCTCGGGATTACCGTAAATAACACCAACCTTTTCACGAAGCTGGTTAATGAAAATAACTACAGTGTTGGATTTGGAAATTGCACCTGTTAATTTTCTTAAAGCCTGTGACATAAGACGAGCGTGCAAGCCAACGTGGCTATCGCCCATTTCGCCTTCGATTTCAGCCTTAGGAACAAGAGCTGCAACAGAGTCGACAACAATAACATCGAGTGCCCCTGAACGAGCAAGGTGTTCTGTAATTTCAAGTGCCTGTTCACCATTGTCAGGCTGTGAAACAAGCAGGGAATCTATATCAACACCAAGAGCCGCTGCATAAACCGGGTCAAGTGCGTGTTCAGCATCAATAAATGCTGCCTCGCCACCCATTTTCTGTGCCTCTGCAACAACATGAAGTGCAAGGGTAGTTTTACCTGAGCTTTCAGGTCCGTATATTTCAACTATTCTGCCACGGGGAAGACCGCCTATACCTGTTGCCGCATCAAGAGCAATTGAGCCTGTGGGGATTGCTTCTACATTAAGTCCTGCATTTTCACCAAGACGCATAATTGCACCCTTACCAAAAGTTTTTTCTATTTGGGAAAGTGCTGTTTCAAGTGCTTTTGTTTTTTCGTTTTTTTCTGCCATTTCTGAATATTTCTCCTTTTTCTGTCAGATATGTGCTGAACATCCTGAATTATGTTCGTACAAATGTTCGGTTTCAAATAGCATTATATAGCATCATTTAAAAAAAATCAAGCAATTTTGAAAAAAATATCCTGAGAATACCCCTAAATATATGTGAAAGTTCATAAAAACGGACATTTTCAAAAAAAATACTTGCAATTGCTGAAAAAAGGTGCTATTATACATTTCGTGTCTTATGTTTAGACTTATCTCTAAAAATTATGAAGGAGGTGCAGCTCAATGGCAAAATGTGAATTCTGTAACAAAGAAGTTGCTTTCGGCATCAAGGTTTCTCACTCACACAGACGTTCAAACAGAACCTGGAAACCCAACGTTAAAAGAGTTAAAGCAATCGTAAATGGCTCTCCCAAAAGAGTATATGCTTGCACACGCTGCTTGCGCTCCGGTAAGGTTACCCGCGCTATCTAAGTAACTTAATTGTTAAAAAGCATACGGCTCCGAAGTTCACTTCGGAGCTTTGCTTTTTTTTTGCAGAAGAATAACTACCATTGTGTCGCTCAGAGAATACTCTCGTTGCTATCTCCATTCAACAAAATTTGTCGTAAATTTTGTATAAACCTTCCTATTGAAATTAAATGGTGTGTATAATATAATTAAAATAGTATATTACCGTTTGAAAGGAAGTGTTTTTTTGAGCAAAAAAAAGTTGTTAAGCTTGTTTTTGTGTCTGGCTTTATCTTTAAGCTTTGTATCTCTTCAGATTAAGCCTGTTATTGCTGAAGGTATATCCCCTGTTATATACGAAAGCTCTGAACCCGTAACTCCCCCGGAAAGCCATTTTACCTACGAAATGCTTTCCGACATTGAGGAGGATGGAGTTATAATTACAGGTTATTCGGGCAAGGAAACTAAAATTATTATCCCTGAAACCCTTGGAGGGCTTACGGTCACTGAAATTTCTTCGGAGGTTTTTGCAGGTAACAAAAATATTACCTATATAAAGCTCCCTGCCGGACTTATTTATTTAAGTGGAGATGCCTTCAAGGAATGCTACTCCCTCACAGAAATTGCAATTGATAAAAGCAACCCTTACTACATAGCTATTGACGGTGTTCTTTACATAAAAGAAACCCTTGAAAGCTCTGTTGATTTTGGGAAACCCGTTTATCTTTCAAACTTCCCTGCCGGAAAGAGTGGCAGCTTCACCATCCCCTATGGTGTAAAAACAATTGGCTCCTATGCTTTTGGCTGGTGTTATAACTTAACAGAAATTAAAATGTACAACACTGTTACAGCAATCAATGCTTATGCTTTTGCTCATTGCTGGGGACTTGAAAAAATCCGTTTAAGTGATAATTTGAAGGTCATAGGAAGAGAGGCTATTTCCTATTGTGAAAACCTAAGATATATTGACTTACCCTCAAGCCTCTTAAACATCGGAAAAGATGCTTTATTAGGTGGTATTGATTACGAAAACAATAAATTTTATTATTTTACAGAGGGGATTTCCTGTGCAAAGGATTCTTATTCCTACAAATATCTTCTTGACCAATGGCTTCCCGAAGATATTATAATAGAAAAAGATCCCACTCTGACCGATATTAACACCGGAATAAAAATTATGGACCCTTATCGTATTCTTCCTAAGGGGGGCTTGCTCGATATAGTAATTACGCCTGTCAGTATATCAGAGGTTGAAGCACTATTCCCCACAAGATACAGCAGTGCTTTTGTTTTTGATATTTCTTTTACGCTTGACGGAAAGGCTTATAAGCCTGATGGTAATGTCATTATAAACTTTGATGAGGCTTGTAATTATTCAATTCCCAGTGCTACAAAGGTCTACAAGCTCGTAAACAATGAACTGCTCAATGTTGGTGGCACTGCACATCTACCCTTTGTAGGTGCCCAAACAGCCGAAGCAGGCAGATTTGTTGTTTTAGCAAATGATGATTTTTCTCTTAAAGGAGATATTGACGCAGACGGAAGGGTTACCCTTTTTGATGTAAAGGCTGCACTTTATGCATCTACAGGAGCATTAACCCTGACTCCGGAACAGCTACTTGCTGCTAATGCAGATAACTCCCCTGATGGGAAAATCACAACGGATGATGCTCGTAAAATACTCCGTCTTGCAGGCGGAATGAGTATTGAATAAATAAGTTACGGAGGTTTTAAAATGATTGGTGTAGGTAAATATAAGGTTAACATTGACCATATGTTTTACAAAGGCGAGGCTATTTTTGAAATTGAATTCGAAAATGGCAACTATGAATTTGAAATAGAAATTGACAATACCGATTTTGATTTTGATGTTAAAATAGTTGATTTTGAAGAAGACGACAACATCCTTGACGCAAAAGCAGCTGTTTCCATACTTCCCGGCAAGGAAATTGATGTTCATCTTACATTTGAAGACGATAAATGTAATGGCTATCTGAAAATTCCTTTCGTAGGAAAAATCAAAATCAAGGATGCCGTTAAAATCTGATTTTAATACCGTTTTACCCTAAAAAGTAAAACGGTATTTTTGATAATTAGTTTCGATGAAAGGAGCTTTGAAGGTGCCGGAAAATATATTTGAAGAAAAAAGAAACCAAAACCTTCCCGAATGGTTCAGGCTTGACAACGCAGCATCTGTTTTTCCCGGACAAAATACCGGCACGTGGTCAAATATTTTCCGTTTTTGTATTGAACTAAAGGAAGAAATTAATCCTGAAATTCTTTCAAAAGCTTTAGAGAATATAATGCCACGATTCCCGGGCTTTAACGTGCGTATCAGAAAAGGTCTTTTCTGGTATTATTTCGAGAAAAACCCAAACATTGCCCCCGATGTTAAGCCGGATATACAAAACCCCTGCCATCGAGTTAAATTCAAAGAAAACAAAGGCTTTCTTTTCCGAGTTTACTATCACGAAAAAAGAGTGGCTGTTGATACATACCACGCTATATCCGACGGACACGGTGCAGCAGTTTTCGGTTCTACCCTTGCTGCAGAATACCTGAAGCTGTGCGGGCACAAAATCACCCCCGGTGGTCTTGTTCTTGATTCTTCTGAACCACCTAAAAAAGAAGAGCTTGAGGATTCTTTTTCCAAAATTGCTAACTCCAAAGGCAAAATCAAGCGTAGCGATAAATATGTTTACCACGCTAAAGGTACAAGGCTCCCTAAGCACATGGTAAACATTATTTCGGGAACTATATCCTTCAAAGATATTCACAAATACACAAAAGAGCACGGTGTAACCATAACAGAGTTTTTTGCAGCACTTCTTTTGCAGGTGCATATAGAAAAACAACGCAGAGAAAGCAAAAAGCAAAAAGAGGTTTCTGTTCAGATTCCCATAGATTTGAGAAGCGTTTACAAAACAGAAACGCTCAGGAATTTTACAATCTGTCTTCGTGCAAAGGTTGACCCTCAATTAGGCGACTATTCTTTCGAGGAGCTTTTAAAACAAGTAGCATACCAGCTTCGTCTTGCTAACGATGAAAAAAAGCTTAATGCAATGGTAACAGCTAATATGGCTCTTGAAAGAAATCCTGTTTTAAAATTTCTGCCTTTAGTAGTTAAAGATATTGGTGTAGGAGTTTCATTCCTTATAACAGGTGAACAGACAACAACCGTGCTCCTTTCAAATATCGGTGCTGTTAAGCTACCCGAAGATATGTTGTCCCTTGTAGAAAAGGTTGTTTTTATGCCCGGACCGGGTGTGAGAAATGCAGTAAGATGTGGTCTTGCAACAGTTGGTGATAACCTTGTTTTTACAGTTGCAAGCATTGTAAAGGAAACTGATATTGAAAAAGAAATTTTTACAAAGCTTGTTAAAATGGGCTTTCACGTAAAAATCGAAAGCAACAGAGATTAAAAAAGGATGTTTAAATATGTCATACTGTGTAAACTGTGGTGTAGAGCTTGACAAAAGCGCACATAAATGTGCTCTTTGTGATACACCTGTGTATAACCCTAATGAAATAAGCGAAGAAAAGGCACTCCCTTTTTCCCACACACCGGATATTCCGGCAGGAATAAAGCAAAAATTCATAGCACTTATTGTTACTTTCATACTTTTGATTCCCAATATTGTTTGTATGTTCATAAATCTTTTTGCAAACCCCGATACACTTTGGTTTATTTATGTAGCATCAAGCTCGTTTTTATGTTGGATTTTATTTGTATTCCCTGTTTTAACAAAGAAGCTGCATCCGTATTTAATGTGGAGCTTTGACACTTTGGCAGTGGCTCTTTACACTTTGGTATTCTATGCCAATGACCCTAGAGATGCAAAATGGTATTTCAGCGTTGCCATTCCGATTATTGCAATTGTAAGCGCTTGTGTTTTCTATTTTATATATTGGTACCGTCAACGAAAACGCCATTGGACCTCAAAGGTATTGCATATTTTTATTGACCTGGTAATTTGCCTGACTGTTGCAAGTATTTGCTTTTTCCTTAATGATTACATTTTAAACTGTCAGATAACTTTCATTTCAGGAGTTTGTTGTTTAGCGCTGGTATTTTTCTGGCTCTATGCCAACAAAAGCAAAAAGGTCCGTGCGTGGCTGGCTAAGAAATTGTTTGTATAAAAAATTTATCACTACATTGAAATTTGTTGTAAATTTCAATGTAGTGATTATCTTTTACAATCTTATTACCGGTGCTTTTAAGATACCTGTTTTTCTTAACACATATTCATAAGACCAGTTGCTGCCGCTGCTTCTCCAGGCGTTGGGACCGTGCCAGGATTCTTTTTCATTTACAAGGTGAATAGGACCAAAAGAGTTGTAACGATGTGTATAAAGCTTAACTCCGATTTCGTGTTCACCTTTTGCGAGGTTTTCGATTTTAAGTTTATAGGGCGGATAAATAATTCTACCCTTTTTCTCACCATCAACCTCAACAGTTATAAGTCCGCCACGATAATCCGATGCTTCTACCTCAACCATACCCTTTTCTGCATTTACAGGGATTTTATATGTAACTACACCACTGTAGAAGGGCAAGCCCTGTGAAAGAATTTCACCAAAGCCTATTTTTTCGGGTAAAGGAATAATTGTACCTTCAGTACCTACAACCTTAACTCCGAAATAGCCTAAAACAAATACATTTTCAAGATTTGCTGAAGGCCCGAAGGGGTAGGTTATAATAAGCTCGTTTTCGCCTTTTTTGATTGTCGGAAGCTTAACCTTAAAAATTGAATAGTCAACATAATTATCTACTATTTCATTGGAAACCTTTTCACCGTTAAAGGTAATATCTGCTTTTTTGGCATCCTCAAGGCCAAGAAAAGCTCCTTCATAATCAATTTCACTGTTAAAGGTATATCTGAGAGTAACCTTGCTGACATCGGGAGCTTCACCATAAACCCAAGGCTGAACGATAGCCCCACCTCTTTCACGAATGCCTAATCTTTCACGACAGATGTTATCAAGTCTTAAAATTTCTTCTTTAGGTGAAAACTCAGCTTCGCCATCAATCTTAAACTCTGCCATATCAAGAACCAGTATATTCTCTTCGGAAAGCTGGTATTCTACCTGTGAGGGAACTCGGATTTCTGTTGTTTCTGTTTTTGATTCTTCTGCTTTTGAGGAAGCAGCATCAACATCAACCAATTTATAAAGTCTTGATTCATAACCGTAAATATGTTCACTGATAACTGTTTTTCCGTTATGGGTTTTATAGTCCGCTGCTTTTATTGAGCCATTTTCTGTATCATAAATTACAACACCGTATTCACCGTTTATGGTAATTCTTATATCTTCCCCACAGTCAATATCTTTATTAAATGGCTCCCTGTCATGGCAAATGAAAAGCCATTTGCAAGCTTCATCCTGACGGAGCTGATAAATAAGGTCATCTGTAAATCTGCCTTCATCATCTCTCAATGTAACGATTCTGTCCTTTTCCATTGCAGTAAGGAGTGCAGAACGGGTGTAGTCAATGTGTTCAGACTTTTCATATAATGCTTTGCCTCTTTCAGATGCAGCTGCATCACAAAGCTCAGGTGCAGCACCAAGGAACACAAGTCTGCCGCCATTTTCACGGAAGGCTTCAAGACGCTCTAGGGTGCTTGAACGCAAGGTTTCGCAAGCAGGAACAATAATTGTGTCATATTCCATTTCGCCAACCTTTAAGGGTGATGTACCTTTTTCGCAAAGAGTGGGGAAAAGAGATTCACTGATAAAGTTAAAGTCTATGCTGCCTTCAAGAAGCCATTTTGTAAGGTTAAGGAAGTTTTCGTCTGTGCCATCACGGAAAATAGCTGATTTATCGTTGGGCCCCCAATGAAGCCAGAAGCTTTCAACAGGATGAATAACTCCAACCTTAACTATAGGTTTGCCTCTTGTAAGAGCTGTATTAACTCTTGCAAAATGGTCTTCAATAGCTCCATATTCCTTGTACCAGGGTGATTGATAGGATATTGATGCCGGGTAGTCACGCTTAGCTTCACCTGCCATGGCATACCAGGAAAGGTGGGGTACACGGATTGTTATACCCAAAGCTGCCTGCCAGTCGCCCTGATGCTTATAGGTTCTGAAATCACAATCCCAGCCGGTTACACCATAAAGCTCAGAAAGAACACCCTCGTAGCCAAACTGGTGCGCTGCAGACTGTGCCTGCTTTGCAGTTGTAAATTCGTGTGAATTACAAAGCAAATCTATACCGGGAAGCTGAAAGCTTCTGTAGGAACGCATTGCTTCACCCAATGCAGCAGTCTGACTATGTAATGTAGGCTCTTCCATCATGTGACCGGTAAGAGCAATTCCGTTTTCTGCACACCAGGAGCCAACAGTATCTGCAAAGGACTGTGCAAAAAGCTCAGCAATAAAATCGTGATAACGATAACGATGAACAGAAGGAGCACTATCCTTTAAATCCCAGAAAATTTCGGGAAGTGTGTCAAGAATATCTGCACCATAGGCTTCTTTATAAAGCTCGGGAACCTTATCTGTCCAGGGCATTGTAACATCGTCTGTGTCAAAGGAGTTGTCAAATGTATCCTTTCTGGTAAACTGAGGCTCGTCTGTGAAAATTGCAGGAACAGTTTTACCAAACTCATAACCTACACTTTCTTTATATCTTTCGTGAGTAACCTCAATAAACCTTTTAATTGCCTCTGCATTAAGGGTATCAACATAGGTCTGGTCATTATGCCAGCTGTTAGGACCATACACATTTAAGAATGCATACCATTTTGTACCCTGTGCTTCCTGATTTTCTTCAATTCTTTTGTAGCTTTCAAGGTAACCTGCTTCATCAAGAATAACATCATAGCAAGCAAGAAGCGTCTCGTTGCCGCTTCTGTCCCCATTAGAGCGTGATACATCGCCGGAGCTGAAAACCGCACCATGCTTTTCTGTTGTAAAAACAAGATTTCTTGCTCTGTATTTTTCGTCACATGTAACAAGTCCACCTGCTGCACCTGAGGGCCAACGGTCCTCATCATAAAGCCAGGCGAGCATTTCCTCGCCTTTTGCTTTTTCAACGCAAGCCTTAACAAGCTCCATATATTCATCGCTTAAATATTTGTTTTTAAGACCCGTTCTTACGTGCATATGGAATCCGCCCAGACCCATTTCCTTGAAAACATCAATCTGACGACAAAGCTCTTCCTTTGTAAGCAAATTGTTCCAAGCCCAGAAGGGTGTTCCACGGTATTCGGCTGTAGGATTCTTAAATAATGCCTCCGTCAATTCCGAAGCAGAATTTTTCTTATAAAGCATAGGAAAACCTCCTAAAATTTGTTAAAAATATTTTAGCATAGCCATTTTTTAAAAGCAATAAAAACAGCCTGTCGTAATGTTACAATTTCAAGGTTGTATTATGTGCATTTTGTATGATATAATTTTGTATATATTTTCTTTTTCGGAGTGGATTTTAGTGAGAAAAATAGGCAGAAAGGTTCATTTAATGGCACCTGAAGGTTTAATAAAACGAATCGGCGAGGGCTCGTTTATTCGTTTGAATGACGGAAGTATTTTGTTCGCCTTTACTGAATTTTCAGGTGGCAGAGAGGATGATGATGTTGCCCGAATTTCTGTTATAGCTTCAATAGACGAAGGCGAAAGCTGGTCAGAAAGCAAGGTGCTTTTTGAAAAAGCTGAAAATGACCTTAATATTATGAGCTTTTCTTTTTTAAGAATGAATAATGGTGACATTGGTGCATTTTATATTGTAAAAAACAAAGATGGCTCCGACACAATTGTTATAAGGCGTTCTTCGGACGAAGGTAAAAACTGGACAGAGCCACAAAGCTGTCTGAGCTTTCTCGAAAAACCCGACTATTTTATTCTCAACAACGATAGAGTTATAAAGCTGAAAAACGGCAGAATCATTCTTCCCTTGGCTCGTCATACAATCTATACCGACAGCGACGAACTAAGCACAGGTGAAATTTGCTTTGTCTGCTCCGATGATGACGGCTACACCTGGAAGAAAACCGAGGTAGAGCTCAAAACGCCTTTCCCAAATGACAAAATAGGTTTTCAGGAGCCGGGGCTTTATGAGCTACCCGACGGAAAGCTCTGGTGTTACATCAGAACCCTTTTAGGCTACCAGTATGAGTGCTATTCAGATGATAATGGCGAAACCTGGTCAACACCCGAACCAAATATATTCTTTTCGTCCCCTGCCTCCCCTATGTCCGTAAAAGATTTTAAAGACCTGACAGTTGCAATTTTCAATCCTGTTCCCGAGCACATTTTAAGAGATGATGACGCAGAATTCTGGGGCAGAACACCATACACAATGGCAGTAAGAAAAAAGGGTGAAACCACTTTCACGCAAGAAAATCTTTTCTACCTTGAGGATGACCTTAATAACGGCTACTGCTATCCTGCAACCATAGAGGGTGATGACTATTTGCTTGTAGCCTATTACCATTCCAACAACACCGGTTGTTGCCTTAACAGTACGAAAATTATTAAAATTATGTATGAGGAAATTAAGTAATAGAAATACTATTGGAAAAAGGAGACACTATGGCAAAAGTATATTTGATTTGTGGTAAGATTTGCTGTGGCAAAACAACCTATGCTAAAAAATTCTGTTCAGAAAACAATGCTATTTTGCTTTCAGTTGATGAAATTATGCTTTCCTTATTCGACAAATGCTGTGGAAGAGAATTGCATACGGAATACGAAAGAAGAATAAAGAGCTATCTTTTTGAAAAATCTTTAGAAATTGTTGAAAAAGGCTTTGATATTGTACTGGACTGGGGCTTCTGGACAAAAGAAGAACGCAAGGCTACCAAACAATTCTACAAATCCCGTAATATTGAATGCGAGCTTCATTATATTGAAATCAGCGATAAAACTTGGAAATATCAATTAAACAAACGGAACAAGGAAATTCTGAACAAAGAAACAAAAGCGTATTATCTTGAACATAATCGTGCTTTGGAATTTGCTTCAATGTTTCAAAAGCCCGACGCTGACGAGGTTAATAAATTTGTATAACATTTCCCCCTTGCATTGGAATATTTTGTATGTTATGATTAAAATGTATAATTTTGAGATTTACGGAGGTAGAAAATGAAACACGCAGATCTTATTAAACAGATGACTCTTGAAGAAAAGGCAAGCTTTTGTTCAGGTCTTGACTATTGGCACACACCCGGTCTTGAAAGACTTGGTATTCCGGTTGTTATGTGGACTGATGGCCCTCACGGTATCAGAAAGCGTGCAGAAAAAATGGATAAAGAGCAGGCAACAAGCCTTAAAGGTGTTCCTGCAATTTGCTACCCTACAGCAGCTACAACAGCTTGCTCCTGGGACCCGGATTTGATTTATGAAATGGGTGTTCTTCTTGGTGAAGAATGTCTAAAAGAACAGGTTAGTGTTCTTTTAGGACCCGGCACAAACATCAAGCGATCTCCCCTTTGCGGAAGAAACTTCGAGTATTTCTCTGAAGACCCTTACCTTGCAGGTGAAATTTCTGCTGCATTTGTTAACGGTGTTCAGTCAAAGGGTATTGGTACATCTCTCAAACACTTTGCAGGTAACAACCAGGAAACCCGTCGTATGACCTGCGACAGCGTTATTGACGAGCGTGCATTAAGAGAAATTTATCTTACCTCTTTTGAAAAAACAGTTAAACAGGCTCAGCCCTGGACAATTATGAACGCATACAACCGTCTTAACGGTACATACTGTGCAGAAAACAAATGGCTCCTTACAGATGTCCTTCGTGACGAGTGGGGCTTCGAAGGTATGATTGTTACTGACTGGGGTGCAGAAAATGACCGTGTAGCAGGTCTTCTTGCAGGTCAGGAGCTTGAAATGCCCACCTCAAATGGACTTGGCAACAGCCAGATTGTTGAAGCTGTCAAGGATGGCAGAATCCCTGAGGAATTCCTTGATAAAATGGTTGATAACGTGCTTACAGTTATTATGAAATCCAAGGAAGTTCTTGGTGATTATACCTACGATAAGGATGCTCATCATCAGAAGGCCCGTGAAATTGCAGGTCAATGTATGGTGCTTCTTAAAAATGATGACGCAATTCTTCCTCTTAAAAAGAATGCAAACATTGCGGTTATTGGTGAAATGGCTAAAAAGCCCCGTTACCAGGGTGCAGGCTCTTCACTTGTTAACGCAATTAAGGTTGACTGTGCATACGACGAAATTCTTGCAAAGGGCGCAAAGGTTACCTATGCTCCCGGCTATTCTACAGCAAAGAAAAACAAAATTTCTGACGAACAGTTCATTGCAGAAGCAGTTGAAGCTGCAAAGGGCAAGGACGCAGTAATCCTCTTTATTGGTCTTACTGAAGAATTTGAATCCGAAGGCTTTGACCGTCGTCACCTTGGTATTCCTGCGCTTCACACAAAGCTTGTTGATGCAGTAAGTGCAGTAAACAAAAATGTTATTGTTGCTCTTTCAGGTGGTTCAGCTATTGAAATGCCCTGGGCAAATAAAGTCAAAGGTATTCTTAACTGCATCCTTGGTGGTGAGGCATCAGGCAGTGCTGCAGCTGATATTCTTTTTGGTGATGTTAACCCCAGTGGTAAGCTTGCTGAAACATATCCACTCGCTCTTTCCGATAACCCCTCCTACAACTACTATCCCGGTTACACTGCTTCTGTTGAATACAAGGAAAGCATATTTGTTGGCTACAGATACTATGACACAGCAGAAAAGAAGGTTCTTTTCCCCTTCGGCTACGGTCTTTCTTATACCAGCTTTGAATATTCAGATATTAAGCTTTCAGCTGATTCTATTAAGGATACAGACAAGGTAACTGTTTCCTTCAAAATCAAAAACACCGGCTCTGTTGACGGTGCAGAGGTTGCACAGGTTTATGTAACAGACAACGAAAGCACAATTTACAGACCTAAGCAGGAGCTTAAAGGCTTCAAGAAGGTATTTCTTAAAGCAGGCGAAGAAAAGGAAGTTTCTATTGAGCTTTGCAAGCGTGCTTTTGCTTACTACAACGTAAATATTCACGACTGGCACGTTGAGAGTGGTAAATTCACTATCAATGTCGGTGCATCAAGCCGTGATATCAAGCTTTCTGCTGAGCTCAATGTTGAGTCAACAGTTGAAGCAGTAATCCCCGATTACAAAGCAACTGCTGCTAAATACTACACAGCAGATATTATGAATATTAAGGACGAGGAGTTTGTTGCAGTTCTTGGCAGAGAGCTTCCTCCTCGTGAAATCAAGGCTTATCCCAACCTTACTCTTGTTAATACAATTGAAGATTCTGCAGCAGGTAAAAACGGTGCCAAAATCGTTGGTCTTATCAAAAAGCTTGTTGGTGAAGAGAGTATGGCGTCAGGTATAGCTTTACAGTTACCTATCAAAAACCTTATTTCAATGAGCTTCGGTATTTTCAGCCCTAAAATGGCTGACCAGCTTCTTGACATCCTTAACGACAAGAAGCCTCTTGTCCGTGGTGTTACAGTAATGATTGTTAAAGCAATCCCTTCTGTTATCAAGGGCATCCCGAATCTTATGAAGATATAAACTAACACAAGCTAAAAAAACCAAACCCCTGACAGATTTCAGGTCTGTCGGGGGTTTATTTTATGCCATTTTTAGACTAAACTTCCTTTACAGTTTTATTTATGTACACTGCATACAAAACGGGAACTATCATCAAAAACACGGGTATAACGTAAAGAGAAAGATTATTTTCCACATTGAATATTGAAAGTGCATTATTAACGGAATGGGCAACTATGCAAGGTACAAGAGAATTGCTTTTATAGAATATAATCACAAAAAGATAACCTAATGCCGTAGCGTAGCCTATTTGCATTAGCGTTGGTACTAATTCTGCACCGTTAAATATATTGATAAAATGACCTATACCAAAGGTAAGTGTGCTGATTGCTATTGCAAGCTTTACGTTATCCTTTGCCATCATTTTGAATAAAAAGCCTCGGAAAATAACCTCCTCAATAAAGCCCACGTTTAGCATAATAAGAGTATGAAAAATTATTTCACCGTAAGTGTGATTTATATTTATTCCATTCCATACATTAACAGAAACAATCAATATCAATGGTATGAAAAACAAATATTCTTTCGGTCTTTTTACCTTTGTTAAGCCATAATATGAAACTCTTTTCAGGCATATCATCAATACTATTAACGCAAGTGAAAGCACGGTATTGATGATAGCAGTTCTATAATCGTTAGGTCCAAAGCTTTGTAAGCACAGGGAATTAGTTACCAGATATAAAACAATCAGTAATATACAAAAAAACGTTTCGTATTTTTCAAAGATCCTTTTCATATTTTACTCCCGATAAATCCTCGGTTTTTAAAACCGGTAATTATTTTATAACACCATACACTAAAGCCTTTTCACTTATGAAATTTTCAGAAAACTCCAGAGCAGATAAGAACTTTGCTTTTGAAGACTCAAATGACTTTTCGTTGCAGGAATAAAGGGTTGCAATGGTGTCGCCCTTCATAACTTTATCTCCTGTTTTTTTATTGAGAACAATTCCTGCGCTCATATCAATTGTATCTTCTTTTGTTTCCCTGCCTGCACCCAGAATTACGGATGCTATACCAATGCTTTCTGCATTCATTTTTGAAATATAGCCATCCTTTTCGGCTTTAACCTCAAAACTATATGTTGCTTTCGGGAACAGGTCTGTATTTTCAATCCAATTTTTGTTTCCGCCCTGGGAAGAAATCCATTCCTTGAATTTTTCAAAAGCTTTGCCTGATTCAAGTGCATCCTCTGTTAATTCTCTTGCCTTCTCAACAGGAATATTTTTAGAAAGTGACACAATTTCTGATGAAAGAACAAGACAAACCTCTTTCAAATCCTCGGGACCATTGTTTTTAAGCACCTCTATAGCCTCTATGACCTCAAGGGAATTACCTATATTGTTACCTAAGGGTCTGTCCATATTTGTAATAACTGCAGCAGTATTTCTTCCACAGTTATTTCCGATTTTAACCATTGCCTGTGCTAATTCTTCTGCATCCTCAGGGGTTTTCATAAATGCACCTGAACCACATTTCACATCAAGAACAATAGTATGTGCACCGGCAGCCAGCTTTTTACTCATAATGCTTGAAGCAATAAGCGAAAGGTTATCAACCGTTGCAGTAACATCACGAAGGGAATAAAGCTTTTTGTCTGCCGGAGTAAGGTTTCCTGTCTGTCCTACAACTGCTACTCCGGTTTTTTCAACCCGGCTGAAAAACTCATCAGGTGAAAGGGCTGTGTTAAAGCCCTCAATAGACTCCAGCTTGTCAATGGTGCCACCTGTGTGACCTAAGCCACGCCCACTCATTTTTGCCATAATACAACCAAGTGAAGAAACAATGGGCGCAACTATTAATGTGGTTTTATCTCCTACCCCACCTGTACTGTGCTTATCAACAGTCAAGCTACCAAATCCGGATAAATCAACAACATCCCCGGAATGTGCCATTGCAAGTGTTAAATCAGCTGTTTCCCTTTCGTCCATACCTTGAAAGAAAATAGCCATACACAGTGCAGATGCCTGATAATCGTAAATACTGCCGTCAACATAGCCTTTAATAAAAAAATCTATTTCCTCTTTGGTAAGAGCGAAGCCGTCACGCTTCTTTTTTATAATATCATATATTCTCATAATTACCTCACATTCTCAGGACTGAATGACAAAGGCAAAAGCTCTTTTAATGTGGCTGTTTTATAGTTTTCTTCAGTTTCGCCCAAAAGAATTATAAAATCGTCTTTACAAAACTCTCTTAAAACCTGTCGGCAAACACCACAGGGAGCAAAAACACCTTTAATCACGCCATTTTTTCCACCAACAACAGCAATTTTTGAAAAATCCTTTTCTCCCTCGGAAACTGCCTTGAAAACTGCCACCCTTTCGGCGCAAACAGTGGGACCGAATGCAGCATTTTCAATATTTGCTCCTGTGTAAACCTTACCGTTTTCACAAAGAAGAGCTGCACCTACCTTGCAATTTGAGTAAGGTGAGTATGAATTTTTCATAGCTTTTACTGCTGCTTGGAATAATTCTTTATCTGTCATAAAATCACTCTTTTGTAAGTATTTCATTAACTGTTTTGGCAATATAGTCAAAGCCCTCTATAGTACCAAGCTTTTCGGGTTCAATACTTTCACCATACAGTACAAAGGGCACACATTCTCTTGTATGGTCAGTTCCCTTGTAAAGCGGGTCACAACCGTGGTCAGCAGTTATAATGAGAGCATCATCTTTATTCATATTCTCAACAAATTCACCTAACCATTTGTCGAAAACTGAAAGAGCCTTTGCATAGCCTTCAACATCTCGTCTATGACCATATACCATATCAAAATCCACAAGGTTTACAAAGCAAAGTCCATTGAAGTCTTTGTTTTGGTATTCCGTTGTTTTTGCCATTCCGTCTTCGTTGTTTCGGGTGAAAACAAAATCAGTCAGACCCTTTCCGGCAAAAATATCGTGGATTTTTCCTACACCTATTACGTCAAAGCCCTTGTTTTTGAGTTCGTCAAGCAATGTTTCTTTCGGTGGCTCAATGGAAAAATCGTGACGGTTAGCCGTCCTTTTAAAGGGGTACTCCCCCTCAAAGGGTCTTGCAATAACTCTGCCCACACCAAAATCGTCCTTTAAAATTTCACGGGCAACTCTGCAATACCCGTACAATTTTTCAGGTGAAACAATACTTTCGTGAGCTGCAATCTGGAAAACGCTGTCAGCAGAGGTATATACAATCAAATCCCCTGTTTTAAGGTGCTCTTCACCATAAGCCTTTATAACCTCTGTACCCGAATAGGTTTTGTTACAAAGCACACCCCTGCCTGTTTTTTCAGAAAACTCTTTCAAAATTTCCTCGGGAAAACCATTTGGGAATGTGGGTAAAGGCTTTTCCGAAACTAACCCTGCAATTTCCCAATGACCTATAGTGGTGTCCTTGCCCTTTGATTTTTCACAAAGCCTTGCAACCTTGCTTTTTAAAGTACCATCACCTAAATATGAAAGTCCGTCTATATTTGAAAAACCTAAAGAACAAAGATTTTTTATATTAAATTCTTTTGATTGTGAAATTGATTTTATTGTGTTTGCACCCTTATCTCCGAAGCCTTCTGCATCGGGGGCATCTCCTATGCCACAGCTATCAAGTACAATCAGAAAAACTCTTTTTATATTATTCATTTGCCAACTTTACCGCCGTTTCCAGTGAAAGCTTCATCATATCTGTAAAGGAGTTCTGTCTGTCGTCAGAGGAAAGTGACTCCCCTGTTACAAGGTGATCTGAAACAGTAAGAATTGCAAGTGCTCTCTTACCACATCTTGCAGCATTCATATAAAGTGCTGCTGCTTCCATTTCTACGCCTAAAACACCCATTTTTCGCCAAAGGTCAGCAGAGGTCATACCCTGAGGTACGTTCTCATTATCATTGTAGAAGGTATCGGAAGAGACAATATTTCCCACAACAAAGCTCAAATTCATTTCTTCTGCAATATCTGCTGCTGTTTTAAGAATTTTATAATCCGCAATGGGTGCAAATGTGCCCGGCAGATTAAATGTGTGGGCGTAGTTTGAATCGGTACAAGCTCCCTGTGCGATAATAACATCCCTTACCTTTACCCTTTCGCACATACCACCTGCTGAACCCACACGAATAATATTTTCAACACCGAAAATATTAAAAAGCTCGTAGCTGTAAATTCCTATAGAAGGCATACCCATACCGGATGCCATAACAGAAACAGGTGTGCCCTTGTATGTGCCGGTATATCCGTGTATACCACGTACATTATTAACTAATTTTGCATTTTCTAAAAAATTTTCTGCAATAAATTTTGCTCTTAAAGGGTCACCGGGCATAAGCACGGTTTTAGCAAAATCCGAAGGCTTTGCGTTTATGTGAGGGGTTGGGTAGTTCATAACTATTTCTCCTAAATTAATTGTATTTAATTTGAAATTCAAAATTCTGAATTCGGAATGTCGGGTGCTGCGCACAGCAAATTAAAAGATGCCGTGTGTAGCAATAAAGAACAATGAAGCTGTTATTCTTTGAGCCTTCCTTCGAAGTAAGGTGCACGGAAAATCTTGATTTTTCGTGACGGAAGGTTCTTTATTGCAAAGCTTAATTTCGCATTTCGAATTTCGCATTTCGAATTTATAATCTATACATCTTATACATCGTCGAATAAAGTCCGTTTTGGGCAACAAGCTCCTCGTGATTGCCACTTTCAGCTATACCATCCTTTGTAATAACAAGAATTTTGTCGGCATTTTTAATGGTTGTCAGTCTGTGGGCAACAGTTATTGTTGTTCTGCCCTTTGCAAGTCTTTCAAGTGACTGCTGAACAAGGTACTCGCTTTCGTTATCAAGGGCACTTGTAGCCTCATCAAGAATAAGTATTTTCGGATTTTTCAGGAATACTCTTGCAATACTGATTCGCTGCTTCTGACCACCTGAAAGCTTAACACCTCTTTCGCCGACATAGGTATCAAAGCCATCGGGCAATTTGTCAATAAACTCCTCTGCACCGGCAAGACGTGCTGCCTCACGGATTTCTTCATCAGTAGCACCGGGACGTCCGTATTCTATATTTTCTTTCACTGTACCGGAGAAAAGGTACACATCCTGCTGAACAACACCAATGTTTTCACGAAGGCTTTTAAGTGTAACATCGCAAATATCTGTTCCGTCAATTTTTATGCTTCCCTCGGAAAGCTCATAAAACCTGGGAATAAGGTTACAGATTGTGGTTTTACCACCACCCGACGGACCAACAAGTGCAAGACTTTCGCCACTGCCTATGCTTATGTTTATGTTGTTAAGAATTTCGTCAGTATCTTCCGAATATTTAAATGTTACGTTTTTAAATTCAATGGCTCCGGCTGTAACAACAAGCTCTTTTGCATTTTCTTTATCTTTGATTGTAGGCTCGGTATCCATAATTTCTGCAAAGCGTTCAATACCCGTCATACCTCTCTGGAACTGCTCTGCAAAATCAATAATTTTTCTGATGGATGTGAGAAGTGTACCTATATAAAGAAGGTATGCAATATAGTCTGCAGCCGATATGTGACCTCCGACAAGAGCAAACGCACCTGCTACAACTATAAGAATATACATTACACCCTCAAAAACTCTGTTAACAGAGCTGTGGGAGCCCATATATTTATATACTTTAGATTTTATTTCAAGGAATTTCTCGTTGCCCTTTTTAAATTTCTTTTCTTCAAGGTTTTCGTTTGCAAAGGATTTTACAACACGAACGCCTAAAAGCGAATCCTCTATCTGAGAATTTAATTCACCTACAACAACTCTCGATTCACGGAAGCCCTCTTTCATTCGTTTTCTGAAGAATTTAAGGCAAACTGCCATAACGGGAATAACTGCAAAAAGAAGAAGTGTCAACGGAAGATTTATAAAGCTTAAAATACTGAAGGATACTACAATTTTAATTCCTGCAATAAAAAACTCCTCGGGACAATGGTGCGCAAATTCCGTTACATCAAACAAATCGCTTGTGATTCGTGACATTATTGTACCTACTTTGGTGTTATCGTAGTAAGAATAGGAAAGCTTCTGAAGATGCTCAAATAAATCCTTACGCATTTTGGTCTCAATTTTAGTACCCATAATGTGACCGACAGACGCCATATAATAGTTTGCAACGGCATCAACTGCTCTCATTACAAGGTACATTCCCCCAACACCTAAAATAACCGCAGGGGTTAAAAGCGCAATATCCGTTGTTACTGCATCGGTAATAAAACGTACAATCATAGGAAGTGCCAGCTCACAAACTGTAGTAAGCGATGCGCAAAACAAATCGAATATTAATGTTTTTATATGTAATTTATAGTATGGCAAAAAGCGTTTTATAAGCTTTGCATTACCTGATTTATTTTCTTTATTTTGTTTTTTCATTTTCTCGTTTACTCCAAAATTTAATAAAAAGCTATTGCAAAACAGTCGCTGTTTTACAATAGCTTAATTTTACATTTTCTCAACAACTGTTTTAACAGCATTCACGAAGATTTCGAGCCCTTTTTTGAGGGTTTCGTCGTCTGCTAAAAGGCAGGGCATAAGCTTAACAACATCGTTGTTTCTGCCTGCTCTTTCAACGATAAGCCCGTTATCAAAGCATTCTTTTACAATTGCTTTTGAAACTGCATCGGGTGCTACCTTGTTACAGTCTACACCCCACATAAAGCCGATTCCACGAACATCGAAATTTTCGTTAATCTCTTTAACTTTACTGAGGTATTCTTTAATTATTTCGCCCTTACGCTGAACCTCTTTTTCAACATTTTCTTTGAGCATTACTTCAAGACCTGCTTTTGCAGCAACTATTGAAAGCTGACTTCCTCTGAAGGTTCCGTTATGCTCACCGGGCTTCCACACATCAAGCTCGGGCTTGAACAGAACAAGGGCAAAGGGCATACCATAGCCACCAATAGATTTTGAAAGTGTAACAATATCAGGAGTGATGCCGGCTCTTTCAAAGGAGAAGTATGTGCCTGTTCTCGCAGAGCCAACCTGAATATCGTCACAAACAAGAAGAATGTCGTTTCTGGTACAGAACTCTCTCAGTCCTTTAAGGAATTCAACACTGAAAACGTGAATACCACCGTCAGCCTGAACGGGCTCAATGAATACTGCTGCAGGCTTTGAAATACCGGAATGGTCATCATCAAGAAGAGTCTGCATATACTGAAGAACATCAAGCTCAGGGAACATATAGGGGGTGGGGATATGGGTAACATCAGTAAGAACAACACCTGCACCCTCTCTTGAATCTCTGTCAGTAGTCATTGAAAGAGAGCCCAGAGTCATTCCGTGAAAAGCACCCATAAATGCGAAAATGTTATTTCTTTTCTTAACCTTTCTTGCAAGCTTCAGGGCAGCTTCAACTGCATTCGTTCCTGTGGGACCGGGGAACTGAATTTTATATTCAAAGCCACGGGGCTCAAGAATATTTTTCTCAAAATATTCAATAAAATCTCTTTTGGCAGAGGTAAACATATCAAGAGAGTGGATTATACCGTCACTCTCCAGATAGGCAATAATTTTTCTTTTTATATCATCATTATTGTGACCATAGTTAAGAGCACCTGCGCCACAGAAAAAGTCAATGTACTCTTTTCCGTCCTCTGCAGTAATAATTGAGCCTTTTGCCTTTGTAAAAACAGCAGGGAAATTACGGCAATAGGAGCGAACCTCTGATTCGTATTTATCAAAAACTGATGTATTCATAAGCATTTTCCTTTCAAATGCACCAAAATATTCCATTATTGGTTTTATTATATCACTATTTTCTCCATATTCCAATATATATTTTAAATTTTTAAATAATATATTTTTTCCTATATATATTGCACTTTCTTCTCATTTTTGGTATGATTTATAATGTATAAATTTGGATTTAAAACACCCAATCAATTAGCAAAGGAGTGTTCCGATGGCACAACCCATTAAACTTACCCCCCAACTAACCAGGGTATCGAGCCATTTCAAAAAGTACGATATTGAAGTACCTAAGGCTCTTTTAGAGGTTCGTCCTCACAAGCCCGATTTAACTGATTTCCCCTACCCCCTCCCCCAGAAAAAGAAGGATTACACCTGTTTCTGCGAAGGCAAAAACGGTGTTATGTGGTATGGTTCAAATGCCGGTGTTACCCGCTATGACCCTAACACAGAAAGCCTTTACGATGTGGTAATGTATTTCAGCGCAAGGCGTGACCTTCTTGACAACAATGTTCGTGCTCTTGTTTGCGATGATGCAGATGGTGTATGGGTTCTTACAGACAAGGGTGTTACCCATATTGAAATGAAGAAGATGTCTATGGAAGAAAAGTCATATATGCTTCTTCAGGAAACTCTCACCTATGTTCAACGTCACGGAATGGTTAGCCAGAAGTACCTTTCTGAAGCAGGCAACCTTAAATCAGCCCTTCCTTACGGACATTCCGACAACGACGGAAGCTTTTCCTCAGGCTATGCAATGGGTGAAATTTTCCGTTATGCTACTCTTAAAAGGGAAAAGGGTGATTATGCTCACGAAACTCTGGAGGCAAGAGATGTTGCTATGCGAGCAAGTGAAGCAAACCTTCTTCTTATGTATATTGCAGGGCGTGGCGACGGTTTTGTTGCAAGAACCTATCTTACAAAGGACGAGCCCGTTCCTGATGATGGTCTTTTCTACAAGAAAAATGGTGCTACAGCTTCCTGTCTTAACACAACCGATGCAAGAAACAAAAAAATTGTAGGACTTGAAGTAAAGGCTGATGCTCCGATTCCCGAAAGACTTCGCAAATACTATACTAACGAAGGCTATGAAGATACCGACATCACCTACAAGGGTGACACAAGCAGTGATGAAATTACTCACCACTACCTTCACCTTCTTGTTGCCCACGAATTTTTAGGCTGTGAAGACCCTGAATACGACGAGCTTCTTAAAACAGCTGCCAGAAACACAATGAACCATATCATTGATAATGGCTTCCAGCTTCGTGAAGCAAACGGCGAACCCACAACCTGGGCAAAATGGAACGAAGAATACTTCAATTCCGGTATGGGCTGGGCAGATGCTTGTCTTAATGCTGCTGAGCTTCTTATGTTCCTTCGTGTTACAATGCACATTACAGGCGAAGAGGGCAGATTCCTTGAAACATATAATATGCTCTGCAACGAAAAGGGTTATGCAGAATTAACTGCAGGTCACTTTGACCGTTTCCACCACGTGTGCCTTCAGGCAGGTATTGATGACCGTGAAGATATTATGTACGGTGACCATAACCTTGCAGTTCTTGCACTTTGGGGGCTTGCAACTCTTGAACCCGACCCCGAAAGAAAGAAGCTCTTTCTTGAAGGCTTCAGAAGCTGGAGATATTCTCTTGCTCCCGAATATAATCCTTGCTACGATTTCCCGTATTTCCTCAGTGATCCCGAAGCAAAGCCCAATGAAGAAAGAATAAAAACCTGGTTTTATCGCTTCAACGTATCCCGTCTTGCAAGCAAGGTTTCACTTACATCAAGACGAGATTACCCCGTTCGTACCTTTATGGGTGGTTATAAAGAAGTTTCTGCCCTTCCTACAAACGATGAAAGATTTATTGCAAAGCTTGACAGAAACCCACTTGAATATAAAGACGAGGACAGTGGCGGAGCCTTCTGTGTTGAAAGCTGCTATGTGTTCACTTTCGGCTATTGGTTAGGAAGATATTTCAGATTTATTGAGGAGGGTGAAGAATAATGGATAAAACAATCAAGCTTATCGGAAATGCTCACCTTGACCCAATATGGCTCTGGCGTTGGCAGGAGGGCTGTGGAGAGGTTCTTCAGACCTTCCGTAGCGCTCTTGACAGATTAAAAGAATACAAGGACTTTGTTTTTACCTGTTCTTCTGCAGCATACTATCAATGGGTTGAAGAAATTGATCCCCAGATGTTTGAAGAAATAAAAACAATGGTCAAAAAAGGCAGATGGGTGCCTGTCAATGGTTGGTGGATTCAACCCGACTGCAATATGCCCTCCGGTGAAAGCTTTGCCCGTCAGGCACTTTACAGTCAGCTTTATTACTACGAAAAATTCGGCATAACCTGTAAAACAGGCTACAATGTTGACTCCTTCGGCCACAATGCAATGCTTCCTCAGCTGCTTAAAAAGGGTGGTATGAACACCTACATTTTCCAGCGTCCCGGTATGCACGAAAATGCAAACATTCCCGAAAATCTTTTCTGGTGGGACAGTGCAGACGGCACCCGTATTATGACATACCGACTTCCTGACGGTTACTGTGCTCACGGTAAAGAAGCTCTTGACAGAAGAATTGACGATGCCAACAGCCGTGCAGAGGAAACAGGTCACGGAATGATGCTGTTCTATGGCGTTGGCAACCACGGTGGTGGTCCCACCAAGGGTGACATTGAATATCTTAAAGAAAACCTCGAAAGAGAAGGCTACAACGAGCTTGAATTCTCCTCTCCCGATGAATACTTTGAAGATATGCTCAGCCAATTCCTTAAAATTCCTGTCTGGCAGGACGAGCTTCAACACCACGCAAGTGGCTGCTACAGCGCAACAAGTCTTGTGAAGGCTCTCAATCGCAGAGCTGAAAACACTCTTGCAGCAGCAGAAAAATGGGATACTATTTCTTCAATAGTTACAGATTCCAAGCCTAAAACCAAGGAATTTGAAGATGCCTGGAAAAAGGTTTGCTTTAACCAATTCCACGATATTCTTTGTGGCTGCTCCATTATGGAGGCTTATGAGGATGTTAAAGAATCCGAGGGCTATGCACTTAACATTGCATCTGAAAGCTACAACAACGCAGTTCTTAAAATTTCCCGTAAAATTGATACCTGGATTGATGGTGTCAGCGATGCAATGCTTGAAGAACGTCACTACACAGGTGCTGACAACGGTTTCCCCCGTCCTGTTGTTGTTTTCAACCCCCATTCTTACGATATCAATATGCCCGTAAGAATGTACCACCCCTCAAAGGCAGTTACAGACTCCGAGGGCAATTCTGTTGTTTTCCAGAATGTTCGTTCCTCCCGTTCTAACGATGAACACCTTGACACTTTATTTATGGCAAAGGTTCCTGCCTTGGGCTATGCAACATATTGGCTTGAATGTGAGCACATTGAAGCTGATAAAGAGCTTACAGGCGAACAGGATTTCTTTATGGAAAACGAGTTCCTTTCCGTTGAACTTGACAACCGTACAGGCTACATAAAGAGCCTTGTTAATAAAGAAACCAACACCGAGTATGCAAGCGAAAATTTCCTTGCTATACCCACAGTCATAAACGATGATAAAACAGATACCTGGGCACATAATGTTTTCAAATTCCACGACATTAAAGGTCTTATGGAATTAGTAAGCATTGAAAGAGTTGAAAAAGGTGCACTTCGCAGCGTAATCCGTACAGTTCACAAGTTCAATGAATCCTATCTTACCCAGGAATTTATCCTTGCTAAAGGTCAGAAAACCTTAAAGGTTGACTGCAAGGCTATGTGGCAGGAGAAATTCACGCTTCTTAAATTTGCATTCCCCATAGGTGGTAAGGAGGAAATTTCAACCTACGAAATCCCCAACAGCTTCATCAAGCGTCCTTGCGACGGTGACGAAGAGGTTGCTCTTAACTGGGCAGATATTACAGTCACCAAGGATAATACACGCTTTGGTCTTTCTGTAATAAGCGATTCAAAATACAGCTATGACTGTCCCGGTGCAGAATTAAGACTTACTGCATTAAGAAATGTAATTTTTGCAGACCACTACTCTTACAGACCTGACGCAAACTTCAACTTCACCGATGAAGGCTTAAACCGTTTCTCTTATGGTATTTACCTTCACACCGGTGAGGCAGAAAACAGTGATATCGTCAAGGAAGCTCACCTTTTCAACAACAATGTTGTTGCAGTACCCGAAAGCTACCACAAAGGCGAGCTGGCACAGAAGGATTCATTCCTTTACACAAATGCTGATAATGTACTTATCACTGCACTCAAGCGTTGTGAGGATGGCAGCGGTGACCTTATCATAAGACTTTATGAAACAAAAGGTATAGACTCAACTCGCTGCTACATTATGTCAAAGCTTTTCGACAACGGCTTCTGGTTTGATATCGGCAAGCACGAAATCAAAACCTTCCGTGTTGACAGAGAGCTTAATGTTCAGGAAACAAACTTCCTTGAAGGAATTGTTGAATAATAAGAAAGAAGGAAAAATATGGATACTTTAATGGAATTCGGCTCAAAAATCACAAGTATTTTTGAAGCTGTAATGGGAATGGATTTCACCTCCGAAATTATCCCAATGCTCATTATGTGGGCTATCGGCGGACTTCTCATTTACCTTGCAATTGCAAAGGATATGGAGCCAACTCTACTTTTACCTATGGGCTTTGGTACAATTCTCGTAAACCTTCCCCTGGCACTTACAGAGGGTGTTATTTCCGAGCACGGTGCAATCGAGGTTCTTTACAACGCCGGTGTTGCAAACGAGCTTTTCCCCTTGCTCCTGTTCATTGGTATAGGTGCTATGATCGACTTCGGTCCTCTCCTTTCCAATCCCAAGCTTATGATTTTCGGTGCAGCAGCACAGTTCGGTATTTTCTTTACTCTCAGCGTTGCTTCACTTTTCTTCCCCATCAACGAGGCTGCTTCAATCGCTATTATCGGTGCAGCTGATGGTCCTACATCTATTTTCGTTGCATCTGAACTCGGTTCTCAGTATATTGGTGCTATTATCGTTGCAGCCTACTCATATATGGCTCTTGTTCCCATTGTTCAGCCCCCTGTTATCAAGCTTCTTACAACTAAAAAAGAACGCAAAATCCGTATGAAATACGAGGGCAAATCAGTTTCCAAGAGAACAAGAATTCTTTTCCCCATCGTTGTTTCAGTTATTGCAGGTGTGGTTGCTCCTCAGTCTGCAGTTCTTATCGGCTTCCTTATGTTCGGTAACCTTATCAGAGAATGTGGCGTTCTTGACTCTCTTTCAGAAACCGCACAGAAGGTTCTCGCAAACCTTATCACAATTCTCCTTGGTATCACAGTTGCAAGAAATATGAACGCTGAAGCATTCCTTAAAAAGGAAACTGCTCTCATTCTCGGTCTTGGTCTTGTTGCCTTCGTTGTTGATACTGCAGGTGGCGTTATCTTTGCAAAAATCTTAAACATCTTCCTTCCCGAAGGAAAGAAGTTCAACCCCATGATTGGTGCGGCAGGTATTTCTGCATTCCCCATGAGCAGCCGTGTTGTTCACAAGCTGGGTCTTGAGGCAGATAACCAGAACTTCCTTCTTATGCACGCAACAGGTGTTAACGTTTCAGGTCAGGTTGCCTCCGTTATAGCCGGTGGTATGATTCTTAACTTCTTCGGTAATTCATAAAGGAGGTAATTAAAATGTTAAATATTCTTTTACAGGCATCTGCTCAGGCAGGTACAGTTGAAGGTCTTCACTTCACAACTGAGAATATCGGTGAAGCTCTTCTTTGCTCCGGCGCAGGAATGATTGGTATTTTCATTGTTGTTGGTATCATCATCGGTAGCGTTTCCGTTCTTAACAAGGTTGGTTCGTCTAAAAAATGAATTTAAACGGAACTGTTTCGGCAGTTCCGTTTTTTATTTTTTGCACATAAAAAACTTTATAAAATTATATAACTTGTTACTTGATTTTGACTTGGTAAAGTATTACAATATAATATGATTTAGAATAGGGGTATTGGAGTGTGATGTGTTTGACACAAGAAAAAGTGAATAAAAATCCCCTCTGGCAAACCACCAATAAGGAGAGAAAAAGCTACTACATATACTTTACCGGTCAGAATATGATTTACACCCTTGTAACAACAATTCTGACAACAGCACTTCTCTTTCAGGGTATTGATGTAGAAAAAGCTGCAGGTATTACCCTGCTTATAAAAATCTGGGATGCTGTTAATGACGCTATTTTCGGATGTATCTTTGACAAGGTTCGCTTCAGAAGTGGAAAGAAATTTATGCCTTGGCTGAAAATTTCTTTGATTGCAATCCCTGTTTCAACTGTTTTGCTTTTCTCAATGCCAAAAAATGGCAGTGAGGCATTCAAGCTTGCCTGGTACGCAATTACATACATCCTTTGGGATACTGCTTACACCCTGTGTGATGTTCCGATTTATGGTATGGTTACTGCAATGACCGAGCGCCTTGACGAAAGAACAGCCCTGCAGTCTTACAAGAGTATCTGGGGTGGAGTTGGTTCCGGTCTTTCAACCATACTTGCAACCCTTCTTGCAGGCGAAGGCATCGGCTTCAGCTACAGCACTGTTTCAATAATAATTGCAGTTGTTGCTCTTATTACAATGAGCTTCATTTGCAAAAATGGTGTTGAACGTTGTGGTGGCGAGCAGGATGAAACCTTCACAGTAAGGAAAATGTTTAAATACCTGTTCTCAAATAAAAATCTTCTTATTTATTACGGGGGTATTTTCTTCTACAGTGGAGCTAATATAACAGGTCTTATGACCTTGGTTGTATCCTTCTACCTTTTCAACAGCTCTTTGTTCAGCTTAATTGTTATGGCTCTTTCGGCAGTACCTGCTCTTATTTTCTCTTTGCTTGTTCCTAAAATGGTAGCAAGGTTTGACAAGATGAAAATTTTTATATTCTGTGGCATTATAACAATAGCTTTGAGTGTAGTTATGTGGCTTTTGGGCTACAGCAATACCTGGCTTATAGTTGCACTTTATGTTATTCGTGCAGTTCCACAGAGCATTATGGGTGTAATGATGTTTATGTTCACCCCGGACTGTGCTGAGTACGGTAAATTCAAATCAGGCATTGAAGCCAAGGGTATTACTTTCTCAATTCAGACTTTTATGACAAAGCTTACAGGCGCAATCGCTTCTGCTCTTTACCTGTTCCTTTTGGGTGTTATCAAATGGAAGGATGTTTCTGCCGCAGAAAACTTTGATCAGCTTAAAGAACTTGGAATTACCCAGACCCCTGAAACACTTGACGGCTTATGGTTCCTCTTTATAATGGTTCCTGCTATCGGAGTTGCTTTAGGTTGTTTATGTTGGGCTTTCTACAAGCTTCGTGACCACGATGTTCAGCTTATGACAGATGCTAACAACGGCAAAATCACAAGAGAAGAAGCCCTTGAAAAGCTAATAAACAAAAAAGAATTTATTAAATAAGGAAAGGTGACAAATATGACTAAAAAGGTTATTTCCGTAATCTGTGTTGTTGCTTTGCTTGCAGGCGCACTTTCAACTGTAGGTTATGCAGCAAGGGCTGACAGAGATTACACAATTGTCAACCCCTATGCAGAGGTTGACTGGTCCTGGGATCAGTATAAAACTGACCTTCACTCTCACACAACTGCTTCTGACGGTAGAGATACTCTCAAGGATATGCTTGAAATCAACTATAAATATGGTTTCGATGTATATGCAGTTTCTGACCATGGTCTTACCAGCTATTCATGGACAGAGCAACAGGTTATTCCCGCTATGAAAGTCTTCCTTGAAATGAGAAATCCCAACGCAGAAATGGTTTGTCTTGATGCCGAAGGTGGTCTTACATTTGAAGGCAACCGCTACGATGTTGTTACAGAAAACGGTGGTGACTACTACTACCAGACATTTGAAGATGGTACACAGGGTCAGAAAATGCTCCGTGTTCCCTTTGCTAACGAGCAGAACCCATCTTCCCTTAACAACTCTCACGTTAACACTTGGTTTGTTGACTATGGTCACGGTCTTCTCGGTGGCACAAGTGACTATGAAACACCTATTAAGGCTGTTGATGAGCTTGGTGGTCTTTCAGTTATCAACCACCCCGGTGAATACACAAATGCCCGTGACGAGGAATGCACAGCAGATGCTTACGATTACAGCGATACAATGTATAAATACTACATTGATAAATTCACAAGCATTCTCAGAAAATACCCCACATGTATGGGTATTGATATGAACAGTAAGGGCGACTCCAGAACCCGTTTCGACAGAAAGCTCTGGGATATCCTTCTTATGAACCTTGCTCCCGAGGGAAGAAATGTTCTTGGTATTGCTTCAAGTGACGCACACAGCGTTGACGCTGCTTACACAGGCTACACAATGATGCTTATGCCCGAAAACACAGTTGACAACCTTAAAACAGCTATGAGCACAGGTACATTCTTTGCTGCAAGTAAAAAGCTGGGTAACAACGAAGAGCTTAAAGAAATTTGTAATTATCTTCTTGAAAACGGTGACGAGGAAGCAAAGGCTATTGCTGAAGATGTTCTTGCTCGTCAGGTTGAGGATTATGAAGCTAAATACGAAGCTCCTCTTGATGTTGAAGCTCCTTACATTAACTCTGTAGTTGTTGATGATGCAGAAGACAGAATCACTCTTAACACTACTGATGACCTTTGCATCCGTTGGATTGCAAACGGTAACACAATTGCTTACGGTAACTCCATTGACCTTGATGACTATGCAGCAAACATCGGCAGTTACGTAAGAGCTGAGATTTTCGGTGTTGGTGGTATTGTTTATACTCAGGCATTCCTTCTTGAATACGAGGGTGCTCCTATTGATACAACAGAAAAAGAAGATAATTTCCACGATTTCTGGGAAATTGCAAGCTTTATCCCTGATAACCTTGTAAGATTCCTTGGCTCACTTGATATTTTCAGAATCATTTGGGAAGCACTTAATTAAGAGTTTTATTCGCCATACGGCGAGTGATATTGCTTTGCAGTGATATTATGCTACGCATAGTGTTATTGACCTTCGGTCAGTTTTTTTGGCGAATAAAATACCACTGAAACTAAAGGTTTCAATATCACTATTGCCTTTAGCAATAATATCACTCTGCCATAGGCAGAATATCACTAAAAACTTTGTTCTTCAGATTGATTTTGTTTTAGGGTGATTAAGTGTCGGATAGTATTTTAAGAGATAAATCAAAGCATTTTGCTATAGATATTGTTTTTCTTTGTAGAGAAATGAAATCAAATCATATAGAATCACCTTTAATAAATCAAATACTTCGTTCAGGAACTTCTGTTGGTGCAAATATACACGAAGCGCAATATGCACAAGGCAAAAAAGACTTTATATCAAAACTTGAAATAGCACTAAAAGAATGTTATGAAGTGGAGTTTTGGTTGGATGTTTTATTTGAAACCAACAGCATAACCGAATCCAAATATAAAATACTCCGGAATGATTGTGGTTCAATCAGAAGAATGCTAATTGCTTCAATAAAAACAATAAAATCAAAATAATATTAATTATATCTTTTTTAGCATAATACAGGTGATGTGTACGTAAAACACATCACCTATTTTGTTTGTCTTATGGGCGGGTATATTGCTTTGCAAGTTTTTTATTTTTTTATTGTATTATTAAATTCAATATGATAAAATATCTTATATATTGTTCAAAAGAGGTAATTTTATGAATGCAATTATAACTGTTGTAGGCAAAGACAAAGTCGGCATTATGGCAGGTGTTTGTGTTGTTCTTCAGAAAATCAACGTAAACATTCTGGATATCAGCCAGACTGTAATGCAGAATATGTTTACAATGAATATGCTTGTAGATGTTAAGGAAGCAAATGTTTCCTACCCGGAAATTGTTGAAGCGCTTGACAATGAAGGTGACCGTCTTGGTGTAAGCATCCGTATTCAGCGTGAAGACATTTTCGATGCAATGCACAAAATCTGAGGTGACTTATGCTTAATCAACGTGAAATTATTGAAACACTCAATATGATTGATAATCAGCATCTTGATATCCGAACAATCACTATGGGTATTTCCTTGCGCTCCTGTGGTCATCCTGACCCCAAAACCTGCGCACAGAAGATGTATGATAAAATCACAAAATATGCTGAAAATCTCGTAAAAACCGGTGAGGACCTGGAAAGAGAAATGGGTATTCCCATTATCAACAAAAGAATTTCTGTTACCCCCATCGCCATAGCAGCAGAAAGCTGTGAAACAGAGGATTACACAATTTTTGCTCAGGCAATGGATAAGGCAGCCAAAGAATGTGGCGTAAACTTTATTGGTGGCTTCTCTGCCCTTGTGCAAAAAGGCTTTACAATAGGTGACAGAAGGCTTATAAGCTCCATTCCCGAAGCACTTGCAACTACCGATTTTGTTTGTTCTTCTGTTAATATAGGCTCAACAAGGGCAGGTATCAATATGGATGCTGTAAAGCTTATGGGACAGACAATAAAGAAAACTGCCAAAAGAACAGAGGACCGTGACGGCTTCGGTTGTGCAAAGCTGGTTGTTTTCTGCAACGCTGTAGAGGATAACCCCTTTATGGCAGGTGCATTTCACGGTGTAGGTGAGCCTGAATGTGCAATAAATGTTGGCGTATCAGGACCCGGTGTTGTATACAATGCACTTAAACAGATCAAGGGGGAACCCTTTGATGTTGTTGCTGAGACCATTAAGAAAACTGCATTTAAAATCACAAGAATGGGTCAGCTTATGGCAAGTGAAGCATCAAAGCGTTTAGGTGCTGAATTTGGTATTGTTGATTTAAGCCTGGCTCCCACTCCCGCTATTGGTGACTCTGTTGCAAGAATACTTGAAGAAATCGGTCTTGAGGTTTGTGGTACTCACGGTACAACAGCCGCCCTTGCAATGCTTAACGACGCTGTAAAAAAAGGTGGCGTTATGGCATCCTCTCATGTTGGTGGACTTTCAGGTGCTTTTATTCCCGTTTCTGAAGACGAGGGTATGATTGCAGCAACAGAAAAAGGCGTTCTTACCCTTGACAAATTAGAGGCTATGACCTGCGTTTGCTCCGTTGGACTTGATATGATAGCTGTTCCCGGTGATACAACTGCTGAAACAATTTCTGCAATTATTGCTGATGAAGCTGCTATTGGTATGATAAACAACAAAACAACTGCAGTAAGAATTATTCCTGCACCCGGCAAAAAAGTGGGCGATTCCATTGAAATGGGTGGTCTTTTAGGTACTGCACCCGTTATGCCCGTCCACAACGAGGGTTGCGCAGATTTTATTAACAGAGGTGGCAGAATTCCTGCTCCCCTTAACAGCTTAAAAAATTAAAGGTTGTGTGTAGATATGGTAATACTTAACGAACATTTTAAAGAGGTTGAAAAAAAACTCGCCCTTCCTGACGAGGCTATTGAAGCTTTTGAAAAAGCTGCTTTAAAAATTGAAAAAACAAAAAGTCTCAACAAAAAATTTGAGACAATTTTTAATGAATTTCTATTCCCCGAAGCACATGATTTCGGTAAGTGCTTCGATAAGCTTAAACCACTTTCAATAATTTATGGTATCAAGGAATACACCTTGGATTTTGTTTTCCTTGTTCGTGCTGCTGAGGTTATGCACGGCCTCTATAAGGAAAGAGGATTAAGTGATGAGCTTTTCTGGAACACAATTATGGACCTTAAATATAAATATGTTGAATGTGTCAACTGTAAAGGCGTTCACGGTACTTTTGTTGCCTCCTGGAATACAGGCTTCTATGCCCTTACCCGATTTGCTTTGGGAAGATACCAGTTTGATATGACTACATACGGTGGTGAGGATTTCACATCTTCTGCAGGAATCACCATTAAAAAAGGTGACAAAACTCTCGGCTTCCATATCCCATCTTCAGGTGTTCCCCTTACCGACGAGGTTCGCCTTGACTCTTTCAAAAAGGCTTATGAATTTTTCCCTGAATATCGCAGGGAAGACGGACTTATGATTTTTGAATGTGGCTCCTGGCTTATTTTTGAAGAATACAAAAAATTCCTTCCTGAAAACTCCAACACGATTAAATTCATCAATGACTTTGAAATTGTTTCAAGCGAAGCAAAAGACAAATTCGATGATGCTTGGAGAATATTCAATGCAAGTGGTTATAAATCTCCTAAAAAATGGGATGAGAATACCTCAATGCAAAGAGCTTTCAAAAAGCACGTTTTAAGTGGTGGCAAAACCGGTCACGGTCACGGAATTATCGTATTTGATGGTGAGAAAATAGTAAAATAACTACATAGAAATAAAAATGAACCACTCCTTTCGGAGTGGTTCTCTTTTTACTTATTTGCTCATTCTTCTGATTTCAAAGGTGTCAAGTACGTCTATAACACCATCTTCATCAATGTCGTTTGCAATTAAGAAGTAGTAATTTTCCTCTGCATAGGTTTCTTCTTCAAGAGCTATATTCATTGATTTGTTATAGTCGTCAGCAGTAATCTGTCCGTTACCGTCAACATCACCCATAACAATGTACAATTTGTACTCTAAAAGCTCACCTGTGCTTTTAAGAATTACTCTCATTGTTGAACCTGTACCTACAAAGTCCTCGCCTGCAAGCTCTTCACCTAAATAGTTTTTGAACTCAACAATAATTTCATCTTTAGTGTAGCCCTGGTTCTGTGTAATGTCATTAATGATATCATCAATAAGATCATCAACTTTTGTTTCGGGAGCTATAACTTCCTTTTCAGCTTCCTTTGTTGCTTCGAGCTCTGTTCTTAAATCTTTAAGAGCCTGAGCTGCTTCGTCAACAATTGGCTGTGCACTTTCGGGAAGATTTTTGTCGAGTGCATTGTCAATGTTATTAACAGCTTCCTTGTAAGCCTCAAAAGCTTCTTCGTCGTAAATTTTATTACCGTTTCCGTCGTCGTTTACAAGGTTATCTGCATAATCCTTTGCAGCATTATAATCTGTATAATCTGCTTTTTTCTCCACAACACCAAGAACCTGTTCCATAGCGTCTGTTGCAGAATCAATTATATTCTGATACATATTGTTTTCGCCAACGGGTAAGCCGGAGGGAACTTTATTTGCCTCGTCAAGAGCCTTTTGAGCTGCTTCAACAGATTCAGCTGTGTAATCGTCCGGATTATTTACGATTCCTTCCAAAGCATCCTTTGCTGCATTGAAATCTGTATAATCTGCAAGCTTATTATTCTCAAGAGTTGCTTTTGCTTCTTCAAGAGCCTGTGTAGCCTCGTCAACAGTTGTCTGAGAATCTGCAGGAAGGTCTTTGTTAAGAGCAGAATCAACCTTATTTACTGCTTCCTTGTAAGCATCAAATGCAACCTGATTATAAGTGCCATCCTCATTTGTAAGTGAATCTGCCTCAGCCTTTGCTTTATCATACTCTGTATAATCTGCTTTAAGCTGTGCATTATTAATTACACCTTCAAGAGCGCTTGTTGCTGCATCTATAGCTGCTTGGCTCTCCTCACTCTTGGGAAGGTTTTTATCAAGCTTATCTGCTTCAACAAGAGCATCCTTTGCTGCCTGAATTGTTGCATCGGTATATTTACCTGTTGTGTCGTTAGCAATTTCTTCAACAGCCTTATATGCCTCATCAAATTTTGAATAGTCAGCCTTTTCAACGGCATTATTTACTACGTCATTAAGTGCATCAGTTGCGTCTTTGATAATAACACGATTATCTGCAGTATCTGGAAGGTCCTTATCAATAGCACCTGCTGTATTCATTGCATCTTCAGCAGCTTTAACAGTTTCCTCTGTGTATTTGTCAGGGTTATTAATAATATCCTGAACCTTATTGTATGCTTCGTCATATTCAGAGTAATCAGCCCTAAATTCTTTATCTGCAAGAGCAGCTTCAAGTTCAGAGGTTACCGAATCAACCTGACCCTGTTCACTTGCAGGAAGGTTTTTATCAAGGTTAACTGCATCATCGTATGCCTTCTGAACAGCGTCAACTGTTTTGTCAGTATATGTGCCTTCAGGTGCGTTGAGTATTTTTTCTGCCTCAGTCATAGCATCGTTGAGCTCAGAATAATCTGCACGCTTTGTTGCTTCCAATTCTGTCAATGCGTCTTTGATACCCTGTGTAGCTGCATCAACAGTTGCCTGATTTTCTTCTGTAGCTGAAAGATTTTTGTCAAGGTTGTTTTCAATATTTGTTACTGTTTCAACAAATTTTGCATATGTCTCTTCATCATAAAGAGCGTTTCCTTTTGAATCGGTATTATTGGAAGTGATAATTTTTTCTGCCTCAACATAAGCCTTGAAATACTCACTGTAATCTGCACCTTCTTCAAGTGCGTCATAAGCTGCTTTAAGCTCTGCGTATTCAGCATTAACCTGCTCCTGTGTAAAGTATTCACTACCATACGCCATATCGGGATCAACATTATTAAAGGCATTGTAAAGGTTAAGAAGTGAATTAAAGGTATAGTTTTTGTCGCCTTTGCCTTTTAATATAGCATCAGTATCTTCGTAAAGAGCGTTGAGTGCACGAGCATCTGTAATTTTGATATTAACAGGAATGTGTGCGTGACGTTTAATGGTTGTACCATTAATGCCCAGAACCTGCTCATAATACTGCCAGCCAAGTCTTAATGCATATGTTGCATCAACTGTACCTGTATAAGCTTCGTGATTACCTGTGGGGCCTGTGTAATACATTTCTGCATAAGCAGATGAATCAGTGGTTGAAAGAGTTGTCGGGTCATTTAAAATTCCGTTTGTTGAAAGTGCAACACCCTCTGTATTTACCCAGGTATTGAACTCGGCAATGTCACCTGCATCATTCATAGCAGAGTAAACATTAACACCTTCTACTGCATTTACAACAATATCACCTTGGTTTAATGTAATTGCTTCACCATTGTGACAACCTGTGTCGGGAGTTTCCCTGCCCTGACAGATTGAGTCGATAGTATCTGCTGTAACAGCTGAAAATTTCAAAGAAAGAAGCTGGCAGGTATATCTTGACTTGCTGTTTCTTACTGTTAAATCTGTTCTGATTGCAAATTTCTGTCCGTCTGCAACCTGCATAAAGTTATACTGAGTTGAAGCAACAGAGAATGCAAGGGGGTTGTTGGTATCAATATCGCTGATACCATCAACATCTTCCTGAGTTAACACATTGTCATCATTAAGGTGTACGGAAACAAGCTTATCGTGTGCTGCATAAAGCGCATATATTGCTTCATCAATTGTTGCCTGTTGGTCTGCACTGAGATTTTTAGGAAGATTCTGGTTGATAGCATATATTTCTTCAATAAATACATTGTAGCTTTCTGCTGTATATTTATCTTTGCTTTCACCTAACATCCACTCGAAAACTTCAACAAATTCAGAATAATCTGCAACATCCTCGGGGATAGTTGTAATATCGTTATAAAGCTTATCTACCTCAGCCTGGGTGTAGTACTCAACACCACGAAGCATTTCAACGGGTACCGAGTCAACTGCTGCCTGAAGTGCAGTGATATAAGCTTCTGAATGTGTGCCGGGATTTGCAAGAGTTTCATTTGCAGCCGCTACTGCAGAAACAAGCTGACGAACGTCAGTAATAGTAACTGTTGTATTGAAATGGAAATGCTTGGTTCTTGTAGTTCCTCCGAAAAGGCCTAACACCTTACCTGTAACAAATTTTGTTCCCAATCTTTGAAGGAAATTGAAAGTGGTTTCACCGGATTCACTTGAAGACAGACCCTTAAACTGAGGTGTAACTTCAAAATAATAAGATGAATTTTCTTTAATCTCAAGGCTTCTGTTGGGATTAAACAGACCTGTTCCGTCTGTTACAGTAGTATCAGGGTTATCATTACCGTTTGAATCCACCTCGTTCCAACGTTTAAACTCATAATTTGTAACTGAATTTCCTTTTTCGTCAGAAGCTGTATTCTGAGTAACGGAGTCTGATGTAAGACGAGAAATAAATGCACTTGTATTGTTAGGAGAAAGAATTATGTCTGTAAGACATTCATTATCGTCACCTTCATCAGGGCTTGTGTGATTTGCTGTGTCAAGAACAATGCCATAAATGTCGGGAGTTTCTGTTCCGTTTTCAGCTTTGCCTCGTGAAATAGTCCATGTTTGTGATAATTCAAACACCTGATCATCTTTAGTCTGCATAAAGTAATATGCAGTGTTATCAAGATTAACACTTAATCTGCCATCATCAGAGCTGGCACCTGTTGTTGTGTAAGAACCGGGGGTCTTATTCTCTGTAACATCCTTAGCAATAAGCTTATTATAAGCATCTCTGAGTGCCTGAGTTGCCGCATCAACAGTTGACTGCTTTGTTTTATCAAGGTTTTTGGGAAGGTTTGCGTTAATCCGAGCAATCTCTACTTTGAAAACACTAAAGCTTTCGTCTGTGTACGCACCCTTACCATTAGTAATGCTTTTAAGGTTTTTATAAAGCTGATTGAATTCTGTGTAGTCCGCAGAGTTCAGGCTGACATCCTTGAGCATCTGTGTATATCTGTCAATTTCGCTCTGGTCATAAACCTTTGAGAAATCTCTTAAATCTTCGGGGATTGTGTTAAGAGTTGCTTCAACAGAAGAAATATATTCTTTTGTATATTCATCACGATTTGCAAGAATGTCCTCTGCCTCTGCTATTTCTTTCACAAGCTCTCTGGCATCAAGAACACGAATGGTTGTACCAATACGAAGATCGAATCTAGCACTCTGGGTAGCATCACTGTTTACCCAATTCCAGAAAAGCTGTTCATAGTAGCCTGTGTTAATTTCGCCTTTAATATCAGCAGAATTACCCTTGAAAATAACATCATTCTGCCAGGTATAAATCCTACAACCGCCAATATCTGTCCAGGCACCCTGTAAAACAAAGTTCTCGGGCTTTGAACCAACTCCGGCTGCGTTGCTGTTTGTAGCTTTCCATTCACTGCTTACATAATACTTAGAAAGGAAATCGCTTGTGGGGTTGTTTGTAATAAGGGGAGTTTCCCATCTGCCAAAGCCGGCAGAAATTTCTTTAGGATCTGTAGCACCATCCATTCCGGATGCGCCTTCATAAAAGCCAATGCTTTCAAAGGTCAATGTTCTTGAGCCAACATCTGTTTCATAATAATTCTGTAAGCCCTGAGTCTGACCATATGTAAAGTACTCGTCGTTTCTGGTCTGGTAGAAAGTATAAGTTATACTCTGAGAGTTGATATTCAACTTATACAAATCAGTTCGGTTGATTGAACCGGAAGCTTCGACGGGTCTTGTGGGATTATCAATTGTTCCCTCGCCGCCGGCTGCATAAGTAACAGCATCTGCCGCCGCTGTGTTTGTGTAAACAACCGGCATACTACTGAAAACAAAAAGCACGGCAAGAACGATTGATAAAAGCTTTCTTGTCTTTTTCATAAAAACACCTTTCCTTTTAGAGAGCCGAGTCAGTCTCCTGCGACATCCTTCGCCCCTCCCTAAAATTGTATGACATTATTTTAACATATTAAAGTATATAGAGTCAATAATGCACAAATAACTTTGGCGATAATTCACATTTATTTCAATTTTCCACAACATTATTGTTAAATTTCACAAGTTCTAAATTTCATTTCTGTAAACTACAAACAAAAATCCAACAAAAACTCCGCAATGTGTAGCTTTTCCAACTCCTCACATTTTCAATACTTTCCACTGTTCACTCTTACCTCATAAATAAAAAGCTAGCTTCGGTGGAAGCGAGCTTTTTATTTATGGTCTCTGTAATATTGTGTATGTGTTTTCGGATGAGGGTTGTTTTCCCAAATTTCTGTTGCAACAGGCTTCCAGGCAATACTGAAATCATCACATTTTGAGCAAAGCTCCTCCACTGTTTCCTGTGATACAAAATCTGTGCTCTTGGCTCCTGTATCTTTTATGATTTTTCTTAAAATATCAGGATTTTCAAGCATTGGACAAGGCATTAAATGGTTGTCATTAAAGGGCTGACCCTTTCTGTATGCCATAAACAATGGCTTTTGAAGAGCTTCAAGAAGCGTATCGGTTTTTATGTTTGAATCGGAGTAGTGAATAAATACACAGGGCTCCATATCACCCTTTGAATTAATGTGGAAATAGTTTCTGCCACCCGCAATACATCCGCCTACGTACTCACCATCATCCTGGAAATCCATAACGAACAAAGGCTTACCTGTATGTCCGTTGCGTATTTTCTTCATCCAGAAATACATATATTTACGCTGTGAGGGTGTGGGAATTAAATCCTTATCAGCCCCCTTACCAACGGGCATAAAGTTGAAATAGAAGGCATATTTCACACCCAAATCAACCATTTTATCCAGGAAAGCATCGCTGGTTACATCGTTTACATTCCGACTTGTATAGCACACGGAAATTCCGAAAAGAATTTTTTCTTTTTTCAAAAGCTCCATTGCTTCAATTGTCTTTTCGTAGGCACCCTGACCACGACGGTCATCGTTACTGCACTCATCGCCTTCTATTGAAAGAGCAAGGGTAATATTACCACATTTCTTAATATCATCGCAGAGCTTTTTATCCACAAGGGTTGCGTTTGTGTAAATAAGGAAGGTACATTCAGGGTTTTCAGAAGCGAGTGTTACAACATCTGCTTTTCTGATTAATGGCTCTCCACCTGTAAGCATATAAAAATGGGTACCCAATTCTTTACCCTGGTTAACAATGCTTCTCATATCATCCAAGGAAAGCTGGAAGCTGTGACCGTATTCAGCAGCCCAACAGCCTTTACATTTCAAATTACAAGCGCTTGTAGGGTCAAAAAGGATAATGAAAGGAATATTGCAATTATATTTATCACGCTTTGCACGAACAGTTTTTGTACCGAAATAACCTGCGTGAATACCCAAAGAAATAAACAAAGATTTTACTAAATCTCTGTCAACGTCATTTAAAATATTCTTTGCAAGCTGCATATAGACATTGTCCTTGTCACCAACAGCATTTCGCATTTTCTCGTAATTTTCTTTCGGATACATTGTGAAATACTTTTCAGCAACTCTTAAAATCTTTAAAAGATTTTCTTCAGGTGCTTTATCAATGTATTTAAGAATACGTGAAAGTGCTTTGTCTGCTGCAAAATGAACTAACCTATGCTCCAACTGCAATACCCCCCTTCCAAAAACTTTATAACTGAGTAATAATAACACACATTCTGAAATTTGTAAACCTTTCAGATATTTTCAACAAAAAAATTATTGGTTTTTTCTGCTGCTTTTATACACGCCCTTTTTTCTTGACACTTATGGTGTTTATATTTATAATAACCATAGTATTTTCGAAATGAGGTCTTGATTATGAAAACGTTACTTCTTTCTTCACTTACTAAAATATTCAAAGAAAAAGAACCTAACTTTAAAGAATTAACTTCTTTTTCCTGCTTAAAGAATGAAAAATTTTCTTTTCAACTTGCTTTTTTGTCAGAAAACAAAAATGAAAACAAAATTTCTGTTTCTGTAAAATCTCCTCTGTCAGAGGATTTAAAAATTTATTTTGTAAAAGATATTCCTGCAGGGAAAAACGGTTTTGACAATTCCGATTCGTTCCATTATGACCTTAACAGAACATCCTTCCCTGATTTGCTTATGCCCATAGAGGCTGAAATTACTGTAAAAAAAGGTGAATGGAATTCAATATGGGTAGAATATGCACCAAAAAAAGCCGTAACCGGCAAAAAGAAAATCACCATTACCCTTTCAACAGCCGAAGGTGTTTTTGAAAGAACCTTTACTTTGAACATAATTGATAAAGAACTGCCGAAACAAGAGCTTCTTTTTACCAACTGGTTTCATAACGACTGCCTTTGCACCTATTACGGTGTTGAGGTTTTCTCCGATGACTATTGGAGAATAGTTGAAAATTACATAAGAAATGCTGCTGAACACGGAGTTAATATGCTTTTAACTCCTGTTTTCACTCCCCCGCTTGATACTGAGGTTGGTGGTGAACGCCCCACAGTTCAGTTGGTTAAGGTTATAAAAGAAAACAACAAATACTCTTTTGATTTTGAAAATTTCAGAAAATACATAAAACTTTGTCTTGATTGTGGTATTGAAGCTTTTGAGATTTCTCATTTCTTTACCCAATGGGGTGCAAAGCACGCACCCAAAATTATTGCCACGGTAAACGGCAAAGAAAAACAGATTTTCGGGTGGAAGACTGCTGCAAGCGGAAAGTCATATACAGAATTTCTTGAAGCATTTTCTAAAGCTTTTACCAAAGAGGTAAAGTCGTTGGGAATCAAAGATAAATGCTGGTTACATGTATCCGACGAGCCCAGCAAGGAACAAAGCAAGGATTATAAAAAAGCAGCAGGTATAATTAACAGACTTTTCCCTACCTTCAACACTATTGATGCCCTTTCAGATATTGAATACTATAGAAACGGGCTTATCAAAAATCCCGTTTGCACAGAAGACGAGGCAGATATTTTTAAAGCCGAGGTCAAAAGCTTCTGGACCTATTACTGTTGCTGTCAGGTAGATAAATTCTTACCTAACAGAATGTTCTCACAGCCCTCACAGCGTAACAGAGTTTTAGGTGTACTGCTTTATAAATATGATGCAACGGGCTTTTTACAATGGGGACATAATTTCTGGTACTCCCAGTATTCCAAATACCCCATTGACCCATTTAAGGTTACCGATGCAGGCAACGCTTTCCCCTCCGGCGACGCTTTTGTGGTTTACCCCGGAAAAGATGGCAAGCCCCTCAATTCCTTGAGACATTTGGTTTTCCACGAAGGCTTCCAGGATTTAAGAGCACTACGACTTTTAGAAGCCCTTACATCAAGAAAATATGTTTTAAACCTTATTGAACAGGGTTTGGATGTTCCCCTCTCTTTCCAAACCTACCCCCACGAACAGGAATGGTTGCTTAATTTAAGAGAACGAGTTAACAACAAAATAGAAGAAAATATATAAAAACAATCGTCCGAAAATTTTTCGTTTTCGGACGATTATTTTTACTTTTTAAAAAGCTGAAACCTGCATCATACCATAGCCAAACCATTGACCAAGATTAAACATTGATTCGCCACAATAATGAGCGCCATCATTTTCGCCGTTTTCATTGTTATTTTCCAGCTTGGATTTGCAAGTAGATGTATCAATCCAAACAGAATCAGGAAGCTTATTGGCTGAAGCTGATGTATTGGTATAAAGACCGGCACCTGTTTGGTTTATTATATTTTTACTTGTTGCAACGGGAACATACCAAAGGGAAGCGTTGTTAGCCTTGTGAGTGTTAACGGTATCGGAATAAACCCAACTGTTATAGCTGGTATTGTATGCCGCAATAGCACCATCAACAAAGCCTATGTGGGAATCTGCATCCTTCACTTCAAACTCTGTTCGCACCTTGTTTACAAGAATATTCTGCAAATCACCATATTGATCTGCCCACTCTTTAACACAGGCATCACTTTCGCCCTGCATCCACATAAACGAGCGAATATTAACATTTTCAGCACCGTGAATACTCATAAGTGTAGCAATATCAGCACTAACTAAATTTATCATTCCGTCTGCCAGGTAAACTCCAAGATCGTTTTTAATATTCTCGGAATTAGTTGCGTTATGGTATGTGCCTGTAGTGTCATATAACCAGTTACCACCAAGGTAGGTTCCTGCCGCAGTACACTTAATAATGTACCAGGTTTCATCCTTTGTTTCTTCGTTGGTTGCAAGGTAATAGGAAAGACCTACCTCAGGACCAAACCACATATCAGCCTGACCACCTATACCAAGACGGAAGGTTTCAAAATCACTGTTAGAATAATGTATTCTCCAGTTATTTATACCGTCATCGCTGTTAATGTTGGTATATTTGATTTTAATATTCGAAAAATCCGTATCGCCAACTGTATCACGAACAGCTTGTGTCAACGGGCTTGCGCCATAAGCATTGGATTGTCCGGCAAGAATAATAACATTTACCTTTTTATTTCTCATTTTCAAAATTTCTTCCATATTTGTAAAAGTAGGATTTACAGTGTTTTCGCTTTGCTGAGTTAAAGCATCTCTGTCATTAATATCAAGAATTTCGTCAAAATTCAAATCACAAGCATATTTCTGCCTTGTATTTAAATTTTCCTGATTTACAAAAGCTTTTTTGATATTTGTTACATCCTCCTGAGTAAAAGGAATTCCGTCACAATCAAAATCACCCTTTAAATAAACATTAACTTTATGGTGTCCTGTTATTACCAACTGCATAAGAGAACAGTCAATAACATCAAGATAGCCATCCCCGTCAATGTCTGATTTAAGCATATCACTATACTCTAAGCTCTCATCCGAAAGCACTTGATTTACAAGCTGCTGATAGTCGAGTACATCTACATCTTCATCTTCGTCAATGTCACCGATGCCTGCCAGAACATAACCGTCTTCATTGATGACACCGTTAACCTTATAAACACCGGTCTTATCAAATACCGGACCGGAGCCTGTTGCATTGGTTTTCTGTCCCCAAACTTGTTCTGAATTTGCACCTTGCAAAAGGTATGCTACCTCACCACTTGCAAATTCTTCAACGGATTTTCCTGTACCAATGGCATTTTCTGTTGCAGCATCCAAAAGATAATAACAGTCTGAAATGCCTGCACTGTTATTATTACAGCCTGCCACACCACCGGCATAACTGCTTGCTGTTACAAGTCCTGCATTGTAACATCTCTGAACTGTACCGTTATTGTGACCTGCTATACCACCTGCGTAGGAATTGCTTTGAAGCATTGTATAGAAGGAATAGCAGTTATCAATTTTGCCCTCATTATAACCACAAACATTACCTACATATTGATTTCCGTTGAAATATGAATAATCAATTCCAACCTTTTCAATTACTGCACCAGAAGCAGTATAACCGAAAAGTCCACCGTAAGAACGTGCTGAATCATTCATATATAGTCCGTTTATTGTGTAACCCTGCCCATCAAAATGACCGTTATATTTATTCGTTGCATTTCCTATTGGTATCCAATTTCTGAATGCAGATGTATCACCTGCCAAGGTACCGTAGGCTGTAAGCACACCACTGTTATCTGTAATGTTATTAACTAACACTGCATTAGCATCAACTGCTCCGCTGTTGACTACCTCTCTGAACCAATAAAGCTCACCTGCATTTGAAATTTCATAGACATTTTCCTTTGTGCCGTCACCGTTAAGGTCATATTTATCAGCTGTGAGTGTGGGAACCTCATACTTTCCGCAGACATTACAGAAGCCGTTAGTAAAGCCTACATTACACGGGTCAGTAGGATCTGTTGCAACTTCTTTAAAATTATTTCTTATGGTGTCAATATTACCTGTGGTAATGTAATAAGCATAGGAAAAGGGATTAAAGCTCTTGAATGTAAAGGTATCAACAGCAGCTATATAAGATGTTGGGCTTTCTGTTGCAGGAGAAACTGTAGTACAGGCATCCCTGTTGAAAACGCCGGTATACATATTTGTCTGACCGGGGCAGTAAAGTCCTATACCGAAGCTGTCTGCATCATCGCCTATAAACGCAGCCCAGTTTTCGTTACAGTTAAAAAACTGGTCCGGATGATCCCCCCAGAATTGCAATGCACTTTCAGTAACCTTAGTGTTACTGTCAGACCAGGGCTCACCACCTGAATAATACACAAAATTGTTAAGGGGTTCAACGCAATAAAACGCCGGAAGCTCCTGGGTAGTTGTTGCGTCAGGGTAACCCGAATAATCGACAAATCTGCAGGTTGCTCTCATTAATCCATCTTCAAGAGTATACCAGGCTTCCATATAAGCAGGTGTAATGTAATCTTCGCCGTATTTAGCCTCTAAGCCATTTGCAGTGGCAAATTCATCAGAATACTTACCCCAGTCAAGAGGACGACATTTTACATATATTTCGTTATCGGTAACCTTTAAATCAACTATTTTACTGGGTTCGTTTTTTACATTACCACCCTGAACAGGGTTATAGTTCCACGGAGTACCGTTGTAGTCGCCCATTTCATAAGGAGGTGAACTGGTGCCGTAATAGGATTGCTGAACAAGTCTGCCTGTGTCATTGGCGTTAATCAAGTTTACATTGCTGCTTGTGTTATATGTCCAGCTTGACGTACCAACCTTTGATTTGAAGTCAACCTCAGTCACTTTTGTACCAAACTTCTTAACAGAAGACATAACACTATTGGTTTTATCCTCTAAATAAGTGAGAGCTCCGCCCCAATCCAAATCAATACCGATTTTATAATTTGTATCCGAAAGATAAACCATACCATCGGAATCACCGAGACTGGTTGCTTTAGATAAAGTAATAGCTTCTAAAGTAAAATCCATAAACTCTTTATTGAGTCCTGTAAAGCTTATTGATGTTATCTGTGATTGAGTTGTGCCACTGAGAAAACCGTCAATATATCCGGAAAAACTTCCGTTTTCAGCAGGCTCAAGGAAGAATTCCTCCTCAGCTTCTCCCATAAGCATAACGCCCCTTACGTATGCATCGGAAGAATAGCTTATTTCATAGCGATTGAAAGCTGATTCAGTTTTATTGAAAGTATATTTATTCTTTGCCATAGGAACAATCATTGACACTCCGTTCAAAAGAACAGAAGCATCTATGGAAGCCTTTACATTTACCGTAAATTCAGCAACCTTATTACCATAAGAAATAACTATTGTCTGCGTTCCTGCCTCACCTAAAACCTCAGGCGAGCAAGAAAAACCTGAGTCAAGAATATCTGTTGTTCCGTCAGGATACGTTACAGAAATTGATAAGCCTTTTCTATTAAGCTTTTCACCTACACAATATTCTCGTTTATCGGGAAGAGATACTATGCTTATATCCCCTACAATAATCGGCTCCCATTTTGAGTACAAGCTGTAGCTTATAGCAGAAATGTTGGTGTCTGCAGTAATTTTTTCTCCCGTTCCGTCAGGTCCTGTATACCATCCTGCGAAAACAAGACCTTCTCTTTCGAGAACAGGAAGCTCACCGTAAACAGCACCGGAAGAATAAGTGTATGTTTTCCTGAAATTAATGTCCTTTGAATACTCATAAACCTCGGTTTCGCAAATTCTGATGTCAGAAACGGTAGCGTAGGAATTGGGACTGTTATTATCAAAACGGAGCTGAATAAACTCTGCATTTGAGGGCGTTGTAAATGTCCACATATTAGCTCCGTACTGTGTTGCAAAACTGTTTTCAAGGGAAATATACTGCCCCAAAGAATCAAAAAAGAAAACAAAGACTTCAAAGCTTGTAACAGTTCCGTTTGCTATATATTCAAATATGTAGTTTGTGTTTGGGTTTACAGGCATTGAATAATAGCCGGTAATTGAACCCATAGAGTGAGCTGTATATATTTCACTATCAGAAGAGTTGTTTGTGAGAGTAAAGCTACCTGCTTCAATGTCTTTAGTCAGCTCTCCTCCTGTGAGATTCGGACTTACAACGCCCGAATTTGCATGGTTTGCCCATTGTTCAAAAACGAACAAGTTATCAAAGGTAAGCTCATACACATCCGTAGCAGCAAAAGCTACAGGCGTCAATAAATTTGTTGCACATAAAACTGTGCAAATACAAAATATTGCCAAGCGTTTAAGTTGTTTTTTCATACTGCATACCACCTCATTTTAAATATACCACAACCACACAAAAAAAGGAAGATTAATATTTTACAACTAATCTTCCTTGATTTTATTTAATTTCACCCTATGTTTTTATAACATTCGCCCTATCCGTACCAAAAACAGACATATCAGTAGTTTTTTACTTTTAGTGGTTTGTGGAAAACTGGTTTTCTTTCACCTGCATTAACCATTTCTCTTGCAAGTAAACTGCGCATCTGACGAAGAATTTTTTCATAATTTTCGTTATTAACAAGGTTGTTTTTCTCGTGTGGATCATTTTCCAAGTCGTATAAATAATCATCAAAATAATGAATCGCTTTTGGTTTGTGCCATCCTGAGCCTATTGCCCGTGCCGAGTATTTCCATTTTTTCGTTCGAACAGCTCTTCCTATATGTGATTCACTTATCTGAACAAAAGCACAATCTCTTTCGGGAACATTTTTGCTTACAACCGGAAGAATATTACCTGAATAACTTTCCGGTATTTCAATATCAGCAAGACTTAAAAGTGTCGATGGAATATCAATAAGACTTACCAAGCTTTCTACAGGGTTTGCTTTTTTGACAGCTCCCCCACCGAAAACAAGTGGTGTGTGTATGCTCGAATCATGACAACTGCGTTTATATTCAGCATTTCGTGTTTTGAAGTGACATCCGTGATCGCTTGTATACACAATAACAGTGTTATCATATATTCCCTTTTCTTTAAGTGTTTTTACCAGTTTACCTACATTTTCGTCAAGGGCGTGAATAGCAGCAAGGTAGTCAGGATATTCTTCTTTGTAATCCCCGCTGAGAAAGGTTAAATCTTCAGGCAAAGGATAGTCACGGAATTTATCAACAGTATCCTTAGGTCCTTCAAAATGACCCCTGTCATTCTGGTGATGGGGCTCAAGCTGAGATACAAACATAAAAAACGGCTTTCCATCGTTTCGGTTATTAATATATTCTATGGCAAAATCATTTATACAGTCTGCCCTGTAACCGGTAAAATCAATTCGATTCCCCTTTTCGTCGAACACATAACCGTCATATCCGTGAGAAGTAAACTCTAAAACATCAGCTGCCCGCCAATATCTATAACCACCCTGTCTGTTTTCAGGAACAGCAGTTTTTTCACAATGAACACCTATACCCGGATAACGGTCTGAGGCAAGGTGCCATTTTCCTATATACGCTGTATCATAACCATTTTCATTGAAATAATCTGCTAGTGTTTTTGTGTTCTCTTTTAATGATATTCCATTCCAATAGCATTGGTTTTCAGTTGCATACTGACCTGTTTGCAGACAAGCACGTGCCGGACCACATACAGGTTGGCATGTAAAAGAATTTTCAAAAAGCAAACCCTCTTCTCCCAATTCCCATACATTTGGCATAAGAGTATTGTTAAGTGTATCCCAACGCTGTTGGTCTGAAAAATAGAAAATAATATTCGGTTTCATAAAATCTCTCCGTTAGACTTGTTTTACGAATGCTTCCTATATCTGTTACATAATGCGATTTAAAAAATACCGTTTCATTATACGCCCATTCGGTCACGGTGTCAATTTTTCAAGATATCAGGCGAATGTTTTCAAGCAGGAGCAAGGTAGCCCTGATTAGCGAATATATTGACACAATTGAGGCTTTTGCAAACCCTTGTGAAAAATACAGAATATATTTTTATCTTGATTTACATCAGGATTTGTATGGCAGTCCCGGCAATTCAGATGACGGTGCACCTGTATGGGCTTGTATGACCGTACCACACCTTTTTCTCTTTGTCAGTTTCATCACGGAAATGTTTTAATATCGTGTTAGATATTTGAATATGTGAATGAATACGAGAATGTTGCTTTGGGTGGGAGTTAACCAAAAAAACACCTCCAAAGTAAAAATGATTATGATTAAATTATACTTGAAATTTGTGTGAAAATCAAATTTATAAATTTGTCTTTACAATAAGTATGGTTGAAAAAATTAATGTTTATATGTTAAAATTCTTGTAATATATCCCAACCTTTTATAATCTTCTGTGTCTATATAAGTGAAAGCTGCTTTCAGGAGGTCAAAATGAACAGAACAGATGCTGAAAGATGGACAACTGAATATTTAAAGCCTGTCTTTGGTTTTGCTTTGAAAAAGTGTCGTAGCATAGAAGATGCAGAAGATTTATCTCAGGAAATCATGGCTAAGATTTATGTTGCTTTGATAAAGTGTGATGATATTAATGATGTTTCAAAATTCATATGGGCCATTGCGCATAACTGTCTGAGTAATTATTATCGTGATAATAACCACAGTTTCACAGGTGTGCCTATTAATGAAGTTGAGAATTATCTGTATGATGAAACACCAACTGCCGAATCATCACTCGTTGAGCAAGAAGAAATTTCAAAGCTGTATTCTGAAATCGCCTACCTTTCAAAGTTGCAACGCCGGATAGTAATTATGTATTACTATGAAAACAAAAAGCAGGAAAAGATCGCTAAAGAATTAAATATTCCTGTCGGCACGGTGAAGTGGCATCTGTTTGAAGCTAAAAAAGAACTGAAAAGAGGTATGGAAATTATGAGAGAACCCCGTGAATTAAAGTTTAATCCAAAAAGATTTGATATGTGTAGCTTCAGCGGTAAAATCGGAACAAAGGGAGATATATCAAATTTCTTCCGTAGTGCTATATCACAGAACATCGTTTACACCGTAAGAAATGAAGCAAAATCAATAAACGAAATTGCTGATGAATTAGGTGTTTCACCTGTGTATGTTGAAAGTGAAGCAGAGTTTCTTGAAGAATATGGTTTTCTGTTAAAACAGAAAGATAAATATCTTTGCAACATTCTTATATCTGAACCAACAGAAGAACTTAACCACTTACATGATGAAATGTATCAGAATGCAGCAAAGATTTTTGCAAATGAGCTATACGATGAGCTTGCAAAATCAGGTTTGTTAGATGAATGTACATTAGGTGGTTATAACTATACAAGGGATAAAAATTTTCTTATGTGGGCACTTATACCGTTTATTACTGCTTTCAGTGGTGAAAGCATATTGGATAAAAGCATAGCTTTTTCAGATGTTTACACAATAAGACCTGACGGTGGTAAGAATATTTGCTACGCTACCGTTGCAACAACTGATGTGAAACCACCAATGTACAACGAAGAAATGAAAAAATTTAAAGGTCCGTTTTGGAACGGTCTCACTGATAAAATAACTCTTTGGACTGTTGATTCCGAATGGTCGAATAATCGCATCGAAGAAAACTACCAGTTATCCGTTGTTCGTGATTTAACACTACTCAACAATTATCTTAATGATGTAATTCTGAGCGAAGAAGATTATGCTTATCTTGGTGAAAAAGGATATATCTCTGTTAGTGGTAAGCCAGATGAAACATTCAAAACTGCATTGAGAATTGTGTATATCAAAGATGAAGAATCACGAAAAAAGCTTTTATCAATCGGTGATAAGATAAAAGAAAAATATACGCATGAATTTGAAAAACTAAAAACACCTTATATCAATGCTGTGCTTCAGAAAACACCTAAACATTTACAGAAAATGAGAATGTACGGCTTACAACATATCTTTTATAGCGATGCGTGGTTTATCCTGCATTGTCTGAAAGAACTTGTTAATAACGGTAAATTGACTTTACCTACAGAAAAACAGAAACAATCCCTGATGACTGTTTTATTTAATCAAAATTAATTGCTCGTTATGATATAAAATTGGCAGGTGCATAACATTAAGTTATGCATCTGCTTTTTTGTTGTGATTGTTTTTCCTTTGCCAATAAAAATGCCCAAAGCCTTGATACATAAGGCTTTGGGCGATGGTGCGGGAAAAGGGACTTGAACCCTCAAGAACTTACGTTCATATGAACCTGAATCATACGCGTCTGCCAGTTCCGCCATCCCCGCATATTTAGTTAAGAGGTAAGAGTGAATAGTGAAGAGGTATATTGAGAAAGTGGAGCAAGTCTTTCACATTTCATTTTTCTTACGGACTTGTATTTTAACACATATATTTTAGTGTGTCAACAAATGGATTTTAATTTATCGAGTACATAGATTTTAATTTATTGAGTACAGTGTATTCTCTGAGATAAAGACTTGCGTGGTCAACCGTTTTACTGTCATATTCACCAAATATTTCTATAGCTTTATCTATTTCAACCCAAACGGGTTTTACTCTGTTATAAATTTCACTTTCGGTCAGGTGTCTTTCACACTCTCCTTCAATTTCGCAAATAAAATAATTATTTATCCACAAGGTTTCATAGCAATATTCATTTACTTTTACAAAGGGTTTTATTACTTTAACATTAAATCCTGCTTCCTCCTGAAGCTCTCTGATAACACATTCTTCAAGGCTTTCCCCATTTTCAAGTCCACCACCGGGACTCATATACACATCTTTTCGTTCTTCCCATGATAAAAGCACCTTGTTGTCCTTAACTATTATTGCCCTACAGCCTACTCGTTCCCTTTCGGGTGGGTCAGAGTATATTTTTGCGTATTGTATTATTTCTTCAAATTTATTTTCTGTCATTTTATCACCTATCATTTTTTATATTACAATTATAATCTCCTTTTAAAAAAATGCAATCGTTTTGTAGTGATTTTTGTTTTTGGTTGGGTTGTACCACCCACCACTGACGTGGTTCCCCCTCCTTTTTTACCTTCGTAAAAAAGAGGGATAATTAGTGCCCTTTCTCTACCTTTTGCGCCCCGTCATTCCTCATTCCGAACTCCGCATTCCGCATTTACAGCAACTCTACGATTCATAGGTTGACCTTTTTAATTTGTTTTGTTAGCATAAACACATACGGAGGTGATTTTATGACACCGGAAAAATGTGGCGTCTTTATTGCAGTACTAAGAAAAGAAAGAAATCTTACACAAAAAGGTTTAGCAGACAAATTAAATGTTTCTGACAAAGCAATTTCCCGTTGGGAAACCGGAAAAGGTTATCCGGATGTAAGCTCACTTGTGGCATTAAGTGAATTGTTCGGCGTTAGTGTTAATGAGCTTTTGGCAGGAAAGCGCATTGAAAAAGGAAGTCTTGAAGAAATTACAGAAAATAATGTTATCAGCGTTATTGAAGCAAAAGAAAAAACTGTAAAAAAGAAAAAGCTGCAAATGATTATACTCTCTGTTGTTTTTGTAATCTTACTTTTACCCACTGCAATACCAACATTTATTTATCTTTTGGATTTGATTTTCGACAATATATCCTTTGAAAACATCACTGAATTTATTGGTTTAATAACATTAGCTATCCTTATGCTTTCATCCGGCTTTGCAATTAAAAAGGGACACATTTCACTCTTGCACTCTTACCATTACAGAAATGTAGCTGACCGGGACGGATATTGCAATTCAATGGGTAAAGGAATTATGCTAATGAGTGTCCCTACTTTTATTTGCTGTTTGACAGCTTTATTCCCCTCAATTCATTTTGTTCAATTTTTGGGAACTTCCGTTTTGATTATAGGTTATATAGTCTGTGTTGCTTTGCTTTTCAAGTATCAATATAAATATAATGGTGGATTATTCTGATATTGGTTGCGTTACTTTTGCAAAAATGATAAAATACAACAAAATAAATCATTAATTGAGGTGGACTTATGTACCCTAACCCGTTCATTCCACAACGTGCCGATCCATACATAGTAAAAGGTCCTGACGGCTTTTATTATTTCACTGCATCTTACCCTGCTTTTTACAATGTTGACAGTGGTTATGACAGAATTATTTTAAGGAAAAGTGAAACTGTTACAGGTCTTAAAGCTGCAGAAGAACACACAATATGGAAGGCTCACAAAACCGGAAATATGGCAAAGCATATATGGGCGCCTGAATTACATTTCATAAATGGCAAATGGTATATTTTCTTCGCTGCCGGTGATTCTGATAACGTATGGAATATTCGCCCCTACGTTTTAGAATGTAAGGGTACTGACCCCATAACCGATGCCTGGGAAGAAAAAGGTAAAATGCAGGCTTTGGCAGATGACGCCTTTTCATTTGTTGATTTCTCCCTTGATATGACTTATTTTGAAAGCAACACAAAGCATTATCTTATCTGGGCACAAAAGCTTGGCGACTCTTCACTTTTTATGGCTGAAATTAACCCGGACGAGCCCTGGAAGCTCATTTCCAAGCCTATGCTTTTAACAAAACCTGAATACGATTGGGAAAAGGTGCGTTTCGCAGTAAATGAGGGACCTGCTGTTCTTAAAACAGAAGATAAAATTTTTATTTTCTTTTCTGCCTCGGGAACAGGTGAGGAATACTGTATGGGTATGCTATATGCGAATAAAAACACTGATTTGATGAATATTTCCTCTTGGGAAAAGCTCCCCCACCCTGTTTTTGAAACTAAAGATTTGGTTGGTGAGGCAGGTCCGGGACACAACAGCTTTGTTGTTGATGAAAACGGTAAGCTTTTATTGATTTATCACTCCCGTCCCACCTCTCACCTTGAAAAAAATTGTGGTACTTACTGTAACCAGGTGCTGTATGACCCTTGCCGACACGCAAGAATTAAAGAAATAACCTTTGATGAAAAAGGTTTTCCCGTAATAAACTAATCAAATATTAAGCTAATCAAAAAAGTATCGCAAAAACGATACTTTTTTTTGCAAAAATTCATCAAATTTGTTGTCTTTGTATATTAATTGTGGTATACTAAAATTTGAAAGTTTTTTACGAAAGAGGTGTGCTCCGTGAAAAAAATTGATCCAACAGTTTTAAAAGAAACATGCTATATTGCAACAATGGTTTTTATTTTCAGCTTGGCAATGCAATCCGTATTTTTAATTATCGGTAAATGGGATTACACCGTGCTGACAGGTAACCTTTTAGGCTTTGTTGCTGCTGTGGGGAATTTCTTTCTTATGGGGCTTTCTGTTCAGTCCTCTTTAGGCAAAGAAGAAAAGGATGCAAAAAGCCTTATGAAGCTTTCTCAATCCTTACGACTTCTTCTTATTTTTATAATTGTTGTTGTGGGCTATCTTCTTTCAGTTTTCAACACAATCACAGTTGTTGTTCCCCTTCTTTTCCCAAGAATTGCAGTGGCGTTAAGACCACTTTTTATGAAAAAGAAATAAAATCAAAACCGGTATATAAAAGAGGTGATGCTTTTGCAAGCTTCAAAACTTAAATTCAAGGTGGTAGATATTTTCTACATCGTTATGATGATTCTTCCCATTGTATGTGGCGTGGTGCTTCAGGTTCTTACAGAGCCCCCGTCAACAGAAATCACCATAACCGGTGCAAGAGTATTCTTCACCATACCAATGCCCTTGCAGGATTTTCCTGTTACGGAATCGCAGATTAACTCTGCATTGGTACTCATAACCCTTTTCTTCTTCTGTCGCTTCATTACCCACGGTATAAGTGAGAAGGCTGACCTGAAAAGGCAACACATTGCAGAGCTTGCTGTTGAGAAAATTGACGGAATGGTGCTTGAAAATATGGGTGAATATTTCAAAGGCTATTCACCTTTCATTCTTGCTATTATGCTTCTTTCAGCCTGTTCGAGTCTTTTGTCTTTATTCGGTCTTTTCCCCCCCACTTCGGATATTAACATTGTTGGTGGTTGGGCAATTCTGGTTTTCTTTATTATTACCTACTACAAAATGAAATGTGGCCCCTTAAATTATCTTAAAGGCTTTACTCAACCCGTTGCGTTTTTGGCTCCCATTAACTTTATAAGTGAATTTGCAACACCTATTTCAATGTCCTTCCGTCACTACGGAAATGTTCTTTCGGGAACAGTTATTTCTACACTTCTGGCATTTGCTTTAGGTAGCCTTTCAAATAAGCTTTTGGGTGCATTACCCGGATTTTTAGCAGATATACCTGTTTTACAGGTTGGTATTCCTGCTGTGCTTTCGGTTTACTTTGATGTATTCAGTGGTTGCTTACAGGCTTTTATTTTCGCAATGCTTACAATGCTCAATGTTTCAGGTGCATTTGACCTTGAGCTGTACGAAAAAAGAAAACAAAATAAATTATTAAAAAATAAAAACAAAAAATAAATTATTGGAGGAAAAATTATGGAACTCGCTCTCGGTATTATTTTAGGATGCTGCGCTCTTGGTGCAGGCTTGGCAATGATTGCAGGTATCGGCCCCGGTATTGGTGAAGGTAATGCAGTTGCAAAGGCGTGTGAAGCTATAGGCCGTCAGCCCGAAAGCAAAGGTGCTGTTACAACAACAATGCTTATGGGTTGTGCTGTTGCAGAAACAACAGGTCTTTATGCTCTTGTTATTGCAATTCTTCTTATATTCGTTGCGCCCAGACTTCTTGTTAACATTCTTGTTGAAACAATGCAATCTTTTTAATTTTTAAAAATTAAGAGACTTTTGGAGTAAAGCATTATGCAAACATTAGATGTTATTTCAATAAATATATGGCAAATGCTTGTTTCCCTTGCAAACCTTGCTATTCTTTTCTGGGGAGTAAAGAAATTTCTTTATAAGCCCGTTAAGAAAATGCTTAAAGCACGTCAGGATGCAATTGATGTGCAATACAGCGAAGCTGAGAATGCAAAAAATGAAGCTATGTCAGAGAAAAAGGCTTACGAAGAAAAGCTGTCAGGCGCAAAGGCAGAGGCTGACGGTATAATTCAGTCTGCAGTAAATCTTGCAAAAGCAAGAGAAAACGAGATTCTTGAAAAAGCCAAAAACGATGCCGATGTTATTATGCGCCGGGCTAAAGAGGATGCAGAATTAGAAATGACAAAGGCTGAAGACAGCATCAAGCGTGAAATTATTGATGTCAGTACTGTTCTTACAAGTAAAATTCTTGAACGTGAAATCAATTCCGAGGACCACAAACAGATTATTGACTCTTTCATTGTGGAAATAGGTGACAGCTATGACGCAGACTAAAAAAGAGTATGCTTCTGCCCTTTTCAGTCTGGCAACAGAAAACAACGCAGTTGACCAATACGAAAAGAGTCTTAATGAAATCGGAAGCTTTTTCCGTGAAAATCAAGATTATGTTAAGGTTCTTGAAACACCGGCAATTCCTTTGTCCGAACGAAGCTCTTTTATAGACGAAGCCTTCGGAAGTGTGTATACCGAATACCTTGTTTCTTTTATTAAGGTTCTTTGCGAAAATGGGCATATAAAGGAAATTTGTGGTTGTATTGAGGAATTTTGTAATCTTGTAAGAATTTATAAGAACCGTACCATTGCTACTGTTTACTATGTTGAACCCCTTACCGAAGACCAGAAAGCTGCTCTAATTGAAAAGCTGCAGAAAATCAGTGGTAAGGTTATTGAACCACAGTTTATTAAGGATGAAAGCCTTATTGGTGGTATAAAGGTTCAGATTGACGACAAAATCTTGGACGGTAGTATTAAAAACCGTCTTAATAAAGCAAAGGGAGTGATAAGCGAATGAATAATCCCGGCGAAATCAGCAGTATTATTAAAAGTCAGATAGAGAATTACAAAGCCAGAGTAGAAATGACCGAAACAGGTAAGGTTATTCTTGTGGGTGACGGAATTGCCCGTGTTTACGGACTGTCTAACTGTATGGCTAACGAGCTTCTTGAATTTGAAGATGGTTCCTTTGGTATGGCACAGAACCTTGAAGAGGAAACTGTTTCTGTTGCTGTACTTTCAAACAAAAACAACATCCGTGAAGGCTCAGCCGTAAAAAGAACAGGCAAGGTGCTTTCTGTTCCCGTTGGTGAAAAGCTTTTAGGCAGAGTTGTTAATGCCCTTGGTGAGCCTATCGACGGCAAGGGTCCCGTTCAGTACAGCGCAACCCGTCCCATAGAATCGGAAGCGCCCGGTATCATTGAACGTGAAAGCGTTAGTGTACCCTTACAGACAGGTATCAAGGCTATAGACAGTATGATTCCCATCGGCAGAGGTCAGCGTGAGCTTATTATCGGTGACCGTCAGACAGGTAAAACCGAAATTGCCATTGATACAATTATAAACCAGAAAAATACAGGTGTTATCTGTATTTATGTTGCTATAGGTCAAAAGAGCACATCGGTTGCTCAGTTGGCAAATGAGCTTAACAGGAATGGTGCTTTGGGTTACACCATTATCGTTTCTGCTACTGCTTCAGAAAGCGCCCCTCTTCAATACATTGCACCCTATAGTGGCTGTGCTATGGCAGAATATTTCCGTGAGCAGGGTAAGGATGTTTTGATTATTTATGATGATTTGAGTAAGCACGCTGTTGCATACCGTGCCCTTTCACTTCTTATCCGTCGTCCTCCCGGACGTGAAGCTTACCCCGGTGATGTATTCTACCTTCACTCACGTTTACTTGAACGTGCTGCTTGTGTTGCAAAGGAATACGGTGGTGGTTCAATTACTGCCCTTCCTATTATTGAAACACAATCCGGTGACGTTTCAGCATACATTCCTACTAATGTTATTTCAATTACAGACGGACAGATATTCCTTGAAACCGAGCTTTTCCATTCAGGCATTATGCCTGCTATCAACCCGGGTATTTCCGTTAGCCGTGTTGGTGGTTCAGCACAGCTGAAGGCAATGAAAAAGGTTTCCGGTGAGCTCAAGCTTCTTTATTCACAGTATCGTGAATTGCAGTCCTTTGCGCAATTCGGAAGTGACTTGGATGCCGACACCAAGGCAAGACTCGCTTTAGGTGAACGAATTGTTGAGGTTCTCAAGCAAGGCAGAAATGCTCCTGTTCGTGTTGGTTGTCAGGTTGCTATTGTTTATGCTGCAATTAAAGGCTACCTTGATTCTGTTCCCGTTTCAAAGGTACACGAATACGAGCATAACCTTTTCTTGAAGCTTGAAAACGAAAAGGGCGAATGGCTCAAACGAATTGAAGCCGGTTACTATGACGAAGCAGATGAGGAAGAGCTTAAATCAGTTCTTTCAGAAATGCAGGTGTAAGCTATGGCAGGAAACACAAAAGCGCTTCGTGTAAGAATAAAAAGCGTTAACTCCACCCTGCAGCTTACAAAAGCAATGGAGCTTGTGGCATCTTCAAAAATTCGTCGAGCAAATGAAGCTATGCAAAAGGCAAGAGAATATACTGCGTCCCTGGAGAAATCAATTTCACTTCTTACAAGTGAAAAAGAATGTTTAAAAAGTCCATATATGCGCAAAAGCGATAACCCTAAAACGAAAATTATCGTTATTGCAGGTGACAGAGGACTTGCCGGAGGCTACAACGCAAATGTTTTCAGGCTTTGTAATGAGTTTACGGATGCAGAGTTTATTCCTATCGGAAAACGAGCTTGCGAAAGATTCGATTCAGAAGTAAATTCCTCTGAGCATTTTTCGTTCAGCGAGGCTGCAATTCTTGCAGACCGTCTTTGCTCGGATTTCAGCGAAGGGAAATTTGACAGGCTGGGAGTTATTTTCACAAAATACAACTCAGTTATGTCCTGGGATGCTCAAATTAAATGGCTTCTTCCCTTTGAAAAAAGTGAAAAAGACTCTGCTGTAAGCACAATTTTCGAGCCGGATCATCTTACTGTTCTTAATCTTACAGTCAGAGAATATGTGGCAGGTATTTTAATTGCTTGTCTAAGAGAAAGCTTTGCTTGCGAGGTTGCTTCAAGACGAATTGCTATGGATTCTGCCGGTAAAAACGCAAAACAGATGATAGACGATTTAGGTCTTCAATATAATCGTGCACGACAAGGTGCAATTACTCAGGAAATTACAGAAATTGTTGCCGGTAGTGGCAATTAACACCATATTAAGAGGTGAAAAATTTGGAAAATTCAACTGTGGGAAAAGTTGTTCAGGTTATGGGTCCTGTTGTTGACGTTCGATTCAATGAAGGTGAATTACCTGAAATTCTTAACGCACTTACTATACCCGTTGGGGAAAGAAAATTAACTGTTGAGGTTGCTCAGCATATAGGTGACAACACAGCAAGATGTATTGCTATGGCATCTACTGACGGTTTACAGAGAGGTACACCCGTTACAGATACAGGTGCTCCTATTTCAGTACCCGTTGGACGTGAAACCTTAGGACGTATTTTTAACGTTTTAGGTGATGCTGTTGACAATATTCCCAACCCCGAAGCAGCAGAAAAATGGAGCATACACCGTTCTGCTCCTGCTTACGATGAGCTTGCAACAAGCGCCGAAATTTTTGAAACAGGCATCAAGGTTATTGACCTTGTTTGTCCCTATTCAAAGGGTGGTAAAATCGGTCTTTTCGGTGGTGCAGGTGTTGGTAAAACAGTTCTTATTATGGAGCTTATTAACAACATTGCAAAGGAGCACGGTGGTATTTCCGTTTTCTCCGGGGTTGGTGAGCGTACCCGTGAGGGTAATGACTTATATTGTGAAATGAAAGAGTCCGGTGTTATTAATAACACTGCTCTTGTTTACGGACAAATGAACGAGCCTCCGGGAGCACGTATGCGAGTTGCCCTTTCCGGTCTTACAATGGCTGAATACTTCCGTGACACAGAGGGACAGGATGTTCTTCTTTTCATTGATAATATTTTCCGTTTCACTCAGGCAGGCTCGGAGGTTTCTGCACTTTTAGGAAGAATGCCCTCTGCTGTTGGTTATCAGCCTACACTGGCTACAGAAATGGGTGCTTTGCAGGAAAGAATTACATCTACTAAAAAAGGCTCTATCACATCTATTCAGGCTGTTTACGTGCCTGCCGATGACCTTACTGACCCTGCTCCTGCAACTACCTTTGCACACCTTGATGCAACCACTGTTCTTGCAAGAAATATTGCATCACAGGGTATTTATCCTGCTGTAGACCCCCTTGAATCCTCAAGCCGTATTCTCTCCCCTGAAATTGTTGGTGAAGAACATTACTATGTGGCAAAAGAGGTTCAGAGAATTCTTCAGCGCTACAACGAGCTTATGGATATTATTGCAATTATGGGTATGGATGAGCTTTCTGATGAAGATAAGCTTCTTGTTCAGCGAGCAAGAAAAATTCAGCGATTTCTTTCACAGCCCTTCGATGTTTCTGAAAAATTCACAGGTATCAAGGGTAAATACGTACCCATCAGCGAAACTGTACGTGGCTTCAAGGAAATCATTGAGGGTAAGCACGACGATTTACCCGAATCAGCCTTCCTGTTTGTAGGCACAATCGAGGAAGCGGTTGAAAAGGCAAAGAAGGTGCAGAGGTGAACACATTTCACTTAACAGTTTCCTCCCCCGACGGAAACAAATTCGATGGTGAGGTTTTCAAGCTTGATGTACGTGGTGTTGAGGGTGAGCTTGCAATTATGGCAGGACACATCCCGTTTATTACGTCCATTATAAAAGCACCCTGCACAGTATGGCTTGACGAGGATAAAAAGAAAACTGCTGTATCAGACGGTGGACTTTTAACCGTTGACACAGACCGAGTTACATTTATATCGGGTTCATTTGAATTTAATGACTAAACAACAGTTCCCTTAACTTCTTAAAGAGGTTAAGGGAACTAAATTTTTATTTAAGCTTTTCTAATTTGTTTGTGTCTGCTATAACAATAAGCTTCATACCGTTTTCCAATGGTGTTTCGGGGTCAATACTTGTTACTACTTCTTCACCCTTTAAAATTGCAACCACATTAATCGCATATTTTTTTCTCAAATTAAGCTCTATAAGATTTTTTCCAAGCCAGTGAGGTTTTATTTCAAGCTCCACCATTGAAACATCCTTTGAAAGCTCAACAATATCAACAAAGCCTGAGCTTAAAAGGTTTTTACCAAGGCGTGTGCCTGCTTCCTTTTCAGGGAAAACAACCCTGTCTGCACCAACTCTTTGAAAAATTTTTCCGTGCATTTCTTCAACACATTTTGCAATAACGGTCTTTACTCCTGCCTCTTTGCAAAGTGTAATTGCCATTACTGTGGCTTCAAGACTGTTTGCCATTGCAATAATAACAACATCTACATCTGCAATGTCAAGTCTGTCAATAACCTCAGGGTCTGTAACATCGGCACATTTACAAACGGGTATAGTCTGTGCAGCTTCGTTTACAAGCTCCTCATTGCTGTCAACAGCAATAACCTCTGCACCATTTTTTACAAGCTCTTCTGCAACAGCTCTGCCATATCTGCCTAAACCGAAAACTGCATAAGTTTTGTTTATACTCATAATTTTTTCTCCTATCCCACACTGATATCTTCAACAGGGTTTTTGATTATATTCTGATTTTGTTTTTTCAAATTAAGGGCTACAGCCAACGAAATTGGTCCTACCCTACCGAAATACATTGTAGCAATAATTATAAGCTTACCAAATGTATTTAAGGATGCTGTAAGATTCCTTGTCAGACCCACAGTAGCAGTGGCGCTTACGGTTTCGTAAAGAATATCAATAAAGCTTGCTTCGGTTACAGCACTGAGAAGAAGCGTAGAGGTAAACATAATAAAAAATGATGTGCATATTACGGCAACTGCTTTGCTGACAGCTTGCTTTGACAGAGCCCTGTTAAACAATGTAACATCATTTTTATTTTTAATAGCTGACACTGCAGCTGCAATAACAATGGTAATTGTAACTGTTTTTATACCACCGGCAGTACCCACAGGGGAACCACCTATAAACATAAGCAATACACTTACAAGCGCTGAACCATTTGATAGGTTTTCCTGTGGAATTGTGAAAAATCCGGCTGTTCTTGTGGTTACCGACTGGAAGAAGGATGCCTGAATTTTCTGGTATAATGTAAATTCCTTCATTGTTTGTGGGTTGTTGTATTCAAAAAGGAATATGCAAAGAGCTCCACCGAAAATTAACACGAAGGTGGTTACAAGAGCAATTTTACTGTGAAGCGTCAAAGCCTTGAAAAGCTTTTGTTTTTTGCTTTTTTTCGCCTTTAATACTCTTATAACATCCCACCATACAATATAGCCTATACCACTGAAAAATATTAAAAGGCAGGTTGTAAGATTGATTATTGGGTTATGCACATAGCCTGCTAAGCTGTCAGGTGCAATTATATCAATACCTGCATTGCAAAACGCAGAAATGGCTGTGAATACGGAAAGCCATATACCCTTCAGTCCGTATTCAGGAACAAAAACCGTCATATAAAGAAGAGCGCCTGCTCCTTCAACAAGGAACGTTCCCAAAACAACCTTTTTTACAAATTGTGAAAGCCCTGAAAGAGTATTAAGATTAAAAGCATCCTGCAAAAGCAGTCGGTCAGAAAGTCCCATTTTTCTGTGAAGCATCATAGAAATAACTGCAAGAACAGTAATTACTCCTAGTCCACCAACTTGTATCAAAAACAAAATTACTATATGCCCGAAGGTACTCCAGGCAGAAAATGTTGGTACTACCACAAGACCCGTTACACAGGTTGCAGTGGTGGAGGTAAAAAGCGCATCAACAAACGGTGTCCACTGTCCTGTTGCAGAGCTTATGGGTAGGCTTAACAATACGCCACCTAAAAGCACCATCAGAAAAAAGCTTAAAAGAATTATATGCGTAGTGGAAAAGCTTATCCTTGTCTTCTTCATTGCCTCAACCTCCTTATAATAATTTCGAGATAATTATAGCACACAGATATTTTTTCGCAATATTTTTAAAATAAAATATACAAAAACCTTTTATTATGGTAAACTGTAACCATAAATATAGATGCAGGTGATATTATGGCATATTTATTTGTTCACTTTAAAGAAAAGGTTACTGTTGACGGTGAAGCTGTTTATTTTGGTATAAGCAAGGATGGCTTTAACTGGGAAAAGGTTAATGACGGGAACCCTATACTTATGAGCAATTCAGGTGACAAGGGCTGTCGTGATATTGAAATTATACGTCTTCATACCGGTGGATTTGTAATTCTTACAACGGACCTTTGCATTGTCAGACAAATGGACGAGAACTACAATGTAGATTGGAAGTACATAAACAGTCACGGAAGTAAATGCCTTTCTATGTGGAAAACAGATGATCTTGTAAATTTTTCTGAACAGAAATTAGTTCATTTCGGCAGAAATGATTTCGGCTGCTTATGGGCACCTGAAATTTTCTTTGATGAAATCAATGAAGAGTATCTTATTCATTGGGGCTCAACTGTGGAGGAAACCGATTTTACTCATATGTCAATCTACTGCTCTGTTACAAAGGATTTTGAAACATTTTCTGAACCTAAGCTTTACTTTACAAAAGAAAACGAGATACTTGATTCACACATTACAAAAGTGGGCGACACATACCACCTTTTTTATAAAAATGCCAATAATCCCGGTATGAATATGCACGCTACCTCAAAAAACCTTTATGGACCCTTTGAGCACGATAAAGGCTTTCAGGAATATATGGAAAAGAATGTTCCGAACCCCGGCGCCTACGAAGGTCCTACCACCTACACCCTGCCGGATGGCAGATGGTGTCTGATGCTTGACTTTTTCGGATGTGAAAAAGAAAAAATGGGCTATGTACCTTTTGTTTCCTCCTGCCCCGGTGATATGAGCTTCACAAGAGCAGATAAAGAATTTACCTTTCCCTATGGCTTTAAGCACGGAAAGGTAATTGAAATAACCGATGAAGAATATGAAAAAATCAGCTCTGCCTACTAAGGCAAAGCTGATTTTTATTTTTTCTGTTAATTCATTTCTTCTCTCTTTGCAACAACCGCATTGTGAATATCCTCTTTGGTTTTGCCTGTAAGCTTATAGAAGATAAACGGAACACCTGCAAGGAACATCATAAGACCGTGGAAAATGGTATAGAAGAAAAGCATCATAATCTTTGTGTTAAGAGTCTGCTCGGGTTCCGGGTTAAGGTCTGTAGGCTGAATGTACTGAATAATTGAGCCTTCGCCATAAAGAATCTGTGGTGAAAGTGCTGTTGCAATAGTACCACTGATCATTGTACCAATACCAATAACAAAGGGAAGTGTTGCATCAAGACGTTTGCTTGTTTTAAGCTCAATAACCTCAAGAACGTCTGCCTGAAACATTGAAGGCAGAAGGTTAGATGCACCAAACTGTAAACCAATAAGGAACAGACAAGCAATAAAAGCAATCTGCAAAACCTTTGAGGGTGAATTAAAATATATGTAACCAATTACAAATGCTATTGTGTTTGCAATAACGGAATAAATACCTGATGCAATATAAAGCTGTTTTGCATTGAATTTTTTAAGAAGTGCATTTATAACCAGCATACCCACTGCAGTACCGATACCTGTAGGAAGACCAAACAAAAGGAATTTACTTGTGCTGCCTAAAAGTGCTGCTGCAAGGAAAACACCCATATAGTTTGCTATACCACGGAAGCTTTTAAGTGTTTCGCTGAGGATAATCAGCAAAGCATATTTATTTTTAAGAACATCTATAATACCGACAAAGGGATTTTTCTTTTCTTCGCTATAGGTAATACGCTCCTTCATAAAGCGCATACCCATAAGAGTGATAAATGTACCCACAACGCTGATAAGTGAAGCGCCGATTATATATTCAAGATACTCTCTGTTGGGGTTGTCGGGAGAAACTGCTTTAATGATTTCACCAATAACAAGCACAACAACAAGTGGGGCAGAGTTACCGACTGCACTTGAAATACTACGGAAGGAAATAATTTTATCTCTTTCCTTGTTGTTTGGTGTCATAACAAAGGACACAAGGTTAATTGCGTTACCAAAGCTGCAGCAAGCACCGTGAAGCATACCTATTGTAATAAGGTAAATCATAAGAAGGGTGCCTGCAAGTCCGTCGGGAGTATAGAAAAGAAGCATTGTTACAATACCCATAGGAATTGCAACAGCATTTACAATGGGTATGAATTTTCCACGCTTACCGATTTTTCGGTTATCAATAATAAGTGCATAAACAAAGCTCATTAAAAAGCCTGCAACACTTAAAAAACCGTTGTAGAAAGAAACCTGGTCATCGCCCATTCTTAACACGTTAACAAGATATGCCTGACGATAAGAGCCAACCATACCGGTCATCATTGTGTAAAAGAAAATAGCAGCAAGATAGAATACCATTTCTTTAGTTTGAATATGCTTTTGGTCTAAGGGGTTTTTAATTTTGTTTTCCAAAACATCACAACCTTTTAGATAACATAGTGTAAGTATAACCTTACAAAACAGATTTTGCAATATCTGAACTCATTTTTGCATCCTTTGCATAGAAATCGGCACCGATTTTTTCTGCATATTCGGGAGTTAACACAGCTCCACCCACCATAATTTTACAATCGGCTTCAGCTTTTCTCAACGCTTTTATTGTTTCTTCCATTGCAGGAAGCGTTGTTGTCATAAGGGCAGAAAGTCCTACTAATTTAACATTTTGCTCCTTCTGTGCCTTAACAACTTCCTCCGGAGCAACATCTCTGCCTAAATCAATTACCTCATATCCGTAATTTTCAAGGACGGTTTTAACAATATTCTTGCCAATATCGTGAACATCACCTTTAACAGTTGCAAGAATGATTTTCCCCTTGCTTACTGTTTGGGAGTTGCTCTTTTTCATTGTTTCTTTTATAACCTCAAAGCAGGCACCTGCCGCATCGGCTGCTCGCATAAGCTGTGGCAAGAATAATTTACCACTCTCAAACCCTGCTCCAACATTATCAAGTGCAGGAATTAAAATATTGTTTATAAGACTCTGGGCATCTGTTTCTTTCAGAGCCTTCTCGGTTAATTCTGCCCCCTGGGTTTTAAGACCTTTTTCAATACATTCCCCCAAGGTCAGTCCTTTTTTCTCCTGAACGGTGTTTTTCTCCCCTGCAAAGGCTGAAATATACCCGACAGAATCTTTATCAACAGACTTTAAAACCTTGTATGCTCTTACTGCACCTATCATTGAAGCAGAATTGGGGTTCATAATGGGTAAATCAAGTCCGTTTTCAAGGGCAAGGGTTACAAATGCAGTATTGACAACCTCTCTTTGAGGAAGACCGAAGGACACATTTGAAACACCTAAAGTTGTTTTAACACCGAATTTTTCCTTTACCTGCTTCATAGCATCTAAAGTAATCTGAGCAGCAGACTGGTTTGCACTGACTGTCATTGTAAGGCAGTCTATTATTACATCTTCCTTAGGAATACCAATTTCAAGTGCTCGGTTTATGATTTTTTCTGCAATTTCCACTCTCTTTTCAGCAGTTTCGGGAATACCTGCTTCATCAAGAGTAAGACCCACTACAGCAGCACCATATTTTTTAGCAAGAGGAAGCACGGAAGAAAGGGATTTTTCTTCTCCGTTAACGGAATTTATAATTGCTTTACCTGCATACCTTCTCAACGCCTTTTCAAGTACCTTAGGAGAGGTTGAGTCCAGCTGTAAGGGTAAGCCTATTGAACCCTGCAAGGAGGTTACAACCCTTTGCATCATATCTTCCTCATCAATTTCGCTATGCCCTACATTTACATCAAGAATATCTGCACCTGCAGCTACCTGAGAAAGACCTTCATTTAAAATATAGTCAAGGTCATTTCTTTCCAGGGCTTCCTTGAATTTCTTTTTACCTGTAGGATTAATTCTTTCGCCAATTACTCTGGGCTCGTTAAGCGTAACTGTAGCTGTTAAGCCACTTATAACATTTGTTACAAGCTCCGGTTTTTCTTTTATTTCTGTCTTGTCAAGCTGTTTTTTCAGCTCTGCAATATATTCAGGGCTTGTACCACAGCAGCCACCCAAAATCACTACTCCCTTTTCATAGAACCTTGCCATTAAAGAAGCAAATTCTTCTGCTGCCATTGAATACTTGCCCGTTTTCAAATCGGGCAGTCCTGCATTGGGCTTCACTATTACAGGTACAGAAGAATATTTTAAAAATTCTTCTACAACTCCTGTCAATTTGTCAGGTCCTAAAGAGCAATTAAGACCAACTGCATCTGCTCCTGCTGCACTAAGGGTTATTGCCACAGCAGCCGGCGTACTGCCATTCATTGTAAGTCCGTTTTCATCAAAGGAAAGGGTTACTGTAACGGGTAAAGCAGTATTTTCCTTTGCTGCCAAAAGGGCTATTCTTGCCTCCCTTAAATCAGTAAAGGTTTCAAGGCAGATAATGTCTGCACCTGCTTTTTCGCCACAAGCTGCAACCTCCTTATATGCTTCGTAAGCCTTATCAAAGGTCAGCTCCCCTGCCGGCTCAAGCAGCTTTCCGGTTGTGCTTACATCAAGAGCAACAAGCGTTTCTGTCCCCTCTGCTGCTTCCTTTGCAAGGGAAACTGCTTTATTGATACATTCCTCAACCCTATGCTCTGAATTTTCCAATTTAAAAGCGTTTGCACCAAAGGTATCTGCCATAATTATATTGCTTCCTGCAGCAACATAAGCTCTGTGTATTTCCTTTACCCATTCCGGATGATCAAAAACTGCATTAACAGTATCCTCCTCCGGCAAAAGACCTTTTTTTATTAGTTCTGTACCAAATCCTCCGTCAAGGAGAATATATTTATTTTTTAATAATTCCATATTATCACTTCTTGAATAAATTAATGCCTTTATAATATCACTTTTTCTCAAGTTATTCAACTACAACAAATTTTTTTAATTTTATCGAAAGCTTCAACTTGATTACAGTTTTACCTATGGCGCATTTTTACGCCCGACACTCCTCATTCCTAACTTCTAACTACAAAACCCACTTCTTTCTGAAGTGGGTTTTGTCGCTTATTTATGATATAACTTTTTACTTTCGTAATGGGGTTCACAAGTAAGGTTAATTCCCAATTTTCTGAAGGTGTCTCTATCCACCTGGGAAAGTATAACCGTAGCGTGTGCCTCACTGCCCTTCAATGCTTTAAGAGCATCAAAGGCTCTCTTGGCTTCCTCGCTTTCAACTGCACTCATTGTAAGAGCAATAAGCACCTCGTCAGTATGCAGTCTTGGATTATGATTTCCGAGAATGCTTGTTTTCAAATCCTGTATGGGCTCAATTATTTTTCTCTCTATAAGAAGAGCACTGTCATCAATTCCTGCAACCACCTTTAAGGCATTAAGGAGTGCAGCAGAGGCTGAACCTAAAAGGTCACTTGTTTTACCTGTAACTATAGTACCATCCGGAAGCTCAATTGCAACTGCAGGTCTGTTGCCTGTTGTTTCGCTTTTGAGAAGTGCAGCTTTAACTGTGGGACGCTCTGTTTCAACAGTAATACCTGCCTGGTTCATAAGACTCTCAATCTTCGCTATTGCCCCATCGTTTTTGTGACCTGTTTTTTTGTCACAAAGAGCACTGAAATATCTTCTTACAATTTCTTCATAAGATGCTTTTCTGCACACTAAGTCGTCTGAAATGCAGTAGCCAACCATATTAACACCCATATCAGTAGGTGATTTATAGGGACTTACACCCTCAATTTTTTCAAAAATAGCATTAAGAACAGGGAAAACCTCAACATCACGATTGTAGTTGACTGTTGTTGTGCCATAGGCTTCAAGGTGATAGGGGTCAATCATATTAACATCATTAAGATCTGCTGTTGCTGCTTCATAGGCAAGGTTAACAGGGTGCTTGAGTGGTAAATTCCATATAGGGAAGGTTTCAAATTTAGCATAACCTGCCTTATTGCCACGAGCATTTTCGTGGTAAAGCTGTGAAAGACAGGCTGACATTTTTCCGCTACCGGGACCGGGAGCAGTAATAACAACAAGAGGACGGGTTGTTTCTATATAATCGTTTTTGCCAAAGCCCTCATCACTTACAATTTTCTTAACATTGTAAGGATACCCGTCAATGGTATAGTGAACAAAGGCTTTTATACCAAGGGTTTCAAGCTTTTCCTTGAATTTAATTGCAGCAGGCTGACCATTGAACTGGTTAATAACAACACTGCCTACGAAAAGACCTGCACTGGCAAAAGCATCCATAAGACGCAAAACGTCACTGTCGTAAGTAATACCATAGTCACCACGGATTTTGTTGCTTTCAATATCGCCTGCAGAAATAACAATAACAATTTCTGCGTGATCTTTAAGATTTAAAAGCATCTGTAATTTACTGTCGGGCTTAAAACCGGGCAGAACACGGGAGGCGTGAAAATCGTCAAAAAGCTTACCACCGAACTCAAGGTAAAGCTTACCTCCAAATTCGTCAATACGCTTCATAATCTGTTCAGACTGTTTTTCGATATACATATCGTTGTCGAAACCGATTTTCCTTTCAAAATCCATAGCTATCACCCTTTCACAAAGTATAATTTTAGCATTACACTCGTATTTTGTCAACGTAAAAACCGACTGATTTATTGACATTAATTTGTATAAGTTGTATTATTTAAAATAGAGATATTCGCACTTTTAATAATTAAATTTAAAGGAGTATATTATGGAACAGTTCTTTGACAGATTTAAAATTGACTGCTCACCGGTAGCACACCAGAGTCACACATTGGTTCGTGATAATGTAAGGCTTACCGTGCTTACCCCTTGTCTTTTACGAGTTGAAACCCAGAGCAAAGGCAAATTCTGCGACGAGCCTACACAAAGTGTGTGGTTCAGAGATTTCCAAAAGCCCGAATTCAAGGTAAACGAATCAAGCGGCACCATTGAAATCAAAACCACCAAAGCAAATTTCCTTTACAATCTTAAAGCAAAAAAGATGGTTCGCATTAAATTGCGTGATGGCAGAGTTGTTACAAACTACAAAGCCGGTAACCTTAAAGGTACCTGTCGTACTCTTGATATTACTGCCGGTGTTATCACTCTTGGAGATGGCGTTTGCTCTAAAAACGGTGTTGCAATTCTTGATGACAGTGACACACTTGTACTCAAAGAGGACGGTGCTATTCTTCCCAGAAAGCACAAAGGCACCGATGAATATTATTTCGCATACGGCAACGATTATGTTGGCGCAACAACTGACCTTTACAAATTGACAGGTCAGGTTCCTCTTATTCCCAGATATGCTCTTTCCAACTGGTGGAGCCGATACAAAGCATATACCCAGGAAGAATACCTTGCTCTTATGGACCGTTTTAAAGAGGAGGAGGTACCGATTACAGTTGCCACAGTTGATATGGACTGGCACTGGGTTGATATTAAGCAAAAATTCGGTAAGGACAGCCACAAGGTGTTTATGCACCAGAACCTTATGGAATATGTTTATGATGTATGGTCAGCAGGCTGGACCGGCTACAGCTTCAACACAGACCTTTTCCCTGACCCTGCAGGCTTCCTTAAAAAGCTTAAAGACGATGGCTACAAGGTAACCTTTAACCTTCACCCCTCTCAGGGTGTTCGTTGGTTCGAGGACCAATACGAGGAAATGTGCGAAGCTATGGGACAGGATTCTTCCAAAAAGCAGCCCGTCAAGTTTGATATTACAGATAAAAAGTTTACAGAAAACTACTTTAAAATTCTTCACCACCCCTATGAAAAAATGGGCGTTGATTTCTGGTGGATTGACTGGCAGCAGGGTACAAAAACTCCCGTTCCCGGTCTTGATCCTCTCTGGGCTTTAAACCACTACCATTTCTATGATAATGCCAAAAACAACAACAGACCCCTTATTCTTTCCCGTTTTGCAGGTGCCGGCTCACAGCGTTATCCCTTAGGCTTCAGCGGCGACACAACTCAGACCTGGTCTGCTCTTGATTTCCAGCCCGGCTTTACTGCAACAGCCTCCAACATAGGTTATCCTTGGTGGAGCCACGATATCGGTGGTCACTGTATGGGTAAAAAGGATGATGAGCTTTATCTTCGTTGGGTACAGCTTGGCGTGTTCAGCCCCATTATGCGACTTCACTCCACAAACAACGAATTTGCAGGAAAAGAGCCCTGGAACTACAGCGGTCCTGTTGAAAAAACTGCAAAAGAGCTCCTTCGTCTTCGTCACAAGCTTCTTCCCTATATTTACACAATGAACTATCGTACCCACACAGACTGCCGGGCAATTTGCGAGCCTATGTACTACGCATATCCCGAGAGAAAGAGTGCTTACGAATGTAAAAACCAGTTCTTCTTCGGAACAGAGCTTATTGTTGCTCCCATCACCGAGCACACCTCAACAGACAATAATATGGCAAGTGTTAATGTATGGATTCCCGAGGGAAGATATACTGATATTTTCACAGGCAGAATTTATTGTGGCAAGCGTTTTGTAAGAATGTATCGTGATATTGAGAATATCCCTGTACTTGCAAAAGAAGGTTCAATTATCCCAATGAGTGCAAATGACAGAATAAACGATTGCACTAACCCTGTTGATATGGAGCTTCTCATTTACAGAGGTAACAATACCTTCAAGCTTTACGAGGACGATGGTGAAACCCTTTCCTACCAGGATGGCGCTTACTGCAAAACCCCCTTTACAGTAAAAGAAAACGGTTCTTCTGTTACCTTTACTATCGACAAAAGCGAAGGCGATGTAAGTGTTGTTCCCGAAAAGAGAAATTACAAGCTCTTCTTCAAGGATATAGTAAATGGTGATATTACAGTTAAGGTTAACGGCAGAAAACGTGCCCTCAAAACCGAAAAAGGAAAAACAGTTACAATTATTCTTGACGGAATCGCTCCCACAGATACAGTAGAAATTGAACTCCTTGATTGCGAGTATCTTACAAACATTGACAAAAAGCAAGCACTTGTTGAAACAATTGCAAAATATCAGATGGGTAACGATAAAAAGGGTCTTCTCTTTACAGAGTTCCTTAAAACAGAAAAGCCCTTACCTCCAATGGCAGAAAACTTTACAGGACCCATTGAAGAGATTTTGGCACTTTACAGAGGATAATTTATGTCAATAGTCGATATATTAAAAAAACACGCTTCTGATTATGGTATAGAAATTAATCAGGATTTAGCCGAAAAGTTAGAGATTTACGGCAGACTTTTAAAAGATTGGAACGATAAAATAAATCTTACAGCTATTAAGGACGATGAGGGAATTGCAATTAAGCATTTTCTTGATTGCCTTCTTGTAGGCAAGGTTGCCGATTTCAAGGACGGTATGAACGTTATTGATGTTGGTACGGGCGCAGGCTTTCCGGGTCTTGTTATTGCTGCTGCTTACCCCAAGGTTAATGTAACCCTGCTTGATTCAACGGGCAAAAAGTTAAAGGCTGTTGAAAATATGGCAGAGGAAATGGGCGTAAAAAATGTAAAAATTGTCCATACAAGGGCAGAGGATGCAGGTAAGAGCCCCGAATTCCGTGAAAAATACGATTTTGCAACAGCAAGAGCTGTCGCTGAGCTTCGTGTACTTCTGGAATACACCCTACCCTTCGTAAAAAAAAATGGCGTTTTCCTTTCCTTGAAAGGCGCAACTGCAAAGGAAGAAATTGATGGTGCAGGTAACTCTTTAAAAACTCTCGGTGGTAAAATTGACAGCATAAATGACTTTACTTTACCCGGTGGAGATAAAAGAGCTATAATAAAAGTCAAAAAGATTTCGCAAACTTCGGCAAAATATCCTCGCCCCTCGGCACAAATCGCCAAAAAGCCCCTGTAAGCTTATCAAAGCAAAGCATTTTCAGTCGAATTACCCCGACCGAAAATGCTTTATTTTTTTGTGTTTTGGTGTTATAGTGTTGTCAAAGAGAGACGGACAAGGCTTTGTGGATGAAACAGAACGAACGGAAAGGAAAACCCTATGATAAAAGCATCTAAAAACAAAGCAAACTGTCAGATACAGCTTATTCCACACAATCTGATAAAACCCAATCCGCAACAACCACGAATAAGATTCGATTACAACGAGCTGGAAGGCTTGGCTTGTTCAATTCGTGCTAACGGTATGCTTCAGCCTATAAATGTCAGAGCTTTGGAAAACGGAGATTTTGAGCTGATTTCAGGCGAGCGTCGTTTAAGAGCTGCCAGAATGATAGGAATGAACAATATTCCTTGCATTGTTATGAATGTATCTGACCAACAATCTGCCCTCTTTGCAATTATAGAAAACATCCAAAGAGAAAACCTTGATTTTTTCGAGGAAGCAGTTGCTATTGAAAGGTTGATGACGGAATACGGTCTTACCCGTGATGAAATATCCGAAAAATTAGGTAAAACACAATCAACGCTTTCAAACAAGCTCAGGCTTTTAAGACTCCCCGAGGAAATTCGTGACAAAATTTCCTGTGCAGGTCTTTCAGAGCGTCACGCAAGAGCATTGCTTACCCTGCCCGACAATTCAACAAGAAAAAGAGTTCTGGATATAGTAATAGAACGTCATTTAACAGTTGCAGAAACCGAACGACTTATAGCAGATGTTCACAACAGACGAAAAACTCCGAGAAAGCCATACACAAAGGTTTATAAGGATATGCGAATTTTCCTTAACACATTGAACCACGCTGTTGATGCTATAAGAAAAGCCGGTATAGAGGCTGACACTGCAAAAAGCGAAACTGACGAATATTTTGAGTATGTAATAAGAATAGCAAAGCCTGAAGACGCCAATATGGCGACTGTAACGACACAGGCAATCTGAATGATATAACCTCCGAAAGGAGTTTATATAGTGGCGAAAGCCACAGCCATATCTTTCTCTTTCACACCCCACATCCACAGCGGAACCCCATCGTCACAAGGCGGTGGGGTTCTGCTGTTACCACTTGTCTATTATCCGTATATTACCCTTTCGTTCAAAAAATGGGATAAGCTTCGCAGCTGTTTTACTTTTTATTTTCTGAAATTAGGTTTTTTTATATATTTTTTTCACCCTCGTCACGTTGGGACAGGTTTCGACAGCGAATATATGTATAATGTAGTTAAAGAACGAAAAACAAAAGAAAACCACAAGATATAGTCTTTTACCTCGTTCTTAATTAACGAAAAGGAGACGCTGTTTTATGAAAAGCCTTAAACTTGGAATACTCGCTATGATTATTGAATACCATTGGTGGCGTGTTGACTGTTTGCGAAAGAGGAACTGCCCCAAAAACAACGAAAGCACACTTTGTCGTGAAGACTTTCATAAATTCAGAGCAGAACAGTTAATGGTGCTCTATGAAATGTGTGTGGGTTTGCGTGATAATCACGGAAACATTGTTGCATAACATAGTAGCTGTTTCGTCTAAATTTGCCGCTTCCGTTTTATACGGAGGTGGCTTTTTGTATTGAAGAAGCGCTGTAATTGTGATAAAATGCTCTTGGTGAATATTATGTTAAATTTCAGGGTTGACAACTTATCTGTATGGGAAAAGCTGCAGGAAACAGCTGAACCCATAGTTATGTACGGTACCGGAAACGGTGCCGATAAGGTGGTTGATATTCTCGAAAAGCTTAATATAAAGCTTTCGGGAATAACTGCAAGCAGCGGTTTTGTAAGGGAGCGCTTTTTCAGAGGCTTACCTGTTAAGCCCCTTGATTATTTTGAAGAAGTTTTCGGGAATTTTACTGTAATAATCACCTTTGGTACATCAATTCCCGATGTTATGAATAATATTTTTAATATATCAAAAAAGCATCGAGTGCTTGTACCCTGTGTGCCTGTTATAGGTACAGAAATTTTTGACAGAGCTTTTTTAGACGCTCACACAGAGGAAATAAACCGGGCTTATTCCCTTTTAGCAGATGATTTTTCTAAAAAAGTCCTTGAAGGCTATGTTAATTTTCAATTTGGTGGGGAAATTTCTGTTTTAAAAGAAATTGAAACCGACGAAGAAGAAGTATATAAAAATGTTCTGAAATTCAATAACAGTGAAACCTTTATTGATATTGGAGCATATCGTGGTGATACAGTAGAAAAATTTGTTAGTAAAACTAATGGTATATACAAACAAATCATTGCTGCCGAGCCCGATTTTAAAACATACCGTAAGCTTATTAAAAACTGTGAAAGCCTACCGGATTTCACAGGCATTAACGCTGCCATTACAGGCTTTGACGGTGAAATAGGCTTTTCCTCCCTTGCAGGCAGACAGTCTGCTGTGGGTGGCGAAAATATAATAAAAGCCCTGTCCTTACCCTCCCTTTGCCGGGATGCTGAGCCCAGCTTTATAAAAATAGACTCCGAGGGCTGTGAGCTTGAAATTTTAAAAGGTGGCGAGGAGCTTTTAAGAAAATTCAAGCCAAAATTGAATGTTGCCGCATATCATAAAAGTGAAGATATTTTTAAAATACCCTTGCTCATAAAAAGTATAAATCCCGACTATAAAATTCACTTGCGTCATCACCCTTATATTCCTGCCTGGGATACACTTTTTTATTGTGTCTGATTTTCAAAAAAAGACATAATACTTTGTTAAAAATTATTTTACAACAATTTCAAAAATATATTGACATTTTACTTAAATATATATATATTTAAAATTGCAAATTAATAATTATACATATTATATGTATAGTGCAAACGAGCGAAAAACTCACCAATTTGAAGAATTATATTACAGGTTCTTTGGGTAGGTGGTTTTTTCTATTCTTAATTTGCAGAAAGGGGATGCATAATTGTCCAACAACATTATTGATTTAAAGAACATTTCCGTTTCCTTTGACGGTGAAAAAATTATTGACAATATGAATTTATATATCCGTGACAAAGAGTTTATTACCTTTTTAGGCCCCTCAGGTTGCGGTAAAACAACTACACTCCGAATTATTGCCGGCTTCCAGGAGCCTGATTCGGGTGATGTTATTTTTGACGGAAAAATAATAAATGGTGTTCCCCCTCATAAAAGGCAGTTGAACACCATTTTTCAGCGCTATGCTCTGTTCCCTCATCTTAATGTTTACGAGAATATTGCCTTCGGCTTACGCCTGAAAAAAACTCCCGAAAAGGAGATTAAAGAGGCTGTGACAGAAATGCTTGCTCTTGTAAACCTCAAGGGCTTTGAGCGTAGAAATATATCTTCACTTTCAGGTGGTCAGCAGCAGCGTGTTGCTATTGCACGAGCACTTGTTGTTAAACCCAGAGTGCTTCTTCTTGACGAGCCCTTGGGTGCACTTGACCTCAAGCTGCGTAAGGATATGCAGGTTGAACTGAAAAATATTCAGAAGCGTCTTGGTATTACATTTATTTATGTTACCCACGACCAGGAGGAAGCCCTTTCAATGTCCGACACAATTGTTGTTATGGACTCAGGCGTTATCCAGCAGATTGGTACACCCACAGATATTTACAACGAGCCTAAAAATGCTTTCGTTGCAGATTTCATTGGTGAAAGCAACATTATTGAAGGCGTTATGCGTGCTGACTTCTGGGTTGAAATGGCAGGACACAAATTCAAATGTCTTGACAAAGGCTTTGGCGTTGACGAGCAGGTTGACGTTGTTGTGCGTCCCGAGGATGTTGACGTTGTTCCCGTATCAGAAGCTATGATTTCAGGTGTTGTAACCTCAACAACCTTTAAAGGCGATTATTACGAAATAATTGTTGAAATCAAGGGCTTTAAATGGATGATTGAATCAACTCACAACCAGACAGTTGGTTCAACAATCGGTCTTAACATAGTCCCCGACGCTATTCACATTATGAAAAAATCAAAGTACTCCGGTCTTTATGGCGACTACAGCTCCTTCAGTGAAGAGTTTGACGAGCTTTCCGACGCCACCTATGAGGAAGAGGACGAATAATTCTTTCTACCCATATTTTTAAAAAGGAGTGCTTACGATGAAGAAAAAATCTTCTCTTATGACTCGCTTAGCAGGTTCTCCCTACATTGTATGGGCGGTGCTTTTCATTATCGTTCCCCTTTGTATGGTTGCCTACTATGCTTTTACCGACAAAAGCGGTAATTTTACCTTTGATAACATACTCAGTATCGGCAAATACACCGACACAATAATTCTTTCCGTATGGTTAGGGCTTCTGGCAACTGTCATCAGCCTTGTAATTGCGTACCCTCTTGCTATGATTATGGCTGCAAAGGGTCCTCAAAAGCAAAGCACAATGACAATGCTTATTATGCTTCCTATGTGGATGAACTTCCTGTTAAGAACATACTCCTGGATGACTATTTTAGAGGATAATGGTTTCCTTACAACAGGACTTAACTACATAGTTGAGCTTTTAAACAGCTTACCAAAGGTGGATTTGGAGCCCGTTCAACTTATAAACACCCGTGGCGCAGTTGTTCTTGGTATGGTTTACAACTTCCTGCCATATATGATTTTACCTATTTACACAGTTATGCTTAAAGCTGATCGCTCCCTTGTTGAAGCAGCGCAGGATTTAGGTGGAAACAAGCTTGATGTTTTCAGGAATGTTACAATTCCGTTAAGCGTTCCCGGTATTGTTTCAGGCTTCACTATGGTTTTTGTTCCCTCTGTAAGCACCTTCTATATTTCACAGAAATTAGGTGGTACGGGAACAACCCTTATCGGAGATATTATTGAAACCCAATTCCAGACAGCAAACAATTTTAATTTAGGTGCATCACTTTCATTTGTCTTGATGATACTTATTTTCATTTGTCTTGCAGTTATGAACAAATTCTCCGATGACGATGGAGGTGTTGTAATATGACAAAGAAAACCTCCTTAGGTGGAAAGCTTTATACTGCTCTTGTGTTCATATTCCTTTATGCGCCCATTGCAGTGCTTATTCTTTTCAGCTTTAACTCAGGCAAAAGCACAGCTGTTTTTGAAGGCTTTTCACTTCATTGGTATGAAGAGCTTTTCCGTGATGCAGCAACACTTACTGCATTTAAAAATTCTTTAATAATAGCAGTAGTATCTTCCCTTATTTCAACTATTATGGGTACAGCTGCTGCAACTGCAATTTTCGGTTATAAAAACAAGCTTTTAAAAACAAGCGTTATGACCGTTACAAACATACCTATGATGAACCCCGAAATTGTTACAGGTATCGCTATGATGCTTCTTTTCGTATTCATTGGCAGTATGTTCGGTAAAACAGGAACCCTGGGCTTTACAACACTTACAATTGCACACGTAACATTTGAGCTTCCCTATGTTATTTTAAACGTACTTCCTAAGCTCAAGCAGACAGATGCTCACCTTTCGGAAGCTGCGCAGGATTTAGGCTGTACACCCTTCCAGGCTTTTTATAAGGTTGTTCTTCCTGCAATTATGCCCGGTATTGTTTCCGGTCTTATGATGGCTTTCACCCTTTCAATTGATGATTTCATCATAAGCTACTTTGTAAGTGGTACCAGCTCACAGACCTTGCCTATCAGAATTTTCTCAATGACAAAGCGTCGTGTTACACCTGATATGTACGCACTTTCAACTCTTATTTTCCTTGCAATACTTGTACTTTTGGTTGTTTCCAATGTCATTTCTTCAAGAGGAGATAAGAAACACGGGAAAAAGGGTGGTGCAAAATGATGAAACGCTTTTTTTCAGTAATATTCAGCATACTTCTTTTTGCCCTTACCATAGTCCCCTGCTTTGCAGGTGAAAAAAAGGATTACTCCCACCTTAAAGGTACAACCCTTAACGTTTACAACTGGGGCGAATATATTTCTGACGGTGCAGACGGTACTTTAGATGTTAACAAGGAGTTTGAAAAGCGTTACGGTATAACCGTTAACTATTCAAACTTTGAAAGCAACGAGAATATGTATAACAAGCTCCAGGCAGGTGGCGCAAACTATGATGTTATAATCCCGTCGGATTATATGATTGCAAAGCTTATTGAAGAGGATATGCTGGCAGAGCTTGATTTTTCCAATATTCCCAATTACAAATATGTTCTGGAAAAATACCGTAACCTTTACTACGATCCCGACAACAAATACACTGTACCCTATACAGTCGGTATGGTAGGACTTATTTACAACACAAAGGTTGTAAAGGAAGCTCCCGACAGCTGGGGTGTCCTTTGGGACGAGCGATATGCCGGAGAAATTCTTATGTTCAATAATCCCCGTGATGCCTTTGGCGTTGCACAATGCTATTTGGGGCAAAGCATAAATACCCATAAGCTTGAGGATTGGGATGAAGCCATTGAGGCTTTAAAGGCACAGAACCATTTGGTTTCCTCCTATGTTATGGACGAAATTTTCAACAAAATGGAAAATGGCGAAGCTGCATTGGCACCCTACTATGCAGGTGACTTCCTTACAATGTATGATGTTAACCCTGACCTTGCCTTTGTTTACCCTAAGGAAGGCACAAACTTCTTTGTAGATGCAATGTGTGTTCCCAAAAATGCAGAAAATAAGGAAGCAGCAGAGCTTTACATAAACTTTATGCTTGAGGATGAAATTGCTGTTGCAAATGCAAATTATATTTGCTACGCAACCCCTCACTCCAACGTTCTTGCTTCTGATGATTATGACTTAAAGGGTGACCCTGTCCTTTACCCGGACGAGGAGGATATGCCCAAAACAGAAATGTACCAGAACCTGAGCTACGAAACACAGAACTATATGAATATGCTGTGGAACGAGCTTAAAATTGAAGGTAATACAAACCTTGATGCTTATATTGGTCTTTCTGTTACAGCAATTCTTGTTGTGGTTTACGCCCTTTATAAATTTATTAAAAAGAAAAAGCGTGAAGCAATGTACTAAAAGATTAAGCCTCCCGGATTCATAAATGAACCCGAGAGGCTTTTATTTATTCACTGTCGTAACTTTTAACCGGCTTTAACCTTAACTGTTTTTGACCAGTTTGAGCAGATGGTCTTTCCGCTCCAATTACCTTTGGCAACACTTCTTACTCTTACGTAATATGTTTTGCCTTTTTTAAGACCTTTAACTCGTTTTGCATGGCTTTCGCTATTTGAAATAGTGATTGTTTCTGCATTAGTAAATTTTGAAGATGTGCTGTATTGAACCTCAAAGCCTACTACTTTATTGGCTTTTTTAAACTGCTCCCAATTCACTGTGAAGCCACCACCGCGACTTACAAGCTTTGTTACCTTGGGTGTTTTGGGTCTGATATAATAAGTTTTTGTTATTTCACCTGAATAGTCGCCCATTAATTTTACAACTATTGTATACTTATCTATAGAACCATTGTAGTAGCTTGAAGGAATTTCAACGTAATAATCCTCGTTATATACAAGCACATTACCATATTTATCTTTAACTGTTACCTCAGGGTACTGAAGACCTGCTGCTACTTTATAAGTAAAGCCGGTTTTTGAAAGAGAAACGGTAATATCCTTTGACTTTGTTTTACCCTCAAAATGCTTTTTGGCAAGTACTATAGGGGCGTTGTTGTAGCCGATTTCAATATCATCCCAGGCAGCCTTAGAGCTTTCATAATGAATTTCCAAACCTGAATCGCCCTTCTGGTAATCAGTCCCCATAGTCTCTAAACTGATTTTTTTAAGAGTTTTGGGAAGTGTTAAGGTTTCAAGGTAATCAAAGCCATACAAAACGTCTTTACCTATTGAGGTAATACCGTTTTCAAAAACTATATGCTTTACAAAGGTTTGCATTGAATAGCCATCAAAATGAAGCGGCTTTATGGTAAGTGCATCATAAAAATATGTATTGCAGGCACCTTTACCGGATACAAACAAGGTATTAGTATATAAATCTATTTTGTATTTTACTGAGCCGGTTTTGAACTCGTCATATACTAAATCACAAGTATATGAATCTGCTCCCTCTGTTACTGGAACAGAAGCATTATAATTAACCTGTGTTGTTGAAAGTGTAGCGTTATTATCTTCAATTACTACAGCCTTCCACATTTCTTCGGTTCCGCCGTAGTTAATAACCTGAAGATTTTCGCATTTTTCAAATGAGTTTTTTGCTATTTTTTTAAGAGTTGAAGGAAGTGTTATTGTTGTAACACCCGAAAAATCAGGTTGTTCGCCCCAGCCTGAAAGATGTATAAAATAAACACCTTCTTTTACAACAATTTCTTTCACCTGTGAAAGCTCAACAGACTGCAATGCCGATTCGACATCACCTGCAATAAGCATTCCGAGGCCTTCAATTGTTAAAACACCTGTATTTTTATTAAATTCACAGGTAAAACCGGTTGCCGGACTACCGGTTACTATGTCCTCTTTTGCAAATGATACGCTTATGGTGGAAACCATAAGGGTTAATACCATAAAAACTGAAACGCATATCCTTATTATTTTTTTCATAAATATGCTCCTTTCTGATAGCTAAGACGTTCGATACATCTTTGCTAACATATTAAACACACTTCCATATTATGTCAATACGCTAATAAAACATTTCATAATTTTGTAACTGATTTGTAATATCGTTTACAATTTGTAGCAGAATATTTTACTATTTTACAATAACATTCTTTGTAGTTTATTTCTTTTATTTTTAATTACGGAACGGTAAAGTGACAAAGGGGAAAAAATAAATGTTCGTAATAAAAGGTAAGTATATTTAACATACAACTTAATAATGAGTTAACCCCGAAAATGTATTGTTAAATGAAATAAGAATATACAGCATAAACAACCGAAAGCCGCAAGGCTGTTTTGTGCCGGCACTTTACCGTTCCTATTTATATATGTCGTTAAAAAGATAAAAGTCACAGAAAAATTTGCAAATTTTCATATTTTTTTATTTTTCTTAAAAATGTCGCAAAAAACAGAAATATATGTTAATATGTATTAGTGGTCAGAAAAACTTATTAATAAACAGGTATTCAGGTGTTAAAAATGATAACCAAACAAAGAGCAGAAGAAATTTCAAATAAATATTACAATAAGGTTTTTCAATTTTGCTTGTCGGCATCCAAAAACAACCGTGATGATGCTATGGATATAACACAAGATGTATTTTGCACCTTTTACCAGAAGCTTAACACCTTAGATGACGATGTGCTTGACCATTGGCTGATAGCTGTTGCAAAAAAGAAATGCTGCGAATACTACCGTAAAAAGAAGGACGATGAAAAGCTTATTCCCTTGGAGGATTCCTTCACCTCTGCCGAAGAGGTGCTTTCCACCATTTCAAGGTTTTACAGTGTCAGCGATGCAGACATAAAAATGACCCTTGAAGCAATTACAAAAATGCTTACAAAGGATGAATACGAGCTGTATGTTAAAAAGTTTGTAGAAAACAAAACCCAGGCTGAAATTGCCAAGGAGCTTGGAATTTCCGTTTCCAATGTCAGCACCAAAACTGCAAGGCTCAGAAATAAGATTGAAAAATTAGGCTTCTTCTGCCTTACTGTTGTGGGTCAGCTTATTATAAAAAGCTTGTTTTGAAAAAATTTTTCAAAAATTTTTAAAATTTTTTGTGACTTTTTCTTTTCTCCCGTCATATATAGGTGAAGGGAGAAAAAATTTTTTTCGGGAAAGGAGCTGGTTTTATGGAATTAACAATGCAGGAAAAGTTAAAATTAATTGATTATTATGAGTTTTTACGAGATGAAGAAGCTTCCAAGCCGCTGGATGAAATGAACACAGAGCTAATAGACGCTTATGTTAAAATTCTTCTTACCCTGCAGGACAAGTACGAGGAACTCAGCCCCGAATTTATTAATGAACAGGTCAGAAAAATCTTCCACAGTGAAGATTCCACCGCACCCGAAACGGTAAATGCAAATAAAAAAGTATTAAACAGAAAGAAAATATGGCTTGTTGCTGCTTGTATTGCAATTCTTGTAGCATTGTTCAGTATTATTTCGTTCAGTTCAGACAGACGAGTTGCAGATATACTTGAGGATTTCTTTGGTAGCTATGAATTTATTCCTTTCGGCAAAGAGGTTACATTAGGAAATGAAACTTATGGTAAAGAGAGTAATGGTAAACATTACGATTCAATCGAAATGTTGGTAGAGAAAGAAAAAATATCATTATTATATCCGACAAATATAAAGAAACCTATTAATACCATTTCGTTGGGAGATGTTGGCGGAAATAAAAAAATAGATATTTCCTATCTCGAGTCTGACTTATTCATAGCTATTACACTTAACACAGAACTTTCCCAAGAGACGATAGGTGTTTGCGATAAAAAAATTGCATTGAACGGAATCAAATATTATATATGTATTATGGAAGAGAGTTCCCAAGCCTATTTTATACATAACAACAATCTTTATATTGTTGCACATTCAGATGAAAAAGTACTTATGGAAATATTGAATAGTATGGAGGAAATAAAGTATGAAAACTAAAAAAATATTAGCTTCTGTTCTTGCAATTGCAATGCTAGCCTGTATGTTCATTATGCCTGCAAATGCTGCTGAAGCAGAAGCTGACGAACATATTGAAATTATTATTGAAAACCAAAACCTTTCCGAAGAAGCAAAGGAAAAAATTATTGCTTATTATACAAACGGTGGCGAGGAGCAAGGTGCTGCTACATACGGACTTACCTGCACACTTTTAGGACACGATTTTGAATATACCAGAGTATATAAAATCACCCACAAAGTAAGAACTACATCGCCCCGATGCTTAAAGAAAACATACGAGCACGCTATCTGTAATCGTTGTGATTACAGCGAGTCAACTTTAGCTTCAAGTATCTATATCATATGCTGCTAATAAACACCAACACCGAATTGGCTTTCCAATTCGGTGTTGATTTTTTATAATATCTTATTTTACTTGTTGTAGTAAATAGTGCTTCCTGCTTCAACGGAGTGGGTAAGCCAGGTGTTACCACCAATAATGCAGTTATCACCAATTTTTGTGTTACCCCCAAGAATGGTTGCGTTGGCGTAAATAACAACATTGTTGCCAATGTCAGGGTGGCGCTTAATGTCCTTGACGGGTGCTCCGTTTTCATCAAGCTCAAAGCTTTTTGCACCCAGGGTAACACCCTGATAAATCTTAACATGGTTACCAATTGTTGTGGTTTCACCAATAACAATACCTGTTCCGTGGTCTATAAAGAAATATTCGCCCACAGTAGCACCTGCGTGGATATCAATACCTGTTTTTTCATGGGCATACTCCGTCATAACACGGGGAACAAGGGGCACTTTAAGGGTATACAGCTCATGGGCAAGACGGAAAATGGAAATTGCATAAAAGCCCGGGTAGCAAATAAGTACCTCCTCGTGGCATTTTGCAGCAGGGTCACCCTCGTAAATTGCCTCAATGTCCTTAATAAGCATCTGCTTTATTTTAGGCAGTCTGCCAATAAATTCATTGCACAGCTCCTCAGGAGTTTTATCCATAGCTGTACCGTTGAAGGCGTAGGCGCCCTTTATCTGCACCACAAGGCGATTGTAAATATTTAAAAGCAGCTCTGTCTGTGAAAGCACGTTTTCACTGCCCTCACTGTGCTTGAAGTAGTTAGGGAAAAGAAGTGACTGCAAATCCTTTATAACCTTTACAATTTCTTTTCTGTTGGGAATAAGCTCCTTATCTGCATCCTTTTTAAGGAAGCTTTCTCCGTTTATGGCTTCAAGGCTTTTAACCGTACCCGTTATCAATTCCATTGATTCAAGAAAATTTTCCATATCTGTACCTCATTTATAAAGCTCTGTTGAAAGGTAGCGTTCTCCTGTATCTGTCAACACAGCTACAATTATTTTCCCTTTGTTTTCAGGGCGTTTTGCAAGCTCAACAGCTCCGTAAAGGGCTGCACCTGAAGAAATACCCACTGCAATACCCTCTTTATGTGCCATCTTACGGGCATAACAGAATGCGGCCTCATTTGAAACATCAATAATTTCATCAAATATTTCCTTATCAAGATTTTCGGGAACGAAATTGGCACCTATTCCCTGAATAGCGTGTGCACCTGCAACACCCTTTGTAAGCAAGGGCGAGCTTAACGGTTCAACCCCTACAACCTTAATATCGGGGTTTTGCTCTTTAAGATATTTGCCTGTGCCCGAAAGTGTGCCACCCGTGCCGATTCCTGCAACAAAAATATCAACCCTACCGTCAGTATCGTTCCAGATTTCAGGACCTGTAGTTTTGTAATGTGACTCAGGGTTCTGAGGGTTATCAAACTGCGACGGTATAAAGGAATTTTCATATTCCTTTGCAAGTCTTTGTGCTTCTTCTATTGAGCCCTGCATACCTTTTTTACCATCGGTCAAAACAACCTCTGCACCGTAAGCCTTCATAAGCATAATGCGTTCTTCGCTCATTGTGTCGGGCATAACAATAATAACCTTATAGCCCTTTGATGCACCAATAGCAGCAAGACCTATTCCTGTGTTTCCGCTTGTAGGCTCAATAATTACGCTGCCCTCTCTAAGAATACCCTCCTCTGCTTTTAAAATCATTTGCAAAGCAGGTCTGTCCTTAGCACTTCCCGTAGGATTAAAGCATTCCAATTTTGCTAAAATACGAGCCTCCGTTTTTTCTTCTTTTTCAATATTTGAAAGCTCCATAAGTGGCGTTTTGCCTACTAATTCATCTATGTTTTTATAAATATTCATAATATCTACATCCTTACTGTTACATAATAGCACAAAGCCAAGGTCTTTACAAGTATACTAAAAATGGTTAGTCCCTGTAAATTTTTTGAAAAAAGCTTTCGCTGCTTTTTCCGTATGGTCTGTTAAACCTGCCTAAATCCTCAAGCTTATCACCTACAGCAATTCTATTGGTTTCTTCACGACAGGTTAATGTAATTGTATAGCCCTTTTCCCTGACAATTTTTTTCAAAGCTTCATTTTTTATTCCGTAGGGAAATGCCATAATATTAGTTTTTGAAGCTGTTATTTTTTCAAAAAGGGCGTTGAATTTTTCTAAATCTGTATTTATCAGCAATTTGTAAGCTTCTTCGCTTTCACCATAAATTTTACCCATACCTCTGCGCCCACTCAAGGAGTGCAGGTTATAAGAATGACAGCCTAAAGAAACCAGCTCATTTTTTGCTAAAATTTTAATATCTGCTTCATTAAGATAGGCGTATCTGTCATCGGTATCTCCGTTTTTGGTATAAAGCTCCACAAGAGCCCCAACTAAATTAACATTAGCAGGAAAATTGTACTTTTCCAAAAGAGGGACAACCTTTGTTAAAAAGCTTCTTTCACCGTCATCAAATGTAATTATAACAGGTTTTTCCGGCAGTCCTTCCCCTTTTTGTGTGTATGAACACAGCTGTTCAAAGGATATGGGGCTTATGTTATGTTTTTTCATATATATAAAATCCTCCTCCAATACGGAAAGAGGAATTACATAATCCCCCCAGATAGCTTTATTTTCACTTATCTGGTGGTACATAATTATGGGAATTTCTTTTCCTATTTGTGAAAACACTGCTACGCAAGGAGCTAATGCGTTAAGAAATGCACCAAAAAGCATTATAAAGCATATAAATACAGATAGAATTGCAAGCTGTTTAAAGGTAAAAATTTTAAACATATAACCACTCCCGTTAAAATTTTTCAATATTTCTATAAATATATGAAAAAATTTTTTATTTTTTGCAAACAAATGTTTGCTTTTTTCAAAAAGATGTGGTATTATAGCATCAGGAAAAAGAAAATTTGTTCGGAAAGGTGATTTTATGGAACCTATTAACGATACTCAAAAAAGAATTTATGAATTTTTAGTGGAGCGCTCACAGGACGGTGTCCCCCCCTCAGTAAGGGAAATCGGTGCTGCTGTAGGACTTAAATCCACATCCTCTGTTCAGGCTAATCTTGATGCTTTGGAAAAAGCAGGCTATATTATGCGTGACCCTCTCCTTAAAAGATCAATCAGAATCCTCGGTCAGGCAGAAAACATTACTCACGTTCCCCTTTTGGGAACTGTTACAGCAGGCTTGCCCATTCTTGCTGTTGAGCAGATTGAAGGCTACATTCCCTATACAGGCAGAGTGTCAAGAGATAAACCCCTGTTTGCCTTGAAGGTACGTGGCGAGAGTATGCTTTGGGCAGGTATTCTTAACGGTGACATTGTTATTGCTGAGAAAACTCCATACGCCTCTAATGGTGAAATTGTTGTTGCAATGCTTGATGACGAGGCAACCGTTAAACGCTTCTACAAGGAAAACGGTCATTTCCGTCTACAGCCCGAAAACGATGAATTTGAACCCATTATTACAAATGAAGTCGTTATACTCGGCAAGGTTGTTGCTTTAATGAGATATTATTAAGACACAAAAATTTCCCCCTTACAATTCATTACGAATTGTAAGGGGGAAAATCATTTTAACGGCTTATACGCAAAATTACGCACTTTGTAAGATTGGCAGATTTTGATGCAGAAGACGGAATTTCGTTCCGACGGTGTATGTTGATACTCCGAGGGGCGAAAAACGGCTTATGCGCAAAATATGACAATCGTTAATCGTCCTGCTGAGCTTGCTTTATTACCTCATCCGGCACTGCTTCACCGTGCTTAACGAACATAATAAGGATGATTGCAATAGCGAACATAATGGGGCTGTAATAGAACAAGGACATATATGTACCTGCAAACATTCTTATAAAGCCATAGATAATGGGAGATGCAATCTGAGCTGAGAAGGTTGCTGTGTAGTAGTAGCCTGTAAATGTACCAACCTTTTCTACACCACCAATTTCAAGAACAAGTGGAAGTGTATTAACGGTGATGAACATATTTGCTGCACCTGCAAGAACAAGAACGGGGTAAATAAGAATCTGAAGAATCTTTGTTACGCTTTCAACAGTTTCAACAACCTGTGCCAATGCAACATCAAACTTCACATCTGCACCATCAGTAAGAACTTCTTTAGCAACAACTACAACAGCATCATAGATGCCCTCGCCTGCATTTTCAACAAGGTATTTATCAAATTCAGCATAATGACCTGCTGCATCTGTACCATCTGCTTTATAAGCAACATAGCCGTCCATAGTAAGAATTTCATCATCAGAAAGCTCTCTGCCCTCTGCTTTTGCAAGGTCACTTACGTTTGCATTGTAGGAATTTATATTATCATCAATTGCAATATAAGCATTGTTTACTTTAACATAATTGTTGATTGTAAGGTTTTTGCTACCAAGCATACCAACAAACACACCAAAGAATACAATGAAGGCTGCAAGGAAAACAGCAAGACCTGCCATAATGGTTTTCTTTCTGCCAACCTTTTTACCCATTTTACCTGCAGGCAGAGCTGCAAGACCTGAGCAAACTGCAAAAATAAGCATAACTATTGTTGCTTTTGAGGTAATCATATGAAGGATTTCCTGAGCAAACAATGAGAAGAAGGTTGTAATAGCGTTTGCTGCACAGAAAAGGAAAAAGAGTGTACCAAGCATAAAGATAAGGCTCTTTCTTTCTGCCTTTGAAAGCTTGATTGCCTTGAGGGCTGCTTTCTGTGCCTTTGCTTCTGCTTTAGCTGCTGCCTTTTTGGCTTTTGCATCTGCGTACTGGTTCAGTTCGCCTTTAAGCTTGATGCTTGTATCCTCCTCTTTAACAAAGAAAAGAAGAACGAGCATACCAATAACCATAACAAGAGAACCAACAAAGAAAACATAGGGGAAGGAAAGTGTTTCGTCTGCTTTGATTTCTGCACTGCTATGACCTGCAATGAGTGTGCAAAGGGCAATACCCAAGGTACCTGCAACCATACCTACAGCAGAACCGATACCACCCATAAGGTTAATAACTGCATTACCCTCTGAACGAAGCTCGGGAGGTGTAAGGTCAGGCATAAGTGCAACAACGGGAGCACGCCACAATGACATAGAGAATACAAAAAGAATAACTACAAGCATTGTGAGAGGAAGTCTTGCTTCACCCTGAACATTAAGAGCCACAATGGGAATAAGTGTGAAAAGAACTGCTGAAATAGGTGCACAAGTCACAATGAAGGGACGACGTTTACCTAATTTGGAATGGCAGTTATCAGAAAGCTTACCAAATGTGGGCTGGAAAATAACACCGAAGATGTTATCGAAGGTCATGATGATACCAATAAACAAGGGTACGAGTGTAAAGCCACCACCAAGGGCAACTGTGCTTTCACCCTGTGCTTCTGCAAATTCGCCAATCCACGGAATAGCTTTTGCCAATGAATTACTTAAATTTGTAATAAAGGCACTTTCGGAAAGAATTCTGTTAAGAATTTTTGTTATGTATGGGTCATAAATTGCCCACGCAATTGATGTTGCAAGAAATCCGAAACCTGTAAGAATGGTTTTCTTATAGTTAAGTTTCATTTGTTTTTCTGCCAACTTTTTCTCCTCCTTTATGATTTTCGAGAAATCATTTTTATACATCCTCAATTTTAACACAGTTTTATAAAAAAGCCAACAAAATAAAGAGCCTGTATTATTTTTTGGAACATTCCATAAATAACACAGGCTTTTTTTGTTTATTTTATTGTCAGACTTTATTTTATTGCTTGCTACGATAGCTTTCTGCTTCCCAGTTTACAATAAAATCTGTCAAATCCTGACTTTGGTGCCTTGCGCCACCAAAGTTTTCTGTATACACTGCAATTTTCATAGCATCGTTAAAGAGTGCTGCTGCAGTTTCGCTACCCTTTTCTGAATAGTCAACTGCATAAAGGCCACAATCCTTCACGAACAAAATTTTAGGCAAAAAGCCGTTCTTGTTTTTATACTCCTCAACTGCAGTTTTTATTTCTTCTTTATTTTCAATATACACAGGATAAGGCTTGCAATATACAATCTGGTCAGGATTAAAGGGCTCATAAATTTTATTGAAGCTTTCCTTGTCCTTTGCAAATTCAAGGGAAGCTACGGAAGGCTCGTAGGTTATAACGCTGTCCTCTCCGAAAACATCGCAAAGCTCATTGAATATTTCCTGAGCCTTTTCCCCGTCAAATTCACCAACAGATAAGTCTGCCTCCTTTTCTGTAGCTGAACGGATTTTTGCCATTACAGAATAAAGCTTTTCGCCTAAGCCTTCAACGGTATTGTCTGCAATGAAAATGCCGTGATTTGCAAGCAGAAGGAAATCTGCATCCTTGCCGAATATTTCTTTGTATTCCTTTAATGTATCACAGCATTTTTTTGCAAGGGTATAACCGGGCTTGCAGGGTTCAATCCATAAAACACTGTCACCGAAAAGCTTTTTTGCTGCCTTTTCACCATCAAGGGAGCAGGTAACTCCGTTTACAAGAGCAGGGTGCAAATGTAAAACATAGGTGTGTGGGAAAAGTGAATGGAGAGTTGTTTCAACACTGGGTCTTTTGCTTTCCTGACCGGGCAATTTTGCAGCCATTAAATCTGCAAGAGAAAGGGCTTCTCTCTCTTTATCGTTATCGGGATAAACCTTTGTAAAAATTTCTGCAATTTTACTGCGACTCATTCTTACAAAGCCTTCGGCTGTAATGTCTGCCAGACGGGTTCCCGAGCCCTTAATATACATTACATCTCCATCCTTTGCAGATGTATTACCACCACCTGCAAGAACAAGCTCCTCATTGCTTCCGTAAAGGTTTGAAAAACCAACAAGCTCATCAATAATCATAAATTACACCTCTTATATATGATCGGGGTATCTTTCAACCCATATTTTTCCGTCCTCAACGTGCATTTTTGCAATTCTTGCATTTCTTCTGTCACCGTTAAGTCCGTCTGCCTCAGTATTTCTTGCGTGATATATAATATAATACTGTCCGTCTTCTTTAATAATGCTGTTATGACCTGTACCCTCTTCCCATTCATTACTGCGAAGAAGTGGTGCATAAGTGTTATCATCGGGCATTTTCTGAAATTTAACCTTTGTTAAATCCTGCTCTGTAGTCTTAGCTGCCACATAGCCCACAAAATAAGTTTCATCCTCATAACGACCACCACTATACATTACGTACTGCCATTCGCCCTCACGGAACCAGTAAGCGCCCTCAATGGTGTGCCAATGCTGACCCTCTTTATAGCGATTACGACAGAAAATTTCTTCGTCAATGGAAGCCTTTATAACAGGTACAGGCTCACCTACGGGCGTATAGGGGTCAGCCATTTTCTGAACAACAATATATGTGCCTATTCTTTCACCCTCAAAGGTGTTTGGTGAGTAGAAAAGGAAAAGTCCCTCGTCTGTTTTTACAATGTGTGAGTCAATAGAGAATGGTTTTAATATGTTCTTTGCTTCAGAGAAAGGTCCTAAAGGATTTTCACTTTCTATAACGTGCATTGCCTGATGGTGTCCACCCTGGTCCGGCTCAACATCATAATACTCAAAAGAGAAATAAATATAGAATTTCCCTTCGTGGTAAATAGCTGACGGTGCCCAGAAGCATTCTTTTTCGGGAATTGTAAAAATTCTTCCCTCAAACTTCCAATCGCCTAAAAGTGTGTCACAGGAATGGGCATAAATTCCGTCATCACCTGTGGTGTAAATATAATATTTATCATTATGCTTGAGAATATAGGGGTCTGCCTGACCAACATAATTCTCTTTGTCAATTTTCAAAAGCTGCATATTATCTCCTTCTGCCTTTTGAGGTGTTTTTTCCGTTACCTCTTCGGCTCTGGTTTTTGCTGTTTCCGGAATATTTTTGCTTTTTTGCCTGTTCAACCCTATCTTTATAGGAGGGCTTAATAAGGCATTTTTTGTCGTAACCTATAAGGTCTTCCCTATGACATTTTTTAAGAGCAATTCGTACCAGATCTGCATTTTTCGGGTCTGCACATTGTAACAATGCCCTTTGCATACGCTTTTCTTCAGGTGTTTTGGGAACATAAACCTCTTTCATAGTGAATGGGTCAAGTCCCGTATAAAACATAACTGTCGAAGCTGTACCCGGTGTAGGATAGAAATCCTGCACCTGCTCAGGGTTATAATTCCAACGCTTAATATATTCTGCCAGCTTCACTGCATCGGAAAGGGTGCTTCCCGGGTGGCTGGACATAAGATACGGAACAAGATACTGCTCCATACCGAAGCTTTTTGTCAGCTCAAAATACCTGTCCTTGAATTTTTCATAAACCTTAAAATCAGGCTTGCCCATAAGGCGCAAAACATTACCAGAGCAATGCTCGGGAGCAACCTTCAGCTGACCACTTACGTGGTCCTTAACAAGCTTTTTAAAAAAAGCGTTTCCCGAAGGCGTTTTATCTGCGTTAAGGTAGTCGTATCTGATACCCGAACGGATAAAAACCTTTTTAATTTTAGGCAATCTTTCAATCTGTGAAAGCAATTCTATATATTCGCTGTGGTCTGCTTTTAAGTTTTTACAGGGTTCGGGAGCGAGACATTTTTTATTTGCACAAACTCCGCTTTTAAGCTGCTTTTCACAAGCGGGGTGACGGAAGTTTGCTGTAGGACCGCCCACATCATTTATATAACCCTTAAAATCCTTTCTTTCTGTTAAAAGCCTTGCTTCCTCTACTACGCTTTCAATACTTCTTGAACGGACGCTTCTGCCCTGGTGGAAGGCAAGAGCACAGAAATTACAACCACCGAAGCAGCCTCGGTTATGCGTTAGGGAAAACTGCACCTCTGTAATGGCAGGTACACCACCCTGCTTTTCATAAGAGGGGTGATAATCCCTCATATACGGCAAGGCATAGACTGCATCAAGCTCTTCTCTTTCAAGTGGTGGCATAGGAGGATTCTGCACAAGCATTTTATCCCCATAGTATTCCACAAGAGCTTTTCCGTATGCACTATCCTGATTTTTATACTGCACAGAAAATGCTTTTGCGTAATATTCTTTATCGGTTTTTAGTTTATTAAAATCCCATCCACCATCAGAATCAAAATGAATTTTATCGTCACGCTTACCAAGCCAGACTGTACCTCTTACATCACGAATTTTAGAAACAGGCACACCTTTATCAAGCAGAGCTGCAATTTTTCTTATAATATTTTCACCCATTCCGTAGGTGAGAATGTCTGCCCCTGATGAAACAAGCACACTTTCAATAACTTCGTCCTTCCAATAATCATAATGGGCAAAACGACGAAGCGATGCTTCAAGACCACCAATAATAATTGCAGTATCGGGGTAAGCCTCTCTTATAAGATGGCAATATACATCTGTTGCTCTGTCGGGACGAAGCCCCATTTTACCACCGGGGGAATAATAATCGTAATTTCTTTTTCTTTTGGCAACGGTATAATGTGCTACCATTGAATCTATATTACCTGCGCTTACAAGAAAGCCTAAACGTGGCTTGCCAAAACGCTTAAAATCTTCACAATTATGAAAATCGGGCTGAGCAATAAAAGCCACATTGAAGCCCTGCTCCTCAAGGACACGGGTAATAATAGCCGCACCGAAGGAAGGGTGGTCAACATAGGCGTCACCACACACATATACAAAATCCACCTCTGCCCAGCCACGCTCTGCAACTTCCTTGGCGCTTATGGGTAAAAAGCTTGTGCCCTTCATAATCTCTTACCTTTCGTTGATTTTCTTTATCAATTCCGGAATTTCTGCAACTGTTTCCACCTGTAATTCAGGCTTTTCTATATCGGGGAAAACCCAAGTACCCGTTGTTTTAACCCAGACGGGAATACACCCTGCTTTTCTTGAGCCATCAACATCGTTTACGGGATGGTCACCTACATACATCATTTCACAAGGCTTTATTCCTAAGCTTCTTGCCATTAAATGAAATATTGCCTTATCCGGTTTTTCATACGGAGTTTCACCACTGATAATAACTTCATCAAAACACCCGGTCATTCCCAAGGACCTAAGCTTAAAATACTGTAAATCAGGTTTTCCGTTTGTAATCAGTCCGATTTTAAGACCCATATTTTTAAGCTCTGTTAAAGCCGGTATAGCAAAATCATATTTAGCAGTTGTTGTTTTAAAGCATTTCAAAACACATTCAGCATATTCCTCGTACGTGGGAATTGTTTTGAAAATATTTTTTTCTATAAGATAGGCGTGAATACTCCTCCAGCCTTTATGAACATACTGCTTGTCCGCATAACAAAGCTCTTCTGCAAAGCTTTCGGCTGTTACATCATCAGCAACATCAAGTGTTGAAACAATCAGTGGTGCAATCTTTTCAATTGTACCGTAACGGTCAAATAATGTATGATCAAGGTCAAAAACCGCCGCCTTTACCACGTAGAACCACCCCAAAGCCAAAATTTCTACATTTTAATTCTACCATAACCACCGACAGATTTCAACAAAATTGATCTTATCAAATAAAAAACACCAGATGGCGAATTTAAAAAACACCATCTGATGACAATTTACTAAAATTTAGTTAGAATTTTGTTTTTCTCAAAAATATTGAGTAATAAAATTCCCATAACCAAACCTACAACACCTTGTATTGCATTTGCGGGAATATTAACAAGTGAAGCTTCAAAGCCATAAATAAAACCCTCAAACACCAAGTAACCCACAACCATTACAAGCTCCGCAAACAAGCCGCTTACGATTTTTCCGACATTTTTATTTTTACCTTTTTTTACAAACTGCTTATGTATGAAATACGCCACAAGCACCATTAAACCCTTAATAAGAAACGTGGCAGGTGCATACATCGCATAGCCGGATAAAACATCAGCAAGAGCTGAACCGATTGCCGCCGCACAAAAGCCATAACTAACAGGTAAAAGAAAAGCAGATAACAATACTACACAATCCCCAAGGTTAGCATACCCGTGTAACGGAGTCGGGATTTTTATTATCATCGTTGCTACGCAGGTCAAGGACGCCAACATAGCTGAAATTACAATCATTTTTGTTTTTTTCATTTTATTTTCCTAATTCAAGGGTTCTTTCATAAGCCTTTCTTACAGCTTCCATGGCACTTGCTCTGAACTTACCGTTTTCAAGAGCTTTTACTCCTTCAATGGTGCTTCCTGCAGGACTGCAAACAGCATCCTTCAGCTTTCCGGGGTGCTCCCCTGTTTTAATAAGCATTTCAGCAGAACCAATAAGGGTCTGAGCTGCATAAAGAAGTGCCTTATCTCTGGGCAAGCCACACTCAACTGCTCCGTCTGCAAGTGCCTCACAAAACATAAATACAAAGGCAGGTCCACAGCCTGAAACACAGCTTGCTGCATCAATTTTTTCTTCTTCAATTTTATCAAGACGGCCTGCATACTTCATTATATCAAGGAATCCGTCAATATCTTCCTTTGATACAAATTCATTTCCGGTGTAAAGAATCATTCCTTCGCCTACACTTACGGGTATATTAGGCATTATTCTTATTATAGGACATTCAACCTGCGCCATATCACCAAGCGACGAAAGTGAAACACCTGCTGCCATTGAAACAAGAACGAAATCTGTTGTTCTTTCTTCAATTACAGGAACAAGCTTTTCAAAAAGACTTTTAAGTATCTGTGGTTTTACACCAAGGAAAATATAGTCGCAATTAAGAACAATATACTCTGCGTCTGCCACAATTACATCAGTTTCATCTGCAAAAGCTTTAGATTTCTGAGAATCTATATCATAAACAAAAATATTCTCTGCTCCTAATGATTTTACTGCTGCTCTGGCAAGAGCTCCCCCCATATTTCCACAGCCAATAAAGCCGATTTTTTTCATACTATCACCCTTTCAGCGAATCTGTCCGTCACCTTTTATAATATACTTATAGGTTGTCAGCTCCCTGAGCCCCATAGGGCCTCTCGCATGAAGCTTCTGCGTTGAAATACCCATTTCACAACCTAAACCGAACTCGCCACCATCAGTAAAACGGGTAGAAACATTTACATAAACTGCTGCACTATCAACAGCCGTCACAAATTTCTTTGCTCTTTCTCTGTTTTCAGTAATAATCGCTTCACTGTGACCGGTTGAATGCAAGGCGATATGCTCAATTGCCTCATCCACATCAGAAACAATCTTCACTGCTAAAATATAGTCAAGAAATTCTGTGTCAAAATCCTCCGGCTTTGCAGGCGTACCGTCTATAATTTCCAACGCCTTTTCATCAAGACGAAGCTCAACGGGTTTAAGACCCTTTGCCTCTCGTAATTCACAAAGTCTACCTTTAAGCAAAGGAAGCACCTGGTCACAAATTCGCTCGTGTATAAGAACAACCTCACAAGCATTGCAAACAGAGGGTCTGCTTGTTTTTGCGTTTTCAATTATATTAAGCACCTTTTCATAATCAGCACTTACATCTACATAAATATGGCATATACCTGTACCGGTCTGAATACAAGGCACCTTTGCATTTTCTGTAACTGCTTTAATAAGTCCTGCTCCACCACGGGGAATAAGTAAATCCACATAGCCCACTGCATTCATAAGCTCGTTTGCACTTTCCCTTGTGGTGTCCTGAACAAGGTTTATAAGGGTTTCCGGAAGACCTATTTCTTTAAGGCCCCTTCTCATAGCATTTACAATTGCATTTGCTGAAAGAAATGCCTCTTTACCCCCACGCAAAACACAAACATTGCCACTTTTAAGAGCAAGCGCAGCAGCATCAGAGGTTACATTTGGTCTGCTTTCGTAAATTATTGCTACAACACCCATAGGAACACGGGTTTTCTCAACCAGAAAGCCTTTTTCTGCGAAAAAGCTTTCAACAACCTCTCCAACCGGATCGGGAAGCTTTGCTACCTGACGAATACCCTCTGCCATTCCCAAAATTCTATCCTCGGAAAGAGCCAATCTATCAAGCATAACCTCTGAAATTATTCCTTTTGCTTTTTCCAAATCCTGCTTATTAGCCTCAAGAATTTCATTTTGGTTTTCTATAAGGGCATCAGCCATTTTTAAAAGAGCTTCATTTTTGGTTTTGGTATCAAGTGTGCAAAGAACTGTTTTGGTAGCCTTTGCTTCTTTTAATATATCTGAAGTTGATTTCATAAAATCACTCAATTCTTGTTTGAAATAAATTTTGTGCCAACCTTTTTACCATCTACAATATCGTAAAGAAGTGAGGGGGAAGAGCCATTTGCAATAACAACATCTGTTCCCCTTGCAATACATTTTTTTGCAGCAGAAAGCTTTGTTGCCATTCCACCTGTACCCAGATTAGTGCCACTTTTACCACCTAAATTTTCTATTTCAGGGGTAATTTCCGTAATTTCAGAAATAAGCTCTGCATTTTTATCTGTTCTGGGATCAGCTGTATAAAGACCATCAATATCCGAAAGCATAACAAGTAAATCTGCGTGCATACTTACAGCCACAATTGCGCCCAAGGTATCATTATCACCAACAGATATTTCGTCTGTATTAACGGTATCATTTTCATTGATAATGGGAAGCACATTCAACTCAAGCAATCTGTTCATTGTGTTTTTAATATTGTGGTATCTTGTAGGATCCTCTAAATCAAGACCTGTAAGAAGAATCTGTGCTACAGTGTGATTATATTCTGAAAAAAGCTTATCGTAAGCATACATAAGCTCACACTGACCAACAGCTGCTGCCGCTTGCTTTGTAGGCATATCTGTAGGTCTTTCTTTAAGCGAAAGCTTGCCGATACCCATACCAATAGCGCCTGATGAAACAAGAATTATCTCATGACCTGCATTCTTCAGGTCTGAAAGAACCTTACAAAGCTCTTCTATATGACGTATATTAACACAACCCGTACTGTGAGCCAATGTAGATGTTCCGACTTTTACTACTATTCTCATAATAGCATCTCCATTTGATTAATTTTCTTCTGTTCTGCTCTTTAGTTTTGCTGCCCTTGAAACTGCAAGGTCTTCCATCATCTGCTCTCTGACCTTACCGTCAACATTGAAGAAGGAAAGAGAAATTGCCTTACCGATTCGACCGAAAGCAGGAGCAAGTGTAAATACTGCCCAGATTGCTTTAAGCATATCCGGATCTGTCTGAGGAATAACAACTCCGTAGGAGTTAATAAGTGGTTCATATTTAATTGCGGCAATAATAACACCACTAAGAATTGTCGAAATGTTATTTGTAATAAGAGTGATATAGCCCATTGCAGCACTCATCATACCCTCGTTACGTATACCTGTTTTCCACTCAACATAGTCATACAAATCACCCTGAAGAGCAGTACCACAGAAACGCTGAACCGAGTTCATTGCACCTGCAAAGGTAAGTCCGACAACGATAATAACTAAGTTAATTATGTTATTTTCTGTGGGGTTATAGCCAATAAAATACATTATGAGGTATACAATACCACAATAACCATAAGCTAAAACAGAAAGCTTTTTAACACCAATTTTCTTTGCCATTTTATTTGCAAAGGGCAAAACGAAATAGCTGGGAAGACCTGTAAATAAGCCTGAAATTGCAGCATTTGAAAGCTTACCTGTACAGTTAAGCCAAAAGTAGTTTGCAACACTCTGACCTGTACCCTTACCCATACCACAAAAGTTCTTTGCAAGAAGCGCCCACATAGGACGACAGGACGCAACCTGTTTAACTGATTTCCAGACGCTTGTACTTTTCATTTCTTCACGTGAAGCAAGCGGCACTCTTTCACGAAGACTAAAGAAGCCGAACACACGGAAAACAACTACAAGTGCCATAAAAATAATTGCACCTACAAGGTAGATATTTCTTGTGGGTATTGTTCGTGGCAGATAGTCTACAAAGAACGGGAACAAGGACGGCAGCCACACACCAAAAAGGTCAACGTATGTATCAGCAGCAATAAGCTTATTTCTCTCGTTTACATTCGGGGTTAAGTTATAAAGAACCGCCTGATATGCAGGTGTGTAGAAGGAGTTTGAAATTGAACCCACATATCTTATAACAAGGAAGAGTCCGAGGAGAGTAGCCTGTGAAAGACCATCCGGCAAAATATAAGGCATAACTGCGGAAAAGAGCCAGAAAGGAAGTGTAAGCACAAGATAAGGACGCACACGCCCCCAACGGGTACGGGTTCTGTCAAGAATAGGTCCTGAAATAGCGTTATCGAAGGTATCAATAATGCTGCAGAAGGACTGTGCCACACTTAAAGTAATGGGGCTTACGTGCTGGAAGGTGGTTGTGTAGAAAAACTCGTTATTACCATTGAAGGTTTCCCAGTTTTTGTCACCTATGCCTGAAATTATATATGCAGCCATTTCTCTGGGACCCAGATACTCCTGTTCCTGCTGCCTTCTTTGTTTTTCTATATCTTCTTCGGTTACCTGGGGTTCAACATATACATTTTTTGTTTTTTCTGCCAATGTTTTCTCCTCCTGTATAATAATTCTATACTATAAACTCAATAATCTCTCTTTTAAGCCTTGCTACAGGAAAGCCTACAACATTATAGTAATCACCGGTTATTCCCTTAACAAGAAGACCTGCCTTCCCTTGAATACCGTAACTTCCGGCTTTGTCATAGGGTTCTTTTGAGTCTATATATTCTTCAATTTCTTCGGTTGTTAAAGGGTAAAACTCAACATCAGTTTTCTCACTGAAGGTTTTACTCCTCCCATTCAATGAAAGTGTAACACCCGTATACACCTGATGAACCTTGCCACTTAAAAGAGTTATCATTCTCCTGGCATCAGCTTTATCGACGGGCTTGCCTAAAATTTCGTTACCTACTGCAACCACAGTATCAGCAGAAATTACCAGATTTTCTTTATCCGTCAAGCTTGAAGATGCTTCATTTTTTATTTTTGAAAGATATTCGACAGCTTCACGTGCGCCTATTCCCTCAGGAAGAGTTTCGTCACATTCTGCAGGCAATATTTCTACATTCTCAAAAATCAGCTTTATCAACTCTTGCCTTCTGGGAGAAGCAGATGCAAGAATTACTCTATTATCAAATTTAATCATAATCACCAATTCAATGCTTCACATATACTTTTAAGAGTATTAAGTCCCCATTTACAAGCATTTTTTGCTTCCTCACAGCCTTCAAATTCAAGGGTTATGTAGCCCTCATAGCCGGCATTTTTCAGTATACTCAAGGTCTGGTAAACCGGTACATTTCCGTGACCTAATACAGCACCCCTTAAATAGTTGCCACCTCGGGTTTTGAAGAAACAATCCTGTGGAGCAAACTCACTGCCACTTTTAATATGAAAGTCCTTTGCATGAACATAGGAAGCAAATGATGCAAGGCGTGAAACTGCGCTAACCGGATTTTCGTCTGCACACAAAAAATTACCAATATCAATAAGGGCGCCAAAGTTCTTGTGTGCAACACCTGTTATTATTCTTTCCACTCTATCGCTGTCCTGACAGAAATAGCCGTGGTTTTCAATCATAGTTTTTATACCCTTTACTTCGGCGTATTCAGTAACAGCTTTATAACCTTCTACAATTCTAGGAAGAGCTTGTTCAAAGCCTTTATACTTCTTTTCTTCGTCACGGTAACCACCTGTTGCATCGTGACGCATACCTTTAACACCTAAAGCCTCAGCAATATCTACCTCACCTTTAAGTCTTTCAATCTCTTTTTGCAAATCACCATCTGAGCCATATATGAAATCTGCACCCACAGAATACTGAACACAATCAATTCCGACTTTTTCACATTCTGCGTTAAGCTCTTTTGCATATTCAAGCTTTGATACTCCGTCGGGAGTATGAATTTCAGCAAACTCAATTCCGTCAAAGCCAAGCTCCTTGGCAATTGAAATTAATTCCTTTTCTGTTGCTTCGCCTTTCGATACAAGTGAACTCAAGCTGTAGCTGCTGACTGCAAATTTCATAAGAAAATTCCTTTCCAATATTTTATCATTGTACCCAAGCCCTTTGAGTATTATGATAATGGTATCACAATACTTTCACCGGGGGGAAGAAAATGAAAATCGAATCAAATGGTGAAGAAAAAATCACCGTTACATTGTCACACATTGATATGAGCGATCTTGACATTACATACGACGAAATGGACTATTCTAACATAGAAACCCGTCGTGTTATATGGACAATTCTTGATAAGGCACGAAAAACCTTAGGAAAATCCCTTGATACAGAGGGTAAGCTTCTTATAGAAGTTGCTCCCTTGGATGACGGAGGCTGTGTTCTGTATTTTACAAGCTCCCCCGTTTACGATAATAAAAGCAAAAAACGTCTGATTATGAAAAAAGAGGCCGAGCCTTTGCTTTTTTGTCCTTACGACGAAAATGCCTTTATTGACGCCTTAAAAATAATTGCAAATTTAAAGAAATTTATAAAAAACTCAGAAACCTATAAATATAAAAACTATATTTATATAATAATCCGTCCTGCGCTTACCTTTACCGAAAAAATACTACATATTTTTTGCGAATTTGGCAACATTTCCGTATGCCCTGAATGGGAAATATCAAAAATTTATGAATATGGAAAAATCCTATCTTAAAGAAGCAACTGCCTCTTCGATACTCGGTGCACCAAAAATATAGCTACCTGAAACAAGCACATCTGCGCCTGCTTCAATGCACAATTTTGCAGTCTCCGGAACTATTCCGCCATCTACCTGAATCAGCAAATCGGGGTTAACCTGATTTGCTTTTTCTCTTATGGCTGTGATTTTCGCAAGCATATCAGCCATAAATGACTGACCACCAAAGCCGGGCTCAACAGTCATAACAAGCACCATTGCAAGCTTTTCAATATAGGGAAAAACTGCTTCGGCAGGTGTTTGGGGTTTTATTACCAATGCTGGCTTTACCCCTGCATTTATTATCTTTTCTAAAGTTTCCTCCACATCGCTTTGGCTTTCAATATGGAAGGAGATTAAATCCGCACCCGACTTTGCAAAGCTTTCAACATAATCGGATGGATTGCTTATCATAAGGTGGCAATCAAGAAACATATCTGTTGCCTTTCTTATAGATTTTACAACAGGAGGACCAATAGAAATATTTGGTACAAAATGACCATCCATAACATCCACATGGAGCATATCTGCACCTGCTGTTTTTACTTTTTCAATTTCGTTTTTCAAATCTGCGTAATCAGCAGAAAGAATTGAGGGAGCTACTTTGATTTTGTTTTTAAAATTCATTCTGAAACTCCTTTTTTATAATTTCCGTTGCTTTTGCTCTGTCGGCAGAAATTCTTGCGCTCAAATCATCAAGGGAGTTAAATGCCATTTCGCCCCTTAATTTTTCAACAAGAAAAACCTCAATGTTTTTTCCGTACAAATCCCCGTCAAAGCCCACAATATTTGTTTCGCTGCGCTTTTCGCTGCCACCTTTAATGGTAGGGCGCACACCGATATTTGTAACAGAAATATATTTTTTACCGTTAACAATAGTAAATGAAGCATATACTCCATACTCAGCAACAGTAAAATCCTCGCTGAAAAATTGATTGATTGTAGGTGAACCTAAAATTCTGCCACGAGCATCTCCGTGAACAACCTTAAAATCATAGGAAAAATATCTTCCCAGCATCTTATTAGCTGTTCTTATATCTCCGTTTTTCAGACATTCTCTTATTCTTGTAGAGCTTATGGGGGCATTATCAAACTCAACCTCATTACAAACAGTAAGCTTGATTTCTCTTTCAGCGCAAAGCTTTTTCAAAAGAGCCACATCACCCTTAGCACCTTTTCCGAAACGATAATTAAAGCCACAACAAACAGCTGTTGCTTTGAACATTTCTATAAGAATATTGTCAACAAAAGCTTCAGGAGAAAGCTCTGATATATCAGAAAATTCAAGATATTTTGGTTTATAACCCCATTCTTCCAAAAGCTCGTTTCGTTTTGATTCGGTTATTAATTCACCGGGGACAGCACCTGAAAGAGTTTTCTGAGGATGCTCGGCAAACATCAAAGCGATTTTCTCGTCATATTCAGTTGTATCGCTTAAAAGCACTTTTTTGTGTCCCAGATGAAGACCGTCAAAAGTACCAAGTGCCACAAGCACCTTCTTGTTTTTACACATTATTAAAAACTCTTTTCACCAATAAATCTGTATCGGTAAGCTCACCTAAGCCTAAAAACTTACCATTCCCGTAAACTCTGTAAATTCCGTTTTCACCTAATTTACGAAGTCTTTCTCTCAAAAGACTTCCACCATTGGAAAACCTTGTTGCCTGATTTTCCGTAACCTGAATTTCAGGATATTCCATCAGCAATTTTTCCAAAGGAATAATAGCTTCTTCAATTTCGCCTTTTTCTTGTAATTGAGCTAATTCATCCAAAGTAAAGCACTCTGAAAGCTCTATACCACAAGCAAAGGTTCTTGAAAGTGATGTCATTGTTGCACCACAGTCCAATTTTTCACCAATATCGCTTATTAGTGTTCTTATATAAGTACCTGCTGAACATTCGCAATAAAGGGAATATTCCTCGGCTCCGTTTTCTTCCACAGAAAGCTGATAAATTTCACATTTTCTGGGAGCACGCTCAACCTCAATACCTTGACGTGCCAGCTCATAAAGACGTACACCGTCTCTTTTAATTGCCGAATACATCGGGGGAAGCTGCATTATTTCCCCTTTAAAATCATTTATTATATTCTCTATTTCCTCAAAACTAACCTTTTTGTCAAAGGATTCCGTAACTGTTCCCCATATATCAAGGGTGTCAGTACAAAAGCCTGTTTTAAAGGTTGCTTTGTAGGCTTTTTTATGGGTGGGCAGAAGTTCAATAAAACGTGTTGCACCACCGACAGCTATCGGTAGCACCCCTGTTGCGTTAGGATCAAGCGTGCCTGTATGGCCACACTTTTTTTCTCCTATTATTCTTCTTACCTTATTGACTGCAAAAAAGGAGGTAATATTCTCCTCTTTTTTTAAAGGAATTATACCTGTCATTTACAAAAACCATCCAAGGATTTTTTTATGATACTAAGTAAATTTGCTTTACCATCCTCATAAGAGCAAGCAAATGTTGCACCTGCAGCACCCTTGTGACCACCGCCACCTAATTGTGCGCATATTTCAGAAGCATCAATATCCCCTTCAGTACGAACCGAAACACCATAGGTTCCGTCATCCTTTTCCTTGATAACGGCACCTACAAGCACACCCTCTATTTGTCTGGGAAGTGCAGTTATAGCGTGGCATTCGTGTTCGCCGGAGCCACTTTCCTTATACATTGCCTGTGTCAATGTAATAATTGCACATTTGCCATCAAAATGATATTCAAGAGTATTTCTGGCAAGCATTTCCATCTGAAGAAGGCTTTTTGTTTTTGTTTCAAACATAAGCTTATTGATTTTCTTTGTATCAATACCTTTTTCCGTAAGATCTGCTGCAATTCTGAAGGTCTTTGGAGTAGTATTCTGGTACCTGAAACAGCCTGTATCGGTTGAAATACCTGTATATATACATTCTCTTACATATAAATCAGGCTCAACACCTAACTCTAAAGCCAATTCGTAAATTATTTCACATGCAGCAGCTCTGTCATCAACCAATGAATCTTTTGCGTAATATGTGTTTGATAAATGGTGGTCAATACATAAATCAACCTTCCCACCATATAAAAACACCATATCTCCCAAAAGCTTCTGGTCAGCAACATCCACAGTAACAATAAATGGATTTGTTACATCATCAGCAATATATGAATCTGTCATATAGTAAAAATCCTTTGGGATTATATCACTGCACTTAACAACACGCTTTTTACCCATTTTTTTGAGTATTTCAGCCAATGCGAAAGCCGATCCCAATGTATCTCCATCAGGATGCTCGTGAGAAATAATAACAAATTCATCGTGTTCTCTTAAAAGAGCAGCACACTGCTTTATATCAATTACCATAAACTTTCCTCAATCATCGGTAAATTCGCTTGAAAGCTCTTCAAGCTTTTTAACAATATTCATACCGTACTCAATAGAATCATCGGCAACGAATTTAATTTCGGGTGTCTTGCGCAAGCCGAGACGCTTACCAACCTCACGGCGCACAAGACCCGTAGCACCTGTAAGGGCTTTGGTAGCAGCCTTTGCTACCTCAATGCCCTCAACAGCACTTACATATACTTTAACATAGGACAAATCGCCTGCTACATCTGCTCTTGCCACACTTATAAGGTGGTCAGAAATTCTGGGGTCTTTAAGCTCCCTGACGATTGCAGCAATTTCACGCTTAATGTCCTCTGCTGTACGATTTTGTTTATAAGTTCCCATTTTAACTCCTATATGTTAAAAATTATTACTTAAACCAAAAATCCAAACACTTATCTAAAATTCAAAGATTTAGGTGCAGTGTGGCATTTCTTCTAATGCAGGAATATACAGATATTTCAAATCAGAAAAATGCCGCAATGTGCCTGAAAATTTGGATTTTTATTAGTCCTTATACTCCTCGGTGATATATCCTTCGAGAACATCGCCCTCTTTGATATCATTGAACTTTTCAAGACCTACACCACATTCGTAGCCTGTTGCAACCTCTTTAACGTCATCTTTGAAACGTTTAAGAGAAGAGATTGTATCATCAAATACAACAATACCATCACGAACAACACGGATTTTGCAGTTTCTTGTGATTTTACCATCAGTAATATAACAACCTGCGATTGTACCTGCACTTGAAAGCTTGAATACGCTTCTAACCTCTGCTTTACCCATTTCAACATCACGGTATTTTGGAGCAAGCATACCCTTAATAGCAGCTTCAACCTCTTCAATACAGTCATAAATAACTCTGTACATTCTCATTTCAACCTTGTCACGCTCAGCATTTACTTCTGCAACAGGGTCAGGACGAACATTAAAGCCAACAATAAGTGCATTTGAGGCATTAGCAAGCATAACGTCAGACTCATTAACTGCACCAACACCACCGTGAATAACCTTAACACGAACTTCTTCGTTAGAAAGCTTTTCAAGACTCTGACGAACTGCCTCAACAGAACCCTGAACGTCTGCTTTAACAATTATGTTAAGGTCTTTAAGTGAGCCTTCATTAATTGAATCAAAGAGGTTATCAAGTGTAACCTTCTGCATTGAACGGAATGCTTCTTCCTTCTGTGATGCCTTTCTCTGTTCAACAAGCTCACGAGCAAGTCTTTCATCGCTTACGCAGTCGAAAGCATCACCACCAACGGGAACCTCTGCAAGACCTGTAATTTCAACGGGAACAGAAGGTCCTGCTTCAGCAACCTTTCTGCCCTTATCGTCTGTCATAACACGAACTCTACCAACTGCTGTACCTGCAACAATTATATCACCGGCTTTAAGTGTACCGTTCTGAACAAGAAGAGTTGCTACAGGACCACGCCCCTTATCAAGTCTTGCCTCAATAACAATACCCTTACCTGCACGGTTGGGGTTAGCCTTGAGCTCCTGCATTTCTGCCACAAGAAGTACAGATTCAAGAAGAGTATCAATATTCATTCTTGTTTTTGCAGAAACAGGAACGCAGATAACATCGCCACCCCATTCTTCGGGAATAAGCTCATACTCTGTTAACTGCTGCATAATTCTGTCGGGAGAGGCATCAAGCTTATCCATTTTGTTAATTGCAACAACGATGGAAACGCCTGCTGCTTTTGCGTGGTTAATAGCCTCAACTGTCTGGGGCATAATACCGTCATCAGCAGCAACAACAAGAATAGCAATATCTGTTGCCATTGCACCTCTTGCACGCATAGCTGTGAAAGCTGCGTGACCGGGAGTATCAAGGAATGTAATTTCCTGACCGTTAAGGTTTACTCTGTAAGCACCAAGGTGCTGTGTAATACCACCTGCTTCAGTTTCGGTAACAGATGTATTTTTAATTGCATCAAGAAGAGATGTTTTACCGTGGTCAACGTGACCCATAACGCAAACAACGGGGCTTCTGGGAAGAAGATCGGCTTCGTTGTCCTCGTGGTCATCAATAATTCTTTCCTCAATGGTAACAACAACTTCTTTTTTAACCTTTGCGCCAAGCTCTGTTGCAACAATTTCTGCTGTATCAAAATCAATAACCTGGTTAACAGTTGCCATCATACCAAGGGAGAAGAGCTTTTTAATAACCTCGGCTGCAGTTCTTTTAAGCATTGCCGCAAGGTCACCAACAGTTATTTCTTCAGGAACGGTAATAACAAGAGTTTTCTTTGCACGCTCTGCTTCGATTCTCTTTAATCTTTCAGCTTCGCTCTCTTTACGTTTGGAGCGCATACCCTGCTGTTTTCTGTACTGCTGACTCTTCTGTTTTAACTTCTGCTTTGTCTGAACATTGTCATTAATAGAGTGAACAGGAGCAATATTTTCGTATTTTTCGTTGTACTTTTCAAGCTCAACATTGTCTGCTCTTGTGTCGATAGTACGCATTTCACCCTTGGTTCTGGACTGCATTGGACCGTCTTTTTTCTTTTCATTCTTCTTAAAGGGATTTGCGTTGGACTGACCCTGAGGCTTCTTTTCTGTTTTGGCGTCAGGCTTCTTTTCATCCTTTTTCTGAGGCTTTTCTGTTTTCTTTTCCTCTTTTTTAGGTGCAGCCTGCTGAGCCTTTTCGTCCTTTTTAGGCTCTGCCTTTTTCTCCTCTTTCTTAGGAGCAGGTTTTTCAGCCTTCTTTTCAGGCTTTTTATCTTCTTTCTTTTCTTCAACCTTTTTCATATCGAAATAGGATTTGAAGCTTTCAACACTGTTTTCCTGTGTCAAAACATCAAAAAGAACATCAAGCTCTTTTGTATCAAGAGCTGTCTGAGCTTTTTTGGGCTCATCATAGAATTTACCAAGAACTTCAATAATGTCCTTGTTATTTAAGCCGAAGTCATTTGCAACTTCGTTAACTTTATATTTAGTTATCATCTAATTCCTCCCCGAATTGTCGATATAGTTTTTTAGCAAAACCGTTGTCTGTTACGGAAAAAACTCCCGAACCCTTGCCGATACCCTCGGCAAAATCTGCCATTAAATAAGCTGTGCGTATAACAGGAATATTTTTACCGTTATTTGTACATACATAAGTCATTTCCCTTTCCAGTCTGTCAGAAGCGTCAGCTGAAAGGAATACAAGCTCAGCCTTTGATTTCACAATGGATTCCTTTACAACATCGTGCCCACAACAAAGCTTACCCGCCTTGCGACACAGACCAAGAAAAGCCATAGTCTCTTTTTTATTCAAATTTTGCCCAGTCCTTTCGACCTTATTTATGCTCGTTATTTAAGTTCATTTTCCATAGCATCATAAACGCTGTCGGGAATAGCAGTTTCAAGCGCCTTTTCAAGACGCTTGCCCTTTCTTGCCTTTTGGAAGCAAGCTTTATCAGGGCATATATATGCGCCCCTACCCGACTTTTTGCCTGTAAGGTCAAGGCTAATTTCGCCTTCAGGACTTTTCACTGCACGAATAAGCTCTCTTTTAGGCTTCATCTCATTGCAGCCAAGGCATTTCCTCATAGGTATCTTTTTTTCAGCCATAAGAACCTCACTTGCTCTGAGGGATATAGAATCCGCTTTCGGGCTTAATATCTATTTTCCAGCCGGTAAGTCTTGCAGCAAGGCTTACATTCTGACCCTTGTTACCGATTGCAAGAGAAAGCTGTGTATCAGGAACAGTTACGTGACAAGCCTTTTCTCTTTCAGGATCAATTTCCACTTCAAGAACATCAGCAGGAGCAAGAGCAGCTGCGATAAACTTTGCAGGATCCTCATCGTAAATAACGATATCGATTTTTTCACCACCAAGAGCTTCTACAATTGTACCTACACGAGAGCCTTTAGGTCCGATACACGCACCAATGGGATCAACATTTTCATCCTTGGAAACAACAGCCATTTTTGTTCTTGAGCCGGCTTCACGGGAAACTGCCTTAATTTCAACAATTCCGTCATAAATTTCCGGAACCTCTGTTTCAAAGAGTCTTCTTACAAGACCTGAATGTGTTCTTGAAATCATCGCCTTGGGACCCTTAGGTGTATCCTTAACACCTTCAATATAAACCTTTACAAGCTGGCCCTCTTTGAAAGTCTCGTTAGGGAGCTGTCTTGATTTAGGAAGAACAACTGTTGCTTTGCCGATTTCAAGAGTAACATTGCCACTCTGAGGGTCAACGCTCTGTACTTTACCGGTAACAAGCTCTTTCTGCTTTGATTCAAACTCACGGAGCATAAGTCCTCTTTCAGCATCGTGAATGTCACCTCTGATAACATTCTTTGCTGTGGTTGCTGCAATTCTTCCGAACTGCTTTGTTTCAAGAGGAATTTCCACAAAATCACCAACAAGAGCTTTTTTGTTGTACTTAACTGCTTCTTCCTTTAAAATTTCTGTATACTCGTTCTCAACCTCTTCAACAACCTGTTTTCTGAGATAAACACGAAGTTTATTTTCTTCAGGGTTGCAATCAACAAATACAACATCCTCGCCACCGTAATCTTTTCTTACGGAGGTTACAATTGCTCCACATACTTTTTCAAGAAGGTAATCTGCCGGTATACCTCTTTCCTGTTCAAGCATAAGGATTGCTTCAAAAAATTCTTTGTTTTCGTTTTTCTTAGTTGATTTTCTAGCCATTTTCCTACCATTCCTTTCAATATATCAATCAAATAATAACCAATTAATTAAAAAGAGAAATCATCAAGCTTAACCCATGCGATTTCTTTCTTTTCTGCAGTCATTGTGTTTTCCTCATCAAACTCAATGGTAACTGCACCGTCCTCAGAATAATCAATAAGAACGCCTTTAAATTCACGCTGACCTTCAAAGGGACGAATAAGTCTTACAATAACCTTTTCACCCATTGCATAGTCAAAATGAAAATCCCTTGTAAGCTTTCTTTCGATACCGGGAGAAGATACCTGTAAATTATATTGACGGTCAATTAAATCAGCCTCATCTAACGGAGCATCCATAGCGTGGCTCATATTGACGCAATCATCAATACCAACACCATCTACCTTGTCAATGAAAATTCTGAGATAATAGTTTGCACCTTCTTTTTCAAAGCAAACATCCCAAAGTATTAAGCCCAATTCTTCTGCGATGGGCTCTGCGATTTCCCAAACCTGAGAAACTGTGTTCTTTGCCAAATCAGCACCTCTTTTTAATTTTACTCTGTTTTTTCTACAAACTTTAAATAATTGTCGAAAGCTTTTTCCGGCAATAAATATGAGAGCAGGTTCCCCTGCTCTCACTCAAGTTCATATTCGTACATTGGTAATATACCATATAATATAAAAAAATGCAAGTGTTTTTTTAGAATTCGGCTTTGTCCCTCTCCTCTTCACTTTTCACTATTCACTCTTGACTAAAAAACGACTTGCTCTCGCAAGTCGTTTTTTGTCATCCCCATACAGCGTAAAGGGTAATATCTTCTTTTACTGTGATTGAGTCACCTAAATCAAAATCAGCAGTTTTTGCCTTTTCGTCAAAGGACCAGCCCATAAACACCTTGTTATTCTTTTCGGGAAGGTGGAAGGAAATTTTAACGCTTTCGCCCTTTTCGGCAACTTTTTCAATTGGAGCATTTTCGCCACCGTTTGCATTGTAAACAATGGTGCATTTTTCTGCTTCAGCATATTCAACAATAAAGCCGGTGTTGTATTTTTTGTCAAAAGCTTTTGCTTTTTTTACCTTTGCGCTGCCATCATTAAGAAGCGCTTTTGCAGAACCTTCTTTTTCGGATTCAACATAATATTTTTTGCTGTCCTTGAGAAGAAGTGAAAGCATAAGTGAGTTGTCTTCGTCTACTTCAGCAAGAGTACCACCTTTAGCTTCTGCAACTGCTTTTGCCTGGTCATAAGTCAATGCTGTATCGTAAATTTCGTATTTTACGCCATTCAAAACCGCACCATTAACTGCTTCAACCTTATTTACATTGATTTCACAGATAAAGCCGGTTGTGCTTCTTGTTTTACTTGATTCAGAAACACCTGCTTCAGTAACAACAGAACAATCAGCTTTTTTGTTTTCAAAGTTCTTACCAACAAAATATCTGCCAAAGCCATTTTCAGCTGCAAGCTCAGAAACAGCGTCAAGCTCTTTCTCTGAGCTGATACCGACAAGGTAACCGCCCATTTTTTTAGAGAGGGCTTTTGCCTGATCGTAATTTACTGCAACATCAAAAACAGCATAAACACTGTTACCAATAGTTTTTACTGTTGTAGCCTCTGTTATGTCAGCTGCAGTTTTTGCGTTGTTTTCATACCGGGGTCTTGCAACATAATTTATTCTGGAACGAAGGCGTGAGGAATAACCTGTGCTTGCAGGATACTGACAAGCCTGAACATAGTCAGACATATTGCCTTCAACAGTATAAATTGTGTTATCGTCTACATCAACAACAAGACCAACGTGGTCAATACAGCCGTAGCCACCTGAACAGGTGCAACAGAAAATAAGGTCTCCTGCCTGAAGCTTTCTGCCTGATGAAAAAGAGAAGCATTCTGCACCGGCTGCAGGGAGTGTTGAATAGTATGAGGGACCTACGCTTGAAAGCTTAGGATAAATAGAAGAGGGAATACCTGCAACATATCCGCACCAGGAAGCGAAAACATTGCACCAATAACCCTGTCTTCCGTACCATCTGCCATATTCGGTAATATTACCACTACCGTTGGATGTACCTGAGTAGTCTGAAAAGCTTGCCTCGTGGTAACCAACCTGACTCTTTGCAACATTTACAAGGTCAGTAACCTGGTCACCGGTAAGCTTTACATTCATTAATCTTTCATAATAAACACTGTTTTTGTAAGAGGATGAGGCGGAGTATTCGAGGCTTTTGGCAGCTGCACTTACGCTGAAAACGGAAGTTGCCAGGAGAACAGTGGTGAGAAGAACAACCGCAATTCTTTTAATTCTGCTTTTTGTCATAGAATATTTTTTGCCTTTCATAAATTTTTGTATTAGTAATATTTATTTCAAGAATGTAACTAATTATTACAAGTTTGTAACCTTTTGTAACAACATTGGGCATTATAACACAATAAAAAGTCTTTTTCAATGTGAATTTTGCACTATAAACTGCTCCAAATCTTGTTAATTAACACAATACTACACAAAAAATCACGTTTTTTTCTCAAAATAAGTTACATTTTGAAATTTCTGTTAACAAAAAACTTGCGAAAATAATTGTAACAAAACGAATGATGTGTTATATTAAATATATAATAATGTAATATATGAAACGAGGTGTTCTTATGGCACGAATTATTGTTGCAGGTGCAGGTCACGGTGGCCTGGTTGCTGCAATTAAGCTTGCCCGTATGGGCTATGAGGTAATGCTTTTTGAAAAAGCTGCGAAAAATGAAATGGGACTTCCCCAACAGGATGTGTTTGATAAGGACACATTCACTTATGTAGATTTACCATCTCCTAAAAATATTACTGTATGTAAAAACCAGCTGACTCTTGTTCCATCGGAAAGCACCATTAATCCGGTTACACTGCCACAGCCCACTGAAGAAGCCATTGTAATGGAAAGAAAGGTTTTAATAAATCACCTTCTTACACTGGCAGAAAAAAGTGGCGTAAAAATTAATTATAGCTGTCCTGTAATTGAACCCTTAATTCTTGGTAGCAGAGTTGCAGGGGTAAAAACCTTTGAGGGCGATTTTTACGGAGATATTGTTATTGATGCCTGTGGTGTCGATTCCCCGTTAAGAACCAAATTACCGGCATTTATGAATGTTAACCGGGAAATCAAGGATTTTGATATCATATACACCTACAGAGCACATTTTGAAAAGGATTTAAGCGTTCCCCAGCCTGAAACCTACTATGATATTCTTGCCAAAGAGGACGGAACAGTTGGTTTTTCCTGGGTTGTTACGGAGGATGATTTCGCAGATATTTTAATCTGTCGTTTCTCGCCTCTTACTCAAGAGGAGGTTTTAACACAATTACAGAAAATATGCACAGAATATCCGCACATCAGTAAAAACTTCATTCGTGGCGGGCTGTATCTTAAAATACCTGTTTGTCAGCCCTTAGCCGTTTTAGTTGCAGACGGATACGCTGCTGTAGGTGACAGTGCTTTTATGACCTATCCTGTCAAGGGCTCCGGAATTTCCTACGCTATGAAGGCAGGCGCAATGCTTGCAGAAGCAATAGCCAATGATACAAACTGTTTATTCAACACAGAGACCTTATGGGAATATCAGCGAAAATTTTTCAAGGAAATCGGCTTTACTGCCGGACGACTTGCTCTTATAAAAAACCTTCTGACATATTTTACTGCACAGGAAATTAATGACCTTTTCAAATCAGGTATTTTCACCACAGAAGACCTTTCACAGATTATGACAAATAAGCTGGATAATCTTTTTGGTGCAGCAGGCAGAGCATTAATAAAAGACAAAATCCGTCAGCTGAGAGAAAATGTTATTCTTAAAGAAAAGTTTTCAAACTTTGCTTTGTGGATGGGTAAGCTTGCTGTAACAGAAACCTATTTACCCAATAAGTACGACAGAAAAGATGTTCAGAAATGGGCAGATAGATATAATGAGTTTTTTGATAGTATAAGGAAAACTGTTTAATTAGTAACCACTCAGGGGTGGTTTTTAGTACAAAAGTAACCCAATCATAGAACCGTCCCCTGATTTTTTTCCTAGAGCCGATTTTATGTCATATACATCGTCATCTGGCGTTATCTTCGCTATTGATTTTTTCAACGAAGAAAGAGAGGAATGATAAATGAATTCTTTAAAATTTTATCTTAAAGATCATTTTATAATTACGGTATTATTTACTTCAATTTATTTTTTCGGTGTAGTGTATTTATTTATTAGTTTATTTAGGGTTATAAATGGTGATGCTGATTATTCAAGAATTAAGCTTTTGTTCTTAGCACCTTTTTTTATACCAGCAGGAATTTATTATTGTGGCAGATTAAAAAAAATGCTAAACATAATCCAAGATATAAAAAAAGAAGAATTAATAACAGAGATTTATTATATTGGATCTTTTAATTACACTTTATGTGAACGAGACCATTTAGGTGCTTATCAAAATGTTTATTGTACAAAAAAACGAAATGATACAAATAAAATAAGTTTTTGGTGGTACAAAAATGATTTAATATATCCTACCTTTGATCCACCGGGGGAAAAGTATAAGGTCATATATTACAAGCATTCAAAATGTATATATCACATTGAAAGAATTACTTTTAATAATGCTAAGACTCGTAAAAGAATGATAGATAAATGTGCTTCAAAGAAAGCATTGGTTGATAATTATCAAATTCATCTTAATAATAACATAGATGGTTTTGTAATCTGGCTTTTTATATTATTGATTATGCCCATTTTGTTTTATTGCGGGAATAAATATATCCCTGCAATAGAGATGTTCAAAAATAATTATCACGATGCCCTTGTTTTTTTTAATGCTGTTGTTGCACCGGTGTTTATGGTATCACTTTATAATACATTAAAACATATTTTGTCATATATAAGTAAAAAGAAAGAGCTATGCGTTTCAGTGGAGGTTGCTACAATCGGTATACCTTTAGAAAAGGAATATATTTTGAAGGGCAAACCTATTGTTTACTATTTGAGTTTTAAAGATAAGAAAAACAAAAAACGCAAATTATTTTTCTATTCAACTGATATTCTTGAGTTGGGTAATTTACAAGAACGTTCGGGTTATAAAGGTTTTGGTAATTTCATCGGAGCTAAATATGATGTGGAATACTATAAATTTTCTCGTGTTATTAAATCAATGAAACTTATAAGCTTGCCGGAAGATCAATCAAGTGAAGGTTCTGGGGGGGCAATCAGGGGTGTTTTTTAGTACAAAAGTAACCCAATCATAGAACCGTCCCCTGATTTTTCGCTTATTTTGATGCGTTGTATCTATGATGTTGTTTTTTAGAATAGGAGAAAAACATATGAAAAAAATAAAGATATTTATTTTGCTGTTAAGTATTTTTATAGTTGTATGTGTTGTTTGTAATACCGCTATATATAAGAAGTATCAACAAGAGGTAGAACAATTAAATTTTTGTTATGAGTATATAACAGAAACAATTGAATATGGATTTGATAAAAAACAGGCTTCAAACATGAAATTGCTTTTTAAAGAAGTTTTAAAAAATGGTATTTCTGAAAACGCATTTAGAAAAAGCGAATTTTATAATAGTAATATATCATTCTCTAAAGCAAGCCCTTGGATTTGTCCTGAAGATAGGAGCGATTTGAATGTTGCGCATTGCAGAGATTTAATTCTTGCTATGTATTTAAGTAGTGTTTTGGCAACTGAACCTGAAAACCTCATTAATGAGTTTGAATGGTTAAAAGATGGTATATGGCAAATAGATCCCAAACCTGAATTTATGCATCTAATAGCAACAAAATATAATCCTACTAAAGAAGATATTGATGTTCTTGTTAATGCTGTTCAAGAGTTTTCTAAAACTCTTGAACACCCTTTGGATGAATATCACACAAGGGCTTTTGTATATACCTTTGTAAATGATTATAATGAAATCCATAAAAGCAATGAATATGTCTTAAAAAACGAAGAGACTTTCATAAAAGAAAATATCGAAATATCTAAAAAAATCGATAAAGAGGATTTCGCTACAATTTGGGTTGGGTATGGAAAAGTAATTCGATTAAAGGACCAATCAGGGGACGGTTCTAGACCAATCAGGGAAGACCAATCAGGGGACGGTTCTATGATTGAACCTTGATCCCTTACAGAATAAGGCTTTTCACCATTTCAAAAATTAAAATCAGGGGCTGTAAAAACTTATCGTCTTTACAGCCCCTGATTCATTATTTTCCCATAAGCTCCAATGGCTCTACATTTTTTCCATTATAAAAAATTTCAAAATGCAAGTGACTTAAATCAGATTTTTCACAAGGAATTGTACCCAGATATCCTAAAAGAGAGCCCCCTTCAACAGTTGAGCCTTTTTTGACTTCAAGTGCATCTTTATTAAGTCCGCAATATTTTGCTGTTACTCCGTTTCCGTGGTCAATGTGTACCACTGTTCCCCAAAGGGCATCGTCATAAATTTTGGTAACCGTACCATAAGAGATTGCTTTTACCTGCTCCCCCTCGGCTGCTTTGAAATCAACACCCGAATGGGTACGCCAATCTCCCATTGTTGCACTGTAGGTAGGCTTATCAGGTGAATAATCCTTTAAAATATCTGTTCCCAAGGGCAAGGAATAATAATCCTTATAGGGTGTGGCATATTTACTGCTTTGTGTTTCTTCTTTTGTTGTTTCTGTATTTTTTTCGGTTGGTGCTTGTGTTTCCTCCCTTGTATCGGGAACATCCTCTAAATTCTGACGGACTTCAAAATCCGGCTCGGTGGTAAGAAAAGCACTATCCTTACTTGTAGTTTTTTCTGTAGTAGTTGTGACATAATCACTTTCAATGGGGGCAAGGTTTCCCAAAGCTTTTTCAGTTGAAATTTTCGCAATAAGAGCTGTACCCAAAGCAAGAAGCAGTGCGAATGCGTAAGCATATTTTACCTTCTTCATTGTTTTATCATTTCTGCCTGACCTTATGGGCTTTGGCTGACCTGATGGTGTGTTTTCGGGAATTTCCAATGGGTTTTTGTCATTATCATTTCGGTTTCTGTCGCTCATAATATGTCCTCCTGTTTTCACATTAGTTTTATATTATTTATTGACAGAAATGAAAAATTTATACAATACACCAATAACAAATGTCACTGTTTGAACAAATCAAACAGTGACATTTGTTAAACATTTAATTCTTTTTCAAGCTTTGCAAAATCTTCCATTGTAAGCTTTTCTGCTCTGACTGTTTTTTCAAGTCCTGCCCGCTGAAGAGCATCGGCAACAACAGCCTTGCTTATGCCTAAGCCTGCACTTATGGAATTTTCTGCAGTTTTTCTTCTTTGTGAAAAAGCAGCCTTAACCAGCTTAAAGAAAAATTCTTCGTTTTCCACCTTTACGGGAGGCTCTTTTCTTATGGTAAGCTGAATTACCTCACTGTTAACCTTTGGTGGTGGTAAAAAAGAATCTCTGGGAACAAAGAATAGCTTTTCAGCTTCTGCGTAATAGGAAACTGCAACGGTAACAGCACCACCGTCACGGGAGCCTACCTCTGCACAAAGTCTGTCTGCTGCTTCCTTCTGCACCATAACGGTTATTGATTTAATTGGCAATTTACTTTCTAAAAGAAGCATTATTATAGGAGATGTAATGTAATAAGGCAAGTTTGCGCAAACAGCAATTTCCATACCATTGCATTTTTCCTCAATAATTTTCGGTAAATCTGCTTTCATTACATCTTCATTTATAATTTCAACATTATTAAAATCCGAAAGTGTTTCATCAAGTACGGGTAAAAGACGCTTATCAACCTCAAAGCTTAAAACCTTGCCGGCTCTTTTGGCAAGCTCTGCTGTTAAGACACCTACACCGGGACCTATTTCAATAGCACAGGTGTTTTCATCAAGCCCTGCTGCCTCAGCCATAGCAGGACAAACCTCAGGGTCAACAAGAAAATTTTGTCCCAAACCCTTATTGAAGGTAACACCGTGCTTTCCCATTACAGATTTTATAACATTTATATCCGAAAGATTTTTCATTTTTGCCTCCGAAACTATTGAAAAAGAGAGTTGACTAAGATAATATAATTATACAATTTGAATTATCATTGTCAATACCGTAAGGTACAGGCTTGCCTGTACCACACGATTACTTTCTATAGAAGGGATGTTATTATGTCAATTATAAAAAAAGCTCACTTTATCAAAGAAGCTGCTGATTTCGGTACAGTTGTACCAGTTTTCAAAAAAGTTGTATGGCTTGATAAAAAAATCAATAAAGCTACACTTTTCTGCTCTGCTTTAGGCTATTATGAAGCATATCTTAACAGTCAGCGAGTTGGCAAATTCATTTTTGCTCCGGGTTGGACTACCTACGGAAAACGCCTTCAGTACCAGGAATATGATGTAACTGCATTAATGGAAGAATGTAATGTTCTCGAAATTGCAGTTGGTAACGGTATGCGTTTTCACGGTAACCCCCACGAAAATTACGAAAGCATTACTTGCAAGGAAGCTGCTCTTATTGCAGCATTAAAAATAGAATACGAAGACGGAACAGAAGCTCTTATTCCCACAGACTCGACTTGGGAATGTGCAAAAAGCAATATTCTTGATTCCCATGTTTATAATGGTGAAATTGTTGATTTCACCGTAAGCACAGAAGAATCCTTCCCCGTAAAAGAGCTTAATGACATAAACAAAGACATTCTCATCCCTACCGAAGGCGAGGAAACCCGTGAAATGGCTCGTCTTAATGCACTCAAGCTAATTACTACCCCAAAAGGTGAAACGGTTATCGACTTTGGTCAGAACCTTACAGGCTATGTTGAATGGGTTGTTCCACAAAGAAAAGGTGCAGAGCTTACTCTTTACCACGCAGAAATTCTTGACAAGGACGGCAATTTCTATACAACAAACCTTCGTGGTGCAAAAGCAGAAATTCACGTAACCTCTGACGGGAACGAAAGAGTTTATAAGCCTCATTTTTCCTTCCAGGGCTTCAGATACATAAAGCTTGAAGGCTTCAACAAGGATGAAATTAACCTTGACAATTTCAAAGCTGTTGTCGTTTTCTCAAATATGAAAAGAACAGGCTACTTTGCTTGTGGAAATGACCTTGTTCAGCAGCTTTATGAAAATATTGTCTGGGGGCAGAGAGGTAATTTCCTTGATGTTCCCACAGACTGTCCTCAGCGTGATGAAAGGCTAGGTTGGACAGGCGATGCTCAGGTTTTTGCAAGAACAGCCTCAACTACCTACAGAACAGATAAATTCTTCAAAAAATGGCTTCATGACTTAGCTTGTGACCAAAGAGAAAACGGTGCAATTACCGATGTTTGCCCCGATCTTATGAGATGGGAATCTCACGGTTCTTCTGCCTGGGCAGATGCAAGTGTTATTGTTCCTTACTGGGTTTACAGAACCTATGGCGATACGCAGGTAATCAAAGACCAGTTTGAGTCAATGAAAAAATGGATTCTTTTTATGGAAGCAAACGGTTCTGAAAGAGGGCTTTTTGATAAGCATCCTCACCATTTTGGTGACTGGCTTTCACTTGACGCAGGTAACGAAGCAACAGGTGGTCTTACTGATAAAAACCTTATCGGTACAGCATACCTTGCATATTCAAACTCGCTCTTTATCGAAATGGGTAAGGTTATCGGTGAGGATATGAGCTATTTTGAGGAGCTTTATAACCTTACAGTTAAAAAATACAGAGAAAAATATCTTAACACAGGTAAAACAGAGCACGAAACACAAACCTCAAATGTGCTTGCCCTTTACTTTAACCTTACAGACAAACCCGAAAGGGAAGCTGAAAAGCTTGTTAAAGATATTGAAGGTTGTGGTCACCTAAAAACAGGCTTTGTAGGTACACCATATCTTCTTCACACATTAACCAAAATAGGCAGAACAGACCTTGCATATAAGCTTCTGTTCAAAAAGGATTTCCCCTCCTGGCTTTTCCCTGTAACAAGAGGTGCCACAACAATGTGGGAGCGTTGGGACGGTATGAAAGAGGATGGCTCCTTTGCTACTCCTGAAATGAACTCCTTTAACCACTATGCCTACGGTTCTGTTGGTGATTGGCTTTACACAACAGTCGCAGGTATTGACAGCGATTTCAACGAGCCTGCATACAAGCACATTATTTTCCGTCCTCTTCCCTCAAAGGAATTAGGCTATGCTAAAGCGAGAGTGCTTACAGAAAACGGTGAAATTATTTCCTCCTGGGAATACACAGGAAATGGTGACGAATGTAAATTCAGCTTTACAATTCCCAATGGCTCACACGCAACACTTTACCTTGATGATGAAGAATACGAATTTGAAAGCGGAACATATAATACTGTGTTTGAGTATAAAGGATATTAAAGGATATGACCCTATTGTGAAAATTATTTCACAATAGGGTCATTTTTAATTAACGTACTTTTCTGCCTGTAGATTAAACATTTCAGCGTATTTACCATTTAATTCTATTAATTCCTCGTGGCTTCCGCTTTCAATTATTTTTCCTTTTTCCATCATAAAAATTCTGTCTGCGTGGCGTGTAGTAGAAAGTCTGTGGGAAATAAAAATAACTGTTTTATCTGTTGCCTGTGTCATCATAGCGTGGTTAAGCTCGTATTCCGAAACAGGGTCAAGGTTTGCAGATGGCTCATCAAGAATAACATAAGGACAGTTTTTATAAAAAGCTCTTGCAATTGCAATTTTTTGTTGCTCACCACCTGAAAGCATAAGTCCTTCTTCATCAAACTCTTTTAATAGAATTGTATCAAGACCATTGGGAAGCTCTTTATCAAAGCCCACTGCTTTAAGAGCTTTCCATACTTTTTCTTCATCATACTCCTTGGAAAGTGCAACATTTTCTCCGACAGAAGCAGAGAAAATCTGAAAATCCTGAAAAACTGCTGCAAAACGGTCACGATGAGATTCAACCGTTTCCTCACGAATATCTCTTTCACCGATTTTAATGCTACCGTCTTTTACATCATAAAGACGAAGCAAAAGGTTTGTTAAAGTAGTTTTACCGGCACCATTATAGCCCACAAGAGCAACCTTTTCGTATGGCTTGATTTCAAAAGAAATTCCGTTCAAGGAATTTTTTTCATTACCCTCATAAGCGAATGTAATATCCTCAACTGTAATTGTCTCAGGCTCACCACTTTCGGCAATATGAGGACCGTCCTTGATATCATTTTCAACCTTTAAGAACTTTCGGTATTTATCAATAATTTTTGAGTGTTCAGTAAAGTTTCTTACACAGCCTACTGTCAGATAAAGTATTCCCGAGCCGATTTGTACTGCACCATTGAAGGTTGCAACAAAATCACCTACGGACATTTCCTTTGTAACAAGTGTTTTGTAGCCGATATAAAGAGTTAAAATCAGCATAAAGCCTATAACATTTATTGATGTTCCCTGCAAAAAGAAAAGTGCATTTGTCTTTTTTGCGTATTTTTTCTGAATATCAACAACATCATCGGCTGCTGTGTCAAAACGCTTTTTCAAAAGAGGGTATATTCCACTTGTGCGAATTTCACCTGCATAATCCTGCAAATAGAAAATACGTGCAAAATAATCACCAACCCTATGGGCTTCGGTTATTTTCTCTCTACGCTCTATCATAAGGTCCCCTGTATATTTTCCTACAGGTATAAAAATAACAGTGGACACTACAACAATAAGAAGGGCTATTGGGTCAATAGTAAATACTAGCGTACCTATAAGAATGAAAGATATAACCTCTTCAATTACACCCTTAATCATCGGGATAAGGTATCGGATACTGTTTGAAGAGTTTTCAACTGCAAGAATAAAATCTGCATAATATTCGGGATTGTCATATTTTGAAAGGTCTATGGCAGCCGCCTTTTTATAAAGCATAGACTGTAAGCCTATATCAAGCTTTTCTCGTTCTCTATGTGCGAAAAGCTCAAAAAAGAGTGCGTTAAGACAATCGCCGCCAACAAGCAAAGCAATTATAAGACCAATACCAAATATAATTTTTTGTGGATTTCCACCTGTGCTTACCTCATCAATAACAAATTTAAGACCTATTACAGAAACAAGCCTGCCCGGTAATGTACAAAGAATATGGAAAAATATTTCCCCTATAACAAGTCCGGGACATAGCTTAAACATTACCCCTGTCATATATAAGAGGTTTGAAAATACGCCTTTTTCTTTATTTTGTTTTTTCATATTACAGCCACACTCCCCTCTTTTTCTCTATAGCTTGAAGCCTGGAGTGTAAACATTTCAGCATACTTTCCGTTTAATTCCATCAGCTCGTTATGCGTTCCGCTTTCTTTTACTGTACCATTACCGAAAACATATATTTTATCAGAAAGCACTGCACTTGAAAGTCTGTGTGAAATATAAATAACCGTTTTTCCCTTGGTTGCCGAAATAAGATTTTCGTACATATTATATTCAGCTATTGGGTCAAGTGCTGATGATGGTTCATCAAGAATCGCAAGATCAAAATTCTTGCAAAACATTCTTGCTGTTGCAATTTTTTGTTGCTCTCCACCGGATAGACCTATTCCCGTTTCATCAAACTCTCTTGTTATAACTGTTTTTTCCTTTTGTGGTAAATGGTCTACAAAAGAAGCAGCACCACTGTTTTTAAGCGAAACAAGAACCCTTTGCTGTTCATTTTCACTTTCAATTTCTTTACATATAACATTTTCTTCAACGGAAACAGCAAAAACCTTGTAGTCCTGGAATACAGTTCCGAATCTTTTGCGAAGTGCTTGAATGTCATAATCCCGTAAATTTCTGCCATTATAAAGAATTTCGCCTTCATCAGGGTCATAAAATCTCAAAAGAAGCTTTACGAATGTGGTTTTGCCTGCACCATTTTCACCAACAATAGCAGTTGTTTCACCTTTTTCAAATTTTAAATTAAGATTTTTTAAAGTTGGTTCCTTTGCATGAGGATATGTAAATGTAACATTCTTAAATTCCAATGTTTCCAGCTCAGCGGGTAGCTGTGTTCCACTGACAACCTTTGATTCATACTCAAAAAATTCTTTTAAGTTTCCGAAATAAAGTGACTCATTTTTTACAACTGAAATTGCTTGCCCCATATCGTTGATAATATCTCGAATATTGCTCATAGCAGTCATAATAACTGAGAAGTCTGCAAGGGCAAGATTTCTTTTAAACGCATAGCGATATGTTGCATAAGCATAGGTTGTGGCAACTGGTAATGCCTGACCGAAAAATCCGCCAACAACTTCAAAAAAGGCAATTTTCCAGCCATATTTTTTAATTATCTCACGTTTTTTTGCCACTGCATCAGAAAAACGCTTATGAAGTACATTAAATACGCCTGATGTTCTTATATCCTTTGAATACTCTTTTAAATAAATAATTCTTTTAACATAAGCTTTAGAACGCTTATGAATTGTCATTTCCTTATCCTTCTGGACTTCGATTTTTCCTTTTATTGCTTGTGCAGCTACAACAGGAAGCATAAACAATAGAATAAGTAATATTTTCGGATCAATTGAAACAACATAAGCTACTATAAAAATGCCTGTAAAAGCTGCTACAAAAATGCTGGAAAAATAGTAAATGAACATATCATAGTGAGAGTCTGATATAATCTCCGTTGCTCGTTTATATTTATCAAAAAAGTCTGGGTCTTCAAAACATGCCATATCTACACTTACTGCTTTTTCAAAAATTTTCTCATTCAGATTCTTATAAAACTGCTTGAATTTTACACTTAACACATAGTTAGAATAGGTTTGAAGTGCTTTGGCGATAACACCCGAAGCAACAAACATTAATACTGCAAAAATAAATGCTTTAAATGGTAAATTTTTTTCGAGCACCTGCAGAATTACCCTCAAAAACAAAATTTCCTGAACAAATGCTGTGAAGAACCAGAAACCACCCGTTGCAAGCATCTGTACGGTAAAATACCACGGGCAACACTCTTTGATGATTTTTACTGCATAAAATACATTTTTCAGCGTTTCAGATTTTTCTTTTTTCTTTTTTTCTTTTTTCATATTTCCTCCGTTAAGTCTTAGTAAAATGGTAACGACGCATTTTACTATTTTCCGTTAAGTCCCGGAGTTTGTGTCGGCTTTCAAGGTGAGAGGAACTCAAAAGCCCTTTCGTTCCCTGCATTACAATTTGCATAAAAAACAAAAATCTCCGAAAAGCGTTAACTTTCCGGAGAAAATGCAATTATACTGCAAATGTCAGCAGGAAGCGGACACAATAACCGGATTGTTTTTTGTTTTTCTAACCATTTTCATCATTATGTCCAGCTCCTTTCTTTAATTATTTATTTGGGTTAATTTTTGCACCGACACGGAGTGCAAATTAAGGTTAGCATATATTTATAGTTTTGTCAATGATTTCCAATATTAATTGACACTATGGTCTTAAAATGTTATTCTTTGTATGGGTGGTAAATATGATTAAGCTTAAAGAAAATGATGTTATTCTCTTTCAGGGAGATTCCATAACTGACGGTAACAGGGGAAGAAACTCTGACCTTAACCACGTTCACGGTCACAGCTATCAATATATGATAGCAGCAGAGCTTTCCACTGACAATTTAGACAAAAATGTAGAATTCATAAACAGAGGAATAAGCGGAAACAGAATTTCCGACCTTTACGGCAGATGGAAAGAGGATTGCCTCAATTTAAAGCCCACAGTTTTAAGTGTGCTTGTGGGTGTTAATGATATGTTTTCTAATTGGGAAAACTGTTCAGGCTCTGACCCTGACAGATATGAAAAAATCTTCCGAATTCTTCTTGACGAGGTTTTAGAAGAAAATCCCGATACACTTTTGGTTATTATGGAGCCCTTCTTCGGTGACAAAAAAGAAGAAGACCTTGATAAATTCTTTAAAGACGGAATTGGAGCATATCAGGAAAAAGCAAAAAAAATCGCTGAGGATTATAATGCTGTCTTTGTTCCCCTTCAGGATTTATTTGACTCCTACAGAGGAAAAACAAATATGTATAAGCTTATTTGGGATGGTGTTCATCCTACTACAATCGGTCACGAGCTTATTGCAAGACGCTGGAAAGAATGTGTAAAGGAAAGACTTGAAAACAGATAAATTAAAGGGCTTTTATTATGAAAAATATTAGTTGTAAAGATATTAAAATCACAGGTGGCTTCTGGAAAGAAAAGCAGGATATGGTAAGCTCTGTTACACTTAAAGCTATTTATGACAGATTCAAGGAAACTTATCGCTTTGACGCTCTCGACTGCACCTGGAAAGAGGGCGCCCCGAATCTCCCGCACGTTTTTTGGGATTCTGATATTGCAAAATGGATTGAGAGCCTTGCATACAGTCTTATTTATTCTGAAAATAACGAGCTTGAAAAAATTGCAGATGACGCCATTGAAAAAATAATAAAGAACAGAGATGAAAACGGTTACTTCAATAGCCATTTTCTTGTTACAGGAGAACGTTTTTCTGACCGTACCGAACACGAGCTTTACTGTGCAGGTCACCTTATGGAAGCTGCTGTTGCATACTATGAAGCGACAGGCAAAAAGACTTTGCTTGATGCAATGTGTAAATATGCCGATTACATAGAAAAAGCTTTTGTTAAAGAAAAAACTGCAAAATTCATCACACCCGGTCACCCCGAAATTGAGCTTGCTCTTATAAAATTATACAAAATAACCGGTGAAAAGCGTTACCTTGAGCTTTCAAAATTTTTTATCGACAATCACGGAGGAAATCCCCAAGACCAGCCCATGTACAGAGGCTGCAACGAGCTTTATAATCAGGATGTTGTTCCCGTAAGAGAAAGAAACACAGCAGACGGACATTGTGTTAGAGCCCTTTATCTTTTCTGTGCTATGGCTGACCTTGCATTTATTTATAACGATAAAGAGCTTTTTGAAGCAGCAGATCGTTGTTTTATGAACATTGTTGACAAAAGAATGTATATAACCGGCGCAACAGGCAGCACCTGTCACGGAGAATCCTTTACCATTGACTATGATTTACCTAACCGTGATGCCTATGCTGAAACCTGCGCTTCAATTGCCCTTGCATTTTTCGCTAACAGAATGATTAAGCTTAACCCCCACGGAAAATATGCAGATGCAGTTGAAAGGGTTATGTATAATGGTATTCTTTCAGGTATATCAATGGACGGAAAAGGCTTTTTCTATGAAAATCCACTTGAAATTGATATAGCTTTCAACGATGTGAATAAATGCACGGACGGAGGAAAGCGTTTTCCCATTACTCAGAGAAAAGAAGTGTTTGACTGCTCCTGCTGCCCTCCTAATGTTACAAGATTTATTGCAGCAATCGGTGAATACATTTATTCTCATACGGAGGACACCCTTTTTATTAATCAATACATAAATTCCGAAGCAGATTTTGACGGAATAAAGGTTTCACAGCTTACCGATTACCCCTCAACTGAAGAAATAAAAATAATTCTTGAAAACAATAATAAAAAATATGTTGCTTTAAGAATCCCCTACTGGTGTAAGGAATTTAAAATAAATAAGTCTTACTCTCTAAAGAATGGTTACGCATATATAGAAGCTGCTGAAAATGATGAAATTCTTTTAAAGCTTTCAATGCCTGTTAGATTTATTTCTGCAAATAAAAAGGTTCACGATTGTGCAGGACGTGTGGCTGTTATGAGAGGACCTGTTGTTTACTGTATAGAGGGCATTGACAATGGTAAGGATTTAAATTCTTTAAGAATTGATATTAAGCAAAAAGGCAAAGTGTCCGAAAGAGAATTTTTAGTTCCAAACCTTCTTCTTAAAGCTTATAAAGAACCAGAAAACAACACCCTTTATTTTGAAGCAACAGAAGAATATGTTGAAACCCGCCTTAAACTCATTCCCTATTTTGCCTACGAAAACCGTGGCGAAACGGATATGCTTATATGGATTCTTAAAAAGTAAGGAGAATAATGTATGAGAAAGAAACTTATAAACAGCCTTATCGTTTTTTTCGGGTTTATTCTTATTATAGCTTCAATTTTTTCTGCATATCTTACAAGTTTTATTAAAACAACGGAGAATTTTGAAATGGAAAAAGGAATCTCAATCTTAAATGAAACTACAGAAATTGCTGTAAGCAAAAATACCTCTGCAATTACAGCTTTAGACCTTACCTTAAATAATTGTGGTTGGTTTAACTACTATGGAATTGAATACTCCTCCGACTGCTACATAAAAGGAACCATCAATTATTTTGCAGGCGTAAAAGCTAAAACCGAGAGCTTCTTCCTGGAACCCGCAAAGAAAAAAACAACCTTTTATTCCTTTGTTGATGATGCTTTAGCAGGTAAAAAAGGCAATAAAATCAATTCTATTACCTTTGAAACTCTTACCAAAGGAAAAGAAAACATCAAAATTTACGGATTTTCCGTTTTCAACCGAGAAATCCCCGAGCAAGAAATTTTCATTCAGAATGATACCCACAAATTAGGAATTGATTTGCTTTGGGGTGGTGCTTTAAGCTATCTTGAAGACCTTGATTCCAATGTTCAGGCAGTTTCAGTTGACGGAAAAATTAAAGTTGATTCAAATGCAACAGAACGCTATAAAGCAGAATCTGTTAACAACAATGTAAACCTTATTAACAGAAATGACACAGGGCGACTTGTTCAACAGTCATATTACGGAACGCTTGAATATGACCACGGAGTTTATATGGACAACGACTGGCGATACAACCCCGTTCAAGGTGGTAATCAGTTTAACGATGCCAGCAAAATTGTTGATTTAAAAGTAACCGACAACAGCATTTATGTTAAATGCCGTCCTCTTGACTGGGCAAAGGAAAAAGAATATATTACTCCATCGTATATGGAAGCAACATATTCTTTGGAAAACGGTGCAGTTCACGCAAAATGCAGATTTATTGATTTCTCAGGCTACCCAGAAGCAGAAGCTACTCAGGAAATCCCTGCTTTTTACTGTATTGAACCATTAAACAATTTTGTTTACTATGGTGGTGACAAACCCTGGACAAACGGTAAGCTCACAAATGAACCTGAATTGATTTTCTGGCCCGATGCAGGGTATCCGAATTTCTATTCAAAGGAAAATTGGTCAGCATTTACCGGTGAATTTGAGGACAGCTTCGGAATCGGTGTTTATGTTGATAACGAGGAGGCTTTTCTGGCAGGTGTTTTCAACAGAGAAACCACTACCAATGAAGACCCATCAAGAGATGGTGCCACCTCATACATCGCAATTGTTAAAACAAGAACCTTCAAAAGCTTTGACCCATATCAATATGAATATTACCTTGCAACAGGTAATACAAATCAAATACGAAATACTTTTGAAAAAATAGACAATAAATAAAAATGTGGGGACTGTAAAAAAACGAAAAGTTTTTTTACAGCCCTTTTAGGGGATAGGAAAAAAGATGCAGAACGGACAAATCAGTCTTTATATAAGGGGTATTTATCACAGATTCTTGCAACGTTTTCGATGATGTAATCTTTACTGTTTTCAAAATCTGTTGCTGCAAGCTTGATATATTCTGCAATATCAACCATATCCTGAGCCTCGAAGCCTCTTGAGGTAACTGCTGCAGTACCGATACGGATACCACTTGTAACGAAGGGCTTTTCAGGATCGTTAGGAATAGCGTTTTTATTTACTGTAATGTGAACCTCATCAAGACGATGCTCAAGCTCCTTACCTGTAATGCCAAGGCTTCTTAAATCAAGAAGTAAAAGGTGGTTGTCGGAGCCACCTGAAACAATGTCAACACCCTGAGCAATAAGTGCATTTTCAAGAGCCTTACAGTTAGAAATAACTTTCTTTCCGTATTCTTTGAATTCGGGTTTAAGTGCCTCACCAAAGCAAACAGCCTTTGCTGCAATAATGTGCATAAGGGGACCACCCTGAATGCCGGGAAAAATAGCCTTGTTTACCTTCTTTGCAATTTCTTCATCATTTGTAAGAATAATACCACCACGGGGACCACGAAGTGTTTTGTGTGTTGTTGAAGTAACAACGTGAGCATAGGGGATGGGAGATGGATGCATACCTGAAGCTACAAGACCTGCAATGTGTGCCATATCTACCATAAATAGTGCATTTACTGAATCTGCGATTTCACGGATTCTTTTAAAATCAATAATTCTTGAATAAGCAGAAGCACCTGCAACAATAAGCTTAGGTTCGCATTCTTTTGCTTTCTTCTCAAGCGCATCGTAATCAAGGTAGCCTTTTTCATCAACGCCATAGCTTTCAAAATTAAAGTAGGAGCCACTTACATTTACCGGTGAACCATGAGTAAGGTGACCACCGTCTGCAAGGCTCATACCGAGTACTGTGTCACCGGGCTGAATAAGAGCAAAGTATACTGCAAAGTTTGCCTGGGAGCCTGAATGAGGTTGTACGTTTGCGTACTCGCAGCCAAAAAGCTTTTTAAGTCTTTCTATTGCAAGGTCCTCTGCAATGTCAACGTATTCGCAACCTCCATAGTATCTGCGTGATGGGTAGCCCTCTGCATATTTGTTTGTGAAAATACTGCCGCTTGCAGCCATAACAGCAGCAGATGTATAGTTTTCACTTGCGATAAGCTCTATATTTCTGCTCTGACGAACCTGCTCTTTTTCGAAAGCTTCAAAAAGCTCGCTGTCGGCATTTTTCAAAAGTTCAAAATCTTTTTCAAGATAACTGTTCATTGGGGAATCCTCCTCAAATTTAATTATTGAAATATTAATTATATGATACATTAAAATAAGGAGTATTTCAACTAAAATAAATATTTAACAATAAGTTCTGTGTTATTACCATAAACAAGAGGAAACTAAAACATTTTTTTGGAATTTTTTATATTGCCAAGTGACAAAATAGTGGTATAATTAAACTGATTAAGTATGATTATTAAAATCTTACGAGGTGATGTAATGAACACACAGGAACTAAAAAACAAAATACTTGAAGCGAAAAAAGCAACAGGTACGGTTATTCTTGCCCACACATATCAGGCGCCGGATATTATTGATATTGCTGATATTACCGGTGACAGCTTCTTTTTAAGTAAAAAAGCAGCAGAGCTTAAAGCTGAAAGGGTTGTAATGTGTGGCGTTCGTTTTATGGCAGAGAGTGTAAAAATTCTTTCTCCCGAAACAGAGACAATTCTTCCGGTTGCTACTGCAACCTGTCCTATGGCAGAGCAGATTGCGCCTGAAAGAGTCCGAAAGTTCAAAGAAGAAAATCCTGCTACAGAGGTTGTTGCATATATTAACACAACTGCAGCACTTAAAGCAGAATGTGATGTTTGCGTAACAAGCTCATCAGCAATAAAAATCGTAAAGAAGCTTGCTGCAGATGAAATTCTTTTTATTCCTGACCAGCATTTAGGTTCTTTTGTTCAGAAAAGCATACCCGAAAAGAAATTTATTTTTTGGAATGGTTACTGTCCTGTTCACGCACAGCTTACCAAAGAAGATGTGCTCAAATGTAAAAGTGAGCACCCTGATGCTGTTTTTGCAGTTCATCCGGAATCACCCAAAGAGGTTGTTGAGCTTGCAGATATGGTTGGTGCTACAAGCGAAATTATCAGCTATGCAAAGGCTCAGAAGGGGAAGGTTATTATCGGAACGGAGCGTGGGGTTGTTGATTACCTTGCAATCAACGAGGAAAACGGCGATAGATTTATTCAGCTTGCTCCCGAAAAGCTTTGTTGCGAGGATATGAAAAAAATCACACTCGAGGATGTTTATAAAGCCATAATCGGTGTGGGTGGCGAAAAAGTAGAACTAGACGAGAATTTAAGAAAAAAAGCGCTTAAAAGCATAAACAGAATGCTTGAATTGGGGTAAGAAAATGAATCTTTCCGAATTGAAAAAACATTATAGCGTAGTCATTGTGGGCAGTGGTCTTGCAGGTCTTTACGGAGCATTAAATTTCCCTGAAGACATTGATATTCTTATGCTTTCAAAAAAAGAAAGGCATCAGTCAAACAGCTCCCTGGCACAAGGTGGTGTTGCCTGTGTGCTTGATTTAGAAAATGACAGCTATGATTTGCATATTGAAGACACACTCATAGCAGGTGGCAGGGACAATGACATTGATGCTGTAACCCAGCTTATTGAAGAAGGTCCCGGTGATGTTCTTAAAACCATTGAATATGGCGTTGAGTATGACCGTGACGAAAATGGTGAATTAATAAAAACCCTTGAAGGGGGACATTGCCGAAGAAGAATACTGCACCATAAAGATACCTCGGGTAAAGAAATGGTGGACAAGCTGGTGCTTGCTGTGGAAAAGCTTCCTAATGTCACACTTTCCGATGAAACTATGGTAACCTCGATGAGTCGGATTAAAAATGGCTTTAAGGTTGAAATAATGAGGGGCAGTGAATTTAAAACTGTTTATGCAGATTTTGTTCTTTTAGCATCGGGTGGTATAGGAAGAGTTTATAAATACACCACAAACCCGTCGGTTGCAACAGGTGACGGAATACGTCTTGCATACGAAATGGGCGCATCAATCAAAAATTTAAGCTATGTTCAATTTCACCCCACAGCCTTTAATGGCGCTAATCGTGAGCAATTTCTTATAAGTGAAGCTGTAAGGGGCGAGGGTGCGTATCTTCTTAACTGCAATAAAGAGCGTTTTATGGACAGATATGACAGCCGCCTTGAGTTAGCACCACGAGATGTTGTTTCCCGTTCAGTTATAATGGAATCAAGACGATTGGGCAGTAATAATTTCTATCTTGATATCCGTTATAAAGGTGAAGAATATTTAAAGAAACGCTTCCCCGGTATTTATGCAGGTTGCCTGAGTCAGGGCGTTGACATTTCCAAGGATTTAATTCCTGTTTTCCCGTGTCAGCACTACCTTATGGGTGGTATTGAGGTTGATCTTAATGCAAGGACAACCCTTCCTCGACTTTATGCAGCAGGCGAGTGTGCTTGTACGGGTGTTCACGGAAGAAATCGTCTTGCAAGTAACTCTCTTTTGGAGGCTCTTGTTTTCGGAAGAAAGGCAGCTGAGGATATAACCCGTTGTATAAGAGCAGGCTTTTATAAATTAAGTGTTCCCGATGAAGTGGAAAGGGATAGAACAGGTGCACCGCTTCCCAAAGGAACAAGAACAGAAATTCGTGATATTATGCAGAGAGCATATTTTGTAATTCCTGATGAGGGTGCTATTCATCAGGGCAAAAAACGAATTGAGAATATACTTAACAGGCTGAAAAACGGTAAATTTGCAGTAACTACAGATTATTGTGAGGCACTTTCACTTGCCACTATAGCCTATATAATTCTTCAGGAGGTTGACAAATGATTTTACCACAGTTTTATATTGATGATTTAATTAAAAATGCTATTACAGAGGATATTAACTATATTGATGTTGCAACTGATTACCTTCTTGACGAAGGTGCAGTAAGCGAGGCATATTTTGTTGCAAAAGCAGACGGTGTGCTTTGCGGTGCTGAAATTGCAATGCGTGTTTTTGAGCTTCTTGATGACCAGTTCACATACACTCTTCATAAAAAAGACGGTGATGAGGTAAAAAATGGTGACCTTATTGCTGAATTCAAGGGCAGAACAGTTAAGCTTCTTAAAGGTGAAAGAACAGCGCTTAACCTTATTCAGCACATGAGTGGCATTGCGACTCTTACAAATGAATGTGTAAAGCAGACAAAGGGTACAAAAGCTACTATTGCCGATACCAGAAAAACTCTTCCCGGACTTCGTTCGCTTCAGAAATATGCAGTAACCTGTGGTGGTGGAAGAAATCATCGTTACAATCTTTCTGATTGTGCAATGCTTAAAGACAACCATATTGATGCAAAGGGTGGTATTACTGCTGCAGTTATGGCTCTTCGTGAGAAAATTGGTCATACAGTAAAAATAGAGGTTGAAACAAGAACTCTTGCAGAGGTTGAAGAAGCAGCTTCAGTTGGTGCAGATATTATTATGCTCGATAATATGGACAACGAAACTATGAAGCAGGCAGTTGAAATTGTTGACGGAAAAGCACTTCTTGAGGCTTCCGGTAACCTTACAAAGGAAAGATTGAGAAGCGTTGCAGAGTTGGGTGTTGACATTCTTTCCATTGGTGCTCTTACCCATTCTGTTACAGCTTTTGATATATCAATGAAAATGAAAAAATAAGAAAAAACAGGGTGTTTTATGGATTATAAATATAAAAACCCTGCTCTTTCCCCTGAGGAAAGAGCAGAAGCTTTACTTTCTTTAATGACTTTAGAGGAAAAGATTGCTCAGATTGATATTTTGCGTGGCGTTGAATATGCAACAGTTCCAAGTACATTGAACCATTGCTGTATTCACGAAAGCTCTGATGTGGAATATGAAAAATTTGAGAAAACCGTTGGTGACAGGGGTATAGGCTTTATTCACGATTCCTATACAATTCCCGAGGTTTTTAACAAATTCCAGAGATTTCTTGTGGAAAAAACAAGACTGGGTATTCCTTGTATTTTTACGGGTGAGGCGCTTCACGGTATTTCTTTCCCGGGTGCAACTATTTTTCCTGTGCCTCTCGGTCTTGGCGCAAGCTTTAACAGAGAGCTTGTTAATAAAACAGGTAAAGCCATTGGTGCAGAAACCCGTGCTTTAGGTATGCAGGAAATTCTTGCTCCTAATCTTGATGTTGCCAGAGAGCCCCGTTGGGGGAGAGTTGAAGAAACCTTTGGTGAGGATACATACCTTTGCTCGGAAATGGGATATTCCATTATTACAGGTGAGCAGAAAAACGGTGAAATCCATAGAAACGATGCAGTAATAACCGAACCAAAGCATTATTGTGTTCACGGTATGCCCGAAAACGGAATTAACTGTGGTAATGCAAGAGTAGGAAAAAGGGAAATTGAACAATGCTATCTTCCTGTTTTTGAAAAAGCCATTACCAAAGCAGGTGCTTACAATGTTATGTCCTGTTATAACTGCATTGATGGTGAGGTTGTTGCAAGCTCCAAATACTATTTAACTGATGTTCTTCGTGGCAGATATGGTCTTAAAGGCTATGTACGTGCAGACTGGGGTTCAATTACAAGACTTGTTACAGCCCACAGAACTGCAGCAAATCACGTTGATGCAATTTGCGATTCTCTCAATGCAGGACTTGATATGCAGGGTTGTCTTGATTATACTCCTGAATTCTGGGAAAGTACAATTTTAAACCTTGTTAAAGAAGGCAGAGTGTCAGAGGAGCTTATAAACAATTCTGTAAAAAATGTTCTTACCCTTAAATTCAAGCTTGGTTTATTTGAAAATCCCTATACAGACGAAGAACACTATAAAGATGTTATAAGATGCGATGAGCATAAGCAAATTGCTCTTGATGGTGCACGTCAGGCAATGACATTGCTTGAAAATGACGGTATTCTTCCTCTTAAAAAGGAATATAAAACCATTGCTGTTGTCGGACCATCTTCTGCAAGACAGAGGGTGGGAGGCTATTCTTCCGTGCCTTACGGTTATTCAGTAAATTCCGTTTGTGATGAGCTGAAAAAAGCTTTGGGCGAAGCTGTAACAATTCTTCAGAGCTCGGGCTGTGGTATTCCTAAAGGCGTTGAAGCAGTTGCTATGGAAGACGGTCAGCCCCATCTTATTGAGGTTTATGACGAGGATGAAACGGGTAGCATAGAGGATGCAGTTAAGACTGCAGAACAAAGTGACCTTGTTATTTTCGTAGGTGGTGATAATAACTTCACCAGTGGTGAGGGTCATGACCGTTCCGATTTAGTTTTACCCGGAAAACAGAGAGAGCTTATTCTTGAGGTTGCTAAAACAGGTAAACCCTTGATACTTGTTTTTGAAAATGGCAGAGCTATTGATTTGACAGAAGAGGTTAAGGTATCCAATGCTGTTCTTGTTTCCTGGTTCGGTGGTGAATTTGGAGCAAAAGCAATTGTTGAAACTCTTTTAGGTGAAAATAATCCTGCCGGTAGGGTGCCTGTTTCGTTCCCTGCAGATTCAAACAGAATCCCTTGCTACTATTCAATTCTTCCCAATCATACAGAAATGATGTTTGAGGGCGAAAGAGGGCCCCGTTATGCCTTTGGTTACGGACTATCTTACACAGAATTTGAATATAGCAATTTGGAAATCACAAAACAAGGTAAAACAGATTATACAGTAACCGTTGAAGTGAAAAATATCGGCAAGGCTGACGGTGACGAGGTTGTACAGCTTTATGTGAATGATGTAGTGTCTTCTGTTGTGACACCTCTCAAGCTACTAAAAGGCTTTGAAAGAATCAGCCTTAAAGCAGGCGAAAAGAAAACAGTTCAGTTCAAGCTTGATTTTGAGTCCTTCAGGCTTCTTAACAGAGCTATGGAATGGGTTGTAGAAGATGGCGAATTTGAAATTATGGTAGGCGCTGCTTCAAGCGATATAAGGCTTTTTGAGTCTATTTCAATTTAAATAGGATCGTTTTTATGAGCAGAGTTGAAGATGTATAGACTTTTTGATGCACATATGGTATACTAATGCAGTAGTATGGTTTTGAGGAGATAGTATGAGGCAAAAGTTTGAAAAATGGTTGAAAAAAATAAAGCTTTATCAATGGATTATGTATACACTACCTATGTTTAGGTATATGTATTATCTCAAAAAATGCAAAATTGACAAGAACGCAATTCTTTTGGAATCTCATTATGGAAAAAAGATAAATGGAAATGTATTTTATCTTGTGAAAGAGCTTTCGCTAAACAGAGATTATAAAGACTATAAAATTTATATTTCTTGCACAGAGATTAATAAGAACAATTTCAAGAAAATTTTTGAGAAATATGGGATTACAAATATAAATTTTGTTGTTTTTTCAACTAATGAATATATGAGAGTACTTGCATCAGCCAAGTATCTCATCAATGATGGAACTTTTAATTCATTCTTTATCAAAAGGAAAGGGCAAGTGTATTTAAATATTTGGCAAGCCACCCCTTTTAACGTTCTCGGTAGATATGGTATAAGTAATATGCAAAAGAATCTTGCTTGTGCAGATTACATTGTTTGTCCTAACACATTTACAAAGAAGATAATAGAAGAGGAATATATGCTTGAAAATATTGTAAATGGTAAGGTGTTATTATCAGGTCAGCCAAAAAATACTGCCTTTTTCGACGAAAAGAGAAAAGAAAAAATTCGTAGCGAGTTAGAGTTGAACGAAAAAATAGTTTATGCATATATACCTGTAAAACGTGGAAAAAAGAAAAAATCGGATGATAAAGGCGATGTGTATATAGCGTATTATATTTACGAATTAGACAAAAAACTTTCTGAAGACGAAGTCCTTTATGTTAAACTAAATCCTGATGTTGCTAAAAATATAAATTTTAAAGAATGTTCTCACGTTAAAAAATTTCCTGCGCAATATGAAATATATGATTTTTTGTCTTGTGCAGATTGTTTTATAACTGACTACTCCGGCATATTCTATGATTTTCCCATTACCGGAGGGAAAAATGTATTGTTTTCATTCGATGAAAACAGCTATTTAAGAGAGCATAAAACGTATTTAAACTTTTCTGAGCTTCCATTTCCTAAAGTGAAAACTGTAGATGAATTAATTTGTGAACTTCGTGCTCCGAAAAATTATGAAGACAGTATTTTCATTAAAGAGTATTGCTCTTATAATTGTGCGGAATCTACCAAAATGATATTAGATTGTGTTTTATTGGGGAAAAAAGCCGGTAACTTGGTAGAAACAGAAATTGCAAAAAATGAGAAGAAAAATATTGTTGTGTATGTTGATGGCAATGAAAAAAATGTTAAAGAAGATATAGATAAATTATTAAAAAAAGTAGATGTCAGAGATTGTAATTATTTTATCGCTTTCAATTCTAAAAAGGAAAAAAGATATAAAAGTATTATAGATAAACTTCCGGAAGAGGTTAAGTATTTCCCTGTTTCAGGCGTGTTTAATCTCGGAATATTTAAGAAAATCATCTGGACTTTTTTCAAAAAGGGTGTACTTCCGATTAACATCCTTATGAAGTTGTTTGATAAAGAATGGGAATATGAAATACAACGAATTTTTGGCGGAGTTAAGTTCGATGAAGCTATTAATTTAAATGGTAGTGGGCCAAAAATGCTTCTTCTGTTTTCGAAGTTTGATTGTAAAAGGATTTTATATGTGTCTGGCAGAGCAAGGTCAAAAGACAGGTTGTATAAAAGCGTGTTAAAATACGTATATTCAAAATACGATAATGTTTTTGATTTAGGATGATGACTGAAAGCAATTAAGGTTAAACTGAGCATATAAAATTAGATGTGCGGTGGGGTTAGTATGTTAAAAAAGTTATCAGTGAAAATTAAATCAAGTGAAAAGTACCAATGGTTTAAATTTACGTTACCAAAATTAAAATATACAAAATGGTTGAAACATCTTCCTATAGATGAAAAAGCGATTTTTCTTGAATCACATCACGGTAATGAGATTTACGGAAATGTTTTCTACCTTGTTAAAGAGCTTGTAACAAGAGAAGAATATAAATCATTTAAGATTTATTTAAGTTGTCGTGAAGAAAAGATAAAAAAATTTCAGGAGATACTTGATAAAAATGGATTAAAAAATGTAAATCTTGTGGAATTTTCAAGCAAGAAATATATGCAACTTCTTGCTTCCGCTAAGTATATTATGGCGGATGTTTCTATGATTCCTATGTTTGTAAAAAAAGAAGGTCAGGTTTATTTAAATACCTGGCACGGAACTCCTTTAAAAACATTGGGAAAAAGGGTAAATAATTCTGCACACAGTATAGGTAATGTTCAAAAGAATTTTGTTTGTGCCGATTTCTTGTTGTATCCAAACGAGTATACCAAAACCCATATGATAGAAGATTATATGCTTGAGAATATTGCTAGCGGTAAGAGCATTCTTGCCGGTTATCCAAGAAACACCGCTTTTTTCGATAGTTCTCGTTACATAAAAATTCGTGAGGATTTGGGGATAGATAAGAATAAAAGAATTTATGCTTATATGCCTACTTGGCGTGGAACAGTAGGAAATGTAACGCGAAGTGCCGGCATTTATTTAAAGTATTATTTATATGAATTGGATGAATCGCTTTCAGATGATGAATTATTATATGTAAATCTTCATCCCCTTGCCGCAAAAGATGTTGATTTTAATGCTTTTAAGCATATCCGTAGTTTCCCTTCTAACTATGAAACATATGAATTTCTTAACTGTTCAGATTGTCTTGTAACAGATTATTCAAGTGTGTTTTATGATTATGCGATTTCCGGCAAAAAAATTGTGCTGTTCACTTACGACGAAGAAGAATATTTTGCAGACCGAGGTGTGTACAAGCCCATTTCAGAACTTCCGTTTCCCTGTGTGAAAACTGTTGAAGCGCTTGTTAACGAAATGAGAACACCCAAGCAGTACGATGACAGTGCTTTTATTGAAGAATACTGTCCATATGACTGTGTGGATGCTACAAAAAAAATATTGGATTATGTTCTTTTCGGCAAAGTTTCAGAAAAAATAATTCCGGAAGACATTCTAAACAATGGCAAAAAAAATATAATTGTGTATGCGGGAAATCTTGACCGTAACGGAATCACTACAGCAGTAAATAATTTATTAAATAATGTGGATGTTTCACAACACAATTATTATATTGCTTTTCCTGCAGGAAGAGCAAAGAAAAACCAAGATGCAATTTTGAATTTACCCGAAGGTGTTAAATATTTTCCTGTTCAGGGTGAGTTTAATTTGGGCTATTTTAAAAAGAAGTTTTGGGAAGCTTTTCTTAACCGTAGCTTTCCTGTCAGCATACTTATGAAAATGCTAAAAAATGAGTGGCAGTATGAAATAAAACGTGTTTTCGGTGTTGCAAATTTTGATAGCGTAGTACAATTTAATGGGTACGAGACAAAAAACATATTATTGTTTTCACAATTTAAATGTAAAAAAACCATTTTCGTTCACAGTGATATGATAAAAGAAATTGAAACTCGTTCCAATCAACGTAGAAGTGTACTTGAATATGCCTACTCGCATTATGATAACATTGCATTGGTAACAGAAGATATTTGGAATGCTACAGAAACATTTGTGGACAAAACAGATAATTTTAAAATTGTTCATAATATTATTGCATATGATGAAATCCTTAAACGAGGTGAAAAAGAAATTGAGTTTGACGAAGCAACAAAAAGCAATAGAACTGTTGATGAATTAAAAGCAATTTTAGAAAGTGATGCAAAAGTTATAGTCAGTGTCGGAAGATTTTCTCCTGAAAAAGACCATAAAAGAATGATAGATGCATTTAATAAAATATGGCAAGAAAATAAAGAAATATATTTTGTTATTATTGGAGGTAATCAGCTTAATGGGCTTTATAACACGCTTTGCGAATATGTGGAAGAACTTCCATGCAAACAAAACGTGGTTCTTATATTGTCAATGTTGAACCCTATGCCGATTGTTAAAAAGTGTGATGGGTTTATTCTTGCTTCTCATTATGAGGGATTTGGACTCGTAATTGCAGAAGCAGATATTCTGGGAGTACCTGCAATTTCTACAGATATTACAGGTCCCAGAACTTTTATGAAAAAGAATAATGGCGTGCTGGTTGAAAATAGTGACAAGGGTGTTGAAAATGGATTCCGACTGTTACTGGACGGCAAAGTTCCACTCCTTACAACAGATTATGCTGAATACAACAGGCAAGCTATAGAAGCTTTTTATTCTGTAATATAAAAACGGGGATATAAAAAAACAAATAAAACAATTAAAACCAGCTAAAAAAACTAAATGTTTTTTATAGCTGGTTTTTTAGTTTTCTGATGAAAAGATTATTTATCTTACTGCTTTTTTTGCTTTCCGTTTTTCTCGGAAGGTTTTTAAAATCGGAACCTTTATTTGTGGCTCGGTGTCGTTGCATTTTTCAACAACAATCATATAAATTATAACCAGAAGAAGGTAGGGCATAGGGCAGAATATTCCCGGGTTTACCAAGGACATAAGCTCAAGGCTGATGTAGGAAAGGAATATGGTCATATTGAAAAGAGTAGCGTGCTTCCAGATTAAAAGATTTCGTTTAATAAATTGGTAGGTGAAAGCAGCAATACCCACAATACCGAAGCTACCGGCAATCTGTATGGGTTCACAATGATACCAGCAAAGTGAACCGGGCTTGTTTTTGAAAATATCACGGTTTGTCATATTACCAAGACCTGTGCCCAATACGGGATGATTGAGGAAATCCTCTATTCCACGTGCATAGTGACGAACACGGGTTTCTGTGTCTGCGCCACCCAAAAGAAATTCGTTAAGCACCTTGAATACTCGTTGAATTGTAGTATTCAAAAAGCTTGTTATTTCCGGTAAATATGTAAGTGCTACGAAAACAAAGCATCCACAGATAATTATATAAGCTAACCTTCGGCGTTTGTCATAAAGTATGTACATAACAATGCACATTACAAGCTCGATTGAGCCGAAAATCATACCGCCTCGTGAACCTGTTAAAAGGGTTGCGGCATAAAAAATGAAAGCAAGAATAACTGCCGAGGATTTGCGATTGCCTAAAAGGAAGGCAAAGGGCATAGTCATCATAAGCATTGTTGAGGCATTGTTTCGCCATCTTATATAGAAAATACCACCCTTGTCGATTACGGTGTTTATGTTGATTACGTAATGCATAAACACCATAAAAGATATGAAAAGACCAATAACAACCATTATATCCGTAAACTTTTCAATAAGTAGATAGTCTTTGTTGGTGTTGATTTTTGAATAGAAAAAGCAATAAATTAAAAGCATTCCGAAGCCAATGCCAAGCATATTGTAAATAGCTGCACCACCGAAATAGTCCTTTGCGGAAATAACACCTATACCACCTATTGTAACAGCGACGGAAACGAATAGCATAGGCAAAAACTGTGACCCCTTTATGGTGGGCTTTTTAAAATAGGCAATTATATTGAACAGTGCCATTGCAGCTAATGGAATTGCCAACCACCATATTTCACCAAAAGTAGACAAGGAGTTGTAACACCGTATTCCTATGCAGTATGTAAACATCGCAGGAATCAGCATAGCGAAAATATCCCCTGAAAGGACAAAAACCACACCGGTAATATAGGCTAAAACAACACTGCCCCAGATGTGAAATTGCTCCTTTGGAAAGTATGAATGAAGACAAGCAAATGTGCCGGCAATAACAAAAAGTATTGTCATCCATTTTTCGCTTAATAAAAATTTTCTGATACGCTTCAGCTTTTCTAAAGCTTCTTCAGATTTCAAAAAACGTTCCATTATATATACCACACAATTATAGTTATTTTAGTGTCTCGCTTCATATCATTATAATCATATTTTGAAAAAACACAAGAATTGTTACAAAATCTTAATATTTGTAACAATTTAAGCACCCACATAAGTTAATTTATGTGAGTGCTTTTGTTTGTATTACGATAATTCGAACTGACCTGTATAGAGCTTGTAGTATTTTCCTTTTTCTTCTATAAGAGTATCGTGGTCACCTTTTTCGATTATTTCACCATTTTCAAGAACCATAATTGCATTTGAGTTGCGGACAGTTGAAAGTCTGTGTGCGATAACAAACACAGTTTTGCCTTGCATAAGGGAGTCCATACCCTTTTCAATAAGGCGTTCTGTTCGTGTGTCGATGGAGCTTGTTGCTTCATCAAGAATAAGCACAGGTGGGTCTGCAACAGCTGCTCTTGCAATAGCAAGTAGCTGCCTTTGACCCTGTGACAGGTTGGAGCCATCTCCTGTAAGCATTGTGTTGTAGCCATCGGGAAGGCGGGTTATAAAGCTGTCTGCATTAGCAATTTTAGCAGCCTTTACAATATCTTCGTGTGTGGCATCAAGCTTACCATAGCGTATGTTTTCTTCCACAGTACCGGTGAAAAGGTGAGTGTCCTGAAGAACCATTGCAAGAGAACGACGCAAATCGTCCTTTTTGATTTTTTTGATATTTATGCCATCATAGGTTATTTTACCTTCCTGGATATCGTAAAAACGGTTGATAAGATTTGTAATTGTAGTTTTACCTGCACCGGTTGAGCCGACAAATGCAATTTTCTGACCGGGCTTAGCATAAAGGGAAACATTTTTAAGGACAGTTTTCTTTCCGTCGTAAGAGAAGGTAACATTGTGGAAACGAACATCACCTTTAAGAAGGGTATAGGTAATGCTTCCGTCTGCTGAATGTGGATGCTTCCAAGCCCATGTACCTGTTCGGGTTTCAGATTCTGTTACATTGCCATTCTCATCAACATTTGCATAAACAAGTGTTACATATCCGTTGTCTTCTTCAGGGGTTGCATCAATGATTTCAAATATTCTTTCTGCACCTGCAAGGGCTGCAAGAATACTGTTCATTTGCTGTGAAATCATACTTATGGGGCGTGAAAACTGCCTTGTGTACTGAAGGAAGGGGGCAAGGGACCCAACCGAGAGCACTCCTGCTGCTCCACCCAGGAACAATCCTGTGATGCCACCGGTGGCAGTGTCGCCGACTTTAAGAATTATAAATGCACCCATAGCTGCAGTAGCTGCAAAATTAAAGTATGAAAGGTTACCCATAATGGGCATCAAAATACTTGCAAAGGTGTGAGCATTGGTTGCAGCTTTTCTGTAATTATCGTTTATTTCATCGAAGGTTGTTTTTGCTTTTTCTTCACGGCAGAAAACCTTAACAACCTTTAAGCCCTCAATCAGCTCCTCGATGTATCCGTTAACTGCACCAACCGCCATCTGCTGACGACGGAAATATCCGGAGGAACGCCCACCTATAAGCTTAATAACATAAAGCATAACCACAAGCATTGCTATAATAAGACAGGTAAGAGCGGGGCTGATATAGAGCATCATAATGAAGATACCTACAACAGTTACAAGAGAGGTTATTGTTTGAACTAATCCCTGGCTGATGGCTTCTCGGATGGTATCAACGTCATTTGTGAAACGGCTCATAAGCTCACCATGAGTATGAGTATCGAAATACTTGATAGGCAAATCCTGCAGATGTTCGAAAAGGTCACGACGTAAAGCATTTAGAGTACCATGTGAAACATTGAGCATCAGTCTGGAATATGTGTATTGAGCCGCTGCGCCTAAAATATAAACTATGCCTAAAACACAAAGGTATTTTATTATTACTGTAAAATCCTTGTTGTCTGTTGAAACCATATTACCTATTTCGTTGATAATAGGTTTTAAAAGATAGGTTCCTGCAATGTCTGCGATAGAGCTGAAAAGCACAAGAACAAAAACAATTACAAGCAAGGCTTTTTTCTGCGTAACATAAGAAAGAAGTCTTAAAAGAGTTTTTTTGGTGTTTTTGGGCTTTTCGAATTTCATTCTGCCACCGGGTCCGGGACCGTTACCATTAGGGCGTTTAACTTGTTTTTCTGCCATTTGACTTCCTCCTTTCTTATTGTTCCATTTTGCCTTCTTGTTGTGAAATATATACTTCTTTATATATTTCGTTTCTTGAAAGCAATTCTTCGTGGGAGCCTATATCGTTTATCTGACCATCATCAATAACAATTATTCTGTCAGCGTGTTGTACAGAGTTAATTCTCTGAGCGATTATAATTTTTGTAGTATCAGGTAAAAGGTTTTTCATACCCTCTCGGATTTTTCCGTCGGTTGCAGTGTCAACTGCACTGGTTGAGTCGTCAAGAATAAGTATTTTTGGGTTTTTAAGAATAGCACGAGCTATGCAAAGTCGTTGCTTCTGTCCACCGGAAACATTAACGCCACCCTGACCTAATTCTGTCTGATAACCATCAGGGAAGCTCATAACAAAATCATCTGCCTGAGCTATTTTTGCTGCTGCACGAATTTCGTCAAAGGTTGCACTCTCGTTACCCCAACGCAGGTTTTCTTCAATAGTACCGGAGAAAAGGATGTTTGTCTGAAGCACCATTGAAACATTGTCACGAAGGTTGTGAAGCTTGTAATCCTTTACGTTTCTTCCACCAACAAGAACTTCACCGGCTGTTGTATCATAAAGTCTTGGAATAAGCTGAACTAAAGAGGATTTTGCACTGCCGGTTGAACCAATAATACCAATGGTTTCTCCTGTTTTTATTGAAAGATTAATATCCTTCAGAACCTCTCGTTTGGCATTTTTTCCGTATTTAAAGGATACGTTCTTAAACTCAATGCTACCGTCAGCGACAAAAAGGCTTTCGTCTGCGTCTTCATCATCTATGTGGGGCTTTTCTGTCAAAACCTCATAAACACGGTCCATAGAAGCCTTTGACATAACAGACATAACAAAAATCATTGAAATAAACGAAAGGGATATAAAGATTTGCTGAATATATGTTATGAAGCTCATAAGGTCACCCAGGAACATATTTCCGTTCAAAATAAGCTTAGAGCCTATCCAAAGAATAAGGATAATACAGGTGTAAATTGAAACGGACATTATGGGACCATTAAGGATTATAAGCTTTTCTGCAAAGATTGAAGCATCCTTTAATTCATCGTTGGAGATTTTGAATTTGTCCTTTTCGTGTCTTGCACGGACAAACGCCTTAACTACTCTTGCAGCTATAAGATTTTCTTGTATGAATGTGTTGAACTTATCATATTTTTTAAACATTCTTTTAAATCGCTTGTGAGCCTTTATGCCGATAAAAAGAATAAGGAAAAGCATAACAGGGGCAACACACATAAAAACAAGGGAAAGCTTTTTGTTTATGCTGAATGCCATAACAATTGCCATAGAAAACATAAGAGGGGAACGTATAAACATACGAATAGCCATCATAAATGTGTTCTGAATCATTGTTACATCCGTTGTCATTCTTGTAATAAGGGAGCCGGTTGAAAATTTATCAACATTGGAAAAAGAAAAATCCTGTATTTTTTTGAAAATTCCCAGGCGAAGCTCTGCACCAAAGCCCATACCTGCTTTTGCCGCAAAAAAAGCAGCTGCTGCACCACAGACAAGAGAAATACAAGCCATTCCTACCATAAGTGCACCTACAGATATAATAAGGTCCGTTCCGGCCTTGTTACCAAAGCCTAAAGAAATGAGAATATCAGCAATAAAGCTGTCTTTACTTTCAAGGGGCTGCCCGCTTATTCCACAGTCTATTATAACGGACATAAGCAGTGGTATGATAACCTCAATAAGAACCTCCAAAACAATGGAAAGAGGGGAGAGTATTGCGTACATTTTATATTTACGGGCGTAACCGGCAAGCGTCTTGATCATTTTTCAGTTTTCTCCTTTGCCTTTTTTTCTGTTTTTTCTATTTCAGCTTTCATCTGACAATTTGTGAGGTTTTCCGTATCAAGATTGTTGTATAATCGCTGAAGATAACCGCAAAGCAATTTACATTCTTCCTCGGAAAAGCCCTTGAACATTTCTTTGTCGGTTTCATCGCAGATGCTTCTAAATTTGTTTAAAGTGTTTATTCCTGATTCGGTTAAAGAAAGACGGTTTTTTCTGATGTCATTTTTATCCGGTGTTCTTTTTACAAATCCACTTTTTTCAAGCCTTTTTATGGATGTTGCGACACTTGCAGGGGAGATATGTAAGCTGTCTGCAAGCTCCTTCTGGGTACAAAGATTGTTATTCTTTATGTATTCCAATATCATCGGTTGCCCATAATAAAGACCCACTTTTTGAGCAGATTTTGTTATGTGGTAACGATGGATAAGGGAGGTAGAAATAATTTTGTGTACCATTTCTCTGTAATTCATTTACAAGTGACCTCCGAAATAGTTAAACGTTTAAGTATATTTCAGTATGATAACATTTTTTTTGAAAATATTTTTCTCGAAAAGAAAAAAGAACTGTTTTTTTGTTCTTTAACAAACAGTTAACATTTGTTTTTTGGGATTTTGACAAAACAAAAAACTATTAAGACTACATATTCAACAAAAACATTGTATAAAATTACCAAAAATGGCACCGAAAATTTAAATGCACTTTAACAAAATATATCAAAAATCCCTTGAAATGCTTTTTTTTATTTGGTATTATTACATTGATGTAATGTGACGTAGTGTAATTATGTCCTGATTAAAGTGAGGTGCGGCTGTGAAGAAAGAGAAAATTAATGCTTATAATGATTTTCCACTGTATGTATTTCATCAGGGGAAAAACTTTAAATCCCAAGATTTTTTAGGTGCTCATAAGGTAGAAGAAGGAAAATATGTTTTCAGAGTATGGGCTCCCAACGCAGAAAGTATATTTGTTACGGGTACCTTCAATGACTGGAGCGAGGATGCTGCACAGATGTATCGTCTGAACGACGGTGGTGTGTGGGAGGTTTACGTTGAAGGTGTTAAAAACTTTGATTCTTATAAGTTTATTATCTACACTAAAACAGGTAGAAAGCTTTATAAAGCTGATCCTTATGCAATCCACGCCGAAACCCGTCCCGGTACAGCTTCAAAAATATTTGAAGGTAACTACAAATGGAATGATAGTGCGTGGCTGAAAAAACGCAAGGAATCAAGCGTTTACTCTTCACCGGTTAATATTTATGAGGTGCATTTAGGCTCCTGGAAAAGATATGAGGATGGCAACACCCTAAGCTACCGTGATTTAGCAAAAGAGCTTGTTGAATACGTTAAAGATATGGGTTACACGCATATAGAGCTACTTCCTGTATCGGAATATCCATTTGATGGCTCCTGGGGGTATCAGGTAACAGGTTATTTTGCAGTAACCTCCCGTTACGGAACACCTGATGATTTTAAATACTTTGTTGACCAATGTCACAAAGCAGGAATTGGTGTTATTGTAGACTGGGTTCCTGCTCATTTCCCCAAGGATGCGCACGGTCTTGCAGAATTTGACGGAACGCCCTGCTATGAATATGCAGATATTCGCAAGGGTGAACACCTTCAATGGGGTACAAAGGTCTTCGATTTCGGCAGGAACGAGGTTCAGAGCTTTCTAATTTCCAATGCTTGCTTCTGGTTTGACGAATACCACGTTGACGGACTTCGTGTTGACGCAGTTGCATCAATGCTCTACCTTGACTATGGCAGAGACGATGGCCATTGGATTGCCAACGCAAATGGTGGTAATGAAAATTTAGAGGCTGTAGCCTTCCTTAAACAGCTTAACGAAACAGTTTTCACAGAGCACGGCGATGTTATGATGATGGCAGAGGAAAGCACATCCTGGCCAATGGTTTCAAAGCCGGTTTATATGGGTGGTCTTGGTTTCAACTTTAAATGGAATATGGGGTGGATGAATGATATCCTTCGTTATTTCTCACTTGACGGAATATTCAGAAAGTTCAATCACGATTTAATAACCTTCTCATTTTTCTATGCCTTCAGTGAAAATTTCGTGTTGCCTATATCCCACGATGAGGTTGTTCACGGAAAATGCTCCCTTATAAACAAAATGCCCGGTAATTACAATGAGAAATTTGCAGGGGTAAGAGCGTTCCTTGGTTATATGTATGCTCACCCGGGTAAAAAGCTGCTATTTATGGGTAGTGAGTTTGGTCAGTTTATTGAATGGGATTACAAAAAAGGTCTTGATTGGCTCTTGCTTGATTATGAAATGCATCGCTGGCTGCAGGATTACGCAAGAGAGCTTAATAAATTTTATAAAAAGAATCCGCCTCTTTGGGAAATAGACTACAGCTGGGAAGGCTTTAACTGGATTGTAAGTGATGATAACACTAATTCCGTTATTGCTTTCGTAAGAACTGATAAAGAGGATGAAAAGGTGGTTGCAGTTTGCAACTTCACACCTGTTTTAAGAAAGGGTTATAAAATTGGTGTGCCTGCCGGTGAAGGCTATGAGCTTGTTTTTAATTCCGACTCCGGAAAATTCGGTGGTACGGGAGAAAAAATAAAGAAAACCTATAAAACAAAAGATGGTGAAATGCACGGTTACAAGCAATATATTGAGCTGACCTTGCCACCTATGACAACGCTTTATTTCAAGCAGAAAAAAGCGAAAAAACCATCAACTGAAAAAGCCAAAAAATAATAATGTATATACGGAAAGGAATGTAACGACAATGGCAAAAAAGAATGAATGTATTGCAATGCTTCTTGCCGGTGGACAGGGCTCACGTCTTGGTGTTCTTACAAAAAACATTGCAAAACCTGCAGTTCCCTACGGTGGAAAGTACAGAATTATCGACTTTCCTCTTTCAAACTGCGTAAACTCCGGTATTTATACCGTAGGTGTTCTTACACAGTATCAGCCCCTAGAGCTTAATGATTATATCGGTAATGGTGGTCCCTGGGACCTTGACCGTGCAAACGGTGGTGTTCATATTCTTTCACCCTATCAGCAGATTGAGGGCACAGAATGGTACAAGGGTACAGCTAATGCAATTTATCAGAACATACAGTTCATTGACAGATATAACCCTGAATATGTAGCAGTTCTTTCAGGTGACCATATTTACAAAATGGACTATGCAAAAATGCTACAGTTCCATAAGGAAAAGGATGCAGCCTGTACAATTGCTATGCTTGAGGTTCCGTGGGAAGAGGCTTCCCGTTTCGGTCTTATGTTTGTTGACGATGACGGAAGAATAACAGCTTTTGAGGAAAAACCCAAAAATCCCAAGAGCAACAAGGCGTCAATGGGCGTTTATATGTTTACATGGGAAAAGCTCAGACAATATCTTATTGATGACGAGGCAGATCCTGATTCATCAAACGACTTTGGTAAAAATGTTATTCCGGCAATGCACGAGGCAGGCGAAAGACTTTTTGCTTATGGCTTTGATGGTTATTGGAAGGACGTAGGAACAATCGATTCTCTTTGGGAAGCAAATCTTGATTTGCTTAATCCGAAAGCAAACATTGACTTGTCCGATAATAGCTGGAAAATTTACGGACGTGGTGCTGTTACAGCTCCTCAGTATGTTTCAGATAAAGCTGTTATTGAAAATTCACTTGCTGCTGAGGGCTGTGAAATAGAAGGTAAGGTTGATTATTCAGTACTTTTCTCCGATGTTACAGTTGAAGAAGGGGCATTTGTTGATTATTCAATCGTTATGCCCGGTGCAGTAATTAAAAAAGGTGCAGTTGTACAGTATGCAATGGTTGCAGAAAATGCAGTTATTGAAGAGGGTGCAGTTGTTGGTGAAAACCCCGAAAAATGTGCAGACCTTGAAAAATGGGGTGTCAGCGTTGTTGGTGCAGGTGTAACAGTTGGTAAAAATGCCACTGTTAAAGCACAGTCAATGATTTCAGAAGATGTTAAGGAGGGCGAAACAGTATGATGCCGAAAAATGTTTTGGGAATTATTTATTCCAATTCTTATGATTCTTCTTTAGGTGCGCTTACAGCAAGACGTACCATGGGTTCAGTGCCCTTTGGCGGCAGATACCGTCTTATAGACTTTGCTCTTTCTAACCTTGTTAACTGTGGTGTTACAAGGGTTGGTGTTATTGCAAACAGTAATTTCCATTCTCTTATGGACCATGTTGGTAGCGGCAGACCCTGGGACCTTTCAAGAAAGGTTGATGGTCTTTATATGCTTCCACCCTTTACTCTTGGCGCTACCGAGCGTGACAGTGCTGATAGAATTAACACACTTAACAGAATAATGGAATTTATTGCAACATCTAAGCAGGAGTATGTTCTTCTTATGGACTCTAATGTTGTTTGCAATATGGATTTATCCAAGCTTTTCAGCTTCCACTCAGGAAAAAGTGCTGATATTACAATTGCTTATTCAAATGGTAAGGCCCCTAAGCTTGAAAGAACAATGGCGCTTACCCTAAATGAAGAAGGTAAGGTTACCAATATCGGTATTGACGTTAAGACAGATAGTGATATTAACTATTCAACAAATATAATTCTTATCAGAAAAGCTCTTCTTGAAAGACTTATAGGTGATGCAGAAAGCTACGCTTATACAAATTTTGAAAAGGATATTATTCAGAAAAATGTTTCTCATCTTAATATCTATGGCTATAAAGTAGATGAGTGGAACTGCACAATTGACAGTATGGAAACATATTTTGATGCAAATATGGCTCTTCTTGAGAAAAATTGCAGAAAAAATCTTTTTCGTGCAGATGCTCCCGTTTACACAAAGGTTCGTAATGATATGCCTGTTATTTATGGTATTTCTTCAAAATGTGAAAACTCTCTTATTGCAGACGGTTGTCAGATTGAGGGTACTGTTAAAAACAGTATAATTTTCCGTGGTGTAAGAGTTGCAAAGGGTGCTGTTGTTGAAAACTCCATTCTTATGCAGGACGCATTTGTTGGAGAGGATGCAAAGCTTAACTGTGTAATTATGGATAAAAACACAGTTATTACACCTAAGAAGACACTTAGTGGCGACAAGAGCTATCCCTTGTTTGTAGGCAAAGAGATAGTTATTTAAGTAGTTCGTAATATTTTATTTGTTTGTGAGGTGTCAGTATGGCAGTTTGTCCGGTCTGTGGTTGCAAAACTGAAGAAATCGATTTTGTAGAAAGAAAGCTTCAGGAAAAGGACTGTAAGGTATGCTCCTTTTGTGACAGACAATTAAAAGTTTTTGATTCTGATGCGGAACCCTCAGGTGCTCAGTTGAAATGGCTTGATGCTATTATTTCTAAAGAGGTATCTGATAGGGATGAGGTTCTTTTTACAATTCTTAAAAATATTCGTAGCAAATATCCCGAAACCCAGACTCAGCAACCTGTCGATGCACAGCAAAAAAATAGTTCTGTTCAAAAATCTGAACGCAACAAAAAATCTGTTCTTAGTGATGATGATTTTGATGATAATCAGCTTATAAAGGATTTGCAAAAGCGAATTTCAGCTCTTGAAGCTGAAATTCGTATGATGAAAAGAAAGCAAATGATAAAAACAGTAGTTGAGTTAGGTGTTCCGGTTGCTCTTTTCTTGTTGTTGATTATAATTTTTGTTTCTTCAGGATTATTAGAAAACTTAAAAACCATTTTTGAAATGGCAGGCTACGCATTTTAAGCATTTCACTCACAGGAGGTTTAGTATATGAAAGTTTTATACGCTGCAAGTGAAGCCCTTCCGTTTATAGCAAGTGGCGGTCTGGCTGATGTTGCAGGCTCTCTTCCCCAGGCTTTGAGAAAAAGGCTTGTTGGTTGTCGTGTTGTAATGCCTCTTTATGATGGCATTAAGCAAGAGCTGAAGGATTCAATGAAATTTATTACAAGTATTTCTGTTCCGGTTGCTTGGCGCAGACAGTACTGCGGAATATTTGAAGCAAAAGCAGGTGGGGTAATTTATTATCTTCTCGATAATCAGTATTACTTCAAAAGAGATTCTCTTTACGGCTTCTATGATGATGCCGAAAGATTTGCATTTTTTGCAAGAGCAATTCTTGAAATTATTCCTCACATAGATTTTAAGCCCGACATTATTCATTGTAACGACTGGCAGACAGCTCTTACTCCTTTGTATTACAGTACAATGTATGCTAACCAGCCCGGTTACGAAAATATCAAGACTGTTCTTACTATTCATAATATTCAGTATCAGGGTGTTTACGGAGAAGAGCTTATTGATAATGTGGTTGGTATTGACCACGCACATAAGAGCCTTATTGAATACGATGGCGCAGTTAACCTTATGAAAGCAGGCATTGAGTGCGCTAATGCTGTTACAACAGTAAGCCCCTCTTATGCAAAGGAAATTCTTGACCCCTGGTATTCTCACGGTCTTGATACAATTCTTCGTGAAAGAAGCTATAAGCTCCGTGGTATTCTTAACGGAATTGATGTTGAAAACTATAATCCTGAAACAGATAAGGATGTTTTCAAAAATTATTCCGTAGATAATATGCGTGGCAAAGCAGTAAATAAAAGAGAACTCCAGAAGCTTTTAGGGCTTCCGGAGAAAAAAGACACCCCCGTTATGGGTATGGTAACAAGACTTGTTTCACACAAGGGCCTTGACCTTTGCAAGGAGGTTCTTGACGAATTACTTGCAACAACGGATATTCAGCTTGTAGTTTTAGGTTCCGGTGACTACCAGTACGAAGAATTTTTCAGAGGACTTGCAGCACGTTATCCTGATAAGGTTGGTCTTTGCTTGGGCTTTATCCCCGATTTGGCAAGAAAAATTTATGCAGGTAGCGATATGTTCCTTATGCCCTCAAAGAGTGAGCCCTGCGGACTTTCACAGATGGTAGCTCTTCGTTATGGCTCTATCCCGATTGTTCGTGAAACAGGTGGCTTACGTGACTCTGTTACGGATAGTGGCGACAATATGGGTAATGGCTTTGTGTTCTCGTCTTACAACGCTCACGATATGCTCCATTCAATCAAACGTGCAGTTGAAGGCTATCAGGATAAAAAGGGTTGGGCGATTCTTGTGAAACGAGCAATGGAAAGCGACAACTCTTGGGGTAAATCAGCAAATGAATATATCAGAATGTACAAAGAAGTTCTGAAGGGTTAATTTTCCTTTATAGAATTAGCCATTTTTATTAACAGACTTTCAACTCCTTTTATGACGGCCTCGATACTTTTGGGTTCGGGGCCGCCGTAGCGTTTAGCACTAACTGTTTTTTCGGGGAAATCATTAAGATACGCTTCTGTTAAAGCAAGAGCAAGTGACTGCACATATTTGTTAGGCAGTGAAAACCACTTTTTAGGAATATAACCATTTTGTGCGGCTGCATGAAGGGTTCTGTAAATTGTTACAGCGTAAAGAATATCTGCATACTCTCCGGCTTGGAAAGAGCCTGCATTCATTCTTTCGTGGGACATAATTGCAGCACGGTAGATGGAGCTTGTATTAAAAACTGAGTCTTCTTCTCTGTCCTCAAGCGCAGCTGAATTAAGACCCGAACGGCTGTCGGATATACCTAAAATATAGTCGGTAGTAACATTGTAATATTCTGCTGCTTTACATAAAAATGTAAGGTTATATTCACGAATGCCTTTTTCATAATGAGATAAAAGTGCTTGAGATATGCCTAAGTCGGCAGCAGCATCCTTTTGGCTCAAACCTTTTTCTGTGCGCAACTCAACTAAACGGTCGTTAAAAGTTCTGTTCATAATAAACCCCTTATAAAAACAAAATTATACGATTTGTATAATACTATACATCATTTTACAGGAGAAATCAATGAAAACTTACACAATACATTTAATTCGTCACGCCCTTACTAAGGGGAATGTTGAGGGAAGGTATATAGGTCAGACCGATGAGGAGCTTTGTCAGGAGGGTCTTAATCAGCTTGAAGTAATGAAACGGGATTATGATTATCCGGTTGCAGATGTTGTGTTTACCAGTAGCTTGAAAAGATGTGTTCAGACTGCAAAAATACTTTATCCTGAGAAAAATCCTATTGAAATGAGAGGCCTCGATGAATGTGATTTTGGTGAGTTTGAAGGTCATACAGCCGAGGAATTGGAGCCTTATGAGGAGTTTTCTCAGTGGCTTTCAGGTGGCGAGGACGCCCGTCCCTTGAACGGAGAAAGCAACTCTGAATTTGCAACCCGTGTTTGTGATTGCTTTATAAAAACTGTTGATGGTATGATTAAAACGGGAACAAGAACAGCAGCTATTGTTACTCACGGTGGTGTAATGATGAGTATACTTGCAGCCTTCGGAGTGCCTGAATTACCTATGACAGAATGGCTGTGTCCTTCTTGCTGTGGTTATACAATACGTATAACACCCTCCCTTTGGGCGGCAACCAAAAAGTTTGAAGTAATAAATGAGATTCCTGCAGAGCCATTAACAGCAGAGCAGGAGGAACGCTTGTGGGACTATTATGCAGCAATTCCCGATGATGAGGATATTGACTGGGATAGTATGTCAGATGATGACTTTAAATTAGTCTGAATTTATTTGGATTGAGGTGCTTTTATGTCAGATTACAGGATTTTTGCAAACCACGCACATCTGTTTCCTAAAAATACAAAGCCCAATGGCGATATTGATACATTAAAATCTATAATGGATGAATGTGAAATCGAGGGAGCCGTTTGTTTTTCGCCTTTCTGGCATCAAATGGATATGTATGCCCATACAACAGGGCAGAATCCTTGTGAATGGGTAGCCAATGCTCTGAAAAATGAACCTAATCTTGTGGGCTTCGGCACTATTGATTTTGACAGAAAAGACCTTACTGATCAGGTGAAAAAAATCAAGGCTTTAGGTCTTTACGGAATAAAAATTCATCCTGCAGCACAAGAGGTTAATGTGGCAGGCAAAGAGCTTTTTGAGGTTTACGAGGAGGCTGAAAAGCAAGGCCTTTTCTTGTCTTTCCATACAGGACTTCATTGGCACAGAATTGCCGATTACCGGATGCTTTTGTTTGACGAGGTAGCGTATAATTTTCCTAAGCTGCGTTTCAGTATGGAGCATATGGGTGGTTACAGCTTTTTCAAAGAAGCCTTACTTGTTATGAATAACAATTCAAGAGGCGATTTTGACCGAGTTTTTGCAGGCTGGACAAGTATAGCAATGGAAAAGGACGAATTAGGAAACACTCGCAGAGGCGCGTGGTCAATTACTGATGAAGAGCTTTGCGATTTAATTTACCAGACAGGTCCCAAACGTAGCATTTTTGGACTTGATACACCATACAAGGATGCTAAAATGATAAAAGAGTCCATAGAACGAATAAAAAACCTCCCCATAACTGAGGAGGCTAAAAAGGGTATATTGGGCGAGAATTTAAAAGAAATTCTCTTTTAATAAATCATATCTGCAGTTGTCCAGTTTTTGAGCACTTCAAGCTGGTCGGCTGCTTCTTTTTTTGCACCTTCTAAATCGTGGTCACGGTAGTTGCCACACTCAACAGCACTTACCCCGGGAATCTCTCCTTCGTATTTTGAAATAAATTCAAGAGCATCCTTTGTAAGTAAAAGTGCGTCACTATGGGTAACACCGGTGGTGAGAAAATAGAAGCCTGTTCTGCAACCCATAGGCCCGAAGTAAATAATATTATCTTTCAGAAAACTGTTTCTCACAAATGTTGCGAAAAGATGCTCAAAAGTATGAATTGCACCGTTTTCCATAACTTCTTCAACATTGGGACGACGGGTTCTGATGTCGTATGTAACAACTTCTGCGTCGATACGGGATATATACATTCCTCTCATAAGCTTTGTATGGTCAACCTTAAAGCTTTCTATTTTTTCCATTTTATTACTCTCCTTAGAATGTTTTATTTCTTTTACAGCTTTATTTCGTATGCTTTCAAAAAAGTCCTTTAAAATAACAGAGCATTCTTCTTCCATAAAACCACCTGCATAAGCCGGATTATGGCTGAAGGGTAACTCAAAAAGATTAACAACAGAGCCACAGGCACCATTCTTTTTGTCATAGGCACCGAAAACAACCTTTTTTATTCTGGCATTGATTATTGCTCCGGCACACATTGGACAGGGTTCAAGTGTAACGTATAAGTCACATTCCCAAAGACGCCATCCACCCAGCCGGTTACAAGCCTCATTTATGGCTTCAATTTCAGCGTGACAAAGGGCGTTTTTGTCTTTTTCACGACGGTTTCTGCCCCTGCCGATAATTTTGTTTCCTATTGTAACAACTGCCCCAACAGGTATTTCACCCTCGTTGGCAGCTTCTTTTGCAAGGCGTAAAGCCTCGCTCATAAAAGCTTTATTTTCCATATCAGCTTACAGGTGGGGTAAGAGACAGCTGGGTTATTGCTTCGATAAAGAAAATCACAATGGCAATAACTAAAACAGGAGAGGAAAGGAATTTGAAAACCTTTTCCTTAACTGTAGCATCACTGAACTCTCCCTGGCTTTTAAGAGTAGTATCATTTTTGTAACGTGCATAGTAAATAATAAAAGCAAGAATACCTGCGATAATACCAACAACAGAGCCTACATAGAAAAAGGTGTTGGAGGTGTACTCGTCAAAGTAGTAAATCAATGCAGAAGAAATGCCACTCATAGCGTTCATAAGTGCGTGGATTATAATACCTGTCCACAGGCTTTCTGTTGCAATAACCGCATAGCCTATAACAAGACCGCAAAGGAAAGCAAAGGGCATCTGCACAGCATTTCCGTGGAATATGCCGAATATTAAAGCAGAGGCGACTATTGCAAAGGTGTTACCGTATTTTCTCAGGTTTTGCATAAGCACACCACGCATTGCGAACTCTTCAACCAAGGGTGGTATTATGGAGGAGCAAATGAAAATCATTACAATATCAAGCGTTGATTGTGGGTCATCCAGGGCTGTGTAATCGGAATAAACTCCCATACCTTCAGCAAATGCACGGAGGAATACAGTAACATAGTTGGCAATAAGGCAGCCGCCAAAGCCTGCTAAAACAAGCAAAAGAGCTTTCGTTTTGTCTTTCGGTGGGTTGTAATTTATATTTGTTGAAGCCTTTGTTTTTTTGAAAAGCTTTGAACCGATAAAGAAAGAACCACCAACACTTATTACCGAATAAAAAACTGCAAATGCACTTGAAAAAGTGAGATTCTTTTCGTAGAGCTCAGAAAAAGTCGGCAATAACAGAAGGTAAGAAAGCAAAACAGAAACAGCCAACAAAATTAAAAGTGTTATGCCTGTGTTGGTTCCCAGTGTTTTTAATTGCTTTTCGTGCTTTCTGCGTTCGAGCAGCTTTCTTCTCTGTTCTTCGAGATATTTAGTGTCAAAAAGACTATGTGGTGCACCATAGTGGTAGTTAGGAGCACCATTCTGAACAGTTGCATTATATATTTCAGAGGGGGATTGTGTTTGTTGTGTGGGATTGTTAATGTGTGGATTAACACCATAGGGTTCCCTTGTTGTATCAGGGTTATTGTTCGGATTAAATTCCATAACATTTCCTTTCAGCATATTTTATAGTTTGTCTAATTATATCAACTATTCGTCTAAATAGCAACTCATAAATTGTGTACACACAATGAATTTTTACAATATGTAGTGTTGCGAAAAAATTGAAAACAATGTATAATTTTGTAGGATGTAATAAAAATTAAGGATGATTAAAATGAATAAAACGACGCATAAAATAAAAATAGCAGGAGAGGAGTACAGAATAGTTTCTGACGAATCTGCTGAATATATGAACGAATTGGCACACGAAATTGACTTGAAAATAGCAGATATTCTCCGTAATGCACGTGTTTCTACTACACAGGCTGCGGTTCTTGTTGCATTGCAGTATGCTGATGAAGCTAAAAAGACCAATGGTACAACAGACAAGCTTCGCTCACAGCTTAAAGAGTATCTTGAGGATGCTGCTACAGCGAAAACCGAAAGAGATTTCTATAAGAGAGAATTGGATAGAATTAAAGCTATCAGCAATGCAGATTCTAAGCCTAGTGGACTTTGGGGTTAATTATGGATGTTTTGAAGATAAAAAAAGTAAGAGAAAATGCGAAAATACCTACAAGGGCAACTCCGGGTAGTGCTGGCCTTGATTTATATGCCTGTATTGAGGAGCCTATAACCTTGAACAAAGGTGATAAGGCATTGATTCCCACGGGTATTGCAATAGGACTTGATGACCCTCATTATGCAGCATTTATTCATTCCAGAAGTGGCCTTGCGATTAAGCAGGGTATTGCACTTCTCAATTCTGTCGGTGTAGTAGACAGTGATTATCGTGGAGAAGTGTGCGTTGGTGTTATTAAGCTCACAGAAGAGCCATACACAATTCAACCCTTTGAAAGAATTGCGCAGATGGTTATAAAGCCTGTCGAATTACCGGAAATTGTTGAGGTTGAAGAATTAGACGAAACAGACCGTGGTGACGGTGGATTCGGTTCAACAGGCAGAAAATAGAATTGGTAGAAATAGTGCATATACTATCATCCCTGTTTGCTTTAGCAAATAGGGAGGGGGACCGCGATAGTGGTGGTGGGTTGCCCCTTAATTGCTTTCCCTTTGTAAAAGTAGTGTAATTTATAGGTGATTAGAGTGTCAACTATTGCAGCAATTGCTACTGCTCAGGCAGCAGCAGGTTTAGGTACAGTTAGATTATCAGGAGAAAATGCTCTGTCAATTGCAGACAGAGTTTTTTCTGCTGTTTCGGGAAAAAAATTAACAGATGCAAAGGGCTATACAGCTTACTATGGTAAGGTTCACGATGGTGCAACACAGCTTGATGACGCAGTTGCTCTTGTTTTCCGTGCGCCTAAAAGCTATACAGGCGAGGATGTTGTGGAGCTTAGCTGCCACGGTGGTCTTTTTGTGCTTCAAAGAGTACTTCGTGCAGTGTTCAATGCAGGTGCAGTGGCTGCCGAAGGTGGCGAATTTACCAAAAGGGCCTTCCTTAACGGTAAAATGGATTTGTCGGAAGCAGAAGCAGTTATGTCGTTGATTTCTGCTTCAGGCGAAGAAGCCCGTGCAGCTACACTTAATGCTCTTGACGGAGCATTAAGCAAGGAAATCGGAGATTGTAGGGATGAGCTTGCAAGAACAGCTGCATTCCTTGCTGCCTGGGTAGATTATCCCGATGATGAAATTCCCGAATTGACGGATTCTCAAATGACACAAACGCTTTCTTCGGTTAAATATCGTCTTGAAAAGCTGCTTGATGGCTTTGATGCAGGACAGGCGATTCTTGAAGGTATTGACACAGCTATTGTCGGTAGACCTAATGTGGGAAAATCAACCCTTTTGAATGCACTTTCCGGCAGGGAAAGAGCCATTGTTACCTCTGTTGCCGGAACAACTCGTGATGTACTTGAAGAAACTGTAAGATTGGGCAATATTACACTTCGTCTCGCAGATACAGCAGGAATAAGAAGTGATACAGATGATGAAATTGAAAAAATTGGTGTTGTAAGAGCAAGAGAACGCTTTGACAGAGCAAGTCTTGTTCTTATGGTGCTTGACGCAGAGCAGCAGCTGTCTGAGGATGACAAGGCGCTTCTTGCTCTTTGCAGGAATAAAAATTCTATTGTCATTATCAATAAATCTGATAAAGAAAAAGTGCTTTCACAGGAAAGTGTGAGGGCACTTGTAAATGATGAAAATATAGTTGAAATTTCTGCAAAAAACCGAATAGGTATGGAAGAGCTTACAGCTATGGTAGAAAAGGTTGTCGGCACTGCCGGTTTTGACCCTTCTGCACCCCTTATTACAACGGAAAGACAGCGTGACTGCGTTGTAAAAGCAGTTGAACACCTGACAGAAGCGCTTGAAGGACTTTATATGGGTATCACCCCTGATGCTACAAATGTTTGCATAGATTGTGCAGTGGAAAGTCTTTGTGTTTTAACAGGGGAGAAGGCAACGGAAACTATAGTTAACGAGGTCTTTAAAAACTTCTGTGTCGGCAAATAATTTGGCGCATAAGCAGCTTTTCGTTGCTCGGAGTATTTCATTATACACCATAGCATCGAGAAAGACGGTGTCTAAAAATTAGAATTTATAATTTCATTTATGAACCTTTTGGTTGGGTAATCCATGATTATCCAACCATATTTTTTTTGTTTTTCAAGAGCTATATGAGCAAGTTTTTTGTTTATGTAATTCGCACTTCTTTTGGGGTTGTAAACAAGGCTTGAGCACGAGAAAAATGCAATTAAAATATCCTTTACTTCAGGTGGATTTTTAAGGAAGGGAAGGATAGCTAAGCTCCACTTTTTTTGTGGTGTAAGCCCATATAAATCCTGGACGCAAAAGGAATTTCCCGTAAGTGTTCCGTTTCTGCCTAAAAGCTCAGCAGTTTCATAAATTTTTTCAGTGTTTTTTTTCTGATACACCCAGGTTGAGAGGTTGATTCCTGTGTTAAAATCGTTATATTCAGGGTTATTTTTGTCAATATTTCCTCGGTTTAAAAGAACTATTTTTCCTCGTACCTCTCCTATGCTTGGTATTCGGTTTTCTTTATACCAGACAGGATCGTTTTGGAGATAGTTTTTATAAAAACTATCGAAGGTCTCCTCAGAACTTGCTCCGTGGTCTCTTTTAAAGCAGAACAAAATTGTTTCTGAAGGGTTTTCGCAGAGAAAGCGTTTGCAATTTTCTATAACATTCTCAAGATACAATGCTGCTTTTTTCGGGGTTTTGCAGGCTGAAATATCGTGTACCAATTTTAACCCTTCGTTGTCTTTCTCAACACGGATATCCAGAAAACGAATACCCGAATTTAATTGCTCATTTATATCAGTTTTCTGGCATTTTGAAATAAAAGAAAACTGACAGTATTTGGTACAGCTGTCGTGGGTGCCGGGTAAATTTATATCGCATATAATGGTGTAATTATCAATTTTTTTCATCCAGGATTTCATTTTGTATCCCCCTGAAAAATTTATTAATGCAATTTTACCACAGACAACTAAAATTTACAACATAGTGAGTGAAATCGCATTTTATTCCATATATTGTTATATATTACAATTATGTTGTGAAAAAAATGTTGTTTTTATATGCTCAATATATTGCAAACAGGTAACAGTTATGGTAAAATGTATAAGTTAAAATGCGCTTGGTATGTATAGTTTTGGTGTAAACAACATCCGAGGCGAGAAAAAATGAAAAAGAGGGATTGTTTTGAACATACTCAAAAAAACAATGAGTTTTTTGAAACAGCATATAAAAGTAGTGCTTGTTGTAAGCGATTTATTATCATTGGGTATAGCTTTTGCTACAGCCATTTATCTAAAATTTGATGCGTTTGTATATTTACCATCTTGGTTTTTGAACAATGGCTTGTTCATATTGTTGGTGGATTTTGCAGTCACAGCTCTTTTCTTTGTGAAATTCAAAATTTACAAAAGAATGTGGCAATATCTGATTGCTACCGATTATGCCAACCTTCTGATTGCCTTTGGTATTTCTCGTATTGCTGTGGTTCTGCCTTTTGCTTATATCTGGATAGAATACACCCGTTCTTTTCTAACCTTTGCAGCCCTTTATTCAATGATTTTTTTATTGCTGATTATCGGCGTAAGGGGAATGGTGCTTTTAGGTTACAATTTCTGGAAGCGCAGATATCTTGCAAAGAAAAACGAAGAACAGGGCAGAAAAAAACGAATTATGATAATCGGTGCCGGTGGTGCGGCTATAAGACTTATCAATGAGCTTCATGGTGTTCGTTACCTTAATCGTTATAAGGTAGTTGCTCTTATAGATGACAACAAACGTAAACATGGCGAAATGCTTAATGGCGTTAGAGTTGTTGGTGGAAGAGACATGATCATAAAAACAGCTAAAGAGCTTGATGTTGATGAGATTTTCTTTGCTGTTCCTTCCACAAGTGAGCAAAACAAGAAAGAAATTCTTGAAATTTGTAACAAAACCGGCTGTGTTCTTAAAACACTACCTCGAATAACTGCAGTTGAAGAGAACGGTAATATAGGCGCTCAGCTCCGTAAGGTTGATTATACCGACTTGTTGGGGCGTGAACAGATCAAACCGGATCTTTCAAAGGTATTTGAGCTTCTTAAAGGTCACTCTGTGCTTGTTACCGGTGGTGGTGGCTCAATCGGTAGTGAGCTTGTAAGACAGGTTGCTGCAAGTGGTGTGGCTAAAAGAATTATAATTTTTGATATCGCAGAAAATGGTGCTTACGATATTCAGCAGGAAATCAAAAGAAAGTATCCTGATGTTGAATTGAAGGTTCTTATTGGCTCGGTGCGTGATGAAAAAAGGCTATCCGAAATTTTTGAGGAGTATAAGCCAAGCTTTGTTTATCACGCAGCAGCACACAAGCATGTTCCACTTATGGAAGACAGCCCAAAGGAAGCAGTTAAAAACAATGTTTTCGGCACTTATAATCTTGCCAAGGTTGCTGACAAATACGGAGTTAAGCGTTTTGTTATGATTTCTACTGACAAGGCTGTTAACCCAACTAATGTTATGGGTGCTACAAAGCGTGTTTGTGAAATGATTGTTCAGTCTTTTAATAAAATTTCTGAAACAGATTTTGTTGCAGTGCGCTTTGGTAATGTTCTTGGCTCAAACGGTAGTGTTATCCCTTTGTTCAAAGAGCAAATCGAAAATGGTGGTCCCGTAACAGTTACACATCCTGATATCATCAGATATTTTATGCTTATTCCTGAAGCAGTTTCTTTGGTTCTTCAGGCGGGTGCGTATGCTAATGGTGGCGAAATATTTATTCTTGATATGGGATCGCCTGTAAAAATCCGTGAGCTTGCAGAGAACCTTATACGACTTTCCGGCTATGTACCCGGTGAAGATATTGAAATAAAATATACAGGTCTTCGTGATGGTGAAAAGCTTTATGAGGAGCTACTTATAAGCGAAGAGGGTATTCAGAAAACTCAGAACGATCTTATATACGTTGCACGTCCTATGGATTTTGATTCAGATAAGTTGTTCAAAAGACTTACAGAGCTGAAAGAAATTCTTGATACGGGTGAAGCAACTGAAATTGTTGATGTAATTAAAGAGCTTGTACCTACATTTAATCCACAGAATGTTGCTTATAAATCAACAGAAAAAAATGAAGCAAACGGAGATGAAATTCGTGTTTAATATTCCCTTTTCTCCACCAGATATGACTGATGCTGAAGCATTAGGCGCTTCTGAAGCAATTAAATCAGGTTGGATAACTACCGGTCCCAAAGTAAAGGAATTTGAAAGAAAAATAGCTGCATATTGCCACACAGAAAAAGCTGTTTGTCTTAACTCTGCAACAGCTGCTATGGAGCTGACTTTGCGTGTTTTGGGGATTGGCAAAGGTGACAAAGTAATTACAAGTGCATACACCTATACAGCTTCTGCAAGTGTTATAGATCATGTTGGTGCAGAAATTGTACTTGTTGATACTGCACCGGATTCCTTTGAGATGGACATTGAAGCCCTTGAAAATGCAATAGACGAAAAAACCAAAGCAATTATTTGTGTTGACTTGGGTGGCGTGATGTGCGATTACAAGAATATATTTGAAATTGTAAACAAAAAGGCTGAAGTATTTACACCTTCTAACGATATACAGCGTGCAATAGGCAGAGTAGCTGTGATATCGGATTCTGCTCACGGCTTCGGTGCACAGAAGGATGGAAAAATGTGTGGTGAGGTTGCAGACTTTACATCGTTTAGCTTTCATGCTGTGAAAAATCTTACTACAGCAGAGGGGGGAGCGGTTGTATGGCGTAATATAGAGGGTGTTGATAATGAAGCTCTTTATCACGAATATCAATTACTTTCTCTTCACGGCCAATCCAAGGATGCTCTTGCTAAAACGCAATTAGGCGCTTGGGAATATGACATAAAATATCTTGCATATAAATGCAATATGACAGATATTATGGCAGGTATCGGACTTGCGCAGTTCGAGCGATATCCCCAAATGCTTCAACGCAGGCAGGAAATCATTGCGAAATATGATGCAGCATTTAAACCCTTGGGGGTAAAAACATTGTGTCACAAATCTGAAGCTCATATTTCAAGTGGTCATCTTTATTTAACCAGAGTGCCCGGAGCTGATTTTGAAAAGCGCAATGAAATTATTATAAAAATGGCTGAAAAAGGCATAGCTTGTAATGTTCACTACAAACCATTACCGCTGATGACAGCATATAAAAACTTGGGCTTTGATATAAAAGAATATCCTAATGCATATAAGCAGTTTGAAAACGAAATAACCTTACCTCTTCACACCCGTTTAACAGACGAAGAGGTAGATTACATAATCGAATGCTTTATTGCTTGTATAAAAACTGATGAATAGGTGATTAAATGTACGCAAAATTTTTTAAAAGACTCCTGGATATTTTTGTATCATTCTTTGCCTGCTTGGCTTTGATACCAATATGTGCAATTGTGGGAATTCTTATAAAAAAAGAAGATGGCGGAGCAGTTTTTTATAAAGCAAAGCGTTTAGGCGTAAACGGAAAGGTTTTCAATATGTACAAATTCCGTTCTATGAAGGAAAATGCCCCTGATATAAGGAACGAGGACGGAACAACATACAGTGCGGCTGATGATCCCCGTCTTACAAAAATCGGCAAAAAGCTTCGTGAAACCAGTATTGATGAGCTTCCGCAGTTTTTGAATGTGCTAAAAGGCGATATGAGTGTTTTAGGTCCACGACCTGACCCACCCGAATGGTATGAAATTAACAGTGGAGCTATGAGGGTAAAGTATACAGTTAAACCAGGTATTTCCGGCTATACCCAGGCTTATTACAGAAATACTCTTCCACTTGATGAAAAAAATAAATGCGATGTTTATTATGCAGAAAATATAAGCTTCAAGCTGGATGTAAAGGTTTTTTTCCGTACTATAAAAACTATTCTTTCTCATAGTGATATTTACAGAAACGAAGATTCGTTAAAGGCTACAAATGAGAGTGATGGTGCACAATGATGGATACATTTACAATTAAACCTCTTGACTGGGACACAGAATTTTTTGGTGTGTCCTGTGCGAGAGTAGCTTTGAGTGAAGCACTTACAGAGCAAGGGGCAGATGATCTTTTACAGCAAGTAAGCAAATACGGGTTTGTTACAATCGAAAATACTTGTGGTGCGTTTATCAATGATTTTTATATTGGAAATAAGAGCACGGCATATATTACAGATTGCTCTGTTACCTTGAAAAAGAAGACGCAGGCTTATTCCGACGATACCTTTTCTGAAACCGGAATAAGATTGGCTACCGAAGAAGATTTACCCTGGCTCGCAGAAATAGCAGGGGCAGCATTTATAAATTCAAGGTTTTACAATGACCCCTGCATAACACCGGAGCAGGTAAGTGGTATGTATACCTCTTGGGTGAAAAATGCTTTTTGTGATGAAAATAAAACTATTTTCGTAACAGAGGAGAAAAACGGATTTCTCATATATCTTCAGAATGGAGACCAAGCTCATATAAACCTTATTGCTGCAGGTGGAGCAAACCGAAAAAAAGGTGTTGGTACAGCATTGGTGAAATATGCCGACAACTACGCCTTTTCGAATGGTTGTGAAGATTTTTTTGTAGGTACGCAAGCAACTAATATTCCTGCAATAAATCTTTACATCAAATGTGGTTTTAAGCTTTTCAAAACAACAAGAATATATCATCTTAGAAATAGCTGAGGTAAAAAAATGAAAATCCTCTACATAGCAACTTCATTTCCTAAGGAAAATAAAGGCGCAACAATTTATACAGATTTAGCTGAGGCTTTGCATCAGAAGGGGCATCGGCTAACTGTCGCAGTTTCTGAACAAAAAAGAAACCAACCCTCAACAACACTTGAAACCGAAAGAGGCTTCAAGGTTTTAAGGGCTGTTGTAGGCGATTATTATGATGTTAATTTCATAAAAAAGGGCATGGTTACTCTTCTTTTGCCTTTTATAATGAAGAAGGAAATCAAAAAGTATCTTGGCAAAGAAAGCTTTGATTTGGTTTTGTTTGAAACTCCACCTATTACAAATGCAGGTGTTGTTTCCTGGGCGAAAAAGCACTTTAAATGTAAATCTTATCTTATGCTGAAGGATATTTTTCCACAGAATGGTGCAGACCTCGGCATATTAGGTTCCGGCTTTGTGGGAAAAATGATTTTTAACTATTTTAAATACAAAGAGAAATTCCTTTATAAAACAGCCGATACTATAGGCTGTATGTCGGAAGGGAACAAGCAGTATTTGCTTGAGCATAATCCGGAGATACCAAAAGACAAAGTTGAAATTTTTCCCAATGCAAAAAAAATTACAGAAGATTATCAGTGCCGGAGTTTTTCAGTAAGGAAAAAGCTTGGTATTCCCGAAAATGCTTGTGTATTCCTTTTTGGTGGCAATATGGGTAAACCACAGTATGTTGAAATATTAGCCGCTGCCGCAAAGGAGTTTAAAAATAATAATGACATTTTCTTTGTTTTTGTAGGAAGGGGTACCGAAAAACACATTCTTGCAGATGCAATAGAAAAAAATGATATAAGGAATGCTATTCTTCTGGACAACCTTCCCAGGGAAGAATATGAACAGTTTACCAAGGAAAGTGATGTTGGTCTTATAACTCTTGATCCAAGGTTTACTATTCCTAACTATCCATCAAGAATTCTTTCGTATATGGATTATGCCAAGCCTGTGCTTGCAGCTACAGATACGGTTACCGATATGAAAGAGCTAATTGAAGCTGCTGATTGTGGTGAATGGGTTTGTTCTGCAGACCAAAAAGCTTTTTTTGAAAAAATTAAAGAAATTTCTGCTGATAAAGAAAAGTATAAACAAAAGGGCGAGAACGGCAGAACTTATATGAAAGCGCATTTTACAGTTGAAAGATGTGTGGAAATACTCGAAAAAAACGCCCAATAACAATTAACAGGTGTGTACATGAAAATTCTTATAATAGGCTTTGCGAAAATTAAATATATGCCTTATCTTAACTTGTATTTAGACAATATAAATACGAGTTTAAATGATGTGCACGTGCTTTATTGGGATAGAGACCAAAGCCCTGACAAAGCATTACCGAAGGGTATAACCCCTCATATTTTTAAAGAAAACTTAGCTGATGAGATTCCGAAATTTGCAAAAATTAAAGCTTTTCTCGATTTCGGTAAATATGCTAAAAAGCTTATTAAAAAGCATAATTTTGATTTTATAATTGTCCTTACAAGCGTTCCTGCTGTGCTCATTTCAAATGTTCTTACAAAAAAATACAGCAACAGGTACATTTATGATTACAGAGATTATACATTTGAGAGCATATTGCCTTACAAAAAATGCGTGGCAAGGCTTATAGAAAAGTCTTGCTTTACGGTTGTAAGCTCGGAAAAATATAAAGAATTTATGCCCGAAAGTGACAAGATATACACAATACACAATCTTTTGAAGGATTCATTACTTCACAGAAATGAAAAATTGTTGTGTAAACGCTCCGAGAACGAGCCTTTAAGATTTTCCTATTGGGGAATTATAAGAAACGAGGGCTTGAATAAAAAGGTTATTGACAAATTGGCAAATGATGAAAGATTTGATGTAACCTTTTACGGAAGAAAACAGGCAACAGCATTAAACCTTGAAAAGTATTGTGCTGAAAACCATATAAAAAATGTTCGCTTTACAGGTGAATATCAGGAAGAAGACAGATATGACTTTGTAAAAGAAACAGACATATTATATAACTTATACAACATCAGCGGTACCGAGGGTATGGCTATGGGAAATAAATATTATGACGGAATAATATTTTATTTACCCCAGGTTTGTACCAAAGGTTCATTTATGGGAGAAAAAATAACCCAAAAGGGTATAGGGATAGCCTTTGACCCTGAATCCGATACCTTTGCTGATGATATATATAATTATTATCACAGTATTGATTTGGAAAAATTCAAGGATAATTGTGATAAAGAATTAGCTCTTGTTTTACAGGAGTATAATGCAGTTGTAAATAAACTGCATCAACTTTATAACCAGGAGAAAAGTGATGGCAAAAACTAAACATATCAGCACTGATCAAAAGGTCATTACTGCTTTGATTTGCTTGATTCCGCTTTTCTCAAACTACGGTTTCGGACTGTTTTTGTTGCCTGAAATTCCGTTGATGGTGGCTCTTATGTATGGGGTGCTTTCATCTAAACGGTATCATTGGAGCAAGGCGATAGTTTTATTTGGCGGCTTCTTGTTTTTCAGTGCATTTATGGGAATCATAGCACCAAAGCTCAATAGTACGTTTGATGTTGGTCAGTTCTTTTCAACCTTTGCAAGGTTAACATTCTACTTCCTTTGTATAGTGTTCCTATCTGCAAGATTCTTTAATTTAACAATTGCAATAAAGGTTTGCAGTACAGTTTCGGTAGCTAACTCGGTGTACCTGATAATTCAAAGTATTGCATACACCTTCTTTAATCGTTTGTTACCTTGGTATTTTTCATTCTTACCAATAAAACAGAACAGTAAGCTAATTGAAGATCCGGAATATTATATCAGCAATTTTGGTTACAGACCATCCGGTATGTTCTTTGAGCCTGAACAATTTGCATTGTATGTTGTTCCTACAATCTTGTTTGTGCTTTTCTTTAGCAGTAGGGAATATACGCCTAAATTTAAAACAATTTCTATTAGCCTGATGTGTATTGCTGTGGTGCTTTCCGGAAGCGGAACAGGTTTAGGCTTATTGGCATACATAATTCTTATGTATATTTTAAAGTCAGTGAAAACCTATGGCAGAAAATCTACCTTCCAGAAAATTATGCCGGTTATAGTGATAATTGGCTGTGGAATAGGAATTGCATTATTCAGCAGCTATTTATTGGATAGCTTGGATAGACTTACTAACACTGATGAAATGTCCTCCTTTGCTGTAAGGGTTTTGCGAGGAATTAGTGCATATAGGCAATACCCGGCGATAAATAAGGTGTTCGGTGTTGGTTATGGTAACTATGACGTGTTTAATGCCGCTAATGGTATTGAAACAGTATACGATTTTGGGGACTCCTTGTACGTTAATGCATTTATGTTTATGACTACAGGTACAGGTGTGTTTGGAGCGCTTTTGTATCTGGCAGCAAATTTTGCACTGATAAAAAAATCACACGGCGTATTCAGATACCGTGCAATTATGTTTTTTGTTGCGCTCTTTTTAACAACAGAAGCACTTACAATGTCCATAATAATGATTTATGGTTTTATTTTAAGCAGCAATAAGTATCGTGAAAGGGAATGTTTATGAAAATTCTTTATGTAACTATGGATTGGCCCGGCTTTGAGGACTGTCTTTACAGTGCTCAGGAATTTGCTAGTGGCTTACCTTCATTTAACAAGCCCCTGAAATATCTTATTGATAATGGAAACGATGTAAGCTTTGTTATTCTTACTACTAAGAAAAATGTGAAGCTTAATATTAAATCCAGTTGGTTGAAGGAGTCTATGATAAAAAAAATTGTAGTTCATGACGAAACTCCCAGCCTTAGCACAAAATTGAAAAATATAAAAAATATGATAAATGCTGTGGATGAAGTTTTAAGTACCGAAAAATACGATTTTGTGTATGCTCATGGTACCTCTACAGGTGTTGCTCGTGTTGCTGCAAAAAAACACGGTGTTGCTTACGGACAAAGGCTTTACGGAACCTTCCTTTGGGAAAGAATTGGTGAAATGGGTAAGATAAAAGCTTGTATCCGCCACATAGTTGAATACAGAGCTTTTACAGCACCCAAAGATTTTCTTATAGTTACCAATGATGGCTCTAAGGGAGATAAATGCTATAACCTTCTTAATAAAAAGAAGAATAATTTTGAGTTCAGATATTGGATAAATGGCGTGGATAAAAGACCAGAGCCATCGCAGGAAATTGTAGAAAAAATGAAAAAAATAACAGGTGATGAGCCTTTTATCTTTTATCCTGCCAGAGTGGATGGGTGGAAGCGTCAGGACAGAGCAGTAAGAATTATTGCAGAACTGAAAAAAAGAGGCAAAAAAGTAAACCTCTTTTATTCAGGTCTTAGTGATAACAGAGGTCTGGATTATTTTAATGAAGTTCAGGCACTTATAAAGGAATTGGATGTTGAAGACAGAGTTACCTATATGGGTAATCTTGATATGCCATCAATGGATGCAATGAATAAAGCCTCTCTTTGTTCAATGAGCCTTTATGATGTTTGTAATCTTACCAATGTTTTCCACGAGATGCTTTCTGTAGGAGCTGTTATTCTTGTAAGAAATGATGGTACAATAAACGATTTTATAGAGGACAAATCCAACGGCTTCCTCATTAATAGCGATGAAGAAGCTGTGGAGATAATCGAAGGCTTGCTTGATGGAAAATATGATACCGACTCTATAAGAGAAAGAGCAATTTCCACATCAAGAGCAAAAATGAAAACCTGGGACGAAAGATGTCTTGACGAGGTTAATTTGATAAAACAAGCTGTGGCAAAAAACAACAGGTGAAAGAATGAAAGCATTATTGAACAAGTTTAAATCCCTTGTTTCAGATGGTTTGTTGCATATTTTGTGTGGAAATTATCTTACGCAGGGTCTGGGCTTTATTGCAAGCATTGTTGCAATACGGCTTATAACAGATAAAGCTGAATATGCCTCTTATTTGTATGCTGACAATATAATAGCTTTTGCCAATGTTTTTTCAGGTCTTGGTATGAGTGCTGCTTATGTTAAGTATTCTACCGAGCAATCCCCTGTCGGATTGGACAAGGCGTATTTCAAATATTCATTAAAATGGGGCGGGCTTTCCCAATTTGCGATTTCCTTTGCAATAATTATAGGTGTGTACGCATTTGTAGATATACCCTTTGCAGGCGCAAAAGAGTATATTGCGATTCTTTCCCTTTTGCCGCTTATAAATTTCATAATCGCTTTAAACCAATCCTATAACAGAGCCAAAATCTATAATAAGTTTTATGCGGCTGTGGGCGTTGTACAGACTTCGGCACTGCTTATTTCAAGTGTGATTTTCATAAAGCTTTTTAAAGTAGACGGTCTTTTGATTTCCAGATATGTATCGGTGCTTATTACCGTAATACTTTCTTACAGATTTATAGCAAAGGCTTTTAAGGGTGAAAAGCCCACATTACTTGATAAAACACAGAAGAAGGCGTACACCAAAACCTCGTTAAGTCTTATGATGTCAAATTCCCTGTCTTGGTTAATGCCGATTGTGGAAACCTTCCTTGTGAATAATATTATTGCAGATGAGGTTACTTCTGCAAACTTTAAAACAGCAGGGCTTATTCCGGCCCAGCTTGCAATAGTGTCCAGCTCTATTTCAATTTATTTCTTCCCTAAGCTTATGCAAATAAAGGATAGAAGTATTCTGAAAAAAGAGGCCACCAAGGTTGGGTTGGGGACTGCTGGTATTGTAACGCTTGTAACTGTTGCCGGTATGGTATTTACACCATTTATTATAAACATTTTATATGGTAGTCAGTACGCAGATGCAGTTCCGATTTCGTATTTGTTGTGGGTAATGCGTTGGGCAAACTCTGCTATAAGAATTATTCCTCTTAATATGATGATAATTGTCAATGAAGAAAAATTTAATGCAAGAATGGCAACTGCAAGTTCAATTGTTCAGATTTTATTAGATGTAGTGTTTATTAAAATATTTGGTGTTGCAGGTGTTGCAATAGGTGCAATGACAGTTTATGCTGTTTCGGGCATTATATATTGGGCAAGATTTTTTAAATGCTGTAGAGTAGGTGAAAAAATCTCTTGAAAACATTGTTAAAAGCAATAAGAGCTGCTTTCTATTATATATATGGTAAAATGGTAGCTTCTTTTATGTATGACAAAAAGTATATAACAGGAAGATGGTTCAAGGGTGTTCACGGAACGGTGGATGCAATTGGTTGGAAATGGTGCGTATATGACAAGCGTGGCAGATTCAGGTTCGGTAGAAACAGAGGAATACCCTTTCCGGTTTCGCCGATGAATACCGTTCAGATGACCGAGGGAGGAAAAATTGAATTTCATCCTGATGACCTTGAGATTTTTCAGGGCTACGGAAAATATTTTCAGGCATCCTTTGGTGGCAACATCATAATAGGAAAAGGCACCTGGATTGCTCCCAATGTTGGAATAATCACTTCAAACCACGATTTAAAAAATCCCGAAGAGCACACACCCGGTAAGGATGTTGTTTTTGGAGAGAAATGCTGGGTCGGAATGAATTGTACAATACTTCCCGGTGTGGAATTAGGAAATAATACAGTGGTAGCAGCAGGTAGCACCGTAACAAAAAGCTTTAAAGATGGTAATTGTGTAATTGGTGGCACCCCGGCTAAGGTAATAAAATATTTGGAAGATTAAAGGTTGTTGGAGCAAAACAATGATATATAGGATTTTGGATATTATAAAAAGAATATGGAATAAAGTGGTTTCAACCCCAATAAAAAAAAGTTCATTTGAGTCCTGTGGAAAAAATGTTTCAGTAGGAAGAAACACCTTGTTTTCCGGTGCAGAAAATATAAGCGTAGGAAATAGTGTAAGCATTGGCTCAAATGCAGTTTTTCTGACAACAAGAGCAAAAATAAAAATAGGGGACCATGTTATGATGGGGCCAGGAGTTACCCTGGTTACAGGGGATCATAGAATTGATATAGTCGGAAAATATATGGATGAAGTCACCGATGCAGAAAAGAGACCTGAGGATGATATGGATATAGTAATGCTTGGTGATAATTGGATAGGTGCCAATGCAGTTGTATTAAAGGGTGTTACGTTGGGTAAAGGTTCAGTGGTTTCGGCAGGTGCTGTTGTTACGAAGGATGTTCCACCATACGCTATTGTTGGCGGGGTTCCGGCAAAAATAATAAAAATGAGATTTAAAGAAGAAGAAATCAGAGAACATGAAGAATTGATGAAATAATTAAAAAATAGGTGTAAAAATGAACATTCTGCTTGTTTCGCCATTACCACCTCCGATAGGAGGAATAGCTTCTTGGACTGAGGATTATAAAAAGTATTGTGAAGAAAATCAAATTCGGGTTTCTTTGATAAATACGGCGATTGTCGGTTCACGTGCAAACAATGTTAATAAAATATCCTTATTGGATGAATTAAAGAGATGTGCACATACTCGTAAACAAATAAAAAGTACACTACAAAAACAGAATTTTAATGTGTTGCATTATTCTGCTTCCTGTAGCAGGTTTGGGTTGATTCGAGATTTTGTTTTGTTGAGAAAATTAAATGTACCTGTTGTGTATCATTGCCATTGCGATTTGAGTGTTGTGATTAATAACATCATTTCAACTGTAGTTTTTAAAGCAATATGTAAATTTTCATCCTTCGTTTTAGCTTTAAATACCCAGTCTTTGGAATTAGCAAAAAAATATACTTCTAAAGTGGAATATATCCCTAATTTTGCTTCTGAGATTTATGATAATAAGAACCCTATAAGAAGTAGCCTTGAAAAAATTATTTATGTTGGTAGACTTACCCGAGAAAAAGGTGTATCGGAAATTATACAGGTGGCTAAAAAATATCCTGGAAAACAATTTGTTTTGGTAGGTCCGCTTGACGATGAAATTGATATACCGGAAAATACCAATATCATAACTAAAGGCAAAAAAGAACACAAAGAAGCTATCGAATTAATGCTTGATAGTGACGTAGTGATTTTACCAAGTTATTCAGAAGGTTTTCCGCTTACTGTACTTGAAGGTATGAGCTGTGGCTTACCGATAATTGCAACAAAAGTGGGAGCAATTCCGGATATGATAGGCGAAAATGGTGGCATTCTTGTTGATAAAGGTAATGTTGAGCAAATTGCTCAGGCGATAGAAAGGCTTGAAAGCAAGGAATTAAGGGAAAGCATGAGGCACTATAACATAGAAAAAGTAAAAAACAGCTATATGATCGAAAAGGTTATGGCTAAATTAATAAAAATATATGAACAGTGTTCGTGATGATTATTCCCCGTTTAAGGATGGTAGATTGAATGAAAAAAATACTTTTGGTTATACCTACGCTTGAACAAGGTGGAGGACAAAAGTTTGTTATGGACCTTGCCCAAAAACTGGATAAAAATAAATTTCAAGTCCGGGTTTTGGTTTTTTATAAAAAAAATAATTCGGTTTTTGATTTGTTTGCTGAGAAGAATGGAATTGATACTGTATATCTTGATAAGCAAGTTGGCTTGGATATCGGCTTCTTTAAGCAGGTAAAAAAAGCTTTAAAGGAATATGCGCCCGATGTTATACATACCAATCTTGATAGTTTACTGTATTTGTTGCCATTTTACAAAAGAAAGCAAATTAAAATACATACTATTCACACATTGGCAGAAAAAGAAGCTATTGGGTTACAAAGAGTAGTAAGGTTTATTGCGTATAAAATTGTAAATGTTAAGCCAATCGGTATAAGTGATACTGTAGCAGACAGTATTGCGGCAGAGCATGGGATTCCTCGAGAGGCGATAGATATAGTATACAATGGCGTTGATTGTGCACGCTATGATTTACCTAAAAAGGAATCATCTACGATAAATTTCGTTACAGTTGGCACGATTTATTATGTTAAAAACTACGATTTTTTAATAGATTGTTTCTACAATGTCTGCCAAAAATATGATAATTTACATCTCAGCATCTTAGGAGATGGCATTCTGAGACAGGAATTAGAAAATAAAATTAAAAAGTTAGATTTGGTTGATAAGGTAACTATCACCGGTGTAGTAAGTGATGTTGAAATTTATTTAAGTAAGGCTGACATATATGTAGCTACGTCATTGTTTGAAGGTTTACCACTTTCTATGTTAGAGGCGATGTCAGCAGGTTTACCAATAATATCAACAAATGTTGGTGGCGTTAAAGATATAATTCGTGATGGTGAAAACGGAATTCTTGTTGAGTCAGGAAATGAAAATGCATACACAAAGGCTATGGAGCAAATGATTTCGGATTCGGAAAAGCGATTAAGCTATGCGAGAAAATCCAAGCAATTATCCAAAAATTACGATATAAGACAGATGGTAGAGGGTTATGAAAAAATATACCAAGGAAGATAAAAGAATATTTTTGCTCTATGTTGGGCTGGTAGTAATAGCACTAATAAATGCCTATTTATTTAGCTCGATGGGGTATGGCAGCGCTAAATATTTTATGCTACTACTGATTGGTTTGGCGTTAGTGTTAGATGTAGATAAATTGTATTATTTGATGGCTTTTTGCTTGCCTATATCAAGCGTTTTTAAATTGTCTAATGCAAGTATATCTGTTTTGCCTATTTTATATTTTGTTGTAATTATAAAACTTTTTATGAAGAAAAAAGTACGACTCAATGTTTACAGCTTTGTTTGTATGGGGATATTTGTCGTATTGCAGTTGTTTGCCGTGTTGGTATATGGTGCAAGCATCGTTTCTGTAGTATCTTTATTACTTAATATATTCTGTGTGATGTGTAGTACATCTTTTTTTGCGGAATACGCAGAAGAAAATTATCAACTTCAAAAATCGGCAATCTTTTTTGTAACAGGTGCGGTGTTGGATATTGCTTTAAGTGATTTATTCCCACGTGTTCCGTATGTTATAGATGCAGAAAAAATGGGACGACTTCAGTATAACAATCGTTTTGCTGCATTAAATATGGACCCCAATGAGTATTCACAATTAATTCTTATTGCAATAGGCTTGTTGGTAGCTATATTCCCTATCTTGAAAAGCAAAACAGGAAAAATATTTGATGTTATTGTCATAGCATATTTATGTGTAAACGGTTATAGATCATATTCGAAAAGTTACGTTTTAACATTAATTTTCATTTTTGCAATAGCACTTATAATGTTTATGATTCGTTTCACAAAAAGAAAAGGATTTATACTTGCGTCGTTTGTTTTTGTTCCTGTTGCAGTAGTTTTCATTGGTGGATGTGTGGCAATATATCAAAATGTTGTTCTAACTGTTTTTGAAGCTCGTGAGTCCTTTAACACAGATATGTTTTCAGGACGAGATTATATATGGGCAGAATTTATCAGTGCTTTAAAGCAAAGGGTAGACGTGTTACTTGTAGGCTGTGGAACAAATAACTCAACATTTCTTCATAAATATTGTGCACTACAGGGCTCAACCGTTGCCCATAACTTATATTTGGAATTTTTGATTCAATTTGGAATTGTTGGTATTTTGTTGTTTGCCGTAATATGGAAAGATGTGATAAAAAATATTTTAAAAAACAAAATGGCAACATATATGATATTACCTTTGGCTGCTTTTTTGATTACATCTATGAGTATTTCTGCAAACGCAAACGACTGTTTGTATGTTTTAATGTTGTTAATGTGTATGCCATATAACGCTTTTACAAAAGGTAGATATAAGCATTTAAAAGGTAAAAATTATTGATTTTTGGACGGGGAAGATAATGAAGGTACTTTTTGTTTCATATTTGTTTGCGCCTCAAAATATTATAGGGGCATTAAGACCAACAAAAATTGCAGATGGACTTGCTCGAAAAGGATATGTAGTAGATGTTGTATCTTCGATTAAAAATAACGTTTCAGGTGATTCCGGTTTTGCTGTTCCTAAAACAATCAATAAAGTGATTGCCTTGAATGAATGTGGAATATTTAAATTTTTATCAGACCTTCCGAGCAAATTGCTGCCCAAACAGGGAGGGGACAGTTCAGCGACTAATACAACAGCAGTTGTTACACCGAATAATAACGATAGTTTCCGAATGAAAATTAAGATTGCAGTTTTTCAACTTTTTAAACATTTTGAATTTTTAGCATTCCTCAGTGCTTTTAAAAAGGCTTTTAAGAAAAAAGAACTGGAAGAATACGATGTGATTTATTCATCATATGGTCCTTTGTCTTCTTTGTTATGTGGTTTGTATGCAAAAAAGAAAAAGCCTGATTTAAAATGGATATGTGAATTCAGAGACCCTATTGTAACAAATATTCTGTCGAAGATTTTTAAAAAACCATATCAAAAGATACAGGATATTGCCTGTGAAAAAGCTGATGCTATTGTAGCAGTTTCAAACGGATATATTCAACGTATATGCAGAGGTAGATACAGCGAAAAAACTTATATGATACCTAATGGATATGATTTAAAGGATAAGCCATCTTTTAGTTCCCAAAAGGAAAAAGATTGTTTTACTATTACATACGTAGGGGTTCTTTATAACGGTAAAAGAGATTTGTCACCGGTATTTAAAGCAATTGCAGAATTAATACAAGAAAATGTTATAAATCCGGATAAACTGGTTTTTGAATATGCAGGAAAAGAATCTTCTGTAGTAGCTTCACAGGCAGAAAAATACGGAGTTAGAAATATAATACATGACAATGGTGTTCTTGAAAGAAAAGCCTGTCTTGAGTTACAAGGAAAATCCGATGTGCTTGTATTATCTACATGGAATGATGTAGGCGAAGAAGGGGTTTTCCCCGGTAAGTTTCTTGAGTATATGCTTATGGACAGACCTGTTATAGCTGTTGTTGATGGTAACCTGGTTAACAGCGAGGTTAAGCAAGTTATGGACGCTGCCAAGCTTGGGGTATCTTATGAAGCAGCTAATTTCAAGGAGGACTTTCCTGTTTTAAAGGAATATATAAAAATGCAATACAACAATATTTCAAGTGGAAAAGAAATTAATTTCAATCCGGATAGAAATATTTTGAACAGATATAATTATGATTGTATAATTGATAGTTTAGAGGATTTGATAAAATAAATGGGAAATAAAACATCGTTGGGTAGGGATGCAGTTAAGCTTACTGCCTCAAAAATGATAGTACTTCTTATTTCAATGGTAACAGCAATGTTGTTATCAAGGTTTCGTACAGTGGAAGAATATGGTACATATTCACAGCTTATGACAGTTATAAACCTTGTAACAACAATAATAATGATGGGACTTCCTAACAGTCTTAATTATTTCCTTGCCGGTGCAAATGATGATAAGGAAAGAGGGCATTTTCTTAATGTATATTATTCACTAAACACAGCGTTGAGTGCGGTTGTAGGTTTGGTGCTTGTTCTAATTGCCCCGTTAATTGTTAACTATTTTGCTAATCCGATGATTACCGGATTTGTGTACTTTTTAGCGGTATTTCCCTGGACAAAAATAATAATGTCCAGTATAGAAAATGTTCTTGTGGTTTACAACAAGACAAATCTTATAATGGTATATAGGTTGCTTAACAGCATTGCATTGTTGGGAATTATATTGATTGTTCAGCTTTTTTCCTGGACTTTTAATATATATATGGTTTTGTATCTCACAGTTGAAGCTGTTTTTTCATTGCTGGTATACATTATAGTAAAGCAATGTGCCGGTAAACTCAGAGTTGAATTTGATTTAGCATTAACAAAGAAAATTTTTAAGTTTGCGCTTCCGATTGGCATAGCATCAATGTTAGGTACACTTAACACAGAATTGGCAAAATTGGTTATTGGTGGATTAATGGATACAGAAAGTCTTGCGATTTATACCAACGCTTCGAAGGAAATGCCGGTTGCTATTATATCTTCGTCAATAACAGCAGTATTAATGCCTCAAATGGTGAAATTGCTTAAAGAAAAAGAAAATGTCCGTGCAGCAAAGCTTTGGAATAATGCAACATATTTATCGTTTGCGATTATTAGTTTTATAGCATTGGCCCTGTTTGTTTTTGCACCGGAAGTTATAACAATTCTATATTCGGAAAAGTATCTTGACGGAGTTTCTGTTTTTAGGGTGTATAGTTTGGTTCTTTTGCTAAGATGTACATACTTCGGAATGATACTTAATTCTACAGGTCACACAAAGTTTATTTTATATAGCTCGTTGGGTTCGTTGGTTTTAAATTTGTGTTTGAATTATGGTTTGTTTTTTGCTTTTGGCTTTATAGGTCCTGCAATCGCTTCATTAATTTCACTTATAGTAGTTTCGGTTTTGCAGTTAGTTTGGTCTTCCAGAATAATCAAAATAAAATTCAATAAGCTATTCGAGTGGAAAATGTTCGGAAAAACATTTTTACTGAATGTAATAGTAGCGGCAATGTTTTTTGTCTTAGAAAAGTTTTTACCTTTAGAGAATTATATAGGCGATATTTTTGAGGCAATAGCGTTGGGAGGGGTATGGTTTATACTATTTGTTATAATTGAGTTTAAACCATTGAAAAAAAGATGGACGGAGCTCAACAATATTTAACAGTTTTGGAGGAAGAAATGAAAAAAATTGGTATTTTAACATTTCATAGAAGTATTAACTACGGTGCGTATATGCAGTGTCTATCATTATCTCATTATCTTTCTGAAAATTTGCCGGATTGTAAAGTTGAGGTTATTGATTATGAAAGCAAAATAATGCACGATATATATGTACCCAAAATAAATCTTTCGGCAATAAGACACCCTAAACTATACTTTTCTTCTAAAGTAAAGTATAGTGAATTTCAGAAAGCCGCAGAATATTTGCCACTTTCATCAAAGCACTTTATTTCAGACGGCGATGACGAAGCATTGTATACCTATATAAAGGATAATTATGATATCGTTATTGTTGGAAGTGATGCAGTTTGGAATTGGGTTAAAAGAGGTTTCCCCAATCCTTATTTATTAAAAAAACCTGATGGTGTTTTGAAATTCAGTTACGCGGCTTCTGCATATGGGATGGGTCCGGAGTTTGTTGGTGAAGACGAGCAACAATATTTAAAGGATTCTTTTGAGAATTTTAAGTTTATTGGTGTCAGGGATGAATATACAAGGGAGCTTGTTTTAAAGGCTTGTCCGGAAGCTAAAGTTTTCTTTACTTGTGATCCGACTGTTTTTCTTGATTTAAACTATGTTTTAAATCTTCTCGGTAAAACAAAAGAATCATTCAGGGAGTATATCTATAAAAAGTATTCTTTACCGCCGAATAAAATTATTATTGGGGTTATGGGCACCAGTAATGAAACAGTAAGTGCAATAAAAAAGCAATATGGTGATAAATGTTATATAGTTTGCCTTTATAGTTATCTGAAGGAAGCTGATAATTTTATGTCCGAGTTAAGTCCTCTTGAATGGGCGCTGGTTTTCGGTCTTTTTGATCTGACAATAACAAGTTATTTTCACGGAACATTATTATCTTTAAGGAACAATACACCTGTTATATCAATAGATAAAACTGACTTTAGCAAACACAATGAAGGCAAAATTCATGATGTTCTTAGAAGAACCGAGTTATTAGACTGTTATTTTACGGGTGATAACACAGTTGATGATATAGTAAAACAATCCCAGGTAATACTGAATAACAAACAAATTTATAAGAATAAAATCTCTGATAGAATACAGGCTATGTCTGACTCTAAAGAAAAAATCCTTTGTGCATTAAAAGAGGTATTATGAAAAGGTTAATAAAAGGTGCATTTGGTTTTGTCAAGAAGACCATCGCAATGATAATCGGATATATTTTTTATGATCCTAAGTATTTAAAAGGCAAGTATTTTCACAAATATGCTTATACACAAGGTTGGCAGTGGATGATGCAAACAGTTTTTATGCAAAAAATTGTTGGCATAAACAGAAAGGTTCCTTTTCCCGTCACCTTCAGAGCTACTGTTGTTGGGTGGGAAAATATCGAATTCGATAAAGACAACATAACAATTTTTCAAAAAGCAGGTAATTATTATCAAGCTTCTGATGCAAAGATAAAAGTAGGAAAAGATTGTTTTATAGCCTGTAATGTAGGTATTATCACTTCTAATCACGATGTAAATGACTTAACCAAACATGTACCGGGTAAGGATGTAATTATCGGTGCTCGTTCGTGGATAGGTATGAATTCCACAATTTTGCCTGGTGTTGTTTTGGGCGAAAAAACAATTGTCGGAGCAGGCTCTGTTGTTACCAAAAGCTTTCCTGATGGCAATTGTATTATAGCCGGAAATCCTGCAAAGATAATCAGAATGCTTGATGAAAGCAAGAAAGAGGAGATGGGTTCTGTGAAATTTCCATCTTCAGTTGATGAGTGCATTGGTTGCGGTCTTTGTGCAGAAGTATGTCCTAAGAACTGTATAACAATGAAAAACAATAAGCAAGGCTTTTTAGAACCTGTAATAGACAAAACTAACTGTGTGAATTGTGGTTTGTGCGAGAAAAGCTGTCCTGTAATTTATAAACGGGAAAGAATAGCACCCATTACGGCGTATGCTTTGAAAGAGAAAAATGCACAGAGTCGTTTGAAAAGCGCTTCCGGGGGGGCAGCTTCGGTTTTTGCAAAACACATAATTGAAAATGGCGGTGTATATTCGGGAGTAAAACTCGATAACCAATTTAACGCAGTACATGATATCTGTGATAATATTGAAAATATTGATTTGTTCAGAGATTCAAAATACATCCAAAGCGATATGACAGGAATTTATAGCAAAATAAAAGAAGCTGTTTCAGTGGGGCAAAAGGTTTTTGCAACCGGGACGCCTTGTCAGATTGCGGCACTAAGAAGACAGTTTGGATATGATAATGATAATCTGATTCTTTGTGATCTTGTTTGTCAAGGGGTACCAACTCCATTAGTTTTAAAAAAGCAAATAGAGCTTTTGGAATCAAGGACAGGAAAGAAAATAGAAAAATTTTATTTCCGGGATAAAACAAATGGTTGGGAAAAAAGTAATGTCAAGGTTATTTATGAGGATGCTTCTTATGATATTATAGAAAGAAAAGATAGTGAGTTTTTCCGAATTTTTTCTCACAATATCAGTATGAGAAAAGCATGCTACAATTGCAAATTCCGTGATTTTAATCTTTACTCAGATATAACAATAGGTGATTATTGGGGTATTGATAAAAAACATCCTGATTTCAATGATGATAAAGGTTGTTCTCTTGTTATGGTAAATACTCAAAGAGGCAAAAAGCTTCTTGAGGAAGTTTCAGAAAAGGTTGATATAATTGAAACAGGTGTGGAGTTTGCGGTGGAGACTCATCCTAAATTATTGAAAAGTGTTCTTGAAAATCCGTATAGAGAAGCATTTTTTTCAAGATTTAACAAAGATATTGGTCCTAAGGAGTTCGAAAAAGTTGTGGATGCCTTTACCGGGGCCGGTATAATTAGTAGAATAAAAAGAAAACTTTTTTATTAATAGAAAACTTTTTGTGTATAAGGAGTAATAAATTATGATTAATGTAATCGGTCTCGGGTACATAGGTTTACCCACAGCGCTTATGCTTGCATCCCATGGTGTTGAGGTTGTAGGTACAGACTACAACAAGGAGCTTGTTGCTACACTTAATGCAGGTAAAACAACATTCGAGGAAAAGGGTCTTGACGAGCTTTTCAGCGATGCTGTTAAAGCAGGAATCAAATTCACAACAGAGTATCAGTCAACAGATATTTATATAGTATCTGTTCCCACACCCTATGACAGCTTTTCTAAAAAAATTGATGCTTGTTATGTAAATGCAGCAGTTAAAGAGGTTATGAGAGTTTGCCCCAGGGGTGCAACTGTGGTTATTGAATCAACTGTTTCTCCCGGTACTATTGACAAATTTGTAAGACCTATCATTGAGGAAAACGGCTTTGTTATTGGTGAAGATATAAACCTTGTTCACGCACCTGAAAGAATTATCCCCGGTAATATGGTTTACGAGCTTCTTCACAACTCCCGTACAATCGGTGCAGATGATCCTGCAATCGGTGAAAAAATCAAAGAAGTTTACGCATCCTTCTGCCTTGGTGATATTGTTGTTACAGATATTAAAACTGCTGAAATGACAAAGGTTATCGAAAATACCTACAGAGCAGTCAACATTGCATTTGCTAATGAGCTTGCAAAAATCTGCCGTCACGATGATATGGATGTATACGAAATTATCCGTATCTGTAATATGCACCCCCGTGTAAATATCCTTTCACCCGGTCCCGGTGTTGGTGGACATTGTATTTCTGTTGACCCCTGGTTCCTTGTTGGCGACTATCCTTCTCTTACAAAGGTTATCTGGGAATCAATGAAAATCAACGATTCTATGCCCGAATTCGTTCTTGAAAGAATTTACAACATTATGAAAGAAAATGGTATTACTGATTTCTCAAGAGTTGGTCTTTATGGTCTTACTTATAAGGAGAATGTTGATGACTATAGAGAGTCACCCACACTTCAGCTTCTTGAATGTCAGGATAGACACCTTGCTCCTCAGCTTAAAGTATATGATCCCTACATTACTAAAGATATTGTTGATAATCAGTATCACGATTTTGATAAATTCCTTGAGAATACAGATCTTGTTGTAATTCTTGTAGGTCATGACGAAATCAAAGAAAATGTAGACAAGCTTAAAGGTAAAATTGTTCTTGATACAAGAAAAGTTGTAGAGCTTGATGGCATTTATAGACTTTAATAATTAAAATGGTGATATAAATGAAAACTGTAATGCTTGTTTTCGGTACCAGACCGGAAGCTATAAAAATGTGCCCTCTTGTTAACGAGCTTAAATCAAGAAAGGGTATTAATACTGTTGTGTGCGTAACAGGTCAGCATCGACAGATGCTTGATATGGTGCTTGACGCATTTCATGTAGAGCCTGATTATGATTTGTCAATTATGAAGGACAAGCAGACCTTGTTCGATATAACTGCAAATATACTTTTAAAAATAAAGGGCGTTCTTGAAGAGGTAAAGCCCGATGTTGTTCTTGTTCATGGTGACACATCAACAACATTTGTAACCACTCTTGCATGCTTCTATATGCAGATTCCTGTTGGACATGTTGAAGCAGGTCTTCGCACATACAATATATATTCTCCATATCCCGAAGAGTTCAATCGTCAGGCAGTAAGCATAATTTCCAAATACAATTTTGCCCCTACTAATCTTTCTAAAGAAAATCTTCTTAAAGAAGGAAAAAGCGAGGATTCAATCTATGTTACAGGGAATACTGCTATTGATGCTCTTAAAACAACTGTAAGAGAAGATTATACTCACCCTGAATTAGAGTGGGCAGAAGGAAGCCGTCTCATTGTTATTACTGCTCATCGTCGTGAAAATCTTGGTGAACCAATGCACCAGATGTTCAGAGCTATTCGCAGAATTATGGATGAAAATCCTGATGTTAAAGCAATTTACCCTATTCATATGAATCCTGTTGTTCGTCAGGCAGCTGAAGAGGAATTGGGCGGGTGTGACAGAATTCACATTATCGAACCATTGGATGTTCTTGATTTCCATAATTTCCTTTCCCGTTGCTATATGATTCTTACAGATAGTGGTGGCGTGCAGGAGGAAGCACCTTCTCTCGGTAAACCTGTTCTTGTTATGCGTGATACAACAGAGCGTCCTGAAGGTATTGCTGCAGGTACACTCAAGCTTGTTGGGACCGATGAAGAAACTATTTACGAAAATTTCAAAGAATTGCTTGAAAATAAAGAAGCATACGATAAAATGAGCCAGGCAAGTAATCCCTATGGAGACGGCTTTGCTTGTAAACGTATTGCTGATATTTTGGAGGCTTAAAAATGTCATTATTTACAGGGAAAACTCTTATGATCACAGGTGGTACAGGTTCCTTTGGTAACGCTGTGCTTAATAGGTTTTTGCAGACAGATATAGGAGAAATTCGTGTGCTTTCCCGTGATGAAAAAAAACAGGATGATATGCGTCACGAGTTCCAGGCAAAAATGCCCGAGGTAGCAGAAAAAATTAAATTCTTTATTGGTGATGTCCGTGATTTGGCGTCTGTAAAAAATGCAATGCACGGAGTGGATTATATATTTCACGCAGCAGCATTAAAGCAGGTTCCTTCTTGCGAATTTTTCCCCATTGAAGCAGTTAAAACAAATGTAATAGGTACTGAAAATGTTCTTACTGCTGCTATTGATGCAGGGGTTAAAACCTGTATTTGTCTTTCAACAGACAAAGCTGCTTACCCTGTTAATGCTATGGGAACATCAAAAGCAATGATGGAGAAGGTTATTGTTGCTAAAAGCCGAACAGTGAGTGAGGATAAAACCAAAATCTGCTGTACCCGTTACGGAAATGTTATGTGTTCAAGAGGTTCAGTTATTCCTCTTTGGATTGAACAGATTAAGCAGGGTAAACCCATCACTATCACAGAGCCTTCAATGACAAGGTTCATTATGTCCCTTGATGAAGCAGTTGACCTTGTTCTATTTGCTTTTGAGAATGGTGTAACAGGTGATATCCTTGTTCAGAAAGCACCTGCTTGTACAATTGAAGTTCTTGCAAAAGCAGTTACAGAGCTTTTTAATCCCGAAACTGAAATTAAAGTTATCGGTATTCGTCACGGTGAAAAAATGTATGAAACGCTCCTTACAAATGAGGAGTGTGCAAATGCTATTGATATGGGCGATTTCTATCGTGTGCCCAGTGATAAACGTGGTCTCAACTACGATAAATATTTCAAAGAGGGCGACACAGAGCGAGCAAAGCTCAGTGAATTTAATTCAAACAATACTGACCTTCTCAATGTAGAAGAGGTAAAAGAAAAGCTTCTTTCTCTTCAATATATCAGAGATGAATTAGCTGCTTGGGAGAATAAATAAATGAAAATTCTTGTTACGGGTGCAAAGGGTTTTGTTGGAAAAAACCTTTGTGCCGCACTGAAAAATGTTCAGGAGGGGAAGGACAAAACAAGAGGCATTGACAGTAATATCGAAATATTTGAGTTCGATATTGATACTGACAAAGCTCTTCTTGAAACATACTGCAAGGAAGCCGATTTTGTGTTTAATCTTGCAGGCGTGAATCGTCCTCAGAACCAGGAAGAGTTTATGGAGGGGAATTTCGGTTTTGCCTCTACTCTTCTTGAAACTTTGAAAAAGTATAAAAATACTTGTCCTGTTATGCTTTCAAGCTCCTTGCAGGCAACTCTTATAGGCAGATATGCCGAGGGGGATTATGGTAAGAGCAAAAAAGCAGGGGAGGATTTGTTCTTTAATTATTCCGAACAGACAGGTGCTAAGGTATATGTTTATCGTTTTCCGAATCTTTTTGGCAAATGGTGCAGACCCAATTACAATAGTGCAGTAGCTACTTTCTGCAATAATATTGCAAATGATTTACCCATTCAGGTTAATGACAGAGCCATTGAATTGACTCTGCTTTACATTGATGACCTGGTAGATGAAATGTTTGCAATACTCAGAGGTATGCCACACCGTTGTGAGTATGATGGTCTTAACGAAGTTGCAAAAGCAGATGGTAAATTCTGTTATTGCCCTATAACCCATAAGGTTACTTTAGGTGAAATTGTTGATTTGCTTAATTCTTTTAAAAATCAACCTTCCAACCTTCTTATGCCTGAAATTCCATATAATTCTTTTGCTAAAAAGCTTTATTCTACATATCTTTCTTATCTTCCCAAGGAAAAAGTATCATTTCCTTTAAAAATGAATGTTGACCCAAGGGGAAGCTTTACTGAGCTTATAAAAACCGAGAAATGTGGGCAGGTAAGTGTAAATATTTCAAAGCCCGGAATTACAAAGGGTCAGCATTGGCATAACACAAAATGGGAGTTCTTTATTGTAGTTTCCGGTAAAGGACTTATTCAACAAAGAAAAATTGGTACCGATGAAGTCCTGAATTTTGAAGTAAGTGGCGAAAAAATCGAAGCAGTACATATGCTTCCCGGTTACACCCATAACATAATAAACCTTTCTGATACAGAGGATTTGGTTACGGTTATGTGGGCTAACGAACAATTTGATCCGGACAAACCCGACACTTTCTTCCTGGAGGTAGAATAATGAATATTAAACTCGATTATTCAGATATTTCTTTTAAAAATAATGGTAAGTTAAAGCTTCTTATAATTGTAGGAACTCGTCCTGAAATTATAAGACTTGCAGCAGTTATAAATAAATGTCGTAAATATTTTGATTGCGTTCTTGCCCATACAGGTCAGAACTATGACTATAACCTTAACGGGGTGTTCTTTAAGGATTTAAAGCTTGAGGCTCCCGAGGTTTATATGGATGCAGTCGGCGATGACCTTGGTGCAACTGTTGGCAATATTATTAATTGCTCGTATAAGCTTATGAATCAGATTAAACCGGATGCACTTCTTATTTTAGGGGATACTAATTCCTGTCTTTCTGCAATTTCTGCTAAAAGACTTCATATACCTATTTTTCATATGGAAGCAGGTAACCGTTGTAAGGATGAGTGTCTTCCGGAAGAAACCAACAGACGAATTGTTGACATTATTTCCGACGTTAACCTGGCATACAGTGAACACGCAAGAAGATATCTTCACGAGTGTGGTCTTCCTAAAGAAAGAACCTATGTAACAGGTTCACCTATGGCTGAGGTGTTACACAAAAATCTTGATGATATAGAAAAATCAGATATTCTCAGCAAATTAGGTCTTGAAAAGAAAAAATATATTCTTCTTTCTGCACACAGAGAAGAAAATATTGATACAGAAAAGAATTTCTTGTCACTTTTCAATGCAATTAACAAAATTGCAGAAAAGTACGATATGCCTATTCTTTATTCCTGCCATCCTCGTTCAAAGAAAAGACTTGAGGAAAGTGGCTTTGAATTAGACAAGAGAGTTATTCGCCATGAGCCTCTTGGCTTCCACGATTATAATAACCTGCAAATGAATGCTTTCGCTGTTGTTTCCGACAGTGGCACTCTTCCTGAAGAGTCAAGCTTCTTTACCTCTGTAGGAAAACCATTTCCTGCTGTTTGTATAAGAACAAGTACGGAGCGTCCTGAGGCTCTTGACAAGGCTTGCTTTGTCCTTGCAGGTATTGATGAAAAATCACTTGTTCAGGCTGTTGCAACAGCAGTTGATATGAATGAAAATGGTGATTATGGTATTCCTGTTCCCACTTATGTTGAAGAAAATGTTTCCACCAAGGTGGTTAAAATCATTCAAAGCTACACCGGTGTTGTAAATAAAATGGTTTGGAGAAAATTTTAATTGAGTAAGAATTTAGCGTGTGTTGATAGATTTACGTCAATATATAAGGTTGAACCTGATGCAGTAGCCTTCTGTCCGTACAGAGTGTGTCCTTTGGGGGCACATGTGGATCATAATTTAGGAAAAATTACAGGTCTGGCTATTGATAAGGGGATTCATATTGCATATAAACCTAAACACAATGGAGTAGTCGAGCTTGTTTCGTTACAGTTTGAAAAAAGAGCTCAGTTCCATATTAATTCAGTTCCCGTTGTAAAGGAAAATGATTGGGCTGACTATTTGCGTGGGGCTACAATAGAATTAGGTAAAAAATTCCCTTTGACAACAGGTCTTTGTGGCGTTATTGAGGGAAGCTTGCCTATTGGTGGTCTTTCTTCTTCGGCAGCAGTTATAATTTCATTCTTGGCAGCTTTGTGCAGGGTGAATAATATTCATCCACGCCAGGACGAAATTATAGACGTTGCATTAAAAGCTGAAAATAAGTATGTAGGAGTTTCTTGTGGGAAGTTGGATCAGTCTTGTGAGATTTATTCCAAGAAGGATCATCTTTTGTATCTTGATACATTAGATGATTCTTATGAGCTTATTCCCACGAATCCCATTATGAAGCCATATAAAATAGCTATATTTTTTAGTGGCATAGAAAGAAATCTTACGGGTACCAAATTTAATATGCGTGTTGATGAATGTAAAGCAACAGCTTATGCTTTAAAGGCTTTAGCCGGAATAGAGTATGGTAGCTTCAATGATACTTATTTCAGAGATGTACCATACGAGATTTTTGAAAAGTACAAGGAGCAGCTTCCTTTACCCTGGAGAAAACGAGGTGAGCATTGGTATTCTGAAGTTTCACGTGTGGAAAAAGGGGCTGAAGCCTGGCGCAATGGTGATATTGAAGAATACGGCAAGCTTTGCTTTGAAAGTGGAAAGTCATCTATTGTTAATTGGGAAGCAGGCTCGTCTGAACTAAAGAAGCTCTATGAAATTATGACTCAGACAGACGGTATATATGGCGGACGATTCAGTGGTGCGGGTTTTAAAGGCTGCTGTATGGCACTTTTTGACCCTGCCTTTGAAGAGAAAATAATAGAAAAAGTCAGTTCCGATTACCTTAAAGCATTCCCTGGATTACAAAACAAGTTTTCTGTTCATATATGCGAAAGTGCAGATGGAGTAAAGCTATGAAATGTTTAATACTTGCAGCAGGCTATGCAACAAGATTGTATCCTTTAACTGAAAAATTCCCCAAACCTTTGCTGAAGGTAGGGGAAAAGACTATACTTGATTGGCTTATTGATGACATTGACACAATAGGCCTTGTGGACGAGTATGTGGTAATTTCTAACCATAAATTTGCACACCATTTTGTTGCTTGGGCAAAAGAAAAGAAACAGAAAATTACTGTTGTTGATGATGGTACAAGCAGTAATGAAACACGTTTGGGTGCAGTAAAGGATATTCAGTTTGCTATTGAAAAGCTTTCTATAGATGATGATATGCTTGTTATTGCAGGTGATAATGTTTTAGATTTCAGCCTTACAAGGTTTATTGAGTATGCAAAAGGGAAAAATGCCTCTTGTATAATGCGATATTTTGAAGAAAAAAAAGAAAAGCTTTCAAAATGTGGTGTTGTTTCAATAGATGAAAATGACAAGGTTTTAAATATGGTTGAAAAACCAGCACAGCCTGAAAGTAATTGGTGTTGTCCACCCTTTTATTATTATACAAAAGCAGATTCAAGGTTGGTTGAAAAGGGTATAACAGAGGGCTGTGGTGTTGATGCTCCGGGTAGCTATGTAGCTTGGCTTTGCAGGCAATCAACTGTGTATGCTATGGAAATGCCCGGTAAAAGATATGACATAGGTAACCTTGAAAGCTATGAGCAAGTAAAAAAGGAGTATAAAGGTATATGCTGACACCTAATATTAACCTTGAAAAGAAAACCGTGCTTGTAACAGGCGCAGCAGGCTTTATAGGCGCTAACCTTGTTAACGAGCTTTTTGCTTCAACACAGGAAATTAAAATTGTTGGGTTGGATAGCGTAAACGATTACTATGATGTTTCTATTAAGGAGTACAGACTCCGGGAAATAGAAAAAAAGGCTGCTCAAAAGAAAAAATCACAATGGATATTTGTTAAGGGCAACCTTGCAGATAAAGAGCTTATAACACAGTTATTTGAAGAATACAATTTCAATGTTGTTGTGAATCTTGCTGCACAGGCAGGTGTCAGGTATTCAATTACAAATCCTGAGGCATATATAGAAAGCAATATTATAGGCTTTTATAATATTTTGGAGGCTTGCAGAAATTACCCTGTAGAGCATCTTGTGTATGCATCTTCTTCAAGTGTATATGGTACAAATAAAAAAGTGCCGTATTCCACAGAAGATAAAGTGGATAATCCTGTTTCACTTTATGCAGCAACAAAAAAATCAAACGAGCTTATGGCTCATTCTTATTCTAAATTATATAATATACCATCAACAGGTTTAAGATTTTTTACAGTGTACGGACCTGCAGGCAGACCCGATATGGCTTATTTTGGTTTTACAAATAAGCTCATAAAAGATGAAACTATACAGATTTTTAATTACGGAAATTGCAAAAGAGATTTTACTTATGTTGATGATATTGTCGAGGGCGTAAAAAGGGTAATGACCTGTGCTCCCGAAAAAATAACAGGTGAGGACGGATTACCTGTACCCCCGTACAGAGTTTACAACATAGGTAACAGCAGTCCCGAAAATCTTCTTGATTTTGTTGATATTCTTCAGCAGGAGCTGATAAGGGCAGGAGTGCTTCCGGATAATTATGATTTTGAGGCACACAAGGAGCTTGTTCCGATGCAACCGGGCGATGTTCCCGTTACCTACGCAGATACGTCAGCACTTGAAGCTGATTTTGGCTTCAAACCTGCCACTCCCTTACGAGAGGGTATAAGAAAGTTTGCTGAATGGTATAAAAGTTTTTATATGTAAAACAAAAAGGTGATGTAAAAAACAAACGTTTTTTACATCACCTTTAAAGATTTAAAGGACTTTAAACATCGAAAGCATAATTTCAATTGTATTCATATACTCAGGTGAACCAACCGGTGTTCTGCAATCAATTACTATACAACCACCCTTATTGTCGTCAATACAATACACTGTTGTGATAATATCACTATTATTTTCGCCGGTTTGAGAACGGTATACAGTATTTGTATTTTCTATTTCGAGCTTCTCTGAGCTGTCCAGTTTTTCGTGCTTGCTTTCAGTAGCACGACAGCACTGCTTGTAGCTCATTTCCCTAACGGGGGTTATAGTCATTGTAACAGAGGGGTTATTTTTAGCTGTAAGGGTAGTTTCTCCGTCAACCTTTTCGTTTACCTCAAAAACAGATTTATCAATAAAAAGTGTGTAGTTTTTATTGGGATTAATTACAGGGTCTGTTGAAGAGGGAACAACAAAAGATGTTTCTGTGGATTGTGAAGCTTCTTCGGTTGTTGTTTCGGGGAGAGTGGTTGTTTCTGTTATTGCCTGTGAGCTTTCGGGTTTATCCGTAATATTAGGGGAATCCGAATTACCTGTAGCTTTTTTTCCAAAAGGAGAAAGAGCGATGGAAGCAATTGCAATAACAACAGCCAAAATACCAAGAATTATAATTAAATTACGCTTTTTTTTATTGCTCATAGTTAAGCTTTATCCTTTGAACCGAAAAGTTCGATTTTTTCACGAACAGTTTCTTTGATTGCTTCGCAGCCGGGAGCAAGAAGCTTTCTGGGGTCGAAGCCTTTACCCTGAAGGTCTTTACCTGCTTCGATGTATTTTCTTGTGGCATCCTGGAATGCGAGCTGGCATTCTGTGTTAACATTTATTTTGGAAACACCAAGAGAGATAGCTTTCTTGATCATATCAGCAGGGATGCCTGTACCACCGTGAAGAACAAGAGGCATTGTACCGGTTTTTTCCTGGATTGCTGCAAGTGTGTCAAAGGAAAGACCTGCCCAATTTTCAGGATATTTACCGTGAATATTACCGATACCTGCAGCAAGCATTGTAACACCAAGGTCTGCAACCATTTTGCATTCATCGGGATCGGCACATTCGCCGGCGCCAATAACACCGTCTTCTTCGCCACCGATAGAGCCAACCTCTGCTTCAAGAGAAAGACCTAACTTTTCGCAGGTTTCAACAAGCTCTTTTGTTTTTGCAATGTTTTCGTCGATGGGGTAGTGAGAACCGTCAAACATAATTGAAGAGAAGCCGGCTTCAATACAAGCCTTTGCACCTTCGTATGAACCGTGGTCAAGGTGAAGAGCAACAGGAACAGTAATTTTGAGGTCTTCAATCATTGCTTTAACCATATCAGCAACTGTTTTGAAGCCACACATATATTTACCTGCACCTTCAGAAACACCAAGAATAACAGGAGAATTCATTTCCTGTGCGGTGAGAAGAATGGATTTTGTCCATTCAAGGTTGTTGATGTTGAACTGACCAACTGCATATTGGCCTGCTTTTGCTTTTGTGAGCATGTCTTTTGCATTTACTAAAGGCATTTTTAACACTCCTATATATAAATTTTTTTATAAACTGATTAAATGTCTTCTTCCCTCAAATTAAGAATAAGCTCTTTTTTTGTGGGAATAAGCTTTGTGTATTTGACACCGGCAGCATCAAACATCCTTTTGGATGCTCTTGTTGAGGATGTCTGAGCATATTTGTCGGAGAGGTAAACAACCTCTTTTATACCACTTTGAATAATAGCCTTTGCACATTCGTTACAGGGGAAAAGGGCAACATAAATTCTGCTGCCTGCAAGGCTTCTTCCACGACAGTTAAGAATGGCATTAAGCTCAGCGTGACATACGTAAAGGTATTTTGTGTTGTACGGGTCATCACCCTGCCTGTCCCAGGGGAAGACTTCATCATCGCAGCCTGCCGGGAAACCATTATAGCCAACAGATAAAATTCTGTTTTCGTCGTTTACAATACAAGCACCAACCTGGGTGTTAGGGTCTTTACTTCTTTCGGCACAGAGCATTGCTGCTCCCATAAAAAATTCATCCCAAGATATATAATCTTCACGTTTTGCCATACTATTCACTCCTTATCTCCATTCAAATCCATTTTATATTATACATTAAATTGTGAAATTTTCAACATAATTTAATAAATTTGGTGCTGATAGATAAAATTTTTGCGAGTTTATGCTATTCTTGATATTTATTTTCCAAAAAAGAAAAATATATAACAGTAATTTTGGTATTATCTACTGGTAAAAATATTTTTTTAGGAGAGAAATATGGGCAAAGGATATTTTAAAAGAGTTCTCGGTATGTGTAAGCCCTGGGAGCTTGTATATTGGTGGGTTTTAAGAGTTTTAATGATAGGAGGAATAATTCTTCGTCTTATTGAGTCGGACGAGCTTGGTATGTATCAGCCTATGCAAATGGCAGCGAATCTTTTAGGTATGTTTGCTTTCGAAATTTGTCAGGCTTTTCCTGCTAAAACATTTCCTCGTTATTTTTCTGCATATTTCCAGAACATTACGATTCTCGGCTTTTTTCTTGCCTCCTTCGGAGGAGCGTTCCTTAATTTCTATTACATAATTCCGGCTTATGACAAGGCACTTCATTTATTCGGATGTATGGAAGCAGTGTTTATCAGCTATGAGCTTCTTTGTGCAATGCAGCTTAGAGATAAGCTTGTAGTTCCTGCAAAGTATATTACTCTTGGTGCTTTTGGCCTTGCGTTTGTTTTTGCAGCAGGTTGGGAATTGTTTGAGTTTACATTTGACCAATGGTTTGGTGGCGATGCTCAGCATTGGAGCCTTGAGCTTGCAATCAAGGAAGCAGGTAGCTTGGAAGAGCTCTTTATGCTTATACCTCTTGAACCGGAGCGTCTTGAAGCTCGGTTTGCCATTATGGATACTATGGAAGACGCAATTTGCAATGCTATTGGTGCAGTTGTTATGTATCTGATATTAAGAAAGAAGCCCTATAGACATACGGGTAAGAACAATATCAACAAAATGATAGAGGAAGAATTGGCTAAAAATACCAAAGAAGCTTCAAGTATATAAATAAATATTGATTATTGAAAGAAAAAGTTATATAATCAAGCTGTATAATTAAAAGGAGGAGTACCTATGTCTAAAAAGGTATTGGCAGTTATCCTGTCACTTATTCTTGCTTTTTCGGTAGTTGCAGTTCCTGTTGGTGCAGCAGACGCAACAGCAAACTTCAGTATCGAAAACATTTTCAACACACTTATTGATAAACTTATTGCTTTTGTTCTTACATATCTGAACCAGTATTGGCCCGGCTATGAAGATCAATGGGTAGGTCAGGACGAGTATGTTCCCGAACATTTCTATGCCGGTGAAGAGACCTTTGATACAGAGGTTGCTGACGGTGCAAAATGGGAAATGGGTTATGCAGGCGCATCTCTTCTTGATGGCATTGATGCAACAAATGGCGACTACTTCCTTGCAGGTACACTTGAACCCATCGCAGGTCGTGTTCCCGTGAGAGTTATTGATGACCAGAGAGTTCGTGTTTACGCTGTAACTGATGGCAACAGTGGTGTGGTTATTCAGGCAGTTATTGACGGTTTTGGCTTCTCTCGTGGTGACGTTCAGATTATCCGTGAAAGAATGGAAGAGTTTGCAGCAGAGAACAATGTTGTAGCTATTAACGTTTCAGTTCTTCATCAGCACTCCTGTATCGATACTCTCGGTATGAACGTTCCTCTTGCACAGGCACTTCTTTTCAATACAGGTAATGCTGCTGCAGGTGGCATTCTTGAAGATCTCAAGGTTGAAAAGAACCAGGAATTTATGGAAAACCTTTTCACAAAAACAGTTCTTGCAATGAAACGTGCTGTTAAGGCTATGAAGCCCGGTCAGCTTTACTATGGTGCTGCTGACATCGGCGAGCTTATCTATGACAAACGTGAACCCAAAGACTTTGACCCCAATATAAACAGACTCCGTTTCGTTCCTGATGACGGTACAACAGAAACCTGGGTTCTTGAAGCAGGTATTCACTGTACAATGCTTGGTGCAGGTCCTGATGAGCTTACAGCTGATTTCCCCTACTACATCGAAAGAAAAATCAAGATGGAAACAGGTGCAAATGTAGTTTACGTTCAGGGCGCTGAGCTTGCTATTACAACCGATTGCGATACACTCGAATTACCTGAAGATATTGATGGTATCGACAGAATGATTGCATACGGTGAAGCTGTTGCAGAAAGAGTTATTGCTATTGATAACGATGTTGCTCTTGATCCTGTTCTTAACATCAAAATGCAGGAAGTTCGTCTTGATGTTACAAACGAAATTCTTACACTTGCATCCCGTGAAGATGTTCTTAACCCTGTTATTGTTAAGACAGAGGACGATTATCAGATGATTACCGAAATCGGTTATATGGAGCTTGGTAACAAAGTTGCTATCTTCCTTTGCCCCGGTGAGTTTGATCCTCTTCTTATCTATGGTGGTCCCGAATCAGGTGATGCAGCTTGGTTTGGTGAAGAGTGGCAGTATGCACCTCTTAAAGACTTCACAACCTGTGAATATGTAATGGTTTATGGTCTTAACAACGATCAGGCAGGTTATGTTCTCAGAGATAATGAATATCATTCAATGTTCACAGAGAACGAAGAAATCAATGTTATTTCTGATACTGCAGGTTCAACATTTGTAGAAGCATTTATGGGCCTTATTGATTCCACAAAAGCTGCTGCTTAATTGAATAATGTGAAACCCTCTGATTAAGTCGGAGGGTTTTATTTTTATGTGTTTTATTTACATTCTTTTAATGCTTTGTCTATTTACAAGAAATATTATAATATGTTATACTATTATATATATCTGTAATTATACCTTGTTGGGTGAAAGGCGAATTATTAATGGAAAGAAAAAGTGGCGTACTATTACATATATCATCACTTTGGGGTGAATATTCCTGTGGCGGTTTTGGAAGCGCTGCAATGGAATTTGTAGATTTTCTTGCAGAAAGTGGCTTCTCTTATTGGCAGGTTCTTCCGTTTGGTCTTGTTGATGAGTGCAACTCACCTTATAAATCTTATTCAACCTTTGCTGGAAATCCATACTTTGTAGATTTGGAACAATTACATAGAAAAGGTCTTTTGACAGGAGAAGAGTTAAACGCTTCTCGTCAGAATATGCCATATTCCTGCGAGTTTGAAAGATTATGTGAAGAACGAGTTGGTTTGCTTATAAAAGCCTCACATAGGGTAAGTAAAGAAGAAAAGGATAATATCAACACCTTTATTGATAACAATAAGCATCTTAAAGATTTTTGCACCTTTATGGCACTTAAAGATGCCAATGATAACAAGGAATGGACTCTTTGGGATAATGAAGAGTATAGCGAGCTTGTTGAGTTTGGTTGGCGTTTTATTCAATATGAATTTTTTACTCAGTGGGCAGAAATTAAAAAATATGCCAACGAAAGAGGAATTAAAATTATAGGTGATGTGCCTATATATGTTTCATTTGATTCTTCAGATATGTATTTCAACAAAGAGCTGTTCCTTGTTGATGATAACAATAAAATGACTGATGTTGCAGGTGTACCACCGGATTATTTTGCTGAGGACGGTCAGCTTTGGGGCAACCCCCTTTATGACTGGTCTGCAATGGAGAAAGAAGATTTCAAATGGTGGAAGGATAGAGTTTCCTCTTACCTTGAGCTTTTCGATGGTATAAGAATTGACCATTTCAGAGCCTTTGAAAGCTTTTGGGCAGTAAAGGGTGGCGCAAAAACAGCAAAAGAAGGCAAATGGGTAAAGGGTCCCGGAATGAAGCTGATTAATGCGATTAAAAGCGTTTCGGAAGGTAAGCTTATAATTGCAGAGGATTTAGGGGACATTACCAAAGAGGTTATTGAACTGGTAGAGAAAAGTGGTTTCCCCGGAATGCGAGTTTTCCAGTTTGGCTTCTTAGGTGGCGATACACCTCACAAGCCCTATAATTACATTAATAACTGCGTAGCATATTCAGGCACACACGATAACAATACCCTTTTAGGTTATTTATGGGAAACCCCTGTTGACCAAAAGAACGAAATTATGCGCTACTGTGTTTGCGATGAAAACCAATGGAACGAGAAAGGCTGTAGGGCTATAATCAGAACCATTATGGCTAGTAATGCAGGCCTTGCAATTTTCCCTGTTCAGGATTTACTTGGATATGGTAGTGATACACGACTTAATGTCCCCGGCAGGGCAGAGGGTAACTGGCTTTACAGAATAACAAAAGACCAGTTGAATTTAATAGATAAAAACGAATTAAAAGAATTAAACAGACTTTATGGTAGGTAAATTATGGCAGATTTAAGAGATATAACATTATATTTACTTGATATGGATGGCACCGTTAATTTAGGCTATGACCCTATTGACGGAGCAAAGGAGTTTCTTGAAACTCTTAAAGCACAAGGAAAGAATTTTATTTTTCTTACAAATAATTCCTCAAAGAATGCAATGGATTATGTTGAAAAAATGCGTTCGTTGGATTTTCCCTGTGAAAAGGAAAATGTTTTTACCTCGGGTATGGCTGCAGGAATGTTTTTACAGGAGAATAAAAAGGATTCTTTGGTTTATGTTTGTGGAACAGAATCCCTTAAAACAGAGCTGAAAAAATACGGTGTAAGCATTAGTGAGGATGGTGTTGGTGCCGATACTGTTCTTTTAGGCTATGACACAGAGCTTGATTACAAAAAAATCCGTATAGTTTGTGACCTTCTTGATGGTGGCGCAGATTATTATGCAACAAATATTGATATGGTTTGTCCTATTGAAGGTGGACGTTACCTTCCTGATTGTGGCAGCTTTGCAGATATGTTTGAAAATGCAGTTAAAAGAAGACCTGTTTTCCTTGGTAAGCCCGACAGAACTATGATTGATATTCTCGCAAAACGAGAGGGTGTGCCCTATGAACAAATTGCAATGGTAGGGGACAGAATTTATACAGATGTTAAAACAGGTATAAATGCAGGTGTAACCTCTGTGCTGGTTCTTTCCGGTGAAACCACAATGGAGGATTACGAGAACAGTGATGTAAGACCCGAATATGTTTTAGGGTCTGTTAAGGATATTTTAGAGGCTATTAAGTAAGGAGGAGTAAGCGTGTTTAAAAGATTTGTTACTATATTGACAATAACTGCACTTTTGTGTTCAGTTGTGTCTTTTAGCTTTTCAGCTAATGCCTCGTATACAGACGACACCATTTATGGTGATGTTAATGGTGATGGTGTAGTTGATACAACGGATGCCCGTACAGCACTTCAAATGGCAGCAGGGGTTGTTGCCTTGGAAAGTGAGGAACAGCTTAAAAGAATAGATGTAAACTTTGATGGCTATGTAACTATTTTTGATGCCCGTCAGATTCTTCGTGGTGCAGCCGGTCTTGCTTCACTTCAGCCTTCAGGCGCTTTTAATGGCTTTGATGGTGGCGGAGTATTCGGTAACGAGGAAAGTCTTGTGGCATATTTCAATGCTTACTTGAATAAAATCAAGTTTGTTGATGAAAGTGGCGAAAATAAATATATAGCTGCAACTATAACAAAAACAGAAGCTGACCAGCTCGACGATAGTGAGGAGGGTTTCAATATAGCCGAGGTTGAGTTACCTGCCTTTAATTTTGGCGGAAGCGCAGAGGGTGTAGCACAGATGGTAAGGGATAATCTTACAGAGGATGACAAAGAAAATGTTGTTACAACCATACCGTACGGTAGCACCGATTTCTCTTTGGTTTCCGTTGAAAATGAAGATTATGTATCAAAGCTCAGCATTTCCGACGTTTTTGGTTCAAGAGCTTCCTATGATGCTGAATTAGGTGAAATAACAATAGAAATTGCTCTTCCCGATACAGAAATAGAAATGGCAACACAGTCAGCTTATGCCAAAGTGTTAAATACATCAGATATGATAGCAGAACAGAACACAACCCTTATGAAGCTCCTCAAAGCAAGCTCAGGAGAAACTGCAATGCTTCGTGAGTTTAAAAACTGCGTTCTTACAATTGTAGTTGATACGGCAACAACTAATGTTATGTCATATACTGTAACATATCAATCTGATGTGTATGTTGCACAGACTACTGTTGGTATAGGAAATACTTTAAGTGCAAAGCTTAAAGGTATCAGATTCAAGAAGAATCATTCCATAAAGTATGAAGATTTCCAGTGGCCACCGGAACAATAAAATAATATTTGGGGGATTTGATATGAAAAAATATGTTCTTGCTCTTGACCAGGGCACAACAAGCTCAAGAACAATCGTCTTTGATAAAAAGGGTAGAATTGTTTCAAAAGCACAGTACGAATTTGAACAAATATACCCCAATACAGGTTGGGTTGAACACAATCCTTATGAAATTCTTGATTCACAGCTGCGCTCACTTTCTGCTGCTATTGAATATGGCAAAATAGACCCAAAGGAAATTGCTGCAATTGGTATTACCAACCAGCGTGAAACAACAATTCTTTGGGATAAGGATACAGGTAAGCCCGTTTATAATGCAATTGTGTGGCAGTGCCGAAGAACAGCAGCAATTTGTGAAAAGCTTAAAGAAAGTGGACTTGAAGATTATGTAAAAGAAAAAACAGGTCTTCTTATTGACGCTTATTTCAGCGCAACAAAAATTAAATGGATTCTTGATAATGTTCCTGAAGCAAGAACTCTTGCTATGGACGGTAAGCTTCTTTTTGGTACAGTTGAAACCTGGCTTATCTGGAACCTGACAAATAAACAGGTACATATTACAGACTACAGTAACGCTGCAAGAACAATGCTTTTTGATATTGAAAAGCTTTGTTGGGATGAAAAGCTTTGTAACGAGCTTGGTATTCCTATGAGCATCCTTCCCGAGGTAAGAGAAAGCAGCTCTCTTTATGGCTATGTTTCTGAGGATGTTCCAGGTCTGAAATCCTTGGCAGGCGTTCCCATTTCCGGTGCTATTGGTGACCAGCAGGCAGCACTTTTCGGTCAGGCTTGTTTTAAAGCAGGTCAGGCAAAAAATACATACGGTACAGGCTGTTTCCTTCTTATGAATACCGGTGACAAGCGTATTCACTCAAAAAATAATCTTATTGAGGGTATTGCCTGGGGTATAAATGGCAAGGTTACCTATGACCTTGAAGGTAGTGCATTTAATGCAGGCTCTGTTATTAAATGGCTTCGTGACGAGCTAAGACTTATTTCCGAGCCCAGCGAATGTGATTTCCTTGCAGAAAGTGTAAAGGATTCCAATGGTGTTTACCTTGTTCCTGCCTTTACAGGTCTTGGCGCACCATATTGGGATATGTACGCAAGAGGCTGTATTATGGGTCTTACACGTGGTGCCAATAGGGCACATTTTGCAAGAGCAGTTCTTGAAAGCATTGCTTTCCAGGTAACTGACCTTGTAGATGCTATGTCCAAGGATAGTGGCATTTTAATGAGCGAAATGCGTGTTGATGGTGGTGCTTCTGTAAGTAATATTCTTCTTCAGATTCAGTCAAACCTTACATCTTCAAAGGTTAACCGTCCCAAGCTTGTTGAAACAACTGCCCTTGGTGCTGCCTATATGGCAGGTCTTGCAGTTGGCTTCTGGCAAGATTTTGATGAAATTGAGCGTGTCCGTGAGGTTGACAGAATCTTTGTTCCCACTGTTGACGGACAAACCAGAGACGATTTGCTCAAGGGATGGCATAAAGCAGTAGAGCGCTCCCGTGATTGGGAAGATAAATAAATTCCTCATATCGCAGTATTTTTGCGTTTTGTTCGCCTCGCAGTACCTTTGTACAGCTTCGCCTCACAATTCCGCAAATCTACTGCAATCTGAGAAATTTATCTCAACTTTGGTTCGTTATATGTTGACCCTGCGTTTTGCAATTCCACGAACCTGACGCAATTTAAGAAAAATTAAGTTCGGCTTTGTTTATGTTTTGTTTGGCTAATTGCTAACTGCTATTTGCTATTTGCTAAACTGGCAGCCGGTAGTCGGCGACTGGCAACTTTTATAGGAGTTTTATGAACACGGAAATTTTAATAATATTATTCGGTGCACTGACTGCTGTGCTTACAATAGTTTGTATTGTTCTTGTTCTTTCGTTAAAGAAGAATAAAAACGATACTGCTATTTACGAGGAGTTTCGTCGCAATCGTGAGGAAATGGCAAGAACAAGCAGGGAATCACGTGAAGAAACCACAGCTTCTCTTGATAAAATTGAAAACAGATTAAATCAGATGCTTAAAGAGAATTACCAAAGCAGAATTGATTTAACTGAGAAAATTTCAGCCTCGCTGAAAACTATACAAGAGCAAAACATTCAAAGCTCCGAAAGACAGGCAAGGGTAATTGGTGATTCAATTACCAGAATGCAGGAGAGCAATGAAAAGAAGCTCGAGGAAATGAGGGCAACTGTTGACGAGAAGCTTACAGAAACGCTTTCTACACGCCTCAACTCCTCCTTCAAAACAGTTTCAGAGCAGCTAGAGAATGTTTATAAATCTCTTGGGGAAATGAAGGAGCTTTCACAGGGAGTTACAACCAATGTAACATCACTTAACCGAATTCTTACCAATGTAAAGGCAAGAGGTACCTGGGCAGAGGTTCAGCTCCAATCAATTCTTGACCAGACAATTCCGGGGCTGTATGTTAAAAACTATTCTCCTAAAAACAATAGTGAGCACGTTGAGTTTGCCGTGCGTTTTCCGAATAGTGATAAAAACGGAGAAGATATTTTCTTACCAATAGATTCCAAATTCCCTTTGGAGGATTATATCCGGGTTTGCGATGCAGCTGACAGAGCAGACCCTGAAGGCTTGCAGGCAGCAAGAAAAGCTCTTGAGGACAGAGTTTTTGCAGAGGCAAAGGAAATAAGAAAATATATCGTTGTTCCTCAGACAACACCATTTGCTGTTCTTTACCTTGCAACTGAAGGTCTTTATGCAGAAATTGCTTCATCAAAAAGTGGTATTGCAGAAAAGCTTCAGGCAGAGAATATTATGATTGCAGGACCATCTACAATAACTGCTCTTCTTAATTCCTTTGCTATGGGCTTTAAGGCTATGGCAATAAACGAAAAAGCAGATGAGGTCAGAAAGCTTCTTGGAGCAGCAAAGACACAATACGAAAGCTTTGGCAATGTTCTCGAAAAAGCGAGAAAGAAAATTGACGAGGCAGGAAAATCCCTTGACGAAGCCCGTCACAGAAACGATATTATTCAAAAGAAGCTTAAAGGCGTTGAAGCTCTTGATACCGGAGTTGCCGGTGAGGTGCTTGAAATAACTGAATATACGGAATAAATAAAATCTGTTGGATTTACGTTAAATCCAACAGATTTTTTACTTAATAAATTTAAGAGAAAAAATTCTTTTCTGAACACAGTACGAAATCAAAAGTCTTTTCTTGCAGGTAATTTATTCTTTCTCCATCTTTTTTGATGATGTAACCACTATATCGCAAAGTGGTTTTACCATCTTCTATCTCACCTGAAACTACAATATTGTAAGCTGTTCCACCTTGCTTACTGTATTCTATAAGTTCAAGTACAATAGGGTCATTCCAAGCCCAGACTTCATCAATTTTTCTTCTTTGTAGTGGGGAATCAGGAATGAAATCAGTTCCCGCAGTAACAATGCTTAAATGCTCACTGTGAAATTCTTTTTCGAATTTATCGCTGCTTGAGCCTACCAATTTTCCAACACTGATAGTGGGATATGAGGTGTAATACCAAGTAGCTATAATTGATGTTGTAATAACCAAAACAAGAACAATCGCCAATATTTTTCTTTTCACAAGGAACTCACCTTCCTTTTTTGTTATTGTACTTTTTTTGTGAGAATGAAATCGTGGACGAATTCTTTTTCAAAAGGCTCTTCAATACCGGTTTCACTATCTGTTATTGTACCTTCGTAATTGATAAATGTTTTTCCTTTGTCAACGGCAACATCAATTTCAATATGGTAGTCATCAGCTTTGTGTTCTTCACAAAAATTCATTTTGAATTCTTGGTGTGTATCTGTAAGCTCTTTTGCAAGTGGAATTTTATTTTGAGGCATATGAGAGTAAATCAACATAATATCCTCGAAATAGTGCTCCCGGGCATTAACAGGGGTAGCAATGCTAATGGTAATATCACATAAATAAGGCAGATACACTAAGAAATAACCGGCGACTATAAGTGCAACTGTAAGTACAGCAGCAATAAGAAATTTAATAAATCTATTCATTGTATCACCTCTTATTTCTCGTAGGGGATGACATAGGATGAATATGTGTCATCGGCGTATTTAACAAAAACAAATTTACCATTGTTTAAAATGTTATACGCCATATAACCGTTTTCAGTCAAGGATTTTATTTGAAGCTTGTCGGTAACTTCCTTGAAGGGTGGCTTACCGTAATCTCCGTAGGGAACGGGTGCCTCATACACTGTCCAATAATACTCATTATTATCGTATACGAAATATGGTTGATGAACAGTTTTGGATTTTTTGTCAAAAAATCTACCGTTTTGCCAAGAAGCATAATCTTTGATATCTGCTACCAAAACACCACATATTTCTTTAGTGTTTTTTAAATATTTGTAGAGGTCCAATTCTTTCAGTGCGTTAATGGTATTCGTCATATTTTCATTAACATAAAAATTTATACATAAAGATCGTTCAGAGAATTGCTGATAGTTTGCAATGCTGAAGGATATTTGTCCGATTTGTGATTTCTCCGGCGTGTACCATTCGGCAGAATTCATTTCACAAATATCTTTATAAATTGCTTTTTTCAGTTCAATGTACTCTTTTTCGGATATTTTATTTAAAACAGAGTGCTTTGTACCGTCTTTTGTGGTTATGTTAAGAAAAGTATGCTCCTCATTATAATCTCCAATGTGGGGCTGTTCGTGATAAGCTAAAGAGTAAACAGGGTCAGTATCAAGCACCTCTGCACCTTTTTTTGAGGGGAACAGACAACGTTTATACATATCTTTAGCAGCTTGTGTGTCCCATAGCTTGGTGACTTCTTTGGTAGCTTCTTCGCTTAAAAAGCTGTATTTTCTTGTGATTTTTGATCCGTTCTTCAATGTATAGACAACATTAAAATTGGATGCAGCTGGTTCATTTCCTTTTTTAGCGACTTTTTTATGAATGTCACAAACAATTTCAATGTCTTCTTTTTCAGTTGCTATCAAAGCAGTTGAAGAATTATAGTTGGTTTGTCTTGCAAAGTCAGTATAATAATTAAAATCAGGGAAGCACTCTGTGAAAGGTGATTCAATTTCGATTTTTTCGATTTCGCTTGCTTCGGGGATTTTATTGTAGGTCCCTAATATGCCTGTAAGACTTAAAGTTATAAGAACTGCTGATGCGCAGATTAAGGATGCACCACTTATAAGAGAAACTTTAAGCTTTTTGTGTGTGAAATGGATTATAATTCCACAAACAACAGAAGCTACAAATCCTATAAGAGCTGAAGCCAAAACTATAACCAAGTTTGATTGAAGAGAAATATTGGGATAAAGGTAGCTATCCAATATGTCTATGGAAAAAGCGCAAAGGTAAAGTGGAATTGTGAAGGAAATTATAAAAACCATACCTTTGTTAATGCCCTTGAAGCCTGTATTTTCAGGTTTGAATTTCTTGCTGAAATAAAGGCTAAAAGCGTACATAAAGCCGGCACTCAGAAGAATCCAAAGAACAGAAAATGTTAAATGAATAATGTTTTCGTTGCCTAAAGGGTAATCAATGGGGTAATGACCAAAAAGCTTTTGGAAGAACATTATACTACACAGATATGTAGGGTCAATGTTTGGCAGTATTACGTCACCGGAGTAGCCATAAAGCAGATGTCGGAAAACATTTTCAGTAACATAGAAAATTGTAGTGGGTAATATGGTAATTGAAATTGAGCCTGCCACAGCTTCAATGGTTCTGCCTGTAAGCATACAAGAAAATACTGAGATTGAATAGGTAGTAACCAAAATCTGAATAATTGTTAATATATGCAGTATAAACCAAGGAAGCATAGTTGCTTTAAAGCCTAATATATCTATATTTATTTTTAATGTAACTAAATGAGGGATAATAATGCACAGCACCATTAATGCCAAAGGTAAAATAAGTCGGTTAAAATACAGGCTTTTTCTGCTTATAGAAAAGCTGAAAAGTGTTGAAGAATATTTTTTTCTGTGTAAAAATGCAAATTGACTTATTCCCAAAACTAAGCCGGCTATAACAGTTAGGAGGAATACGCTTTCGGTTTCGTAGCAGAAGTCATATCTTGCTGTAGAATATATACTTAATTCTTGTTCTATTGATGATATGGTTTTACCAAATTCGTTTGTTTCGGGGGATACAGTCAAAAGAAACATCAGAATTCCATAAGCTACGATTAAAAGTGCAGATAAAACAGAAATACTGTTTATTAAATCTTTTCTTGCGATTAATTTACTTAAAGATTGTCTTGATTTTTTCATTATCAGTCACAGCCTCCGTTTCCTCTGAAAATACTTCTTCTAAAGTAAGAAGATTAGCTTCAATGCTTTCTGCCCCAAGAACATTTAATTTTTGTATTTCTTTTTGAACGTCTCCACAAACTATCATAGATACAGCTCTGCCGGAAAGCCTGATTTTACGGTAGTTGATACCCTTGAAAATGCTTTCTGTAACAGGTTGTGGGAACGTCATTTTTACTCGTCTGAAATGCTCGCTCACATCTTCAATAGCACAGTTCAGAATAACGTTATTACCGTTAATAATTGCTATATGGTCGCAAACACCTGAAATTTCGCCTAAATCGTGGGAGCTGATAATAACGGACGCACCAGTATCGTTGATGTATTCTAAAAGCAGCTTTCTTAAAAGCTCTTTTTTGTGAGGGTCAAGACCATCAAAGGTTTCGTCAATAAGAAAATATTTTGGTTTTGTTGCAAAGGAAATAGCAAGTGCAGCCTGCTTTGTCATACCTTTTGACAGGCTTCTGACATTTTTCTTGATATCAAGCCCGAAAATATCCAAAACAGAATTTAAAATTTTAAAGTCAAAATTGGGAAAATAGTTTGCGTAAAATTTTGCTGCGGTTTTTATTGATGAGCCAATGGGGAAATAAAAGGAGTCTGAAAGATAGAATAACTGTGCTCTTTCTTTTTCATTATCAAAAGATTCTTTTCCATCAAGTAAAACACAACCCTTATCAGGCTTGAATATTCCGGCGCATACATTCAACAAAGTGGTCTTTCCGCTTCCGTTGAAGCCTGCAAGACCTAAAACCGAAGCGTCTTCTACGGTTATATTAATATCGTCAATTGCTACATAGTTGCCGTAGCTTTTTGTTACGGATTTAATTTCAATCATCTTTATCACCCTTTTCATATATACTTTGAGCCAGAGCAATAACTCTGTCCAGCGAAACGCCTTTTGCTTTTGATGAAGCTAAAATACGGCTTAGTTCTGCTTCTGCATTTTCTAAAACAATCTGGTTGGCAACAGCGTTTTCACTAACGAAAACACCTTTTCCGGGGAGTGAATATGTAACTCGCTCAGTTTCCAATTCCTGGAAAGCTCGTTTTACGGTATTAACATTCAACTCCAAATCTGATGCCAATTGGCGAATCGAGGGTAATTTATCGTGGGGGTTAAGTTCACCAATATTGATTAAATTAATAATCTGTTCTTTAATTTGTTCAAAAATCGGTGTTCGACTTCTTGTGTCAATAATAATCACTTCATCACCTCCTATGTGTTGTAACTGTGATATCACAACTATTACAGTTACAACATAACATACAATTTCATATTTGTCAACACTAATTTGCAAAAAATAAAACCGTCACTCTTTCGAGTGACGGTTGCTCTTTATTGAAGGTTGGAAATTATCAGTATGTTGCTGCACCGATGAATCTAAGAAGAACATTGATGTATTCAAAGATAACTTTTATAAAGTGCATATCAGCAAAAGTAGTGTTAAATCCTGCTGTACCAAATGTGTCACGGATAACCTCTGTTCCACAATCAAGACAGATATTGGATTCTGTACCATTAGCAACAAATGTATGATCTTCGTTGTAGGTCCAGGTGTTTTCATCAACTACATGGGGCTGAGCATCATGGGTTTCACCACAACCTTCACAAACTACAGCGTGGTAGCCGGGGTTTGTTTCAGTGTATTTATTAGTTGTAATATTTACATAACCATCAGACCATTTGTGGTCAACTGTGATGGGGGTATACATAACGAGCTTGCCATTAACAAATGTTGCTACTTCGGCATCGTCACAAGTGAGCTTGTCAGCAACTGTAGGACTGAATCTGAACATATGAGCATTATCTTCGTTGTAGGTGAAAGTTCCTACTGAACCGTTTGTAAGCTCGAACTGTAATTTTGTGCCTGTGGGATCAAATTTATCTGCATCGTAGTAGTCGGTTTTTGCAGGTCTGCCAAGGATAACGATTGTTGACATATCAATATCGGGTAAGCCTTCAATTACGTCTGTAACAACAATATCCTTGGGTAAGTTTGCACTAACGTCAGGAGTGGAGTCACCAAGAAGACCACCAAGGTCAACACCAACATCAAGGGGAGCTAAGAAGCCTTTAACGATTAAGTTATATTCAAGTTCACCAAAAACATTTTCAGAATCAAATTCAACTGTAAACTCAACTGTGAAAGCAGAACCAGTAAAATCTTCTGCTGTGAATACTTCAAAGAAAGCCTCGGGAGCAGTTTCGTCATAAACAATACCATCAAGAGTTTTGATAGTGCCAATGGTAAATTTAAAATCATCGGAAGAACCATCTAACGCACCGAGCTTTTTGTCGTTAATTGTAAGGTCAAAGCTGAAATTTTCAGGATTGAAAGTGTAGGTTTCGGGAATCTGAACAGTTGCCACACCGGTGTATACAGAACCTGCTGCACCAGCACAAATGCTCATAACAGAAAAGAGCATTACAACGGCAAGGAATGTTGCAAGAATTTTCTTCATTTTAAATAACCTCCGTATTAGTTAATGCTTGTGAGCATCTGAATAAGTGGAACAAGAATCATATTGATGTAATAAACAATCTGACCTTCTAATTCTGTCAAGCCGGGACCATCAAAAAGATTGATAAAGGATTCTGAACCGGGGATTTTTTCTGTAACTGCTGCATTACAAACCTCGCAGTAGCCTGTCTGAGTCTGTGCAACAAAGATACCACCGTCGTTGTTGGGAATCCATTCGTTTACAACATGGTCTTCAAACTCGTGAAGAGTGCCACAGCCTAAGCAGAACTTACCATGACCGTTACCCATAGCAGTAAGCTCGCCAAGTACGTGGTTAACAATAACTTCAACAGAGCCAACATAAGCGTTGTCATAATAAACAGCAACTTCTGTAGGAATTACAGCACCGGTATCATCTGTGTTAACTGAAAGCAATTCGTTAAGAGCAGGGTCAAAACGGAACTTTTCGTTGTCTGTAGTGTAGGGAACAATTGCTCCATTATCGGTTGCAATTACAATTCCGAGGGGGTTGAAGTATTCGGAATCAGTGTACGCTGTTTTTGTGGGGCCTGTAATGATTGCGCTTGCTGTTGCAGCAAAGGAAGATACTGCAAGTGGCAATACAAGCATAACAACTGCCAAAAGGACAGCTAAAGCTTTTTTTGTTTTCATGATAATTTCCTCCAAAATATCTTTATATGTACAGATATTATAACACAGTTATTTCCAAATGTAAATACACAAAATACAGTTAAATTATTATATAAAATGTATAAATATTGGGGTTTTGGGCGTTTGCACCAAAAAAAGCGATTTTTTTGGTATGAATTTTTGGTTGACGAAATATGGTTTGCAGAGTATAATTTTTCAGGTGATAAAAATGTTGATTAAAGGCTTTCAGAAGCTTACATTGTTAGATTATCCGGGAAGGACTGCTTGCACTGTTTTTACAGGTGGTTGTAATTTACGCTGTCCGTTTTGTCACAATGCCTTGCTGGTTACTGAAATGGATGATAGCTCTTTCACCGAAGAAGAAATTTTTGAGCATTTGGAAAAGCGTAAAAAAGTTCTGGACGGTATTGCAATTACAGGTGGAGAACCACTTTTGCAAAAGGATATTGAGCGCTTTTTATATGAACTGAAGGAAACAGGTATTGCTGTTAAGCTCGATACCAACGGGTGCTACCCCGAAAAGCTCGAAGGGATTTTGGAATTGGGACTTGTGGATTATGTAGCTATGGACATAAAAAACTGTCCCGAAAAATATGGTGCTACAGTTGGTATTGAGAATTTTGATATTTCACCCATAGAGGAAAGTATAGCTTTACTTAAAAATAGTGGTATAGAATACGAATTCAGAACAACTATTACAGAGAATTTTCATACTGTTGACGATGTGGAAAAAATCGCCCACTGGATTCAAGGCGCAAAACACTATTATTTGCAGAATTTTGTTGATTCCGGTCAGTTGATTGATAGCTCCTGTAGGGGCGTAAGCAAAGCGACTATGTATGAGATGCTTGAAAAAGCAAAACAGTTTATTCCTGATGCAGAAATAAGAGGGATTTAGTTTTAATTCGTCAATATATATTAAAATGTATACTACAAAACCACAACATATAGTGGTTGTATTTTCTGTTTTGGAAAAACGACAAAATATTACACAAAAAGACAGGTTAATATCTGTGTATATTTACTATATTTTCACAAAAGACTGACAATATCTTGTGTTGTTCTCGGAACTTTCCCGAAAATAAACACAAGATATTGTGTTTTATATGTTGACAAAACATATGATATCTGCTATTATCAATTACGGTCGCTTCAGTGCTGTATGTGTACTGAGGCATACTCAACAAACTAATGTTTTATTGAATTGTAAATAACAAAGAAAGAAGGAGAATTATGTATCAGGTAATTAAACGTGATGGCAAAATTGCAGATTTTAATATAGAAAAAATTGCAATAGCTATCAAACAGGCTTTTGAAGCATGTAACAAACAGTATAACGACAATATCATTGATTTTCTTGCACTCAAGGTAACAGCAAACTTTGAGCCTAAAATCAGCAACAACCTTATTGCTGTTGAGGACGTTCAGGACAGTGTTGAGTCTGTTCTTGTTCAGGCAGGCTATGCCGATGTAGCAAAGTCCTACATTCTTTACAGAAAACAGCGTGAGAAAATCCGTAATATGAAATCAACAATCCTTGACTATAAGGAGCTTGTTGACAGCTATGTTAAGGTTACTGACTGGCGTGTGAAAGAAAATTCCACAGTTACATATTCTGTAGGTGGTCTTATTCTTTCAAACTCAGGTGCAATTACTGCTAACTATTGGCTTTCTGAGGTTTATGATGAGGAGGTTGCTAATGCACACCGTAGTGGCGACATCCACATCCATGACCTTTCAATGCTTACAGGTTACTGTGCAGGTTGGTCACTTAAACAGCTTATTCAGGAAGGCTTGGGTGGTGTTCCCGGTAAGATTACATCTGCTCCTGCAAGCCACCTTGCAACACTCTGCAACCAGATGGTTAACTTCCTTGGTATTATGCAGAACGAGTGGGCAGGCGCACAGGCTTTCTCCTCATTTGATACTTACCTTGCTCCCTTTGTTAAGGTTGATAACCTTGACTATAAGCAGGTTAAAAAATGCCTTGAGTCCTTCATTTTCGGTGTAAATACACCTTCCCGTTGGGGTACACAGGCACCCTTCTCAAACATGACTCTTGACTGGACAGTTCCTGCTGACCTTAAAGATATGCCTGCTATTGTCGGCGGTAAGGAAATGGACTTCACTTATGGTGATTGTAAGAAAGAAATGGATATGGTTAATAAGGCCTTCATCGAAATTATGATTGAAGGCGATGCTCACGGTCGTGGCTTCCAGTATCCCATTCCCACATATTCAATTACCAGAGATTTTGACTGGTCTGAAACAGAGAACAACAAGCTTCTCTTTGAAATGACAGCAAAGTACGGTACTCCCTATTTCTCAAACTATGTTAACTCCGATATGGAGCCCAGTGATGTTCGCTCAATGTGCTGCAGACTTCGTCTTGACCTTCGTGAGCTCCGTAAAAAGAGTGGTGGTTTCTTCGGTAGTGGTGAAAGCACAGGTTCAATCGGTGTTGTAACAATCAACCTTCCCAGAATTGCATACCTTTCAGAGACTGTCGAGGATTTCTACAGAAGACTTGACAAGCTTATGGATATTGCTGCTCGTTCACTTAAAGTTAAGAGAGACATTATCACAAAGCTTCTTGATGAAGGTCTTTATCCCTATACAAAGAGATACCTTGGAACATTTAATAACCATTTCTCAACTATCGGTCTTATCGGTATGAACGAGGTTGGTCTTAATGCAAAATGGCTCCGTAAGGATATGACTCATAAGGAAACTCAGGAATTTGCTAAAGATGTTCTCAACCATATGAGGGAAAGACTTTCAGACTACCAGGAGCTTTACGGTGACCTTTATAACCTTGAAGCAACTCCTGCTGAGTCAACAACATATCGTTTTGCAAAACACGATAAAAAGCACTATCCTGCAATTATCACAGCTAACGAAAATGGCACTCCCTACTACACCAACTCTTCACATCTTCCTGTTGGTTACACAGCAGACATCTTTGAAGCACTTGATGCACAGGATGAGCTTCATACTCTTTATACATCCGGTACTGTTTTCCACGCCTTCCTTGGCGAAAAGCTTCCTGATTGGAAGGCTGCTGCAGATATCGTAAGAAAAATTGCAGATAACTACAGACTTCCTTATTACTCAATTTCTCCCACATATTCTGTATGCTGCAACCACGGTTATATTGCAGGTGAGGAATACACTTGTCCCGATTGTGGTAATGATACTGAGGTTTATAGCCGAATTACAGGCTACTACCGTCCTGTTCAGAACTTCAATGACGGTAAAGCACAGGAGTTCAAGGACAGAAAGGTATACGATATTTTCAAATCAAACCTTAAAAAAGAGGATAGAACAGTAGACCACGCACATTGTGATTGTGGTTGTTCAGAAAAAAATATTGCTGTTGAAGCAGATGCAAAATTCATCCTTTTCGCAACAAAAACCTGTCCTAAATGTAAAATAGCTGCTCAGCTTCTTGAAAAAGCAGGTATTGCATATGAAAAGCTTTTTGTTGAAGAAAATGTTGAGCTTGCAACAGAATTAAGTCTTAAACAGGCTCCTACTCTTGTTATTTACAAGGGTGATGTTGCAGAAAAAATAGCAGACCTTCCTGCAATTAAGAATTTTATTGAATCGCTTTAATCAAAATAAAATGGGCTGTGAAAAACAAGTTTTTTTACAGCCCATTTACATAAACGGAGTAATTTATTATGTACGATATTATAGTAGTTGGTGCCGGTCCTGCAGGACTTACTGCGGCACTTTATGCTCTCAGAGCATCCAAAAGTGTTCTTGTTATTGAACAGTCAACCTTCGGTGGTCAGGTAACCTTTTCACCTAAAATTGAAAATTACCCGGGTATTCCTGAAATGAGTGGTAATGAATTTGCTGATAAGCTTCTTGACCAGGTGCTTTCAATGGGAGCAGAGGTTGAAATGGAAAAGGTTACAGGCATTTCTGACCAAGGGGCTCATAAATCTGTTTTTGCAGGTAATAAGGTTTTTGAAGCTAAAGCTGTTATTATTGCTGTAGGTGTTCGTCACAGACAGTTAGGTCTTTCTAATGAAAACCGGCTTGTAGGTAACGGTGTTTCCTACTGTGCAGTTTGTGATGGTGCGTTTTTTAAGGGTCAGACCGTTGGTGTTGTTGGTGGTGGCAACTCTGCTTTACAGGAAGCAGTTCTTCTTTCAGAGCTTTGTGAAAAGGTATACGTGCTTCAGAATCTTCCGTACCTTACAGGTGAAAAGAAGCTTGTTGACATCCTTGAAGGTAAGGCTAATGTTGAGTTTGTTTTAGAAGCGACCGTTGCAGAGCTTAAAGGCGAAAATGAGCTTTCAGGGGTTGTTCTTAATACTAAAGACGGAGAAAAAGCGCTTTCTCTTGACGGACTTTTTGTTGCTATAGGTCTTGAGCCCAAAAATGCTGCATTTTCTGATTATGCAGCTCTTGATGAAAATGGTTATTTTGCATCCGATGAATCCTGTGTAACAAAAACAAATGGTATTTTTGTTGCGGGTGATTGTCGTCAGAAGAGTATCAGACAGATTACAACTGCCTCGGCTGATGGTGCGGTAGCTGCTCTTGCTGCTTGTCGCTATATAGATAACAGATAATTTTAAATATTTTGTAAAAAGACGGTGAATTGTAGTATTCACCGTCTTTTTATGGTATAATGTAGTGGATTTATGTAGCGTGAGGTGATTAGGTGGTAGAAATAGGCGAAGAAGAGGTTGTAAGCCTTGATGATATAGCAGATGGCATGAGCGAAGTGCACCCTGATAAAAAGTATACAAAAAAGTCAAATAAAAATAGCACAGAAAAATCTGAACACAAGCTAAAAAAGAGTGTTGTAGCACTTTTGATTTTTGCTATTGTTCTTCTTTTAGGTGTTGTCAGCTATGTAACAATTGTTTTCGGGAATATACCATTTATTGTTAAGTGGAGAAATATATGGATTGAAACTGCTATGACTACAGACCAGCACAAGTGGTTAGCTACATGGTTTTTCCCTGACAGCCTTATAGAAAAGGTTATGTCGGGACAAGTAGATATTAAGGATATCAGCGTTACGGATATTTATGGCAACATAAGCTCAGATGTTTTAGGACAGGAAAATCTTGTGGTTGGCGAAAAGGATAAATTCGGAAACAAGGTTTTCGCTAATGATCTGGATGAGAATATTGTCATTTTAGAAATTAAAAAGTCAAATTTTGTAGGTAAGCTGGTGCTTGTTGATGACCCGTCAAGAGTTTTTATGGGCGCAACTGAATATAAAGGCTCCAGAGGCGAGCTTATTTGCGACTATCTTGAAAAGGAAAATGCAATTGTTGGTGTTAATGCTTCTGGCTTTATTGATCGTGGTGGTGTAAGTCTCGGTGGAGAAATTGCAGGGCAATGCGTTTCTAAAGGTGAGTATTGGGGAAGGTACGATTCCCGATACACTCTTGTAGGCTTTGATAACAAAAACAGACTTGTTGTTGGTGGTATTGAGGATTGGGAGGCATACAATATAAGAGATGGCTTTCAGTACAGACCAACTCTTATCCTTAATGGTAAAAAGGTTGTAGAGGATTCTGCCGGTTGGGGTCTTCAACCACGAACAGTTGTAGGCCAATGTGAAAACGGAGTTGTATTGCTTCTTGTTGCAGATGGCAGACAGGTAGGTTATTCCCTGGGTGCAACAATGGAGGATTGTGCAGATATTCTTTTGCAATATGGTGCAGTTACAGCGGGTGCTTGTGACGGAGGCTCATCCTCTGTTATAGGGTACGACGGTGAGGTAATAAATAAACCCTGTGCAAGAGATATGCCAACGGGAAGGTATCTTCCTAATGCCTGGCTTGTAGCAAGGAAAAGCTCAACAGATAAAGAAAAATAAGGTGATAAAATGAAAAGACAAGAGGCTTTTTTAAACCAAAAACAAATGTTAAAGGGTGGTTTACATTGTCACACTACCCGTTCTGATGGTCAAGGTGATCCTGCAGATGTAATAAGACTTCATAAAGAAAACGGATATGATTTTTTAGCTCTGACAGACCACAAAATTTATAACTATAAAAACTTTGCTGAGGATGTGAGTATAACAATAATCCCCGGTACCGAGTATGACAACACCTTTGTAAGAGAAAATGGTTTCAGAACCTTTCATACCGTTTTTATAGGTCCCGATGACGAAACCAATGGTTATAAACAGGACGAAAGATTGCCGAGGGGTGAAGCAAAAACACAGGAGGAATTCCAAAAATACCTTGATGAAGCTCACAAGAAAAATAATATGACTATTTATTGTCATCCACAGTGGAGCTCAACACCACCCAGATATTTTGATAAATTAAAAGGTAATTTTGCTTTTGAAATCTGGAACAGTGGTTGTGCTATTGAGAATGATATGGATACCGATAATGGTATGTATTGGGATGAGCTTTTAGGACAAGGACTCAAAATTTTCGGTGTAGCAACAGATGATGGCCACCCTATGTACCAGCATTGTAAAGGCTGGGTAATGGTTAATGCTGAAAATAATGTTAAGGCTATTCTATCAGCTTTAGAGAAAGGGGAGTTCTATTCTTCTTGCGGGCCTGTAATCAAAGACTTTTATGTGGATGAGGAAAATGTTGTTCACATAGAGGCAAGTGAATGCGAAAAAATCATTTTCCAGTGCGATAAACACCCCGGCAGAATGGTTGTTGCAGAGGGTGAACTGCTTACAAGTGCCCAATGGGATTTAAAGGATGAATACGAATACATACGAGCTACAGTAGTTGATAAAGAAGGCAGAAAAGCCTGGACAAATCCGATATTCTTGAAATAAAAATAACAACGCCCCTATCGAACAAAATTTGTTCGATAGGGGCGTAAAGTTTTACATACTTTCAGGTGCCTCTATTTTAAGCATTGAAAGAACATTTCTCATTGTGTTTCTTACACACATACAAAGGAATATTCTTGCTTGCATAAGCGCTTCATCCTCCACCATAACACGCTGTGCATTGTAGAAACGGTGGAATTTTGTTGCAAGCTCTGTTGCGTAGTGGGTAATTCTTGCAGGGTCATAAGCATTGGCTGCAAAAATAATTACATTTGTAAGGGAAGCAAGGTGAGCAATAAGGTCTGTTTCCTCGTCACTTGTAAGGAGGGTAAGCTCTGCTTTTTCAGGCTTTCTGATTTTTACACCCTCATTTTCAAGCTTTCTTAAAATACTGCAAATTCTTGCGTGAGCATACTGACAGTAGTAAACAGGGTTCTGGTTGGACTGTTCAACTGCAAGGTCCAAGTCAAAGTCCATTGCAGAACCTGCTTCTCTCATATTGAAAAGGAAACGAACAGCATCAATCGGTACTTCGTCAAGCAAATCAACAAGTGTAATTGCTTTACCTGTTCTTTTTGACATTTTTACGGGTTTACCGTCCTTCATAAGGTTAACAAGCTGCATAAGAACAACATCGAGTCTGCTACCATCAATGCCAACAGCCTCCATTGCACCCTTCATACGTGCAACGTGACCGTGGTGGTCTGCACCCCAAACGTCAATGCCTTTATCAAAACCACGCTTTTCAAATTTGTTTCTGTGGTAGGCGATATCTGCTGCAAAGTAAGTGGGGTTACCATTCTGACGAACAAGAACATCGTCTTTAAGCTCAAGCTTGTCAATATCCTCCTGGGATTTACCTTCTCTTTTAAGAATTGCTGTCATAACCTCAATGTTTTTGTACCACAAAGCACCGTCTTTTTCGTAGGTGTAGCCATTCTTTTTAAGAATTTCTATGGTTTCTGCCAATTCACCACCATTGTGGAGCGAAAGCTCGGAGAACCAAGTATTATAATCAATGCGGTATTTTGCCATTGCTGCCTTCATTGTAGCAATGTTTTTTGGAAGCGCAAACTCTACAAGAGCTTTTCTTCTGTCTTCTTCCGAAACGTCAAGAAGCTTGTCGCCATTTTCATCAATATAGCTTTGTGCAAGAACTCTTATATCATCACCGTGGTAGCTGTCTTCGGGAAGCTCAATGAAGTCTTCACCTTTAAGAAGCTGCTGATAACGAACTGAAAGGGAAAGACCGAATTTATCAATCTGGTTGCCTGCGTCGTTAACATAGAATTCTCTTTCTACGTAGTAGCCTGCCCAGTCAAGCACTGCTGCTAAACAGTCACCAAGAGCACCACCACGTGCGTTACCCATGTGCATAGGTCCTGTGGGGTTGGCAGAAACGAACTCAACGTTGATTTTCTTGCCTTTACCGAAATCACTTCTTCCGTAGGTATCACCACAAGCGTCAATATCAAGAAGAATATCTGCATAAAATTCGGGCTTTAAATAGAAATTGATAAAACCGGGACCTGCAACCTCGCATTTCTGAAAAAATGTATTTTCAAGGTCCATTTTTTCAAGAATATGCTCAGCAATTTTTCTTGGGGGCATACGAAGTGCTTTAGAAAGCATAAATGCGCCATTTGCAGAGTAATCACCATTTTTTCTGTCAGCAGGAATTTCTGTTTTAAAGTTAGGAATTTCTGCTTCGATGAATGTACCGTCTGCAATATTATTTTTAATAGCCTCTGTAACAGAAGAAATAATTTGTTCTTCTGCAATTTTTACTAATTTTGACATTGTTTAAACCTCATTTATTTTGATTAAAAGATTATTTTCACCAATAATTTCCGAGTTGTTTTCAAGCCGGTAGCAAAGAAGAATTTTACCTGAGCAATCGGGGAGCTGAGCATTAACTCTAAGGGCTACAATATCCATTTCCATTTCACCGAAGGGGGTTTTATAAATGCAGGAATGCTTTTTGCCCTCTTCTATAAGGAAAGTCGTTTCATAAACACCTTTTCTGCTCATTTCAATAAAATTATTGTTTATGATTTTTACTATTGTTTCACATTTGCCCATTTCTTCATCAGGCTCTGTGTAAGAAATAACTTTAAAACCGTCTATTTCCTGAAGTGTACCCGATGCCTTGAGCTTGCTGCTCTCACGGTCATCCTGATATTGCTGTTCACTTACAAACTCTATTTCAACTTTTCTCATTTCATTCTTTCCTCGGCATATTCGATGAGTCTGTCTATAAGGTCACTGTAAGCAACACCAACCTGACCGAAAAGCTTGGGGAACATTGAAATTGATGTAAAACCGGGGAGTGTGTTTATTTCGTTAAGGTAAATAGTTCCGTCAGCAGCTAAGAAAAAGTCAACTCGTGAAAGTCCTGTGCAGCCCATTGTTCGGTAAGCATTTACTGCTGCCTGTCGGACTTTTTCACTTGTTTCAACAGGTAAATCAGCAGGAATTGCAAGACCTGTTGAATTGTCTATGTATTTAGCTTCATAGTCATAAAATTCTGCTGTGGGAAGAATTTCACCGATACAGGATGCTACGGGCTGGTCATTGCCCATAACAGCACATTCTATTTCTCTGCCGATAAGTGTTTCTTCAAGCACAACCTTGTAGTCATTTGCAAAAGCAATATCAAGAGCCTTTAAAAGCTCCATGTGGTTGTGTGCCTTGGAGATACCTACAGAAGAACCTGCATTTGCCGGTTTAACAAATATGGGGTAGCCTAATTTCTGCTCAATTACATCGAAATTAACTCTGCCATCCTTGTAATCTGTTTCGGTAAATGCAACCCATTTTGCACCATTTATGCCTGCTGCATCTGCAAGGGTGTTTGTAACAGCTTTATCCATACACATACCACTTGCAAGGGGAGTACAACCAACATAGGGAATGCCTGCAAGCTCAAAAATACCCTGAATAGTGCCATCCTCACCATTTTTTCCGTGAAGAACAGGAAAAATAACATCTATTTTTACTTTCTCGTAAGCCCCCATATCATTGAGAATGATAAGTGCTTTATCTTTTTTGTCGGGAGAGAGAACAGCAGGAGTGGTATCGTCATCATTGAACCAGGTATTGTTTTCAATTGAATCAATATCGCCAGTGTAGAAATACCATTCACCATCTTTAGTTATACCGAGGGTGAGAACATTGTATTTTTCTCTGTCGATATTTCTTAAAACAGAAGCTGATGAACGGAGTGAAACCTCATATTCGCTGGAGCAACCACCGAAAATAACAAGTAAGTTTTTCAAAAAAATCACCTTATCAATTAATAACATAAATATACATTTTAAATGATACCACAATAATTTTATTAAATCAATTATTAAATACTATGATATTTTAATAATACTGTTTACCTTTTTAGATAAAAATGCTACAATTATAACGTAAATCAAATAAAGGTGGTTTTATTTATGGAGCTTAAAGATATTCTAACCCACGTTGACCATACACTTTTAAAGCAGGAATCAACCCGGGAACAGATAAAAGCAATTTGTGATGACGGAATAAAATATAATACTGCAAGTGTTTGTATTCCTCCCAGTTATGTAAAGGAATGTGCAGATTACTGTGGTGACAAGCTTGCAATCTGCACGGTTATTGGCTTCCCCAACGGATACAACACAACTGCCTGCAAGGCTTTTGAAGCTGCAGATGCAGTTAAAAACGGTGCAGCAGAAATTGATATGGTTATAAATATTGGTTGGCTTAAAGATAAAAGGTATGATGATATTTTAAATGAAATAAAAGAAATCAAAAAGGCTTGCAATGGTAAAATTTTAAAGGTTATTATTGAAACCTGCCTTCTGACTGATGACGAGAAAATAAAAATGTGTCAGCTTGTAACAGAAGCAGGTGCGGATTTTATTAAAACATCCACAGGCTTCTCTAAAGGTGGAGCAACCTTCGACGATATTGAGCTGTTCTCTAAAAATATCGGAGAAAACGTAAAAATGAAAGCAGCAGGCGGAATAGCATCCCTTGACGATGCAGAAAAGTTCCTTTCCTTAGGTGCAGAGCGTCTTGGTACAAGCAGAATTGTGTCAATTGCGAAAAACGAAGAAGGCAAAGGGTATTAATAGATTTAGTTAATATTATATTTTGAAGTTCGGTTGCGAAATATATCAAAAGGAGGGTAACACTATGAAGCTGAGTATGGAAATAATGTATGTTCCGGTTGCTAACATAAAAGAAAAAAGAGATATGATTACGGATTGGCGCTTTACCAGTGATAAAGTATCAAAGCTCTCTTTAATGGCTGCCATTGTATCAATTCTTGCAGCTCTTTCTATGAAATTTTTTAAAGACGAATTTTATTTTATTTTTCTGGCAAGTGGTGCGCTGTTTCTTTTGAGTGCGTTGTTTTGCAAAAAATGGTATTTTTCTGCCTATATGTCGGTGTTTATAGGTTTGTTTGTTACTTGTTCGTGGCTTTCATTTGGTTTTAGTGTGGACAGCATACCTGAAATACTGTGCTTTGCAGTAACATTTATAATACAATCTATTCCTGTTTTCTACAGTTACAGGTGCATTTACAATTATGTTCCTGTTTTCAAGGAATTGAAAAAGTGTAAGGGCTTTCCTAATTTTATTGCAAATACAGCTGATATTTATGGCGATAAAATTTATATTAAAGACAAATCTGATTCAAGTAAAACACAGGCATCACATAATCCCTTTTATACACAGGAAGATATTCAAGCAGAGGAATTTCGCAGAGAGCAGGATTTAAGGGTAAGTGGTAAGAGTAAATCGTTGGAGCAGAATTATGTAAAATCCTATTCACAAGAAAAAACCTCATACGATGAAAAAACAGAATATAAATACGGTTTTTCTATATTAGGTAAAGAAATCAAATTTTTTCATAACGATATACCCTCATCTTCCTTTGAAGAAAAAAAACGTCTTATGTACCAGTGGAATCATTATATAAAGGAAGCAGAGAAGGATTTCTTTATTCCCTTGTTTTTTATGATGGTAAGTATTATGGGGGCAGGACTCGGAAGTGCAAAGGGCTTTCTTATGTACGCATTTGTTCCTCTTTACATTATGTTTTTTAACTACCTTAAAATGAGTAAAGCGTTTGCTCCATACGGAATCTTTGTGGTTGTCTTACTGTATTTGGGAGCTGTTATGAATAATGTTGTTTCAGCCGGACTTGCAATCGGCTTCTTAGCTTTATCCTACAGGGTATGGCGAGCGTGTATTATGTGTATTATCAACAGACCTATATATAAGGCGTTATCTAAAGAGGCGGGTTTTCCTTCCTTTGTGAGGAATACAGCAGATTTGTATGGAGACGAAATGTATATTGTTGAAAAACAGCAGCCTGTTAAAAAAAGAGAGTTTACCGAAAACGGAAAAATAGTAATGAATATAGGCTTTGACGACAAACCGAAAAAAGAAGATAAAGCCTGGAATGCTTTTGACTATATGGACGAAGAAAAGGATGATGAAAATGAAAATTGAAGCAAAAAGAACAGTAAATGAATTTATTTATCCACCTAAAACAGTAACAGACAGCTGTCATGCATCCACTGTTTTGCCCCTACCAAATGGTAATGTTGTTGCTGCCTGGTTTGGTGGCACTAAAGAAGGAAATGACGATGTTAAAATCTGGGTAAGTGTACGTGAAAATGAAAAATGGGCACAGCCTTACAGCGTAGCAGTTAACGGGGAAAGCTTACCTCACTGGAATCCTGTTCTGTATTTAAGAGAAAACGGAGAAATAATTTTATATTTTAAATATGGTAAACCTATTCCGAAATGGGTAACATATTACTGTATTTCCAAAGATGGCGGAAGAAGCTTTTCGGAACCTAAGGTTCTTGTTGAGGGCGATTTTGATGGTGGCAGAGGTCCTGTTAAGAACAAGGCAATAAGACTTTCCGATGGTACTGTTGTTGCACCTGCATCAAAAGAAGATTTTAAAATAAAAAGGAACTGGAAATGCTTCGTGGATATTTCAAAGGATGACGGACTTACCTTTGAACATTCTAATTTTGTTATAAGACCTAAGAAAAATCTTAAACCGGTCAGTATGATTCAGCCCACATTATGGGAGGATGTGAATGGCCTACATATGCTTGTTAGAACGGGCGTAGGTTCTATTTACAAAAGCGACAGTAAAGACGGTGGGAAAACCTGGTGTAAGGCTTATGATACAGGTATGCCCAACCCAAATAGCGGCATTGATGTTGTACAGATGGACAATGGTGTGTTAGTTCTTATAATGAATCCTGTTTCAGAAAACTGGGGAGACAGAGCACCACTTGTACTTATGTATTCTGAAGATAATGGAGATAATTTTACAGAGTTTTTCTCTTGTGAACCTACAACGGGAGACCACGAATTCAGTTACCCTGCAATTACTGCAGTTGGTAACACACTTCATCTTACATACACTCATGAACGTGAAGGTATAGTGTATCAAAAAATTGAATTAACTTTCTGAGGCTTTTATGAAGAAAAATGAATTGAAAAATTTAGTTATTGCAGCAATGCTTATGGCAACAGGGCTTGTTCTGCCTTTTCTTACAGGTCAGATTCAGCAAATAGGTAATATGCTTTTACCTATGCATTTTCCCGTAATTTTATGTGGGCTTATTTGTGGGTGGAAATATGGTTTGTGCGTAGGCTTCCTCTTACCCCTTTTACGCTCGGTAATATTCGGAATGCCTGTTATGTACCCGAATGCTTTTGCAATGGCGTTCGAGTTGGCTGCCTACGGATTCTTTGCAGGCTTTTTATTCTCTCACGCAAAATGGCAATGTATTAAATCATTATACCGTTGCCTTGTTATGTCAATGCTTTTAGGGAGAGCTGTATGGGGTGTGGCAATGACTGTTATTTTAGGTCTTGGTGCAGAGGGCTTTACACTTACAGCATTTTTAACCGGTGCATTTATAAATGCTGTGCCCGGCATAATTGCTCAGCTTGTTTTGATTCCCGGTATTATGTTAGCTTTGAATAGGACGCATTTAGTACATTTTAAAAATGCGAAATGAGGAGTGCGGAATGAAAAGACACACCAAAACGATTTTAGTCGTTTCGGTGTGTTCTTTCTTATTTATATTCAGTTACATTTTTTGTGTCAAAAGGGGCATTATCACCCGTAAGAATATTCCGGGCATAGAATCTACTACCATAGTTAAATTCATCGTTAATTTTTTCCCAACCTTCTTTGCCACCATTTTCTTCAAACAAAGTAGGAGTATCAGAAAATAGATTTGTGCCAAGAGCTAATCTGTCACCGTCTATTTTAACACCAATACTTGCAAGAATTGTGGGAAACATATCTGCGTTATACCACCAACGGTTTTTGGTTCTTTCCTTTGGAATTTCTGAAACTGTTGGTGCAGGATTAAGAATTAGATTAAAGGTTGTCCTTAAATAGTTCTCATCAAAATTCTCAAAGAATTTTGCATCCATACTTAAATGGTCGCCTATAATAACTATTGTAGTGTTTTCATAAAAGGGTTGCTGTTGAATCCATCTTACAAATTTTTCTGTTTCAGAAGCGCTATATGCAATAACATTTGCGTATTGACTTTTTCTGGGGGTAGGTGTGTTTGGACCTACATATCCGTCGGGGAAATGGGTATCGGCAGTTTCCATTACGAAATTAAATGGTTTACCGGTTTTATACAATCGTGTCAGTTCTTTTTTCGCAAAATCATATAGTTTGTCGTCTTCGTAGCCCCACCAAACATTGTAATCCTCAGGAATCCATCCTTTTTCTTTTACTCCATCGAGATCCAATATATTAAAGTTTCCGTGGCTTTCATAAAAGAAATTTAATCCGCCGAATTTTGCAGTAGCACCAAACATCAAAGTTTGTTCATAGCCTTGAGATTCCAGTATATCACCAAGAGTTATAGCACCAGGCATAAAATTATCCACTGCACCATAGCTATTGCCACCGGTTGGCACTTTCATAGGGATGCCAGCGTTCATATTTACCATAGAAGCAACAGACCAGACACAACCGGTTGTAGAAACAGGACCACCTAATCCGTTTTCCATATGTGAAAAGCTGAAGCCTTCCTTTGCTAAATCTGTAAGAGGTTTAATGAGGTTTTCATCCATATAGCCACCCATATCTGTTGTGGCATATGAGTTTTCCATAGATTCTAAATAAATATGTATAAGATTTCTTTTTGTTTCAGGGAATTGAAGCTTAACCTCTCTGGGGTCTACATAGTTGTTTTCTATGAAATCCGACTGTACTAAATACATTTTCAATACATTTATAAGATAAAATTCTTTTATACCGAAAGCACAACCACCAACAAAGATTATTAATGCCAAAAAAATACATACTACCTTTTTGGCGAAAATAGAGAAAATATTAAGTTTTTTTTCTTTGAGTTTTATAAAAACTTCAATCGTAGAAAAAGCAAATAGAGAAAAAATGAAAGTAATTGCTATTGTTTGTATTATAGGCCCCGAAAACAAGGTACTCATAATCTCATCACTTGTACCTTCTTTAGGGGTGATGAGATTAATTATAAGTTGATCAGCAGCAAGATCACCAAAGGTATCTTTTCCCCATATTGTTCCTGTGAAAGCAGCAGCACCTAAGGCTACAAAAACAGTAGCAATTTTTGTAACTGTTGGGACTTTATTTTTAGTCTGGTTTCTTGTAAAGGTAATGTATCCACCAAAAACAGATGTGAAAAATATAAAAAGAAAACCAGAAACCAGTGTGATTGCAGAGTATATAAGATAGAAACGCAGTGAATGGTCGGAAAGAGGGTATATTGAGCCTTCGTTTGTTATTTTACATATAAACTCAGAAGCTGTAAGCCCCAAAAAATTACTTAAAAAAGCACCTCGTATTATTACGATGATTGATGATAGAGGTTTGTTTTTATTGCGTATAACAGCATCAATAATTCCTATTATTAAACCAGATAATAAGGCAACTAAAATATACATACTATCCCTCCTTTTGCTTTATATATCTAATACTTCTTTATTCTCTCCCCAAACAATCTCAACAGTAACAGGTACATTTGATTTTACTGTTACGTTGGGCTTTTCGTCAGGTGAATTTCTTTTTTCGCAGATAAGTGTTAATTCACCATCTGTGCCGAAGGGATATTTCTCGATTCCGTGTTTATCAAGAAGGTTTACGTGCCAGGTGATTTTGTTGTTTGCAGCATCGGGCTTGATGCCGAAAACATATTCAAACATAACGGAAATGGGAATAAGTCCTGTCCAACCGACAAAGTCAGGTAATGCCATGTTACCTTTCATAAATTTGCCGTCCTTCTTTTCGGGTGCGTAGTTTTCAAAAACTGTTCCTGTGTCCTTGAATACCTTTACAGCAGCATCAAGGTGAGTGCAGGCAATTTCGTGTGAAAGGTCATATTTTCCGTAAGCGTCAAGACCCTTTAAAACCATATAGTTTGTAGGTGCCCATACAGAACCACACCAATAACCACCTTGATTATCATACTCAGGGTGATCCTTTGAAAGGGTCGGAACTCTGTGGTCAGTTTTAAACTCATTTTCATTATTAAGGTGCTCTATGAAGCTTTCTGTTCTTTCTTCAGGAACGCATTTTGCAAGAAGAGCCCAGAAAGCACCGATATGCTTGACACCATTAAAGGTATCGTCGTTTTTAAGGTCATAATAAAACTGTGTTTTTTCATCCCAGAGCTTTTCGTTTATTACCTTAAAAAGATGGTCACTTTCTTCCTTGAGCGCAGGAATAAAAGCTTCCCTTCCTAGCTCTTTTGCCATTTTTATAAGAAGGTTGCAAGCATTAAGCTCCTGCATACAAGCGTCAACCCATATCATATGACCATGACTGTAGCAAACGTGGTATTTTTCATCAAGTCGTGGACAGTTATCCATACCACAACCATAGCCGGATGAGAAATACGTACCATCACGCCAGGTGAAATGCTCCTGCATCCATTGGTGGTAAGCTACAAGACAGGGGAAAACTCTTGCAAGTCTTTCTTTATCACCGAAATTAAGGTAATATTCCCATTCGCACCAGGTCATAACCTCAGGACCTGTTGAAGCAGGGTCGTGACGAGCAAAAATATCTAAACCGGTTTCTTCTTCAATCTGACGGCAAATAAATCCGTCAACGTGCTGATGGGAATAGAAATTATCAAAGGTTTTCTGGAATTTAAAAATTCTGTCTGCATATTTTCCGAACATAAGCATAAAAGCAGAGTCCCACATAAAAATACAACCATTGAAGGCTGCATCAATGAAATTTGCAACAAATCCTGTATTTTCTTTGGGTTGGCGAAGATTTCCGAAAGCAATTTCCCAGGACTTCCAGTAGCAATCGATGGAATCCTGGTGTTTCTCCCATACAGGTTGGGGGAGTTTATCTTTTATTTCATTGAAAACGGGAAGGGGAGAATTATCAACCTCTGCACCAATAAAAGAATTTTCTTCCATTAATTCTTTATCGTCATATGTAATTTCGTTATTTTGTTTAAAAGCTATCATAAGTATCACCCATATAAAGTAGCCCCACAAAATTTGTGGGGCGTTTTTAATTTATTCAACACCGAAATATTTAATGGCATTATTATATGAAATATCCTGTACAACCTTTGAAAGGAATTCTATATCTTCGGGGTATTTGCCTTCTTCTACAAGGTCGCCGAGAAGCTCGCAGAGGATTCTACGGAAGTATTCGTGGCGAGGGTAGGAAAGGAAGCTTCTTGAGTCGGTAATCATACCAACGAATTTAGAAATAACACCTAAGTTCATAAGTGTCTGCATCTGTGTTCGCATACCATCGTAGTTGTCATTGAACCACCAGGCAGAGCCAAACTGAATTTTGCTTTCGGCTTCGTCGGACTGGAAATTCCCAAGCATTGTGCCGAGAACGTAGTTATCCTTGGGGTTAAGGGTGAAAAGAACTGTTTTAGGAAGACGGTATTCGGTGTTCATTGCATCAAGAAGTCTTGAAAGGTTAACTGCAATTTCATAGTCGGCAACAGAATCATAGCCGGTGTCGGGACCAAGTTTTTTGAACATAATACCGTTGTTGTTTCTCATTGCGCCGATATGGATTTCCATACCCCAACCAAGACGTGCATATTCATTTGCAAGGAAGAGCATAAGCTCTGTTTTGTATTTATCAATTTCTTCTGTTGAAAGAGCTTCGTCTGCAAGGCGTTTTTTAAATATAATATTCAATTCATCTTCGCTTGCTCTCTTATATGGTACATAAGTAAAAGCGTGGTCGGAAGCTCTGCAGCCCATTTCTGCGAAAAATTCGATTCTTGAAAGAAGCGCAGCTTTAAGCTCTGTAAATGTGGAGATAGCTTTCCCCATTACGTTTTCGAGAGCCTTTACCCAGTCATTGTAGCCATCAAGCTCAATTCCCAGCGCTTTATCAGGACGAAAAGCAGGAAGAACCTTGCATTTGAAGGATTTATCCTCTGCAAGAAGCTTGTGGTATTCGAGAGTATCAGCAGCATCGTCTGTTGTGCAAACATAAGCAACATTACTTTTTTCGATGAGCTCACGGGGAGTAAAGCCACCTGCTTTGATTTTTTCATTTGCCTTTTCCCATATTTCGTCACAGGTTGAAGGTGAAAGGGGCTCATAAATATCGAAATATCTTTGTAATTCAAGGTGGGTCCAGTGGTAAAGGGGGTTGCCGATAAGGTTCGGCATAGCACTTGCCCAGGCTTTGAATTTTTCATAAGGTGTTTTGTCACCTGTAATATATTCCTCGCTTATACCACAAGAGCGCATACCACGCCATTTGTAGTGGTCGCCGGCAAGCCAAAGGTATGCAATATCTTCAGGAGTTTTATTTTCATATATTTCTTTGGGTTGTAAATGACAATGCCAGTCGAAAATAGGTGTATTTTCACAAGCAGAATAAAGTTTTTTAGCAGTTTCGGTGGAAAGAAGAAAATCCTTGTCCATAAATTTTTTCATAAAATCGCCTCCGAAAAATTTCTTTTAATATATTAACATACAAAAGTAATATTTTCAACGAAAAAGCCTAAAAATAATGGTACTTACAGTATTTTACACTACTGGTATTTTTTAAAGAGGTGATTGTTTGTTTATTGAAAGCGAGGGTGTTGTTGATGATAAAAGACTATTTGAAATTGCCAAAAAATCTATTATGGGAAGAGAACTGAAGAAGGTTCTTATTTTACCACCGGATTATACAAGAATGTATTCGGGTGCAGGTAAAATTACGAATATGTATTATAACCTATTAAAAGACACTTGTGTTGTGGATATTATGCCTGCTTTAGGTACGCACAGACCTGTCACAAGAGATGAAAGCGAGGTCTTTTTTGGTAAGGATATACCATACGAAAAGCTGATTGTTCACAATTGGAGAGAGGACGTTGTAAAAATCGGTGAAGTGCCGGGGGATTTTGTGAAAACTGTTTCTGAAGGTCTTATTGATACCAAAATTGATGTTGAAGTAAATAAAAGACTTTTGGATGACTCCTATGACCTTATTATATCAATTGGTCAGGTTGTACCACACGAGGTTGTTGGTATGGCAAACTACTCGAAAAATATTTTTGTAGGCTGTGGTGGCAGTAGTATGATAAGTGCTTCCCATATGCTTGGCGCATTTTATGGTCTGGAACGTATTATGGGAAAGGATTTTTCACCCGTGAGAAAGGTTTTTGACTATGCAGAAGAAAATTTTATAAAAGATATTCCTTTAATGTATGTATTAACCGTTACTACAACCAACGAAAAAGATGAAACTCTTATTCACGGTATATATATCGGCAGAAAACGGGAGCTTTTTGAAATGTCGGTTACCAAAAGCCGGGAAATGAATATGACAAAGCTGAAAAAGCCTATAAAAAAAGCCGTAGTTTACCTTGACCCCAGAGAGTTCAGAAGCACTTGGTTAGGTAATAAGGCTATTTACCGAACACGAATGGCTATGGAAGCCGGTGGGGAAGTGCTTGTTCTTGCACCTGCTGTAAAAAAATTCGGTGAAGATGCTGAAAATGACAAGCTTATAAGAAAATACGGTTATATCGGAAGAAAAAAAGTGTTGGAGCTTGTAAAAACCGAGGAAGAATTAAAAAATAATCTGTCTGTAGCAGCACACCTTATACACGGTTCTTCCGATGGAAAATTTACTGTAACCTATTGTACAAAGTACCTTACAAAAGAAGATGTCGAGGGAGTAGGCTTTGAATATATGCCATACGAAGATGCTTTGAAAAAATATAATCCTGCCAAACTAAAGGATGGATATAACACAGTTGATGGGGAAGAAGTTTATTATATAAGTAATCCGGCTCTTGGTCTTTGGACCATATAAGTGTAAAGTGCAAAATGCAAAGTATAGGGGAGACTTCGCTTCCAAACATTATAAATATTAGTGAGAGGTAACAAAAAATGAAAAAAGCAGATATAGGACTTATTGGCCTTGCAGTTATGGGCGAAAATCTTGCAATGAATATGGAAAGCAAGGGCTTTACAGTTGCAGTTTTTAACAGAGAAACCGAAATTGTTGATAAATTTATAAATGGTAGAGGTAAAAGCAAAAATTTTGTGGGGGCTCATACCCTGGAAGAATTAGTGGGAGCAACTGAAAAGCCAAGAAAAATAATGATGATGATAAGAGCAGGAAGTCCTGTCGATGAGGTCATAGAAAAGCTTATTCCGTTGCTGGATAAAGGCGATGTTATCATTGACGGGGGAAACTCGCATTTTAAAGATACCGAAAGAAGAACAAAATATGTTGAAAGCAAGGGTCTTCTTTATATCGGTACAGGTGTTTCCGGAGGTGAAGAGGGGGCTTTAAAAGGTCCTTCTATGATGCCCGGTGGTTCAAAGCTTGCCTGGGGTAGTGTCAAGCCGATTTTTCAGGCAATTTGTGCTAAAACCCAGGATGGAACACCTTGTTGTGATTGGGTAGGCGACGGCGGTGCAGGACATTTCGTGAAAATGGTTCACAACGGCATTGAATATGGGGATATGCAGCTTATAAGCGAAATTTATCATTTTATGAAAGTGATTCTGGAGTTTTCTGCAGAGGATATGCACAGAGTTTTTTCTGAATGGAATAAAGGTAGGCTTGACAGCTTCCTTATTGATATTACAAGTAAGATTTTCACCATAAAAGATGAGGACGGTTCACCACTTGTTGATAAAATCTTAGATTCTGCAGGGCAGAAGGGTACGGGTAAATGGACAGGAATTACGGCTCTTGACGAGGGCGTACCACTTACACTTATAACCGAAGCAGTATATGCCAGATATCTAAGTGCTATGAAAGAGGAAAGAGTTGAAGCATCTAAAGAGCTAACGGGACCTTTTGTTGATTTTAAAGGCGAAAAGGGCGAGTATGTAGGACGAATGGAGGAAGCCCTTTATTGTGCAAAAATTATTTCCTATGCACAAGGCTATGCACTGTTAAAGGCAGCATCAGAAAAATATAATTGGGATTTGAATTTCGGTGGAATAGCTCAGCTTTGGCGTGGTGGATGCATTATCAGAAGTGCATTTTTAGATAAAATAAAAGATGCCTTTGACAAAAAGCCCGATTTAAAAAACCTTATGTTAGACGGTTACTTTAAAAATGAAATTCTTAATGGTATGGAGAGCCTCAGAAAAATTTGTGCTATTTGTATGCTCAACGGTGTTTATGCTCCTTCGTTAACAGCAGCACTCACTTATTTTGACGGTTACCGTTCTGAAAAGCTTCCTGCAAATCTTATTCAGTCACAAAGAGATTTCTTTGGTGCCCATACCTATGAAAGAACAGATTTCCCGAGAGGCAAAGTCTTTCATACAAATTGGAGTGGTAAAGGTGGGAATACTGCATCAACAACTTATAATGCATAAAAGTTTGGAGTGAGGAGTTAGGAGTTAGGGGTGTCGGGGAAGCTACGCTTCCAAGCATTTATAATAGCGTGGCAGACCCGAAATTTGCCACTTGCCACTTTCAATTTACAACTTAATAAATGAGGAATATAAAATGTTAGAAATTAAAAAAGATTATAAATATGCTTTAGTTGTCCCTACAAGTATGGGTGTTCGACTTTTGCCACCTGACAGGCAAACAGTTTTTTCTTCTGATGTTTTCTATATGCAGGCAACCTCTGCAGAAACCAATGTTGCCTCAATCTGCTCTTATTTAGGGTTACCCGTAAAGGTGCTCACAACCTTTGTTAAGGATAGCCCCATTGCCCATTTTATAAAAGCAAATCTTCGTTCTCGCAATATGGAGTTTGAAGGTAAGGATGTGGAGCAGGGTGGTCCTTGGGGGTATCGTCACCAATTTAATATTGCCGATAGTGGCTTTGGTCTTCGTGGACCAAGGGTACACAATGATAGGGCAGGCGAGGTAGGTAAAACCCTTAATATAAAGGATTTTGATTTGGAAAAGCTTTTTAAGGAAGATGGTGTGGGAATACTTCACCTGACAGGGCTTATTTGTGCGCTTTCAAAAGAAACGGGAGAGTTTTGCCTTGAACTTGCAAAAGTTGCCAAAAAATACGGAACTGTTATTTCCTTTGATTTTAATTATAGAGCATCCTTTTGGAAAAACCGAGAAAAAGAATTAAAGCAGACCTTTCAGAGGATTGCAGATATCTCCGATATAATTATTGCCAATCAATCGGATTTCAGCTTGTGCTTGGGAACAGAATTTGATTTAACCAAATATAAAACTGAAATGACACCTGTTGAGCAGTTTAAAGAAACCATAAATCAAATAAAGTGCAAATTCCCGAATACTACTGTTTTTGCCACAAATCTTCGTGAGGTAATGCACTCAAATCGTCACTTATGGGGTGCAGTTATGCTTAATGGTGAAACCTGGGAATCCATAGAACCAAAACAGATTGCCGTAATGGATCGTATAGGTGGAGGAGATGCCTTTGTGGGTGGCATTCTCTATGGACTTTTAAAAGGCTACACCCCTGAAAAGCAACTTCAATTCGGTTGGGCGTGTGGTGCCCTTGCCTGCACCTTCCTGACCGACTATGCTCAACCCACTAATGAAGAAGAGGTTTGGAACATCTGGCACGGAAAAACACGAATAATAAGATAAATATCCCAAAAATTACAAAAAACTGCCCGAAAGTTACATTTTGGGCAATTTTTTTATTGTTTTTGTTATGATACAGACAAAGAAAGGAGATGTTAATTATGACAAAGAAAAGAACATCTGAAAAATTAAAAAAATTATACAAAATATTCGGTGGAGTGTTTGGCGTATCGCTCCTGGTTGGCATTGCAAATCTTATTTTAAGCAATTACTGGAATAACAGTTCAGCTATATATGAGCTTGCAGAATTAATATTCGGCGGAGCAGGACTTTTCTTAGGCTTCCTTAGTGGCTTCGGAATTGTTCCCTTGTTTATAATGGCAGCTCTTGTAATTGTGAGCATAGTTTTCGCAGTGAAAGAAAACAACCACAAGAACGTTTTAAACTTCGGCTTATTTGCAACTCTCGGTTTAATTACAGTAAGCGCATTTTTGCAGAATATGTTGTTAACTGAAATGGTATAAGAATAAATATTGAGAGATTAATGGGGTGAGATTATGACTAAAAAATTCAGTGAAAGCAAAATTTTGCAATTCCTCTGTGGAGTCTCAATATTCGGCGCGTTGTGGATTTTAGGCGTGCTTTTTTCTGGCGAAATTTATTTGGCTGATACTATTAACATTGGGCGGGAATCCGGTTTTAAGTAAGATATTCCCATTTGTCTTTTCGGCAATTTTAATAGGGGTTGCTTGCTTCAGTAAGAGATATGGCGCCAAAGTGTTTTTCAAAACCTCGTATATTATTGCAGCGCTTCCTATGGTTTGTATGCTTCTGGGTTTATTATTGATATGGGGATCGGATTTATTTAACCATATTGACTGGCTTGCATCAGCTCTTGGTTACCCCGGGTACTTTCTTATGTTGTTTGCTGTTCCTGTCACATCTGCTGCATATACTTTTGTGGATGGACCTTTGTTCTTATTGGGTTTTGGAATATTTGTATTGTCTTTGATTATATCAATGGTATGCTATTTAACAATAAAAGAAAACAATACTGACAGACCGTAAATATGGTGCTGAATGATAAATGTATAAATATCAGTAGCAATATACAGATAAATATGTTATATTAAAACTAACACAATCTCCGAGGTGGGAATATGCTTAAAATTGCAATATGCGATGATGAGAAAAATGTTTGCGATTACATAGAAAAGCGAACAAGAGATTATCTTGCAAAAGTTGATGAAGAAGCTGAATTGGCGGTGTTCTATGACGGGACACCGCTGATAGACCATTGTAAAGAAACACCCAATGATTTTGATATAATCTTTCTTGATATAAAAATGAAAACGGTTAACGGAGTTGACTGTGCAAAGCAACTTCGTGACTTGGGGGTTGAAGCTCTCATTGTTTTTGTTACCTCTTCGGCGGAATATGTTTTTTCAGGTTACGAGGTAAAGGCGTTCAGGTATATTCTTAAAACAGACCTTGTTAATGCCTTTGACAGAATTTTCGGTGAATGCTTAAAGGAGCTTTCCAAATCAGATGACAGCTTTTATACAGTAAAAACTGCATCAGCAGTAAAAAATATTCCTTTAAATGATATTCTTTATTTTGAAAGCAATAAAAGAGTTTTAATTGTTCATACCAAAAATGATGAATATTCCTTCTATGGCAAGCTTGACCAGGTTGAAAAAGACCTTGATGGTAAGGATTTCATAAGAACGCATCAAAGTTATTTTGTTAATGCCAAGAAAATAAAAAGTGTTTCTAAAGATAGTGCAGAGCTGCAGAACGGAGAATTTTTACCAGTAAGCAAAAGCAAAGCATCTGCAGTTAAAAACGCATATTTGTGGGCGAAAAGGTGATGAAAAATGCTTGAATTTATTGAAACAACCTTGTTCTATCTCATAAGGCTGTTTTCATCTACCCTTGAAATGCTTTTTGCATTTCTTCTGATGAACGCCTTTTTTGATGAGAAATATAAAAGTAAATGGCCTAAATGGATTGCCTTTGTCGTAAGCTCGGGCGTTCTTTTAGCACTTCAGGAAACAGGGCAAAGCGGTAATATTAAAACAGGCGTGCAGCTGCTTCTGATTTTTGTTGTGGCACTTGTAATTTTCGATGGTAAAAAGCGCTTGAAAGGTCTTTTCTGCGTTGTTTATTCGCTTTTTGTTGCTCTCTCAAAGCTTCTTTCCTATTTTGCATTTTCTCTGTTTATAGATAAAATTTTTGATAGAATACCCTATCTTGAAACTGAAAGCTTTTTCTACAGAATTTTATCAATCGAGCTTCCTAACATCTTTATGCTTGTTATAATTATTCTTGTAGGTATGTTCACAAAATCAAAGAACAAAGCTGTTCCCATAAGATATTGGCTTCTTCTTTTAACTGTGCCTGTTACAACGCTTGGTACACTTACTGTTTACCAGTATTACATTGATTTGTTGGCACCCGGTGAAGATATTAATATTTATATTATTATTTCAACTGTTGGTCTGGTGTTTATTAATGTTCTTGTTTTTACTTTGTTCTCAAAGCTTCAGAACCAGCTTGAAATAAGGCGAAACGCAGACCTTTTAAACACACAGATGCGACTTGAAAAGGAGTCCTTCAAAAGAATCGAAGAAAGCTATAACAGAACAAGGGAATTAAGACACGATTTAAAAAACCACATTTTTGTTCTTAAAGGTGTTGCAGAAAATGGAACAAAGGAGGAGCTTATAGCGTACCTTGAAAAAATGACCGATGCAGTTGAAGAAGCAACCTATGTTTCAGTGAGTAAAAACTCTGCAGTTGATGCTGTTCTTAACGAAAAGCTTTTATATGCACAAAAAAACGGTATTTCAACTCAGTTTGATGTTACACCTCTTGAAAATACAAAAATTCCTGCAATGGATATTTGCACTATTCTCAGCAATGCGCTTGATAATGCTGTTGAGGCTTGTGTTAAGTTTGAAAGCCTTAGTGACAGGTATATTGATGTTAAAATTGAAGATACCGAAAACGAAATGATAATTTCAATAAAAAATCCATCAACAGAAGCACCTAAGCGCAGAGCCGGAGCGTATATATCGAGAAAGAAGGACAGCGAAAACCACGGGCTTGGTCTTAAAAGCATTAAAAGAACAGTTGATAAGCACAGTGGCGATATGCTTGTAAAATACGAAAACGGAATTTTTAATATTGTAATTTCATTACCACATAAATAAGTACAACCACCTTAGAATTTCAAAAAATTCTAAGGTGGTTGAATCTTTTATAATTTAATTTTAAAAACTAGTTTGTGGGCAAAGTCGGAGTTTTCACTTTTTCTGCAGGGTGCGTGAGCATCCTGTGGGAAGAATACCATAAAATAGCCTTTTCTCAAAGCGAGGAACTGACCGTTTGGTGCATCCATAAAAGCGATGTCGCAGCCTTCTTTGAAGTCCTCGGTGATATTGCATTCGTCAAAGCTTGCCCAACCGATATTTTCTTCACCTTCAAACATAAGCTGAACATCAGCATATTCCTTGTGGGATTCATATTTTAAAGGATTGTCGGGGTTGACATCATACTTGCAAACATTACACCAGGCGTTTTCACCGTCAATTTCGATTTTACCGTTTTCAAAGGGAGCTTTACAAAATTCTTTGTAAGCTTCTTCAACCCTTTCAAAGCCCGGGAGCTTGTCAAAATACAAGCTCATATTTTCAACCTTATCGTAAATCATTCGTCATCAGCCTCGCCTAACATAAGTTTTCTTTCTCTCTTTTCCTTTTCAGGGAGAGTGTAGTTGTAAAGTACAGTCCAGATAATAACTGCTCCGAAAACTGCTGGAATGAACCAGAAGTTTGTTGTAAGGTCCAGCTCTGTAAAGCTACCTATAAGAGAAGCCCAGGTGCTGTCCAAAAGGGTAGAAAAGTTTACGGTTCCGTTAAGTATGGGACTTGCAAGACCCTCAAAGCATTCTTTAAATACCATTGAAAGACCGATACCTGCAATTGAGCTGTAAATTACAGCACGATTATTTTTTACAACAATTGCCAAAACTGCAGTAACTATTGCACACAAGGCTACGAGGATTAAAGCAACTGCACAGGTTATTGCAGGAGCAATTAAAACTTCAAGTCTTTCAAGTGCTTCTGAACCGGAGGAGTTACCTGAGATTGAAGTGAACAGCTTATAAAGGTCATAAAGAGATGTGATATCTGCAATGTTTTCAGGTGCAACACCATTATGCTCCTTAATTACATCTGTCAATGCATCAATTTTAAATAATTGACCAATAAGGAATATGGATGCCATTGCTGTTGATGCAATTTTATAATAGATGGTTTTTGCAAAAATTATAACCGGGATAACTGAAAGTGCCCCTAAAGCAGCAATGATTTTATATACATATTTCATTGTTTAATCATCCTTTCGGAAAAATTACTTCCAAGAAGAGTTGAGCTCAACTGTTCTGTTGAATATGGGGGCTTCCTCTGTAGAGTCTTTATCAACGCAGAAATAACCGTTTCTCATAAACTGGAAGGCGTCAAGTACCTTTGCGTCCTTAATACCCTCTTCAATAAGACAGTCCTTAATAACAACAAGTGATTGGGGATTGATAGCGTTAACAAATTCGTCATCAGGAACGCCTGCAGGGTCTTCAACATTGAAAAGCCTGTCGTAAAGTCTTACCTCAGCCTTGAATGCTTTAGGTCCTGCCCAGTGAATTGTACCTTTTACCTTTCTTCCATCGGGAGCATTACCACCCTTAGTTTCAGGGTCGTATGTGCAGTGAAGAACTGTTACATTACCGTTTTCGTCGGTTTCGTAGGAATTACAGGTGATAAAGTACGCACCTTTAAGTCTTACCTCGTTGCCGGGGAAAAGACGGAAGTATTTTTTTACGGGCTCTGCCATAAAGTCGGTTCTTTCAACAAAAATTTCTTTGCCGAAGGTAACCTTTCTTTTGCCGAGTTCAGGCTTGTTGGGATGAATTTCAACCTCAAGCTCCTCTGTCTGACCCTCCGGGTAGTTGTCAATAACAACTTTAAGGGGATCAAGTACAGCCATAGCACGAGGAGCATTTTCGTTAAGCTCGTCCCTTACGCAAGCTTCAAGAAGACCATAGTCAACAACGCTGTAAGCTTTTGAAACGCCAACCTTTTCAATGAAGGTGCGAAGAGCCTTTGCAGGATAACCACGTCTTCTCATACCACAAATTGTAGCCATTCGGGGGTCATCCCAACCACTTACAAGGTTGTCTGTAACAAGACGGATGTTTCTTCTTTTACTTGTAATACAGTAGTTAAGGTTAAGACGAGCAAATTCAATCTGTCTGGGGGGCTCTTCAAAGCCAATCTGCTCAATAAACCAGTTGTAAAGGGGTCTGTGGTTTTCAAATTCAAGGGAGCAAAGTGAATATGTTACACCCTCACGAGCATCGGAAAGGGGGTGTGCAAAGTCATAAATGGGGTAAACACACCATTTGTCACCTGTCTGGTGGTGGCTGACGTGCATAATTCTGTAAATTGCAGGGTCACGCATATTCATATTGGGTGATGCCATATCAATTTTTGCACGAAGCACCTTTGCACCATCGGGAAATTCACCATCAGTCATTCTCTTGAAAAGGTCAAGGTTTTCCTCAACGCTTCTGTCACGATAGGGACTATTTTTGCCGGGCTCTGTAAGAGTACCACGGTATTCTCTCATTTCCTCTGCAGAAAGGTCATCAACATAAGCCTTACCATCTTTAATGAGCTTGATTGCACATTCATAAAGGAAATCAAAATAGCTGGAAGCATAGAGACATTTTTCCCACTTGAAGCCAAGCCACTCAATATCCTCCTTAATGGATTCAACATATTCAATATCTTCTTTAGAGGGGTTTGTATCGTCAAGACGAAGGTTACAAACACCACCGTATTTCATAGCAGTTGTAAAGTCAATGCAAATAGCCTTTGCGTGACCGATATGAAGGTAACCGTTGGGTTCGGGAGGGAAACGGGTCTGTACCTTGGTGTTGACACCACTAGCTAATTCTTCATCAATAATATCGTGGATAAAGTTACCTGCGGTTTCGTTAATAATTTCTTCCATTTTGTATATCTCCTTAAAGTGATGAAATTACTTTATTTATTCTTTCATTTACCTTGTCCTGACCAAGAAGGCTCATAATTGAGCAAAGGTCGGGGGTATTTTTTCTTGAGGTTACTGCAAGACGGATAACTGTTGAGACATCTCCAACATGACCCTTGAAAAGCTCGGGAGTCTTTTTGTACTCTTTAACATTTGGTGTAAAGCCTAAGGGCTCGCAAAGGTCTTTGATTTTTGAGAACCAGATATCCTTATCATCAGTAGCGCTGTAAACCTTGAGGTAATTCTCAAGAATTGCTTTTGCGTCTTCCTTAGCAATGTTTTCGGGAAGCTCAAAGCAGGGTGTGTAAAATTCGTCAAACATATATGAGAAATATTCCTTAACCTCGCTCCATTTTGCAATGTCTTTTCTGGGTTTGGGGCTTTCTCTGTCAATGTTTACCATTGCTTTTGATTTTTCAGGGTCTGCAGTAAATACCCTGAAGAAATCTTCGTCGAATTTTTCTGCCCAAGCTGAAATGTAGTCATAAACAGTTTGTGCATTCATAACAGAAATAACATTTTTGCTTACATCATTGAGCTTTACAAGGTCAAAAAGACAACCACTGGGACTCATTTTCTTCAGGTTAAAGGGGAAGCTGAAAGCATCCTCTTTGGGATTTGCTCTGCGCCAATCTTCAAAATTAGAGTTGAGAAGGGTGAGCAGGTATTCAATAAGACTTTCTTTAGGAAAACCCTCTTCTACAAAGTAGCTTACTGCTGCTTCAGGGTCTTTACGCTTTGAAAGCTTACGCTTTGTGCCGTCCTCTTCATCAATTTTCATAACCTGAGGGGTATGTGCGTATTTGGGAACCTTAAAACCGCACGCTTTGAAAAGCGCAATGTGCTTAGGTACGGATGAAATCCATTCTTCACCACGAATAACGTGAGTAGTTCTCATAAAATGGTCATCACAAGCGTGAGCAAAGTGGTAGGTGGGAATACCGTCGGATTTCAAAAGAACCTCGTCGATAATGTTTTCGGGCATTTCAATTTTGCCACGGATTATATCGTCAAAGAAAATTCTTTTATCTTCCTGTCCGTCTGAACGGAAACGAAGCACATAGGGCTTGCCGTTCTTTATATTTTCTTCAATTTCTTCAAAAGAAAGGTCACGACATTTTGCCCATTTGCCAAAGTAGCCCCAGATAAGAGCATCACCCTTTTCCTGTTCCTGACGGATTTCGGAAAGCTCTTCTGCAGTACAGAAGCAAGGGTAAGCAAGCCCCTTCTGAACCAATTCCTTTGCAACAACGTGGTAAATACCTGCACGTTGGCTTTGGGTGTAAGGGCCATAGGCACCTTTTTCTGTGTTGAAGCCTGTAACGCCTTCGTCAAAATCAATACCAAAAGAATCGAAGCCATTGATAATTGCAGATACGCCATCATCAATTTCACGCTTTTTGTCAGTATCCTCAACACGAAGGAATGCTACACCACCGGTCGCCTTTGCAGTAAGTACATCAACAAGTGCACCGAAAAGACCACCAATGTGAAGGTAACCTGTAGGAGAGGGGGCAAAACGTGTAACACGAGCACCTTCCTTTAAGCCTCTTTCAGGGTATTTCTTTTCAAGCTCCTCTATAGTTTCCGTTACATTTGGAAAAAGAAGCTCGGCAAGCATATTTGTATCGTAGTTCATAAAGCATAACTCCATATTTTAAAATCATAATACAACATCATATTATCGCAGAAAATGGAAAAAGTATCAATAGTTTTAAGTAATTTTTTTACCATTTACTTGTAATTATACATATTATTTGATAGAATTTTTCTAAAGAAAGCGAATTGTTAGTTAAGGATGAAATAAAATGGATGTTTCCGAAGTTAAGGTTCTCGCCCGAAGAGCAAATGGAATACTATTTGTAACACCTGTTTTTATGCTTTTAAGCGGGTTAGGTTTGGTGTATTCAATTTTGGTTCTGAATGATGTAATTGAGCCTGATAAAAATACATTATGGTGGATTTATATGTTTACTTTTCTTGACAGATACAAAATGAGCGGTTTCAGGCACGCCTGGTATTATAGAGATGCGTATAATTTTCAAATTAGTGAGGAGCTGGCTTCTGAACCCCGATTCGGTCATATTGATGATTTGAGTATATTTTCTATGAGTTCATTTGATTTAATGCTGTGGGAATGTATTATAAGCTACAGTATTTATTTGATTGTGTTTTTGGGACTGTTTTTAGATCGTTTGCTTACCCCAAGGACAATTATGGAATATGATGACCACGGGCTTTATATTTACAGAACAGGTAAGCCGGTTACTCTCGTGAGATATGAGGAGCTTTGGAGCTCTTATTCGGAAGAGGATTTTGAAAATGTTGAGCTTTGCTATCATAGAGGATTTTACAGATACAGAAATATAAAAGTCAGCAATCCTTTTTGGGGGATAATTAAAACGGGTTCAATAAGAATAGAAGTTCCCGATGGATTTATAAATCTCGGTGGAATTTACCATGTTAAAGAAGTTGAAAGAGAACTCAAAATTATGGTCAGGAAGAATCGTAAAGCATTTTTGAATGAAATGTATGAGAATATGGAAGATGAGCGAAGGCAGAGAGACCTTGAAGAAATGGCAAAGCATAATCCAAACACATAAGAGTGAAAGTAGTGCGAAGTTTATCATCCCTGTTTTGTCTTAGACAAAATAGGGAGGGGGGACCGTGTTAGCGGTGGTGGGTTGCCCCGTTCCCCCTTTAGTTTGTTGTTGAGAGAGGGGAACTGTTTGAAATTATATATAATCCGTCACGGGGAAACCTTTGGAAACCTGAATGGTGACGGTTTTTCGGAAACTGACCTTACTCCAAAGGGTGAAAGGCAAATTACTCTTTTAGGTGAAAGGTTTAAAAATGAGAATATTGATAAATTCTATGTAAGTCCCTTAGTCAGAGCAGTTAAAACTGCAAATGCTGTAAGAGAATATCATAAAAACACACCAATAATTATTGATTCACTTCTTCTTGAAAAGGGTACTGAACCCAATTACATAGGACTTTCCGACGAAGAAATAAAAAAGCTTTGCCCTGATGCTGAAATAAATCATCGCACCCCCTTGGGCGAGGAAGACGATGAAAAAGCATATATCAGAGCAAAGAAAATAATAGAAAAAATCAAAGTCCAAAATGACTTTGAAAGCACAGTTGTTATAATTGCACACGGTACATTTAACAGCTACCTTGTTCTTGCGGCATTGGATTTTCCGTTAAAAGAAAATTTTAATTTCTCCCATGTTAATACGGGAGTAAGTTTAGTTCAAACCATAAAAGAAAATGACGTAATAAAAACAAAACTAAAATTTCTTAATGATTATTCACATCTGGATGAATTACCGCAATTATAAAAAATCAGAGCAGACTTGAGTGTCTGCTCTGATTTTTATTTCGGATGAGATTTTACTATAGAACGAAGATTTGATGAACGAAGGCATCTAAAAATATATGAGAAGCTATTAAATTGAGATGCAGAATGTGTTTTATTTCCCCGAAGGTGTATATTGATACTCCGAGTGGGGAAGAAAACACATAGAAAAGAAGAACAGAAAAAATCTGTTCTTCTTTTCGTTCTGCGCTTAATTTAAAGCTTATCGGTAAAACTGTAAGCCGGGTTCTGTCGTTTAAGGCAATCATCTATCTACGCCATTTGTTGCCAAATGGCTCTAGCCACCCTTCGGGGTTGCGAATAAATTTCGCTGCACGGCGCACCCCTGTCGGTGTTGCATCGGGTAGGGTTTACATGGCAGCAATGTCTCCATTGCTCCGGTGAGCTCTTACCTCGCCTTTCCACCCTTACCGAAAAAATCGGCGGTATATCTCTGTTGCACTTTCCCTAAGGTTTCCCTCGGCTGCCGTTAGCAGTTACCCTGCCGTGAGATGCCCGGACTTTCCTCGTCTGTGGAAACCACATCCGCGACTGCCCATTTTACCGAAAAGAATTTTACAATAGAATTAATTTAAAGTCAAGAGTAAAGTTGAAATAGAACGATAACTATCATCCATGTTTCATCTTTGATGAAATAGGGATGGGGACCGTGTCAGCGGTGGTGGGTTGCCCCATAAAGAGTACACTTTGTAAAAGTATTGCAAAGTAACAATTTTCAGTTGAAAGTGACAAAATTATATTGTATAATATATTTGTATTATTATGTAAATTTGCTTGTTAAGAGGTAATAACTATGAAGCTTGAAGAAAAGATGCTTTCTTCCGAAGAAATTTTTGACGGAGTTGCAATTCACCTTTTTAAGGATGAAATTCTTCTTCCGAATGGCAATAAGGGTGTTCGTGAGGTTATCCGTCACCCCGGAGCTGTGTGCGTTTTGCCAATTACTGAGGACGGACAGGTTGTGTTTGTTAACCAATTCAGATATGCTTTAAATAAGGTTACTTTAGAGGTTCCTGCAGGTAAGCTTGAAAGAGGGGAGGACCCTATGGAGGCTGCTTTGAGGGAGCTTTCCGAGGAAACAGGTCTTACTGCAAATAATATTTTCCCTATAGGTGATTTATATACTACCCCTGCTCTTATTGACGAGGTAATTCATATGTATATTGCTACGGATTTGGTACAGGGTGAACAGCATCTTGACGAGGATGAGTTTGTTAATACACTTAAAATGCCTTTAAGTGAAGCTGTTGAAATGGTGATGACGGGAAAAATCAAGGACTCCAAAACCCAAACAATAATTCTTAAAGCAGATAAATATTTTCAAATGCAAAAGGAGGAGAATAAATGAAAACAATGAAAAAATCCATTGCAATCTTTCTGGCAATATTGTGCTTGTCCTCTGCTTTGTCTGTAACTTCCTTTGCAGCTACAAAATATAAATCCTATAAAGGTAAATACGGCTTGATGATTCCTGTAGAGGGTGATTACAAAACACAGTGCGACTCCTATTCCGTAAAAGGGGACAAGGGTTCTTTGACTTTTAAGTTTGACAGTAAGGGTCACAAGGAAAATGTTTATTTCGGTTATACAATTTACTCGGATGAAGAAAGACAGGATATTATTATCAATAAAAATGGTGCTTTCCCTACAGTTGACAGTAAAGGAAGCCTTACTATTGATTTTTCTACACTTGAAAGTGGAACATATTATGGCTTGACCTTCACTTATGTGAAAAAAGACAGTGACCTTGTTATTGATAAAGACAGTATTTATCAGTTTGATATAAAGCTGAATAAGGTTGGTAATGCCAAACCTAAAATATATGAGGCAGAAGCACTTTATTCAGGTAATTACCTGAAATGGAAAAAGGTTAGCTATGCAGATTCCTACGCAGTTTTAAGAAAGCAGGAGGGCACATCCTGGAAAGAAATTGCAAATGTAACAAAGCGTGAATATACAGATAAGACAGCTGTAAAAGGCGAAAAGTATATTTATACAGTCAGAGCCTATGATGGTAAGGCAGCAAGTAAGTATAATAAAAATGGTGTTGACTTGATTTACCTTGCACCTTCTAAGGTCAATTCACCTGAATCCCTTGAGGATAATAAAATTAAAATTTCCTGGGCTGAGGTTAAAGGCGCAGAAAAGTACAGAGTTTACAGAAAAACTGCAGATGCAAAAAAATATACCCGCATTGCTACTGTGGGAAAAGATGTTCTGGAATATATTGACAAAGCCTCTAAAAAAGACGGGGAAACATATATTTATGCAGTTAAAGCTGTAAATGGTACCAGCGCAGGTGCTTTGTCAAATAAAAAAGAGATTACCCTTTTCGGTGTTCAGAAGCCTGTGGCGTATGGCGTAGGCCAGACTGTTACAGTAGAATGGAAGGAAAAAGAAGGAGCCACAGGTTATAAGCTTTTCAAAAAGAACAGCGAAGGTAATTGGGATTTAGTTTATTCAGGTGCAGAGGCTATTGCATATATTGACAGAGAGGTTTCAACAGGTAATAAGTACAATTATTCACTGGTTGTGGAAAAGGATGGTCAATACAGTAGCTTTGATACAAAGGGTGTTATAGCTTATTGCCTTGCAGAGCCCAAAATTACATCAATAAAATCAAGCGTTGACAACAGTGTGCTTCTTAAATGGAATAAAATTGAGGGTGCAACTGAATATAATATTTACAGAGAGTCACCCTTTGAGGATTATAAGCTTGTGGGCACTACTACCAAAACAAGCTTCTATGACAACACAGAGAAGGACAGTAACTATTTCTACACGTATTATGTAGAAGCAGCCAATGATTATGGTGAGGGCGTTTCCGGTAATAATATGCGAATGTATTTGTATATGAAGGCTCCGGAGCTTGTTTCTGTTAAGTGGAGTGACGGAAATGTTGTTAAGTGGAAACGTGTTGCAGGTGCAACCTCTTATAAAATTTACAGAAGAACCCCGTCAGGTGATTATAAGGAAATTGCAGAAGTTACAGACGTACTTTCTTATAAAGATAAAACTGCTAAAAAGAGCTCGAAATACTATTATACCGTTACAGCTATGAACGGAAAATATGAAGGCGCTTATGAAAATGGTATAGGTGTTAATTGCCTTAATGCCCCTGAAATTACAAGTGTCGCAGAAAATAAGAAAAAACAGGTTGTTATTAAATGGAATGAAGTAAGTGGTGCTGAGGGCTACTATGTTTACAGAAAAGCTACCATAGATGGTAGCTGGGAAACACTGGGCAAAACAACCTCACTTACCTATACAGATAAATCCGAAAGAGAAAGTGGTGTTGATTACTACTATTCCGTAAGAGCCTATAACTCAAAAGGAAAAGGCCTTTATAGTAAATTCGGAGAAAAAATTTAAGTATAAAAATACCCCATCAGTTCAATTTTGAACCGATGGGGTTTACTTGTATTTTTTATTTTACTCTGTCAAGCATACCTTTTTTGTACATAAACAATGCGCCACCTACGGAAGCAACAATACCTACAAAGAGAAGGGTGCTTGCGCCCATTGTGGGGGCAAATACCAGAACAATTATCATAATGATAATCGGGAAGAAAGAAATTCTCCAATGCTTTATGAAGTAGCCTGCGCCAAGTGCACCGAAAAGTGCAGGAAGCACCTGTGCAAATGCAGGCTTGAGAAGAGCATTATCTGTGAAGGACTGAAGGAAGGGTGCGAAAGCAATAACGCCTATTGCAAGAATAAATGTTGTTACAATAGAGGAGGTTGCAATGGCGATTGTTGAAACAACCTCGCCTTCTTCTGAGTTTGCTTTAACATTTGCACCTTCCATAGCACTGATAGCGCAAGGAAGCTTGAGGTTTGCAATGTTACCTGTAACGAATGAAAGGTATGTACCACCGGCGCCCAGCATAGGAGTATAAACAATAACTTCAACAACTGCTACAGTCCAATATGTAGGAATGAGCTTGAGAAGACCCTGAAGAATACCGTTTATGGGTGGGAAAACATTAAGGTAGAGGCAGATGCCTATTGGGAACATAAGAAGCACACAAAGTGCAGTAACAGTTGAAATTCTGCCCCAGGAATGAACTCGGTCAAAATATGATTTATTATTCTTTTTAGCCATTTTTAACCCCTCCATTCAAATGTTGCAATGTCTTCGGGAAGAACATTAAAGAATATAATTGCGGCAACCATTGCGATTATCATACCGATTGGCATAACAAAGGGCTCCAACCAGGTAAGCTTGAGTTTTTTTGCAAGAATTTCAAGCGCAATAGAAACAACAACTGCAACAACAAGTGTAATTATTGAAAGCACACCTGCGCCGTCACCGAAGGTTTCTGGTTTACCTGCACCGATAATAGCACGGGCTATAAATGCACCGATAAGACCAATGAAAATTGCAGGAGTAGCAAAATCGTTAATGAAGCCGTTAAGCCCTCTTTTTTTCTTAGTGTCTGAAGCTGTATTTTCTGTTGCTTCTGCCTTAGGAGCTTCTTCTTTCTTACCTGCCTGGAGAAGCTTTTTGTGAAGGGGCTTTGCAAGGAAAGGAAGAACTACGAGTGAGAAGCATATACCCAAGCTCATTACCCAAGCAACACCTGCATAAATTTCAGGGTCTGTAACGGGAACAGCCATACCACCTTCGTGACCGAAGGCTTCCATTGCAGCTTCTGCAGCAGTTGTTTCATACATAAGGTTACCTATAACGGAAAGGCGAACCCAGGGAATAACGGGACCCAATGCAGGAACAAGTGCAATGATTGTTGCAAGAATGGAAAGCGCAGAAGGAATAGTAAAGAGAGCGCTTGATGTAATAGCATTGCGCAGTTTTGATTTGTCCAAGCCAAGTGCACGCCCTTGCTTGTATGCTTTAACAAGGAAGAAAACAGATTGGGCAAGAACAAAAAGGATAACTGCACCGGCTATAAGATAAAGCGCCGGGGAGTACTTAAAATCCATATTATCACTACCTTTTTAAAATATGTTAACAGTTTAACAGTATAAGTTAAAATTGTCAATAATTATCGAGGTCTCTGAGATTTTTATTTATACAAATTACACCGTTGTTTGTTATGTCAATAACACCATAGAAGCCTTCTTTAAGACTGCCCGGGTTAAAATAGTGAATGCCGTCCTTGTAGATGTTTTCAGGCATATGAGTATGACCAAAAAGGACAATGTCATATTTTTCTCTGACAGCTTCAAGCTGTAAATCCTCTAAACCGAATTTAACATCATGTAAATAGCCGTGGGTTGCCATTATTTTTTTGTCACAGATTGTACGTACATCCTTTTCAGGAAGATATGAAGATAAGTCGCAATTTCCTCTGACCCCTATAAAAGCCTGTTCTTTTCCGTAAATGAATTTTGCTTCTTCAAATTCATTTGCTCCGTCACCCAGGAAATACACTACTTCAGCGGTAGGTTCTTCGGTGATAGCAGAAAAAAGGTTAATATTGTGTCTGTGTGAATCAGAAAGTACAAGTATACGCATACATAATCAACCCCTTGGTTCAATATATTGTACTAATTATATACAATTAAGTGGGGGATTTCAATGAGTAATTTGAATAATGAGAAAATTGATGTAAACCAGCTTTTGAAAAAAGCAAAAAACAGCGAGAATCTTAATACCAATGAGGGCTTAAACGATTTTATCAATAAAAATTTAAGTCAGGAGCAGGCAAGTGCAGTGAAAAGCTTACTGGCAGATGAGGAAAAAACAAAAGCTCTTTTAAACAGTGATGCTGCTAAAGCGATTTTCAATAAATTCTTTGGAGGAAATAATAATGGCTGATTTTGATTTAAATGCCATTTTGAGCTCCTTAACACCGGAAGATATTGACAATTTAAAGCAAACAGCTGCCTCTGTTTTAGGTGGTATGGAAAGCAGCAATCAACCAAAGCAGGAGCAATACCAACAGCAATCAAAACAAGAACAAAATCAGCCGGGTTTAGAGGATTTATTGAAAAATTTGGGTGGATTAGGTGGTTTGGGCGATTTAGGTATGCCTGATTTAAGTCAGCTTTCTGCTATTGTTCCGATTTTACAGGCTTTTAATTCCCACGATGAACGGCTGGATTTTATAAATGCCTTAAAACCACTTTTGTCGGAAGAAAGACGGAAAAAGGCAGATGAAGCAACAAAGCTTGTAAAGCTGATGTCAGTTTTACCACTTTTAAGGGAAAGGGGAATAATGTAATGGCAGATTATTCTTACCAGGACCTTATGAAAATGCAGAATGACGCTATAAGACGGGCAGAGGATATGCAAAAAAGAGCCCGACAAAGTGCAGGGCTTGAAAGGGAAAAGCAAGAACAGCAACAGAACATAACTGCAAAAAAAGAGGAACCCCGAAGAGTTCCGATGCCGAATGATTATTTAGAAAATTTAAAGAATTACGGCTCGAATTCTTCTAAGACTGAAAGTGAGCCAAGAGAAGAAAGTAATAAAAAGGAATCAAAAAACAAAAATCAAATTAATTTCCAGAACACTTTTGAAGATAAAATTAAAAATGTTTTCGGAGATTTGAATATTGACAGCGATAAGGCACTTTTGTTATCACTGATTTTGCTTTTATCGGAAGAAAAGGCAGATGAGCTTTTGATTATGGCTTTGATTTATATGCTGACATAAAAGCACATCCGGTCAAATAGCCGGATGTGCTTTTTATGAAACAATCAACTAAAATGCGTAACCTATTAATGTAGCAATACCAAATAAACTTATAAACCCCAAAATTATATTTAAAAAAGCAGGTAAACAGAAAGCTCCTTTTATTGTGCCTTTGTCAGCAATTCTTCCCATTAAATAAAGGCACTGAATTATATTGCTGATAATAACAAACGGTGCATATATAAACCAAGAAAAAATATCTAACGTTAAAGTGAAGTCATTTATGGGGAATGGTGAATAATATAAAACCATAGTAAGAATATGGATAATTGAATAAGAGAGGGTAAGAAAAAGTGTGATATATGATAAAGTTTTGAATTTTTTTGATATTTCGTTATTGGTAGTTTTCATATTTATCTCTCCTTTCAATTACAGTATATAAAAAAGCAAAAAGAAAAGATGCCCAATGTAATAATTGGACATCTTTTTGTAATTTTTGGATTATCAAAGGTCTAAAAACTCTTTTTTGCACTGGTCTTCAAGAGCAAATCTTTCAACTATAGCCCAGAGATTTTCGTCTGTGATTGTGTTGATTCTTTTGCCACTTGCAGTTGCAAGCATATAAAGCTGTGCAGCCTTTTCAACGGTTTCGATAAGACCAAAGGTTTCATCCATATCCTTACCTGCACCGTAAATGCCGTGAAGCCCCCAGATAACAAGTCTGTATTCTTCCATTTTCTTTGCAGTTGCAATACCGATTTCGTTGTTACCACAGACCATCCAGGGAAGAACACCGACACCATCGGGGAAAACAACGATACATTCAGTACACATTTCCCAAAGAGTGTGAGTGAATTTCTTTTCATCAAGCTCGTGGATGTGGTTCATTGCAAGTGTGTATGTAGGATGAGAGTGCATAACAACTCTGTTTTCGGGGTTGGCTTTGAGTCTTGAAATGTGGCTCATAAGGTGAGCAGGAAGCTCACTTGTGAATTTACCACCGTCTTTATAACCCCAAAGAAGCTCTGCAGTTGTACCGTCTTTTGCAATACGGATAATGCCAAGGTTTGTTTCGGGGTCAACCTCAACGTTTTTAAAGTATTTACCTGTACCTGTAACAATAAAGATTTTGCCTGTAAGGTAAGTAGCGTCAAAGCCTGTGGGAATTTCACGGATAACATTGTTAAGGTCAAGGTATTCTGCAACCTGTTCCTCTTCCAGCATATAGCTGATGTTACCACCATTTCTTTCATCCCAGCCAAGACGATACATATTAGCTGTTGCTCTTTTCATTTCTTCCACAAAGGGAGCTGTTAAAATATCTTTCATACTCTGTTCACCAAAACCTTTTCTTCATATTCTTTGATATCTTTAAGATAATCATTATTAACATTTTCTCTTGCAAGATATTCTGCCCAGATATCGCCAAAGGGAGCAATTTTCATTTCTTCCTGAACATACATAAGCTCTGTAAAGGCGTTGCTTTCCTGAAGAGCTTTCATTTTATCTGTGGGTAAAAGAAGTGCGTTAAGAAGTGCTTTTTGTACATTTCTTACACCTGTTACCCAGGCAGAAATTCTGTTTATTGAGGCATCGAAATAGTCAGTTGCAATAAAGACTCTGTCAAGTGCATCGTGGGAAACTATTTCTTTTGCAATTTCCTTTGTTTCGTCATCAAGAATAACAACGTGGTCAGAGTCCCAACGAACACCTCTTGTAACGTGGAGGGCAATTTTCTCATTAAAAAGAAGAAGAGATGAGATTTTATCGGAAACTAATTCTGTGGCATGGTAGTGACCGTTATCCATAAGGGGAGTAATGCCCTTGTTTGCAGAATAGGAAAGGCAAAATTCTGCAGAGCCAACTGTATAGCTTTCAAGACCAATACCGAAAACCTTTGATTCAAGGGTTACATAAACCTTGGATTTGTCGTATGGCGTATCGAGAATTTCATCAAGAGATTTTTTGAATCTTGCTCTTGGTGAAAGTCTGTCAGCAGGAATATCCTTATAACCGTCTGGAATCCAGATATTCATAACACAAGGAATACCTGTTTCCTCAGCGAAATATTCGGAAATTTTAAGACAAGCCTTGCCGTGCTCAATCCAGAATTTTCTTACTTCCTCATCGGGCGAGGAAAGAGTAAGTCCGTCTTTAACCATAGCGTGAGAAAAATATGTAGGGTTAAAGTCTATACCCATATTTCTTTCCTTTGCAAAGTCAACCCATTTTTTGAAGTGTTTGGGTTCTAAAGCATTTCTGTCTGCAAATTCGCCGGCTTCAAAAATGGCGTAGCTTGCGTGAAGGTTGAGCTTTTTCTTCCCGGGAATAAGAGAAAAAGCTTTATCTAAATCTGTCATAAGCTCTTCAGGTGTGGTTGCCTTGCCGGGGTAGTTGCCTGTGGTCTGGATACCACCTGAAAGACTTTCCTTGCTGTCAAAGCCAACAACATCATCACCCTGCCAGCAATGAACAGAAATAGTTACATCTTTAAGGGTTTTAAGGGCTTTTTCCGTATCGACGCCAAGTGCAGCATAAAGCTTCTTGGCTTCTTCGTATCTTGACATTAAAAAACCTCTTTTCAGTAAAAGTTTACATACAAAGATAGTATATATTTACTGCGATAAAAAGTCAATGAAGATAGTAACAAAAAATGGATATTTTCATAGTATGTGATATAAGTTTTAGGCGAAATGAGTTGATATTTTGAAAAAAACAGTTCTTCCGGTAGCATTTTTTTTCGGCGCAAACAATAAAGCAGGGTATTGCTCTCTTTACAATTCTCTTTATGATCCGTACATAGAAGGAAAGCACCTTATTCTTAAAGGTGGTCCGGGTACCGGTAAATCCACCCTTATGAGAAAGGTAGCCGAAAAAGCAGAGCGAAAGGGATATTATGTGGAAAGAGGCTTTTGCAGTGCTGATCCTCATTCCCTTGATGTGGTGTTAGTTCCCGAAATCAATTTTTCAATTTGTGACGGTACTGCACCACATACCTTTGACCCGAAAATGCCCGGTGTAAGTGAGCACATAATAGATTTGGGCGTGGCTTGGGACAGGAAATTTTTAAATTCACATATTGATGAAATAGGAAAATTGATGAAGGAAAATTCACTTCAGCATAAAAAGACTACAGACTTTTTGCGAGTGGCTTCGAGTATTGAGCTTGAAAGCACAGCTATATGCGCAGCCTGTGTTAATGAGGAAAAGCTTTTAAGGTATGTGAAAAGACTTTCTAACAGAATTATTCCTGAAAGAAAAAGCAAGGAGAAGGGGAGAATACATAAAAGATTTTTAAGCGCAGTTTCTCCTGAAGGCATTGATGTAAAATATGAAACTATTGTGGCTCTTTCAGAAAAAATTATAACAATTGAAGATGAATTTTCTGTGGTTTCACCTTTTATTGCTGAATATATAAGTGCCTATGCTTTGGAAAATGGGTATGATGTTTACCAATGCTACTGTCCTTTGTTCCCAAACACAAAAATTGAGCATATTATTATACCCCAGCTGAAAACTGCAATTTTTACACAGAATACCTACCATTATTCCATTGATGATGGTGAGCGTTGTGTTCACGCCTCCCGTTTTTGTGACAAGGAAATTTTTAGTAGTAATAAAGAAAAATTGGCTCTTCAGAAAAGAGCCAAAAGAGAGCTTGTGGATGAAGCAGTAAGAAAGCTTTCAATTGCAAAGGATATCCACGATCAGCTTGAGGATTATTATATTAAAGCTACGGACTTTGATATAATAAACGAAATTGGGGAAAAGGTATTGAGAGCAATAAATTAATAACAATGCACTTTACGGAAAAAGCGTAAAGTGCATTGTTATTATAGCGATCTTCTCCAATGGAAAAGGTATTGTTGTGCTATACCCTCTGTACCTTTAATACATTCAGGTAATCCGTCGGGGTAAAGCTCGGCAACAATTCTTTTTACCCAAACATCAACGGGGAAGGCTTCCATTCTGCCGAAGCCATACAGAAGGGAGCATTGAGCAACCTTTTCGCCCACGCCTTTAATTTTTAACAGCTCGTTTTTAGCCTCATTAAAATCCATTGTTTTGACTTTTTCTAAATCTACTTCACCACTTGAGATTTTTCGGGCTGCATCAATGATGTATTTTGCTCTGAAACCCGAACGGATTACAGATAAATCCTCTACCTCAAGTGTGGCAAGCCTTTCAGGAGAGGGAAAACTGTAGCCACCTTCAATTTCATTTCCGAAATTCTCACAAAGTCTTTCGATTATGCCTTTGATACGGGGAATGTTGTTGTTAGCTGAAATTATAAAAGAGCATATTGCCTCCCATTCATCCTGTTTTAAAATTCGTATTCCGGGGTAGGTTGCACAAGCAGTTTTAAGCTTTTCTTCGGTGTATGAAGAAAGGATTTTTTCGTAATCCCTTTCTAAGTCAAAATATTTAACCCATAAGTTCTCAAAATCTTCTTTTGTAGTGTTAAAAAAGGTTACAGTATTTTCTTCTTGCTTTATGCGAAGATATTTGCCATAGGCTATACCCTGCCATATACCATCTTCTGTTTCTTTCCATCTGAATGCCTGACCACAGTCAAGGCATAGGGGTATATTTAAGTGTTTTGTGTCTTTTAAAACAATATTTGTATCTATAGCTTCAATTTTCATTTAATCACCGAAATAACAGTAACACATTTGAACAAAACAGTAAAGTTTTTTGTCAATCCGTTTTAAGAAAATTAAAAAAAATCTACATTTTTAACAGTATTTTCAGGTTGGTTTTGTGCTCTTTTGTAATTGTGTATTTTTAACAACGAACATTTATTTTTTGCGCTGAAAATTACTTTCCGTTTTGTATAATTTGTTAAGGGGATAAAACAATTAGTATATTTTGACAATACGTGAAAAATGTCAAAAAAAGTGTTGAAAGTGTCGAAAACCTATTGATATATAGGGTTTAAGGGGTGGGTTGTAAACATTTTGAACATAGTTTTGAACATTTCTAAGGGAAAAGTCAAGTATACAAATTGTATAATTTTTGTTTTGTCATTTTTGACAAGCCTGAAAAAGTCCAATGTAATCGACTAATTTTATTATTCTTTTTTTGCAATAAATTGTTACAGCTTGTGAAAAAAACTGCAAAGTTTTGGCGTGGTTTTTTTGCAAATATTCAGGACGTTTTTTGTATAAAACAGTAGTTTTTTTCACATCATAGAAAAGAAGTCAAAAAAGGAGAAATTATAATGATAAAAGGTGTAAATAAACAGGTTTTGGAAATAAACGAAACTCAAAACGGTTTTTTTGAAAAAGCTATTTTTTTTGTAAAGCCTGAATACAGTGGAATGGGCGAGGGAAGATTGCGAGAGAGTGCCCGCAAGGAAATAGAAAGCACCGGTAAACCACCCGTGAGAGTGTATCACTATAAAAATGACAGAATAAAAAACAGACTCAAAATTATTGGAATATTTCTTTTTGGTGTAATAGTAGGAATTTCCTCGGCAACTCTTTTTTGAGTTGCCATTTCTTTTGGTATATGCTAAAATGAATTGTTTTTAAAGAGGTGAAATTATGAGATACAAACACATATTCTGGGATTTTAACGGTACAATTATTGATGATGTTCACAATGCTCTTTCTTGTGTTAATGATATGCTCAGCAGAAAGGGTATGAAAACAATCACCCTGAAGGAATATTATGACTATGTAGAAACGCCTATTGTAAACTTTTATTACAGAATTTTACCTCCGGAGGAGGTTGTTTTTTCGGAAATATCAAAGGCTTATCACGAGGATTATGCACGCCATTTAGAGGAAACTACTCTTGCTGAGGGGGTAAAAGAGCTTCTTGAAGAATTGAAAGCCAAGGGTTTACATCAATACATAATTACATCGAATTATATTGGTGAGACACTTGATTTAACAAAAAAATTCGGAATCCATAACCTTTTTGAGGCAATTTTAGGTGCTGATAATACGCTTGCAGAAAGTAAAATTGAACGAGCCAAGGCTTTCTTTGAATCAAAGGGTATTGAAAGAAATGAGGCAATATTTATAGGGGATACTCTTCATGACCTTGAAACTGCAAATGCTTTAGGAATTGATTGCGTATTGGTAGCTTACGGGCATCAGGGAAAGAAGCTTCTCAGTGAGCATAATGCTTTTACAGTTGAAAATGTCGAGGGTATAAAAAAATATATTTTTGATGAAAGAACAGTAGATTTTCATACCCATTCAACCCGTTCTGACGGAACATTAACTCCGACGGAGCTGGTGGATCACGCTAAAAAAAGTGGTCTGTCTGCTTTTGCGCTTACGGATCACGACAGTGTGGACGGAATCAGTGAAGCAATGAGCAGAGCTAAAGAAATCGGAATAGAATTTATTCCCGGTATAGAGTTTTCTGCTGCCGAAAATACGGAAACTCACATTATAGGTCTTTTTATAGACCCTGAAAATGAAACCTTGTTAAACACTATTGAAAAGCTCAAGGGCAGTCGCAGACGTCGTATGGAGGAGATTTGCAGTAAGCTCAGGGGGTTAGGTCTTGATATAACTCACGATGAAGCCTTGCAGGTAGCAGGAAGTAATTTTGTGGGAAGAGCCCACATTGCAAAGGTTATGGTGGATAAAGGCTATTGCAGCACTGTTCAGGAATGCTTTGATAAATATATAGGGCTGGGTAAACCTGCCTATGCAGAGAAAAACGAGTTATCAGCTGTTGAGGCTGTAAAGGCAATTCGTGCAGCCGGTGGCCTTGCTTACCTTGCACATCTGAATCAGACTAAATACGATATAGAACAGTTGGAAAAGCTTATAATCAAGCTAAAGGAAGCCGGCTTGAACGGTATAGAGGGTTATTATCCGGAATACACACCTCAACATATTGCTGCTTACAGAGCTCTTGCTGAAAGAATGTCATTGTCCCTTTCGGGAGGCTCGGATTTCCACGGTGGTATGAAGCCTCACATTTCCATAGGAACAGGTAAAGGGAATTTAATTATTCCGTATTATATTCTGGAGAATATGAAAGAAATCCGCAGAAGACAATGATTAAATGCTTCCTAAAAGGGAAAAATAATCTGTGTACCAAGCAGGTACGCAGATTTTTCTTTTTTGGTGATATTATGAACGCAGAAGTAAAAATAAAAAGTAAAATGTTTTTAAGGGGAAACACTGTTAGGTTATTTTTGATTTCGCTGTTTAGCTTTTTTGTAAGACGAGGCATATTTGCCCTGTGGGGTTATTGTCTTATTGCCCTTTTTAAAAGTGGTATATTAAGCTTTTACCTGGAGAATTATAATGATGCTTTTGTTTATACGGTTGTTGTATTTGATGTGTTTTTTGTAACTGCAATAATTTTTTTGTTTATATGTGCTTTAAAATTAGGAGAACAGTTCCTTTATTTTATAAAAGCCTCCGGGGGTAAAGGAAGAACAGGACTCTTGTTTCATTTTTTTACCTTTAAAGGTAGCTTCAGAGCATTATCTTTATATTTGAAATTAACCGTATTGAAAGTTGCCTGGTTGCTATTTTTCTTGTTACCGAGTGTTGTGTGTTACGGAATAACATATTATTTATATTCATCCGGTGGTATTTCTGCTCCTGTGTTTTATATTCTGATAACGGGCAGCTCACTGCTTTTATCCCTTTGTATATTTATGTGGAGAATAACCTTTTCAAGGTACAATGCAGCACCCTATTATGTGTGTTTGAATAGAGATATTACCCCGAAAGAGGCAATAAAAAAAAGTATACATTTTACAGATGGTGTTCTCCGTGAAAGTGTTCTCCTGGAAAGCTCTTTCTTTGGGTGGTTTTTAAGCTGTATAACAGTTGTTCCCTTTGTTTACGTGTTACCGTATTTCAAAATATCAAAAGCGCTGTTTGTAATAGATGCTTTAAGCTTCAGGGCATATCCAAAACTAAAAAGTAAATACGCAATAAACTTTTTGAGCTTAAAATGAATTAACCCCTTGTTGCAAAATGCTTTTGCAACAAGGGGTTGATAATGTGTTTTTATTTTTTTCTTGCTGCAACTTCAGCAACCATTTCAGCCTGACGTTTTTCTGTAATTGTATAGAAGAACATAGGAACTGCACAAGCAAACATACTGATAACACCTGAAAGAACAAGCATATTCCAAAGTGTCTGCTTGCCTTCCGGTGAGATGAAGCCGGTTTCTGCATTGATACCTGCAGCAGCGAAGGAGATAACACCGATGAAAGCGCCAACTGCCATACCGATTTTATTAATAAGAGTCTGCATAGCGAAGCAGATACCTTCACCACGCTCACCTGTTTTCCATTCAAGGTAGTCAACAGTGTCACCAATCATAGCATAGGTGATAATGTTGTTAACACCCTGTGGAATACCAAGAAGAACAAGACCGATAGCAGCAACAATAAGCTTCCAGGGAGCATCGTAGCCAACAAAATACATAATTGCCATTACAACGCCACCGAAAATGTGAACGGCGATATATGCCCATTTCTTTGTGAATTTCTTTGACATCCAGGGAACAAGAATTGATGCAACAAGTCCACCGGGAACAACAAGAAGTGTTATAAGGCTGTACATACCTTCGTTCTGAAGAACGTATTTTGCAAAGTAAAGACCACCTGTGTATGTATAAACCATTCTTGCTCCACCGAGAACACCTGAAAGAACGATAAGAAGAAGCTCTTTGTTCTTAAAGAGGAGCTTCATATTGTGTCCAAAGCTGGGAGGATTATCGTCGGCTGTGAAACGTTCTTTTGTGTGCTTGAAGCCATAGAAGAACATAGGAATTGCAGCAACAACAAGAATAACTGCAGCAATGAAATATGTCCATTTAAGAGTGTCTGCATTTGCAATTTCCTGACCTGCAATAACAGTACCAACAAAGTTTTTAGCAGCTTCTGCATCTACGCCCTTGTCAGCCATAATCTGTGCAATACCCTCTGCTGTGTCAGGGTATTTATATTTAGCTGTAATAGAACCTGTAATGATAGGAAGGAAAACAGTAACAATACCTGCACCCAATGTGCAAAGAAGACGGGTAACTGTAAGAAGATTACCACGAACAACGGTATCGTTTGTCATACAGGTTGAAAGACCCCAGTAAGGAACGTCTGCAACTGTGTAAGCGACTGACCATAAAACATAGATAATTGCAACAACAACAAATGACCAATGTGCTTTAGCCTGGAAAACAGGTAAGAAGCAAGCGATTGTCATAATTGCAATGGGGAAAGCCATCCATTTGAGATAGGGACGACATTTACCCCATTTTGTACGGGTTTTGTCAACGATAGAGCCCATAATTGGGTCATTGAAAGCGTCGAATATACGAGTGCCGAGCATAAGGTAAGCAACAGCCATTGAACCTGCAATGTTACCAATTGTAACACCTTCTGCACCGAAAAGAAGTGCATCTGTGAGGAAAATGGTCAAATATGAACCGATAATGGTGCATATAAAGTTTTGACCGAAGCCTGCAATACCATAAGCAAGAGCTTCTTTGGGTTGGAGATTGCCGTCATCAGGTGTTGTGCCATAAAGCTTATGAAGCAATCCATTGATTTTAGTGTTCATTCCATTTTCTCCTTTTTAAAATTTTATTATAAAACTTCAACAGTTTTCATAACAATAGGTTCAACAGGTACTGAGCGTTCTCCGCCGAAGCTCATTCTGCGATCAATTTTAAGGAAATTATCAACAGTTTCCATTCCTTCGATTACCTTACCGAAGGCGGCGTACTGACCGTCAAGGAAGGTGCAATCGCCATAACAGATAAAGAACTGACTGCTTGCTGAATTGGGATGCTGGGAACGAGCCATTGAAATAACGCCACGAGTGTGGGAAAGGCTGTTATTAACACCATTCATTCTGAATTCGCCTTTAATGTTTTCATCGCTTCCGCCACAGCCTGTTCCTTCGGGATCACCACCCTGTGCCATAAAGCCGTCAATTACACGGTGGAAGGTAAGGCCATTGTAAAAGCCGCTTTTTACAAGCTTTAAGAAGTTTTCGCAGGTGATGGGAGCTTGTTCGGGGCAAAGCTCAATTACAAAGCTCTCACCATTTTCCATTGTTACTTTAATGTTTTCCATAGTAATATTCTCCTTAGTTATTTGTTACGGGGTTAATTACAAAGCTTTCTGTAAGAGTGGCAGAGGTAACAGAATCCATTTCAAGACCGGGATTTCCGTTAGCATCTACTGTAGGAATAGTTGAAACATTTGCTATGTAAGTGTAAGAATAGTCAACACTTATGGGGAGACCGGAAAGCTTATCAACCTTTGAAATGATAACACCATCCTTGAAGGTTACCTTGTTAAGTGTTGATGTTTCCTTTCCGTTTTCGGTTTCGCTGAATTCCGGAATATTGAAAACCTTACCGTAAGAGATTTTTTGCCATCTCTGAGAGGAACCCTCGTAGCCTGTGGGATATTCATCACCAATATAGGTGTTTTCGTTCATTGTAACTTTTCTTATGATGTAGCCATCTTCCTCGTAGCATTCTATACTCTTGATATCGTCCATTGTCAAGAAGCAGGAATTAGCAAGGTTGTTTACAGGGAAGGCTGCATAGTGACTGCGACGCTTTGCGATGGTAGTAGTTTTGGTTTTGGGAATATAAACCTCGTCAGCCTGCTTTCTCATAGCAGCGATGCTTGCCTTTATTTCCGCTTTTTTATCTGCAGGTAAAAAAGCACCGGCAAATCCACCTAAAGCATCTTCCAGATAGTCACAGGTTTTGTTTGTGTATTGCTCAAAGGGCATATTTGTAACATTAAGAGAGGCATCGGGAGCGTTTCTGGTAGTTACAAGCATAGAGTTACATTTTGATGTAGCTGTTTTTGTGAAGCCGGGACGAACAGCCTTGATGTTGTTCAATTCAGCTCTGAAAAGACCAAGATTAAATTCGTCACTTGTGATTTCAACATCAACACCCAATACAATGGAAAGCACCATTTTAACATCGGTTATTGTTGCTAAGCTATCACCGTCCAGGTCATAAACGAAGCCTTCACGTGGAGCTTCAAGCCCTGCAGAAACACGAAGTACGGTTCGTGCGTCTGAAAGATTTACATCGCCATCACCATTAAAGTCATAGCAGGACACAATTTCGTCTGTAGTTGTTGCTGCAAAAGCATTCAGTGCGAATGCTGAAACAAGCACACAAGCTGCAAGAAGTACACTAAGGATTTTTTTCATAGATACTGCACCTTTCAAAATAAAAAATTATTTAAAATTAAATGCCGCTTTTAAAAACTTGAGAGTCTGCTCAACAATTAAATCGTCACTTTCGATTGCTTGTTTTCCTGTATAAATGAAAAATCTTTCTTTATAGTAATCGCAAGCAGTTGTAAATTGGAGCATCATAAAAATATTATCAAGCAGGAATGCAAAGAACGCAGGGTTTACATCGTTACGGACATCACCTGTTTCCTGAGCCTTGCTGATAGTAACTGTGTAAATTGAAGCCGAAACAGCCTCGATTCGTTGGGATATACCATTCAAAAATTCAGAATTGTCACTTGTAGTAAGCTGACAATAAAGCTTGATCAATTCGGGCTTTTTTCTTGAATATTTCAATAACTCCCTGATAATTGTTTCAGCTTTAACAATAATATCCTCAGAAGAGTCAGCCATACTCATAAGAAGCTCCTCTAAAGAGGACATACCCTCGTGAACAACCATTGAGAATAAGGTTTCTTTGTTTTCAAAGTATTTATAAACAGAACCTACGCTGATGCCTGCCTTTTTTGCAATTTGCTGGATTGATGTGTTTTCAAAACCATTATCTGCAAATTCTTTAATGGCAACGCTTAAAATTCTGTCACGTTTTTCTTTAGGTATTTTATCGAAGGCGGCTTTATATAATTGGATGTTTGAGCTATGCGCCTCGTTTGTAGCCATTTTACACCTCATTGTAGATTATTATTCATTTAATGATAACATTTTTTTTGAAAAAATGCAATGAAAATAAATATAAACCGCAACCAAAAATTAATTGCGTTTTTTGGTTAGTGTAAATAAAAGATGTTAATGTGGTATTAACAAAGTAAGAACAAGAGAAAAATGTCGGAATTTTAGTAACATTAATTTCACAATTTATTATTGAAATGAACAATTATATATATTATAATGTGGAAGATACAAATGTATAATAAAAACCATTGGAGGTTATTCCATGAAAAAAACAAGTTCAAAAACAAAGGTGTTATTGACACTTCTTGTTGCATTGCTTGTTGTAGGTGCTTTAGCTGTAGTTTCTTTCGCTACAGACAAAACTGCAGCCTATGACAATGAGTATGGTCAGATTGTTCCTACTGACTCAAAGCTGGAAGCTCGTAAAACAAGCTTTTCATTTTACGGGGACAAGGCCACACTTTACTTTATGCGAATAAGTGAGGGTAAAAGTAACGCTAACTATGCTGTTGAGATTTATTCCGACAAAGCTTGTACCCAGCTTATAAGAAGTATGTCAGGTGAGTTTGGTTCAAAGGGTAACAGCCCTATGGCTATTTCCTGGAGCTTCAAAAACACACCCAGCGGAACATACTACGGTAAATGCTATACCTATATTTCAAGGGAAGACGGAAATGTTATTGATACCGATTCCGTTCAGTCCTTTAAAATAAAAATTGACCGTTTAAGTAAAAAGACAGTTGAGCTTAATTCTGTAAAGAGTACTGCAAAGGGTGTTAAGGTTACCTGGACTCCATTGGCAACTGCTACTAAGTACAAGGTTTTCAGAAAAGCAGAGGGTGACACCAAGTGGAAAGCAATAAAAACCCTTGGAAAAGGTGCGTATACCTATACCGACGAAACTGCTAAAAGTGGTAAAACCTATAAGTACACAGTAAGATGCTACGATGGCGATTATACCAGCCTTTACAATAAAAAAGGTCTTTCCTTAATATATATTGATACACCCCATCTGGTAGGTGTAAGCGGCACAACATCATCCGGTTATGCAAAATTTACCTGGAAGGCTGTTTCCGGTGCAAAAAGCTATGAGATTTATCGTAAGGGTGGCTCTTTAAATAATTCCCAATGGAAAAAAATTGCAACTGTTAAGGGTGGAAAAACAACCTCCTATGTTGATAAAACCGCAACAAGAAACGACTGGTATTATACTTATTCTGTAAGAGCAGTTAATGGTTCTAATAAAGGAACGTATAATACAAATGGTGTTGATTTCGACTATATGCTGGCGCCAAAGCTTAAAAAGGCATATTCTTACACCAATGGTGTAAAAATAACCTGGGCTGATTCCAGTGATGTAGCAGAAAAATATTACGTTTACAGAAAGACATCCTCCGGATGGAAAAAGGTTGGTACTACAACTAAAAAGTATTTTACAGATAAAACAGCTCAATCAGGCAAAAGCTATACCTATACAGTAAAAGGCATTTCTAAAAACAACGCAGGTGCTTATAATTCCAAGGGTATAAAGGTAAGCTATCTTTCAATGCCTAAGCTTGGCACAGTTTCCTTTGATGCAAATAATTATGCAAAGGTTACCTGGTCAACTGTAAAGGGTGCATCATCCTATAAGGTTTTCAGAAAAATTAATTCTGCAGAGGATTGGACTGAAATTGCAACATTAAAGGGTGGTACAAAAAAATCCTACCTGGATAAAACAAGCAAAAAATCAGGTTATACTTATGAATATACAGTAAGAGCTGTAGACGGCAAAGCAACCAGTTATTACAACAAAACAGGTATTAAAAATATCTATCTTTCCAAGCCTTCGGTAAAGCTTGCTAATATGGTTACTGCTGAAAGCCCTGTGGGTATCAGCTTAACCTGGAAGGCAATTAAAGGTGCAGAAAGCTACAAGGTTTTAAGACAGGCAACGGGTGAGTCAAAATGGACTACTGTTGCAGAGGGTGTAAAAGGAACCTCTTTCTACGACTCCTCTGTTCAGAATGGCGTGAAATATAGATATGCAGTAAGAGCAGTTAATGGCTCTGCTTTGAGTAGATATACTTCTGTTTATATGGTTGCTTTGAACAGACCTGTTATGGAAAGTGTTACTGTTACTGACAATGGCATTGCCCTTTCCTGGAGTGCTGTTGAGGGTGCAGATACTTATTATATCTACAGAAAAGCAGCAGGTAAAAATTGGACAGTTATAGGTTCATATTCACTTAACTCCTTTGTTGATGCTTCAGAAGAGGCAAAAACAACTCCCTTTAGCTATACAGTTGTTGCAGAAGCAGATGGTTACAAGAGTGACTACGATACAGTTGGTATGAAGAACTTTGTTGAAGCAACAGACTTTACAGCAGAGTTTGTTCCTGCAACAGAAGAAGCTCTTCCCTGTATTATGGTTAACTGGACTCTTGACGAAGGTGTTGAAAGCGTTGAGCTTTTCAAGAGCATAGGCGAGGATAAGGTTTCTTTAGGCGTTTTTGATAGCGAAATGGGTATTTCACAGTACAAGGACTTGGATATTTCTGTAGGAACAGAATACACCTATACTATCAAGGTTATTAAGGAAGGTAAGCTTTCTACCGAAAAATCAGCAAGCGCTAAATATCCTCATGCTCCTATTGTTCCCGTTGAGTTTGATGTTGTTCCCACATACAGTGAGGATGGCTCATATATTACAGTAACCTTTGCTCCCGTGGAATTTGCAGAGAATTATGAAATTTACAGAAAAACATCTGCAGAAGCTGAATGGCAGAAGGTAGAAACAATCAGTGCATCAGATATAACCGAAGCAACAGCAACCTATACTGATATTGATGTTGATGAGGAAGTTCATTACTTCTATACTGTTAAGGCAGTAGCCTCTGACAGAGATAGCCTTTATAACGAAGAAGGCAAAAGAACAACAATTTTTATCCCACTTGAGCCCGTAACCGGCATTTTCGTTGGAAAGGGTGTTGTAAGCATTACTGATGAAAATGGCGTTGAAACTGAAAAAACGGTAGCTAATGTTTATTGGGATGAGGTTGCAAATGCACAGTATTACAGAATTCTCAGAAAAACTGCAGATACAGATTGGGAAGAAATCGGTTTTGCTTTGGTAGGCGAGGATTCCTTTACTGATGATACAATTGAACAGGGTGTTAAATACACCTATACAATACTTGTTCAGGCTGCCGGCAGAGAAGAAGCAATAAACGAAGTAGGTGCAGAATTTTGTTGGGAGCTTCCCGAGGAGCCCACAGCTCCCGAGGAGCCCACAGACCCTGAGGAGCCCACAGACCCTGAGGAGCCTACAGACCCTGAGGAGCCTACAGACCCCGAGGAACCAACAGACCCCGAGGAGCCAACAGACCCTGAGGTGCCTACAGACCCCGAAGTAAGTGAATAAAATACATAACCCCAACGAGAAAAGTTTTCTCGTCGGGGTTATTTTATATCTTAAACAATAACTTAGTATTATCGGTGGCTATGTCAAGTATTCGTTGAGCATCGGTGCTTTTTATTTCTGCCATTTTTTCAGCAACATAGGGAATAAGGCTTGAATTGTTCCTTTTTCCTCTCATTGGCACAGGTGCCATATAAGGGCAGTCGGTTTCAAGCAGAAATCTGTCCAAGGGTAGTATTTCTGCAACCTCAACAGCCTTTCTTGCGTTTTTAAAGGTTAATGCCCCACCTAAGCCAATATACATTCCAAGCTTTAAAACCTCTTTTGCTGTTTCTACACTGCCTGAAAAGCAATGTAAAACACCTTTCGGCTTATGCTTTTTTAGTATTTCAAGAGTGTCACCATGAGCATCTCTATTGTGAACAATTATAGGTAAATCAAGCTCTTTGGCTAACAGGATTTGTTTTTCAAAAACATCTTTTTGATTTTCTTTGGTATCCTGACGCCAATAGTAGTCTAAGCCGATTTCACCTATTGCAACACATTTAGGGTGCTTTGCCATAACTTTGAGAATATCAATATAATTCTCTGAAAGGTTTTCAACCTCTTCCGGGTGAATACCACAGGCGAAATAAATATAATCGTATTTCTCTGAAAGCTCTAAAGAAGCTTTGGAACTTTCTAAATCTGCTCCACAGTTTATAACACCGCAAATGCCCGACTCTTTAAGGGAGTCGAGCATATTTTTGCGATCGTCATTGAACGCTTTGTCTGTGTAGTGTGCGTGTGAATCAAAAATGTTGTTATACATACTATTTGTTATATATTATCAGCTTAACTGTGTACCTGCAGGAAGACCGTCAACAAATGCAACCTTAATGTCGTCTTCAGTAATTTCACCTGCAAGAATCATTCCGTGGCTTTCAACACCACAAAGGGTTCTGGGTGCAAGGTTTGCAACAACAATAACCTTTTTGCCGATAAGGTCTTCAGGCTTGTACCATTTTGCAATACCCGATGCAACTGTTCTGGGTTCTTTGGTACCGTCATTAAGGGTAAGCTCAAGAAGCTTTTTAGCTTTTTTTATAGGCTTGCAATCAACTACCTCGCAAACACGGAGCTCAACCTTTGCAAAATCGTCATACTGAATTTCTGCAAGACCAACAATTTCTTTTTCTTCATCTTCTGCTTCAGGCTGGGGAAGAGATGCCTCGATTTCTGCAAGTGTTTTTTCTGCATCAAGACGGGAGAAAAGGGGAGTTGCTACGCCAACTTTATCACCGGCTTTGATTGCACCAAACTCTGCGAGAGAGTCAAGTGTGTTAACCTCTGTACCGATTTGTTCAAGGATTTTGCCACTTGTTTCTGGCATAAAAGGTTCAAGAAGAACAGCAATGAAGCGAATGCCTTCAAGAAGGTTATAAAGAACTGTGCCGAGTCTTGCTTTCTTTTCGTCATCCTTTGCAAGTGCCCAAGGCATTGTTTCGTCAATATATTTGTTGCAACGCTTTGCAAGGTCAAAAATCCTTGAAAGTGCATCGCTTACCTTGTAGGTATCAAGAAGCTTTGCAACCTCGCCCAAGGTTGAAAGAGCCATTTCTTTAAGCTCATTGTCAATGTCCTCAGCAGCATCGGGTGACTGAATAACACCTTCAAAATATTTGTTGTTCATAGCAACTGTACGGTTAACAAGGTTTCCGAGGGTATTTGCAAGGTCGGAGTTGAAACGCTCTATAATTGTTTCATAGGTAATTGTACCGTCCTGTGCGTGGGGCATTTCTGAAAGAAGGTAGTAACGTACAGCATCAACACCGAAGCGATTGCAAAGGTCATCTGCATAAATAACGTTGCCACGGGATTTACTCATTTTGTCATTACCTGAAAGGAGCCAGGGATGACCGAATACCTGCTTGGGTAAGGGCTCACCAAGTGCCATAAGCATAATGGGCCAGTAAATAGTATGGAAACGTAAAATATCCTTACCAATAATGTGAACATTAGCAGGCCAGTATTTTTTATACATTTCTGAATTGTTTTCAGGGTCATAGCCAAGACCTGTAATGTAGTTGAGAAGAGCATCCACCCAAACATAGATAACGTGCTTTTCATCACCGGGGAATGGAATGCCCCATTTGAAGGTTGAACGGGAAATACACAAATCCTGGAGACCGGGCTTGATAAAGTTATTTATCATTTCTTTTTTGCGACTTTCGGGATAAATGAAATTGGGGTTTGCTTCAATATATTCTTCAAGCTGCTTCTGATATTTGCTCATTTTGAAGAAATAAGCTTCCTCTTTTTCTTTACGAACCTCTCTTCCACAGTCGGGGCATTTGCCGTCAACAAGCTGGGAATCAGTGAAGAAGCTTTCGCAGGGTACACAGTACCAGCCTTCGTACTCGCTCTTGTAAACATCACCTTTATCAATAAGCTTTTTGAAGATTTTTTGTACGGATTCTTCGTGCTCTTTATCAGTTGTACGAATGAATTTATCGTAGGTTGTGTTAAGACAATCGCAGATATCCTTGATTTCACCTGCAACCTTGTCAACGTATTCTTTGGGTGAAACGCCTGCGGCTGCAGCGTATTCTTCAATTTTCTGACCGTGCTCGTCTGTGCCTGTCTGGAAGAAAACGTCATAGCCCTGCATTCGTTTGAATCTTGCCAAAGCGTCGGAAAGCACAATTTCATAAGAGTTTCCGATATGGGGCTTTCTTGAAGTGTATGCAATTGCAGTAGTAATGTAATAGGGCTGTTTGCTCATTTTCTTATCTCCTTTGTGATAATCTACCACCTCTCGAATGGGAGAGGTGGTGATAGTTATTGTATTATATTATCATTCGCTCTTTAAGTCAAGTTTAACCTTTTCAATGCCTTTAGCATCAATGGTAACAGTAATATCGCCTTTTTTGCCGTTTGTACGAATCCAGAAGGCTCTGTCACCACCAATAAGCGGGAATTCTGAAGGTCCTATAATTTCTGCCGGACCTTTAATTGTAACCTTAACGGAGCTGTCAGCAAAAGGAACTCTGTTTCCGTTCTGGTCCTTTGCAACAATCTGTATTCTTGTTGCATCGTAGGTGTCCTCTTCTTTAAGAACATAGGAATCGGCTTTAACATCAATGTGAAGCTCCGTAACTGCTGTTCTTACAACTGTTGCAACACATTCGCCATCCTTATAGCCTTCAAAAGCATAGGTGATTTGCTCGTTACCCCAACCACCGATATATTTTGTAACTATATCGAACATTCTGTTAAAGGGGATTTTTCCCACAACCATTGCTGCTCCCGCTTTAACAAATTTTGAGGGTGGAAGCTTCCATTGCTTGGTTTGTGCAGCAACAAGTGTATCAGTAAGCAGTGCTGCTGCTTTAGGATCAAGACCGTCATCTGTTACCAATGAATCACCGATAAAGTCGGCTGCAATCATCGGGGGATGAGGAAGATTTTTGAATTTTGAGCTGTCCGGGTAAATTGTGCTTGTGTATTTGCCATTTTTATAAAGCTTAACGTAATCACAGTTTGTAAATACCCATACATCACCAATTGTTCCACCGGGATGCTCACCAATGTCCATAGCAGATGTTACCTCAAGGAAAGGTGTGTCATCCTGCTGTGAGCGATAAATTGCTGCACCCATTTTGGGGACACGGAACATATCTGTAACACCGTGGTAGCAAATTCTGTCACCACTACCAAAGTCTTTATGTGTGTTGTAGTCAGCCATACACCAGCCGATAGCACCACTTGTTCTGGAGTTACCATAAGCAGAGTTAAGTACCCTTGTATGACGAAGTGCGTGTTCTGCTCTTACGCCCTCTTTGTCAAAGCTCTTTGTGGGGAACATGTGACCGTTGTGCTCAGTAACAAGATACGGAGAAGTAAGGCTCTTTGTAACAAGAGCAGGGGGAAGAAGATTTATAAAGCTACCTGAATGAATAAAGTCATTCATTGTATAAACATCTTCAAGAAGGTGGCTGAAGGGCATATTTCTGACGCCACCGGTCTGACGGGTATTATCAAGCTCTCTGGCAATAGCATTTGTCTGTTCGTAGAATTCGTCACAGTCAAGACCCTCATTAACACGAACACCCCAAAGAATTACACAGGGGTGGTTTCTGTCACGAAGCACCATTCTGCGAACATTGTCAAGGCAGATATCTCGCCATTCACCCTCGCCAAGGTGCTGCCATGAGGGCATTTCGGTAAATACCAAAAGACCAATTTCATCACAACGGTCAAGAAAATGAATGCTGTCGGGGTAGTGGGAGGTTCTTACAAGGTTAACGCCTAATTCGTATTTAAGTAAATCTGCATCTGCCTTCTGAACATTTTTAGGCATAGCATAACCAACGTAGGGATAGCTCTGGTGACGGTTAAGACCACGGATTTTAATTTTCTTACCATTAAGGTAGAAGCCGTCTGTTAAGAATTTACACTCTCTGAAGCCAAAACGAACTGGAATTTCGTCCTTGTCATCCAGCTTTACTTTAAGGGTGTAAAGCTTTGGATTTTCTGTGTCCCAAAGCTCAACATCTTTAACAGCCCATTTAGCATTGATAACTCGTCCACTGAAGTCAGTTTTCTTTTCACCAATAACCTCATCACCATCAAAAAGGGTAAAGGTGAGCTCACCCTTTGCGCTTTCGGAAAGGGTTACATCAATGTCAAGAACTTTCTTAGGCTGAAGAACATTGAGTGTTCTTACAAAAGCATTATCAATGTATGTTTCGCTTACTTCTTCAAGCCACACTTCACGGTAAATACCACCGTAAACCAGGTAGTCAACAACATTACCGAAGGGAGGGATTTCTTTCCTTTCAGATGAATCAAGCTCAACAACAAGTAAATTGTCTTTAGCTTTTACTTTATCTGTAATATCAAATGTGAAAGCATTGTAGGCTCCCTTGTATTCGCCTATGAATTCACCATTTAAGTAAACCCTTGAGTAAAGGGAAGCACCTTCGAAATGAAGAATATATCTTTTGCCCTTTGCCTTTTTACCTGTATCAAAGCTTTTACGATAGCAGCTTACGAACTGGTAGCATTTTTCATCAAAATAGTTTAAGGGTAATTCCTTGTTTGTATGGGGAATGTCAACAGTTTGGAATTTACTGTCGTCAAATGAAGCTGTAATCATATCCTCCGAAAATTCAGGAGAATATTTCCAGCCAAAGTTGAGAGAATGTGCAGTACGCATTTTACCACCCTTTCAATTACTAAAAATCATATTTATTCTATACTATTATAATATATATGTCAATAAAGCAGTTTTATTGTTTTCTGCTTTGTTTTCAATAACTGCATCTAAAATGTCATTTAAGGCTTTTCCTATTTCTTCTCCCTTAAAGCCATTTTTTTCTAAATCCTTACCGTTTATTGCAAGCTGTGAGATGGTGCAGCATTCGTTATTGCGTTCTATTTCTTCCAGCCACTTTAATGCTTGTGCAGACCCCTCGCTTATATCACGATAGCTTTCACTCAACGCACCTCTGTCACTCTTTTTAATAACAAGAAGTGTTTTTATATCCTCGGGGGTTTTGTTCTTCAGGTGCTTTTTGAGCTCGGTTTTTGTTTCGGGGGGCTCAAAATCGTGACAGCCTACAAGAAAGGAAACTCGATTTATTGTTTTTTTATCAAATTTAAGGCGAGTGAGAATTTCCTTTGCCATTTCACCACCTACAGCAGCGTGGTTTTTAAAGGTGCTGTCGCCCTTGTCGTTTAATTTGTGTGTGGGTACCTTGCCTAAATCGTGCAACAGCATTGTAAGGCGCAGTATTCTGTCATTGGGAATTGTATCAACGGTATGGCATATATGCTCCCACACATCGTAGGCGTGCTTTTTGCCAAATTGCTTAAAATTAACTGCAGGCGCAATTTCGGGAATGAACACAGCAAGTACATCTGGGTATTCCATAAGTATATTAAAAGCATTTTTGCCACATATAAGCTTTGTTAGCTCAAGAGCAAGCCTCTCTGCCGAAATGTTTTTTAGAAGGTCTTTGTTTTTGTGTATTGATTTTTTTGTTTCTTCCTCAATTTCAAAGCCTAAGGTGGCAGAAAAACGCAAAGCTCTCATAATACGAAGACCGTCCTCGTTAAAACGGACATCTGCATTACCGACAGTTCTTATTATACTATTATATATATCACCCTGTCCGTCGTATAAATCTACAAGACCAACGTTTTCGTTATATGCAAGAGCATTTACGGTGAAATCTCGTCTTGACAGGTCATCTGCTACTTTACCTGTAAAGGTAACATTTTTTGGGTGTCTGTTGTCACCATATTCACCATCTATACGGAAGGTAGTAATTTCGTATGGAGTCTTGTCCATTACTACTGTAAGTGTTCCGTGCTTCAAGCCTGTATCAACAGTTTTATAATCCTTGAAAAGCTCTCTTGTTTCTTCCGGAAGTGCAGAGGTAGTAATATCCCAATCACCGGGAGTAAGCCCCATAATGCTGTCACGCACAGCACCACCAACACAGTATGCCTCAAACCCGGCATTATTTAAGCGTTGGAGTATTATTTTAACATTGTCAGGAATAGATATAGTCATAGAGAGTCAACTCACAAATGTAATATATTATATATAGTATATATATTATGGTGAAAAATACCTTTTCTGTCAACAAATAATTACAAAATGACAAGAAAATGGCAAAAAAAGGTATAAAAAGTTACAGATTGTAATTTCTACAATATTGCCAAAACGAAGTATACAAAAATGGTGTTTACAAGGTGTCTCGACACAAAATGTTGTGTTTTAAAATTTTTTATGTTAAAAATCTTTGTGAAAAGTTAACAAAAAGCGCTTTTGAAAATATTTGACTTTTAAAAAAACTTGGTTATAATACCAAATGCCATCGGATAACTACGGCTTTTTTATTGGTAATCTGAGGTTGAATATGTGACAATTCAACTTTTTATTGCTGGTAAAAACGCCTACAACGGCAGCTTTTTACGGCAGAAATGCCAAACAAAAATAAAAAATAGAAAAGCTGCTTGTCTAAGGAGATATTTATACCATGACAGTTAGAAAAATAGGCGAGACGTCTGTACATTCGCCGCTCAAAAGAGTTGCTCTTTTGGTTTTAGCGGCTGTATTCTTCGTTTCAGGCACAGCGTTCGCCGTACCGCCCGTAATGTACAATGTTACAATTTACGACGGTAACTCGGTTACAGAGGTTTTAACATCCAGAAATGAAGCTGAAGAAATTCTTGCTGATGAAGGAATTGAAATCAGCGAAGCAAGGGGCGACAAAGTAAGCCTTGCTAATTTCGATGGAAAAGACGGAAGTACCATTATTATCAGAAGAGGCGTTAAGGTTACAATTGAGAGCTTTGACGGAACTTCAAGTACCGTATATGCTTTAGGCACAGTTAAGGATGCTTTGAAAAAAGCAAAAATCACTCTTAAAAAGGGTACTGCACTTAATTATTCTGCAGATACACTTTTAGAAGACGGTATGACAATCGAAATTTACGATATTTTTGAAATCACTCTTACAGTTGACGGTGAAACCGGGACAGAAAAGGTTTCAGGTGAAACAGTTGAGGATGCTTTGAGTGTTCTTGGCGTTAAGTTGAATAAAGAGGATTTCACTGAGCCTGCTCTTGATAAGAAGCTTGAAAACGGGATGGCAATTTCTGTTTACAGAGTTGAGCTTAAAGAGCGTACAGAAGAGGAAGCAATTCCCTACGAAACAGAATATACCTATTCCGATTCCCTTTACAGAAATCGTACAAGAGTTCTTGAAAGTGGTAAAGAAGGTACAAAAGCAGTTGTTTATGAAGATCGCTATGTAAATGGACAGCTTCAGGAAAGCAGCATGAAATCTGAAAAGTTACTTGCAAAGCCCGAAAGAGAGCTTGTTCAGGTTGGTACAAAGGTTAATGCTGTTACAACAAGCCTTCCTGTGGGAACACCTATCAGTGAAATGGCAGAGCCTTCATACCTTAAAATCGGCGCAAACGGATTGCCCACAAATTACAAATCAGTTATTAATGCTCAGGCAACTGCATACTGCATTCCCGGTGGTATTACCTCAACAGGTAAAAGGGCACAGACAGGCTACATTGCCGTTGACCCCAAGGAAATTCCCTATGGTACAGAAATGTATATTGTTTCTGCAGATGGCAGATATGTATACGGCTACTGTATAGCAGCTGATACAGGCAGCTACATTTACGATGTTGACTGGACAGTTGACTTGTATATGAATTCCGAGGCACAGTGCAGAAACTGGGGCAGAAGAGATATTATTATTTACGTTCTGTAATAAAAAGCATCGCTTGAAAAAGCGATGCTTTTTTGTATAGTAAAACCACGCGTTAGACGCGTGGTTCAATTAAATTATATAGATGAAACAATCCAAAAAGAAAACTCCTTCGTGATATAATGAAGTTGCGGTCTGCCAACTGCAACAAAAAAGTACGAAGGAGTGTGCATTCA
>JAZPXQ010000003.1:0-4607 GCA_045543695.1 Acutalibacteraceae bacterium | reverse complement strand
CAATAATAAGGAGAATATATCGGTCTAGTTTCTCCGTTATAAACGGTTAAAGTATTAGGCAAATCATATATGTATTCAACATTGGAGAATTCAAGGCGTTTAATAGCTGAATGTTGAAAAGCATTCTTTCCGATTGTTGTGAATGCTGGTAAATCAAGTTCAGTTAAAGAACGACATTCGTAAAACAATAGTTCTGATGAACTTGGATCATCCTTTTTATATGAAACACTTTCATTAAAATCATCATATCTAAGGAAATCGACTTTTGGAGCATATATAACCCCAAGGGAAGAAAAATCAGAAAATGCTTGTGCTCCAATCTGTTCACAATTAGGTAAATGAATTTCACCAATATAACTACCTGTGTTCCAAAAAGCTTCTTTACTAACAGATTTAACTGATGGAAAATTCATCCATGATAACTTACATTTATTGAATGCTCGCATCATTATTTTTTCGCAATTAGGGAAATCCAATTCTATAACATTTTTTAAATCAACAAAAGAATAATACCCAAGAACTTTTATATTTTCCCCTGCAATAAACTCTAAAGTTTCACTTCTCATAAATGGACCAATTTGTTCATTAGGATCTTTTTGAATTCTATCGAAAATTTCAAATGTTGCACCAAGATATTCAACGGTATCAGGAAGTATTATTCCATAAAGTTTAGCTGTGTTAAAGCCACTGCTATATGCAATTTCTTTTACCGTTATCCCATTTATAATCTCAGGAACTTTAAGATATTTTACAGTACTCGTGTATCCCGTTATTATACCGTCATCAGTAATTGTAAACATATCATCAGTTCCAAGAATCAATGAGCATATGTCTTTTGTTACATAATTACTTCTGTTACCACTTTTGTATGCTACAGCTCTGATTCTTAAATCATCATCTAAGAAGCGAATTGGTTCTGTATATAAGGTTCCGTTTGTTGGAGAAGGATAAGAATAATCTGTAGTATAGTATATTTCAGCACCATCTTCCGATGATAATTCTAAACAAACCTCACCTACATATCGACCTGAATCAAGACTAAATGTAGGTTCTTCTACTGTATCTAATTCAAACAATTTTAATGGGTTTATAATACCACTACCAAATAAATCTGTTACATATTTTTCATCTGTTCCGTCTCCGCTATTTTTGATTATTCGAACACGATCGTTAAATGGTACTGTTTGATGGGTAGCATAAAACATAGCATACACACTTGCTGTGAAAGGTGATGAAAAAGATGTACCCTCTACAAAATAAACTTTGTTATTTAAATGCAGTAAAGGCATATCTTCGCCTGGTGCTAATACATCAACAGGTTGACCATAAGCAGTAAAATCTGTGGGTATATGTTTTTTATTAGAAGCACCTACAGAAATAACTTTTTCAGATGTGTTAAGAGGTGTTGCATTAACAATCCCTAAATCGCCAAGCAGATTTCCTGCTCCAGCAACAATTATACAAGATTTAGAATAGGCATAGTCAATTATAGTAGCCATCATACTATATTCACCAGGAAGAATAAAACTACAGTTGACTACATCTGCACCATTGTTTACGGCTTGTAAAATTGCCGTGCACGCAAGAGCAAAACTCTCGATACCACCGTAACTATTCAAACAACGATAAACAGCAATTTTTACATTTGGTGTAGTACAGTTGGCAATAACGCTTGAAACCATAGTTCCGTGTCCATCATAATCCTGTTCGGAACCCTCGTCACCATCACCGGCATTATTAAAGCCAGTCGGTATTAGTCTGTTTTGTAAATATGGGGAATTTAAATCCACACCGGTATCTACAACAGCTACAACAACTTCAGGCAAGTTTAGAGCTTTGTACTTTTCCAAAACCAAATCTATTCCTGTCGCTTCTAAATACCATCCGGTTTTATAATCTTCATAAGTTGCTTCAAAACCGTCGTCAGATTCTTCTGATGTTAAAGTAACAGCATTGTAAGAAATATCATATTCAACGGAAATAATATTTGGATCGTTTTTGTATTGCTCGTAGGCGAGATTTGTGTCTTTTTCGTTCTCGAATTGAACAATATAGAAATTAAAGAAACCGCTTACAACGTCAACCGCATTATATGTATCAATTGGTTTGTCTGATTGAACAATAAGACGAGCACAATAATTGATTTCTATTTCTTCGTCTATATTTTTCGTTGTTTGTTCTTCCTCAATAAAATCGGGAGTAACAAAATCAGAGTCACAGTATTCATTTACCATTTCATTTACATCTTCGCAGAATTCCTCTATGTTTTCCGTGACAACAATATTGTCCGCTGCTGATACAGGAACACAAATTATTGATGCAAGTAAAGAAATACATAAAATGCAACTTATTAATTTCTTCATTTCGTTTACCTCTCGGATTCATTTTTGGTATTGCGAAGCCTATAGCTTTTGTTCTGTGAAATGGATAGACTTTTTTCACCAATTCAATTGTATATTAAAACCCCAAAAATTTCTGCAAAAATGACGAAATGCAGAAAAATCGTGTTAAAATGCAAGAAAATTTACGAAATGCAACAAAAAATCAAAAAGTGCGCCCACCGAAGCAGACGCACAAAAAACGCAAACTCCGATAGTCGCCAAACCAATTCAATATAAAGGGCAATAAAGCACAATCACATTGCGGAACCTGCATTTTTATCAAATTCACAACTTGTGATTATGCAAAACAGAGCATATTATTCATAAAATAATAAAAATTGCCCTAATTTTTATATTCAATTGGTTTGGCAATATTAATATTAGCACATTTCTACAAAATATTCAATAACTAAATGCAGACCTTTCGCTATTGACATTACTGACGTTTAATACTAAAATAATCGGGTTCGATTATTTTATGGAGGCTGTTATGTCTAAAACTTCTCAAAATTTTACAGAGGGGCGCATTTTTACCCCACTCATTAAATTTGCCCTACCGGTACTTTTTGCATTATTTTTGCAGACAATGTATGGCGCTGTGGACCTTATGGTAGTGGGTCAATTCAGTACCCCTGCTGACGTTTCGGCTGTAGCAACCGGCAGTCAGCTGATGATGACTGTTACTGTTGTAATAACCGGTCTTGCTATGGGCTTAACCGTTTTAGTCGGCAGAAAAATAGGTGCAGGTAAAGCTCACGAGGCAGGAAAAATTATCGGTAGTGGAATTTTCCTTTTCGGTACAGTCGGAGTAGCACTCACACTCGGAATGGTTTCCTGTTCCGATTTACTAGCACAGCTTCTACACGCCCCCAAGGAGGCACTCAGCCTGACTGTTACATATATATTCGTTTGTTCTGCCGGAGCAATTTTCATTGTTGCCTATAACCTTCTGGGAAGTATCTTCCGTGGAATAGGCGATTCAAAAATGCCGCTTATAACCGTTGCCATTGCTTGTGGACTTAATATTGCCGGTGACCTTTTACTTGTTGCTGTTTTTCGTATGGGAACTTTAGGTGCTGCACTTGCTACAGTTTTTGCACAAGCAGTAAGCGTTTCCCTTTCGCTTATTATTATAAAAAGAAGAAAGCTTCCTTTTGAATTTCGTCTGAAGGATATACGCCCTAATAAAGCTTACATAACAGAAACATTAAAGCTGGGAACCCCCATTGCTTTACAAGAGCTTCTTGTAAGTATATCCTTCCTTGTTATTATGGCTATTGTAAACAGTCTTGGTCTTACTGCCTCGGCAGGTGTTGGCGTTGCAGAAAAAATGTGTGGATTTTTAATGCTTGTTCCATCAAGCTATATGCAGTCGATGTCAGCATTTGTTGCTCAGAATATGGGTGCACAAAAGCCGGAACGAGCACGAAAAGCCCTGTTTTGTGGCATAGCCTCATCCTTGGCTGTTGGTATAATAATAGGCAGCTTTACATTTTTCAGGGGCGATTTACTTGCAGGAATTTTTGCAAAAGATGCTGAAGTAATTATGGCAGCAGCCGAATACCTGAAGGCATACGCAATAGACTGCTTATTAACGTCCTTTTTATTCTGCTTCATAGGCTATTTCAATGGTTGTGGTAACACCACTTTTGTTATGCTTCAAGGCATTATAGGTGCATTTGGTGTAAGGGTTCCCGTTTCCTGGTTTATGAGTAAGCAAGCCGAAGTATCTCTTTTCCACATTGGTCTTGCCACTCCTTGCTCAACCATAATTCAAATTATTCTTTGTGGTATTTTCTTTGCTGTTACACTGTATTATGAAAAAAGAAGGCTCAAACATTAAAAAGGGGATGTAAAAAAAGCGCAGACCGCATCAAACAATATAAAGCAAGGGATTCCTACAGGGCAGATATCTGTAAGAATCCCTTAAACAATGAAAAAAGCACAAATTATTAAGTATTTTAAGTTTTATGCTACGAACAAACCTCGCCACTCGACGTACCTTTGTACGCCTTCGGGCAAGCGAAAACAAGTTTGAAGCCTTGTTTTCGCTCGGTTTGTCCGTTCTGCATCATTTTTTCCTATCCCCTAAAAAGGAGCTGTAAAAAAACTTTTGTTTTTTTACAGCCCCTTTTATTCTGTTTCTATTAAATCATTTATTTCATCGGCAGTTTTTTCTATTTGCTCTTCGTTCGTTATGGTTGGTGTACCGTCCCCTTCTTGCTC
>JAZPXQ010000002.1:0-131116 GCA_045543695.1 Acutalibacteraceae bacterium | reverse complement strand
CCCCTAAAAAGGAGCTGTAAAAAAACTTTTGTTTTTTTACAGCCCCTTTTATTCTGTTTCTATTAAATCATTTATTTCATCGGCAGTTTTTTCTATTTGCTCTTCGTTCGTTATGGTTGGTGTACCGTCCCCTTCTTGCTCGCCATACATTCCGAAATAGGCGTGGCAACCACCATCAATTACAACTTCAGTAAATTCTTCCGGCATATTACTTTTGTAATCTTCGTATTTTTCTTTGTTCATTACTTTATCTTCACTACCGAAAACCGAAAGAACCTCTATGCTTTCTTTTGATAAATCTGCTGTAGAATATGAGCCTAAAAGAACAAGCCCCTCATATTCGTTGACGTTTTCAGAAAGATAGGAAGCTGCCATTGAGCCACCCAGGGAATGACCACCAAGATACCAGTTTTGTATTTCGGGAAACATTTCTTTTATACCATCTGCCCCGTCAATATCTAAAACTGCAAGGTTAAAGGGCATTTTTAAAAGCACACACATTATATCTTTTTTTGCAAGCGACGCCATTAAAGGAATGTATGCCGTATACTCCACCTTGCCGCCGGGGTAAAAAATAAAACCTGCTTTTGCCTTTTCGGGCTTTAAAATAATAGTTCCGTCATCAAGATCTTCTCTATTGATTTTTTCATTATTTGAAAAAGCAGAAATAGCTCCCAAATCTGCCCTGTAAAAATCATTTACATAAAGCACACAAGCACCAAACAATAAAGAAAAAACAATAAGTAATGCAATAAGCGTTTTAAATATTTTTTTCTTTCTGTTTTTTGATTCGTTTTTATCCATAACTACACCTCGCTACAGGTAATGCACCATATTATATTATCGAAGTCATAACAACATACCTCTATTCATTTTCTTACAAAATGAATAGAGGTATAAATCCTTAGTTGATGACCTTATCGTCAACCTCTTTCTGAGCCATTTCAACAAATGTATCAACACTCATTGTACCCATATCACCGGCTTTTCTGCCACGTACTGCAACTTCATTGTTTTCAATTTCCTTGTCACCAAGAACAAGCATATAAGGAATTTTCTGAAGCTGTGCTTCACGGATTTTGTAGCCTGTTTTTTCTGCTCTGTCGTCAACAGTTACACGGAAGCCTTTTTCTTCAAGCTTTCTGCAAAGCTCATAGCAAGCATCGTGATGTCTTTCGGAAATGGGAAGAATCCTCAACTGCTCAGGAGCAAGCCACATGGGGAAGGCACCTGCATATTTTTCAATAAGAAGTGCAAGAGTTCTCTCATAGCAACCAATTGAAGTTCTGTGAATAATGTAAGGATTTTTCTTTGTACCGTCACGGTCTACATATTCCATACCGAATTTTTCAGCAAGCATCTGGTCAATCTGGATTGTAATAAGAGTATCTTCCTTACCGTAAACATTCTTAATCTGAATATCAAGCTTAGGACCATAGAAAGCAGCCTCACCAATACCGATTTTGTAATTAAGACCGATATCGTCAAGAATTTCCTTCATAACGCCCTGAGCTTCATCCCACTGCTCTTTTGTTCCGATGTATTTTTCTGTATCATCAGGATCCCACTGTGAGAAACGATAAGAAACATCCTCGTAAAGACCAAGTGTTTTAAGCATAAATATGCAAAGGTCAAGACAACGCTTAAATTCGTCAGCAAGCTGTTCGGGAAGGCACATTAAGTGACCCTCTGAAATTGTGAACTGACGAACACGGATAAGTCCGTGCATTTCACCCGATGATTCGTTTCTGAAAAGAGTTGATGTTTCAGCAAGTCGCATAGGCAGGTCACGGTAAGAACGTGCCCTGTTAAGATATGCCTGATACTGGAAGGGACAAGTCATAGGACGAAGTGCAAATACTTCATCATCCTTTTCCTCGTCACCTAAAACAAACATACCCTCTTTATAGTGATCCCAGTGACCTGAGATCTTGTAAAGATCGCTTTTTGCCATAAGGGGAGTTTTTGTACGAACCCAGCCTCTTCTTGCTTCTTCATCTTCAACAAATCTCTGAAGAGTCTGAACAATAAATGTACCCTTAGGCAGAAGAATGGGAAGACCCTGGCCAATAGAGTCTACAGTTGTGAAAATTTCAAGCTCACGTCCTAATTTGTTGTGGTCACGCTTCTTTGCTTCTTCAACTCTCTGAAGGTGCTCCTCAAGCTCTGCATTTTTGGGGAAAGCTGTACCGTATACACGCTGAAGCATTTTGTTATTCTGGTCGCCTCTCCAATATGCACCTGTACAAGCTGTAAGCTTAAATGCTTTTACTCTGCCTGTTGAAGGAATGTGAGGACCTGCACAAACATCCACAAATTCACCCTGCTTGTAGAAGCTGATAGGCTCATTTTTACCTGCATGCTCTTCAATAAGCTCAACCTTGTAGATTTCACCCTTAGCTTTCATTTCCTCAATAGCAGTCTGGGGATCCATATCAAATTTTTCAAGAGGTAAATCCTCTTTTACGATTTTTTTCATTTCAGCCTCAATCTTTGTAAGGATTTCGGGAGTAAATGAAACTTCGCTGTCAATATCATAATAGAAGCCATTGTCAATGGCAGGACCTATAGCAAGCTTTGCTTCGGGATAAAGGCGCTTAACTGCCTGTGCAAGAATATGGGAAGCTGTATGCCAGAAAGCGTGCTTACCTTCGTCTGAATCAAATGTTAAAAGCTCAAGCTCACAATCCTCATTAATAGGGGTACGGATATCTGCACTCTGTCCGTTTATAAGACAAGCACAAAGATTTCTGTAAAGCCCCATACTGATTTCTTTGCAAACATCAGCGGGAGTGATACCGTTCTCAAATTCCTTAACGTCATCACGAAGTTTGATTTTTACCATACTAACCAACCTTTCTTTATATCTATAAAAAAAATATGCTTCATCCCATTTTTAAAATGGGATGAAGCAATAAACTCCACGGTTCCACCCAAATTATAAAGTAAAATTCAATTTTACTCTATCACTCGAGAAGTCTTAACGGGACTTATGCGGCAATGCTTATCTTACGCTTCGCATTGCACTCGGAAGTGGTTTTCGGGAAGAGTCCTTTTGTGCCTTTCACCAACCGGCACACTCTCTAAGAAGGAGATTCTACCTTACTCTCTTCGTCAACGTGTTATATATATTTGTACTAGAATAATAACTCTAATTTTAAAAATTGTCAATAAGTTAATTATTCCTCTGTTTTTTCTACAGGTTTCTTAGGTTCAATCTTACCGTAACGTGAGGAAGAAACAGCATCAACCTTCTGTTCTCTGGGTTCACCTGAAACCTGTGGAACGTAAGGAGCACGTTTTTCCCTGCCGCCACGACGATCATTTCTGTAGCCACCACGTCTGTTATCTCCACCTTCGGGAGTAATAACAACTCTTCTTCTGTCACCCTCGCCAACGGAGTGAGATGTAACACCTTCAACCTCCTGTATAGCAGTGTGAATAATCCTTCTCTCGTATGGATTCATAGGCTCAAGGGATGAGCTTCTTCCGTTTTTGAGAACACGCTGTGCCTGTCTTTTGGCAAGAGCACGAAGTGTCTCTTCTCTACGAGCTCTGTAATCACCAACATTAAGTGCAACTCTCTTGTTGTTATCGTTAGCACGGTTAACAAAAAGTCTTGTAAGATACTGTAAAGCATCAAGTGTTTCACCACGTCTGCCTATAATGTTGCCATACTCATCGCCGCTGCAAGCAATATCAAAGTAAACATCTTCTTCTGTTTCCTTTGCTGTAACAGCAATATCTGTAAAGCCCATACCCAGAAGAATGCTTTTAAGGTATTCTGTTGCTTCGTTTTCTACAGACTCTATTGAAGAAAGATCAATTGCCGGAGCAGCCTCTTTCTTCACCATTTCTTTCTTAGGAGCATCCTTTTTTACTTCTTTTTTAGGCTGTGCTTTTTTCTCTGCACCGGTTTTAGCTGCTTCATTTTTCTTTGGAGCATCTTTTTTCTCTGCCTTAGGAGCTACCTTTTCTGCTTTAGGAGCTTCTTTTTTCTCCTCTAAACCATCATCATAATACGCTCTTACTTTGGCATCAGCGCCACCAAAGAGACCTAAAACCTTCTTTTTGGGGAAAGTGAGAATTTCAACTTTAACATCTGCATCAATAGGAGCGTGAAGGTTTTCAACAGCCATTTTTCTGGCATCGTCAACATTAGCTGCAACACCTATAGCTTCTTTTATCATAATTTCACCTTATTTCTTTTCGTTATCAATACGCATTTTCGTATTATTTTCTTTTGAACGCCTTACAACTGTTTCATCAACCATCTGCTGAGCAAGCACCTTTTTAGGACTGAAGATATTTGTAAGAACAACCTGCTGAATAAAGGACAAAATATTTGAAATAATCCAATAGAAGCCTACACCTGCAGGGAACATAAATGTAAACCAAAGTGACATAAGAGGTGACATAAATGTCATACAACCCATTGTGGGATTCTTTGCCATATCGGGGTTCTGCTTTCTTTGACGGGCATACATATAAAGAGAGGATGCCATAGCTGTAACAAAAGCAAGAACCGGAATAAGCCAGATAAGACCGGGCTCTTTGGGATTGGGCGTTGCAGAAAGGTCTAAGCCCAAAATTGTAAATCTTTCCTTGAACTCAAAAAGATTTGCAATCTGTTCTTCATCAAGAACACCTGAAAGCTTTTCTGCATACTCTTCAAATTTACCAAGAATCTGAAGCTCGTACATATTTGAGCCTCTGGAAGCCTTTTCCTGAACCTTAATTTCCATTAAGGTTTTGAGCTTTTCAATTGTTTCGTTGCTGAAACGCAAAACACTTGAAAGAGGTGTACAGATAACACCATAAAGACCAATCATAACAATCATCTGAATCATAAGAGGCATACAACCCATATTGGCTGCACCAAAGCCCTCTCTTTGATAAAGAGCTTGTGTTTCCTCTTGAATTTTCTGCTGATTGCCTGCATATTTTTGTTTGATTTTGTTTACTTTTGTGGTAAGACGCACCTGTTTTGCGCTGTTTTTCTGCTGGCTTATAGATGTGGGCAAAAGCGCACATCTGATAATAACAGTAAGCAACACAATAGCTAAAACATAGCTATCGGTCAAATTATAGAAAAAATAGAGTGGCAACGCAAAAATAGGCGTAAGAAGTTCTCTAATAAAACCCATTAGATGTTTTTCCTTTCTGTCGTTTTAAGGAGGATTTTACTTTTTCTCCTTTTTAGGTGGAACGGGATCCACCCCACCGGGAAAGAAAATGTTGCACCTCATAAGCCTGCCGATTGCCAGAATAACACCTTTGAACACCCCGTGCACCTCAATTGCTTCAAGGGCATATTGGGAGCAGGTTGGATAATACCGGCATTTAGGTGGAAAAAGTGGGGAAATGCGACGCTGATAAAAGCGAATTATTTTGGTAAGAAAGTCTTTCATTCTTCCTCACCGGACCTTTTCAGCATACCCTCTTTTTCAAAAATTCCCAGCATAATTTCTTCAAGGCGGGTGCTTTTTACATATTTCGTCTTCGAACGGGCAACCAAAACTATATCGTAACAGGGCTCAAGCTGTGGACAAACCTTGCGAAAAGCTTCTTTAATGACTCTTCTTGAACGGTTCCTTTCAACTGCATTACCAATTTTCTTGCTTGTAGTTATACCAATATGGCAAATTCCCGCGCGGTTCTTTGTGTAATAAATAACCAGCGCAGGATCAGTTACAGCCTTACCTCTATTATACAACCGACGGAAGTCGGAATTAGATTTGATTGTGACGAAATCTGACACATTATTCTCCCGAATTACTTGGCAGGATTAGTATGTGAGCTGTTTTCTGCCTTTGCTGCGACGACGAGCAAGCACCTTACGGCCATTTGCAGTTGACATTCTTTTACGGAAGCCATGTTCCATTTTTCTGTGTCTTTTCTTGGGCTGATAAGTTCTTTTCATATTTATTTCTCCTATCTGAAAAATTCAGGCAATTTTACGAAGTATAAGAAGTGTTAAAATAAGCCTGTTGTTTACAAACCGAATTGCTAAAGACCATACATTTCGACATTAGCAAATAGCATTATATATAAATTAACGAAAATTGTCAATACTTAAACCGGAAATTTAAAATTACATATCCGTAAATTTAAAGCTGCAAAGCTGTATAACTCCCTCCACACAATTCCATATTTTTTTGTTTTCTACTTTATTTTTTCGTTTTTGGTTAATTGCAACATACAAATCACATAATTTTCGTTCATTTGGTTTCTTGTTTGCCTCTATATAATGTAGTATATTATAGTTAAGTCCTGAAATAAAAGGAGGTTTATTTTATGAAAAAATTTCTTAAACTCGTTGCAATTACACTTTCCCTTGCAATAGTTACAGCACCAATGAGCTTTGCGGCAGGTAATGCAGTTGCATCACAAAAGCATTATGAAATAACAAGTCCCTACGAAAATATTGATTGGGATTCCTGGAAGGCTTACAAAACCCAGCTTCATTGCCATACAAATGCAAGTGACGGTTATCTTACAGTATCCGAATCCGTTCAGGCTCATTACGACAAAGGTTATGATGCTCTTTCAATTACTGACCACGGAACACTTAACAGAGGTTGGAACAATGAACCTGAGCTTATACCGATTCTGCGTCTGGTAAAATATGAAAGAACACAGATGGCTCCTATTATCCCCCTTTCTGAGGACACCTACAACTCATACCTTAACGGAACAGCCGACACCACAAACGGAACACTCCGTGAAAACGGTATGATTGATGTTCCTCTTGGAATTGAGCTTAACTTCGCTACCCCTATCGCTGACTGTCACCTTACAGGCTATTTTGCTGAATATGGTCAGGGACTCATGGGCGTTTTCGGTGACTACGAAACTCCTGCAGCAGGTGTTAACGAAGCCGGTGGTATCACTATGCTTTCTCACATAGGCGAGTATGTTTATCCGGACAAAGATTCTGAGGATCATGTAGGAAAGCCCATCAAGGAAGAATATGTAAATAAATTTGCAAGACTTTTCCTTGATAATCCCGGCTCAGCTGTTGGTATGGGTATTAACAGTGCAACAGATGCACACACACGTTGCGACCGTATTCTTTACGACCAGATTCTGAGAAAAACAATACCGAATAATGTTGTTCCCTGGGGCTTCACTTTCTCCGACTCACACGATGCAGAATCTGTTAACTTTGCATACACAATGCACTATATGCCTGAGCTTTCCAACGAGCAGCTCAGAACAAGTATGGAAAACGGTACTTTTTTCAGCGTTTCCCACTATTCAAACGGTGTTGAGCTTAACGGCATGAGGGAAATGCCTGAGTACATCGAGGAAGAGGTAAACTACGAATCCAACGACACACCTCTTGTAACCAGGGTGGAAATAGACGAAGAAAACGATACTGTTACCATTTGGGGTGAAAATTTCGACACTATTACCTGGATTGCAGACGGACACGTTATTGAAAGAATCAACAATTGTGATGAAAATGAAAGTATTACAATAGACCTTAATGATTTTGACATTAACTACTTTGTTCGTTTCTACATTACAGGTAAAGATGGTATTTGTTATTCACAGCCATTTGTTGTTTGTGAAGAAGGCACTACCTACGACAGCGTTGAAGTTCCTGTAACCAACGATATTTCAACCATGCTCCGTGCTTTTATAACCTGGCTCGATGAAATCGCCTTTAACAATCCCGGTATAAGAATTTTCAAAATACTCCTTATGGGCTATGACCCTGAAGCAGAAACCGAAACTGCACCCATCGAATAAAGCTTAAATCTGTTATTTACCCGTTGCGATTATTTCGCAACGGGTATTTTTTATACCTTTTACGGTTGATATTTCAATATTGTTGTGGTATATTATTTAACGATATTTTAGGAGATGATTTTTAATGAGCGAATGCACACATAACTGCAGCACCTGTGGTCAGAATTGTTCTTCAAGAACAGAGCCTCAGAGTCTGCTTGAAAAACCACACGAGCTTTCCAGCATCAAAAAGGTTATTGGTGTTGTAAGTGGTAAGGGTGGCGTTGGTAAATCCCTTGTTACAACCTTACTTGCTGTAACTATGCAAAGAAGGGGCTTTAAGTCTGCAATTCTTGATGCTGATATCACAGGCCCTTCAATTCCCAAAGCCTTTGGTATTAAAGAAAAAGCGCAGGGAACAGAAAATGGCATTATCCCCTGCAGAACTAAAACAGGTATTGAAATTATGTCTGTCAACCTTCTTTTGGAAAATGATACTGACCCTGTTGTATGGCGTGGTCCCGTTATTGCAGGTGCAGTTAAACAATTCTGGACAGATGTTATCTGGGATGATGTTGACTTTATGTTTGTTGATATGCCTCCCGGAACAGGTGATGTTCCCCTCACAGTTTTCCAGAGCCTTCCTGTTGACGGAATTGTTATTGTTGCTTCCCCGCAGGAGCTTGTTGGAATGATTGTTGAAAAGGCTGCTAAAATGGCAGGACTTATGAACATTCCCGTTCTTGCTTTTGCAGAAAATATGGCATATTTTGAATGTCCCGACTGTGGCAAAAAGCACAACGTATTCGGTGAAAGCCATATTGAAGAAATTGCAAAAGAATACAATGTTGATACAGTTGCCCAAATCCCCATCAACCACAAGCTTGCAGCTGCAGTTGATGCAGGTGCAGTTGAGCTTTTCGATGGCGACTGGCTTGATGGTATTGCAGATAAGCTTATGAATTTACTATAAGAAATCACAAAAGACGGTAAAATTAAGAAAAACTTAATTTTACCGTCTTTTTGAAAAGGTATTTTTATGGATAAAAAAATTATACTTTTAGACTTAGATAACACACTTATTGATTTCAATGAATGTGCAAGACATTCCATAATGAATATTTTTGAGGAATTAGGCTTTACATATACAGAAAAAGTATTTGAAACCTTTATCACGGAAAATGTTAAAATATGGAAAAGGCTTGAAAAGGGCGAAATTACAAAAGCTGAGCTTCGTGCAAACCGTTGGAACATAATCCTCGATAAATTGGGCATTGATTATGATGGAACAATAATTGAAGAAAAGTTTGAAAACGGTGTAGCACAGGGAGCTTATGCTGTTGAGGGTGCTTATGAATTATTGGACTACCTCTACCCTGAATACGAGCTTTACATAGTATCAAACGGCTTCCGTTATGTTCAGGAAAGCAGACTTAAAATCGGTAATTTCAGAAAATATTTTAAAGATATTTTCCTTTCCGAGGATATCGGTATTCAAAAGCCTGCTAAAGAATTTTTTGACTACTGCTTCAATAAATTAGGCAACCCCGAAAAAGAAGACACAATCCTTATTGGTGATAGTCTTTCAGCAGATATAATAGGTGGTCTTAATTACGGCATTGACTGTATATGGTTCAATAAAAACGGTGAGGAATTGCCGGAAGATATTAAGCCAACTCATATAGTTAATGAATTAAAGGAAATACATAAAATATTATAAAAGATGTTTGAGTAAATTTGATTTACTCAAACGTCTTTTTAAGTTATATCTGCAAACCTGATATTTATTATCTTTTTGAAATCTTCTGTTTTCAGCTCTACCTGCATACCGATTTTGCCACCACTGAAAAGTATATTTTCCATACTCTCGGCAGTATTGTGAACTGTAGTGGGAAATTGTTTTTTCATTCCTATGGGCGAACAGCCTCCGTGAACATAACCCGTAAGGCCTAATAAATCCTTTGATTTTATCATTTCAATGCTTTTTTCACCAACAGCACTTGCTGCCTTTTTCAGATTAAGCTCTTTATTAACAGGAACAAGAAAAACATAATTCTGTTTTGATTTACCCACTGTTACCAGAGTCTTGAAAACCTCATCAGGATTTTCACCCAACACTCTTGCCACATCCTCCCCTGCTATTGCACCACTGCTGACATAGTCGTGCATTTTGTAGGGGATTTTCTTTTGCTCTAAAAGTCGCATTACATTTGTTTTTTCCTGCTTTGCCATTATTTAATCTTCTCCATAAATTAAAAGTTCTGTATTTTCTTCACTATATTCAATTTGCTTTGACCAGTTTTTAAGATTTTCTATTCGCTCTTTTAATGTAAGCTCCCCTTTTTCAAAATACGTTTTCATATCGCAAAGGTAAATAAATCTTACACCTTCAACTGCAAAGCAAATTCGTTCTTTTATGCTTTTATCAAAAACAGCCCTCATAAAATGACGGTAAATTACGTAAGCAAGAATTTTTGAATATAGCATATCACCATTTGTTTTTTCTACAAACTCTGCCTCAACACCTGAAACACTTTCAAGCTTATCACTTAAAGCATTTATAAAGACTGTCCAGTTATCGTCAATAGGCTCTGTTTTTTTATAAAGCTCAAGGCTATTTTTATAATTTCTTATTTTAATTTTCTCCCCACAGAAGGCTTCTGTTTTGGTAAGTATGTTTACAAGCTTCTCCTCGAAGGTTATATCTTTTGAAGATAAAATTTCAAACAATTGCTCACGAAAAGCATAAAGAAAAATATAAAAATCCGACTCTGCAGCATCTTCTTTGGTTTCTAAAATAATATCTTCTCCGTCGCTTTCTTCTATCAATGATAAAGGTTCTTCATTCTCCAATAAAATTCTGCAAACCTCTTCACAGCAAAGCCCCAAGCCACATTCTGTAACACCCGGAAACCATTCGTAAAATCGTGGATGCTCACGACAGATTTCGCATAAATAATTTTCACCACATTTGATTATTATATCGCATAAATTGTTTTCGTTAAGAAATGGACAGCGTTCTTTTTCCGTAAGTCTAAAACTATAAACTCCGTCTTCAGCTTTAACTATTTCAGAGCGTATTTCGTCCCCCAAGGGCGACTGCAATTTCCGATACTTTTCAAGTGTATTTTCATCCACATCAATTTCCCAACCGATGCAGCAGTTATCCGTGCACTTATCAGCTATACATTTGAATTTATCATAAAAATCAGGTTTAATAATAAACATTTTAACCTCTTACAATGTCACAAACAATAATTTTAGTATTTTGGTATTTGAATTTTATCTGCAAATCCTCAAAAGCAAGACCGTAAAGTCTTTCTTCATCATTCTGGTATGATGGTCTTGGGTCAAGAGAAAGCAGCTCTGTTATATTTTCAATTTGTTGTTCCGTTAATTGTTCTTTTACTTTATCAGGAAATTCCACCATAGAAAAATCGTTTTTATGTTCTTCTGAAAAACCACCCGAGGCTTCAGGTATGCTGTCAACATAGGGCAAATACGGTTTAATGTCGTAAATAGGTGTCCCGTCAGCCAAATCGCCCCCACTCACAACAAGGATTTTGCCGTTTTTGCTATCTTCCACCCTCTCCAGCTTAACGCAAGAAAGGCCAAGCGAATTTGGTCTGAAGGGCGAACGGGTAGCAAACACGCCTACCCTTATATTTCCACCTAAACGAGGCGGTCTTACCGTAGGTGACCATTTATTCTCGTTTTTGGAAAAGCCCCAGATAAGCCAAAGGTGTGAATACTGCTCAATGTCACGCACACAATTTTCATCACGGTAGCCCTCGCAAAACTCAATTACAGACTTTACAGAAGGGGCAAGACCACTTTGACGGGGTACACCAAATTTTTCCTTATAGCCATTTTTAATATACGCAATAGGCTCAATTAAAAGTGCATCCTTTTTTTTCAAAACAACACCGCCTTCTGTAGTATATACTGTATAAATATATACCACAAAAGACGGTTTTCGTCAATTTTATGTTATTTTAAATGTAATGATTACAGAACCGGTATTATCTTCAGAAATGACAGCACTTTCAAAGCTTTTAGGTATGAAAATGTTTTTTGTATTCTGTCTTGTAATAATATAATTTTCATAGCTATAAAATCTACCTAATTCAAGGTATTCAACATATTCTTCCAAGGTAATTTTACTTTGGTTTATGATTTTAGAATGGGGTAGACCCACATATCGCAAATGCCAGGGCTCATAGGGAATACCGGTTTTGCTTTGCCCCCAAAAAGGATACCGTATAATAAAACCATAATCACCACAACTATCGTTGATAAATTGACCTGACGGTGATTTAATAAAGCTTTTTCCTGCAAAATTCTTAACAAAAACATCCAACGCAAGCCCTGTTTGGTGCTCGCTGCATCCCGGATTTTGTGCATTATCCCCTTCTTCATTTTTTATTTCCTTTTGCTTTTCAAAGCTTCTGTAAGCACTGGAAATAAAAAGCGTTTCGCCTGTCTTTTCAAGCAGCACATTGCTTAATTCATTAAAAGCTTCTTTTGAGCAGGTATTCATTTCCACATCTCGCTCATTATGGTAAACAATTTGAGGTGAATAACCTTCACTTAGTTTATGCTTTTCGTTTACTATAAGTAAAGATTCATTTGCAATTACATTATTATAGCCTAAAAACTCTTCAAGTGATACCGTTTTTGTACCTGTAAGCTTTAGCTTTTCAACCTTTCCTATTTCACAATTTGAAATTCTGGATAGGTAGTCCAGCGTCACAAACTTAATTTCATTTCTGAAAAGCAATTCAAAGCCAATAGTAGCAAAAACAAAAAGCCACAGCACAACAATTATTCTTATACTGTTTTTTCGTTTCTTTTTTCTTACATTATTTTCTTTCTTTTTCAAAAAAATCGCCCCTTTACTGTATTAAAACACAGTAAAGGAACGATTTAATTACATAAAAATTAAGAAAAGATTAAATATCATTTCACTTCTTTATCCATAAAAACTCTTGAGCCGGTTGCTCCACGCTGACCCTGATATTTTCCGTTATATGGGTTTATCGCTTTATCGTCCATCTTTGCAAAAACAAGTTGACCTACTCTTCTGCCTGCTTTAAGCTCAATAGCACATCTGTTAGCATTATAAAGTTCAAGTGTAATTTCACCTTTAAATCCGGGGTCAACCCATCCGGCATTCTGAATAAACAATCCCATTCTTCCTAAAGAACTTCTGCCCTCAACGAAAGCTGTTAAGTCATCAGGTAAATCAAAGTATTCCATAGTTGTTGCTAAAACAAATTGATTAGGGAGCAAGATATATGTATCGCTTGTTATGGTTTTATACTTAATTTCATTTTCGAGGTTTATTATACCTGTTGATGTATCTTCAACTATACTGAAAGTGTTTCCCAAACGAATATCAATACTTGCAGGTTGAATCTGCTCTTTTTCAATAGGCTCAACAACAAGTTCCTTTTCTTCAAGCATTTTCATTAATGTTTTATCTGAAAGTATCATAACAAGCTCCTTATATTTCCTTTAAAATTTTCCAATAGCCCAAACGACTACTACCCTCACGAACAACATAACCATTTTTCTTTAATTCTTCTATAATGCGTTTTACTGTTCGTTCAGATTTGTTTATTTTTTTCGCAATCTGTTTTTGTGTTATTTTAGAATTCTCTTTTAACAACCTAAAAACAATAATTTGATCTTTGGTGACATTTATGGTGCCATCTATGGTGTCATTTTGGCACTTTGGAACAGATGTTATATGCAAATATCTGTTTTTTAATTCATTACTTTCGCCTAAAAGCAAATTTCTCAAGAAAAGCTCAAGAAATTCAGTTGTTTCATGAACATCTTTTTTTAGATTGGTATAATTAGCTCTTACTAATGAATTTCTGAAATACCAAGCATTTTCTGCGAAAATATCATTTGTAACATCAAAACCTAAAGTTCGCAAATATTTTATAAAAAATACCGCGGTGGTTCTTGTATTTCCCTCACCGAAAACGTGTATCTGCCAAAGGCGAGAAATAAATACTGCTAAATGCTTTATTGTTTCATCAATTGAAAGACCTTTATAAGAGAATTCTTTTTCAATAGTGAAATCATAGTCAAGCGTTGCCTTTAAGTCCAATGCACCACCATACATAACAGTATCACCATCAAGTACCCATTCAGCCTTTGTGATATTGTAATCTCTTATTTTGCCTGCGTGCTTATAAACTCCATCAAACAACCTCTTATGAATTGAAATATACTGAGCGGGAGAGAAAACAAATGAATTTTCAGAGAGAAGCTGAGCAATACGAACAGAAACCTTATCAGCTTCTTCTGTTCTATAATTTCCTGTATGTTTTACATTTTCTTTGTAGTAACTGTGAATAAGCTGATTGGCTTCTTCAAAAGTGATGTCGCCTTCAATGTTTTTCTTTGCAGTATTAATAAGGTAATCACTTATTTCAAGACCATCAACCGCCTGGAGTCCTATTGCAGTGTGCCAGGCATAGCCTTTTTCTTTTTTCTGCGGTTCTTTTTCTCTTAAATACTCTTCAAAAACACCCTGCATATCATAGACTCCTTTCAATAATAATTGATAAATTTATTATACTATAAACAACAAAATAAATCCATATATATAATAAACAAAAATAAAAATCCTCCAAGTCATTCAGACTCGGAGGATAAAAATTGACAATTTAGATGCAGATGGCATTTTCTCTGCTCCGAAGGCGTATGTAGATACGTAGAGTGGGCAGAAAGATGACATATGCGCTAAATATGGCGATTTTTAATAAACCTTACGCTCTGTATAACCAGTATGAAGAATATCATGAGCCTTGTGGCTGCCGGGTTCACCGAAGAATTCGTCATAAATTGCTTTAATGTCTGGATTCTGGTGAGATTTTCTTACAGGAAGATTTTCATCATCATTGTAAAGACCTGCTGCACGAAGAGCTCTTACATCTTCAAAGTTACGAACTGATGCGGGAACGATGGGCTGACCGCCACCGTTTACGCAACCACCGGGACAAGCCATAATTTCAACGAAATCATATTTCTTTTCGCCGGATTTAACCATTTCGAGAACCTTCTTTGCATTTGCAAGGCCTGAAGCAACTGCAACATTAACTGTTACACCATCAAGGTCATAGGATGCTTCCTTAACGCCTTCAACACCACGAACTGCCTTGAAGGTTGCAAGGTCTGTAAGCTCTTTGCCTGTAACAACCTCATAAGCTGTACGGAGAGCAGCCTCCATAACACCACCTGTTGCACCGAAGATTGTACCTGCACCTGAACCAAGTCCGAATGGTGCGTCAAACTCTGCATCGGGGATTGCTCTGAAGTTGATACCTGCTTTACGAATCATTCTTGCAAGCTCTCTTACTGTGATGGATGCATCAATATCAGCAAGACCTTTAACTGCACTGTAATCTGTTCTTTCAGCTTCAAATTTCTTTGCAGTACAGGGCATTACAGAAACAACAAAGATATCCTTGGGATCAATACCCATTTTTTCTGCATAGAAGGTTTTTGCTACTGAACCAAACATACCCTGAGGTGATTTACAGGAAGAAAGGTTAGGAATGAAATCGGGGTAATAGTGTTCGCAATATTTAACCCAACCGGGTGAGCAAGATGTAATAAGAGGAAGGTTTTTGCCTTCTTTGAATCTTGCAAGGAACTCTGTTGCTTCCTCCATAATTGTAAGGTCAGCAGCAAAGTTTGTATCAAACACACCGTCAAAACCAAGCATTTTAAGAGCAGATACCATTTTGCCTGTAACAACAGAACCCATTTCGTAACCGAACTCTTCACCAAGACCAACACGAACTGCAGGAGCTGTCTGAACAACAACGTGCTTTGTGGGGTCATTAAGTGCATCAAATACCTTCTGTGTGTCATCTCTTTCTGCAAGAGCACCTGTGGGGCAAGCTGTAATACACTGACCACAAGAAATACAAGCAACATCACCGAGACCATATTCAAAAGCAGAGCCAATATGTGTATCGAAACCACGGGCATTTGCACCGATAACAGAAACATTCTGAATCTTGTCGCATACTGCTACGCAACGACGACAAAGAATACATTTTTCATTGTCACGATACATGTGTGAAGCACTTGCATCAATAGAATAGTTAACAAAATCGCCTGCGAAAGCATTTTCATCAGCAATGCCATATTCGTGGCAAAGCTTCTGCAATTCACAGCTACCACTTCTTACACAAGAAAGGCACTCTTTCTTATGTGTTGAAAGGATAAGCTCAAGAGTTGTTCTTCTAGCCTCGATAACCTTGGGGGTATTGGTGTAGATTTCCATACCCTCGTTAACGGGGAATACACAAGCAGCAACAAGGCTTCTTGCGCCTTTAACTTCAACAACGCAGATACGGCAAGCACCTATAGCGTTGATTTCTTTAAGATAGCAAAGAGTAGGAATTTCAATACCTACTGAATGAGCAGCTTCAAGAATCGTAGAACCGGCAGGAACCTGATAGTCAAAGCCGTTAATTTTAATATTTACTGCATTTTCCATTTTTAGTTCCTCCTTATTTATTTACTGCTTTAAATTTACAGTTACCGATACATACGCCACATTTTACGCACTTTTCAGCATCAATTTCGAAAGATGCAAGCTTGTGACCGGGAGCGATGTAATCAGTTCTTGTAATAGCGTCAACGGGACAGTTCTTTGCACAGATACCGCAACCGATACATTTATCTTTATCAATAGAGAATGTAACAAGGTCTTTACAAACACCTGCGGGACATTTCTTATCAACAACGTGAGCGATATATTCGTCTCTGAAACGCTCGAATGTGGAAAGAACGGGGTTGGGAGCTGTCTGACCAAGACCGCAAAGAGAGTTTTCTTTGATGTAGTGGCAGAGCTTTTCCATTCTGTCAAGGTCTTCCATTGTACCTTTACCGCTTGTGATTTTTTCAAGAATTTCAAGAAGTCTTCTTGTACCAACTCGGCAGGGAGTACATTTACCGCAAGACTCGTCAACAGTAAATTTAAGGAAGAATTTAGCAATATCAACCATACAGTCGTCTTCGTCCATAACGATAAGACCACCTGAACCCATCATTGCGCCCTTTGCAACAAGGTTATCATAGTCGATTTCAATATCAAGAAGGCTTGCAGGGAGACATCCACCGGAAGGACCACCTGTCTGAGCAGCCTTGAATTTTTTACCATTGGGGATACCGCCACCGATATCTTCAACAATTTCACGAAGGGTTGTACCCATAGGAACCTCAACAAGACCTGTGTTGTTGATTTTACCACCGAGGGCAAATACCTTTGTACCCTTGCTGGTTTCTGTACCCATTTTGTTGAAGAACTCAGCGCCGTGGAGAATAATCTGAGGAATGTTTGCGAAGGTTTCAACGTTGTTTTCTGTTGTGGGTTTGCCGAAAAGGCCCTTAACTGCCGGATAGGGAGGACGGGGACGGGGCTCACCACGGTTACCTTCGATAGATGTCATAAGAGCTGTTTCTTCACCACAAACGAATGCACCTGCACCAAGACGGATGAAGAGATCAAAATCAAAGCCTGAACCGAAGATATTTTTACCGAGAAGACCATATTCACGAGCATCGTCAATAGCCTTCTGTAAACGCTGAACAGCAATGGGGTACTCTGCACGAACATATACATAACCCTCTGTTGCGCCTGTTGCGTAACCACAAAGTGTCATAGCTTCAACGATACAGTGTGGGTCACCCTCAAGAACTGAACGGTCCATGAATGCGCCGGGGTCACCTTCGTCAGCATTACATACAACATATTTCTGATCTGCCTGGTTAGCAGCTGTAAAGCTCCATTTACGTCCTGTGGGGAATCCACCGCCGCCTCTGCCACGAAGACCTGAGTCAATAACAGTCTGGATAACCTCCTGAGGAGTCATCTGTGTAAGAGCTTTAGCAAGAGCCTGGTAACCATCGTAAGCAATATATTCTTCGATGTTTTCAGGGTCAATAACACCACAGTTACGAAGGGCAACACGGTGCTGTTTTTTATAGAAGTTTGTTTCATTCAAGGGCTTAACTGCTTCTTCTGTTACAGTCTCGCTGTAAAGAAGTCTTTTAACAATTCTACCTTTGAGGAGGTGCTCTTCAACGATTTCGGGAATATCCTCAACCTTAACCTCGCTGTAGAAACAACCTTCGGGGTAAACGATCATAATGGGGCCTAATGCACAAAGACCAAAGCAACCGGTTCTAACAACCTGAATTTCTTCCTCAAGGCCTTTTTCCTTAATATTAGCATTAAGTGCATCAATAAGCTCACCGCTGTGGCTGGAGGTACATCCGGTACCGCCGCAGACAAGTACATGAGAACGATACATTTATTCTTTCCTCCTTATTCGGTAACTGCGCCAACAGTATATTCTGCTACGGGCTTACCGTTAACGATATGCTCGTTAACAACTTTAACTGCTTTTTCAGCAGTCATCTGAACATAAGTAACCTTTTCCTTGCCGGGTTCAAAAACCTCAACAATGGGTTCATACTGACACATACCGATGCAACCGGTCTGTGAAATAGCTACATTTTTTACATTTCTTTTTGCAATTTCATCAGTAATTGCTTTAAGAACAGGACGAGCACCTGCTGCAATACCGCAGGTTGCCATACCAACAACAACTCTGATACCATCGTTACCGTCAGCATCACGAGCAGCCATCTGAGCCTGTGCTTTTTCTTTTATAGCAAGTAACTCTTCAAGTGATTTCATATCATTCATTCCTTTCAAGTGATAAGGTGTTTTCTGCAATATAATCTTCAATCCAGCTCATAACAGAAGGCTCCGAAAGTGGAACTCCGTCAAGGATTAATTTAATATCAGCAGATTTAAACGTAAACTCTTTGCCGTCAATACTGCGAGTATAAACAAAGTCCTTGTCCTCATTCATGGACACAATAGTTGCAATTGTGGATGCCATATCGCCCAAGGGTGTAAAGTCGATGCTGTCTGTTCTGAAAAGAGCATCAACCCTTGTACCCACGCCCACCTGCGAGGTTATTGTAAAGCTCCCACCTGTTTGCTCTGCAGCCAACTTAAAAAGTGGGATACCCATACCAACCCTTCGGGTTGTTCGGGTTGTAAAAAACGGATCCTTTACATTTTCAACCTGCTCCGGAGTCATTCCCTTGCCATTGTCATAAATACCAATAAGAAGTGTTTTATCTTCTGTATTTTCTTTTACAAGTATCTCTGTAAGAGAGGCACCTGCGGCAATTGAATTCTGGGCAATATCGAGAACATTTAATGATAGCTCACGCATAACTGTTAGTTCATATATTTAGCAAGAATTCCGGGAACATCATCTGCGGTAATTTTACCGTAAACTTCACCATTGATTGTGAAAACGGGAGCAAGACCGCAAGCACCGATACAACGGCACTCTTCAAGAGAGAATTTACCGTCTGCTGTGCATTCACCGGGTTCAATACCGAGAATTTCACTGATTTTGTCGATAATGGGCTGAGCACCTTTAACGTAACAAGCAGTACCAAGACAAACAGAAATGTCGTATTCACCTTTGGGAGAAAGAGAGAACTGTGCGTAGAAGGTTGCTACGCCGTAAATTTTCTCCAAGGGAATGTCCATACCCTCTGCAATCATTACCTGCACTTCACGAGGAAGGTAACCGTAGATACCTTGTGCCTCCTGCATTACGTGCATAAGCTGACTTTTGTCATCCTTGCACTCTGCAATTACTGCATCGAGTTTTGCTTTCTGCTCAGGTGTACCGTTAAAAGGTATTGTGCTGATTTTCTTGAGCATTAGATTTCCTCCATTCAGATTGTGTTTGTTGTGGGTAAACACTAAATCGCAATTTACCACTATACATACAGTGAAATTATAGCACAATATTCGTCTTTATGTCTATACCAAATTTCGACTTTTTTTGTTTTTTTGATAATTTTTTAACATTTTTCTGTTTTGCACAAATCCCAAAAGAAAATTTCTACCCTTTTTAGACTAATTTAAATTTTTTTTAGAATTTTACACTACAAATTTAAAGCTTTGTATGATAGACTATTATAGTATATAAATATATTTTTGTAGATATGGGGGCACTTGTATGAAAATAAGTGAAATAAAAGCCATTCTTAACGCAGAGCTTATCTGTGGTGAAGAATTCATTGAAAATGAGGTTCACACTGCTTGTGGCAGTGATATGATGAGTGATGTTTTGGCCTATGTAAAAGAACAGGCTGTTCTTCTCTCCGGTCTTGTTAACCCACAGGTTGTAAGAACTGCAGAAATGATGGATATGAAATGCATTGTATTCGTTCGTGGTAAACAGCCCGATGAGGATATGATAGAGCTTGCTGTTGAGCGTGATATTGTTCTTTTAGGAACAAAGCTGGAAATGTTTACAGCCTGTGGTCTTCTTTATAAAAATGGTCTTAAAGGAGGCAGTGGTATCTGATGGAGCTTCTTTCTTTACACTACGATGTCAGCGGAACCGACTTCACCTGCGCAGGTGAGGCTTCAAGCAAAATCAAGAGAAATCTTAAAGAATTGGGCTTTCCCACATCAGTTATAAGAAATGTTGCCATTGCTGTTTACGAAGGCGAAATAAATATGGTTATACATGGTGGTGGAGGCGTTATCGACGTTGAAGTTTCCCCTGAATGTATTTCAATCGTTCTTGCTGACCAGGGACCCGGTATCCCCGATGTATCTCTTGCTATGCAGGAGGGCTATTCAACTGCACCCGATAATGTTCGTCAATTAGGCTTCGGTGCAGGTATGGGTCTTCCCAATATAAAAAAATATACTGACGAAATGATTATAGAAACAGAGGTCGGAAAAGGCACAACCATCAAGCTTAAAGTTTTTGTAAAATAATCCGACTGAAAGGAATTGCTATGGATACATATTTCCATTCGGTACGTCTTGATAAAGACAAATGCCGAGGCTGTACTAACTGCATAAAGCGTTGCCCCACACAGGCTATTCGTGTGCGAAACGGCAAGGCTGTTATAATAAAAGAGCGTTGTATTGACTGTGGCGAATGTATCAGAGTTTGCCCCCATCACGCAAAATACGCAAGTCGTGATGTGCTTTCTCAGATTGAGGACTACAAGTACAAGGTGGCTTTACCTGCTCCTGCCCTTTATGGTCAATTCAATAATTTAGATGATGTAAATATCATTCTTAATGCGCTCCCTGCTTTGGGCTTCGACAGTGTTTTCGAGGTTTCAAAGGCTGCTGAATTAATTTCTGAAGCAACACGAATTTATATGCAGGAAAACACTCATATAAGACCATTGATTTCATCTGCTTGTCCTGCTGTAGTAAGGCTTATCAGAGTTTGCTTTCCCGAGCTTGTGGATAACATTATGCCAATTACAGCCCCCGTTGACGAGGCAGGCAGACTCGCAAGAATAAAGGCCGTCCAGAAAACAGGCTTGAAGCCTGAAGAAATCGGCGTATTTTTTATAACCCCCTGCCCTGCAAAGGTTACTGCGATAAAGCAACCCATAGGTATTGAAAAATCTCACGTTGACGGAGCAATTGCAATTAACGATATTTACCCCATTCTTTTAAAAGCGATGGAAAAAACGGAAAGCTCTGACGAGCTGAAGGCATTGCACGAATCAGGCGTTATCGGTATCGGCTGGGCAACAAGTGGTGGTGAAGCCTCGGGCACATTACACGACAATGCCCTTGCTGCCGACGGAATAGAAAACTGTATGAAAATTCTTGAAGAGGTCGAAAGAGGCACTCTTGACTCCGTCGATTTTATTGAGCTCAACGCCTGTCAGGGTGGTTGTGTCGGTGGCAGTCTTACATCCGAAAACCCCTTTATTGCAAAATCCCGTCTTATGAAGCTGAGAAAATACAGCCCTATTTCCTGCAATCATCTTACCAACAGGGTACTTCCCACAGAGCTGCTTTGTACCAGCCCCGTTGAGCCGTGTGATGATGTAATGAAGCTGGCTGACAACGTAACGGAAGCTATGGCAAGAATGAACAGAATGAAGGAGCTTCTTAAAGTTTTCCCCGGTCTTGACTGCGGCACCTGTGGTGCTCCCAGCTGCAGAGCCTTGGCAGAGGATGTTGTTCGTGGCTTTACCACAGAGCACGACTGTGTTTTCAGGGCAAGAGAAGAGCTTCAGGAAATTGATAGTGACGAAAGCCTTGACCGTTTCATTCCCGCACCCTTCAGAGAGAAAAAGGATGACTGATTTATGACTGTAAAAGAATTAAAAGAAACCTTAAATTTACAATATATATGCAACGAACACCTTGCAGCAACCAAAGAAGTTACCGGCTGTTACTGTGGCGATTTATTAAGCTGGGTAATGTCAAGAGCTACCGAGGGTGATGCCTGGCTCACCGTTATGGGCAATGTCACATCTATAGGTGTTGCTGTACTCACAGATGTTGCCTGCATTATTCTTACAGAAGATGCCCCTGCTGATAAGGACGCTATAAAGCGTGCAGTAGAAAACGAGGTTATAATTCTGGGCGCAAGAAAAAACACCTATGACACAGCTGTAGAAATTTCAAAATTGATATGAAATTATATTATGATTTTCACATTCACTCCTGCCTGAGTCCTTGTGGTGATTCTGATATGACCCCCAATAACATTGTTAATTTTGCCAAGCTTATGGGGTATGATGCTATCGCCTTGACAGACCACAACACAGCATTAAATTGCCCTGCTGTTGCAAGGCTTGCAGAAGAAAACAACATAACATTTATTCCGGGTATGGAGCTATGCACCGCAGAGGAGGTGCACATAGTCTGCCTTTTCTACACCTTGGAGGATGCATTAAGCTTTTCAGATTATGTAAAATCCACAATGCCACCAATAAAAAACAAACCCTCAATTTTTGGCGAACAGCTAATCTGCGATGAAAATGACAATGTTATAGGACAAGAGGACACTCTGCTTGTTACTGCAAGTGGTATAAGTACCGAAAAGGTTGTAAAAAAGGTAGCAGAATACAATGGTATCTGCTACCCTGCACACATTGACCGTTCATCCTTCAGCATACTTTCTAACTTGGGTATGATTGATGATTACTTTGGCTTTAAATGTGCTGAAATTTTTGATATATCTAAAGAAAATGAGTTAAAAGAAAAACATCCTTATCTTAGGCAATTAAAAATCCTTTCAGACTCAGATGCTCATTATCTTGAAAATATGCGTTTACCCCAACAGGTTTTAGATATTCCTGAAAACAATTTAAAATCAATACTGGATTTTCTTAATAAATAAGGAGGTATGTTATGGAACAGCGTGAGTCTGTATCCACCATAAACACCGAACCACGTCGTTATGTTGGCAAAAAGGAAACCCTTGCCTATGTTCTCAATGACGTTGCAGCAAGTCTTAATATTGACGATTACAAAGAGCGTTATATTTACGATGTTGTTAAAATCGACTTCAATCTGCTTGCTATTCAAAATGTTGTGGCAACCATCTGGGATACCTTTAACGATACATTTATCGGTGTTGTGGTTGATAAAACCCGAACCCGCTGGGGCAAATTCAAGCCCTATGTACTTTTCGGTGAAATTCCTCTTACCGTTCTTGGTATGTGGTATTGGTTAATCCCTTTTATTTTCCCCGATACCCCCGGTAATTACCTGCCAAAATGGATTTTCTACTTTGCAATGAGTATTATTACAGAAACTGCAGGTACCTTCACATCTATTGCCAAAACAGGCTTTATGTCAACTATAACGCCAGAACCCTTGGAGCGTTCCAGGCTGATTGCCCTTGCCAACGTATCCTCCCATCTGGTTGAGGATTTGCCCAAACAAGCATTTGGTATCCTTTTTGACCTTATTGCAAACAAAAAGCTGAATCTGCCTTTCCCCAAGCTTTTCTCAACCTTTGGTATTGCTTGTGCTGCAGCTTCGGCAGCCTTTGCCCTGTTCTTTATTACAACCTCCAGGGAACGTGTTTCACAATCAATTAAGCAACCGTCTATAAAGCATTGCTTGAAAGCAGTTATAAGCAATAAGCCAATGCGTATTCAGTTGCTGTCCTCATTGCTTTCAGGCTTCAGTATCGGTAAGAGTCGAACCAATTTCTACATAGACGTTATAGGCTCTATCACCTGGAAAACCATAGTTGGTATCCCTGCATTCCCAATTAAGTTCATAAGCTACAGCTTCGTTGAGCCTTTAAGAAGACGCTTTTCAACCAAAACCCTTTGGATTTTAGAGGATGCCTGGACCGATATGCTGTGGCTGTTAGTTTTCGGTATAGGCTCTATTAACAAAAACTTTATGAAGAAGCCTATTATTCTTCCTATGATGGCAATTGAAGAAATTTTTGAAATGTGTGTTTACGGATTAAGGCGAGTTATTCCTGCTGAAATCCAAAATGAGGCGCTGGACTACTGTGAATGGCAAAACGGATATCGTTCTGAGGCTATGATAGGTGTTACTCAAAGCCTTATCAGTAAAATTCAGCAAGCTATTATGGGTGGCGTAACCAATATTGTAATGGGTAAAATAGGTTACATACAAGGCTTGGAAATCGGCACACAAACCGATAAAACCAAATGGTGGATTTTCGCTTTGGGAACCGGTATTCCGATTATAACCTCAAGCCTGGGTATTATACCAAAGCTATTTTATCCCCTTTCTGCTGAGGTTCGTGAAAAAATGTACGCAGACCTCCAGGAAAGAAGATCTGCAATGGCAGAATTTATGAAAACTGCAACTAAAGAAGAAATTGACGCAATGGCTGACAGACAGCTCCAAGGTCAATTTGAATAATAATATTATTACAAACGAAACAAGCAAGTGCTTCAAAAAGCACCTGCTTGTTTTTTATTGTTCACTGTATTTTTCTGCTTGCAAACGGAACATATACGCATATTTTCCGTTAAGTTTCATAAGCTCATCGTGGGAGCCGTGTTCAATTATTTCACCTTTTTCAAGCATATATATTTCGTCTGCCATAATTGTTGTAGAAAGACGATGTGAAATAAACAAAACCGTTTTATCATCTGCTGCTTTTGTCATTGACTGGTTAAGAGCATACTCTGCAACAGGGTCAAGGTTTGCGCTGGGCTCATCAAGAATCGCAAAGGAACAATCCTTGTAAAAGGCTCTTGCAATTGCAATTTTCTGTGCCTCGCCACCTGATAACGAAACACCGTCGTCATCAAACTCCCGTAAAAGAATACTATCTGTTCCGTTGGGAAGCTCTCTGTCAAAATCCGCTGCTTTAACAGCCTCTTCCACCTTTTCTTTATCAGGACAATCATCCATAGAAACATTTTCGCCCAAGGTTGCACCAAAAAGGGAAAAATCCTGAAAAACAGCTGCAAAGTTTTTTTGATAGGACTTAATATCCCACTCTTTAATATTCACACCATCAATGGTTATTGCACCTTCTGTTACATCATAAAGCCTCAAAAGAAGGTTTGTGAGAGTAGTTTTTCCTGCACCGTTATAGCCAACAAAAGCAATCTTCTTATATGGTGATATCTCAAGATTAATATTTTTCAGTACATATTTTTCTTTACCCGGGTATTTAAAGGAAACATTTTCAAACTTAATAACAGGTGGATTTTCAAAAACCGTCGTTTTTGTACCTGATATCATTTTTTCCTTTGCGTTCATAAAACGACGGAATTTTTCTACATAAAGTCCATTCTCTCTGAGGTTGATTGCCAAATGACTTGTCAAAGCAAAAACACTTGTACTTATAGATGTGGCACCATTAAAGGTTGCTGCAAAATCACCCATACTAACCTCTTTGGTTACGATTGCTTTATATCCCATAAGTAAGGTTATGCCAAGGTATATAAGCAGGGTCATTGGTAAGGATTCCTGACAGAAATATAACTTCCATTGCTTTGCAAGATAGGGTGATATTGTGCTTAATCTGTCAAAAACATTCTTATTATATCTTGTTTCAATCATTTTACCTGCATTGGAAAGCCTTAACTCCTTGGCATAATCCTGAAGGTAAAACACACGACTGAAATAAAGATTTTTTCTGTCAAGAGGGGTCATTGCTTCTGTTCTTTCCACGTTAACCTTAGCAATGCGTCTTCCGATAGGAGTCATTAATGCAACACAAATAGCAACAAACACAAGGCACACAGGGTCAATAGAAACAATAACAGCTCCGATTGTAAGAACGCTGATAACATTTGTAAGCACGTCCTGAATATCAGCTAAAACCGAGTAAGCCCTTTCATTCATTGAATTCATTGCAAGCACAAGGTCATTATAAAACTCCGGATTATCATAAGCCTCATAATCCATTTTTGCAGCCTTTTCATAAATGGTTTTATAAACTGCAAAATAAAGCTTCTGCTTCTGCTTTGGCATTGATATTTCGTAAAACAAAGTGTTACCAAGGTTTGTTATTACTACAAATGCCAAAAACAAGCCTAAAGCAACCAGAACTCTGTAATAATCCTTACCTTCAGCCACAACATCTATTATGTATTTCAGTAAAACTACATTTGAAAGCGTCCATGGAAGATTTGAAAGCATATCGCAAAACAAATAACCAAAAACCATAAATGGTGTATGCTTAAAAATGAATTTAAGCATATAAATATTGTTTTTTATTGCGTTTGATTGTTCTTTTTTATTATTCTTCACCTTCAAACACCTCCTTGTAGCCCGATGCCTGAAGAGTGAACATCTCTTGATAATAACCATTGTTTTCCATTAGCTTATGGTGGTTTCCCTGCTCAGACAAAACACCTTTATTGAAAACCAGTATATTGTCGGAACGGGTAGCACTTGAAAGACGATGGGAAATATAAATTACAGTTTTTCCTTTTGTGCCCTCAATAAGTGCATCATACATCTTACTTTCTGCAACAGGGTCAAGAGCTGATGAAGGCTCGTCTAAAATTGCTATATCAAAATCTCTTGCAAAAACACGGGAAATTGTAACCTTTTGAGTTTCGCCACCGGAAAGAAGCACACCCTCTTTATCAAACTCTTTTGTAAGAATAGAATCTTCTTTTTGAGGAAGCTTGCTTATTTTTCCATATATACCTGCCATTTCAAGTGCATTCACAGCGATTTCTTTGTTTTCCTCGGTAACCTCTTCTGTTAATACATTTTCAGAAACGGTCATAGCGAACACTCTGTAATCCTGAAATACGCAGGCGAATTTTTCACGATATTTTAATAGATCATATTCTTTTATATTGATACCATTATAAAGAATTTCCCCATCTGTTACATCATAAAGGCGCATAAGAAGCTTTGAAAGGGTGGTTTTTCCTGCACCATTGTGACCAACCACTGCAATTGTTTGCCCTTTTTCAATTTTAAAGGAAACATCCTTCAGAATATAATCTGCATCATCTTTGTATTTAAATGAAACATTTTTAAATTCAAGGCTTTCGAAATCTTCCGGAATAATATCTCCACCTTGTATTTTAGGCTCGTATTCCAGAAATTCTCTTAAATTCTGCACCCAAAGACAATGCTTTTGTTGCATTGCAAAATAATGAGCTAATTGTCCAACCTTATTTCTGCAGGTTGTTATTGCAGAAACAAGAACAGAAAACTGAGAAATAGCTATATCTTGAGCAATCATAAGTCTGTAACAGCCATAAACAAAGCCACCTGCAACAGGAATAATCTCGGAAAAATAGTCAGAAATACTTTCAAGAAGCGCAATTTTCCAACCATATTTTTTTATTACATTAATATTCTTTTCAATGGCTTTACGGAAGCGCTTTTCCAGAACAACAAAAATATTAGTAGTTTTTATTTCCTTTGCAAAATCCTTGAGAAGAATAGTTCTTCTTACATAGTCCTTTTCCCTTTCGTAGGGGGTCATTTCTTTTTCTTTTTCCAATTCAACACTATTTTTACGAACCCTGAAAAATATAACAACAATAGGACAAAGCAGGAATACAATTAACCAAGGATCTATAGAAACCAAATACATTACAAGGGAAACAAGGCTTACAACCGAACCTAAAGTCCAGGCAGAGCCTTCAATAATTCTTTTAAAACCACCCTGATCAACAACCCAGGTAGCACGATTGTATTTATCAAAAAACTCAGGATTTTCGTAGCACCCCAACTCAACCTCTTGAGCTTTTTTGAAAACAAGGGAATTTATGTAGCTTTCACATTTTATTTCAAACTTTACCCGCACTGTAAAAACATCAATATAGCCTAACAAATCCACCAGAAGTTTCCCTAACACAATAATCGCCATTCTTATAGCAAACTCCTGAAAAGAGCCATTACCCTCTATCATAGAAAGTGCTGTTTCAAGGAACATAACGTTTATTACAACTGCATAATAGACATTTTCTGCAATGTAAGAAAAATAAATTATAAAAAGTGACAAGGGCGCACATTTAAGCGCACACCCTAACATAAAAGCAGTATTTTTTAAAATATGAGCTTTTTGTTTTTCTTTTTTTCTTTTCAGCATTTTTTATCTCCAAACAAGATATTTATTCCAGGTAATTGTACAAAAAAAATATATCCTTGTCAATGAACAGTGAAAAAATCGTTCGGGAGTAAAGCGCCCCCGAACGAAATTTTTTAATATTTATCTTTTATTTTAAGTCCTGTGGTATTATAAGCACTCTTATAAGAACCGCTATAAGCACGAACTGAGTAATAATAGGTCCTGCCTTTTTTTGCAGTTGTATCAACATATTTTTCGGTTGATGCTCCTGTTACCTTTGCAATCTGCTCCCACTCACCTGAGCCTGTTTTCCTGTAAACCAGGTAGCCTGAAGCACCTTTAACCTCTTCCCAAGTGAATGTAACTCCTTTTTTGGTGCTCTTAACACTATCAAGTGCAGGTTTCTGAAGACGTTTCATTTTAAGTCCGTCTGCAATGTAGGTTGAGCGTGAGCTACCTGACCTTGCAACAACAGTATAAGTATAAATTTTACCTGCTACTGCAGTTTTATCAGTAAATGACAAGCCCTTTTTAGTTTTTCCTACCTCTGTCCAACTTGTGGTTGAGGTTTTTCTGTAAACAGTATACCCCGAAGCACCTGTTACCTTACTCCAGCTTATATAAACACCGGTTGTCTTGTTAGATATTTTGTTAAGCTTTGGAGCAGCAAGGCGTTTTATAGACCAACCACTTGTATTGTAGCCTGAGAAAATTTTACCATTATAAGCCTTTACGGTATATTTATAAGTTTTTCCGTTTTTCACATTGTTATCTGTATAAATATTCTTGGTTACAACAGCAATTCTCTTCCAGGATTTGTCACCGGGACCTTTTCTGTATACATAATAGCTCTTTGCACCGGAAATTTTATCCCAGGTAACAGTTATAGCAGAGGTTTTGTTTGACACAGTAGCCTTAGGCGAACCAAAATAGGTAAAGCTTTTTGAACTATAATAGCTTTCGCTGTCATCAGCCAGAGCCTTAACTGCATAATAGTACTTGACCCCATTTTTAGTAGTCTTATCCGTATACGCAGTTACTGATGAGGAAACTGTTTTTATTGTTTTCCAATCCCCTTCGCTTTCCTTACGCATAATACTATACTTTTGAGCATTCTTTACAGAACCCCAGGACACCTTTATGCCACCATAGGCATTTTCAAGAGATTTAATTTGGGGAACACTAAGGAATATGTGTCTGAAGGCTTTGGAAGCAACACTTTGCTCTTCACCGGAAATTGCATATACTCTGTAGCTGTATCTGCGGCCGGCTACAAGGTCAGTATCCTTAAAGCTTTCCTCGGAAACCGTTGCTATGGTTTCGTATGAGCCGACACTGTTACCATCTGAATCAAGTCTTATTCTTTGCAAACGATATTTTTCTGCGCCTGCAACCTTTGACCACTCAACCTTAACGGTTGCTTTGTAGCTTGTTGCTTTTGTAATTGTAGGAGCGGCAATATATTTTATTTCAACAATTTCGTCCAAGCCACCCTCAAATTCTTCGACTACGGGAATTACTGCATAAGAATAAGCTTTTCCACTTTCAACAGTTGTATCAGTATAATCAACATCTTCTGTCTCGCCGATTCTTTCCCAGTCACCGTTTTCTTTACGACAAACAATATAGTTATCAGCAGATTTGTGGCTACGCCATTCAATATAAACACCATCTGTAACTTTTTTGGCCTCAATACCCTTAACACAGGTGATTCTCATTGTTGCAGGTGACATTTCACTTTCGAAGCTCTGCCCTTTACTGCTTGTAGCTTGCACCTTGTAATAATAAATGCTGTCAACCTCTGCATCAGTATCAATATATTCAAGAATTTCTCCGGCTTTAACAGTACCTATTAAGCTGAAAATACCTGTTTCACTTGTGCTTTTGAATACATAATACTCTCCTGCACCCGGAACAACATCCCAGGTAACCTTGAGCGCATCCCTTGTGTTTACGGATTTTACATTTTGCGGTGCTTTAAGGAAATAAACACCTTGCTCTGTTGGAACTCTTTCACTTTCAGAGTTGCCGATATAAGGTACTGCACAATAGAAATAATCCTCTCCACCGGGAACAAGTGTATCAGAGAAATATTCTGCATTTGCAAAGGCTGTACCAACTCGCTTCCAGTCGGAATCCTTGGTTTTTCTGTATATTCTGTAACCATCAACGCCGTAAACCTTCTGAAAATAAACATCTATATGCTCAGCAGAAGGAACTACATTGGTAACAATAGTTGATTCAACTCTTGTAATTGTGTAGCCTGCTTGTGTAAATGCACTTTCGTTACCGTGATTGCTTACTGCCTGAACGCTGTAAGTATATGCTTTTCCCTGTTCAACACCATAATCCACAAAGGAATTTGTTGTAACTGCCGGTGCATAAACAGAAAATTCTGTATCAACACCTATTGCTTTTCTGTAAACAACATAGTATGCAGAATTTTCAACATTTTCCCATACAAGCTCTATGCCATCACGAATATTTTTTACTGAACTGATAGCAGGAGAAGTAAGATATGTAACGAATTTACCTTCAGAAAGTGTCTCAGTTACGAAGCTGCCAAGAACAGAGTTCACATCGTATTCATAGGTTTTTCCGTTTTCAACTGTTTTATCCTTAAAGGTAGTTGTAAGGTTTGCAGGACGTTCTTCAAGAAGCTCCCACTCCTCTGCACCTGCTTCACGGCGCATAATATTATATTTATCGACACCTGAAATTGCAGACCAGGAAATGTCTACTCCACCAATACCCGTTACAGCAGTAACATCTGTGGGCTTTGAAATATATTTACAAGTAACACCTGTTGAATCGTACATACCGGGACCATCTGCATTTATAGCCCTTACACTATAAATGTATGTAGTACCACTTTCAAGATTCACATCGGTGTATTTAAGCTCATCACCGGAAACCTTGGCAACAAATGTCCATGTATCTATAAGTGTTTTTCTTCTGATTTCGTAGCCTGTCGCGCCTACTGTTGCTTCCCATTGAAATTCAATAGCATTGGTTTTAAGCTCTGCACCTACCAATTTCGGAATTTCCAACGTGTTAACATCGGAAAACACTGCAATAGTCTGCAAACCGTCAGCAGGTGTAATTGTTTGCTCTTCGTTAGTTGTAGAGAAGAACTCTTTACAATAGAAGCCTACTGAAGTTCTGGGTCTTGTATCATCTATTACATCAAAGGTAATACTGAAAAACTCTGTGTTATTCTTTACAGCCTCGGGAGTTGTGTTCATATAGGCAACAGAATAGATGCTTTTATCCTCATTATGGGGACCATTAACATAATGCCCCTTAAATTGCTGAACACCTGAGCTTGTATAGGCAGGTCTGAAGCCTTCTTCAGCAGGTGCTAAAACAGTGTTGTCATATTGTACATATATTACTGCACCACCAAAGCCCTCTACACCACCACTGAGGCTTACTGTATATGTAATTTTCCCGTCTTTTACTGTTCCGGCTTTAACTGAAAAAAGCTTGTCTGCTGCACCAACTGCTGCAACCTGAACAGCAGTACTGCTAAAAACAGAAAAACACATTAAAAGACACATTAAAAATGATAATATTCTTTTCAAAAACATACCTCCTGTCGGTATGGTAGTATTAACTATTTTTATCCAAACAGTTCCCTCGTAACCGAGGGAACTGCCTGTTTCTTAATATTTGTCTTTAATTTTAAGACCTGTTTTGTTTGCACTCTTTGAAGAGCCTGAGTAAGCCTTTACAATGTATGTATAGGTTTTACCCTTCTTTGCGCTCTTGTCAAGGTAGGTTACCTTTGTGCTACCCTTAACTGTTGCAAGCTCTTTGTAGCTACCGGAGCCTTCTTTTCTGTAAACAATGTAACCGGATGCACCTGTTACCTTGCCCCATTTGAAGGTTACACCACTCTTTGAGCTCTTTACACTTGAGGGTGTGGGAGCTGCAAGACGCTTGATTGATGTACCGGAGGATTTATACCCGGATACTATCTTTCCGTCAATGGCTTTAACCATATATTTGTAGGTTTTACCGTTCTTAACATTCTTATCTGTGTAAGATGTGCTCTTGGTTGTTGCAATTTTTGTCCATTTCTTTGCAGAACCTACTTTACGGTACACATAGTATTTCTGTGCACCACTAACCTTGCCCCAGGAAACTTTAATTGAGGTGCTTGTGTTGTTTGATGCTTTAACAACAGGCGCTGCAAGGTAATTCACTGTCTTGCAGATATCATTGAAGTGAGATGTGCTGTGGTAAGATGCACTGTCACCATCAATAGATTTTACTGCATAATAGTATTTTGTGTCACTCTTAGCAGATTTATCTACATAAGATGTGGATTTTGTAGAACCAACATATTTCCAACCGGAAGACTTTGTTTTACGGTAAACGTAATAGGAGGTAGCGCCGGAAGCCTTGCTCCAGGTAATTTTAGGACCACCATAGTAGTTTGTAACACTCTTGATGGTTGGGTTTTTAAGGAAGGTATTTTTAAAACCTGTTTCATTTCTTGCGCTGTAATCACTATCGTCAACGCTTACGATTGTGTAAACATACTTTTTGCCTGCTGTTACATTTGTATCCTTGGCAACAACATATGTTATGGTTTCTTCGCCTTTCTGAACATCCTCATATTCAAGCTCAACATCTATCTTGGTCCATTTGCTTTCACCGTAAAGCTTACGGTAAACATCGTAATCACTGGCACCAAGAACGTCTGCCCATTTAAGTGTAACATATGTTTTATAATTCTTGAATTCTATCTCATTGGGGGCAACAATATAATAAATGTCTTTCTGTGTTACTGTGCTTATAGTGTCACCACAAACAGCCATAACTGCATAGTAGTTTGTACGACCACTTACAGGCTCAGTATCAGTATAGGATGTGCCTGTTACGGTAGCAACAATTTTCCAATCGTCTGATTTACGATTTTTTGATAAAACAAGATACTCCTCTGCGCCACGTACAGCATTCCAGGAAACCTTTACACCATCGTGTACAGCTTTAATTTCAAACTTAGGCTCATCAAGACAGCAAGCAAGGTCAGATTCGGTAATTGCGCTCTTTATGTCACCATAAACAGACTGAACACCAAATACATACTGAACACCGGAAAGCGCTGTAGAATCTACAAATTTATATTCTTTAAGAGTAGTCTGCTCAATAGTACCAACAGGTTCGCCAAACTGACCGGTTGCCTCTCTTCTGTAAATGTTGTAGCTTTCTGCACCAGCAACGGATTTGAATTTAAGCTCCATTCCGTCTGAGCCATTGAAAACGCCTATAACCTCAGGTGCAGAAAGGAAATATACTGAATTGGAAGCAGCAGAAAATTCAGTTTCAAATGCCTGTGCCTTTGATGCAACAGCATAGACATAGGTTTTACCACTTTCAACAACAGTATCATCAAACTTCAACTGTGTTGCAGGAACTGTAGTAATTTTCATCCAGTTTCCTGTAGTTGTTTTTCTGTAAACCACATACTCTTCTGCAAGGTCAGCAGGAGCCCAGCTTACTGTGATATGCTCCTCGCCCAAAGCGGCAACGACCTCTGTGGTAATAGGAAGCTTAACAACATCGTAGCCTGTGCTTCCAAGGACACTACAGTCACCATTTTCAGCTACCGAGCGAACCTGATATGAATATGTTTTCTTATCCTCTACGTCAGTGTCCTCATAGCTGTTATCTGTAGTTGAGCCAACAAATGTATATGTGCTTTCGCCCTCTGCTTTTCTGTAAACGTCATAGCTTACAGCATTGGGAACAAAGGTCCAGTTAATAACAATATCGCTGTAATTTAATTTACAACCAACAATACTTGCATTTGCGATAAAAATGATTTCTGCAGGAGCAACAGAAGCCTCTGCATTGTAAGGACCCTTATGGGCTTTAACTGTGTAATAATATTTAACACCACTGGTAAGAGGTTCATCCTCAAATTCAGTTTCACCTGTAGTTTCGCCGACCTTTTTCCAGATTAATTTACCTGTTACATCAGTTTCACCTTCGGTGTTTCTGTAAACAGAATAGCTTTCTGCACCGTTAAGAGCACCCCAGGTGATTTTTGCACCTCTTTCGGTGGGAGCTACATAATTCTCTGTAATTGTACCAAAGAAGAAGCCTGCAAGACCTGTTTTATCATATTCTCTTACGCCAAACTGGTTAGCAGCTTCCACAGAATAGTAATACTCAACGCCTTTTACAATTGTTTCGTCAATGTAATCTGTTGTATCTGCAGGAGCTTCGTAAATCTTTTTCCATTCACTTAATGAGCCGTCTTCGTTACTAACCTCTCTACGGTAAATATTGTACCACTCAGCACCTGCTGCGTAAGTCCAGGAGAATTTAAGACCGGTCTCTGAAGAAGCAACCTCAACATTTTTAGCCTCGTTAAGTGTAAAGAAGGTGTGACTGTAGAATTTCTGAGCACCATCACTCTTTCTTATATCGTTTGAGTCATCCTCGTCATCTGTGATAAATTCCTCACAGAAGAAATTAACCTCTGTAACAGGACGAACAGCGCTTGTTGCAACAAAAGTAATTTCTACAAACTCCTTGCTTTTCTCGCCAATAGTAAAGCCATTGGGATTCATATATGCAACAGCGTATGTGTTTTCATCATCATATTCAAGACCTGTTTCGTAGTAGCCTGTAACATTTGCTGCAAACTCACCAAGGTCATTAACCGAGCCTACTGCACCACTGTCAGAAGAAACCTCTAATACTGTGCTGTCGTATTCAAATTTAAGAACAGCACCCGAAATATTTTTCTGATTTGCATTAAGTGAAATTGTATAGGTTATTTTATCGTTTTCAAAATTAGTTTTTTCAACTGTAAAAATAGCATCGGTTTTATCTGCTGCATAAGCCTGAGTGGCTGTTGCAGAAAAAACAGAAATGCACATTACCAAGCAAAGAAGTAATGATATAACTCTTTTCAAAGCAATTCCTCCTTAGGAATTAAAATTTTCAAAATCAATATTTATCCTTTATTGAAAGGCTCGATTTGTAGCTACTCTTATATGAATCGTATTTTGCATACACTCTGTAAGAATAGGTTGTTCCCTTTTTAGCTGACTTATCAAGGTACTTAACAGTGGATTTTCCTTTAACAGTTGCCAGCTTCTTGTAGCTTCCGGAGCCTGCTTTACGGTATACAATGTAACCATCTGCACCTCTTACATCGTCCCAGTAAACGGTTACGCCACTCTTTGTGCTCTTGATATTTTCAAGCTTAGGAGCAGAAAGGAAACGGATTTTTTCATAAGAGGAACCACCATAAGCAGATTTAACCTTGCCTATTGCTCTTACACAATACTTGTAGGTTGTACCACTTTTAACCTCTTTGTCGGTATATGCACCTGTTTTTGTGCTTCCCATATATTTCCAGGATGTTGCGCTACCTGCTTTACGGTAAACATAATACTTTGTAGCTCCACCTACCTTATCCCAGGAAACCCTTACACCGGAAGAAACATTCTTAACACTTACCTCAGGTGTTTTGATGTATGTTAAAGCGTGAGTATCGTAATCACTTATATATGAACCCTTTACAGCTTTAACTGCATAGTAATTATACTTACCACTTGAAGCACCCTTATCTGTATATGCTGTAGTAGAGGAAGAAACTGTTTTTATTTTTTTCCAGGAGCCACCTTTTACTTTTCTCCAGACCTGGTAGCTATCGGCTCCGTCAACATCGTCCCAGGAAACTCTGACACCTGTGGTTGTTGCTTTTACTGTAAACTCAGGAATATCAAGGTAAGTGATTCTCTTTTCAGCGTACAAATCGCTAAAACCACCCTTTGAATATACACGAACTGCGTACTCATAGGTTGTGCCACTGTCTACAGTATCGTCGGTGTAGGTTGTATCTGTAATTTTAGTAAAGTTAATCCAGGGTGTTACATCACCATCTGCATCAACAGCTCTTCTGTAAACTCTGTAGCCTGTTGCACCCTCAACTGCTGTCCACTTAACAATAACCTTATCATTATCATTGGAAACGGTAACTTTAGAAGGAGCTACTGTGTACCTGGTGGAAACGCCTGCTTTATCGTAACAGGAGTTAAGACCGGCTTCATTCATAGCTCTTACTGTATAAGTATAAGAGGTATTGTTTTCGACTGCTGTATCAAGGTAACTTGTAACATCACCGTTCTCTGTGTAGTACAAGGTTTCGTAAGTACCCTCAGCATTCTTTTTATAAATTCTGTACTTATCAGCACCTGTTGTTTTTTTCCAGGAAATCCTTACACCACCTTTTTCGCTGACAACTGATGTAATTTCAGTCTCACTAAGGGTGGTCTCAGTGTTTGTATAAAATTGCTGAGGTGAAACATTCTCCGAACCTGCATTTGCGATATTATTTTCAGGAATACTTCCGCTGTAGAATTCATAGCAATAGAACCTTACTGTAGTTTTTGGTCTGTCAGCGTCAATAGCTTTAAATGTAAACTGCATATAAGGCTTATCGGAAGTGCTGTTTTTATAGTCTGCATCCTGACCGTATGTGTGTGCTATAGAGAACTGGTTGCTGAAGCCTGCCATAAAATCAGCCTCGTACATACCACCGATATTTTCCCTTTCTCCACCATCGCCATCGTCAACCATATAGGCACCAGTATTTGCTTTGTCAATTGCAAGAACATTAGTATCGAAGCTTGCATAAATAATTGCACCTGACAAATTCACACCTTTATTAAGATAAATAGTGTAGGTGATTTTGTCATTTTTAAAGCCACTTTCTTTAACGGTAAAAAGCTCTTTTGCGTCACCTACTGCTGAAGCAGTAAGACCCAAGCAAGAGAACACCGAAATAAGCATGGCAAGGCATAACACCAAAGATATACTCTTTTTCATAAATGTTGTTTCTTCCTTTCGGTTTTTCATTTGTAAATACGCAGGAACACAGTGTTCTGTTCAAAAGAGCGCACTTGCCCCTACTATATGATTTTACAGAATAAATATACCATAAAACACCTTGTAATGTCAACGAAATCCCCTTTAAATAAAATGTAAAAATAACCAAAGTTTTCCCTGTGTTTTTATACACAAAAAACAGAAAAAACGCCCTTTTAAAAAACAGTTAAAAGCCTTGAAATATTTAGTTAACAAATGCTCAATATTTGTTAAAATATTGAAATTGCAAAGCTATTGTGCTAAGATGTTTTCATACTTACAGAAAAGAGGTATTATATGAAACCAGTAAGAACTTTTATTCAGCAAAATGGTATTAAAGCCTGCCTCGGAGCTGAAAAGGTATTATATGATTTAAGCAAAGGTAAGCTTGCACGAAACAGATTTTTATCTGCACTTGATGTTCCCTATGTAGGAACCAATGTCAGAATTATAAAGGAAACCGAAACCTCAACCTTTATTGCAAAGTTTAATGACAACGGAACTATTGATAACAGTGACTTCAAGCTTCTTGCCACCACTGATATGCACACTGACGAGGACTATGACCTTAACAACAAAACCCTGCAGATGTTCATTAACCAGATTCGTGACGAAAAGCCCGATTTGGTTATTCTTACAGGCGACTGCATCCAGTCCAAATACCAACAATTTGAGGCAATTCATTTTGCCCAGATGATGGAAAAATTAGGTGTTTACTGGGCTTATGTTTTCGGTAACCACGAAGCAAGAGAGGAAAAGGAATTTCATAAATATCTTCTTATGAAAAGCCTTTCAGACTACCCCCATTGTCTTTCAAAATTCGGTGACCCCACCCTTTTCGGCTACGGAAACTTTATTGTTAACATTATGAATTCAGAAACCGAACTCAAACAGAGCCTTGTTTTTATGGATTCGGGCAGAGATATCATTCCCGAGTATATGTCAAGAGATGGTGTACCTGCTGAAATGGAAAACGGCTACGACTACATAAAGCCTGACCAGATTAAATGGTACACAGAGGAAATGGAGGCTCTCAGAAAAGAATACGGAAAAGCACCCAACCTTCTTTATATGCACATTCCGATTAAGGAATACGAAGAGGTTTTCGCATTGAATGAAGCCGGTAAATATGTTCCCACAGGCAAGGCTGAAATTCTTTACGGCAGAATGAACGAAAGCGTGGGTTCTTCCCCCTTCAACAGTGGTCTTTTTGAAGCTATGAAGCAAAACGAGGCACAGGGTATTTTCTCCGGTCACGACCACGTAAATGACTGGGCAGCAAAGTACGAGGGTATATGGCTTGTATACAACCAATTCGGCAGCTATAACGCCTATGGTCTCGGCAATTACAACGGTGTTTCCCTTCCCGAGGAAGAATGGCAACAGGGAGTAACACTCACAACTATTCACGCTGACAGCTCAATTACATTAAAACAGAGCTTCAACAGCAGATATCTGAAAAAATAAAACAATCTTCGACCTTTAATTAACAAAACGTTCATTAAAAATCGAAAATTGTTCACATCTTTTTCATACGCAATTAAATAATGTACTGTATAGTGTAATCAACGGAACAGGAAAGGAAACTGTTTCGTTGGTTACACATTTTCATTCCTATCTCCTTATTTCCATATTTACCCCTAAGAAAAACTCCCCTGCTTTACGCAGAGGAGTTTTTCGTTTTTGTATTCGTTTTATAAATCAATTTCAACGGAATTAATTATTTTGTGGAGTAATTCAATATCATAATTATGACTAACTATAACGATTTGATAACTAACATCAAGGTTATTTTTATCAACAATCGTATAACCTGCCATAATTCGCTTATTCCCCTCAATAATCTTACTGCTATCGGTAACAATCAATTCACCATAAGTTTCATCGGTATCAATATAGTAAATATCATTAGCTCCATTAAAGGACGTTATTTGATCTGACATAATCAGCTGAGCATAAAGAACACACTGCGGATAATCAATAACCCTCATATCATCAGCATCAAGGCTTGCTGCAAGTCTCTGGTATTCATACATATTAGACGGAATGAAACCAAAGTATTTTTGAAAATTCATCAAATACAAATCATTTGCCAATTTTTCTTCTTCAGTATCTTCTTTAGGTTCAAACAAATCAAAATCCGCAAATGGCTCATCTGTTGATTTTCTTAATGTCACATTCACAATATCTTCTATTTTGTAAGTTTCTACGGTCTGGCTTTCCAAGCTTGATTCAAAATCACTCTTTTTCAGTTCTTTTGGAATTTCAACAGAAACCCAATCCATTGATATTCTTTTACTTTCACCTTTTTTAAAAGAAACAGCTTTAGTATCCCATTGAGCGTTAGCTTGATCTTTTTGCATAGCCTTACAAGCTAATTTCAAACCAACCCCTGGAAAAATCATAAATAAGAGTGACACAATCACAAATGAAATTATTGTTGCAATCAATGCTCTTTTTACAAATCTTTTCTTTTTTGTATCTTTTTTATCAGCTATATTATCATTTTCCAAAATAGCAGTAATTATAGCAACTGACAATAGGTCAGCAGTTCCTGAAATCAAACCAAGCTGTGAACCGAGTATAAATGCGGCAACTATATTATTAATATGAGTAAAAATTGAAATCACTAAACCTAAAATAGCAAAAATCAAAATCACAACGGCTTTTGTTTCGCTAAAATCACCCTTGTTTTTTGATTTGATATATTTGAGTATAACAAGCAAACTTGAAACTGTTATTAAACAACCTACAACATTTACAATATCTTCGTTAGTTATTTCATTTATAAATCCAAAGCAACAAAAAACTACTGAGAAAATTATTAAAGCAATAATCAATGGGACGAAATCACTTATTTCAGCTTTCTCTTTAGTTTTATACATTTTATGTAAAAGAGCCATGCAATAGATCAATACAAAAATTGGCAGAATATAAACTAAAGCCATTTTCCACAAATCTACAGTGATACCTGCAACGCCACCTGTTACGACAGTTCCGATTACTGCTATAATTGCTATAACAAGAGTAACAACAGAAAAGATAAATGAAACCTTGCAGTCACGATAATGACCTTTCATAGCCTTATCAAAATACTTTTTATATCTGCTTTCCTTTTGCTCCGGGGTTTCGTTTTGTTGGAAATCATCTGCATTGCAGTCAAATTCTTTAGAAGAAAGCTGTTCCATAGTAACACCGAAAAGGTCAGTTATCAGAACTAATTTAGCAGTCCTCGGCATGGCTTCCCCTGTTTCCCATTTTGAAACAGCTTTATCAGAAACGCCAAGAAGCTTTCCCAGCTCCTTTTGAGTTAACCCTTTTTTATTACGAAGCTCATAGAGATTTTTACCGAATGTGTATTTATCCATAAATCTCACCTCACCTGAATTATATAAAAATCCCCTGCCCAAATCAATAGAGCAGAGGTTTTTTGAGGTAGAATTAAAGTAGAACTTGTCAATTCACCACTTCATACATATTTGCCGCTTCATCTTTTTTAGCATATTCGTTAACGGAAAGCACCTTATACTTTGTAAGGTTACTGCCCATCTGAATTGCAATAACATCGCCAACCTTAACCTCATAAGAAGCTCTTGCAATTTTACCGTTAACCTCAACATGCTTTGCATCGCAAACCTCGTTTGCAACAGTACGGCGTTTTATAATTCTTGATACTTTTAAATATTTATCTAATCTCATATTTTTATATACCTTGCAAAAATTATTATCGTTCTCTCTTTACGAAGGAAAACAACAGTGGGGCAACCCACCACCATCGCAAGCGATGGTCAACCGGTTGCAATATAGTCGTCTCACTCGTTATTCACTTCGTGATACTCCTTATTGCGCCCAGAGCTTATTGTTCGCTGCATCATCCACCGGATGCGCTCACAAACGCTCACCCTCCCTATTTGCTGAAGCAAACAGGGATGATAAAATTTGCGTTTCCTTTACTTCATTTCGAATTCCGAATCCCGAATTTTATCTTCCACTCCAGAAAATATGCTCTTTTACTAAAACTGCTCTCAATGGTGCAGCCTCAACACCTGCAATTTTCAAAGGCTGTGCCATAAGAAAATACCTACCGGGAGCAACATTCGAAAGGTCAAGCCCCTCAATTATGGGAATATTTGCAGAAAGAAGCGCACGGTGAACAATTTCGTTTGAACCACTTATACCAATAGTCTGTGAGTCTGTTCCTACAAGCTTTATTCCTGAATCAGCTATATAATAAGCACTGCTTTCCATAAGATGTGAAAGTCCGTTACCTTTTATTAAAAGCCTTTCACAACCACTCCAGGGAAAATGCTCCTCTGCATAAGCTCCGGTAATGGGGCCCGGGTTAGCTTCCACAACAAGACAATCACCAATGAACAAATCTAACGGCAACGTATCCATAGCCCCTGCACCTTCAAGAAAATGCAAGGGGGCATCCACATGGGTTGCAGTATGCAGACAGGTATAAACTGCATTAAGATTGCAATTTTCCCCAGCTCTGATGCTTTTTATATTATCAATATATCCTTCCGGGTCACCCGGATAAACGGGAGTTTTCATTAAATCCCTTGAAATATCAATTATTTCCATAATTGCACCTTTTATTTTAAAAGATTATTGATATCTATCTGTGTAAGGCTTGAAAAATCGGCATCGCAAAAATCAGCTACTGCTTTGTTCATATATGCTCTTTCAAAGTTTTCAGTAAAATCAGAAAGTGTAACCTCTATTTCTACACCATCACCCATTGATTTAAGCTTTGCAGAATTAGATTCAAGCTCGTTTTCACCAATAACAACAGTAAATTCCGAACCAATTTTGTTAGCATATTTCATTTGCGCCTTAATGGAACGACCAACTGTATCAACATTAACACTGTAGCCCTGAGCACGTAAATCAGCAGAAAGCTCAACTGCTTTTAACATAGCAGCCTCGCCTGCTGTAACAATTGAAAGGGTACATTTAGGAGCTTCCGGGAACTGAACACCACTTTCTTCCATAGCCATTAAAAGTCTTTCAAGTCCAATTGCAAGACCACAAGCAGGAAGTGATGCACCACCTAATTCCTCAACAAGTCCGTCGTATCTTCCACCACCACAAAGAACAAGACCCTTTGTTTTTTCGTGCTGTGAAACAAATTCAAAAACTGTTCTTGTATAGTAATCAAGGCCACGAACAATCTGTGGATTAATTGTGTAGGAAATATTCATTGCTTCCAGATATTTCTGAAGCTTTTCGAAATGGTCACGACAATCGTCACAGATATAATCAAGCACAACGGGTGCATTTTCTGCAAACTTTGAACAAACAGGGCTCTTGCAGTCAAGAATTCTCATAGGATTTCTGTCAAGACGGGAAAGGCAGGTTTCACAAAGCTCATCTTTTTTGCCCTCAAAATATGCTTTAAGAGCTTCCTGATATTTTTTTCTGCATTCAGGACAACCTATTGAGTTAATTTCAAGTGTATATTCTTCAAGACCAAGGTATGTGAAATAGCTGTTAGCAAGCGCAATAACCTCTGCATCTGCAAGAGGGGACGCTGCACCAAAGCATTCAATACCAAACTGGTGGAACTCACGAAGTCTGCCTGCCTGAGGCTTTTCGTAACGGTAGCAGGATGTAAGATAGCAAACCTTCTGAGGAAGAGGCTCGTTGAAAAGTCCGTGCTCAAGGAAGGCTCTTACTGCACCTGCAGTACCCTCGGGACGCAATGTAATTGAACGCTCACCCTTATCGTTAAAGGTGTACATTTCCTTTTGTACAACGTCGGTAGTTTCACCAACAGAACGGTCAAAAAGCTCTGTATATTCAAAAACAGGAGTTCTCATTTCGTGGAATCCGTAGGTTTTTGCAATATCAAGAGCAGTCTGCTCAATATACTGTGATTTGTAGCTTTCGGAAGGCAAGGTATCCTTTGTGCCTTTAATTGCCTGAATATTTACAGCCATTTTAAATCTCCTTAAAATGATAATTATTACATTACTTATAAAATAAAAATCGGGTAATTGCATTTTTCCAATTACCCGATAGTTATACAACAAAACGCCGATAAAATCAAGTCCGTTCAAGAAAAAACAGACCAAAGCCCTTAATTTTTGGGATTAACAATATCACGCCAGTCAAGGTCACCGTTTTCAAGACTATGAATGAGCGCTTCTGCTGTTGCAATGTTTGTTGCAACAGGAATGTTATGAACATCACAAAGTCTTAAAAGGTTGGCTTCATTGGGTTCTCCCGGCTTCGGGGTAAGCGGGTCACGGAACAAAAGCAAAAGGTCAATTTCGTCACAAGCAATTCTTGAACCAATCTGCTGTGCGCCACCTTGGGAGCCACTGAGATATCTTTCTATATCAAGTCCTGTTGCCTCTGCAACAAGCTTACCTGTTGTACCTGTAGCACAGATACTGTGTTTACTTAAAATACCACAGTAAGCAATACAGAACTGAGTCATAAGCTCTTTTTTGGAGTCGTGTGCAATTAAAGCTATATTCATCAAATCTCACTCCTTATAGATATATAATACCAAACTTACACAATTTTAACAGAAAAAGACAGTTTTTTCAATAAGCTGAAAAAGATTTTAATTCACAAAAAAAGAATTTTTATGAATTAAGCTTTGCAAAATTCTCTTTATTAGATTTATAAAGATTTTTATATACCTCGTAATATTTATCGTAGGCTTTCTTATTTTCCGAATTGGGCTCAAAGGTCTTAACAACAGGAATAAGACTCTTTGCATCTTCAATAGATTTACACTGACCCATACCCACAGCAATAAGCACAGCTGCACCCATTGCACCAACATTCTGAGGTGTATCAACAGTTTCAACAACCTTGCCAAGGCAGTCTGCAAGAATCTGGCAGGTAAGGTCTGAAAGTGCTCCACCACCGACAAAACGTACCTTTTCAGAGGATTTTACTTTTTTCTCCTCTGTTTCAAGGAACCAACGAAGATGATAGCAAACACCCTCAAGAACAGCTCTTATCATTTCACTCTTGCCTGTTTCAAGACTGATATTGAAAAACATACCACGGGCATTAGGATCCTCAAAGGGACAACGGTTACCATGAAGCCAGGGTGTGAAAATAACTCCACCGGAGCCTGCAGGAACATCCTTAACTACATCGGTCATATAGTCATAAAGGCTTGTGTATTTCGCCTCATAACCATCGGTTATATTTTTCTTTTCAAGGTAGATGCCTATTTCATCAAGTGCAAGGTGATCCTTAACCCACTCAAGACATTTACCGGCAGTTTCAAGCTCACCGAAATAGTTATATCTTCCCTCTTCTGCACCAACAACAGCAGCAATCATTGCAGAGGCATCAACAATACTCTTATCAACAACTGTTGAAACCCAACCGGAGGTACCACTGTAAATATGTGTGTCGCCAAGTGCAACAGAGCCTGCACCAACGCCTATAAGGGAAGCATCTCCACCACCACCGAAAACTGCTGTACCGGGATTAAGACCAAGCTCCTTTGCAGGCTGTTCTAAAAGCTCGCCAACCTTTTCAGCAGATTTTTTGATTTCGGGAAGGTGGTCAAAGTTTACCCCAAGCATTTTACACATTGACCTGCTGAATTCGTGTTTTTTGATATCGTAAAGAAGAGTTGCAAAAGCAGAGTCGTGTGTCATACAGAACTCGCCTGTCATTCTTGTAATGAAATATTCTTTAACATCAAGCCACTTATGTACTCTTTTAAAGTTTTCGGGCTCATTTTTCTCAACCCATTTATATTTCCATACAGGGTCCTTAACGGATGCTGCAACAGCACCTGTAATCATAAGTGATTTAAGAAGCTTTGGAATAAATGCACCTGCAATCTGTGGACCATAAGCAATACCCTCTTTGAGCTCTTTTCTTGCTCGCTGATCCATATAGCTCATTGCACGACGAACAGGCTTACCGTCTTTATCAACAAGGACGATACCCTGCATCTGTGAACAGAAAGAAATACCACATATATCTTTTATGTCTACATCGCATTTATCAAGGACTTTTCTTGTGGTGGAGCACATTGCGTCCCACCATTCCTGGGGATCCTGCTCTGCGCCACCGTCAGGAAAAACATAAAGCTTATAGCCTTCAGAAGCAGCAGACACTAATTTGATAGTATCCCCTAATTCAAAAATACAGGTTTTTACACCTGTTGTTCCTATATCGTATGTAATAGCATATTTTCCCATATCTACACCCTCCGTAAGATAATCAAAAAGTATCTTATTCTAATTATGCACTATTTTATGTGAATAATCAACAGTAAGCATCTAAAAATGTTGCACAAAATTTATGGACTTTGCTTGTTTTTTTCCACAATAAAAAATTTTTAAAAAAATATTTAAAAAAGTGTTGACTTTTTAAATTTATCTGTTATAATTGTCAATGTTGTTCGACGAACGAACAGTTCTTCGAAGTCGGTGTTGATGGCGTTGAGGGTCCACCCGTTCCCATCCCGAACACGGTAGTTAAGCTCAACAGCGCCGAAGATACTTGGTGGGAAGCCGCCTGGGAAAATAGGGCGATGCCGACACTAACAAGCAATCACTCAATAGAGTGGTTGCTTTTTTCTTTTGTGTGATAAATTTGTTATGCTTACAAAAACCAAAAATTCAAAGAAGAGATAAACCTGAATGTAGGTTTATCTCTTTTTGCATTTATGTTTCTTGTTATTTTTCTTTGATTTAGGAAATTTCTGAGGACAATATTTTTTGAGCATTTCGGTTGTTTTTTGAGTTTCAAATATGCTTTCTTTTTTAAAGAATAGCTTTCGATTATTTTTTATTGGTGTAATAACATAATCCTTAGTAAGAATAGAATCAACGTTCCAACCAACATCCATATGTCCTGACTCTTCAATATGTATGCTGTCTATATCATCATACTCAATATAGGTATTCTTGCTTAAACATCGCAAAAAATATATACCAATATGATTGAACCTGTATGCAAACGGAAGAAAAAACAAAGTCAGTAAAAGCAATATTAATCCTACACATAGCATTAACCAAGCTACCATATCATACAGCAGTAATGCTCCCATTATGAATGAAATCGTACCTAAAACAAAACTAACTACCCATTGAGGATTAACAACAAATTCTGCTTTTTTAGAGCAAACCTCTTTTTTACATTTCCCGCAATTATGTGAACACTTTATTTTTCTGAAAATAACAGTTGCAGATATTAAAACCAAAATCAATTCTGTAACCAAAAAGTAAATTTTCATATCATTTAAAATAAACCTCTACGCGATTTATAGGAAATCCCATTTCCGAAAACCTTTTTTCGTACTCTGTCATTACATTTCCTTCCATATACTCGGAATTGTGCAAGTCAAAGGTAAGCTTTTCCATTCGCATACCAAATTCTTTAAATTCCTCCAGAGAGAAATCAAATAATCCTCTGTTATCGGTTTTAAAATGGATTGCTCCGTCTTTTCTGAGAATTTTCTTGTAAATACCAAGGAAGGTTCTGTATGTAAGTCTTCTTTTTTCGTGACGTGCTTTTGGCCAGGGATCAGAGAAATTGAGATAAATTCTGTCTATGCTTCCTTCAGGAAAAATTTCTTCGAGCTCTTTTGCATCCACACAACAAACTCTCACATTAGAAAGACCTGAATTTTTTATTTTTTCGGCTGCAATTACAAGAACGTCCGAAACCTTTTCTACAGCAAGGAAATTCACATCGGGCTCCTTTGCAGCTGTACCCACAACAAAGTCGCCCTTACCACAACCAATTTCAATTCTTATGGGGTTATCATTTCCGAAAAGAGCCTGAGAGTTATTCCCCTCTGCTCTTAAATCCTTAATAACAATATTTCCACAGGCTTCAAGTCGCTCTGCTCCGTGTTTTTTCTTATGTACTCTCATTTTTACACACTCACTTGTAATAAATATACAAACATTATACGGACAGCACCCCTGTTTGTCAAATAAAATGCCACTTGTTTTTGGAATATTATTTTTGTATAATGACTTTTATCTTTTTATTATAATGTAATATTTTAAAGGAATAGGTAAAATGGAAAATTCAAACAAAAAGGATTCCTTAGGCTTGAGCCTTAACAAAAAAACTATGGCAACCATATCAGTTGTGCTGATAGTTATACTGGGTTTTATTGGCTTCCTTACCCAGACACTCCCCCGTGGTGAATACCAGATAGTTTCACAGGATGGTCACGAAACCATTGTAGACGGAACCTACACAGTTCTGGAAGATTATAAAATGCCAATATGGAAAATAATACTTTCACCCATACTCTGTCTTGGTAGCAGCTATGCAGGAACAGGAGTTGCCATAATAGGAATAATAGTTCTTATCGGTGGTGCTTTTCTTATTCTTGATAAATGTGGCATATTAAAATATATAATGGCTACGCTTATAAAAAAATACAGCGACAAAAAATACATCTTAATGGCTACGGTTATTTTTGTTTGTATGCTTTTAAGCTCTACAGCAGGTATTCTTGAGGAATCTATAACCCTTGTGCCTATAGCTGTTGCGGTTTCCCTTGCTATGGGGTGGGATTCCCTTGTTGGCTTAGGCTTGAGCCTTGTTTCAATTGCCTGGGGCTTTACTGCTGCAACCTTTAACCCCTTTAATGTAGTAACTGTTCAAAAGCTTGCTGACCTTGAGGTTTTCTCCGGCTTGTGGCTTCGCCTTATAATGTTTGTGGGTGTATACCTGATACTTTTCTTTTTCCTTTATTTTTATGCTAAGAGAATAGAAAAAGACCCCACTAAATCCCCTGTTTATGAATCCGACAAAGTGCTTCGTGAAAAATTCACAATGGCAGATGCAGAAATAATTTTAGCAAATCCAAATATCCGCAAAGGTACAAAAGCCTTCGTCACCTGTATTTTAATTGATGCCATTTTTATTGTACTCGATTTTGTTTTCAGCTTAGGTGGTGTGCTTTCACTTCCTGCTATGGGAATTCTTTTTACTGTAGGTGGTCTTTTGGCAGGTCACTTTACAGGCTTGAAGGGCAAGAACCTTGGCAAGAGCTTTTTCCAGGGAGCAAAAACAATAGCCCCTGCTATTCCCCTTATTATATTTGTAATTGCAATTGCATTTGTACTTAATGAAGGTAAAATAATGCACACAATTCTTTATGAATTAAATAATGCAATGCAGGGCGTTTCACCTTACGCTGCAATTTTTATTCTTTTTGCAGTTATAGCAATTCTTGAATTTTTCATTGGCAGTGGCACAGCCAAGGCATTCCTAATTATGCCCCTTGTTGCTCCCCTTTCTGACCTTGTAGGCATTACACGACAAAGTGTTGTAACAACCTTCTGTATTGCTGATGGCTTCACAAACCTTCTTTATCCCACCAATGGATTAATGATAATTGCAATTGGTATTATCGGCGTATCTTACGGTAAATGGATTAAATGGTCCTGGAAGCTTTTTGTTGCAGAATTTGGCTTCTCTGCACTTGTTATGCTCTTTATGGTTGCTATAAATTACCAATAAATATAGGCTATAAAAAAATTCCGAAGGCTTAAACCTTCGGAATTTTTTATTTTATTCATAATAATCTTCGTCTAAATCAGGAGCACCATAGTCAGGCTCTACATTTTCTGCTATTTTTTTACCACCCTTGAAGCCATCCTCAACAGTAATAGAATCATCTATCCAGACAATTTCATCCTCTTGAGTATCCTCGTATACCTCGTCGGGATCCAAATCAGCATTAAAGTCACTTCTGCGACGTATAACAACCACTACAAATGCAATAATTACTACACCTAAAACAGCACCTACTATAATGAGTGGAAGAAAATTCTTCTCCTCTTTTTCACCTTCAACGGATTCGGGGATATCCTCAAAGGCTGCGCTTATGGTAACCTTACCCTTGGGCATCAGGAAGCTAAAGACATCAGTCGCTTTCCCGTTAATAAGAAGGCTGCCGGGAACAAGACGTTTGCCTTCATCGGGAGTTACTGTTATAAATACAGGCTCACCTTTAGACGCTTTAGCAGGATTGGTTTCTATTTTACCACCAACCATCTTTTCCACCACAATATCAAATTCAACAGTGCTTTCGTCTGCAATCCACTTGGCATAAATAACCATTTCTTCTTTGGCTACATCTTTAAGAAAGCTCCATTCTTTTTTGAACTCGGGATCCTTATACCAACCATCAAAAATATATCCTTTTCTTTTAGGATCATTTGGTTTAGGAAGAACTCCCGGTTCCTCCATCATTGTTTCCAGACGTCTTTCACCATTATTTCTTTCAAGGTAAACATAGAAAGCTCCTTCGGGCAATTCCACCTTAGTGGTTTCCTCTTCGGTTTCCCTTTCAGGTGTATTATTCTGGTTAGTCTGACTGTTGTTATTCTGAGGTCTTTCCTGAGGACGCTCTGTTTGTGCCTGTGTAGGCTTTTTATTCGGTTTTTTTGTAGGCTCCTCTGTAGGCTTTTCAGTGGGCTTTTCTGTAGGCTCCTCCGTGGGTTCTTCTGTTTCTATTATTTCCTCCTGAGTAGTTGGCTCAATCGGCTGAATATTAAAATCAGAATCCACAGTTTCATTTTCTGCAAAAGCAGTCAAAGAGCTGCAAAAAACACACATTATTGCCAATGTGCAAATGATAATTCTAGTAATTTTCTGTGACATTTTTAACCGCCTTAATTATGTAATTAATTGATTAATATGTTGAATCCATATTCTCGTTTACAACCTCTTTAACCTCTTTTACAAAGGTAGAGTTTGCAATTTTCTCCTGAAGCAATTTATAGAAAAGTTCTTCATCAATAGGAAGTGTAACCTTTTCGCCCAACCATGAGGAAAGGAAGGCAGCATTTGAGATCATAAGACCGTTAATACCCTCTTGTCCTGCTGCTGTAAGAGGTTCACCTCTGAGAATAGCACCCGCAAACTTATTCATAACCTCAGGGTGCTGAATATTTCTTCCGTCAAGCTCTGCCTCAAAGGTTTCGTAATCAATACTACCAAAGCCATCTTCTGCATTTTTTGTAAATTCAGACACACTTTCTTTAAGCTCGTTAACAATAAGCTTTCCGTTTTCACAAATAAGCTTTGCTCTGTCAAGTGTAATTTCAAGACGATTTGTACCGGGATAATCACCTGTTGTAGTTATAAATGTACCTGTTGCGCCATTGGGATACTCGGCATAAATCATAACATCGTCTTCAACCTCAATATTATGCCATTTACCTTCGTGACATATTGCAGTAATCTTTTCAGGCATACCACAAATCCACTGCCAAAGGTCAAGCTGGTGAGGACACTGGTTAAGAAGCACACCGCCACCTTCACCTGACCAGGTTGCACGCCATCCGCCGGAATTATAATAGGACTGCGTTCTGTACCAATCAGTTATAATCCAGGTTACACGCTGAAGCTCACCATATTTCCCACTATGAACAATTTCGTGAGCTTTTCTGTAAAGGCAATTTGTTCTCTGGTTGAACATAATGCCGAAAATTTTATCACTTTTATCTGCTGCAGCATTCATTTCCCTTACCTGCTTTGTATAAACACCGGCAGGTTTTTCACTCATAACATGAAGCCCCTTTTCCAAAGCCTCAATTACAAGTGGTGGGTGGTCATAGTGTGGTGTAGCAATAAGAACAGCATCAATCTCACCGGAATCCATAAGTGCAGATGCAGTATCAAAGGTCTTAACTTGGGGAAGCTGCTCCTTTGCCCATTCCAATCTATCAGGCTTAATATCAGCAACTGCAGTAATTTCAATTTCAGGCATTTTGCCTTGAAGTGCATTTTTAATATGGCTGGAACCCATATTACCTACACCGATAATACCTAAACGAACTTTTTCCATAAAAAATCAAATCCTCCGTTTATTTTATAACTAACTCACAATAATATATGTGAGGTGTTTTTAATGAAAAATAATAAACCAACAAAAAAAGCTTTGGAAAGTGTTGAAAAATTCAACACAGAAAGAATAAAAAGCGATGTAAACGGTTCCTACACAGGCTGCCCACTTGACGACGAACCTCCTGTTCAGGACGCAGATGATTTATGATTTCTTCTCATTCTTAGCTTTGGGCTTATTTTCGGCATTAATTTTGCCCCTGTTTTTTGTTTTGTTTTTTGTGGTTCTGTTAATTGCAATATGACTACCGGTCATTACAAAAGCTGTAAAGGTTGCAAAAAAGCCCTGAACAATAATCAACTGAATGCAATTTAACGATGATAAGCCTGAAACAAATGCAAGTGCACTTACAATTGCCAAACCAATCCCCATTGCACAAGTCTGGAAAATATTAAGAATGTGCTTGACAGAGCCCAAGGATAACGCCGCATTTATTGTTGTAAGGAATGAATGTGGCTTTCCGTCGTGCATTAAAAGAGCATCTGCCGCAGAGGTAACGCCCTCCCGATAATTTTTGTAAATATCACTTGAAACTGCAGAAAGCACCTTAACACCACTTTGTGGTAAAGAAAGCTTCGCAGAAACCATTTCATCGGTAATATTTGCATCATCAGAACGCACAAGAAGGGAAATACTGTTTTTCTCTATAGCTTTAAGAAGCTTTGCATTTTCATAGTTAACATCATAAGAAATAATAAAAACAGCAGCTGCTTTTCCGTCAATTGCCAGGTAAACGGGATACCTGCCACTGCTTAAATGTCTTTCTATCAAAGCCATATCAGGAATTGTAACATTGTGATTATTCAGAAGCTCTGCGTTACCAACAAGAATCCTTCTGTTAAAAATCCAGGCTGAAAGGCCTAATTTATCTTCATAGGTAAGGGATTCAACCGGCGGAAGAAGCGATGTTTCACCAACAATTACACGCTTGAACAAGTTCCCAAGAGGTCCGCCTGATTTTATCAGCAATGAAGCAGTGTATAAAATTGCTTCATCAATTTGTATATCATAAAACGGATGAATACCAAAAACATTTCCACCGTTTTCGTCAAAAATATCTGCACTGTCAAATGCTATGGCGTTAGCTGAGTTACACTCGTTAAAAGCGCACCAGCCTGCGATCATACCACCATTTTCCAACGCCGTTTTTGATTTTCTGGAAATAACAACAGCATCAACAAAATAAGAGAAATAGGGGATGCTCACACAAGCTGCGCCTGTGAAGGCAGTAATGGCAGAAAGGCTATCCTTAGTTACTAAAAGAGTTATTGCTCCTACAAGAACAGAAGCTCCAAAGCTTATGGGAATAAGCCTTCTGTTAACATCATCAGAAGGATAAAACCTTTGAGAAAGCTCAATAAACCTTCTTGGGAAGCCTGTTTTTTGAGATGCCAGCACGTACGGGTCATCCAGAAGTAGACCTCTGCCTATTTCAAAAGCAGTTTGCTTCTTTTCTATTTTACCTATGGAATAAAGCTCGTTATTGGAAATGAACGCAAAATTTTCTGCTATCCTTTTATATTCAAAATACTCAGCAGTCCTGTTGAGCGCCAATGGTAAAACAGCAGCAGCCGAAAGCAGCGCAAGTCCGTTTTCAAAAGGCTCTGTAGAAGAGAAAAGGAATACAATATTTTGCAATAATGCAGCAAAAACTGCTACAACGGAGCCCGTATTTCTTCCGAATTTCAAACCCTTGAAGGATTTTAAGCCATCAAGAAGAGCACTGAAATTAACACCAATAGTTATAAGTAAAACAACCAGCGAAGCCAGCAACACACCTTTTTCGGTTTCAGGAAAGGTTCCACCAAAAACAGAAAGAGCTACTATTGCACCAAAACAAACATAGCTTGCAATTGTTCCTGCCAAAGAGGCATTAGTCTTCTTTTTCAAATAATAAGCTACTTTAAACTTATCGTCCTCGGTACGATATTCATCCGTACCATATTTTCTGGAAGACTCTTCCTTTTCTTCTTCGGAAATATCACTTGTTATAGTAAAGGCTTCGGTTTTTTCCTTTCTTTTCTTTATAAGCTCCTCCTCTACATCCCTTTCATCAACAACCTCTACAGCCTCCGTAAGGAAGCCCTCAAAGGAAAGCTGTGCATCGTCATATTCCTCGGGGAGCTCCTGTTCGTGGGCATTACCGTCTGTAACAGCCAAGGAACGAAGCCCTATTGTGCGAGTTTTTGCTTCATAGTACTTAACATCATCTTCGTTTTTGGTATCACCAAAAACAACAGTTTTTTCTGTAGCGCCCTCTTCTGTTATTATGCTATCAGGAACAAGGGTGGGAACAGGCGAAAGGTCCGATGTGCTTTCAAAGCTGCTTTTCTTTTTAACAAAGCCGCTTCTTTCGTATTTCTGCTCATCCTCCGGAATAAACTGATGCTCAGCAGTTTTTTCAAGATTCTGAACCGGTCTGTTAAAAAAACGGTCTCTGTATTTTTCACTTACAAATGAGCCATATACCTGTGGCTCGCCACTACCATCAGATAACTCTTTTTCCTCAGAAATAATTTTATGCTGAATTTCCTCGTTACGAATGGGACGAGGATTTATAGCCTCAGCCTTTTTCACAGGTGCAGACTCATCATTGGATTCCTCTTTAGGAAGCATACCACTATCCTGAAGAAGCTCATCTATTTCTTCAAGTGACCATTTTCTTGGTGTTTTGCGTTCGTCAGCCATTCTTCTCTAATCCTTTTAAAATATCGTTTAAATCTCTCTCTGTTTTGAAATTTCGTACATTAAAATACCTGCTGCAACAGAAGCGTTAAGGGAATTGATTTTACCTTTCATAGGCATTGAAAGAACAACATCGCATTTTTCCTTCACAAGTCTGCCTACACCCTTACCCTCGGAGCCTATAACAAGCGCAACTGAGCCTTTAAGGTTAGCTGTATAGAAGGTTTCGCCATCCATATCCGCACAGTAAATCCAAACGCCTCTTTCTTTAAGCTCGTCTAAAGTCTGCGGGATGTTTGTAACTCTTGCAACGTGCATAAATTCCACTGCACCTGCACTTGTTTTTGAAACTGCAAAGCTAAGTGGTGCACTTCTTCTTTTCGGAACAATTACACCGTGAGCCCCGGCAGCCTCTGCTGTTCTTATAATAGCACCCAGGTTGTGAGGGTCTTCGATTTCATCACAAACAATTATAAAAGGTACCTCTCCTCTTTCCTCTGCCAAAGCAAAAATATCATCAACAGTTGAATATGCCTTTACAGCACCAACAGCAACTATGCCCTGATGATTACCGTGACCACACATGAAATCAAGCTTCTTGCGATCAACCTCTTTAACAGGAATATCTGCGTTTTTGGCATCGGAAAGAATTTTCGGAATTGACCCTGTTCTTTCTCCTCTTGCAACAAGAATACTGTCAAGAGGACGCTCAGCCTTGATTGCCTCGCTGACGGAGTTCCTACCGAAAATTATATCTTTGTCAGGCTGATTTTCATTATCTCTGTTCAAATCAGCCTTATCGTCAAAATTTCTTTTGTTCTTTTTGAAATTATCGTCTCGTCTATCTCTGTACATAAAAGTTCCTTTTTACAATCGGACACATTGCGTCCACTTCATTCCGAATTCCACATTAAAAACTTATACCGTAGGAATAAGCTTTTCTTTACCACCCATATAGGGTCTTAATGCTTCGGGAATATTTACGCTGCCATCCTCATTAAGGTTGTTCTCAAGGAAGGCAATAAGCATTCTGGGAGGTGCCACAACTGTGTTGTTAAGGGTATGAGGGAAGTATTTTTTATCCTTGCCGCCTGCACGGATTTTAAGTCTTCTTGCCTGAGCATCGGAAAGGTTTGAGCAGGAGCCAACCTCAAAATACTTCTGCTGACGGGGGCTCCAAGCCTCAACGTCTACAGATTTAACTTTAAGGTCTGCCAGGTCACCTGAGCAGCATTCAAGAGTTCTTACAGGAATATCAAGGGAACGGAAAAGGTCAACAGTGTTTTTCCAGAGCTGATCAAACCAGTAGGGGCTGTCCTCAGGCTTACAAACAACAATCATTTCCTGCTTTTCAAACTGGTGGATTCTGTAAACACCACGCTCCTCGATGCCGTGAGCACCTTTTTCCTTACGGAAGCAGGGTGAATAGCTGGTAAGAGTCTGGGGAAGCTTTTCCTCAGGGATAATAGTGTCAATAAATTTACCAATCATTGAGTGCTCGCTTGTACCGATAAGGTAAAGATCCTCGCCCTCAATTTTATACATCATTGCATCCATTTCAGCAAAGCTCATAACGCCTGTTACAACATTACTTCTGATCATAAAGGGAGGAATGTAGTAGGTAAAGCCTCTGTCAATCATAAAATCTCTTGCATAAGAAATAACTGCTGAATGAAGTCTTGCAATGTCACCACAAAGGTAATAGAAGCCATTACCTGCAACACGTCCTGCGCTGTCAAGGTCAATACCATCAAAGCGTTCCATAATTTCTCTGTGATACGGAATTTCAAAATCGGGCACAACAGGCTCACCGTAGCGCTCCACCTCAACATTTTCGCTGTCATCCTTACCAATGGGAACAGAGGGATCAATGATATTTGGAATGTTCATCATAATATCGGTAACCTTTTTAGAAAGCTCTTCTTCTGCTTTTTCAAGCTCTGCAAGACGAGCAGCGTCCTCGGAAACCTTTTTCTTCATTTCCTCTGCTTCTTCTCTTTTACCCTGTGCCATAAGAGCACCAATCATTTTACTGTTTTTATTTCTTGAAGCACGAAGGTTATCAGCCTCACCCTTTACTTTTCTGCTTTCGGCATCAAGAGCTATAACCTCGTCAACAAGGCCGATTTTCTTATCCTGGAATTTGTTTTTTATATTCTGTTTTACAATCTCGGGATTTTCTCTTAAAAATTTAATATCAATCATTTTTCTATCTCCTGTTACGTTTTATTCGTTATCAAAAATCTTCAAAAGTTTTTTCAGGTCTGCATCATCGAAAAATTCAATTTCAAGCGAACCTTTTTTAGAGGATTTTGTGATTTTAACTTTTCTTCCTAAAACATCTGAAAGTGCAAGCTCTGCTTCATCGTAATATGGGTTACGCTTTTTGGCCTTTTTGCCTTTAGATGGTTCCTTTGCCATATTTCTTGCAAGCCGTTCCGTTTCCCTTACCGAAAGGTCATTTGCCACAACAAGCTTCGCAAGTTCTGTTTTAAGCTTATCATCCTCAAGCGTAAGAATTGCTTTTGCGTGACCTGTGGTTAATTTACCGTTTAATACAAGCCCCTGTATAGCCTCGGGTAAATTAAGAAGCCTTAAAGCATTTGCAACTGCTGAACGGGATTTACCCACAATTTCAGAAATTTTTTCCTGTGTGTAACCGAATTTGTCACTTAGCTCTTTATAACCGTTAGCCTCTTCAAGAGGATTAAGATTTTCCCTCTGCAGGTTTTCAACAAGAGCAAGCTCTGCAACCTGGGCATCGGTCAAATCACGAATTACAACGGGAACCTCTGTTAGCCCTGCCATTCTGGATGCACGCCAGCGTCTTTCACCTGCAACCAGCTGATAGCCACCATCGGGCATAGGTCTTACAAGCAGTGGCTGTAGCACACCATGCTGGGCAATGCTGTCAGCAAGCTCTGCTAAAGCATCTTCGTCAAATTGTTTACGTGGTTGTTCACGGTTCGGCTCAACATCAAGCAATTTAACTTTAGTTGTGCTGCTGCCCGTAGAAATATCTTCAACGGAGTTATCGGCAAAAATTGCATCAAAGCCTCTGCCGAGTCCGGATTTTTTTGCTGCCATTTTTGTTTCTCCTTATATCTGACTTCTTAAAAACTCTTCTGCCAGAGCCATATAGCTTTCGCTACCCTTTGATGCTCTGTCATAATAAATAACCGGTTCCCCGAAGGAGGGAGCTTCAGAAAGCCTTACATTACGTGGAATAACCGTTGCATAAACCTTTTTCGGGAAAAAGTTTTTAACCTCTGCCACAACCTGCTGAGTAAGGTTAAGCCTTCCGTCGTACATTGTAAGAAGCACTCCTTCAAGCTCGATAAGAGGGTTGTAAAGCCTTTTTATTGTTCTTACAGTTGTCATAAGCTGTGAAAGACCTTCAAGTGCATAATATTCGCATTGAATAGGAACTAAAAAGCTGTCAGACGCTGTAAGAGCATTAAGAGTTATAAGCCCCAGCGAAGGTGGACAATCAAAGAAAATAAAGTCATAGCCGGATTGCAAAGGAAGCAAAGCATTTTTCAGAACTGACTCACGCTTTTCAATAACTGCCAGCTCAAGCTCTGCACCTGCAAGATTTATGTTTGAGGGAATAATATCCACACCCTGAAACTTTGTTTTTATAACTGCCGAAGCAGCACTTACAGAGCCTATTAAAATTTCATAAGATGTAGCAGTAAGATTCTTACGGGAAATGCCATAACCACTTGTGGTATTACCCTGAGGGTCAATATCAACAAGTAAAACTCTTTTCCCGAGAGCGCCCAACGCTGCTGCAATATTAACAGCGCTTGTAGTCTTACCAACACCACCCTTTTGATTAACAATGGAAATTATTTTTGCCATTTTTACTGTCCTTCCGTATGTTATGTGCTACTGCACCTAATACACCTAATTATACATATTAAAGTATAGCATATATACATTAAAAAGGGAATAGCTAACTAATAAAATTTTAATAAAAAAGCAAATATTTTTACCCACTTTTCTATTGACGAACAAAATCTAAAATGATATACTCTCACAGTAATAGGTTGTGGGAGATAATGGTACTTTTCACGTTCACCTTTTCACTATTCACTCTTACTTATTACTTCAAACACGGGGGCGTAGCTCAGCTGGGAGAGCGTTTGACTGGCAGTCAAGAGGTCATGGGTTCGATCCCCACCGTCTCCACCAAAGAAAAAGAGCAGCTTTTGCTGCTCTTTTTCTTTTGATTAAGTAAAACGGGGAGCGAACCCATAGTCCATCTCGTGCGGTTCGCCTTGGCGGAGCACGAGGGACATATAATCAGGGGAATTTGCGAAGCAAATACGAGGGGCTTGCCCCTCGATCCCCACCATCTCCACCATAGTACATCGAACAATTATTTTTTTCCACTTTCAGAGTGGGTGTTTTTGTTTTTATGCGTTATTTTCAATTTATTGAAACATTGATTAATTTGTGATATAATTAATTAGATTCAAAAATTATCAAGGTGGAGTGCATATAAAAAAACAAATCTTTAAAACTGTTCTTAAAGTTTTTATTACTGCTTTCCTTAGTCTTGCAATGTTACTCCTTGTGCTTTTTGTGTCTTCTGTTATAGCAGGATTCATGCAGATTGACAAAAATACCGAATACCAAGACGAGCACCTTGAATACCTGAAAAATGAATATTATACCGGATCTTATATTCCTTGTGACGAACAAAAGCTTGCAGATTTTGACATTGAAAAAGCTTTATCTGAAGGCGTGAAGCTTAACGAAATTGCAGTTATGGGAACTCACAACAGCTATCAGTTGCTTGGAACACTCCCGAAGCGAGGGCTGATGAAGACTCTTGAGATTTTTTCTTTCGGTGTGGTGGAAAATAAGGCTGTTTTTGAAATGGATACATTTACCGAGCAGTTGGAACATGGAATAAGAAACCTTGAAATTGATATTGAAGCCGTAGATGATGAGGGTGACATCAGTTTTATTGTTACCCACAGTGCTATAATTGACAATGTATCAAGTGCTTATAACTTTGCCAAGGGACTTGAAGAAATTGCAATGTGGTCAGATAACAATCCGGGTCATTTACCGATATACTTGCTTATTGAGCCTAAAGATGGTGTTCCTTCAATAAATAACATGAAGAACTTCTCTCTTGAATATGCCATGGAGTTTGACAAGGTACTAAGGCAGGTGCTTGGCGATAGGTTGCTCACGCCGGCGCAAGCAATGGGAGAATATGAAAGCTTTGAAGAAATGCGAAAAGCTGACGATTGGCCTGCTTTAACACAGGTTGCAGGCAAGATTATTGTATTGATGCACCCCTGCAGCGTTACACAGGAATATATCGACACCGACACATCAATCAAAACTCAGGCGATGTTCCCAATGCTCAGATTCGGGGATATTGACAAAACCTATGCATCATTTATTCTTGATAACGATCCTGTAAGTGCAGCTGAAAACAACAAAAAGACAGTTGATGAAAATAATCTTATGGTAAGAACCAGGGCAGATGATTACCCTGATTTTAGTGATGAAAGGTATAACTTTGCAGATAACTGCGGTTCACACATTATCACAACGGATTATCCTCCCCGTTCTGTAAGGGAAGACGATCACTCCTACACATTTGGCGGCTATACGATAAAACTGCTTAAATAAAAAATTTGAATATACAATATTCCGCATTTACATAACTTACAAAAACCGAGTAGAGCTTTAAAACTCTATTCGGTTTTATTGTTGATAATATAAAATGTGAATTCACTTCAAGAGGGTGCGTTTTTGCGTGTGTTGGGAGAGCGTTTGACTGGCAGTCAAGAGGTCATAGGTTCGATCCCCACCGTCTTTTTTCAGTTCTATTCGCTTACGCAAGTTTTTTTCTTCGAAAGTGATATTGCTTAGCAGTGATATTCGGCTAAAGCCGAGTGCAATGTTAAAAACTATAAATACACAAAATACACACAATCCAAGTCATACACAAAAAAGCTCTTGACAACCCCCGATGCAATATGTATAATATCATTTGCTTGATTAAAGGCGTGCTGATATAGCTCAGGCGGTAGAGTGCATCCTTGGTAAGGATGAGGTCACCGGTTCGAATCCGGTTATCAGCTCCAAACGAAAATCCGTTCTCGTAAGAGGGCGGATTTTCGTTTTATTATTCATTATTCATTATTCATCATTCATTCTTCATTAAACAAAACGGATTTTCAAATGAACAATGAATATTGAAGTCGCTATCGCTAATGAATATTGAATAATTTTGACATCACTTTATGTTCGTGATATAATCAGCAAAAGGATGTGTTAATTATGAAAGAAAATATTTTAATAGATAAATCGATTGATTTTGCAGCAAGAATTGTCAAGTTGCATGATTATTTAGTAATAAACAAAAAAGGCTTAACCATCGCAAAGCAAATTATACGCAGTGGTACAAGCATTGGAGCAAATATTAACGAAGCAAATTATGGTCAAAGTCCAGCCGATTTTATTTCGAAAATGCATATAGCATTAAAAGAAACTGCAGAAACAGAATATTGGATTAAACTACTAAACAAAACGGAAATTATAGATGATAAATCATGTGCTTCACTTCTGACAGACTGCATTGAAATCAAAAAAATTTTAGTTGCATCTATAAACACAGCCAAAGAAAACAACAAATAAAAAATCCGTTCTCGTAAGAGGGCGGATTTTCGTTTTATTATTCATTTTTCATTAAAATCATTCAGGCTTTTATTATCCACTAAAGTTCTAAGAAAACACATCCGCATCCCTGAAATGAATATTTCAAGAAAGGGATGCGGTCTTATTTTTTGTTTTGTTTATTTCATCTGGTATATATTCCATTACATCCTCGACCCTACAATCAAGGATTTTGCAAAATGTTTCTATAGTGTGAGTACTGACGCTTTCGTTTCGTTTTAATCTGGTGATTTGAGCAGGGCTTATCTTATATTTTTTTATCAACGCATACTGTGTTACGCCTTTTTCTTGCATAACCTTCCACAGATTATCGTAGGAAATCATTTTTTATCACTCCCTACTTGAATATTAACCGAAAATGGTATATAATCATATTAACCAATATCGGTTAATATATTAATTTTGATTAAATAACAACTTGAAGTTACGCATTTTTCGGTGTGTAGCTTAGGTTGCACATACTTTTTTGGGGGTGATGAGTATATTAGCTTACTTGGGGAATAAGCACTAACAAAAGAATATCAATGAACTATTGTTTTATTTAAAAAGGAGAAGTACAAAAATGAAATACTGTGGAAATTGTGGTAAAGAAACTACTAAAAAAATCTGTCCACATTGCGGAAGTAAAGCCGGAAAAGAACATAATTACTGTGGCTGGTGTGGTAATGAAGTTGATAAAAACGCGGTTGAATGTCCTGAATGTTATGAAAAGTTAAACGAAGGAAATGTAAATAAAATCGGCAAAATTTTAGGGACATTTGTTGGAATTATTCTTTTGATTCTTGCATTTGGATATGCTTTAGATGCTGAGATTGCAAGAACAGTTTTGTTTGGTGTTAGTGGTTTCTTACTGTTACCTTTTGTTGGCAGTATCATCAAGAAACTTACATTTAAGAAAAAAGTGCAAAGAAAAATATTCTTAATTATTAGAGTGCTTGTTATTGTAGGCTTTGTTATTGGCGGATTCAATATGATAGTAGATACGAGCAATAGGATTTATACAAGCGAAGCAACTGAAGCAGCACTTGAGGTATTCCATGACGAAGTTTCTTTAAAAAATGAGGAATCATTTGTATTAAACGATTCTTCTGTTACATATGAAACTCCCTATAACGGAAACGAAGATCTTGCATATGTAGAGGTTGTTCTTGACTATTCAGCCCAAAACGGTTTTGGTGGAATGAATCGGGACACATACACAGTTGAATTGATTTTTAACTATTCCGATGGTTCATATCAGCCTGCATAATTGCCCGATAAGAAATAGTATAGCACAACTCATACTTTAACCTGTCGTTTTATTAATCTTGTCAAAAGATATTATTATCTTTATTAAAGATGTTAAAAGGTGTAAAAGTGTTGTAATAAACTTGCTTATTTTGTTGATACATATTATAATATAATTGTTAGGGATGATGTCTGACTAACGATTTATTATGATTACTAAAAAACATAAAGTTATAAAAAGCTAATGTTTTCAATGCTTTTTGCGTATCTCATTCTTTTGGATTCTGATTCTTATTGAATTCAATTTTTGGTAAGGATGAGGTCACCGGTTCGAATCCGGTTATCAGCTCCAAAAATCCCGAATGTAAAAACATTCGGGATTTTTACTTTTTTACTACAAAATCCTGTTTTTCTTTGTAATATAAGTATATAAACATTTTTATAGAAAATATTTACAAAAAATTTTTTTGTGTTATAATTTATCTGTATAAATTTACATTCTTGAAAGGAATGATAGTAATGAAAAAATCAAACAAGGTTATCGCTTTGCTCCTTTCGGTTGTTATGTTGGTTGGCTGCTTCTCTGCAACTGCTTTCGCAATTGACGAGGCTTACACCCCCTCCATTGTAATTCCCGGTATTTTCCAGAGCGAAACAAAATACTATGAAAACGGTAAAGCAACAAATGCTGAGCCTCCCTTCTTTATGGGTTCAACCATAGAAATTGTTGGTAAGGCTCTCACAGATGCCCTTATTCCGATTTCAAAGCTTCTTGTAACACAGGAGGATAAGGACAATCAGGCAGCTCAGGCAGTTGCAGACATCCTCGGCGAAGCACTTATGGAAAAGAGTCGCAGCGATGAAAACGGAAAATTTGTTCACGACATTCGTGCTACAAAGTACAATGACTGCTTTGCTGACCTTAATGCACACGATCAGGAGTATATTCTTGACCAGATTCCTCTGCAGAACTACATTGATATTGCAGGTGGCGAAAATCTCTATTTCTTCTCTTACGCTTCTTTCGGTAATATGATTGATACTGCTCAGGAGCTTTATGATTTCATTCAGTTTGTTAAAGAAGATACAGGCTCAGACAAGGTTAATATCGTACCTATCAGCCAGGGTGGTTCCGTTGCAAATGCTCTTATGCAGATTTACGCAGACAACGGACGTTCAGTATCAGAAGATATTAACAGAATTGTTTACGTTGTTCCTGCACTTGATGGTTCAATTCTTATCGGTGAAATTTATCAATATGGTCTTCTTGACGATGAAGAGCTTTACACCACAATGCTTCCTGCTCTTATGGGCGAAGAAGATATGGTCAGCTACCTCATTAATGTTGTTCTCCGTATTATGCCCAACGCAAATGTAAACAGCATTCTTGACACTGCAGTTCATACTCTTATTATGGACTATATGAGATATTCAACCCTCATGTGGGGACTTTGTCCTTCCGGCAACTATGAAGCTTGTCGTGAAATGTACCTTATGGACGAAGGTCTTGAGGAAATCCGCAGACAGACTGATTGGTTCTATGGCGCACAGTGCAATCGTTATGACAACATTCTCAAAGCAATCGACGATGGCGTTAAGGTATTCGATATTGTTGACTACAACTACCCGCTTTACCAGCTTGTTGATTCCTACGACGATGTAAACGCTGACGGTATTATTCAGCTTGACTCTACATCAATGGGTGCTTTCAGTTATGGTGTTGATGTTCAGCTTGGTTCAGACTATGTTCCGACTCACTCAAACTGTACCGATCCCCAAAATCATAACCACGCAGACCCCAATGGCATTGTTGATGCTTGTACAGGTCTTCTTCCTGAAACAACATTCTACTTCTACAATCAGGACCACGAAAAAACAGGCTCCAATGATGTTATTATGAAGCTTGTTACAGAGCTCCTTGTTGATGAAACATTTGTTGATGTTTTCTCAAAGCCCGACAAATTCCCTCAGTTCAACGTAGGCAGAAACTCAAAAGGTCTTATGAAAGACGTTGCTGAAATGAAGGAATATGACACCAGCGACCTTACAGCAGAAGAAAAAGCACTTCTTGAGGATGCAATTGCTCAGGCAGAGGCACAGCTTGACCAGACAAATGTAGACCTTGAAGCATTCGAAGCTGCAAAAGATAATTTCTATACAGTTCGTGACCAGATTCTTAACAGAGATAATGAGCCTGAAATAAAAGAAAACGGAGCTTATATGGATTTTGGTGATACACTTAAACAGATATTCCAGATGCTTTCTGAAATTCTTTACCTTTTCTTCGGTGATGCAGGCTTCAGCGAAATGTAATTAACTATACTACAGAAAAACACACCTTTGTTTCTGAATCAAAGGTGTGTTTTTTTATCTTATTCACTTAATAAATAACCAAATGCGCTTTCAACCTTGCCATTTTTCATATAAACCCTTGTAACTCGGCTGTTGATGTTGCAAATTATTTCGTAGTTTATTGTGTTGGCTTTTCGGGCGATTTCGTCAACAGAAATTGATTCGTTTCCGTCCGTGCCGAAAATTGTTGCTGTATCACCTGCTTCAACCTCAGGTATGTGGGTTACATCCACCATAAACTGGTCCATACAAACCCTACCTATGATTTTAGCACGCTTTCCTTTTATAAGCACCTCTCCATCATTGGAAAGCACTCTTGTAACACCGTCTGCATAGCCTGCACAAAGTGTGGCAACCCTTGTTTCCCTTTCTGTAGTATAGGTACAGCCATAGCTGATGCTCTCACCTGCCGGTAAGGTTTTGACCTGAACAACACGGGTTTTCATTGACATTACAGGCTTTGGTGTTTTTATGTTTTTAAACTCCACCTCATCAGAAGGACTGAGTCCGTAAAGTATAATACCCTGACGCACCATATCGTATTTCTTTTCCAAATCAGCAATAGCAGCAGAATTGTAAAGGTGCTTTATAGGAGCGTTTACTCCCTCCTTTTCTAATTTACAAACAAAACCATCAAATCTTTCTGCCTGCATTTTTGTATATGCTTTATCAAGCATATCTGCAGCTGCAAAGTGGCTGAAAACACCTTCGATTTCTATTCCGGAGAGTGTTTTTATTTTTTTTATTTCTTCAACAGCAGCATCATCACATTTAAAGCCTATTCGGTTCATTCCCGTATCAACGGCAATATGCAACGGGGCTGTTACCCCTGCTTTTTCAGCAGCTTTAGAAAGAAGCTCCGCTTCATAAAAATCCGAAATTGTAGGTGTTATGTTGTATTTAACTATATTATCATATTCACCGTAGGGTATATGACCTAAAATAAGAATGGGACAATTAATTCCGTTTTTGCGAAGCTCCAAGGCCTCGTCAGTAGCAGCTACTGCAAGGTAATCTGCCTTATCCTCAAGAAACTTTGCAACACCGACAGCACCGTGACCATAGGCATTTGCCTTAACCACAGCTAAAATCTTAATATTTTCAGGGAGCATTTCCCTGACAGCGTCAAAATTGCACTTGAGTGCGTCAAGATCTATCTCCACCCAAGTGCGTAAGGATTTAAAAATTTCGTTCATTAAAAATCATTTTCCCAAAAGTGTATTCATAAGTGCAGAATCGTCTGTAATAAGACCATCAACACCATATTTTATAAGTTTTTTGGCAACACTTTCTTTGTTAACCGTCCAGGGATTAACCTGAATACCTGCCCTGTGAGCTCTTTCAACATAAAGGCGTGTTACAAGCATATAGTAAGGATGCAAAGCATCTGCACCAATTTCCTTTGCGAAAGCAACTGGTCTGGGTGCTATTTTCATACCAATCAATTTATCGGGAGCATACAGAATGCCTGTTTTACAGTTTTTATCAATCTTTTTACACACAACAAGAATTGCCGGGTCAAAGCTTGATATAAGAAGCTTGTCAAAAAGACCGTGATTTTTAACAGCATCAATGGTTTTTTCTGCCAGCTCTGTGCCGGCCTCCCCGAAATGCTCACTTTTAAGCTCAATATCAAGAACCTTCATCTTGTCGCCCATTGATTTGCTTAATTCCAAAAATTCATCTAATGTGGGGATTTTCACACCTTCAAATTCAGCACCCTTATAGCTGCCAAAATCAAACTGACGCAATTCCTCAAGGGTCATATCCTTAATTGCGCCAACACCATTTGAGGTTTCGTCAATGGTGAAATTGTGGCAAACAACGGGGATTCCGTCTTTTGTTAAATGGATGTCTGTTTCAAAACCGTCACAACCGATTTCCTTTGACATTCTAAAGGCTTCAATTGTATTCTGAGGAGCAATGATATTAGCCCCTCTGTGAGCAATAACATTACATTCAGCCATTGTAAAACCCCACTTTCTTCTTTCTTTTTACAATTATACATTAATTCTATGTTTTATGTCAACTTATAGGAAAAGTATTTAAATTATTTTAATAATTTTATAAGCCCTGCTGTTACTGCGCCTATGCCAACAACGCCACCTGCAATAAGCGCAATTTTCTGCTTCAGCATACCGTCTGCATCCCATACAAATGCCAGTTCGTTCAAAACACCGTTACCCATAAGCTCCTTATATGTATAGAACTTTGTTTCGTAGCTACCGGTATTTTCATCAATATCAAAAATTCGGACGCCACGGTTTCTTGTGCCATAACAACGGAAGGAAGCGCAAGCTGTCTGAACTATATTAATACCGTCCACAACTCCCTCGAAGCAATTACAATGATCGTGTCCGAATACAACGGCTTTAATATCGCCACATTCCTTCATAGCTTCAAACTGACCTGTTTTCTCGTCAACAGTACAAAGATATTCACCCATAACACCCTTACAGGAATCTTTTAACTTAATATATTTCCCGTCCGGAGTTTTTATTGCACCCTTGTAGTCCTTTGAGCATTCCTCTGTAAGCTCAAAGGTTTCAAGCAAGGGAATGTGCTGAAACATAAGTGACGGAACAGGAACACCTCCATTTGCCTCTTTTAATTCAGCACTTTTCTTTTTATACCATTCAACTGCCTCGGGCTTAACAAGTGAGAAGCATTTGTCAAGCTCCTTATCCTTCCAGGCAGAGTCAAGAAGCCAAAGATTGAATTTAATTTTTTCCCCGTCCTCAGAATAAATAGGCAGGTTATATGTGGCAACGTCGGGAGAAGTTTCATCATCCAAACCTAAGCAACAGCTGTATTTTCTGTACATATCAGCCTGCTCTTCCTTGGTAAGACGGTTCATATCATCGTGATTACCATAAATCATAGCAAAAGGAATTTTTCTTTCCTCAATAGGCGCCACAAGCTTGTCAATGGCAGTTTCCATTGCCTTAGCTTCGCCTTCTTTGTCATTAATAATCTTTCTTGAGCCTATTCTTGCGTCACAAAGGTGATTACCCAGAATATTATCACCTGTCAGAACAATAAGGTCCGGCTTTAAAGTATCGTAAGCTTTATTAAGCATACGAATCATTGTAGGTCTTACAAACTGTAAATCCTGTGGGTCACTGACCTGCATTATTCTTATTTTGGAGTTTTTGAATTTTATTTTCATATTAACCTCGTAAAAAATTAATTACATTAACTCAGGTAAAATTGCTTTTGCTATACCGAAATAAACAATAAGGGATACACCGTCTACAACAGTTGTAATGAAAGGACTTGCCATAACAGCAGGGTCAAGCTTTAATTTTTTTGCAATAATAGGAAGAACACAGCCTATAAACTTTGCGCAAATAACTGTAAGACACAATGTGAGTGCTACAACAAGGGCAACATTATTGTTAACGCCGGGAGTTTTAAGAAGAAATCCGTCAATTAAAATAATTTTAACAAAGCAAGCAATCGCAAGGGAAACACCACAAAGAATTGAAACACGGAATTCCTTCCACATTACCTTGAAAATATCCTTAACATCAACCTCGCCCAGGGAAAGTCCACGAATAACCGTAACAGATGCCTGGCTACCGGAGTTACCACCTGTGCCCATAAGCATTGGAATAAAGGCTGTAAGCACAACCAATTTTGAAAGCGCATCCTCGAAGGCAGAAATAATCATACCTGTAAAGGTTGCCGAAAGCATCAACAAAAGAAGCCAGGGAATTCTGCCCTTCCAAAGCTCCCAGGTTGAAATTTTCAAATACGGGGTATCTGTATTGGGGGCAATAGCAGCCATTTTCTGGAAGTCTTCCTCAGCCTCTTCCTGAATAACGTCAATAGCATCGTCAAAGGTTACAATACCAACCATATAGTTTTCTGTATCAAGAACAGGTATTGAAACCACATCGTATTTATTAAACATCTGAGCAACCTCTTCTTTGTCGCTCAAGGTTTTAACTGTTATGGGATTTTCCTCCATAACATCTGTAATAATCTCATCATCATCACAGGTTAAAAGATCCATTGCAGTTATTGTACCTAAAAGCTTATGCTTTTCAATAACATAGCAAACGTTAACTGTTTCGGAATATTCACCTCGTGATTTGATTTTTTTCAGAGCATCGCCAATAGTCATTGCAGGGTGTAGGCTGATATACTCCAAGGTCATAATGCTGCCTGCGCTGTCTTCAGGATAATTAAGAATGGTGTTGATGGCCGTTCTTTTATCCCCTGCCATACGAAGCATTCTTTCAACAACGTTTGCAGGCATTTCTTCAATAACGTCAACAGCATCATCAATGAACATATCGTCCATAATAAACTTCAACTCGCTGTCGGTAAAAGCCTCTATAAGAACCTGCTCCTGCTCAGGCTCCATATAAGTGAAAACCATTGCTGCATTTTCTTTGGGTATAAGTCTGAAAAGCATAACCATCTGCTTTTCATCAAACTCCGGTAAGAGCAATGCTGTATCAACGGGATTCATTGTATCAAAAATACTTTTTATCGCTTTATATTGTTTTTCAAGCAATAATCTTTCAAAAACCTCTTTTGTCATTGTTTTCCTCCTTTTTCTGTTTTTGCAGAATGGAAGGCAAATGCAAATAAAAAAACTGAGCCATCTAGCCCAGCGACAAAAAGACACATTAGCCGAAAAGAATATCTTTTCCGCTATACGTAACAAATGTGTTAACAGCCCGTAATTTCATCAGACTGCTTTATCGCTGTTTTAATATTACTGCAACTTCGCCCGTGCCCGCTACTGCCTGAATCCATTACTATGTCACACTCCTTTTTATATTATGTATCTTTTATAGTATTAAATCCACATTTTAATATAAACCAATACACTGACTTTGTCAAGAAAAACAGTCTTTATAAAGCAAAAAAGAACTCCCGAAGGAGTTCTTTAATTATTAATCAACTCTTAGCCGATAAGTGATGTAATGAGAGCCATTACCCACTCCCAGAAAGCGAGAAGACCTGTGTACTGAGATGTTCTAACGTGACCACAAACAACACAAACCTTGTTAGCAGCAGTTGCTGTACCGGAAAGGTGTGTGTGATGACCTGTATCAGCTTTACCACCACAATCTACACAAACACGCCAATGGTCTGTACCACTGTATTCGTAGGAACCTCTGGGATTGTGCTTTGCTGTAACTACACATTCATTTGAATAAGCATATTCGCCTGATGCGCTTGCAGCAAAATATCTGATTTTGAATGTACCTGCTTTTTCGTGGATAGGTGTGCCATCGTAGGGAATCCAAGCACCATCTGCTGATTCGATTTCCCAACCTTCAGCGTAAACGCCACCTTCGATTTCAGGTCTTGCGATGAAATTAAAGTCAATTACATCACCGGGGCAAATTCTTTTTGAAACATCGATTTCGCCAACAGAGATACCAGCTTCTGCACTTGCTACGCAAGCCATTACACTAAAAAGAAGGCATACTGTAAGTATTGTAGCCAACACTCTTTTTTTCATAATTCTTCCGTCCTTTCAATGACAGTTTTTTATATATTATCATTTATAACCAAAAATTGCAAGTGTTTTCAGAAATAATCATAAAATTATTCAAAACAAATAACTTCATTTTTTTCAGAAGACTCAAAAATAGCTTCCATAAGCTTCATAAGTCTTCTTTGTTGGTTATGAGTTATCAAGGGCTTTGCGCCATTTCTCAAAACATCATATATATTATTATAATAGTCTGACCACTGAACAGAAATTACATCAAGGGGGAAGGTTTCTATAGTTTCAGGTGTTCTGGGAGCCATTGTTTTTGTAATACCTGCACCCATCTGCACAGGAACAGCATCCATTTTCTCCCAATCCTTAATTTTTACAATTTCACCCTCAATATCCCAGGTTCTTATAATAGCAGTTCCGTTTTCACCTGCCATATACCAACGGGGTGCTTCAATAAAGTTATTTGTCAAAACCTCTACAAGGCACTCGGGACCATCCTCAAATTTAATAATAGCCCGGAATCCATCATCAACCTTCAGGCTTGTAACATTTGTAAGTGAAGCACATACACTTTTTATTTTTTTACCATCATTAAGCATAAGAACCTGGTCAAGAAGATGAACTCCCCAATCAAGAAGCATACCACCACCGTGCTCAGGCTCAGCACGCCAACCCTTGGGTACACCACGAGAGCCATAAACCTTTGACTCTATTGAAAAAACAGGACCAAGCTCATTTTTATCAAGAATATTCTTAATTGTACGGTAGTCGTTATCCCAACGTCTGTTCTGGTGAACGGTGAAAAGCTTACCTGTTTCTTCTGCCACAGCAATCATTTCTTCCAGATCCTCAGAACAAAGTGTTACAGGCTTTTCGGAAATTACATTTTTTCCGGCTCTCATAGCACGTATTGCTATATCCTTGTGCACATCATTATATGTAGCGCAAACGATTAGCTCAACGCTATCATCTTCAAGAACTGCCTCAAATGAGGGGTAAGCATAAAAACCCTTACTCTCTGCAAATTCACATCTTTCGGGCTTTATATCATACACTCCTGAAAGATTATAATTCTCAAAACCGGCTATTCTTTCGGCGTGGTAATTACCCATTCCTCCATAGCCAACTACAACAACATTAATTTTGTCCATAAAACACCCCAAAAGTAAAATTCATTGAAATATTTAAAGCCTTAGTGTGCGTGGATTTTGTGATTTACGAAACCCAAAGCGTACAAAGGTACGCACGTTCGGTTGAGGAAATCGCAAAAGTCGCATGCAATTAGGGTTTAAATCCACCAAGCGTCTGTAAGACCTTCTTTTATTATACAATTTTTAAGAAGTGCAACAGCCTTTTCAAGACCCTCGTTCTGGCTCATAAGTGAATCCTCGTGTTCAATGGAAATTGCGTAATCATAGCCTACCATACGAAGATTACTGATAACATCACGCCAATAGGTTTCACCATTGCCGAAGCCTACAGAACGGAAAATCCAGGAACGATTGATTTCATCTGCATAGGATTTTGTATCAAGCACACCATTAACTGCTGTATTGATAGCATCAACCTTTGTATCTTTTGCGTGGAAATGGAAAATTGCATCCTCTTTACCTAAAGCACGGATAACTGCAACGGGGTCCATTCCCTGCCAGATAAGGTGAGAAAGGTCAAGGTTTGCACCAATTTCCTTACCAACTGCATTACGAAGCTTCAAAAGGCTTTCTGTGTTATAAACACAGAAGCCGGGATGAAGCTCAAGAGCAATTTTATCAACACCGTGTGCTGTACTGAACTTAACAAATTCCTTCCAATAAGGAATAAGAACCTCATTCCACTGGTACTCAAGAATTTCGCCGAAGTCGTTAGGCCAGGGACAAGTTACCCAGTTGGGGAATTTTGCAGTTTCACAGTCACCGGGGCAGCCTGAGAAGGTGTTTATCTGGTGAACACCTAATTTTTCTGCAAGAAGAACTGCCTTTCTCATATCCTCATCAAAGGATTTTGCAATTTCCTTGTTAGGGTGTACAGGGTTTCCGTGACAGCTTAAAGCACTGATTTCAACATCATATTTTTTAAGAAGTGCTTTAAAATCCTCAAGCGCTTTTTCGTCGTTAAGAAGAATGTCAGGGTCTGCATGGTCTTTACCGGGGTAGCCACCACAACCGATTTCAACCATTTCAAGACCAAGAGATTTAAAATATTTTAATGCTTCCTCAAGGGAAACTGAACCTAATAAATTAGTAAGAACGCCAAGTTTCATAAGTCAATAATCCTCTTCTTATTTAAAGTTTTTTTCTAACCAAGCATAGCTTCTTGTAATATCTTCAAGTCCTGTGGGAACAGGATCATCGTTTTCAAGAATAACCCAATCAAGACCGATTGCCTTTACACCCTCATAAACCTTAGCTAAATCATTTTCGCCCTCACCAAGAGCTTTAGGCTTATGATTGACACCATCCTTAATATGAACAAGCACGATTTTATCTTTATTTTCGGGAAGATACTTGCTGTTGTCAATACCTGCGCAGAAGCTCCAATATGTATCAACCTCAAGCTTACAGCCATTTTCGGAAATAATATCCATAGCATTTTTGCCATCCTTAAGGTCAGTAAATTCTTCTGTATGGTTATGATAATAGGTATCCATACCCATTTCCCTTGCCTTTACACCCGCAGCACTGAGAACATCACCTGTATTTTTAGCTTCCTCGTAGGTGCTGTGCGGAGCACCACCAACGCCCAGGTATTTTGCACCAAGAGCCTTACCGAATGCAAGTGTTTTTTCAACATTTTCAGGCTTGAAGTCATCAAGTCCCAAGTGACTGCCAACAACCTCAAGTCCTAATTCATCGCATCTTGAACGAAGCTCTTCTGCAGAAAGATCAAAATAGCCCGCAAATTCAACACCCTCAAAGCCGATTTCCTTAACCTTGCCAAGAATTTCTAACATATCATTTCCGTTTTCAATATGATCACGAACGGAATAAAGCTGTACTGCAAATTTCATTTTTATATCTCCTTATCAGTCTTTAAAATATACAGGCTTACCTGTTTTTGCTGACTCATATATTGCTTCAAGAATACGTGTTACACAAAGAGCCTGTCGAGGTAAAACAACGGGATCTGTGTCAGTTCTTATAGCGTTAATCCAGGAGGATGCTTCCATTTCTGCAGGGGAGCCATCCTTCTGTCCTTCAAAGAATGCTGCGCCACCTGCTTCAAGGTTGGGCTCTTCAATACACTGACGCTGATGCTTTATGTAGTTGATTCTTGCTTTATCATCAATAGTGTCTGCGCCACCCTTTTCACCACAAACCATATAGCAAGCCTCGTGATAATCTGCAATATTAAGAGCCCAGCTGGATTCGAGGTTAATAACTGCACCATTTTTCATTCTTATAAAGCCGAATGCTGAATCCTCAACTGTGTATTCCTTGGGATCCCATTTGCCCCAGGCATTGCCCTGCTCTTCCTGATCTGCAAGCTTACGGAAGGTCTGACCAACAACCATTTCGGGCTCATAGTTATTCATAACCCAAAGTGTCATATCAAGAGCGTGAGTACCTATATCAATAAGGGGACCACCACCCTGCTCGTACTCGTTAAGGAACACGCCCCAGGTAGGAACTGCACGACGACGCAATGCAAGAGCTTTTCCGTAATAAATCTCACCAAAATCTCCATTATCTGCACATTTTTTAACGTACAGGTTCTGTGGAGTCTGACGATTCTGGTAACCGATAGAAAGCTTTTTGCCTGTTCTTTCTGCTGCCTCACACATAGCCTTTGCCTCTTCATAGGTTTTAGCCATGGGCTTTTCGCACATAACGTGCTTACCTGCTTCAAGTGAATCAATTGTAATAAAGCTGTGTGAACGGTTAGGGGTACAAACGTGAATTACATCAATGCTTTCATCCTTTAAAAGCTCCTTGTAATCCTCGTAAACCTTTGCCTCGGGAGTGCCGAATTTTTCTGCTGCTTTTTCTGCTCTTTCTTTGATAATATCGCAGAATGCAACCATTTCTACACCCTCAACCTTTTTAAGTGCGGGCATATGTTTTCCGTTAGCAATACCACCACAACCGATGATACCGATTTTTAAAATTTTATCCATAATTAAATACCATCCTTCCAGACAGGAATCTTCATCTACTATTATATTTCTTTTGTTAGATATTTCAAGAAGTTTAAAACATTTATAATGACAAAAAAACGCCTTGATATTTGGGGATTTTTCACATACAAATCCTGTTGCAAACCATTGGTTTATATAATATAATTTCCATATATATTTCGGTTAGGAGATGTGTTATGGGAAAGAAAAAAATTTATACAATTGCAACAGCTCACCTTGATACAGTGTGGAGCTGGGATTTGGAAGAAAGCATTGACCAATACATAGACGATACCTTCAGGCAAAATTTCTATTTACTGGAAAAATACCCTACCTATAAATTCAACTTTGAGGGTGCTTACAGATACGAGCTTATGGAGGAATACTACCCCGAGCAATTCAAAAAAATGGCCGAATACATCAAGGAAGGGCGTTGGAATGTTTGTGGCTCTGCTTACGAAAACGGTGATGTGAACGTGCCCTCACCCGAAGCTCTTTTCAGAAACATTCTTATAGGTAATTCCTATTTCCGAAACAAATTCGGCAAGACCTCCTGCGATATTTATCTTCCCGACTGCTTTGGCTTTGGCTGGGCATTACCCAGTATTATGCACCACGCAAACCTTAAAGGCTTTACCACCCAGAAATTAAGCTGGGGTGGAGCTTACGGTGTCCCCTTTGATACGGGAAGATGGCGTGGTGTTGACGGAAACGAGGTTTACTCCACCTTAAAATTAGGCTCCTACAGTAAAGCCCTTGACAAATTGCGTGACTGGGATTTTATGGAAGAAAAGTTCAAGGAAAACGAACAGTATGATTTCCCCTGGACCACTGTTTTCCACGGTGTTGGTGACAGAGGTGGCGCACCAAAGGAAAAATCCGTTGCTTTTGTTGAGCAGGAAATTAATAAAAACAACGAAAGCGATATTGAAATTATTGCTGCAAGTGCAGATCAGTATTACAAGGATATTGATGAACAGCTTACCCTTGAACAAAAGGAAAAGCTACCCGTATGGGACAATGAGCTTGTTATGAGCGAGCACGCTATAGGTGGTTACACCTCCAGAGTAATGAGCAAACGCTGGAACAGACGTGCAGAGGAGCTTGCAGATATGGCAGAGCGCAGCTCTGTTCTCGGTGATTGGCTCGGTACATACGACTACAACAAAGAAAGTCTTACCCGCTCCTGGAAAAGAGTCCTTTCCCACCATTTCCATGACGATATGCCCGGCACCTCCTGTCAGCGTGTCTACAAGCGCTCATGGAATGACCTTTATGTTTCAATGAACCAGTTTCAAAGTGAAATCGAAGGTGCAGTAGCTTCTGTTGCAAGGCTTATGAACACAAGCAATTGCAAAGGTACTCCCGTTACTGTTTATAACCCTATTGAAGCTGACAGACACGGAGTTGTTACAGTTCGACTTGATAATATAAAGGCTGACTATGTAAAGATTTTTGATGGCGACACAGAGGTTAAATCACAGTACAAAAAGCTTTCAGATGGTAAAATTGAAATTACATTTATTGCAGATGTAAAAAGCCTTGGTACAAAGGTATATGACCTTCGTGAAAGCAATTCCCCCTGTACTGCAGAAAGCACAATTTCTATTGGCAATAACACACTAGAAAACAGCAAATACATTGTTAAGCTTAACAAAAACGGTGACATCTGCTCAATTATTGACAAAACACTTGATGGCAAAGAGCTTCTTAAATCACCTGTTGAAATTGGTCTTTTCAACTATACAGGCTCCTGGGATTGGCCCGCTTGGGAAATGAACTTTGATGAGGCAAACAAAAAGCCTGACAGAACCCCCACTCTTGTATATGTTGAAGAACTTGAAAACGGAGCTGCAAGAGTTGCTTATAAAGTAACCCAGAAGGACGACAGAAGCACATTTACCAATATAATTGCACTTACCGATGGTGGCGAAGCTGTAGAGGTGTATTCCGAAATCGAATGGCAGTCACTTCAGACAATGGCAAAAAATGTTTTCTCATTTACAGATGACAACGAAAAGGCTCTTTATGACCTTGGTCTTGGTGCTATTGAACGAGGAAATATGACAAAACAGCTTTATGAAGTACCTGCACAGAAATGGGCTGATATTACCGATAAAAGTGGTGAATTTGGTATATCGGTTATAAGCGAATGTAAATATGGCTGGGACAAATTCGATAACAATACACTTCGTCTTACAGTGGTGCATACACCTAAAGGAAACTACCGTATTGACTCTATGCAGTCTATGATGGATTTAGGTCTTAACAGATACTCCTTCTGTATTTTCAGCCACCAAGGCAACGTGGGTGCAGATACTCAGCTTCAGGCAAGATTATTCACCCAGCCAATGTGCGCAGTTGTTTGCGACAAGCACGAAGGTGCACTTGGCACAGAGTATTCCTTTGGTTGTGTTTCTACAAACGATGTTATTATACGTGCTGTTAAAAAGGCTGAGGAGGGCGATGAAATAATTGTCCGTCTTGGCGAAGGCACAAACAAAAATATCGAAAGCTTCGCCCTCTCTTTAGGTGACGGAATTGAAAGTGCGACAGAGGTTTACGCCAGTGAGGAATACCTTGGTGAAGCAAATGTGGTTGACGGAAGACTTGTAACAAATTTCAAGCCCTATGAAATTAAATCCTTTGCGCTTAAACTCAAAAACAGCACCATCAATGCAGAAAAAGCTGTTTCCAAGCCTGTTGATTTGAAATTCAATAAAAACCTAATTACCAAACAGGGCGAATTAGGCGATTTCAAATATACCATTCCTTACGAAATTACTCCCGACTGTTTTACCTTAGGTGGAGTTGATTTCAAGATAAGTAATGATGAAAAGAAAAATTCTGTTGCTTGTGACGGGCAGAAGCTTGCTGTTGACAGTACAGCAACGAAGGTTGTTCTTATTTGCAGCTCTGTTAATGGTGACAAAAATGCTAAATTCAAGGTAGGTAATGAAGCAATTACAAAATTCATTCCTGATGCCTTCCAAAGACCTGCCCGTTGGGATATGTATGATTTCAAGGAAACTGCAAGAATAAAAAATTGTAAGGTGGCTTATGAATTTACACATTCCCACAACAATTACGAGGATGCTACTGCAAAATCAATGTACTTCTTCGCAATTGAACTTGATGCAAATAACAAAACAGAAATTACCCTTCCTAAGGACAAGGACATTGTAATTCTTGCTGCTACACAGGTAATTGGTGCTGACGGTTATCTTGCAACACCACTTTGTGAAGAAGTAAAGGAAAGAAAGTTCACCTTCAAAATGACTCGCAAAGAGAAAAAGCAGTACAAAAACGAAAGAAAATTGAAAAACCTTCACGATAAAAAATTCTATAACAGAAAGAATTGGGGTAGAAATTATTAAAAGCAACGCTGTTCAGCCAAAACTGAACAGTGTTTTTTAAAACAACTTCAAAAATATTTTAGTAACAAAAAAGCCGATTATTCCACATCCGGGAAAAGTAAGCAACCAGGTCAGTGCTATTTCTTTTATAACTGATGTATTGAGCGATTTTATATTTCTTGCTGCACCTGCGCCCATCATAGCAGTAGTTTTTGCGTGGGTGGTGGATACCGGGTAACCGAAAACTGTGCTTACCAACAAAGAAAGCGACGCAGAAAGATCTGCAGAAAAGCCCTGGTATTTTTCCAATTTAACCATATCCATACCAACGGATTTTATAATCTTCTTTCCACCCGAAACAGTACCCAGTGCCATAACTACAGAGCAAAGAAGAATAATTTTCCAAGAGGGCTCAAAGCTTTCTGTCTGATTACTACCCGTAAAGCTCATACACAGCATTAAAACTGCAATAAATTTTTGACCATCCTGTGCTCCGTGCATAAAGCTCATTGCAGCAGCAGTAAAAATCTGACCAAATTTAAAAAAGACTTCGGCTTTTTGTCTTTTTACATTTTTGAAAAATATAATAACAAGCTTACATACAAAAAAGCCTACAACAAAACCGAACAAGCAGGAGGTAAAAAGACCTTTTATTGTTTTAAGCCACTCTTCTCCGTTTATACCCGAAAAGCCTTCGTTTATAGCGATTGCACTCCCTGTAAGACCTGCAATAAGAGCGTGACTTTCGCTGGTGGGAATACCAAAATACCAGGCAAGCACCGCCCAGAAAACTATACTGAAAAGGGCTGCCGAAAGAGCAACCGAGGCAGAGTGGGTATCTGCTCCGAAATCTACAATATTTGCAACCGTAACAGTAACAGAATTATTAATTGCACTCATAACAAAAACGCCGAGAAAATTAAAAACAGCCGACATTAAAAGCGCAGTTTTCAGCTTCATACACCTTGTAACAGTAACTGTAGAAATGGCATTCGGTGCATCTGTTAAGCCATTTACAAAAACAACTGCCAGTGTCAGAACAATTGCCGATATAACCAATGGTGAAGTATTTGATATTGAAACCAATAATATCGTCCTTTCATTTAACTATTATTAAATTCTATTCAAAAGGACAGCACAGCAAAACAAAAAAACAAATACTCTTGCAGTTAAGTTTAAGCCTATAATTGCTCAAAAATATGATTGACATAGAAATTATACTGTGATAAACTAGATACGAAAAAAATATATGGAGGACTTTCTCATGGAACACATTAAAACAATTGAAACCCGTAACTTGTGCGAAAGCGCAAAAAACGGTGGTTGTGGCGAATGCCAGACTTCTTGCCAGTCAGCTTGCAAAACCAGCTGTGGTATTGCAAACCAGGAATGCGAAAGCGTTAAAGAAAGCAAGTAAAAACACAAACCGAAATGCCGCCGGAAACGGTGGCATTTTTCGTGAAGGAGATAAATATTTATGATTCATCAGTACAAACAAGGCGGCTATAATATCGTTCTTGATGTCTGCTCCGGTGCTATTCATGTTGTGGATGAGGTAGCTTACGAGATTATTGCTATGTTTGAAAGCAAAACAAAAGATGAAATTTTAGAAATTCTAACAAAAAAATATGCTGACCGTGAAGACATTACAGAGGCTGACCTTACAGAGTGTTATGCTCAGGTACAGAATCTGAAGGATTCCGGCAAGCTTTTTGCTCCCGATACATTTGAAGCTATGGCAGGCACACTCAAGCAAAAAACTGCAGGTGTTGTAAAGGCACTTTGTCTGCACGTTGCACATACCTGTAACCTTAACTGTGCATACTGCTTTGCAAGTCAGGGAAAATACAACGGCGAACGAGATGTAATGAGCTTTGAAGTGGGTAAACGTGCCCTTGATTTTCTTGTTGAAAATTCAGGAAATCGTCACAACCTGGAGGTAGATTTCTTCGGTGGTGAGCCACTTATGAATTTCCAGGTAGTCAAAGACCTTGTAGCTTATGCCAGAAGCATAGAAAAAGAGCGCAACAAAAATTTTCGTTTTACCCTTACAACCAATGGTGTTCTTATTGATGATGATGTAATAGCCTTTGCCAATAAAGAATGTAGTAATGTAGTTCTTAGCCTTGACGGAAGAAAAGAAATACACGATCGCTATCGTGTAGACTATGCAGGTAACGGAAGCTGGGACAAAATCGTGCCCAAATTTCAGAAATTCGTCGAAGCCAGAAACGGTAAAAACTACTATATGCGAGGAACCTTCACCCACGCCAATCCCGATTTTCTTAAAGATATTCAGCAAATGCTGGATTTAGGCTTCAGCGAATTAAGTATGGAGCCCGTTGTATGTGCGCCCGGTGACCCTTCAGAGCTGACAGAAGAAGACCTGACCGTTGTAATGAAGCAGTACGAGGACCTTGCAGATTTAATGCTGGAAAGAGATAAGCAGGGTAAGCCCTTCACCTTCTACCACTATATGATTGACCTTACAGGTGGTCCTTGTATCTACAAGCGTATTTCAGGCTGTGGAAGCGGAACTGAATATATGGCTGTTACCCCTTGGGGCGATTTATACCCCTGCCATCAATTTGTGGGAGATGAAAAATTCAAGCTGGGTAATGTATGGGACGGTGTAACAAACAAAGAGATTCAAAGCGAATTTGCAGCTTGTAATGTTTATGCACACCCCGAATGTAAGGATTGCTGGGCAAGGCTATATTGCTCAGGTGGCTGTGCAGCCAATGCTTACCACGCCACCGGCTCTGTTACCGGTGTTTACGAAAGTGGATGCAAGCTTTTCCGTAAACGTATGGAATGTGCAATAATGGTTGCAATTGCAAGAACTCTTGGTGAGTAAATATGGATACGCCTATTTGTGATTTTGTAAAAAAATACAATGACCAATCCCCCTTGAGAATGCATATGCCGGGTCATAAGGGTGTGAATTTTCTCGGCTTTGAGCAGCTTGATATAACGGAATTTGATGGTGCAGATGATTTATATGCTGCAAACGGAATAATCAGACAAAGTGAAGAAAATGCTTCACAATTATTCGGCTTCCCCACATATTACTGTACAGAAGGCTCTTCCCAATGTATTCGTGCTATGATGTATCTGTTGCTCCTGAAAGCAAAGGAAAAGGGGCAAAAGCCCATTATTGCCGCCGGCAGAAATGCACATAAAACCTTTGTAAGTGCAGCTGCATTATTAGATTTTGATATAATGTGGCTATATCCAAAAAAAGAAGAGTCTTATCTCTCTTGTAACATAACCCCGGATGAGCTTGAAGAATATCTGCAAAGGACTGAAGAGAAACCTGTTGCTGTTTATCTTACAAGTCCTGACTATCTGGGAAAAACTGCCGATATAGAGGGCATTTCTAAGGTATGTCATAGCTTTGGAATTTTCCTTGTTGTGGATAACGCCCACGGAGCATATCTGAAATTTCTTGAAGAATCCCGTCACCCCATAGACCTGGGTGCAGATATGTGTTGCGATTCTGCCCATAAAACCTTGCCGGTAATTACAGGCGGAGCATATATTCACATTTCAAACAAGCTTAGTGATTTCGCCTGTGAGCACGTAAAAAATGCTCTGGCACTTTTTGGTTCAACAAGTCCGTCATACCTTATTTTGCAGTCTTTGGATTTTTGCAATTCATACCTAGAGCTCTATAAACAAAAATTGAAAGACTTTCTGCCTTTGGTTGAGAAAACAAAAGAAGCACTTAAAGAAAAAGGCTTTTGCTTCTACGGTGATGAACCAATGAAGCTTACATTTTCAGCGAAAAAATACGGGTATACAGGAAATGAGCTTGCATATATTCTTAAACAAAACAATATTTTATGTGAGTTCTGTGACCCTGACTACCTTGTGCTGATGCCTACTCCCGAAACAGGAAAAGAAGGCCTTGAAAAAATCGGAGCTGTTTTACTCTCGATTCCGAAAAAAGAACAAAAAGTCACAGCCCCACCACCATTTACAAAAGCAGAAAAAGCTATGACCGTACGGGAAGCAACACTTTCCCCCGCTGAAATATTACCCGTATCAGAATGTGAAGGCAGGCTACTGGCTACAATTACGGTAGGCTGTCCCCCTGCTGTACCGATTCTGGTATGTGGCGAAAGAATAACTAAAGAGGTTATTGACTGCTTCAGATATTACGATATTACAAAATGCAGTGTTGTTATTGAATAATTTGGCTAAAAAAACATACAAATTGTCTTTTTCTTAAATAAATACAAATTATTTTAAAAAAATACAAAAAAACACTTGCAAAATACGAAATGATATGATATTATATCTTTCGCTATCTGGGTGTGGCGCAGTTGGTAGCGCGCTTGACTGGGGGTCAAGAGGCCGGAAGTTCAAGTCTTCTCACTCAGACCAAAACAAGGAATCAACTTTTGTTGGTTCCTTGTTTTTTGTTTTGATTAAGTAAAGGAAGACTTGAACTTCCACTCGCCGAAGGCGAACATAATGGGTTGTTTGCGTAGCAAACTGCAGGGTGCAACCCTGCAAGTCTTCTCACTCAGACCAATAAAGCAGATAACTCTTTCGAGTTACCTGCTTTATTTTTTATTTTTACAATAAGAGAAGACTTGAACTTCTCTCGGCGAAGGCGAACATAATTAGCTTTGCACTACTTTTACACTTCCTGAGGCACAGGCAAGCCAGTGCCTTACTGGTGTATTGGTTTAAATAGATTTTTGGGTTAGTGCTACAACCGTAAGGTATAGGCTTGCCTATACCCAACCACACAATTAATATAAGGCAAATAAACAAGAGGCGGAGTTTTCCGCCTCTTGTTTATATAATTATAATCCTAAAATTTCTTTCTTTTTTGCTATTTACTTTTTTAAACCAGCGGAACTTCAAACTCTACAAACTCGCAATCGCCTTTTATGTACTCACCCTTCATAAAGTTACGGGCAACGAAAACGATTTTGTTGTCATACACCTCTGCATAATAGCCCATACCACAGGGCTTGATGCCAAAGTTATTTTCTTTTCTGTAACCGGGAACACTTAAAGAACAAACATTGTTTTCTTTGTTGAGGTATTCAAAGGTTTTTTCATAAATACCACCGTGAAGGTGTCCGTTAATGAAGATAACATTTTTGTATTTCTCCATAACTGCTCTGACCTGATCAGACTGCTCCCCCATATCACCTGTTTTCCAAACCTCGGGAAGACCGTGGGTTTCAAGAAAAGCCTGGTGACACATTACAAAAACGGGCTTACCGTCCTTTGTACCTCTTGCAAGCTCTTTGTCAAGGAAATCTATTTGCTCCTGTGTAATATGTGCTTTTTCAAGAACTCGTTTTTCGGTACCGATAACAATAAATGTGTAGCCTTTTACATCGTAGGAATAATAGCTTTTACCATTTGTGTTAATTTTAAGGTATTCATTTACCTTGTCCATTATAATTTTCTGATTTTTATTATAGAAAAAACGGACATCGTGGTTACCCATTGTAACAAAGTTATAGGGAATAACATTCTGATTATCGGTAACTCTGAAAAATCTTTTATATTCCTTTTTCAAACCGTACTCGGCAATATCGCCTGCCATAAGAAAAGCATCAAATTTTTCTTTTGAGTTTCCTATATCCTCAAAAACATTGGCAAGGTTTTTTTCAGCAATTTCATTATCAATAAGATGAGTATCAGCAATTGTTGCAAAGGAAAGCTTTACATTATCGCTATCCTTGAAAACAATGGGGTTCGTCTTAGAAACCTCATATACCACATCATATTTTGGATTAATAGCCTTTAGCTGGGCTTCCCATTTAATAATAAAAGTTTTTAATGACATACTTTATACCCACTTTATTCAATAATTCCCAAAAATCTGCCTAACCAATAAATAAATATGAAGGACATACCATTTTCGTAGGTTATTCCGTTGCCACCGTCAATCTTAAAAGGACCTATACCAAGTGTTGAAAATGGTCTTTCATCCCAGGCGAAGGGTACTTTTATATGTGGCTCCTCGTACCATTCAAGAGGCTCATAATCCATTTCAATATTACGACGATTGCTGTTAATCATTTTGTAATTCTTCATATCACAGGGATAATCCTTGAGTGCCTTAACACATCCGTCAACATCACAGGGAGCACCTGTAAAGCCTTTGTATATAAAGGCATAATAAGGATTGCCTTCAATTTTCTCATATTCATAATGGGAGGCAAGACCCATAAGAAGATACTGACGAATTGCAGGGTCCTTTTCTGCAAGCAGGTACGAAAGAGTGTTAAGCATTGCCAGATTGTCGTCAATATGGCAGGAATGTCCGTCTGCTCTTTTATGGTAAGCTGCATTAATAAGGAAATGGTGATCCTTTATAAGACTTTGATATTTCTTGTTATATCGCTCATTTCCTGACATATGGTAAGAAACTTTAAGGAAATTAAGCATCTCCAAGGAGTTTATACCCTTCTCCCACATCCAGGCATTATCTGAATTAAGTGCCATTTCATTCCAGCAAGCCCACGATGTAGGCTTACCATCTTTATCTATAAGGTAACCGTCATTATCTAAAATGTGATCCGTAATATTGCATACTGCTTCACGGATTTCTGCTTTCTCCTCTTCGGTTGCACACAAATCATAGTAAAGGTAAAAGCCGGCATAGTGACCTGTCATTTCGTCGCTGGAGGTTTCACCCAACCATTCGTAGCTGCCATCTGATGAACGGTGCCATTCACAACCGGGGTTATCGGAATCAAGGTTTGTTCCCCATTCCTCTTCCCCCGGAAAGCGTACTGCACGGGCTGTAAAGCCTTTTATTTCGGGGGCTTTGGTAAGAAAAAGCATTGCATCCTTTGTTCTTCTTGCAGCTTTAAGCACCTCTTCGTCCTTTGTAACTGCATACCACATTGCTAGACCTGCCAGATAGCAATGTGTCCAAAGTCCGTCATTATCTGTAGGATGTGAGCAATCCTTACCATCAAGAGATCTTACATAGGTAACATAGCCCTGTTTTCTGGGGAAATTTTTCTCGGTAAGCTCAAAAAGCAGCTTGGATTTTTCTTCCATTGTCATAAGCTTTTCGCTTATTTTTACAATACCACCCTCAGAAGCTGTATAAAGCGCACCGTCACAGCAAGCAAGAGCTGTTACTTTAGTATCAAAGGCATAGCGTGTTGCAGGTAAATACTTTGCCATACCGTATTTAATGTGAACCGCACCGGAATCAGTACCTACAAGGAAGCTTCCGTCATCACAAACACAGATAGAGTATACACTCTCACAGGGTAAAGCAGAAATCTCTTTATTGCCATACCAACCACTTTTATAGTCGTATATGAAAAGGCCTTCATCTGCACCAACAAGAAGATAGCCGATTTTATCAAATGCAATAACATTGATATGTATTTCAGGCATTGTGGAGTATGCAGGGAAAATACAACGCCAGGTTCTGCGTTTTCCTTCCATTCTCTGTAAGCAAGTACTGCTTGCAACACAAACCTTTTCACCCTGCACAGCAAGGGAAAGCTCATCCTGATCCATATCCTGAAGGTTAAAGAAGCCTTCACCCTGCTCAACGTAGAGAGAGTGCTGTGTAAGAACATAAAGTTCAGTATCACCACGTAAATCAACAATGGGGAAATCAAATTCTGCAACCTGCTTTGCACCGTTTTCTGTTATTTCATAAAGAATTTTGTCGATAGAGGCAAAAATTCTGCCATTTTTGTCGCAATAAACCTTTGAGAATACACCCTCAGCAAACAGCTTATTCCATACACCATCTTTAAAACGACACAAGCCTTTTTCTGAGCAGACATAAATATCACCGTTCTGTGCTACTGCAATTGAAGTAATTTTGCCTGACAACTCAATATGTTCAGTTATTTTCTGGTTAAACTCACCTATTCTGAACTTTTCCACCCAAAACACAACCTTTTAGTATTTTAATTTTTCGTTAGCTGCCTTCATAACCTCAGGAGTAATTTTAATAACCTCTCTGTCATAGGTAAGAAGACCGTTACATTCGTCCTCAACATCACTTACTTCTGTGTAAATAATAGCTGAAAGACCTTTGTTTACCATACAGTTATAAATTCTGTTTTCGTAAAGATTTTTAATAGCATTGTCAAAGCTTTCCTGCTTGAAATACTTTCTGTAGCCAAAAAACTTGTCTTTATTGAAGCAATGGTCTTTAAGCTGCATTGAATAACCACCGAACTCTGTAAGTGCAATGGGACGATCATCATTTTTATCGTACTTCGGGAAAAGGAAGGGTGTGAAATAGATATGGAAGCTATTTACGTCACCTGCGCCGTGATCAACCCAGCCACTTGCGTGGTCAACAAGACGAGTGGGGTCCTTTTCTTTATAGAAAGCACAAGCCTTAACGCTGTCAAACTGGCCCCAGCCCTCATTCATAGGTGTCCAGAGTGCAAGAGAGGTAACATTATAAAGAAGCTCAATCATTTTTTCGGAATCCTCATAAAATTCCTTTCTGCCCTCTTCGTCCTGTCTTGCAAAATATCTGTAGTGTTTTGGTCCGTCACTTACTTTACCTGCGTGCTTATTGTTGAAAATCATAGAAAAAGCAGGCGCTGTACCGATAGCCATAAAGTTATATGCGCCACCACCGTTAATCATATCCTGCCAAACTATCATACCAAGCCTGTCACAATGATAATACCAACGCAAGGGCTCAATTTTGATATGCTTTCTCAAGGTATTGAAGCCTAAATCCTTCATTGTCTGAATATCGTAAATAAGTGCTTCGTCAGAAGGAGCAGTATACATACCGTCACTCCAATAGCCCTGGTCAAGAAGACCGTTATAAAAATAAGGCTTGTTGTTAAGCATAAGACGGGAAACACCCTCTGCATCCTTACCTACGCTGTATTTTCTCATACCGAAATAGCTTTCAACCCTGTCATTACCGGCGGCAATTTTAAGGTCATAAAGATAGGGATTTTCAGGACTCCAGAGCTGATAATCGGAAAGTTCAATTTTACCCTTACCGTTAACAAGCTTGGTTAACCCCTTAACCTCACCTTTATCCATAACAACAGCAGCCATTTCATCATCAGGCTTACCATTGTATTTTATTTCAATATTAATTTCATTGTTGTCAATATCAGGTGTGAGCTTTATATTTTCAATGTAGCCCTCACAAACCTCTTCAAGCCATACAGTCTGCCAGATACCGGACTGAGGTGTATACCATATACCACCACGCTTAAAGGTCTGCTTACCCCTTGCCTGATGTCCCTCGGTAGTGGGATCTGTTACGGTAACTCTCAAATCATTTTCACCATCAAGAATAAGAGTTGTAACATCAAAGGTAAAGGGAAGGTAGCCACCCTTGTGCTCACCGACAAGACTGTTGTTAAGGGTTACTGTGCACCGGTAGTCAACAGCACCGAAATGAAGAAGAACCCTGTGATTTGTTCTTTTAAAATTAAATGTTTTCTGATAATAAAGAACATCGGTAGGCTGAACCATTTTTTCAACGCCGCTTAAAATACATTCAGGGCTGAAGGGCACTGTGATTTTGCCCTGATAACCACTGAATTTTTTAAACTGATCGAGAATAGCATAGTTCCATTCACCATTAAGGTTAATGAAGCGGTCTCTTTTAAGCTGAGGTCTGGGATAATCGTTGAGGGGTAAATTTTTATCAAGTGTTTTTCCCCATCTTGTAAGTAATCTTTCCATAATATACTCCGTATTATAAAAAATTTTTCTTGCATAAGTGGCTTTATAATACCATATTATAATGTTTTTTTCAATATTTCATCTCCTCATTTCTAAAACTATTTTACCAATCTATAACAAAATCCGTTGACGAAACTATTTTTTAGTGTTATAATCTTTGCTGACAAAAAAAGTAAAGGTAGTGTAATTATGCAAGCTATTATTAATTTGTTCCAAGAAATTGCCGCAATACTCTTGTCAATTGTTATGATGTTCGGTGGCGTTACAACACCCGCCACAGGCGATCTTCTCAGAAACCTCTCTGATGATGTTAACATCGACTTCGTTTTAACAGGCGACACTCAGGTTTGCGACTATATGCCCGAGCGTGAAGCAAATCTCATTTCCTTCTCTGAGGATATGATGAACTCCGACATTGACCTTGATGCATTCCTTATTGTAGGTGACATTGCTGAAAATGGTATGCAGGAAGAATTTGACAGAGTTACAAGCCACATTTCAGGCTTCAACGCAGAAAACTTCATTATGTGTACAGGTAACCACGATATCCGTTTGCGTGAATTTGAGCAGTCCAAAGAGCGTTTCCTTAACTTTATGAACGGTCTTAATGCCGAAGAAAATGCCCAGGATAATGTTTACTTCAAATATATGGTTAATGGCTACACATTCCTTGTTATGGGCTCTGAGGAAAGCAGATTTGAAGATGCTTATATTTCAAGTGCTCAGCTTCAGTGGCTCAACATTGAGCTTAAAGAAGCAACAAAAACAGGCAAGCCCGTATTCGTTATCTGCCACTATCCTCTTGCTGAGGGTCACGGTCTTCCTAACACATGGGGCTCTGCAAATAGTGGTGCAGGCGATGAATCTCTCCCCACTTACCAGAGAAAAGACGATTACGATATGACAGGTTGTATCGGTGACCAGACAAACGAAGTTTATGATATTCTTGTTAAATACGAAAATGTATTCTTCGTAACAGGACACCTTCACACAGGTTTCGGTAAATACACTTACGAAACCATTAGTGAGGAAAACAACGTTCAGGGTGTTAACGTTCCCTCTGTTGGTATTGACAACAAAGACGGCGTTTACAACAACCCCGGCACAGGTCTTTTCGTTGAGGTTACAGATGAACAGGTTATCTTCTATGCAAGAGACTTTGCAAATGGTAAATTCCTTACAACAGATGACTGGTCAAAGGCTGTTATGGCTTTCGATATCCAGTAAGAACTCCTTTAATAATTAACTAATTAGCCAACGCAGAAGATTTCTGCGTTGGCTAATTTTTTCATTTTGGATATCCTCTGTAACCCCTACCGCAACATTTACATATTATAGAGAAAAAGCAAAGTGTTATTATTGCCTATGGCAATAGTGATATTGAACATTCGTTTCAGTGTTATTTTATTCGCCTTGGAACTTGCGAAGCAATACCACTATGCGCAGCATAATATCACTGCTTCAGCAATACCACTCGCCATAAGGCGAATAAAACTGAAATCGTGTTTCAACACGATTTCTTGCGGGAGGTTTTTTTATGTTATCCGATATTATAGCATTGTCTTTAGCTGTTTTAGGAATACTGTTTATTCTGTTTTCTTTTATATTCAAGCTTATGATATGGAAGGAAGAAGGTGTAACTATCGTCATTCCTTTGAAGGCTGATAACAAGGATTTTTTCAACCGAATTATAAACCTACGGGAAATATGCTGTTTTTTAGGAATACAAAAGCAATGCACCATAGTTGCTGTAAACTACGGTGCATCGGAATATTTTTTTGAAGAATTAAAGGAATGCTTTTCCGATTATTCTTTCATTAAATTTATTGATAAAAACGAGCTGATTAAAGAGTTGCATACATAACTGCTTTGATAGTGTGCATTCTGTTTTCTGCTTCCTGGAAAACAACAGACTGCTCACTTTCAAAAACCTCATCGGTGACCTCCATTGCAGAGCGATTGAATTTTTCGCACATACGCTTACCGATTTCGGTTTTCTTATCGTGATATGCAGGAAGGCAATGCATAAATATTGCGTTGTCGCCTGCATTTTTCATTAACTCTGCATTTACCTGATATGGTGAAAGCTCATTGATTCTTTCTGCCCATACAAGCTCAGGCTCACCCATTGAAACCCATACATCCGTGTAAATAACATCAGCATTTTTTGTGGCTTTTTTGGGGTCTACCTCAAATTTAAGAGTTGCGCCACTTGCCTTTGCAAGCTTTTTACACTCGTCAACAAGTGCACTGTCGGGGAAATATTTTTCCGGAGCACAAGCTGTAAAATTAAGTCCCATAATTGCACAGCCTACCATAAGAGAATTACCCATATTGTATCTTGCATCACCCATATAAACAAAGTTTATACCCTTGAGCTTGCCGAATCTTTCCTTGATGGTAAGAAAGTCTGCAAGAATCTGTGTGGGGTGAAATTCGTTTGTAAGACCATTCCAAACAGGAACAGAGGAATATTTTGCAAGCTCTTCAACAATTTCCTGGCCGTAGCCACGGTATTCAATTCCATCAAAAATTGAGCTGAGAACTCTTGCTGTATCGGCAATGCTTTCTTTTCTGCCTATCTGTGAAGCATTGGGGTCAAGATAGGTAACGCCCATACCTAAATCCCTTGCAGCAACCTCAAAGCTACAGCGGGTTCTTGTGCTTGTTTTTTCAAAAATAAGAGCAATATTCTTACCTTTAAGAGTATCGTGGGGAATCCCGTTTTTCTTTTTCTTTTTTAAATCAGCTGCAAGATTTATGAGGTATTCCATTTCCTCACTTGTGTAATCAAGAAGCTTTAAAAAATCTCTGCCTTTTAAATTCATTTTTATACCTCACAAGCCTTTTTGATAATGCTGACAGCCTTCTGTAAATCTTCAAACGAAATATTAAGAGGAGGCAAAAGTCTTAACTTATTCTTTGCTTTTATTGGCAAAACACCATTTTGCTGACAATAGGAAAGAACCTCATTTACATCCTTTTCTGTTTCAATGCCAAGCATAAGACCAAGACCTGTTATACCTTTAACACCTGAAGACGCTGAAAGCTCATTTATAATATACTGACTTTTCTTTTCAACATCTGAAAGGAAGCTTTCATCAAGCCTTTCAATAATACTTATAGCACCTGCACAGGAAACGGGGTTTCCACCGAAGGTTGAACCGTGACTACCGGGTGTATACACATTTTCAGTTTTCTCGAAAAGCATTGTAGCTCCTAAAGGAAGTCCACCACCAATGCCCTTTGCAGTGGAAACTATATCGGGGTTGATGCCATATTTCATATAACCGTAAAGTGCACCTGTTCTGCCGTTACCGGTCTGAACCTCATCAACAACAAGAAGAACATCGTTCTCTTCAGCTAATTTTGCAAGTCCTGAAACAAAATTCTGTGAAAGCGGAACAACACCACCCTCACCCTGCACAACCTCAAACATAACAGCTGCTATTTTTTCTTCTTTAATATATTTTTCAACAGCTTCCAAATCCCCTGCATCTGCATAAAGGAAGCCATCTGTAAGAGGAAGAAAGTCCTTGTGGAAGCTGTCCTGACCTGTTGCGGCAAGAGTTGTAATTGTTCTTCCGTGGAAGCTGTTGTTGAGAGTTATAATTTTATAATACTCCCCACCCTTTTTCTCTGCAGCATATTTCCTTGCAGCCTTTATAGCACATTCATTTGCTTCTGCACCTGAATTAGAAAAGAAAACTTTTTTGGCGCCTGTTTTGCTGCAAAGAAGCTCTGCAAGACGAGCACAAGGGGCTGTATAATATAAGTTCGAGGTATGCTGAAGTGTATTAAGCTGTTCGGTTACTGCCTTCACCCATACTTCATCGCCAACACCAAAGGCACTTACGCCGATGCCTGTACCCATATCTATATACTCTTTATTATCGTTGTCATAAAGCTTACTACCCTTACCCGAAACCAACTCAATGGGAAAACGGGCGTAGGTATTAGCTACATATTTCTGGTCTATTTCTTTTATACTCATTAGTCCACACCTTTAACTAAAGTACCTGCACCTTCGTCTGTAAGTAATTCAAGAAGAAGTGCGTGGGGAACTCTGCCGTCAAGAATTGTTACACGTCTTACACCTTTTTCAATGGCATCAATACAACATTCAACCTTTGGAATCATACCTCCTGAAATAACTCCCTCAGCAAACAACTGACGAGCTTCCTCAGTGGTTACTCTTTTTATTATTGAATCAGGGTCATTAACATCTCTTAAAATACCGGGAATATCGGTCATTGTAATAAGTCTTTCTGCTTTCATTGCACCTGCAATAAAGGCCGCTGCTGTATCTGCATTGATGTTATAAACATTACCCTCGTTATCGCAACCAACGGTTGAAACAACGGGAATATACTCTTTTTCGATAAGGTCAAGAATGGGCTGAACATTTACGTTGGTTACTTCACCAACAAAGCCTAATCTTTCATCCTTTACCCTTGCTTCAATAAGGTGTCCGTCAATACCCGAAATACCAACTGCGTTACCACCAAATTCACCTAAAAGGTTTACAAGCTGTTTATTGATTTTACCTGCAAGAACCATTTGCACAATTTCTGCAGTTTCCTTGTCAGTAACACGAAGTCCGTCAACAAATTCACTTTTTTTACCCACTTTTTTGAGCATTTCAGAAATTTCGGGACCACCGCCGTGAACAAGCACAGGCTTAACACCAATAAGCCAGAGAAGAACTAAATCCTCCATAACCTGAAGCTTGAGCTCCTCGCTTATCATTGCATTTCCACCATATTTAACAACAATAATTTTATTGTGATATTTCTGAATATAAGGAAGTGCCTGGGTGATAACTTCTGCCCTCTGAAGATTTGTTATATTCAAATTTTCCATATTCTCACGTCCTGTAATCGCCATTGATTTTTACATATTCATAAGTAAGGTCACAACCCCAGGCAGTTGAAGAAGCTTCGCCTGAATTAAGACCGATATTAATAATAATTTCTTTTTCCAAAAGAATTTCCTTTGCTTTTTCTTCAGAAAATTCAATTCCTGAGCCATCCTTACAAACGGGAATAACGCCCTTTGCAGATTCAAAGGAAACATCCACCTTTGTAACATCCACAGCTGCACCACTGTAACCAATAGCACAAAGCACTCTGCCCCAGTTAGCATCTGCACCAAACATTGCAGCCTTTGTAAGGGATGAGCAAATAACACTTTTAGCAACTGTTTTTGCAGTTTTTTCATCACTTGCCCCTGTTACACGACATTCAAGAAGCTTTGTAGCACCCTCACCGTCACCTGCAATCATTCTGCAAAGGTAAACAGTTATTGTGTTAAGTGCTTTCATAAAGGTGTCAAAGTCCTCACCCTCTGTGGTGATTTCTTTATTTCCTGCCATACCGTTTGCAAGTACACAAACCATATCGTTTGTTGAGGTATCTCCGTCAACACTTACCATATTAAAGGTATTCTGAATATCAGAGAAAAGTGCCTTCTGAAGCATTTTAGGAGCAATTGCAACGTCACTTGTAATGAAAACAAGCATTGTTGCCATATTGGGATGAATCATCCCACTACCCTTTGCAATACCACCTATTTTACACTCGACACCACCGATTTCAAAGGAAACTGCAACCTCTTTTTTTACTGTATCGGTTGTCATAATACCTTCAGCAGCATCTTCACTGTTGTTGCCAAGTGACTCTTTAAGAACAGGAAGGCCCTCTTTGATGGGGGTTATATCAAGAGGCTGACCGATAACACCTGTGGAAGCAACTACAATATCATCTTCATTAATACCAAGTGTTTCAGCTGTAAGCCTTGCCATTTCCTGCGCAACCTGAATACCGTCAGCATTACAGGTATTTGCATTACCACTATTGCATATTACTGCCTGAGCCTTACCGTCCATAAGGTTCATTTTTGTAACTGCAAGGGGTGCACCCTTAACAAGGTTGGTTGTATATACTGCTGCTGCGCTTGCCTTGGTTTTGCTAAAAATCATTGCAAGGTCACGCTTTGTTTTATTTTTTCTTATACCACAATGAATACCACCTGCGGTAAAGCCTTTTGCGGCACAAATGCCACCATTAATGAGTTCCATAATTATATCTCCAAGCCATTTGTATCGTCATTTCCAAGAACTATGTTAAGACATTCAACTGCTGCGCCCGATGCACCTTTTCCAAGGTTGTCGTACCTTGCAGTAAGAATAATTCTGTCATCATTTCCGAAAACGGAAATAATCATACTGTCTTTTCCTGAAAGAAGTCCTGCAGAAATGAAGCCTTCTTCGTTTAAATTATCTTCAAATTTAACCAAAGGACCATTATATTTGTTTTTGTAAATATCTTTGATTTTCTCTATATCAAAACCATTTTTTAAATCACTCTTAAATACAGGAACAGTTACCTCCATACCCGAATAAAAGCTGGAAACAATGGGACAGAACGCAGGCGCATTTTTAAGTCCTGATATTTTCACCATTTCCTTTAAATGCTTATGATTCTGAGCAAGCCCGTACTGACGGGGAGCCTCTAAAAGAATGTCGGGCTCTTCCTCGTACTCGGCAATCATTTTTTTGCCGCCACCACTGTAGCCTGTAAGAGAAAAGCAGGAAAGATTTTCCGTACCATCAAGAGCACCTGCCTCAATAAGAGGATAAACGAGTGAAATAAAACCACTTGCATGACAGCCGGGAACAGCAATTCTTTTGGAGGTCTTCACCTTTTCCCTGTGGGTAGCTGAAAGCTCCGGGAAGCCATAAGCCCAATCATCAAGGGTTCTGTGGGCTGTGGAGGTATCAATTACCACAGTGTTTTCGTTCTCTATAAGGGAAACAGACTCCCTCGCTGCATCATCGGGCAGGCAAAGGAATGCAATATCTGCACTGTTAAGCGCTTCCTTTCTGCACTCCGGGTCCTTTCTTTTTTCATCGGAAAGGCTTATGAGCTCAATCCCATCAAACTTTTCAAGTCTTTCATATATTCGTAAACCGGTTGTTCCGGCTTTACCATCAATAAATACTTTCTTTGCCATTGATAAACTCCGTTACCTGTTCAATTTGTTTTTCTACTGATTTATAGCCTGTTGAGCCTGCTGAAATTCTTTTTGAAATGCAGGTTTCAAGTGAAATTTCATTAAATAAATCCTCGTCAAAAAGGTCACTGTGTACTTTGTATTCATCAAGAGTAAGGGTTTCAAGAACCTTGTTTTTTTCAATACATTCAGCAACAGTCTGTCCGACGATTTTATAGGCAGTTCTGAAGGGCATACCTTTTTTTACAAGGTAATCTGCAAGGTCAGTAGCATTAATAAAGCCCTTTTGTGCTGCAGAATACATATTTTCTTTAAGAACTGTCATTGTTGCAATCATAGGAGCAAAAATACTCAAGCATTTTTCAACTGTTTCAATACTGTCAAAAATTGCTTCCTTATCCTCCTGCATATCCTTGTTATATGCAAGTGGTAAGCCCTTGAGAGATGTAAGAAGTGCAAAAAGATCACCGTAAACTCTGCCTGTTTTACCTCTTACAAGCTCTGCCATATCGGGATTTTTCTTCTGGGGCATAATGCTTGAGCCTGTGGTGTAGGCATCGTCAAGCTCCACAAACTTAAATTCCCAGGAGGACCAGAGGATAACCTCCTCTGAAAATCTTGAAAGGTGCATCATAATAACAGAAAATGCACTCATAAGCTCAACACAGAAATCCCTGTCAGAAACGCCGTCAATGCTGTTCTGCATAATTCCGTAGAAGCCTAATTTTTTTGCCTCAAATTCTCTGTCTGTGTCGTAGGTTGTACCTGAAAGGGCACAGGAGCCAAGAGGTGAATAGTTCATTCTTCTTACTGCATCCTGAAGTCTTCCACAGTCACGCATAAACATCTGTGCATAAGCAAGTAAGTGGTGAGCAAATGTAATAGGCTGCGCTCTCTGAAGATGTGTATAGCCCGGAAGAATTGCATCCTGATTTTCTGCTGCTTTGTCACGGATAACCTCAATAAGAGCATACAACAAATCATTTACCTTTTCTGCCTCATCACGAAGGTAAAGTCTTATATCAACTGCCACCTGGTCATTACGGCTTCTTGCTGTATGAAGACGTTTACCCACATCACCCTTTCTCTGAGTAAGCTCACTTTCAATGAACATATGAATATCCTCTGCATCGCTGTCAAAGGTAAGCTTGCCACCTTCTATATCCTCAAGAATACCGGAAAGACCATCTATAATTTCTTCGCAGTCATTTTCAGTAATAATGCCCTGCTTTGCAAGCATCTGCGCATGTGCTATTGAACCACCAATATCCTGACGGAACATTTTGCAGTCAAAGTGAAGTGATGAATTGAAGTCATCTGCTTCCTTATCAAGAGCCTTTGTAAATCTGCCTGCCCACATTTTATCCATAGTAAAATACCCTTTCAAAAACCACTTTTGCACATTCTCCACTTTTCAGCATTGAATGTGCAAAATGTTTATATTTATTCGCCGAGATTTGCAAGACCTGCTTTATCTCTCATATTTGCCATAACCTTAATGGGAAGACCGTAAAGGTTAATAAAGCCGGCGCTATCCTTCTGGTCGTAAACCTCATCCTCATCAAATGTTGCCATATCAGCATCATAAAGTGAGTATGGTGAGCATACGCCTGCATTAATCATATTACCCTTGTAGAGTTTAAGCTTAACATCACCTGTAACAGTTTCCTGTGTAGAATCAACGAAAGCAAGAATCGCTTTTGTGAGAGGTGTATACCACTGTGCATTGTAGGTAAGCTCTGCAAGCTTCTGTGCAACAAGTGCTTTGTAGTGTGCTGTTTCCTTATCAAGACAAATTGTTTCAAGAACGCTGTGTGCTTTGTAAAGGATTGCTCCACCGGGAGTTTCGTATACGCCACGACATTTCATACCAACAAGTCTGTTTTCAACGATATCGAGAAGTCCGATACCATTTGCTCCACCAAGCTCGTTAAGCTTTGTAACAAGCTCAACTGCGCCCATTTCTACGCCATCAACTGCTGTGGGAACACCCTTTTCAAAGTGAATTGTAACGTATGTGGGCTTATCGGGAGCCATTTCAGGAGAAACACCCATTTCAAGGAAGCCTTCTTTGTTATAGAGGGGCTCGTTCATGGGATCCTCAAGGTCAAGACCTTCGTGAGAAAGGTGCCAAATGTTTTTATCTTTAGAGTAGTTTGTTTCTCTGTTAATTTTGAGAGGAACGTTATGTGCTTCAGCGTAAGCAATTTCTTCTTCTCTGGATTTGATATCCCACTCTCTCCAGGGAGCGATGATAGGCATATTAGGAGCAAAAGCTTTGATAGCAAGCTCAAATCTTACCTGGTCGTTACCTTTACCTGTGCAACCGTGGCAAATAGCGTCTGCGCCTTCTGCAATAGCAATTTCAGCAATTCTTTTTGCAATAGGAGGACGAGCATAAGCTGTACCAAGGAGATACTCTTCGTAAACTGCACCTGCTTTAAGGCCGGGGAAAACATAATCCTCAAGAAATTCTTTTGTAAGGTCTTCGATATAAATTTTTGAAGCACCTGTTTTAATAGCCTTCTCTTCAAGGCCTTCAAGCTCGCTTGCCTGACCAACGTTACCTGAAACTGCGATAACCTCACAGTTGTTATAGTTTTCTTTAAGCCAAGGAATGATGATTGAAGTATCAAGACCACCTGAGTAAGCTAAAACAACCTTTTTAATATTTTTCTTATCCATTTTTATTGCCTCCAAACGTAAGTTCTGCAAAAATATTCATTCGATATGCATAGTTATACACCTTTATTATCCAAAAGTCAACCTTTTTGCATAAATAATTCTTTTTTTGTGCATTTTTGACTTTTTGTCGCAAAACTCTTTTATTTATTGGTGTTTTTTGTGTATTTTTCAGTACATTTTCACACAAAATTATTTTCAATTATAAGGTATATATAAATACACCTCTGATTACCCTTGCATATTTTTGCATAATATTCATTTTTTATACACAATATACAACATCACTAAAAAACAGCTTGGATTTCGAGTCGTACTCTAAAGGACAAAAAGAGTTAATGTAGCAAAAACTGCATTAACTCTTACTTTTTTGCACTGTCACTAAAAGTGGTGTGTAAGTGCGCTTTTAACTTTAAGTGATATTCTTTCCTTCGGAAAGAGTGATATTATGCACTTTTCGGCATAGTGATATTGAAATCTTCGGTTTCAGTGTTATTTTATTCGCATAAAACTGTCCGAAGGACAATATCACAATGCGTAGCATTATATAACTGCGAAGCAATATCACTCGCCGCAAGGCGAATAAAACTGCGTGAGTGTCCTCAGGACACCCACGCATTCTCCAAGCTGTTTTTTATAAAACTTAGTCGTGCTTTTTGCCGAACTTTCTCTGGAAGAGCTTAACAACCTCAACAATGGGGATGATAAGGAATGCAAGACCGAGAGAAATTGCATAAGCTTTAAGGTCAAGATGTGCAAAGCCGAAGAGATTTGAAAGGAAGTCAATCTCAACAACTGCAGTTGTAAGAAGGAATGAACCAACCATTGCGCCATAAAGAGCGATGTTGTGCTGACCCTTGAAGAGCATTGCAACAGCAGAACCTCTCTGAGAACGCATATTGAAGGAATGGAAGATTTCGCACATTGCCATTGTAAAGAATGCCATTGTCATACCCTCGCTGCTATCTTTAATGCCACTGAATGCAAAAGCTGCACCTGTTTCAAGACATTCAAGATATTCACCGATATAGAATGCAATAACTGTAAGAATACTTACCAGGATACCCTGATATGCACAGTCGACACCAAGACCACCTGCGAAGATACCGTCAGTTTTACTTCTGGGTTTTCTCTTCATAATGTTTGACTCAGGTCTTTCAAGACCAAGAGCAAGTGCAGGGAAGCAGTCTGTTACAAGGTTTATGAAAAGAAGGTGGGGTGCTTCAAGAATTGTGAAGCTCATAATTGTTGCGAAGAAAATTGAAACAACCTCGGAAAGGTTAGAACCGAGAAGGAACTGAATTGCTTTACGGATGTTGTCGTAAATTCTTCTGCCCTCGCCTACAGCAGAAACGATTGTTGCAAAGTTATCGTCTGTAAGAACCATATCTGCAACGTTCTTTGTAACGTCTGTACCTGTGATACCCATACCGACACCAATATCAGCACTCTTGATAGAAGGCGCATCGTTAACACCGTCACCGGTCATAGCTGTAACGTAACCTTTGTTTCTCCAAGCGTTGACGATTCTTGTTTTATGTTCGGGCTGAACACGGGCATAAACAAATACATTCTCAACGATTTTTTCAAATTCTTCGTCAGAGTATTTATCAATATCGCTACCCATCATAGCCTGTGAATCATCAGAAAGAATACCAAGCTCTCTTGCAATAGCTTTAGCTGTGTTGATGTGGTCACCGGTAATCATAATAGGTGTAATACCTGCGCTGCGACATTCAACAATAGCATCCTTAACCTCAGGACGAACAGGGTCAATCATACCTGTAAGACCGATGAAAATCATGTCATACTCAAGTGAAGCAGAATCGTAAACCTCGGGAGCTGAAGCATATTCCTTGTAAGCTACTGCAAATACACGAAGGGCCTTGTTACCCATTCTTGTATTTTCCTCTGCTGCCTTTGCAAGGATTTCATCGCTCATAGGAACAACCTGACCGTTAACAAGAGCGTGTGAGCATTTCTTGAGAATTTCGTCGGGAGCGCCCTTTGTATACTGAACGAATTTACCGTCAACTGAATGTACTGTTGACATCATTTTTCTGCCGGAGTCAAAGGGAACCTCACCTGCTCTGGGGTTAGCAGCAACAAGTTCAGCCTTTTTAAGACCAAGAGAGGATGCGTAGTTAATAAGAGCAACCTCATCGGGTTCACCTGTGCTTTTACCGTCTGCTTCAACCTCTGCATTGGTGCAAAGAGCCATTGCAGTTGCAAGAACCTTTTCGTCCTCTGCGTAGTGGTCAACAACAGTCATAATATTCTGTGTAAGAGTACCTGTTTTGTCTGAGCAGATAATCTGTGTACAGCCAAGAGTTTCAACCGCATTCATTTTACGGATAATAGCATTTTTCTTTGACATATTGGTAACACCAATAGAAAGAACAATGGTCATAACCGCAACAAGACCCTCGGGAATAGCTGCAACAGCAAGAGCAATAGCAGTAATGAATGAGTGAAGTGCAACATCAAAGAGCTGTGCATTTTCAGCCATAAAGTACTGTGTAATAAGGTTATAAGCGAAAATAATTACGCAAACACCGATAACGAGCTTTGTAAGGATTTTTGAAAGCTGTTCAAGCTTGATTTCAAGAGGAGTTTTACCCTCTTCTGCAAGTGCAATAGCATTTGCTATTTTACCCATTTCGGTGTCCATACCTGTTGCAACAACAACAGCCTTACCACGTCCATATACGAGAGTTGAGCCCATATATGCCATATTTTTACGGTCACCAAGAGGAACCTCGTCGCCTTTATCCTTTGAAAGGGTAAGTGCTTTAACAAGCTTATTTACGGGAACAGACTCCCCTGTAAGTGCTGCTTCCTCAATTTTCATACTTGCACATTCAAAGATACGACAGTCAGCAGGAATAGCGTCACCTGCATCAAGAAGAATAACGTCACCGACAACAAGATCTTCGCTCTTGATATTTTCAACCTTACCGTCACGAAGTGTTTTTGTTGTTGCGGCAGACATTTTCTGCAATGCTTCAACAGCTTTTTCTGCTTTGTTTTCCTGAACAACGCCGAGAACAGCGTTGATAAGAACAACAACAAGAATAATAATGGAATCTGTAGGTGGAACAAAGCCGCCCGCTTCAATCATTTCTGTGGCTGCAGAAATAACAGCAGCAACAAGAAGGATGATAATCATCGGGTCTTTCATCTGGTCAAAGAATTTTTTGAGAGTAGAATCCTTTTTTGCCTCTGCAAGCTTATTTTTACCATTTTTTTCAAGTCTTGCAGCAGCTTCTGCAGAAGATAAACCGTTTTCATTGGAATTGACTTCCTGAAATACAGCTTCAGCAGATTCAAGATAATGCTTCATTTTAGTTTCCCTTTCTATGTTTATTTCCAAAATCGGAGCAACAAAAATAAAAAGACTTCTACCGTACTTACGGTAAAAGTCTCACTTTTTAAGATATTGGCGGGCAAATTTTGCCGGGATTGTCGCCAAAATCACGCAATGCGCAAGTTACTCCCTTTTGTTACAGAAAATTATACTATAATATTTAATTTTTGTAAATACTTTTTCCCGTTTTTGCACAAAAAAGCTCATACAACGAAAAAATTTTAATTAATAATTATGTAAAATATTGAAAAAATGAAAAATATATGTTATTCTTTATGTATAAACACCTTAAAATAGTTTAAAGGAGATATAAAAATGAAAAAAATTATTGCAGTTGTTCTTTGCTTCGTGCTTATTGCAAGCATCTTTGCCATTTCTGCAAGTGCTGTAGAAGCATCAAACACAAACACAAGCGTTACTTACATTTCTGTTTTTGAAGATTTCTTCAATTTCCAGAGCATATTCGATTTCTTTGAGAGAATCCTTAACATTTTCGGTCTTACATCAGAAATGCCTGAAGTTGTAATGTAAAAAATTGAAAAAACACTGTGGAGCTGTAAAAAACCTCGTTTTTTACAGCTCCTTCATTATTTTATTTCGGCTCTATAACTACAGGCTGCAATTGCTCACCCTTCAAGGCACATTCAAGAGCCGGTGCAATAAGGGTAAAATCTGCTACCATTGAGGTTGGCTTGTTTCCAAAGCTGTCCTGCCCGAACGGAACAAAATAGATATTTTTATAATTAAGAAGTGAGCCAATATTTTTACCTGCATTACTCAACGCATCATTTGTAGACGGGGCAATAAGCAATGGTCTGCCATTTCTTAGATGAGCCTTTGCTGCTAAGGTTACGCAGGTATCAGTTATGCCCGTTGTAAGCTTTGCAAGTGTATTACCCGTACAAGGTGCAATAACAAGTGCATCAAGCAGCTTTTTCGGACCTATAGGCTCTGCTGCCGGTATTGTATGAATAATAGATTTTCCCGTTATCTCTCTTAACTGCTCCCTCCAATGGGCTGCATCACCAAAGCGTGTGTCAAGGCCATAGGAATTTTCAGACATAATCGGAACTATTTCATAGCCTAGTTTTTTAAGTTTTTTTATTTCCTCAAAAACATTCTTAAATGTACAAAATGAGCCACAAAGAGCGAATCCTATTGTTGTCACATATTATCCTCCTTCGCATTAATTATAGGAAGAATTGAGCGGCCGATTATTTCCCCTGCTGTTTTCGGGGCTACCTTACCGGGCAAGGAGCCGGCTTTAACTACCTTCAATGCCTTTTCCTTTGCTACCTGAAAATCAATTCCAAAGGGAGCGGATGCAACCTCAACCAACACACAATCAGCATTAAGATTAGAAAGCTGAGCTTCACCCAAAAGCTTTACAGGCACGGTGTTTACCAACGCATCAAAGGTATTAATTTCTGTTGTAAATGAAGATATATTCTTATATTGCATGGATGAAGCATAAATTTGTGCAAAATCCTTTTGCTTTCTTGCAAAAACAGTAACCTCTGCACCTAAAGAATGTAAGGTATCTGCAAGAATTTTCCCCACTCTCCCATAGCCCACAACAGCACATTTCATACCGTGTATGGTTATAGGCAGCTCCTCTATAAGCACCTGAATAACGCCCTCGGCAGTAGGCACAGCATTGTACACGGCTAATTCCTCCAAAAGGAAATAATCGCAATATGGACACTCCCTTGACTCCAGCTCTTCACAGAAGCTTTTTGGCAGCTGACCACCAAAAACTCTTTTTGTTGATGACAATAAGGCTGTGATATCAGAAATTAAAACCTGTTCATCAAACAAGGGTGTGTTAAGGGTGAGCCTGTCTTTGGTAAAGGGCAATGGCAGAATTATTACATCGGATGCATTTACAGCGTCCGTAAGATTACTGTAGCATTCTGTATGATTAAAGGCGTAATAACAAACCTTGAAGCCTTGATTTTCCAAATACTCACCAAGGTACAGGGATCGGTTATCACCACCCAATATTAAAAAAGTAAGCTCTTTCATAAAATAATCAATCCTCTCGGTATATCATATTCTGAAAGAGCTATAATGTGAAAAAGAACAACCCGAATTCTACGGATTGTTCCTTTCTTTTATATACCAATTGTAATTATATCAAAGGGCTTGTATTCAATTGTATCCGTTTCTCCTATAACATCCTCCAGCATATTGAGCAGCTTCACATTTGCGGTAAGCTTGATTGTGCCCCGTTTTCCATCCTGCTCACAAAGTCTTATAACTGTCATATTACCATCTTCGCTGTTTTTTACTGCTTGTAAATACAAGGGCTCAAAGGTTGGTAAGCTCCAGATATAATCCCCTTTAACAAGAGGTGTATTATACTGCAATGCAAGCTTGTTTATGCCTGCTGTAACAGCATCATTTTCGTGAGGAACAATCATATAGCTGAAGCTATGCTTACCGATATCGGAAACAACATCAGGACGCTCGGTGGCACGAAGCAGGGAAAGACTCATGCTGTTATCAAGGAAGCCCACCCCGTATTTTCCGTCATTTACAAGAGCAATTCCTCCGCCGGATTCTGACATATCACACCATTTATGGTGACAACACTCAAAACGAGCCTGCTGCCAGGTGGTGTTACGATGAGTTTCCCTTTCAATAAAACCCGCAGAGGTATCACAAAGAGCTTTTCTGGTAAGAATATTGCATTGGAATTCTGCTTTTGCAAGCTTGTGCTTTTCGTTCCAGCTTACATTATTTTCTACTTCAATGCCACGGCTACGTCTGAAAAATCTGATACACATTTCCCAGGTGGATTTTTCTGTACCCAAGGTAACAGAGAAGGTAGCACACTCCCCATCACCTTCAACAAGTGCAAGAGGTGTTATAACTCTAACCTCAATTTCTTTTTCACGGTAATTAGGTAAAATATCCCAGGCATCGTAGTTACCGGGGCAATCCACATAAATTTTAAGCTTGTTGAAATCACCCTTTACCCATTCCCTGGAAAGCTCTTTATCGTAAATAGAAGAAAATGAGCCGTCTGAGTTGAAAACAACTTTATAAAATGGTGTCTCAAGCTTATTATTTTCTGTAGTAAACCAAGTACCGGAAAAGCTTGTTTTTCTTAAATTGACAGAGGCCAGAGCAGGTATTTTGGGAATAATCCAATTGCCCTTTTCACCATAACGGGTAGCTGTTCCCTTTTTATTTTCCACAAAGGTAAGTGCGTCACGCTTAAAGTTAAGGGTGTTGAAATACTTATTGCCACTACCGATAATTCCATCAAGAGCTTTTTCGATTTTCTCATAATCCTCCATAGCGTCCAGGTAAACCGGGTGGATATGTGAACCAGGAAGAATATCGTGAAATTGGTTTATGAGGAATTTTTTATAAAGCTCTGTTATTTCCTCTGTTCTGTTTTCCTTGCGTATAACCGTAAGCATTTCTGCTGTTCTGAATTTTTCTTCAAGTCTGCGATTTGCCCGTTTTAAATTATTTTTTGTGGTGAATGTGCCTCTGTGCATTTCAAGGTACAATTCCCCATCCCACACCTGAAGCTTTTTATTATCCTTCAAATTCTTTTCAAGGAAATCTGCACCACTTGTATGAGTACATTTAGGCATAACAGAAAGCTTTTCAAAACGATTCATCATTTCAATCATTTCTTCTGTACAGCCTGAGCCACCGTCACCATAGCCGAACATACTAAGGGTTTGTCCTCCCTGGTCCTTGTCAATATATGCTTCCCAGTTGGTCTGTATCTGACTGGGCATATTCCAGGTTATGAAATGTGTGGGTGGAACGCAGGCATAAACATCGCTACCATCAATACCACGCCATATAAAATTATTATGTGGGAATCTGTTTGTGTCGTTCCAGGTTGACATTTTGTTGGAAACAAAATAATCGACTCCACTTTTTTTAAGAATTTGCGGAAGAATCCAGCTGTTGCCGAAAACATCGGGAAGCCAGGCATTATTAACACGCTTACCAAACATTCTCTCATAGGTTTTCTGTCCGTAAAGACATTGTCTTATAAGGCTCTCTGCATTGGGGACATTACAATCAGGCTCAACATACATTGCACCCACAGGCTCAAACTGACCATTTTTAACCTTTTCCTGAAGCTCCTTGAAAACATCGGGATAATACTTTTCAAGAGTTTCATAGGTATAGGGCTGAGTATGAGCATACTTAAAATGAGGATATCTGTCCATAAGACGAAGCTGGATAAGAACCGTTCTGAGATTTTTCTGTACAGCGTGAATCCTGCGCCAATAATATGCAATATCCAGGTGAGAATGTGCCACAAGCGCCACATCGCCTGTACCATTATAGGTTTTGTTAGAATATATTACATCTTCAATATACTGCTTGGCTTCATTTACACCTGTTAACTCATTGCTGTCAAAATCAATAAAATTCATTGCATTGTTAAGCTCTCTGTTTAAAAATGCTCTGTAATCTTCATTGAAAACCTCGCTTTTTGCAATATCCAAAAGCAATTCAAAATCATAAACAAGACTCTGCACATCATCATTGACAGTGCAGATGTATGCACCCTCAAAAATCTGCCTGCAGCCTCGCACAGAAAGACTTTCGGGGTTTCTTTCATCATCGGGCTTACTGCGATTATACCCCATCATATCAAAATGAAGGGTAGTATTCACATCTACATAGGGAGAAAGCAACATTTTTTCTCTGTTCGGGTCAACACCACCTATATATTTGCCATTTACCTTAACACAGATTTCTGCAGCAGTTTTAAGAGAAAACCACAGCTCCATCCCCTTTAATTCTTCGGGAATGTTTACATCAGCTTTTATAAATGCTGTGCCGTCAGGAGTAAAATACATATCACCTTTTTTCAGAGGACGGTAATCCTCCGAGTAAAATTCAAACTCCATTTCCTTTACCTGACGGGCATCACGTATTTCTAAATTTTCAATTTCCCACTTTTCATTGTATATGTGACGCTTCAACCAACCAAAGCGTAAATCTGTCCACTCTTCAGGGCGCATTGAGCGCCTTTCAACCTTTATATGTGCCATAAGCTAAACCTCACACATCCTGAAAGTAAGGTTTTTTGCGTATTGCAACAACCTTGACCTTCTTTTTTAAATCCCTTTTAATTTCCTGCTCAATCCACTCTGTACAACGGTGCAGAATAAGGCATTTTGAGCACTCTCCTCTGAAACGCAGGGTTAACTCCCCATTTTCAAGGGAAACAAACTCAACCCAGCCGCCATCACCCTGTAGCTTAGGCGCAAGAATATCGTTCACATATTTTTCCATAATATCGCCTCTTTCCTTACGCAAAAATCGTAACATATACCAAAACAATTTGTCAATTCAAATTGATTTAAAAATTTTTTAGTAGTATAATATAAAAAAACAATTTTTGCGTATCGAGGTGAAATAATGAAAACCTGCAAATTCAACATTACCGGTATGACCTGTGCTGCTTGTCAGGCAAATGTTACGAAGGCTGCAGAAAAGCTCGAGGGTACTGAAAAAGCAGATGTTAACCTGCTTTCTAACTCTATGACCGTTACATTTGATGAAAGCAAGCTTACCGAGCAGGATTTTATAGCTGCCGTAAACAACATCGGCTACGGTGCATCCCTTTATGGCACAGACAACAAAAAAAACCACCTGAAAACAGAATGGCAGGAAAGAAAGAAAAATGAAGAAGAAAATATTTCTTCAATGAAAAAGCGACTTATCTCTTCAATAGTATTTCTTGTTATTGTAATGTATATTGCAATGGGTCATATGCTGGGACTTCCTCTGCCCCACTTTCTGCACGGCACAGAAAATGCTCTTTTAAATGCACTTGTTCAGATGCTTCTTGTTATTCCCGTAATGATAATAAACAAAAAGTTCTTCATTTCAGGCTTTAAAGGACTTGTTAAAAGAGCTGCGAACATGGACTCCCTTGTGGCTTTAGGCTCCTCTGCCTCATTTCTTTACGGTGTATTTGCAGTAATTATGATGGCTTATGCTGCACCAAGAGGAAATTTAATTGTTTTAGAGCATTACTCTCATGAGCTATATTTTGAATCCAGCGCAATGATTTTAACACTTGTAACTGTGGGTAAGTTTCTCGAAACACGTTCAAAAGGGAAAACAAGCGACGCTTTAGGAAAGCTTGTGGAGCTATCCCCAAAAACTGCAAATGTTATGAGAAACGGTAACGAAATCACCATTGATGCCGAGGAGGTAAAAGAAGGCGATGTTTTAATAATTCGTCCCGGTGAAAGAATTGCAGTTGACGGAACTGTTTTAACCGGTAACGGATTTGTTGACCAATCTGCAGTAACAGGCGAAAGCTTACCTGTTGAGAAGCGAATTGGTGACCAGGTTATTTCTGCAACACTTAACAAAAACGGAACCTTTACAATGACTGCTTCAAGAGTTGGCGAAAACACAACCCTTTCCCAGATAATACGACTTGTTGACGAAGCAGGCTCTTCAAAAGCACCCATTGCCCGACTTGCAGACAAGGTAAGTGGTATTTTCGTACCCATAGTTATGGGAATTGCACTTATTACATTTGTTATATGGCTTTTATTGGGCAAGGATTTTGAGACTGCACTTTCCTTTGCTGTTACGGTACTTGTAATTTCCTGCCCTTGTGCTTTAGGACTTGCTACCCCTGTTGCAATTATGGCAGGTACAGGTAAGGCTGCAGAAAACGGAATACTGATAAAATCTGCAGAAGCTCTTGAAGCTTTGGGTAGTGTAGATAAAATTGTTCTTGACAAAACAGGGACTATAACAAGTGGTGAAATGAGCATAAATGATATTGTTGTTTATGACAAAGCTCTTTCAGAAAATGAGTTCCTATCTCTTTGTGCCGCACTTGAGGCAGGCAGTGAGCACCCACTTGCCACACCAATAAGAAAAAAAGGTGAAGCTCTGGCTCTTCCTCAGGTTACAGATTTTGAAGCCTTCGAGGGCAAGGGTGTAAGTTGTGTAATAAACGGAGAAAAATATCTTTCAGGTAACAAGCGATTTTTAAAAGAAAACAATATTGATATTTCTGCTATTGAGAGCAAAACAAACGAATTTTCAGCGCAAGGCAAAACACCCTTGATTTTCTGTAAGGAAGCAAGTATTCTGGGCATTATAACTGTCTCCGATACCATTCGTGATGACAGCACAGAGGCAATAAAAGCCTTTAAAAAGCTTGGCAAAAAAATTGTAATGCTTACGGGTGACAATAAATTTGCAGCAGAATTTATAGGCAAAAAAGCCGGTGTAGACGAAATATATTCAGAGCTCCTTCCTGCAGATAAAGAAAAAATTATTCGTACTCTCCAGGAAAACGGAGAAAAAATAGCATTCATCGGTGACGGAATCAACGATGCACCTGCCCTTACAAGAGCTGATGTAGGTATTGCCATCGGTGCGGGAACAGATATTGCTGTTGACGCAGCAGATGTTGTTCTTATTAAAAGCTCACTTTCAGATAGTGCAAAAGCTGTTGAGTTAAGCAAGGCGGTTATGCGAAATATAAAAATGAATTTGTTCTGGGCATTTTTCTATAATGTTTTAGGAATCCCCCTTGCGGCAGGTGTCCTCTACCCTGCTTTTGCGCTCAGACTGACCCCAATGATTGGCTCTGCAGCAATGAGCATGAGCTCATTATGTGTTGTAACAAATGCTTTAAGATTAAGATTTTTTAAATCAAAGCACATTAAAGAGGATGTAGCGAAAGCCACTCTGGAAGCTGCATCTGAAAAAATACCGAAAGGAAATGATGTTATGGAAAAAGTTATTAAGGTTGATGGTATGATGTGTCCTCGTTGCGAAGCACACGTTGTAAAAGCACTTACTGCAATTGACGGAGTTGAAAGTGCAGCTGCAAGTCACACAGAATGCACTGCAAAAGTTACCCTCTCAAAGGATGTTGCAGACGATGTTTTAATTAAAGCAATCGTTGACGAAGGCTACGAAGCAAGTATGTAGAATTAAATATTAAAAGTGATGTAAAAAAACGCAGATCACATAAAACAATATAAAGCAAGGGATTCCTACAGGGCTGATATCTGTAAGAATCCCTTTAACAATGAAAAAAGCACAAGCATATTTATTGATTAAATATTACAGTTATATTAAAAGAATACCCGTCATTCGTATATGCCATAATTTTCCCGTTATGAGTTTCAACAATGGCTTTGGCAACGGAAAGACCGATTCCATAACCACCTTTTTCAGAATTTCTAGAGGTATCAGTTCTGTAAAAACGGTCAAACACATAGTTAAGGCTCTCCGGGGATACATAATTATTTGTTGTATTAAAGACATTTAACCGGATTTGTTTATTATTTTCAAATAAATCAACAGAAATCTTACCTCCCTCTGCCGAATATCTTAAAGCGTTATTCATCAATATACTTACTAACTGTTCAATCGCTTTATTATTTCCGCAAAAAGCTATCATTGGTTGAATATTGACAAGCAACTCTTTATTCTGGGTTTGTGCTATGGCTCTAAAAGTTGAAACAGTTTCTGAAACCAAGTCCGATAACGGGAACTCCACTTTCATCAGATTTTTTTCTGATTCTTCCATTTTTGAAAGATAAACCAAATCATTTGTAAGATTTGTAAGGCGTTTTGTCTGAGCTTTTATTTCTTTAACAGACTCGTTTTCACCTATTTCCATTTCAAGCAAATCAAGGTTTGCATTAATAATGGTTAGGGGCGTTTTTATTTCATGACTTGCATTTGTAATAAACTTTTTTTGCTTTTTATGACTTTCGGAAATAGGACGAATTATCCTTTCTGAAAGAACTGTAATTATAACAAAAACCACCGCTAAGCCTATCAATGACATTATTACACTTGCTTTTAAAAAAGCGTAAAAAGCATTTAATCGTCTGCCACAATCAAGAAAAACTATTCTCGTTGCATTTTGCTCCCGTGTACATTTATATCTGAAGCTTCCTGCAAAGCCTTTTCCGTTTTTGTCATTGAGAGCTTTTCGGGCATATTCCACCGCTTGTTCCGAATCAACGGTAATTATTTTTCCTGTTTCAATTTCATAAGCATCGCCATTTGAATCAATCACAACAGAAAAATACCTTGATTCATAGGGTGTTTCAGGAGACATATGGGGTGGAAGAAAATCCGGTTTTCCGGGCTTATCGCCTTTAAAATCAGGAAAATTTCCTTTGTTCTGCGATAACACTTGAAGCAATTGGTCCGCTTCAAGCATAACAGAATTTAAATTAAGCAAGTTCATCCCCGACACTATCACAAAAAGCAATACAAAAAGTGCCGTCATAGATAAAACAATAAATTTAATTTTTAATTTTTTAATCATCTGCTTCCTCCATTAAATAACCTGCATTTCTTAAAGCTCTTATTTGCACATTCGCATTAAGAGCAGCTAATTTCTTGCGAAGATAGGAAACATATACCCAAACAACATTAATTTCTGCCTCGGTATCAAACCCCCATATTTTTTCCATAATTTTTTCAGCAGAAATTACGCTTCTGGGATTTGTCATAAACATTTCAAGCATTTGAAATTCTTTGTTTGCAAGACGAAAACTCCCCGTAACAGAGCTTAATTCAAAGGTAGCTCTGTCGAGAGTAATATTTCCAAAATTTATTTTTGTATCACCTGAAACCTGCGTTCTTGTAATTGCTCTTATGGTGGCAAGAAGTTCTTTTGTATCAAAAGGTTTTGATAAATAATAATTCGCTCCGCTGTCAAGCCCTAAAACTTTATCATCAATTTCAGATTTTGCACTTAATATAAGAACAGGGACCTGGTTACCCTCTGAGCGAATTTTTTTTAGGACTGTTATACCATCTGTTTCCGGCATCATAACATCAAGAATGATAACATCATAATTGCCGACTTCAATATAATCAATAGCATCTGCTCCGTTGTACACAGAGTCAACGGAGTAGTTGTTTTTCTCAAAGATTTTCACAAGAACCTTGGATAGAGCTTTCTCATCCTCTGCAATTAAAATTCTCATAACATCCCCATCCTTTTCACCATAAATTGTACCATAACAAACCACAAAAATCATTATCTTATTTTTTATTTTATCATTTATACATTAAATGTAATTAAAAATCCATTTACATTTTTTAGTTCATTTAAGGTTTGTGTTTTATGATAACGATACTTACTTGTGAAAGGAATAGTTATGGCTTTTCAAACAGTTTTTAAACGGTATGAATTGAAGTACCTTATAACAAAAGAGCAAAAGGAACTTATAATTTCCGGTATCCAACCATATATGGCTCTTGATAAGTACGGAAGAACAACCATAAGGAATCTGTATTTTGACACCGACGATTATAGACTTATACGCCATTCCATAGAAAAACCACAGTACAAGGAGAAGCTACGCGTGAGAAGTTATTGTCAAGCGGTAGCTGACAGCACGGTTTTTGTTGAACTAAAGAAAAAATACAAACGTGTTGTCTATAAACGGCGAATTGGTCTGCCCGAACACATTGCAATGTGTTGGCTATGCTCAAAAAGCAAAGGAAAACAGACTCAAATTTCAAATGAGATTGATTATTTTCTTGAATACTATAAAACTCTTCATCCTACCGTTTTTTTATCTTATGAAAGAGAAGCCTATTACACAAAGGAAAAAAGCGATTTCAGGCTTACCTTTGATAATAATATTCTTTTCAGAACTGAGGACTTATCATTAAAATCCGAAGTATACGGAACCCCCATATTAGAAGACCATTTAGTACTTATGGAACTAAAATGCTCCGGAGGAATTCCTCTTTGGTTGACAAAAATTCTCTCTGAAAACCATATATATAAAACGTCTTTTTCAAAATACGGAACGGTTTACCGTGAGCATATTTACCCTAGAATAATGGAGGATAATAAAAATGCCAGATAATTTATTCAATGGAATTTTCGATTCTTCAACAACTTCCGTAATAAGCGCAACAGATTTTTTACTTTGTCTGGGCATTTCCTTGGTTACAGGCCTTATTATGGCTGGCAGTTATATATATAAAACCAGATACACCAAAAGCTTTGTTATAACCCTTGCACTTCTTCCGGCAGTAGTTTGCGTTGTTATTATGATGGTAAATGGTAACGTGGGAACAGGGGTTGCCGTTGCAGGTGCATTCAGCCTTGTTCGTTTCCGTTCAGTTCCAGGTACAGCAAAGGAAATCTGCATTCTTTTCCTGGCAATGGGAGCAGGGCTTATTGCAGGTATGGGATACCTGGCATATTCTCTTCTTTTTACAATCATTCTTTCGGCAGTTTTTGTTCTTTACAATACCTTAAACCTTGGTTCAAAGAAAAACTCTGAGCTTTACAAATCTTTAAGAATAGTTATTCCGGAAGATTTGGACTATTCGGGCGTTTTTGAAGATTTATTTTCTGAATACACGAACAATTATGAATTAACGCAGGTTAAAACCACCAATATGGGCAGTATGTTCCGCCTTTCTTATGATATTGTTCTGAAAAACCCCGAAAAAGAGAAAGAATTTATTGACAAACTCCGTTGCAGAAACGGAAATCTCGAAATAACAATTTCAAAGCAGGCAACTGTCAATACCGAGCTTTAAGAAAGTGTGTTTATATGAAATATTTTAAAATTCTAGCAACAATCATGTGTACTCTGTTGGTATTTTCAAGCTGTCAAAATCCCGATTCAAGTAATTCTGCCATTGATACCCAAACAACAGAAAGCGCAGACTCAACAACCGAGGAAACAACAATGTCTGACGAAGATATGTTTTCAAATCGTGATACAAAAACCGAATATGACAGTGCTTCTGCAATATCAATTAAACTAAATGATTCAAGTGCAAGCTGTGAAAATGATGTTGTAAAAATTAACGGCAGCACAGTTACAATCACCGACGAAGGAACGTACATTTTTTCAGGCACTCTTTCAAATGGTATGATAATAGTTGACGCCAAAGAAACCGATAAACCTCAACTTGTTTTTGATGGTGTAAACATTACAAATAAAACCTGTGCACCCGTATATATAAAAACTGCCGATAAACTGTTTATAACTTTAGCAGATGGCAGTGAAAATACACTTTCGAATGGTGAAGAGTTCATTCAAATCGACGATAGTAATATTGATGGTGCCATATTCTCAAAACAGGACTTAACTTTTAACGGTACAGGAAAACTTGCGATTATATCTCCTAACGACCACGGAATTGTTTGCAAGGATGATTTGGTTTTCACAGGCGGAACTTATACGATATCCTCCGCCTCCCACGGTCTTGATGTCAATGATAGCGTAAGAATAAAAGACACCACTCTTAAAATTGCTGCAGGTAAAGATGGCATCCACACGGAAAACTCAGATGATTCCTCAAAGGGCTTTTTCTATATGGAAAGCGGTAATATTAATATTCAAGCAGAAGGCGACGGTGTAAGTGCCGAATGCTATGCGCAAATAAAAAACGGTAACCTTGAAATTCTTGCCGGTGGAGGAAGCGAAAACGGCACAAAAACCAGCTCCGATTCTTGGGGCAATTTTCAAGGTGGTCACGGCGGTATGATGGGCGGTCACAGCGGTACGGGTGAAAAACCTGACCGGAAGCCCACAGGTATGAGCCTATCTTCCTTAACAGATACCCCATCAACCGACTCCGAAGAAAGCACAAGTATGAAAGGTATTAAATCCGAAGGAAATCTTGTTATCGAAAATGGTGCTTTCAGTATCAACTCTGCTGATGACTCTCTTCATTCTAATTCTTCTTTAACAATTGATGGTGGTACTTTTGACATAGCCTCAGGCGATGATGGAATTCATGCTGAAGAAAAGTTGGAAATCACAGACGGAACAATAACCATTACCGAAAGCTACGAGGGGCTTGAAGCACTTGATATTAATGTTTCCGGTGGAAATATTTCCCTTGTTGCTACCGATGATGGCTTGAATGCAGCAGGAGGAACAGACTCCAGCGGAATGGGTGGGCGTGATAACGGAATGTTTGGGGGTGGTGGCCCCGGTGGTATGATGGGCAGTGCTTCCAATGGAGGAATTGTTATATCAGGCGGAAAGCTTCATATCAACGCTTCTGGCGACGGAATAGATGCTAACGGTACGCTTGAAATCAGTGGGGGTTATACCGTGGTTGTAGGTCCTACAACGGGAGACACTGCAACCCTTGATTATGATTCAAGTGCAGTTATTTCCGGTGGCACTTTCATCGGAACAGGTGCTTCCGGTATGGCACAAACATTCAGTAATTCTGAAAACCAAGGTGTTATTTCCGTAAGTGCCGGAACGCAAAACGCAGAAACAAGCGTTAGTGTTAAAGATGCTCTTGGCAAAGCTATTGTCACATTCTCTCCTGAGCTTTCATTTAATGTAGTAATAATAAGTACACCCGAAATACAAAAAGGCGAATCCTATAGAATTTCCATAGGTTCTGAAACTGCAGAATTAACAGCAGAATAAAAAGAAAAGGCATGGTCACTAAACACCCTGCCTTTTTTGCATTTTAAGCCAATTCAAAAATCCATACAAATCATTAAACAGAAAAACAAGGAAGCACACAACCACAGAAATATATGAAATATCTTCCTTGGTTGCCATTATCCACAAGACAATAAGAACAATGTCATTTGTGGCATAAGCAAGTGCAAAAAACGGACTACGCTTGAAGGTAAGAAAGGCTGCAATAAAGCTTGTAGTGACTGAAACTGTGCTTGGCAAAAGATTTGCTGTATTAAAATACTTCAATATAAAATAAAAAATAATTGTCATAACAATGGCAGATGCTGCAATAAGCACCAGGTCCTTTGGCTTTAATACGGCAACCTTAACCTGCGATTTGTTATTTTCATAAGGATTTTTAAGCCAGGTAACCAAAGCAAAAACAGCCATAGGCATTGTCATACCAAGGTAGGTCAGCATTTCACCATAGTATGAAAACGAGTATGATATAACACCGTAAATAATACTGAAAATAATCATCAGCACCTGTCCTAAGGGATTTCCCTTGGCACAGAATATTAAAGAGGTAACTCCTATCAAGGAAGCAACAAGAGTAAGGTAATTGCTTCTGTCGAAAACCATAAATGAAATAATAATTGCTAAAACAGAGGCACACCACAATATAATTTCTACTTTAGAAAAATAGGTTATCAGTTTTTTTATTTTGTTCATAAAAATCTCCTAAAAAATAAACATCCGAATACACATCTTCAAAGACCTAACGATGTGTAAACGAATGCTTTATTTTTATATAAACATTCACTACCCGGTGGCAGCATTTATTTTTTGTAAAGTATAACATACAAATCTATTCTTTGCAATATTTTATTTTTGCTTGTGAGCCTACTTATAATGTGCTATAATTTTCAGGTACTCTAATACTAAAAGGTGATTTTTATGCAGGATGTATTTTGTTCGCTTAAATTAACAAGTGTTGCTGCCTCCCTTTGCTCTGCTTTAGATGTGGAAAAGCCCAAGGAAGCCAACGAGCCATTGGAAGCCATTTTAAAGCTTTGTGAGAGAAAAAGCATTGACAGAGTTTTAATGTATAACCCTGATGCAGTTGCTCTATGGATTTTTGAAAAATATGCACATCTTTTTACACCCGTAATGCTTAATACAGATATAACACTTCCTCTTGAATGTGTTATGCCCTCTGTTACCCCTGTTTGCTTCGGCACAATGTACACCGGGGCTTCTCCTGAAACACATGGAATACAGTCTTACACAAAGCCGGTTATAAAAACTGACTCGGTATTTGATTCCCTCATACGAGCAGGTAAAAAGCCCTGCATTGTTTCAACAGGTAATGACAGTATGTCTAAAATTTTCCTTGAAAGGGAAATGGACTATTTTATTGTTGAAACCCCTGACGAAGCTAATGCAAAAGCAACGGAGCTTATTAAAGAAGATAAATATGATTTTATTGCTGTTTACAACGGAAACTATGACGGAACAATGCACCGTTACGGACCTGAAAGTGAAGAAGCAATTAACGCTTTAAAGCATAATATAAACGCTTTTGACGCTTTGGCAAACGCAGTTAGGGAAAATTGGCAGAACCACAAAACACTCATAGGCTTTGCCCCTGACCACGGTTGCCACGAAATTGATGGTGGCTGTGGTAGCCACGGACTTTATATGCCAGAGGATATGAACATTGTACATTTTTATGGAATAATATAAAACAACAGAAATAAAAACTGTTCCCTAAGGGCTTTTGACCCTTTGGGAACATACTTTTTAACCAAACAACAGTATTAGTATATCACATCAAAACACAGTTTGTCAATATTTTAACAAAACTTTTATTGTACAAAACACCAAAATCTGCGTTTTAAATAAACAGAAACTGTGAAGTTTATACAAAATTACATATTGAAATATTGGATTTTCCATGCTATTATATAGACAAAGAAAGGGTGAGTCCAATGTACAACTAAAAACCTAATTTCAATAGAAAGCGTGGTTCCAATGTACAATTAAAACCTAATCTGAAAACAAAAAAACAAGAAAGGGTGATATCCGGTGTTCTGATGTAAGGCCTACGGTTCGGGAAGAACGAAAACACAGGAAAAGAACCGAAAGACAGAAGACTTCATAAAATGAAAATTATTTCGAAACAAAAGGCTATCCCACTTACGGGAATGTATATAGATACGAAATATAAAAAAGTGTTTGGAAATAGGGTTCGTAGAGGATGAAGTAAGACGTCTTAATTCAAGAAAGAGAGGTAAATAAAAAGATGTTAGATATTAAAACAGAACAGAAATAACCCTTGGCGGGGATGTGACGAGAAAGCATCGGTCAAGGGTTATTTCATTTTTTATCCACTTTTTATATTTTGTTTATTTCACTGCTTCGGGCAGTGTTTTTTTATTGCCCTTTTTTATTATTTATGATATAGTAAATTTATACAAGTTATAAGGAGTGCGTAGTATGAAAGCAAAAATTACCCTTGCAAAAGAATTCCGAATCGGTGAAATTGACAAAAGAATTTATGGTTCTTTTATAGAGCACCTGGGCAGAGCAATTTATGGTGGCATTTACGAGCCCGATCACCCCACTGCTGACGAAAACGGATTACGTCAGGATGTTATTGATTTGGTTAAAAAGCTGAATGTCCCCGTAGTGCGCTATCCCGGTGGTAATTTTGTTTCAGGCTACAATTGGGAGGATGGCGTTGGTCCTGTTGAAAATCGCCCCAAAAGACTTGACCTGGCGTGGGGTACAACCGAACCCAACCTTTTCGGCACAAATGAATTTCTTAATTGGTGTAAAAAAGCCAATACAGAATGTATGATGGCTGTAAATCTTGGTACAAGAGGACCTGAAGAAGCAAGAAATATTGTTGAATACTGCAACCACAAGGAAGGCTCCTATTGGTCTGATTTGAGAATATCCCACGGAGTAAAAGACCCACATAATATTAAATTATGGTGTCTTGGTAACGAAATGGACGGTGGCTGGCAGATGGGTGCAAAAACAGCTACAGAATATGGCAGAGTTGCCCTTGAAGCCTCCAAAATGATGAAATGGACTGACCCAACTATTGAAACAGTGCTTTGCGGCTCTTCAAGCATATATTCCCCCACCTTCGGCAAATGGGAGGTTGAAAGCCTTGACATTGCCTATGACAGCATTGACTATGTATCCCTTCACCAATACTATGGAAACCACGAGGATGACACCCCCAGCTTCCTTGCAAAAAGCTTACAGCTTGACGATTTTATTTATTCCGTCATCTGCGCTTGTGACTATGTAAAAGCTAAACGTCGTTCAAAGAAAAAAATCAACCTTTCCTTTGATGAATGGAATGTATGGTACCATTCAAATAACCGTCCCTTTGACAAATGGAGTGTTGCACCTCCCCTTCTTGAGGATATCTATAATTTTGAGGATGCGCTTCTTGTAGGCTCAATGCTTATAACCCTCCTTCGTCATTGTGACAGAATTAAAATTGCTTGTCTTGCACAGCTTGTAAATGTTATTGCTCCAATATTCACCCAGACAGGTGGCGGTGTCTTTGAGCAGACTATCTACTTCCCATTTATGCACCTTTCAAATTATGGCAGGGGCTCTGCACTTCTTCCTCTTATTGATTGTGAAAAATACGACTGCAAGCAGTTTACAGATGTTCCCTACATAGAAGCTATTGCAACCTTTGATGAAGAAAATGAAGAAATGACTATTTTCTGTGTTAACAAAAATCTTGAGGAAGCTGTTACATTAGATGTAAACCTTATGGATTTTGATGGCTATAAGCCCTTTGAATTTATTTCAATGGACGGCCACCACAAAAAAGCAGAAAACACATTTGACAATGTTGCGGTTAAGCCTCACAGCAATCCATTACCTGAAATTGATAATTCCCTTCTTACTGCACAGCTTAAACCCTTCAGCTGGAATGTAATAAGATTAAAGAAATAATAAAGGAGAAAAAGTCTTATGAAAGTTAAGGAACTTACTCCCGAAAAGCTTCAGAAAAGAAGCTTAAAAAAGCAAAAAGAAATTGCCAAATGGGAAAAAGAAAAGGCAAGACCTAAACGCAGCTATTATTTTGCTTATCTTGTTTTTATCATTACCCTTATTTATGCTACCGATGAAATTGCATCCCAAATCGGCACATTAATGAAAACGGAAATTGCCAATGACCTTTTAGCGAAATTCGGTGACAGCTCTGTAGCAATTCTTAATATTATTTCCATTATTGGCGTTCCGTTTCAGGCTATAGGTCTTCTTTACAGACCCCTTGCAGACCGTCTTGGAAGAAAGAAATTCCTGATTATAAACACCTTCGGCATGAGCTTTGCAATGCTGATTATATTCCTTTCTAACAATATTTTCCTTTATTTTATCGGTGCTGTTCTTGTTCAGTTCTTCATCCCCCACGATATGCACGTGGTTTATATTATGGAGTCCTCTCCCTCAAAGCACAGAGCAAGAGTTTATTCCACAATTAAATTCTTTGCTAATATGAGCGTTATGCTTGTACCGGTTTTAAGAAGAATGCTTATGACAGAAGCATCGGAATGGAGAAATGTTTACCTTATCCCTGCTATAGTTGGTCTTGTTACCAGCTTTATTGCCATTATGTTTGCAAGGGAAACAGATGCTTTCATTGATTCCCGTCTTAAACATCTTCGCAAAACCGAAGAAGAGCTTATGCAGGAAAAGCTTGAAGAAAAAGCTAAAAATGCCCAGGGTGGTCTTATTCCTGCATTTAAGTTTGCAATGAAGCACAAACAGCTCCGTTGGCTTTTCATTACTGCAACCTTTGCAAACTTTGGTTTTATCGCTTCTATTGACTACCAGGTTATTATGTCCTACGGTTATGCAGAAAGCATATATAATTCCTTCTCTCAGGAAATTATGGACCTTGTAAGTGTTGGTCCGGTTACAGCTGCACTTTTCCTTTTCCCTGTTGGCTGTTCGCTGGCTCAGGTAATAATGGGCTTTATTTCTGACTCCAAAGGCAGAAAAGCTGCTGCTCTTGTTACTGCTTTTGACTGTTTAGTTTGTTTTATCGGCTTCTGGCTAGGAGCAAAATACAACTGGAGCCCTGCAATTGTCGGTCTTCTCTGTGGTGGCTTTGTTGGTAGCTTCTATTCAACCAACGACGTTCTTATTATGATGATAGGTGAATCCTCACCAACAAACCTTCGTTCATCAACAATGGCAGCAGAATTTCTGCCGGTTGGTGCAGGTGTAGCTCTTTCATATATTATAAGCCTTCCTCTTGGCGCAATTTTAGGAAACCAATATTTAGGCATTATTTCAATTTGTCTTTTAGTTCCCGGCTTTATTGCAGCCCTCGTTACCCTTGCAAAGAAAACTCACGATACCAAGGGAATTGACCTTGACACAGTTACAGGGTTGGAGTGGGATTAGGGTGGCAGAGCCACCTCGATATAAATCCTGACGGATTTTCGATATATCTTTTGATTCGATATACCTGCGGTTCGATATGTGCCGTTGGCACGAGATAAAAGGATTTATATCATATCGAATTCAGCAACGCTGAATATATCGAATTTTGTCTTGCAAAATATATCGAACAAGCTTGCTTGTATATCGACAAAAAGGAGTTAACTATGGAACAAAACAAAAATATTTTAAGAGAAGAATCTATTTGTTTCGCAATAGAAATATCCGATATTTGCGATAATATAAAAGATTGTTCAGTATATGTGAAGCAGTTATTAAGATGTTCTTCATCTGTTGGTGCGAACATACACGAAGCCAAATATGCTCAAAGCAGAGCTGATTTTATAAACAAATTAGAAATAGCCTTAAAAGAATGTTACGAAACAGAATATTGGCTTGAGTTATTATTTCGCAAACATAAAATAGATGAAACCACTTACAAAAACCTTAATAACAAATGCGGAACAATACGAAGAAAACTAATTGCTTCCGTAACAACAGCTAAAAAGAATAGCGGACAATAAACTGAATAACTTGTACTTACACACTATCTGTAAATTTTTGTTTGCAGATAGTGTATTTCGTTTTTATTTGGTAAATATATTTCCGAGGTGAATTATACTATGGCTAAAAAAGAAAAATACAAGCCCTTTGAAGAAGAAAAGCCTATTTCCAAGGCTTACCCCACTATTGACACAGATCTTGGCAGAGATAATATAGAAAACGATATTACTGCTGCTGATTTACAGGACACTTAATATGACTTCAATATGGCAAAAAAGTGTGGAGCTCCCCACCTTTCCCACTCTTGAAAATGATATAAAAACCGATGTTCTTATTGTTGGTGGTGGACTTGCAGGTATTCTTACAGCGCACAAGCTGCAGGAAAAGGGTGTAGACTGCATTATTGTTGAAAAGGACAGAATATGTCAGAAGGTTACTGCAAACACCACGGCTAAAATCACAAGTCAGCACGGCTTTTGCTACAGTAAAATTCTTAAAGCCAATGGCTTTGAAAGTGCAAAAATGTACCTTCACGCTAATGAAATGGCACTTAGGGAGTACGAAAAGCTTTGTGAAAAAATCCCCTGTGATTTCGAGAAAAAGGACAATTATGTTTATGCTCTGGAAAATATGAATTTAATTGACGATGAGCTTAAAGCCTTGTGGAAAATGGGCTTTGATGCCCAGTTTCAGGACAAGCTGCCTTTACCTATAAAACCAATAGGTGCAATTAAGTTTAAAAACCAAGCTCAATTTAATGTGCTGAAATTTGTTAAAGGTATTGTAAAAAACCTTAAAATTTACGAAAACACGTTTGTAAAAAAGCTTGACGGTGCTTCTGCTATAACAGAGAAAAACAAAATCACGTTTAAAAAGGCTGTTATAGCCACGCATTTTCCGATTATAAATAACCACGGGCTTTTCTTTATGAAAATGTATCAGCACCGTTCCTATGTTATTGCACTGGAAAATGCGCCACAGGTTAATGGTATGTACGTTGATCAAAGTGATACGGGGCTTTCCTTCAGAAATTATGAAAAGCTTTTGCTTTTAGGTGGTGGCAGTCACAAAACAGGAAAAGACGGTGGTAACTGGCAGGAGCTTCGTAATTTTGCAAAGCTCAGTTACCCTGACTCCAAAGAGGTTGCCTTCTGGGCAACCCAGGACTGCAAAACATTGGATGATATTCCTTATATAGGTCCGTATTTTAAGGGGGCAAAAAATTTATTTGTTATAACAGGCTTTAACAAATGGGGTATGACAAATGCAATGGCAGGTGCTATGATTTTAAGCGATTTAATAACAGAAAAATCAAACCCCTACGCAAAAGCCTTTGACCCTTCAAGAAGCATTTTAAAGCCTCAGCTTCTGGTAAATGGCTTTGAGTCGGTAAAAAATCTTTTGACCCCTGCAACCAAACGCTGTCCACATTTAGGTTGCGCTTTAAAATGGAACAAGGCAGAGCATTCTTGGGACTGCCCCTGTCACGGATCAAGATTTACTGAAAATGGTAAGCTTCTGGAAAACCCAGCAAACGGAGATTTAAAGTAATGTCACTACGGTGGCATTATTTTTATTAGAAAAATATAAATATTTCCTTTACATATTGCTTTATATTAGGTATAATATTTATTTGTAAAAATATGTAATTAGGTGGTTAGTATGCGTTAATACCAAATTCAGATATATTTATTAATAAAACCACTATTGAAAGGAAAGTATATATGCTTCAGTTTGAAGAATTAAGACTCGAGCTCCTCTCTTACGAGGACAAATTAAAAGACCTTGCAGAAGCTCTCGGCCTTCAGAAAATGAAGGATGAGGTTGCAGAGCTTGAAGAGGAAAGCGCAAAGGACGGTTTCTGGGACGATATTCAGCGTTCACAGAAAATAACCCAGCACATGGCAGCTCTAAAAAACAAAATCAAGGCTTACGAAGATCTTTGTGGCATTTTTGACGACAACCTCACACTTATTGAGCTTGCAAACGAGGAAGAGGATGAAAGCCTTTTCGAGGAATGTCGTGCAGGTGTTGACGGCTTCATTTCATCACTTGACGCTATGACACTTTCAACCCTTCTTACCGGTGAATACGACAAAAACAATGCTATTCTCACCTTCCACGCAGGTGCAGGCGGAACAGAGGCTCAGGATTGGGCGCAGATGCTTTTCCGTATGTACAACCGTTGGGGTGAGCGTCACGGCTTCAAGGTTTCAACACTTGACTACCTTGACGGCGACGAAGCCGGTCTTAAATCTGCAGTTATTCTTATTGAGGGTGAAAATGCTTACGGTTATATGAAGAGTGAAAGTGGTATTCACAGACTTGTTCGTGTTTCCCCCTTCGACGCATCAGGAAGAAGACACACCTCCTTCGCATCTCTTGAGGTTATGCCCGAAATTGATGACAGCATCGAGGTTGAAATTGCACCTGAGGATATCAAAATGGACGTTTACCGTTCCTCCGGTGCAGGTGGACAGAAGGTTAACAAAACATCCTCTGCTGTTCGTCTTACACATATTCCCACAGGTATTGTGTGCTCTTGTCAGGTTGAAAGAAGCCAGCACCAGAACCGTGAGGTTGCTATGCGTATGCTTAAATCAAAGCTTATTGAAATCAAAGAGCGTGAGCACCTTGACAAAATCAGTGATATTAAGGGTGTTCAGAAGGAAATTGCCTGGGGCAGCCAGATTCGCTCCTATGTATTTATGCCCTACACCCTTGCAAAGGACCACAGAACAAGCTTTGAAAACGGTAATATCAATGCTGTTATGGACGGCGACATTGACGGTTTCATTAACGCATACCTTAAAATGCAGGCAAATCAGGAATAATTATGGATATTAAAGAACAATCATTAAAAAAGCATTACGAGTGGAATGGAAAAATTGAAGTAATTGCCCGTTGCCCCGTTGAAACCAGAGAAGATATGGCTTTGGCATACACCCCCGGTGTTGCCGAGGCTTGTCTTGTTATAAAGGACGATGTTAACAAATCCTTTGAGCTTACAAGGCGAAATAACCTTGTAGCAGTTGTTACAGACGGAACTGCAGTTCTTGGACTTGGTGATATAGGCCCCGAGGCAGGAATGCCCGTTATGGAAGGCAAATGCGCTCTTTTCAAAAAATTTGCAGATGTTGATGCCTTCCCCCTTTGTATAAAATCGAAGGATGTTGACGAAATTGTAAGAACAATTTACCTTCTTTCAGGCAGCTTCGGTGGAATTAACCTTGAAGATATTGCTGCTCCCCGTTGCTTTGAAATTGAAAAGAAGCTGAAGGAAATTTGCGATATCCCCATATTCCACGATGACCAGCACGGAACAGCTGTTGTTGTTTTAGCAGGTGTTCTTAATGCCCTTAAAGTGGTAAAAAAGGATATTAAAAATGTAAAAATAGTTGTTAACGGACTTGGCGCTGCAGGTACTGCAATTTCAAAAATGCTTATTGCTGCAGGGGCACAGAATATGGTGCTTGTTGACAGATACGGCATCATTAATGAAAATGACGAATTTTTAGGTGAAGAAAGACAAAACCTCGCAAAAGCAACAAATCCCGAAAAGCTTACAGGTGGTTTAGATGTTGCAATTAAAAATGCCGATGTTTTTGTTGGGGTTTCAGCACCCAATATTCTTTCGCAGAATATGGTAAAAGAAATGAACCCCGATGCGATTGTTTTTGCAATGGCAAACCCCACACCTGAAATTATGCCTGACAAAGCTAAAGAAGCAGGGGCAAGGGTTGTGGGAACAGGGCGTTCCGATTTTCCGAATCAGATAAACAATGTTCTTGTTTTCCCGGGAATTTTCAGAGGTGCTCTCGATTGTGGCGCAACAGCAATTACAGAAGAAATGAAGCTTGCTGCTGCCTATGCTCTAGCAAACCATATTCCCGAAAATGAGCTTAACGAAGAAAATATTATTCCCTCGGCACTCGACAGAAGCGTTGCTTTTGAAATTGCAGAGGCAGTTAAAAAATCTGCTATAGAAAACGGAATTATCCGATAAGAAAATATACGCCCCTGTCATCATTTCAAGAAATGATGACAGGGGCATTTTTTATACCTCATTAAAGTATTTTACAAGATATTCCACAACTGCACCAAACATTGGGTGACTATGAGAGTGTGCGCCATCCCAATTTTCCCAAAGGGTTGTTGCACCATGCTTTTTCATATTGTAGAAGGTGTTTTCCTTTTCACTTGTAAGAAGCTTAAAGGCTAAATCCTTATGACCATTCTCACAAAGGATTCTTATGAGAATATCAGTTCCGAAAATACCGGTGTCAAACTGACCCAGCTTTTCATATTTATCTACAATAGCCTTTAGGGTCTTCTCGTTACCAAGTCCTAAATCATAGCCATAGGCATCGCAAGCTTCGGTAGATTTATAGAAGGTACCTGTTTTCTTGTCATAGTATTTATCAAGAAATGCTTTTTTAACTTTCTCATAACGGGCTTTAAGCTCTTTATTTGGTTTGCCGAGAATTTCTGCAATCTCAATTGTCATTTTAAGAGCTTTTAAATGGAAATAGGTATTCACAAAAGGTTCGGGAATAAGGTTTTTATCCTTTGGTGAGCACCAGTCACCCAAGCACCAGCCACCCTTTTCTTCACGTACTACCAGGCCTTTTTCACTGTGGCTTTCAAGGTAATCTAGATAACGAAGCATATTGGGGTAATAGGCTTCAAGCAAAGCTTTATCACCATAATGCTTATAGAACGCATACGGTACAATAACCATTGCACCACCCCATCCACCGGGACCACCGCCACCACCGTAGAATGGTGCTGTATGCTGAACGTGGCCATTGAAAATATCCTGGCAGTCTGCAATATCACGAATCCATTTGCGATACATACCTTCTGCATCAAAGCAAGTCATAACCACATTTGCTGTAAGCTGTCCGTCACCTGTGTAGCCAAGTCTTTCCCTGTGTGGACAGTCCGAGGGAACACAGCCGTGAATGTTGGAATTCTGTGTTCTTATGTAAGCATCAAAAATCCATTGTAAGGTTTCATTTGATGATTTGAATTTTACTATGGGCTTCAAATCCGTGTGAACAACCCGGTATTCCTTAATCTTAACTCTGCCGAGAACATCAAAATACCTTGCTCCGTGCCAAGTAAACTGTGGATGAAATTCCTTACACTTGTTGTCATAAATATATGTATCCTTCTGCATACGGAACTCGCCACCTGCAGAATGGAAAGCAAGACCACCGTTTTCGTCCAATTCCTCAGCAAAGCGCATTGTACAGCTTTCCCCTGTATAGGCATCCTCAATAAATTCTATAACCGGGTAACCTGCAACATTTTCGCCTATATCGTATATTGCATAATCACCTTTTTTATAGATACACTTTGGCTGCAAGGTTCTTACAACCCTGTCGGGAGTAAAGTCTGCCTCATTAAGAACCGAAACAGGTGCAGAGATAATATCGGGAGTTTTCCAATTTTCAGTAGAATAGGTTACATCCGAAAAATCATAGTAACCTACTCTTGCGTCCTGGTCCTCGCCATAATAAACACTAGCCCTTTGAACATAGGATTTAATATATTTAAGGTTGTTATCACTTTTTGCAAGTGCTTTATCGCCTTGTGAAAGCTTAAAGCAAAGCTTCAGCCTTCCGTTGCCATAGCATTTAACACCCTCATTGGGACACTCGTGCTGGGCATACCAGCCACCACCGATATGGAAAACGATTGTGTTTTTGCCTTTTTTAAGGAATTTTGTAACATCAATTCTTTCATAAAGGATTCTGTGTGTCATTTTGTCAAAAATTGGGTATGACATACTTGCAGTATCCATAAAATCGAAATTTGTCCAGGCAGGAGAAAGAACTTTATCAGTTATGCTTTTACCGTTAATATAAACATTGCAGTAACCAAGACCTGTTACAAAAAGCTCTGCAGGTGCTTTCTTGTCAACATCAAAATCGCAACGGACAATAACAGCCTCGGTGTCGGGAAACTCAACCCACTCTGCACCCTCAAAAACAAGATTTAAATTATATTTTATATATCTTTTGCCTTCTTTTTCAAAGGCAATATTTTCGTAAGGGATTCCGTTTTTGGTAAAGAAATCCAGAGCCTCTGCTCTGCTTTCAGCAACAATTTTTTTTGCACCGTTTTCAACAGCAAGCTTTCTTAATTCTTTTACAATATTGCTTCCGATATTGAATTTTCTGTAGTCCTTACTGACAGCAATTTTTGCAAATTCAAATTCGCCTTTTCCGTTGTCATAAGCACTACCACAGCCTAAAAGCTCATCACCTATTGCACAAACAACGTGGAAGCCTTTTTCGTCACGGCTGTCTTTTATAAATACAGGCTTTTCACCCTCTTCGTCGCAAAAAACCTCACGACGAAGAGCTGTAACCTTTTTAAAAAGCTTGTGAGAAAAATCTATTTGTTCGTATCTTTTTTCCATAATTCACCTTATTTTTCTGCTTTTTGGGGGGCAATAACAAAGTTAAATGCAAGCTCCTTTGAAGCGTCAATGCTATATTCGGGAAGAGTTGCAGGACCACAGCTACCTGTACCTGTACCCTTTGTAAATCCATTAAGAGTTACGAAGGTTGTTTTCTGGTCATATATATCTTCTCTGTGGTCAGCCTTTTGGAGAAGCTCCTGTGTATAATTATGAACATTGAAATCAAATCTCTTATCAGAATAAATAAGAATTTCCTCGCCCTTCTCATTTTTCAGCTTCAGGTAAGAAACATCGGAATGGTTGGAGTTGTCCTGGGGACGGATATATGGCTCGTGCTCGTCAGCAACCTTTGCTGTGTAAAGACCAATAGGTGCATGAGCGTTAAAGTCATTATAATTTTCCTTTTCGCCTCTGCCGAAATATTCAATTTCGTTAAATTTCTTATCTGCCTCAAAGGTAAGACCAAGAGCTGCCAAATCATAGAACTGCTCTTTACTTTCCTTGTCGGGTGCCATTGCAACCTCAATATCAACAACACCATTCGCACCGATAATATAAAGAATGTTTGCATTGAAAAGAATATCCTCTTTACCGTGAACAGTAATATACTGGCTGACAGATGCTACACCGGATTTAACCTCGGCACTCATATCTTCAAGAATAATCTTGGGGTCAACAAGGTTGTGCTTTTCCCAATCCTCAATAATCCAACGGTCATTATCCACATAAGCTCTGGAAAGGTTAAGAAGGAAGCCCTTGTGGGAAACAGGCTCTTTGTTAAGCACCTGAACGCCATTTGCTTTATAGGAAAGCATTTCGCCTGTATCCTCGGAAAATTCAATAGAACCGTTCTCGAATTTAACAGTAAGCTTTTCACCATCTGAGGCTATAGAAACCTTGCCCATTTCAAGAGAAGGCTGAATGAAAGGTGCTTCAGAAAGTGTTAACTGCTCGCTTGCAATTTCAAAATCACCATCAAGATAAGTAAGATTAAGATATGTGTTTTTATCATAATCAACCTTTGGTAAATCAAGCTTATAGGTTGCATCCTTTTCAGGTGCAATATCTGTTGCGAAGCTACCACATTTAAGTACAACACCATTTTCCTGTACTTCCCAATAAACCTCTATATTTGAGGATGAAAGGAAGCGATTGGTGTTTACTATTGTAAGCTTGTTACCAGAAAGTCTGCGTACTCTCAGGGGTCTGTAGCAATTTTTCATTTCGTATGCACCTGTATGAGGGGTACGGTCAGGATAGAAAAGACCATCAACGCAGAAGCAACCATCGTGAAGAAGCTCACCGTGATCACCACCATAGGTGTATTGATATTTGTATTTATCTGTACCATCGTGAAGAACTGAATGGTCTGCCCATTCCCATATACAGCCACCCATAAAGATGTCATCAGAATAGAAAATCTGCATATATTCTTCCAACGCACCGGGGCCAACACCCATAGCATGACAATATTCGCAAAGGTAGAAGGGCACCTCCTGATACTGTTTGCCACGTTTTCTGTCACGGATTTTTTTCATATCATCCTGGTGTGTATACATTTCTGAGAACACATCATAGTGATAACGCTTTGTACGACAAACGCCCTCATAATGAACAGGAATATCTGTTAATTCTTTAAGCATCTGGTAGCATTTGTCGTGGCACTTGTAGCCCCAGGATTCGTTACCTAAGCTCCACATAATAATTGAAGGATGTGTACGGTCACGGAAATACATTCTTCTTACTCTGTCCATATATCTGGGAGCCCATTTAAGCTTGTGGCTGATTTCGCCACCCTCGCAGCCTAAATCCCAGATACCGTGAGTTTCAATATCTGCTTCATCAACACAGTAAAGTCCGTAATGGTCACAAAGCTCAAGGAAGAAGGGGTCAGGAGGATAATGTGAGGTACGAACACAGTTTACATTAAACTCCTTCATAAGCTCAACATCTTTTACAAGGTCCTCGAAGCCCATTGCATATCCCTTGGTCTGGTGGGTATCGTGGTGGTTAACACCTTTAAGCTTAATTTTTTTGCCATTGAAATAGAACACAGCGTCCTTGATTTCAATGTTTTTAAAGCCCACATACTGACGGATTGTCATAACCTCTTTTTCAGCATTATAAAGAGTAATATAAAGCTCATAAAGCCTGGGAATTTCTGCGCTCCACTCTTCAACCTCAAGACCTTTAAAGGTAATAGCGTTTTTCTTTTCCCCGTTAACAGTTTCTTCTGCCAAAACAGACTTGCCGTCATAAAGAGCAGCTTTTATAGTTGCACCTTTAAGAGAGCCTTTAAGCTCTGTTTCAATCTCAAGATTATATTTTTTTCCTTTTTTCTTAGCTATTGCCTGAAAATCGTTAATGTATGTTTTGTCGTATTTGTAAAGAAGAACATCACGGAAAATACCGTTTTCTCTGAACATATCCTGTGCTTCAAGATATGAGCCTGTACACCATTTATAAACAACAACAATAACCTCGTTGTCACCTTCTTTAAGGAAATCAGTAATATCAAATTCATAGGAATTGTGAGCAGCCTCACCATAACCTACAAAAATACCGTTAATATATAAATCAACACAGGGAGTAACACCTAAAAATGTAAGTATATAATCTTTGGAAATATCGGTAATATTTATAATTTTACGATATATACCACAGGAAAAATCCTCAGGAAGCTCCGGAGGCTTAACGCCCTCACCTTTTGGAAGTCCCAATGCTCTGGGGTCAAAGCTGTAAGGACAGTTAATGTATGCAGGCTCCTCATAGCCTGTTCTCTGCCAGGTACAGGGAACATTAACCTTATCAAATTTAACCTTGCTTGTATCAAGGGTTGCAGGAAGTCTTGATTTCTTTTTATAATATTTAAACTCCCATTCACCTGAAAGAACTGTAACAATATCGCTATTGTAGCGCTCTGTTTTATAGTCTGCCTTCTGTGCATCCTTATACTTTGAATGGGGAATTGCATAAGCACGGGGTGCTAACCTGCCCAATTCAACTGTTTTGAAATTACAATGGTTCATTTTGTCTATAATATACTTCATTTTATATGCCTCCATTGGAAAAAATATACAAGATAATATTACCATAGGTTAACATTCTTTTCAATTATTTTGAAAAATATATTGTAAAAATATCGCAATTATTACAGTAATATGGTAAAATAAAGTAAAACTTACTCAGGAGTAAAATATGGACTTTCAAGAAGAAACTATAACTGCCTCAGTTGAAGAAGTCACCTTCCAGAATCCTGCCAATGGTTTTACCGTTATGGATGTTTCAATGGATGATGATTATTTCACAGCTGTGGGGGTTATGCCCGGCGTGTCAGCCGGTGAAACAGTTACCCTGACGGGTACCTTCACAATACACCAATCCTTCGGCAGGCAATTTAAGGTGACTGCCTTTTCTCGTTGTATGCCCGAAACCACAGAACAGATTTATAAATATCTTGCATCCGGTGTTATTCGTGGCGTTGGTCCCAAAAAGGCTATGAGTATTATTGAAAAATTCGGCTCAGAAACCCTTGAAATTCTTGATAAAGCTCCTGAAAGACTTTCTGTTATAAAAGGAATATCTGAAGAACAGGCAAACAGCATCGGCAAAGAATTCCAAAAGCAATATGCCATGCGTACTGTTATGTTAGGCCTTGAAAAATATGGCTTTACCCCAACAGAAATGGTTAAAATATTCCGAAAGCTGGGAATACACGCTGTTGAAAAGGTGGAAGAAAATCCTTATATGCTTTGTGGCTTAGGCATAGGTATATCCTTTGAGCAAGCCGAGGTAATTGAAAGCAAATTACCCCAAAAGCCCTTGCCTGATTGCAGAACAAGTGAGGGTATAATCCACGTTTTACGCCACAATGCAAACAACCGTGGGCACACCTGTATCCCCAGAGAAAAGCTGATTACAGCCTGTGTTAACTACCTTAATATCCCACAGGATGATGTTGATATTACAATAGATAAGCTTGTAAATACTGCACAGCTTAAAATGCACCCTATAGACGGAAAGGAGTTTATTTTTCTTCCGTCAACTTACCAGTCGGAAAGAAAAATTGCAGATAGAATAGAAGTAATCACAAGCTATCCTCCAATGGGCACACCACACCTTGCAAACTGGATAGATGATACAGAAAAACTCAATAATATCAAGTACCAGGAACAGCAACGCCTTGCTATTGCCACAGCTGCAAAAAAGGGGCTTCTTGTTTTAACAGGCGGACCGGGTACCGGCAAAACCACCACAATTAAGGGAATTATCAATATTTTTCAATATCAGAATTTAGATATTGCTCTTGCTGCTCCCACAGGCAGAGCTGCAAAACGAATGAGCGAGGTTACCGGAATGGAAGCCAAAACCATTCACCGTCTTTTAGAGGTGGAATGGGATGAGGATGAAAAGCCCTGCTTCCGTAGGAACATAGAAAACCCTCTTGAATGTGATGTTTTGATTCTTGACGAGCTTTCAATGATAGACATACACCTTTTTGCGAATTTACTTGAAGCGCTGCCCCTCAGCTGTCGGCTTATTCTTGTAGGTGACAGTGACCAATTGCCCCCTGTTGGTGCAGGAAATGTGCTTCAGGACTTAATACTTTCCAAAAAGCTACCTGTTGTTTGCCTTAACCAGGTTTTTCGTCAGGCTATGGAAAGTAAAATAATAACCAATGCCCATAAAATTGTAAATGGTGAAGTGCCTGACTTAACAAACGACAACAAGGACTTTTTCCATATGGAAAGACCTAACACCTATTTGTCGGCTCAAACGGTTGTAAGTCTTTGCAGCGAAAGGCTACCAAAGGCATACGGCTGGAATCCTCTACAGGACATTCAGGTTATATGTCCCTCTAAAAAAGGTGAAACGGGTACACAAAACCTTAACCGACTCCTTCAGTCTGGGTTAAATCCACCTGATAAAGGCAAAAGTGAAATAACTGTTGCAGGACAGCTTTTCCGTACAGGCGACAAGGTTATGCAGGTTAAAAACAACTACAACATTGAATGGGTAAGCTCTGACGATAAGGGCAGTGGCATTTTCAATGGTGATATTGGAATACTTAATTTTATTGATATGAAAACAGGTACTATTGAAGTCGATTTTGACGGAAGGAAAGCAACAATACCTGCTGAAAGCCTAAGCGAAATTGAGCTTGCATATGCTGTTACGGTCCACAAAAGTCAAGGAAGCGAGTTCAAAGCAGTTGTACTTCCCGTTATAGGACTTGTACCCAATCTAGCCTATAGAAATCTTCTTTACACTGCTGTTACCAGGGCAAAGGAAATGCTTATTACCGTAGGCTCCAAGGAACAAATAGAGTATATGACATACAATGACAAAAAAGCCAAGCGCTATTCAGCGCTTAAAGCTTTTTTAGAAGAAAATAATATGTAAGTAAAGTCACCGGACAGTAGTAAATTTCAAGTAAATTTACTACTGTCCATATTTATTTATTCGCAATGGTTGCTGTCAGGCAGAAAACCTCTGCAGCGCCAGCAATACGAAGCATTTTTGCACACTCGTTCAAGGTTTCACCTGTAGTTTTTATATCATCTATAAGAAGTATTGCGATCTTTTCAATATCTACATCCGTCCTGAAACCAATAGTACCTATAAGATTACCTGTTCGTTCTATTTTAGGAAGCTTGTGTTGACTTTGTGTGGAAAATTCTTTAACAAGCAAATCCATATATTTTAATTGAGTTATTTCGCAA
>JAZPXQ010000001.1:0-23629 GCA_045543695.1 Acutalibacteraceae bacterium | reverse complement strand
GCCGAATTGCAGAGTATATACAGAACCAACTGAAAGAAGACCAAATGGGTGACCAGTTGACAATGAGTGGATACGGCCCGTTTACGGGTAGCAAGTAACAATCTTACGCAACTGGCAGACCGTACTTATGCGTTTACGCATCCGCGAAGAACATAGGGCTATGCCCGCATATGAAAAACCACCCGCTTGGCGGGTGGATGTTTATTGTGTGTTTGAGAGACGTTTTTGTTTTGGCAATGCCAAAAATGCGACGGCATAAAATTTATGCCGTTAACGACAACGATAACGACAACGATAATAATAACAATGATATAAAAAAATAAACTCAGGTTCGTTGCTGGGCGTTTTGAACTTTGCACTTTACATTTTGGGATTATAATGCTATACTGAAAAAGATAATAAAATCGAAAAATTTGGCTTGTTTTTGTCGGAGTTTTCGGTTACAGAAAGGACGATAGTTTTGGCTGAGATTAAGAACATTGACGCTGTTGCAGCTCTTGATGCTATGGATGCTCACGTTGATGACTGGCGTGATGCCACAAAGGGCAAACAGAGAGGTATTTTCTCTTTTGATGATGTTGCAGCGCTTAAAATCAAAAATCTTAAAAAAAGAATTTACACTGATGTTGAATCCATTCCCGCTTGGAAAATGAAGGAATGTATTTATAATGGTGTTGATGATTATGAATTCCTTTATGACGAGTGGAAGGAGCTTAACGTTGGTGACCGTTGGGGTAACAACGGGTGGAGTGCATTCTTCAAAAACTCCTTTGATATGCCTGCTCGTTTCAAGGGTAAAAAGGTAACACTTAACGTTTACTTCGGTGGTGACTCACTTCTTTCACTTAACGGTGAGCCCTATCAGGGTCTTGACCCCTTCAGAAACTCTGTTCTTCTTACAGATTGTGCAAAGGGCGACGAGCACTATGATGTTGATATTGAGTCCTACTATGTTTGGCACTCAAACGAGTCAACGGTAAAAACACTTTCCTGCTCTTTCGTTGGCGTTGTTGACCCCGAGATAGAAGAGATTTACTGGGATTTCAAGGCTGTTTTCAATGCACTCTTTATGCCTGTTCACGATACAGGTCTTCAGGAGCTTATCCGTGCTGCTCTTAAAGAAGCATTTACCTATGTAAACTTTGACCTTGACGGTGAAGAATTCAAAGCAGGTCTTCGTCAGGCACAGAAGGTTCTTAAAGATAAGGTTTACAACAACACCTCTTATAAATCAGAGGGTACACTTGCTCTTGTTGGTAACTCCCACCTTGATATTGTATTTATGTGGGCATATAAGGAGTATATCCGTAAGCTGGGCAGAACCCACGCTACAATGCTTCGTCTTATGGAGCAGTATGACGATTTCATTTTCTCACAGAGTACAGCTCCTACATATATCGAAATGGCTAACAGATATCCTGCGCTTTATGAGCAGGTTAAAAAGCGTATCGAAGAAGGCAGATGGGAATACATCGGTGCAATGTGGGTTGAGCCCGATTGTAACCTTGTTTCCGGTGAGTCCTTCGTTCGTCAGCTTCTTCACGGTATTCGTTTTGCTGAAAAGACCTTCGGCATCACTCCCAAAACCTGTTGGGTTCCCGACGTTTTCGGTAATGGCTATGCAATGCCCCAGATTCTTAAAAAAGCAGGCGTTGAGTACTTCGTAACTCATAAAATGGGTATCTGGAATGATACAAACCCCTGGCAGTATAATACCTTCTGGTGGGAAGGCCCCGACGGTTCAAAGGTATTCTCCATTGTTCCTCCCACACACTTTATAGGTACTGTTGAAGCAGACTCCCTTAAAGTTAACTGGAAGAAATATACAGATAAAGAAACAATCGGTGAATCTATGTACTGCTACGGCTGGGGTGACGGTGGCGGCGGTGTTGATACCGAAATGCTTGAATATGTAAAGCGTTACAAAAACTTCCCCGGTCTTCCCAAAACACAGACAAGTAAGATTGAGGATTCTCTTGCAAGAATGAAAGCAAAAGCAACAGAAACCAACATTCCTACCTGGAAGGATGAGCTTTACCTTGAAGAGCACCGTGGTGTTCACACAACAAAGGCACTTCTTAAAAAGCTTAACAGATATTCCGAAAACCTCTATCGTCAGGCAGAGATGTTTGCTAGTATTGCAATGCAGTACGGTTACAAATATCCTCTTGAAAAGCTTAACGAGGGCTGGCAGGCAATTCTTACTAACCAGTTCCACGATTCTCTTCCCGGTTCACACATTACAGAAGTATATGGTGACCTTTGCGCTATTTACGATAATATTATTGCTATCGGTAAAAGTGTAAGAACTGAAGCTCTCAATGTTATTGCAGGTAATGTCAACGGTGCAGAAAAATACGGTAAACCCTTCGCACTTTTCAACTCTCTCGGTACAGCAGCTACACAGAAGGTTGAGCTTCCCTACAAGGATGTTGAAATCTACGATGCAGAGGGCAACAAGGTTGCAACTCAGGCTTATACAAAGCTTGATGGAACTAAGGTTCTTGTATTTGTTGCAGAAGATCTTCCTGCAGTTGGTTACAAGGTATTCTATGCCAAGGACGGTGCAGTTAAGGGTGCAGAGGCACTTTCAGGCAACACTGTTGAAAATGATAATTTCAGACTTGTTCTTGATGACAGCGCAGAGCTTGTTTCTGTCTTTGATAAAAAGAACAACAGAGAGGTTCTTGAGGGTAAAGGTAACGTATTCCGTCTTTATGAGGACCTTCCCGGTAAATATGATGCTTGGGATATTGTTGCTTCCTATGTTGACCGTCAGTTTGATACAGAGCCCGGTAAGGTAACAGGCATTGCAGCAGGTGATGTATTTACAGTTGTTTCCATTGAAAAGAATATTAATAAGTCAATCGTTAAGCAGAATATCATTATTTATAATGACCTTGACAGAATCGACTTTGATACATTCATCAACTGGAACGAGCAGGAAAAGCTCCTTAAAGTCGGCTTTGATGTTGACGTTAAGGCACAGAAATTCACTCGTGATATTGCTTATGCAACAATTGAAAGCTCCAACTACCGTCACAATCCTTATGACAAGGCTAAGTTTGAGGTTTCTGCTCATAACTTCATTGATATGAGTGAGGACAACTACGGTGTTACAATCCTTAACGATTGCAAATATGGTTACGAGGTTGACAAGCAGAGAATGATTATCACTCTTCTTAAAGCTCCTATGAACCCCGATCCCAAATCAGACCGTGGTGACCACTATTTCACATATTCAATTTACCCCCATGCAGGTAACTGGAAGAACGCTGAAACTCTTGTTAGAGGTCTTGAAATGAATAACCCTGCAGTTGCAGTTGAAATCAACAGCGATGCAAAGGGCGAGGATGCAAAGAGCTTTATTAAGGTTGACGGTAAAAACGTTACTCTTGAAGCAGTTAAGAAATGTGAGGATGAAGATGCTTACATCATCCGTTTCGTTGAAAAAGCAGGCAGCAGAACTAAGGTTTATGCAGAGCTTTTCGCAGAAATTGCAAGTGTAGCAGAGTGCGACCTTCTTGAAAGAAATGATGTAGCAGTTGACATTGCAAACGGCAATGCTCTCAATTTCGAAATCAACCCCTTCGAAATTAAGTGCTATAAGGTTAAAATGAAATAAATTACTGAAAGGACGGCTTACGCCGTCCTTTTTAGCTGGATGGAAACAATTATTAGGTGATTTTTATGTTGTTGTTGGGTTGGCATTAGCGTGGACGGAGACTGTTTGAAAGTTATTGGCATGAAGCTTTGCAGGTTGGCACTGAATATGGGCTTTTGATAATAAGAAGCAAGGTGTTACCTTATGGCAGCTCCTTGCGTTTTAGGTTGACAAGTTTTGTTGTAATACGATATAATATCTCACAGAAATTTATTTTATCGAAAGGTTTTGTGGTTTATGAATAACAAGAACTTATATATAGCCAACAAAGCTAAGAACGATGAATTTTATACCCAATATGAGGATATCGACAAGGAAATCAAATCCTTTTTGTCATATAATCCCAATACTTTTCAAAACAAAACAATTCTATGTCCTTGTGATAATCCTGAATTGAGTAATTTTACAAAATACTTTGTTTCTAATTTTGTAAAACTGAAACTCCAAAAGCTTATATGTACAAGTTATGCTTATGGTGAAGAAGAAAAAGGCAGATTATTGATTGTAAATAGAGAGGATTTTCCGCTGTCTTATGATAAATTAAATTGGACATATCTCGAAGGTGACGGAGATTTTTGCAGCGATGAAATAAAAAGTTATCGTTCCGAGGCTGATGTGATTATTACTAATCCTCCGTTTTCTGTATACAAGGTTTTTGTCCCGTGGTTGTTAGAAGAAAAAAAACAGTTTCTTGTTATTGCTAACAAGAACAGCGTTACATATAAAGAGGTTTTCCCTTTATTCATGTCCGGTAAGATTTGGTCAGGTAATCGCTCTTGGAGTGGTGGAATGTGGTTTGAAACCCAAAACCTCGAAGATGTAGATAAGGTTGTAAACGGAGTCAATATGAAAAATGTTGCATCAACCTGGTTTACAAATATAGAACACGGAAAACGTCACAAACCCCTTGCACTTATGACACTTGATGATAACAAGTTGTACAGCAAACACAAAAAAATCAGAGAGTATGGTTATAGAAAATACGATAATTATGATGCTATAGAGGTTCCTTTTACAGATGCAATTCCTTCTGATTATGATGGCGTTATGGGTGTTCCGATTTCTTTTCTCGAAAAATATTGTCCGGATCAATTTGAAATTGTTGGTGCAACAGAGAGTGAAGGAAAAGGTTTTTCCAAAGGTTTGTGGAACGAGGAAACAAAGATTGCACAACCAATGCTCGACGGCATTCGGATTTACAAAAGAATTTTTATTAAAGCGAGAAGGGCGATGACATCTGATGGTTGATAAAGAAAATGTGATTATGTGTAACCTGTCGTCTGAAGAGGTGAAAGCGTGTATCGAGACGGCTTTAGTGTTGGCAGATTTTGTGGTAGACCGAAAAGATTTACACAAAAGGTCTTATTTAGAACGGTTCATAAATTTGGTTATGGGCGAAATAGGTGAACAATCCGTTTTGAAATGGCTCAAGAAAAACGGAAAGTATGCAGTGAGTGCTGTGGATAAAAATTCCGGGAAACCTGATAAGGGACACGATATATTACTGAAGAATAAAAAAGGTGGAATAATAAAGTGTTCGGTAAAATCCTCGTTGGCTGCGAAAAAGTCAGAGATGAATGATATTCTATCTACCTTTAATCTTGCATCAACAAAACAAGAAGTAAGAGATGTAAATATTCAGGTTTATTTTTGGCTTGAAATTTTTAAAGAACCCCGAACAATTGTGCCTTCCGAAGCTCACGCTGCTATCATAGGTTGGGCAGGGAAGAATGATCTTGAAAAAATACCAGAAAAAAAGTATGCAACAGAAGAACGAAAAGAGGTACAAATATACCTCAAAGAATTACGAACAATGGATTCATTGTTGGAATTTATAGAGTAGGCATTCTGGTAAGCCAATCAGGAGAGGGTTCTGTGATTGTTTTTTTATGGTTGATTTCTGTTTTTTGATTTTTTTAGGGGGTAAATATGAAATATTCTGATAAATTACAGAATTATGAACCATTAGTTCCTTGTTTGAACAAACCTTTTTCTGAACTTAACAAAAAAAGACCAATCAGGGGACGGTTCTGTGATTGAGTCGTAAACTCTTGAAAATCTTAATAACTATTATTAAAACGTAGGGGCGAGTCTTGTCTCGCCCGTTACTTTTTTGTGGGTTTGTTTTACGGGACGGTCAAGACCGTCCCGTACGGCTATCTTTACTTATATGCTATCTGCTAATTGCTGGAAGCTGGCGGCTGGTGACTATTCTAGCATCTCTTATATGCCTTTTGCCCAAAAAACTCACCACAATATTAGCAATTGTAATAAATTTACTTTTTATATTGAAATAATAGAAAATTCGTTGTATAATGATATCTATGAAAATGGGTGGTACTGTCTGCCCAGATTTGTAATTCATTTAATTACGGAGGTAGTTATGAAAAAGACAGCAAAGAAATCTCTCGCAGCTTTACTTGCAGTTATTATGCTTTTCAGCTGCATCGGTTTAAGCGTTTCTGCAGAGAGTACAGGTTACGAAACACTTCGTGTTAACTGCACTATGTATGGTGACACTCAGACACAGCGTGGTTTCACTTGGTACACAGAAAATTACTGTGACACAACAATTCAGGTTGTTAAAGCATCAGAATTTGATGGTACATTCAATAATGCACAGACCTATACAGGCGCCATTTCTGTGTTCCAGGACTATTATTGCCATAAGGTTGTTGTTACAGGTCTTGAGAAAGGCACAACATACAACTATCGTGTTGGTAGCATGACTAAAGACACATGGAGCACAACCGGTAAATTCGTTACAGATAATGGCGACAAAAAGTTCTCCTTTATTGCTATTGCTGATGTTCAGGCAAGCAACCTCGAAAACTTCCAGCAGGCAGCTCTTGTTATGGATGCAGCTATGGAATCCAACAAGAAGGCAGAATTTGTTGTTAACCTTGGTGACTTTGTTAACGATTGTACAAACGAAGAATGGAACTGGTATGGCGAAGCATTTAACGAAGCCAACACAAATCTTACACTTGTTCCCGTAGCAGGTAACCACGAAGGTAACATTACAAATAAGCTTAATGTAGGCTGGTTTGCAAATATGTTCAACCTTGATGCAGGTGACGGCGCAGGTAATGGTGTGAACGGTGTTTACTATTCTTACGATTACGGCAATGCTCACTTCTGTGTTGTTAACTCTAACGATATGTACCCCATGATTGAAGCACAGAGAAACTGGATTATCAATGACCTTGAAAATTCCAATGCACAGTGGAAATTCCTTCTTCTTCATCGTGCAGTTTACTCAGCAGGTAAGAACATCAACAAGCCCGATACTCTTGCTATGAGAGAAACGATTATTGATATTGTTGACCAGACAGATGTTGATGTTGTTCTTTCCGGTCATGACCATATGTATTTCAGAACAAAACAGGTTAAAGGCGACGCTGTTGTTGAAGATGTTACTTATGTAACAGAGAAATTCAACGGTGAGGAAACAACCTTTGCTAAAAATCCTGATGGTGCTGTTTACATTCTTCCTTCAACAGCAGGTACAAAGAGATATACTGTAAACGAAAATCCTGTTGACCCTATCAACGAATGTGCAGATGTTAAGCTTTCCACAAGAGATATGGGTGGTTGCTTTGCAAACATTTACATTGACGGTAGCAAGCTCGTTTACGAGGCTTATGTTGTAGATGATGAAACACAGGAAGTTACAAAGATTGACGAATATGCAATCAAGAAAACTAAAACAGCAGAGCCTAATGAAGAAGAATCCAAGCTTCCCACAGACTTTATCGGTACTATTGATAACACACTTGCAAATGGTTTCGCTGAGTGGTTTGGTCTTATTATCAAATACATTACAATGATTCCTCAGTTAATTGCAGGCTTATTCTAAGAAAAAAGCAGGTCCGTATTCAGTTTTTCTGAATACGGACTTTTTATGTAACAGGGACGATAAAACATATTGTTTTATCGTCCCTGTTAATATTATATATTAAATTAATTTACAAATTCGTGGTATATAGCGTTAAGAGTTTTAATGTAATCATCCTCGCTGATACCAACAATAATGTTAAGCTCACTTGAGCCCTGGTCAATCATTTTGATGTTGATGTCGTTTTCGGCAATTGCCTTGAAGAGTCTGCCGGCAGTACCCTTTGCACCTGCCATACCCCTACCAACAACTGCTACAAGAGCAATGCCACCGTTAACTGTTACGGAATCTGCCTTTGTTCTTCTGGTAATATCGTTAATAACATTGTCCTTAACGGGAAGGAAATCATTGTCGTTAACAACAACAGACATTGTATCAATACCAGAAGGAAGGTGTTCAAAGCAAAGATTATGGTTTTCAAGAACCTCAAGCACAGTTCTGCCGAAGCCAACCTCTGCGTTCATCATATCTTTTTCAATAGCAATAACAGAGAAGCCTTTTTTACCTGCAACACCGGTAATAACGGTATCTACCTTGTTGCTTTCAACAGAAGAAACAATCATTGTACCTGCATCCTCGGGTGCGTTTGTGTTTCTGATGTTAATTGGAATACCCATTTCACGAACAGGGAAAATAGCATCCTCGTGCATAACAGTTGCGCCCATATATGAAAGCTCACGAAGCTCTCTGTAGGTAATAGTTGAAATAACCTTGGGATTTTCAACACATCTGGGGTCTGCCATAAGCATACCTGAAACGTCTGTCCAGTTTTCGTATATATCTGCTTTTATTGCTCTTGCTACAATTGAACCTGTAATGTCGCTGCCACCACGGGAGAAGGTTTTGATTGTACCGTTGGGCATTACGCCATAGAAGCCGGGGATAACAGCGTGTTCGTGCTTTGCAAGAATTGCAGTAAGCTCTTCGTTAGTTTTTTCTGTGTCAAGGGTACCGTTTTCTTTGAAGAAGATACCTTCTTCAGCATCAATGAAATCGTAGCCAAGATAGCTTGCAAGAACCATTGAGTTAAGGTATTCGCCACGGCTTGCAATATAGTCACGGCCTGCGTGGTGAACAATTGCATTTTTTATTCTGTCAAATTCAGGCTGAAGCCACAGCTTGATGCCTAAGTCCTTGATAATGCCATTGTAACGGTCTTCAATAAGCTTGAAGGCATCGTCAATAGGCTGGTTGGCTTTAACAAGCTTGTAGCAATCATAAAGCATATCGGTTACCTTAATGTCATCAGAAAATCTTTTTCCTGGAGCTGATGCTACAACATATCTTCTTTCGGGCTCTGCTTTGATTATTGCGGCAACCTTTTTAAACTGCTCTGCATCTGCAAGAGAGCTGCCACCGAATTTAAGAACTTTTACCATAATACATTCTCCTAATTTAAAATAATGGGGAAAATCTTTATTTTAATTCCAATATATATTATCACTGGAATCCTCGGTTGGCAACAAAAAAATTACCCGATGGGAAAAGTTCTATTTATCATATAAAATTTACAAAAACAAAATCGTTCTCTTGTGCAAAAACACAATATTAATATGGTATTTATAATAACTAATATAAATACCATATTTTAGAATTTATCTGCCATTGAATAGTTTTTTTCATTTCATTCGCTATGAATGAATCGGGCTCGAAATCCTTTTTTAAAATTTCATCTGTACCTAAAAGGTTTGTTATGGAGGGCTGTATTTCAAATTCATTATGTGTTTTTCTTATTGCATCAAGCAGCTTTATACCCACTGCAAAAGGAGAAAAAGCCTCTCGGTCAGTAATGTGGAGTTGTATACCGTGGCAGAAGGTGTCAGTATAATCCGAAAAGGTAGGTGTAAATGAACACTCTCTCAGAATAACACCCTCTTGTGCTCCTACTTTTTTTAGAACAGCTTCACTGTCCAGCCAGGGCGCACCTATCATTTCAAAGGGTCTGGTTGTGCCTCTGCCTTCGGAAAGATTTGTTTCCTCAAAAATGCAAGTTCCTATGTAGACAAAAGCTGTATCGATAGTTGGTATGTTGGGGGAGGGTTGAATGAAAACAAGGTCAGTATCATCATAATACATTTCCCTTTTCCAGCCTTCCAGAGGTATAACCTTCAGGTCACAGCCTATTTTTTCTGTTTCATTCATCATAAGTGCAAATTCACCGATAGTAAGACCGCAACGGGTAGGGGTAGGAAATCTTCCGACAAAGGAAGCAAAGCTTCTGTCAAGAATTGTTCCTTCTGCTTTTAAACCTCCAAGGGGATTGGGTCTGTCAAGAACAACAAATTTCACACCATTCTGAGCGCATAGCTTCATTGTATCTGTCATAGTGTAGGCGTATGTATAAAACCTTGCCCCAACATCCTGAATATCAAAAATTACTGTGTCCAGGGTTGAGAGGGCCTTTTCACTTTCGGAAATATCTTCTCCGTATAAACTGTAGACAGGAAGATTACTCTTTTTGTCAGTGTAAAATGATATATTCTGACCTGCTTGCATATCACCCCTTACACCGTGCTCGGGAGCGAAAAGCATTGTCAGATTGCATTTTGCTTTCAGCATATCTACTGTTGAGGAAAGATCCCGGAGAACACCGGTATGATTGGTAATAAGCCCACATTTACCCGGTAAATTAATATTGCTTTTTGCTGCAACATCAGCACCACATAAAACTTGGTGTTTCATTGTTTTCATTTTCTACCTTCTTCCCGAAATTCGTAATCATCATATCATAAAAGCTTTTACAGAGTGTAAGGAGTTTCCAAAACGCTTTTTTAAACCTTTTTAAAACATAAGCATATAACTTTCGGTATTTTCTTTATTTTATACTAATAAGTTGATAAAGGTCAATATCTGCAATTTTTTATATACAAATAATCCTTTCAGTTTTGTCAAAATTTTCTTGCAATAATATTGAATTAAATTCCCATAATAAAAATGCAAACGCAAGATTAATTGCGAAGGAGTGTTAAGAAATGGCTTCAAAAAACAACAGTATGCCCGCAGAGAACAAAACAAATGCAAAGCAGATTCTCAATCAGGTAAAGATGGAGGCTGCTCAGGAAGTTGGCGTTGACCTCAAGCAGGGTTACAATGGTGACCTCACATCTCGCCAGGCTGGATCTATCGGCGGTCAGATGGTTAAAAAAATGATCAAGGCTTACGAAGAAGGCAACGTTTAATTAAGTTAAAACAGACTTTTTCTGAGTCGAGAAAGGGAGAAACCACTTCTGGGAGTGATTTCTCTCTTTTGTTTTATTGTTTTATATTGCAATATTTACCGGGTTTTTTGTTGTATTTACAAGAGTACTGTGGTAAAATTATTGTGTATATTTTTTATAATGAGGTGATTCGGTGAATAAAACAATGCAAAAAAAGTACGCCCGACTTATTGCAAAAGTGGGTGCGAATATAAAGAAAGGTCAGCCTGTAAGAATATTTGCGGCGGCAGAGCAGCATGAGTTTGTTGCTATTCTTGTAGGTGAATGCTACAAAGCAGGAGCTTCAAAGGTTTCTGTGGATTTTGGCTCCCAGGCAATTGCAAAGCTGAATTACAAGCACTGCTCTCTTAAAGATTTAAGTCAGGTTCCTGCCTGGCAGGAGGAAAGACTCAAACAGATGGTTGAGGAAATTCCTTGCAGAATTTACATTGAAAGCGATGACCCGGATGGTCTTAAAGGCGTTAATCGTGAAAAAATGCAGAAAGCACAGATGGCTCGCTACAAGGTTACTAAAAAATACAGCGATGCTCTTGAAAATAAAGATCAATGGTGCATTGCGGCAGTACCCTCTTATGCTTGGGCAAAAAAGGTTTTCCCCAACGAAACCAAAAACAAGGCATACAATATGCTTTGGGATGCAATTCTTAAAACAGTTTATGTTACAAAGGAAAATGACCCTGAAGAAGCTTGGAAAAATCACAATGCTGATTTGAAAGCCCGTACAAAATACCTTACAGAAAAGAAATTTGATTATATTGAGTACAAAAGCGCCAACGGAACAGATTTTAAAGCAAGTCTTATTCCTGAAAGTCACTGGTGTGGTGGTGGAGAAACTACTCTTTCCGGTAATTTCTTCAATCCTAATTTGCCTACAGAAGAAGTTTTCATTTCTCCTAAAAAGGGCTTTGCTGAGGGTAAATTGGTTTCTACAAAACCCCTTTCCTATCAGGGTGAAATTATCAATAACTTTTCAATAACCTTCAAGGATGGTATGGCTGTTGAGTGGGAAGCAGAGCAAGGCAAGGATTTACTTGATAAAATGCTTTCAATGGACGAGGGTGCAAAGTATTTAGGTGAGTTAGCACTTATTCCATATAACAGCCCCATAGCAGACACAGGTATACTTTTTTACAACACTCTTTTTGATGAAAATGCAAGCTGCCATGTAGCTTTGGGCAGAGGCTTCTGCGACACAATTGACGGCTTTGAGGAAAAGAGCCTTAAAGAGTGTCAGGAATTGGGTATTAATGACAGCATGATTCATGTGGATTTTATGATAGGTGCTCCCGATTTGCAAATTACAGGCTATAAGGATGGGGCTGCTTATCCTATATTTAAAGAGGGCAATTGGGCATTTTAAAATGCAAATTGCAAAATGTAAAGATATTTTGAAAGGTTGATGCTTTATGGCAATGGGACTTCCTAAAAAATGGAAAACAGACAGATTTAAAAGAGAAGCACCTGCACCGTTGAAATTCGGTGCAGATGGCAAATTCAGAATTTTACATATTACCGATATTCACGATGTTGAGCCTATAATGGATGACGACGAGGATCGTTCAATCCCCGAAAGAAGAGATATTGAAACGCTCAATGTTATTGAAAGCCTTGTAGCAAAAACAAATCCTGATCTTGTTGTTTTCGGTGGTGACAATATCAGTGGCTATTGGGAAGAATTTACATACGATTTAGTACAAAGCACAATTCAGAAAATTACAAAGCCCATAAGAGACAGAAATATACCGCTCTGTGTTGTTTTTGGTAACCACGACGGTGAGGTAGGCTTCCATACAGAATTTCAGATGCTTATGTATATGGAATATGAAAATTGTCGCTCCAACCTTAACGATGCAGATGTTTATGGTACAGGTAACTGCTGTGTAACAATTAAAAGCAGCAAGGAAGAAGTAGATGCTTTTGCTATCTGGCTTATTGACTCCAATGACTACCAAAGAAATTCTGCAGGTGATTTCCCATATGATTGTGTTCATGTAGACCAGATTGCTTGGTATGAAAAACGCTCGGCAGAATTAAAGGATGCTAACGGTGGCGAGCCTCTTCCTGCAATTCTTTTCCAGCATATTCCTGTTCAGCAGGAATTGAACGGATTAAAAGAGGTTACAAAGGATGATGAATACACCTTTGAGCGTGACGGCAGATATTTCTATTTGGAAAATAAAATTCTTGAGGGAAGAATAAGGGAATGTCCCTGTCCTCCTTATATGGAAAATGACCATACCCAGCAGCTTGAATCCTGGAAGAAGATGGGCGATGTTTTTGCTGCTTTCTTCGGTCACGATCATGTTAACGATTTCAAAATGACTGTTGACGGAATTGACCTATATCAGACTCTTGGCGCAGGCTTCTTTACCTATGGTATGGAGCACGGTGGCAGACTTATTGTTCTTGATGAAAATAATCCGAGAGAGCTTTATACAGAGTCAATTGAAATTCCTCAGATTACAGATTTAGGAAAATATTAATTAAGCGAGTGATAATCTTTGGGTGAAAGATTTAAAAAGGCCATAGGCGTTGAAGGAAAATTTGTTGACACTGTATGGCCTATGATTCAATATTGCTTTGCCAATATTTATATTGGTGGTGGCGGTTACATAATCAGTATGTATTTTACTGCCTTCCTTACAAATGTTGTGGGAATGGAGCTGAAGCACGCCACATTTATTGTTATGATAGCAACAGTGTGGGACGGAATCAACGACCCGCTTATGGGTATAGTAACTGACCGTACCCGTTCAAAATACGGTAGACACAGACGGTACCTTTTGTGGAGCATACCACCACTTGTAGTAGCATATACAATGCTCTGGAACTCTTTTGGACTTGATGCTAACGAGCACCCCACAGCTTGTATAATGTATTACGCCTTTGCATACATCCTTTACAAAACAGCGTACACTATGGTTGATGTTCCTCATACAGCTATGCTGCCGACTCTTGCTCCCGAGTATAACAAGAGAACGCAATACACCTCGGTAAGCTATATTTTTAATTCCGTGGGTATGATTCCGTCTTATATAATTCTTTTGATTATGCTTTCTGTTTTCGGTTCCGGTGATCAGCTTTCAGAGGCATCAAAAACACCGTTTTTACTTACGGGTATTGTACTTTCCGTTGTTTATGCCTGTGCAATTTTTGCAACCTTTAAAACAGTTAAGGAACCAAGCTCTCTTAATGATAAGGTGCCACCGCTTGATATTAATTTTGCAATAAACGAATATGTTCAGGTGTTCAGAAGCAAGGCATTCAGAGATTATTTTTCAATGTCCTTTTTCTGGCAAATGGCAAGAAGCTTTTATTCAACAACCAGTGTTTATTTTATAACTTACCTTGCAAACCTTTATAAATATTATCCACTTTACAATACCTTTGCAGGTGTATTTGAATCCCTGGCATTCCCCTTGAACTATGCCCTTACAATGAAAAAGGGTAAAAGTAAATGTGGTGCAGTGGTAACACCTTTTATGATTATCGGTCTCGGATTACTGCTTTTTGTTAAAACAGGTAGTCCTGAGGGCACTTCTTCAATGCTTCCTCTCGTTTTAATGATTTTAGGTGGCGCTGTGCTCTACCCATTTGGTATGAGTGGTCTTGGCTTTGTAGGAAATAATGTTCTTCCTGACCTTACTGATGTTGACGAGCTTATAACAGGCAGACGTCGTGAGGGTGTTATTGGTACATTTAACACAATGGTCAAGCAGGTAACAGGGGGTATTATGACCTTTGTTGTTGGTGTTGTTCTTGATAATTTCGGTCTGGTTACAGGCAACAAGGGTGTTTATATTGAGCAGACTGATGCTGCTTTAATGGGTATTCGCATCTGTGTCTCTGTTCTTCCTATGGTCAGCGCAGTTATTGCATATCTTTTACTTAAACGCTTCAAAATGACTAAGGATGACCATACAATGATTCGTGCAGCAATTGCCACAAAGCATAAATACGGCATGGTTACTCTCACAGATTACGAAAGAGAGCGTTGTGAACTACTTACCGGCTATAAGTTGGAAAATACTTGGCTTGGTAAGGATAATAACGAAGCAGAAAAATACACGCTGGAAACCAATGAAAACGGAGAATATATAATTCTTCTTGAATTGGAAGAAATTAAGAAAAAACAGCTTGTGGAGGCAGAATGATTATGGAAAATATTGATATTACCAAAACCGAACCTACTCCAAAGGAAAAGAATCTGAAGAACACAATAAAAGACATACTTTTTTATGTTGTTCAATGGACCTGGGGACTTCCTGTTAATATAGTCGGAGGTATAGCATATCTTATCTGCACAAAAATTCTAAAAAAAAGACACTCCAAATTCGGTTATGCAAATATAGTTTACCTTCCTTGGAATGCAGGTGGACTTTCAATGGGCCTTTTCATTTTTATGAAGGACAGAGAGGATGTTAACCCATGGACTTATAACACCCGTATTCACGAATACGGTCATACCTGGCAATGCCTTCTTTTAGGTCCGCTTTACTATATTGTAATTGCTCTTCCCTCTGTTATATGGTGCAACTGCTTTGCCGATTACAGAAAGAAAAACAATGTTTCCTACTATAAGCTCTATTGCGAAAGCTGGGCAAATAATTGGGGGCAGAAGGCTTCAAAAATGAAAATGGTTGATACAGGAAAATAAAGCGAGTGGTGAGTGTATGGACTATAAATTTAAAGGTGTCTGGATTGGCACAAATATGACCATAGAGGATAGATGTGCTCCCGTTTTTAAAAGAAAATTCTCAGTAAAAGCTAAAATTGAAAAAGCTGAGCTTTTCATTTGCGGACTTGGACTTTTCGAGGTTAAAATAAACGGAGTGCTTCCCGATGATACCGTGCTTAACCCTGCCCATACTCAGTATAATCGCACTGTTTTATACAGATGCTTTGATGTTTCTGATTTGCTTCAGTTAGGTGAAAATGAAATAACTGTTGAGTTGGGACATAGCTTTTTCAATGAAACAACAAATGTCTGGAATTGGGATAAGGCCTCCTGGCGTTCCTCACCAAAGCTTTTAGCAGATTTAAACATTACTTATAAAAATGGTGATAGCGAAAGCATTTTTACCGATGAAAATTGGAAATATACTCTTGATGGGCGGATAACTAAAAATAGTATTTATTACGGTGAAGCTCACGATTTGAGAAAAAATGATTTCAAATGGAAAAAGGCAGTTTTAGTTGATGCGCCTGAAGGTAAGCTGAAGCTACAAAATATGCCACCTATCAGAAGAATAGCTCAGTTTAAGCCCGAAAGAATAGAAAATTTGTGTGAGGGTACATACCTTGTAACAGCGCCTGAAATGATTACAGGCTGGGCAAGGCTTGATTTATGCTTGCCGAAAGATACTGAAATAAAAGTGGTATATAGCGAAAAAATCAAGGATGATGGCTTTATACAGAAAATCGGGAAATACGAGGGGCACGACGGTCCTTGGTGGCCCGATGAATACATACAGCAAGATATTTTTATTGGTAATGGTGAGCTGTGTGAGCTTGAGCCTAAATTTAGCTACAAAGGCTTTAAGTATATACAGATTGAAAATTGTCCTGTAGAAATTACAAATGATAATATAAACATTTATCGTGTGGCAAATGACATGGAAATTATTTCCGAGTTTGAATCTTCAAATGAAAGCGTTAATAAGCTTCACGAAATAATGCAAAGAACACTTTTCAATAATTTTCAGGGAAAGCCTACCGATACACCTGTCTGGGAGAAAAACGGTTGGTTAGGAGATTTCAGTTGTGGTCTTACCTCTATAATGTTTAATTTCCAAATGGCAGAGTACCTGAAAAATTTTGTTGGCATAATGAACGATTGCTTTGATGCCTACGGAAATGTACCTGTTATGGTGCCTGCAGCAGAATGGGGAATTGATAATTCACCTGTCTGGAACACAGTTTATGTGTTTTCTTGTGAGGCGCTGCTGGATTATTGCAACGAAAAAGATTATGTAAAGGCTCTTTACCCTAATCTCAAAAAATTTGCTTTAAATTATATTGAAGTGCTTAAAAATCAAGGTTGGGTATGGGGACACAAGGGTCTTGCAGACTGGCTTTCACCTATGGGTGAGGAAAACGGAGAAATTGACCCGGGCTCCTCCGAGGGCTGTGAAATCTGTGGTACGGCTTTCATTTATAAAATGCTTTTAAGTATTACAAAAATTGCAGAAAATCTCGGTGAAGCAGAGGATATAGAGCTTTATAAAAACGCTTGTGAAAATATTTATAAAGCCTTTAACGAAAAATTTTATAATTCTGAAAAACAGATTTATGAAACAACCTTCTGGGACCAGAAAGGTCTTCGTACAAAATACAGACAGACCTCTAACCTTTTACCCCTTGCATTCGGTATGGTGCCTGAAGAAAACAAAAAAGCTGTTTTAGAAAATCTTGTGAATGACATTATAGAAAAGGATTATCATTTTGATACCGGTTGTACAGGTGTAAAATTTGTTCTTCCGGTTTTGTATGATAATGGCTATTCTGATGTGGCATACAAGGTGCTTACTCAAAAAACATATCCAAGCTGGTGCTTCTGGCTTGAAAATGGTGCAACCTCTGCCTGGGAAAGCTGGGAAAGGACAACCCGTTCACAAGACCATTATTTCCTTGGCTCCTACGATGAGGTTTTCTTTACCCATTTTGCAGGTATCAAAGATGTAAAAGATGGCTATAAGAGCTTTACATTAGAGCCTCAATTGGATTGTGGCTTGGAATTTGTGAAGGTAAGTGTGAAAACGCCCTTAGGAAAGCTCATTTGTCACTGGGAAATGAATGGAAATGATACAATAACGGTTAAAGCTATAATTCCTGAGAAGGCAAATGTAAAAGTAATTCTATCTGCCAAAGAAAAAGTTGAAAAAATACTTGGTGGCGGAGAATATGTTTGGGAAATAACAAAATAAAAATTTACGATGAGCTGCAAAAACTCTTGTTTTTGCAGCTCATCGTTTTGTTAGCAGAATTTATCTGTTCTGATCGTTGTTTCTCTGGTTCTGTTTGTTCTGCTGATTCTGTTTGTTGTTCTGATTGTTCTTGTTATTCTGGTTGTTTTTGTTGTTCTGGTTCTGCTGATTGTTCTGCTTGTTGTCCATTGTTTTCACCTCCTGTTGAGTGACCTTGTCAAACCTGTTTGGTTCAAGTACGCTCACTCTGAGTATAGTTTTACTCATTTGCGGCAAACTATTCATAGATTCACGAAGATAATTGAGAGGTAAAAATATGTTGTTAGTTAAAAACGGAACCTTGTTTACAATGGAAAGCGAAGAGCCTGTCAATGCTGATATACTGGTAAAAAACGGGAAAATTTCAGAAATCAGGAAAAATATCCGGGTAGAAGATGATGTAAAAGTCATTGATGCAACAGGTATGAATGTGTTCCCGGGCTTTATTGATGCCCATAGTCATTTAGGCATTTGTGAAGAAAAAGAAAGTGCCCAGGTGGATGAAAGCAACGAAAATACAAACCCCATAACACCCGGCATAAGAGGAATTGATGGTGTGAATCCTATGGATAGTGCTTTCCATAATGCACTTGCTTCCGGAATCACGGGGGTTATGGTGGGACCGGGGAGCTCAAATGCAATCGGAGGACAATTTGCTTTCATAAAAACATACGGACGTTGTGTAGATGAAATGATAGTTCTTGCACCCTCTGCAATAAAAATTGCTTTTGGTGAAAATCCTATGACTAACTACGGACTCAATGGCAATATTCCTTCTTGCAGAATGGGGACTGCATCCCTTATAAGAGAAGAGCTTTTTCGTGCAAAGCAGTATTTTGAAAATGATGACAACGAGCCAATGGATTTTTCGTTGGAGTGCTATAGGGAGCTATTTGAGGGGAAAATCCCACTTAAAGCCCATGTTCACAGAACGGACGATATATTGACTGCTATAAGAATATCAAAGGAATTTGGCTTGGGACTGACTTTGGACCATTGCACAGAGGGTCACCTTATAGCAGAAAAAATTGCAGAAAGTGGTTTTCCTGCAATTGTTGGTCCTTCCTTAGCATCAAGAAACAAAAAGGAGGTAAGCCAGTCTGATTTTAAAACAGCCGGAATACTCAAAAAAACAGGTGTGAAAGTTGCCATAACTACAGACCATCCCGTTTCAAGAATACAGTATTTGCCCTTGTGTGCTGCTTTGGCTGCAAAAGAGGGTTTAGGGGAGCTTGACGCACTAAAAGCTATCACCATAGATGCTGCAAAAATATGCAGAGTAGACAACCGGTTAGGAAGTCTGGAGGTTGGCAAGGATGCAGATTTTGTTATTTTTGAAGGGCATCCCTTTGATATATTTTCCCGTGTGTTTGTGACAATTATTGATGGTAAAATTGTCTGGCAATAATTTTTTGTGTTTTTTCAAAAATCTTTTATAGTTTTTCAAAATCGGTTGAAGCTTGCTATGTGTTATGGTAAAATGTTCAAGATAGTTTAAAGTATTATAGCAAGGTGAAGTTTAATGAAAAATGCGTTATACGTTGATACTATGATAGGTACTGTTGGTGACGGGCAAATAGAAGAATCTCACGGTGGTGGAAAAACTTACCCCGGAGCTTGTGTGCCGGGTGGTATGGTACAGCTTTCTCCTGATACAGTAAGTGGTGGTGATAATGGCAGTGGTTACAACTATTGCCATAATACTATTGAAGGCTTCAGCTTTAACCATATGAGTGGCATAGGCTGGTATGGAGATTTGGGAAATATTCAGGTAATGCCTGTAACAGAGGATACCGAACTTCGTAGCGGAAGCAATGAAGAGCAGCCTTTTACCAAAGGTACAAAAGGCTGGAAATCTGAATTTTCTCACGAAAATGAAAGAACACGTGCAGGGTATTATTCAGTTGTTTTAGATAGGTACAATGTTTTTGCTGAGGCAACAGCTTCCTTGCATACAGGCTTGCTAAGATTTACCTACCCTGAAAAAGCAGAAAAGAAACTAATCATTAACTTTTCCAGAAGAATTGGTGGTAAAGCAGATTACCAGGAAATAGATGTAGTAAATGACAGAAAAATTGAAGGTCACATAAAATGTACTCCTAAGGGTGGTGGCTTTGGTCACGGTCACGGAAAGATTTTCTATGACGTGTATTTTGTTATGGAGTTTTCTCAGCCCTTTACAAATAAAAGATTTTTCTGTAATGAAGAATTTACGGAAGAATGTAAGGGTGAGGATGTAGGTCTTTTTCTTGATTTTTCAACAGATACAAAAGAGCCCATTGTTATTAAATGTGCTATTTCCTATGTGGATATCGACGGAGCAAGAAAGAATTTTTCTGCTGAGTGTGAAAATGTTGATTTTGACACTATGTCAGAGAATGCTTTGCAGAAATGGGAAGATGCTTTTTCTTGTATTAAGGTTTCAGGTACTGATGAAGTTGATTTAAAGCTTTTTTATACCTGCCTTTATCACGTGCTTTTAGACCCTCGTACAATGGCAGATGTTGATGGAAGATTTGTTATTAATTATGAAATATTCAAGGATTCGGAATATAAGCAAAGAACTGTGTTCAGTGGCTGGGATGTTTACAGAAGTGAATTTCCTCTTTTAAGCATTATTAATCCTGATATGGTTCGTGATCAGATTAATTCGCTTTTAAAAATTGCCGAGCTTAACAATACTTCTTTTCCTCGTTGGGAGCTTTTGGGTATAAATGCCGGTTGTATGGTTGGTGACCCGGGTCTTATTGTTTTGGCTGATGCTTTTGTAAAAGGCATTCGATCTTATGATACAGAAAAAGCATATAAAGTATCAAAAGCATCAAGTATTTGTGCGAATGAGCTTGACGGAAAAGAGTTTAAAACCATAAGACCTGCTTGTAAGGCATATCTTGAGGATGCTTATGTGCCGGAAAAATTAAGCGATACTCTTGAGTATTTGCTTGCTGATTTTACTATGGCGAAATTTGCTGAAGCTTTAGGGGAAAAAGATAATGCAGAATTTTTTATGAACAGGGCTAAGCGTTATAATGAAAATTATAACGATTTGTTAGGCTTTATGGCACCCCGTAAAGAAAACGGTGAATTTGTTTTTGAAGAAGACAGGTATGATGACGACGGAACCGTAGAAAGCAACATTTTTCAGCAGTCATGGTTCGTACCCTATGATGTTGTAGGCTTGAGTAAGCTTTTTGGTGAAGAAAGAACTATAGAGCTTCTTGAAGAGTTTTTTGAAAGAGCAGATTTGAAAAGCCTTTGGAACGATGATTATAACCACTCAAATGAGCCTTGTCATAACATAACACACTACTTTAATATATTAGGTCTTCCAGAAAGAACCCAGTATTGGACAAGGCGTGTTCAGAAAGAAGCTTATCGCACAGGGGCTTACGGTTTTTGTGGTAACGAGGATGTAGGGCAGCTTTCTGCCTGGTATGTTCTTTCTGCTTTGGGCTTTGCCCAGGTTTGCCCTGCTGACCCGAAATATTACATAAATACACCTCTGTTTAAGGAAATTGAAGTTAAATTAGATAAGAAATATCATTCTTGCAATGTTTCAGATGTTTTAAAAATATCTTGTGACAAAAATCCTTTGGATTATCCTTATATAAAATCCGTTAAATTTAACGGAAAAGAAGTGAAAGAGTGCTTCTTGACTTATGAGGAGCTTACAGCAGGTGGAGAAATACTTTTTGAACTCAAGAAAATTTAAGGGTTTATTTAAAAAATATTAAGAATATGCCTGAATAAATTTGAAGTTTTACCATAAATTATTTATAGTGATACTGTTGACAAAAATAGTTTTTTTGCTATAATGATGGTAGTTTGGAGAAATATGAAAAGTATTTTCTTGAACTTCGTGAAGACTCAGCTTTTGTGGAAAGTCTGTCAGGGAGAATGCGTCACCGACTGAAAGCGCGTTTGAGATGAGTAGTAAGCTTGGGAACACTTCGACGATTTAAAAAAATATAATATTAAAAGAGGATGCGCTTTTGCGTGTCAATGCGGGTGGCACCGCGGGTAATAGTTTACTCGTCCCGGGAATATTTTTATATTCCCCGGGACTTTTTTGTTTTTAGTTTTATATTGTAATTTTATTTGGAGGTATACCAGTATGTATAGAACGTTATTTTGTAACGACATCTGTGACAAGCACATAGGTCAGACTGTCCAGCTTGCAGGTTGGGTTGATGTTGTGCGTGACCACGGTGGCGTTATATTCGTTGACCTTCGTGACTACACAGGAGTTACACAGGTAGTTATCCACAACGAGGAGCTGTTGAAAAACGTAAACCGTGAAACAGTTATTTCAGTTAGTGGTGTTGTTGAAAAGCGTGACCCTGAAACAGTAAATACCAAAATTGATACAGGTTATGTTGAGTTGGTAGCAGATAGCTTACAGGTTCTTGGTAAAAGTAAAAATATGCTTCCCTTCGAGGTAAGAGCTTCAAGAACAAGTAAGGACGAATTACGTCTTAAATATCGTTATCTTGACCTTCGTAACCCCAAAAACCACGATAATCTTGTTAAACGTTCAAGAATTATCCGTCATCTCAGAAATAAAATGGAGGATAAGGGCTTCCTTGATATGCAGACTCCCATTCTTACTGCATCATCACCTGAGGGCGCTCGTGACTTCCTTGTTCCCAGCCGTAAGCATCCCGGTAAATTCTATGCTTTGCCCCAGGCACCTCAGCAGTTCAAACAGCTCCTTATGGTGTCAGGCTTTGACAGATACTTCCAGGTAGCACCCTGCTTCCGTGATGAGGATGCCCGTGCAGACCGTTCACCCGGCGAGTTCTATCAGCTGGACTTTGAAATGGCTTTTGCTACCCAGGAAGAGGTTCTTGATGTTTGTGAAGATGTTATTTACGATACATTTAAAACCTTCTCCGATAAAAAGGTAACTCCCAAGCCCTTCCGTCGTATTACTTATGCAGATGCTATGATGTACTACGGCTCTGATAAGCCCGATTTAAGAAACCCCTTGATTATCTGTGATTTAACAGCTTTCTTTGAAGGCGTTAACTTCCCTGCATTCAAGGGCAGACCTGTTCGTGGTATTGTGGCAGATTGTAGTGGTAAATCAAACAAATTCTTTGAAAACTCACTTAAATTTGCTACATCCGATGCAGTTGGCTTAGGTGGTTTAGGCTACATCACTCTTAAAGACAATGTTTTCTTAGGACCTATTGCCAAATTTCTCAGCGAAGAGCAGAAAGAAGAAATAAAAGCTCTCACAAATGTTAAAGAGGGCGAAACACTTTTCTTTATCTGTGACGATAAGAAAAACGATGCAGAGAAAAAAGCCGGTATGATTCGTGACTGGTTGGCAAAGAAGGATCAGTTGGATTTGATTCGTGATGATGCTTTTGAATTCTGCTTTGTTGTTGACTTCCCCATGTATGAGTTTGACGAAGAGCTGGGTGAAATGATTTTCACTCACAACCCCTTCTCAATGCCTCAGGGTGGTATGGATTCCCTTCTTAACAAAGAGCCTACAGAGGTTCTTGCATACCAGTATGACCTTGTTTGTAACGGTATTGAGCTGGCTTCAGGTGCAGTTCGTAACCACGATATTGACATTATGAAGAAAGCCTTTGAAATTGCAGGCTACGATGAAGAAGAATTAAAGAAACGCTTTAACGCATTGTATACTGCATTCCAGTATGGTGCACCACCCCATGCAGGTATGGCACCCGGTATTGACAGTATGGTAACGCTTATTACAGTCGAAGAAAAAATTCTTGATGTTATTGCATTCCCGCTTAACGGTAATGCGCAGGATCTTTTACTTGGTGCTCCGAGTGAAGTTACTAACCAGCAGCTTGAAGACGTTCATCTTCTTGGCAACAGCAATGCACTTGCAGCCCGTGGCTTAACA